>NZ_PIUM01000009.1 GCF_002845745.1 Telmatospirillum siberiense | reverse complement strand
TCGATCCCATCCTCGTAATCCAGGCCGCTCTTGCGCAAAAGCGTCTGGATCTCCCCGCGAAGCGAAACCTCGCTCGACGGGTCTACAGGGTAAAAATCGAAATCGTCGAACTCAAACACGAAACGGTTCCTTGAAAACCCGGCGGCTGGGAAAGGGGGAGCCAGCCGCCGGGCGCTCTTCACTTCAGACTGCGGCCAGAGCCGCATTCAGCGTCGCGCTGGGGCGCATCGCCTTCGATGTCTTGCCGAAATCCGGGAGATAATAGCCCCCCATGTCCACCGGCTTGCCTTGGGCACTGATCAGCTCGGCATTGATCTTCGCCTCGTTTTCGGAGAGCGTTTTGGCCAGTCCGGCGAAACGGGCCTGCAACTCCTTGTCCCGGCTTTGCGCCGCCAATGCCTGCGCCCAGTAGAGGGCGAGATAGAAATGGCTTCCCCGGTTGTCCAGCTCGCCCACCTTGCGGGCCGGAGAACGGTTGTTTTCCAGGATTTTACCATTGGCCTGGTCGAGGGTGTCGGCCAGAACCTGGGCCTTCGGATTGTTGAAGGTCTGCGCCAGATGCTCCAGGGACACGCCCAGCGCCAGGAATTCGCCGAGGGAATCCCATCTGAGATAGCCCTCCTCCTGGAATTGCTGGACATGCTTGGGCGCCGAGCCGCCGGCCCCGGTCTCGAACAACCCGCCACCGGCCATCAGGGGAACGATCGACAGCATCTTGGCGCTGGTGCCCAGTTCGATGATCGGGAACAGATCGGTCAGATAGTCGCGCAGCACATTGCCGGTAACCGAAATGGTGTCCAGGCCCTTGCGGATCCGTTCCAGGGACAGTCGAATGGCGTCCTCCGGCGACATGATCCGGATATCGAGACCCTTGGTGTCGTGATCCTTCAGATAGCGTTCGACCTTGGCGATGATCTGGGCATCGTGAGCCCGCTTGCCATCCAGCCAGAAGATGGCGGGCGCACCCGTCGCCCGCGCCCGGCTGACCGCCAGCTTGACCCAGTCCTGGATCGGCGCGTCCTTCACCTGGCACATGCGGAAGATATCGCCGGCTTCGACCGGCTGCTCCAGCAGGACCTTGCCCGCGCCATCGACCACACGGACGGCACCGTCACCGGCAATCTCGAAGGTCTTGTCGTGGGAGCCGTATTCCTCGGCCTTCTGCGCCATCAGACCGACGTTGGGAACGCTGCCCATGGTGCGCGGATCGAAAGCGCCGTTCTTCTTGCAGTCCTCGATGGCCACTTGATAGATGCCGGCATAGCAGCGATCGGGGATCACCGCCTTGGTATCGTGCAGCTTGCCGTCGGCCCCCCACATCCGCCCGGACTCCCTGATCATGGCGGGCATCGAGGCATCGATGATGACGTCGCTCGGCACATGCAGGTTGGTGATGCCCTTGTCGGAATTGACCATCGCCAGTTCCGGCCGGGACTTGTAGCAAGCCGCGATGTCGGCCTCGATGGCGCCCCGCTCGGCGTCCGGCAGAGTGGCGATCTTGGCCAGCAAATCACCAAAGCCGTTGTTGAGGTTGACGCCCAGCCGTTTCAGGACCTCGGCATGCTTGGTGAGAACGGGCTCGAAGAAGACCGAAACGGCATGTCCGAACATGATCGGATCGGAGATCTTCATCATGGTCGCCTTGAGATGCACGGACAGGAGCACACCCCGCTTCCTGGCGTCCTCGATCTGTTCGGCATAGAAGGCGCGCAGCGCCCGGCGGCTCATCACCGAAGCGTCGATCACCTCGCCGGCCTTCAGCGGGGTTTTTTCCTTCAGCACCGAGGCCTTGCCGTCCCGGCCAACGAATTCGATGCGGACATCGCCGGGCTCGGAGACGGTAACGGATTTTTCGCTGCCATAGAAATCGCCGGCGCTCATATGCGCCACATGGGTTTTGGAATCACCACCCCAGGCGCCCATTTTGTGCGGATTGTTTCTGGCGTACTGCTTGACCGCGGCGGCGGCCCGACGATCGGAATTGCCCTCGCGCAGGACCGGATTGACGGCGCTGCCCAACACCTTGCCGTAGCGGGCCTTGATGTCCTTTTCGGCGTCGGTCTTCGCTTCGTCCGGATAGTTGGGAATGTCGAAGCCCAGCGTCTGCAGTTCCTTGATCGCCGCCTTCAATTGCGGGATCGACGCGCTGATGTTGGGCAATTTGATGATATTGGCTTCCGGCTTGTTGGCCAACGCCCCCAACTCGCTCAACTCGTCCGCGATACGCTGGGCGGGAGCAAGTTTTTCGGGGAAATTGGCGATAATGCGGCCGGCCAGGGAAATGTCCCGGGTCTCGACGGTGATCCCCGCTGTCTTGGTGAAAGTCTCGACAATCGGCAACAGGGAATAGGTCGCCAACGCGGGCGCCTCATCCACTTTGGTCCAAATGATCTTCGCGGTGGTCATCTTTCTTTTACCTTCCTAAGTGTCGTTATCCGCACGCGGACCGGCCTCGCGTTAAAGAGGCATTGAGACGGTGGCAGGCGGGTGCCCTACGACGAACATCCCTATGATAGATGTCGTGCGAGGTTGGTTGTACGCCAATTTTGGCGCTTTATTTCCCCAATTTCAGTAATGGTTTAGGCGGTGCGAGTGTCTTGGCTTCACCTCCAACGAAACGGCGACTTGATTTTTCATGAATATAGCCGCCGTTAACTTGCTCACATTCCGCGATTACCGATCGGCTCCATGACATGGAATAATATCCATGTTGTTTATGTGGCTAAAATATACCGGCTCGACCGCGATACACTCCAATGAATTAATCTGTCACATCCAATTCCATCTCGTTATCATAAGGAGGCGGCCTGACACCTGGACGGCCTGCCTTCCCGACGTGATCAAGACGGAGAAATCCCGCTTGCGCCCCTCGCTTTCCCTGCAGACTTTGAGCAACCGGCTGAAGCTGCGACATCTGGTCCTTCTCGACGCTCTGGGCAGAAGTCACAACATGCATCTGGCGGCCCAGCAGATGAACATCACCCAGCCCGCCGCCACCAAGATTCTTCAAGACATCGAAGACCTGTTCGGACTGGTGCTGTTCGAACGCCTGCCCCGCAACATGAAGCCGACCGACCTTGGTGAATTCGTCATCCGCTTCGCCCGCGAGACCCTGAACGCCACCGGGAAATTCGTCGAGGAACTGGACCATATGAGAAAGGGCGGGCATGGCATGGTGATGATCGGCGCCACCTACGGCATCGCCTACCTGCTCTCGCCCTCCATCATGCGGATGAAGGAAAAACGCCCGCTTCTCTCCATCCGGGTTCTGGAGAGAACCAGCGACATCCTGATAACGGAACTGGAGGAGAAGAACCTGGATCTGGTGATCGGTCGCTTCACCAGCGAGCATCAGCACAACACGTTCGACTTCCGAGACATTGCGGCGACGCAGATGTGCGTGGCCGTCAATCCGACGCATCCGCTGCTCGCCCAGCCGGACATCTCGCTCGCGCAGTTGATGGACTGGCCCTGGATTCTCCACCCATTGAGCACCCCCACCCGCAAATTGTTCGAAGGGACGCTGGCCGACATGGGCCTGAAGTCACCGGCCAATCTGATTGAAACCACGTCGATCTTCACGACGCTGCAGCTTCTGCAGGGAAGCAATATGGTCGCGATCCTGCCGGTGTCCTCCGTCAGGGATTATATCCGGCGCGGCATGATCGCCCGGTTGCCGATCTCATTCGACAGACAGCTCGAAGACTATGGAATTCTGACGCGCAAGGGCGAATCGCCGTCGCCGGCCGCCATGGAATTCATCGAAATCGTTCTTGAGGTCGCCTGCGGCGAGGAAATCGAACGCGGCTGACCCAGCCGCCATATCCCGCCGCGACAGCGTTTCCCGCGTTTCGGGGAACGCCGTCGCGGCGGGTTGGAAAGATGTCAGCGGGCGGAGGCGGCGGCCAGCGCCTCTCCCTCCAGGTGCCGATGCGACACTTCCCGCCGCCAGGCGAAGAAGGTGGCGGTCAGGGCGCAGACGGCGGCAAAGGACAGCCATGCCCCCGGAATGGCCTTGTCGCCGGTCGCGTGGATCAGATAAGTGCAGATCGCCGGAGTGAAACCGCCGAAGAACGTCTGCGACAAGCTATAGGCCAGCGAGAAACCCGAGGTCCGCACTTCCGCCGGCATGATTTCCGTGACATAGACGATCATGCCGCCGTTGTAGTTCGAATAAAGCAGCGACAGCCACAATTCGGTCAGCAACAGATGATTGAAGGACGGCGCGCTGATCAGCATGGACATGATCGGATAGGCGGTCAGCAGCATCAGTCCGGCGGACCCGATCAGCACCGGCTTGCGGCCGAACTTGTCCGAAAGAGCCCCGCCCAAAGGCACGAAAAACAGATTTGAAAAGCCGACGCAGAGAGTGACCGTCAAGGCATCGAGATTGGACAGCTTCAGCACCGCGCTGCCGAAGGTCGGCGTATAGGCGGTGATCATGTAAAAGGCGGCGTTGCTCATGGTGACCATGAAGGCGCCCAGCAGGACGAGACGCCAATTCACCGCGACAGATCGGAAAATCTGCGAAGGCGACGGCCGATGATGATGGGTCCGCGCCTTGAACTCTTCGGTTTCCTGCAACGTCCGCCGCAGCATGAACAGGAAGGGAATGATCACGCAGCCGATGATCAGCGGCACGCGCCACCCCCAGGCGGCCATATCGGCCGGCGGCAGATAGGAGCTGAGCATCATCCCGAGCGTGGCGGCGAAGATCACCGCCACCTGCTGACTGGCCGACTGCCAGCTCACATAGAAACCCTTGTGACCGGGCGTGGCGATTTCGGCCAGATAGACCGAGACGCCGCCCAGTTCCACACCAGCCGACAGCCCCTGAACCAGACGCCCGACGACAACGACGATCGGGGCGAGCAGTCCGATGGTTTCGTAACCCGGAACGCAAGCGATGGTCAGGGTGCCCACGGCCATGAGGCCCAGGGTGACGATCAGGCCCTTGCGCCGCCCATGGTGATCGATATAGGACCCGAGGAATATGGCGCCCAACGGACGCATCAGGAAGCCGGCGCCAAAGGTCATGAAGGTCGCCATCAATGTGGCGAACTCGCTGTCGCTGGGAAAGAAGGCTCCGCCGATGGCCTTGGCGTAATAGCCAAAGACCATGAAATCGTACATTTCGAGGAAATTGCCGCTCGAAACCTGGAAAACCCGCCAGAGTTTCGACTGCTGCGGGACCGTTGCGTCCATTCCGCTTCTCCCTGTTAACCATTGACCCGGGTCATGCCCTTTGAGGGCACAGCACAGCAAGACGCGGGCCAAATGGCGGAACGCGCGCGATCCCCGGAAAGCGCGGACTTCGGAACGGGCCGCCGGAGCGGCTCGGCGGAAATCCGCTGACGAGCTGATTCGATCGGCGGATTTTCGCCGAATAGTCTCTCCCCCGGCTCCATTGATCGGAAATGCATCGGGGCGCCATCCGTGCTACCAACAGCAAAGCGGATCGTCCGCGGTGTTTGAGAACAAAGGGATAGGCAATGGCCCGGCCGTTTCGCCGATGGCTTCATAACGCGATGCCCCTCCTGGCCGCCATCGGCATCGGTGCCGTCGTCGTCTGGCAAGCCGCCTCGCTGGGGCGAAGCGGCGCCATGACCTCCGCCACCGCCCATGGATTCCAGCGGCTCAGGCTTTATTCCAGCACCATCGTCAATGCGCTCGAACGCTATTCCTATCTGCCGTTCATGCTGGCCCACGACGGCAAGGTCAGGGCTCTCCTGGCCGATCAGACCGATCCCGTTCGCCTCAGGGCCGTCGACGAATGGCTGGAGGGCGCCAACGCGGCGGCCGGCTCGACCGCCCTCTATATCGAAAACCTGGAAGGGACGGCCATCGCCGCGAGCAACTGGCGCGAACCCGACACCTATGTCGGTCACCGGTACGAGTTCCGCCCCTTCTTCAAGGATGCCATCAGCACGGGCGGCGGCCGCTGGTTCGGCGTCGGCGTGACCACCCGCATTCCCGGCTACTTCCTGGCCCGCGCCGTTCTCGATGGGGACAGCCCGCAGGGCGTGGCCATCGTCAAGGTCGACCTGGAACAATTGCAGCGCGAATGGGCCAGCGGCGGCGAGAAGGTGATGGTGACCGACATCCACAACATCGCCATCCTCACCTCGCAGCCGGATTGGAAATATGCCGTCCTCGGCACGCTCGACGCCGAAGCGCGCGCGACACTCGACGCCACCCAGCAATATGCCGACGTTCCCTTGCGCTCGGTCAAAGTCATCCAATCCCGCGATATCGAAAAAGACGTGCACATCCTGACGCTGGAGACGGACGGACGGCGCCGGAGCTATCTGGTGCAGTCCGCCGCCATTCCCGGCGAATCCTGGACCATCCATTACCTGACGGACATGAACGACATTCTCGCCGGAAGCAGAAACGCCGCCATCATCGCCGCCTTCGGCTGGATCATCGTCCTTCTTCTGCTTCTGTTCCTAAGACAACGTTTCTTGAGGATCGTCGCCCAGGCCAAGGCCCGCGACGAGGTCGCCGAAGCCCTTCGAACGGCAAGGGACGAGTTGGAACTGACGGTGGCCAAACGCACCGCCGACCTGCAAGCCGAGATCGAGGAACGCCTGCGGACCGAGAGGGAATTGCGGGACGCCCAGACGGAGCTCGTGCATGCGGGAAAAATGGCCGCCCTGGGCCAGATGTCGGCAACCGTCGCCCATGAGTTGAGCCAGCCGCTGACGGCCGTCCAGACCTATCTGGCCAGTGCCAGGGTCTTTGCCCAGCGCGGCGATCTGGGTCAGGTTTTCCGGAATCTCGGGCTGATCGACGATCTGAACCAGCGGATGGGCCATATCGCCAGCCATCTCAAGACGTTTTCGCGCAAGGGCGGCAGCCGCCGCGAACCGGTCCTGCTGGCCGAGGTGGCCAAGCGGGCCATGATGCTGGTCGAGGCGCGGGCCAAATCCGAAAAGGCGATCATCGTCTGCGACATCCCTCCCGACGCCTGCATCCTGGGCGACGGCATCCGTCTCGAACAGGTCATCGTCAATTTGTTCGGCAACGCCCTCGACGCGGTGAAGGCCTGCCAGGTCAAGCGCCTGTCGATGACGGCCGAGGCATCGGAGGGAACCTGGGTCATCAAGGTCGCCGACAACGGTCCGGGCATCGCGCCGGAACATGTCGAGCATGTATTCGACCCCTTCTTCACCACCAAGGAAGTGGGCGAAGGATTGGGCATCGGCCTGTCCCTTTCGGAAAGCATCATCCGCGACATCGGCGGTTCGATGCGGGCGGAAAACGCCCCCGGCGGCGGCGCCGTTTTCGTCATCACCCTGCCGGAGCATTCTCCCGCCCCGGCGCCAGGCGGAGGTTCCCATGGCTGATGATCGTCCACTGGTCCTGTTCGTCGATGACGAACAGCCGGTTCGCGCGTCGGTCGAACAATGGCTGGGATTGTCCGGTTTCCAGGTCTATGTCTTCGATGATCCCCGCCGGACCCTGGAATATGTGGGACCGGACTTCCCCGGCGTTCTGCTGTCCGACGTGAAGATGCCGGGGATGGACGGCCTCGACCTGCTGCGCGAGACGCAGTCCCGCGATGCGGATCTCCCGGTCATTCTGCTGACGGGACATGGCGATGTCGCCATGGCGGTCGAGGCCATGCGCCAAGGCGCCTACGATTTCCTCGAAAAACCCTTTCTGCCGGAACGATTGAGCGAATCGGTACGACGCGCCAGCGAGAAGCGTCGCCTGATCATGGAAAACCGCCGCCTGCGCCGGCAGATGTCCAACGATTCCGGCATTGCCAGCCGCCTGCTCGGCACCTCGGCCGCCATCGAGAGCTTAAGACGCGACCTGGCCGAACTGGCCAAGGCCGACGTCAACGTCGTCATCGTCGGCGAGACGGGAACCGGCAAGGAAATGGTGGCGCGCTGCCTGCACGATTTCGGCCCGAGGGCCGGGAACGCCTTCGTCGCGATCAATTGCGCCGCCGTTCCGGAAACCATGTTCGAAGCCGAATTCTTCGGCTCCGAGGCCGGGGCCTTCACCGGCGCCACCGGACAGCGGATCGGGAAGCTGGAATATGCCCATCGCGGCACCTTGTTTCTCGACGAGATCGAAAGCATGCCGCTCGTTCTGCAGGCCAAGGTCCTGCGTTCGCTCCAGGAAAAGGTGGTGGAACGGCTGGGCTCGCACCAAAGCGTCCCCGCCGACGCGCGGATCGTCTCGGCCGCCAAGCTCGACCTGTCGGCGGCGGTCCGCGGCGGCGGATTCCGCGAGGACCTTTATTACCGGCTGAACGTCGCCGAACTGGTCGTGCCGCCATTGCGCGAGCGGCGAAGCGACATCCCCCTGCTCTTCGAATTCTTTTCGACCGAGGCGGCGCGCCGGCACGAACGCGAGCCGCGCGCCTTGAGCTCATCCGAACTCGCCGCGCTGATGGCCCACGACTGGCCCGGCAATGTGCGCGAATTGAAAAACGCCGCCGAACGCCACGCCCTTGGCTTGGGCGGACGCCTGACGGCGAGCCAGGTCCGGCAGGATGCGCCGTCACCCGGCCTGCCCCTGGCGGCGCAGGTCGCCGGTTTCGAGCGGCAAGCCATCGAAACCGCCTTCGAAGCCTGTGGCGGCGATGTCCAGGCCGTGGTCGAACTCCTCGACGTCCCGCGGCGAACCCTCAACGAGAAAATGACCCGCTATGCCATCGACAGACGGCGTTATCTGCGAGGGGAGTAATAACCCCCCCCACAAAAAGAAGCCGGGGCGGCCCGCCTTCCGCGCGGACCGCCCCGGCCAGACGCCCCCCCGGGCGTTTTCTCAGTACTGATAGATATCGAGAATGTCCCAATATCCATCAGTGGGAACGGCGATGGTCTTATCCATGACGACGTCGAGCAGGAAGGGACCGTCGTGGGCGATGGCTTCCTGGAGGGCGGGTCGCAGATCCTCGGGCTTCTCGACGCGACGCGACGCGACGCCGAAGCCCTTGGCCACCTCGGCGAAGTTGGGTCCGCAGGATTCTCCGGTCCGCTTATCGACGAACAGGGTGCCGATATCGCGGTGGTAGGAGTGCTGCTGCAGGCCGTAGATGGTGCCGAAGGCGTAGTTGTTCATCACCAGCCAGATGGCCTTGGTGTTCTGTTCGCGGGCCGTGGCCAGCACACCGGTGACCGAACTCATGGCGCCGTCACCGATCAGGGTCATCACCACCTTGTCGGGCGCCCCGACCTTGGCGCCGATCACCGCCGCCGGACCGAATCCCATGGTGGCGAAACCGCCGGGCGGGAAGTGGGTCTGCGGCTTGACGATGGGGAACTGCTGGGCCAGGCCGTTCTTGTTCCACCCCACGTCGGTGACCACGATGCCGTCATCGGGCAGCGCGGCGCGGACTTCGGCCAGGATGCGGCCGGGATGGATCGGCGTGTTGTCGAGACCGGGGACATTGCGCAACGCCTCCCACCAGGCCAGCTTCTGCCCGACCAGATCGGCAGTACGAGGCTGGTCTTTCCAGTCGCGCTTCGGCTGACGGGCCGCCACTGCGGCCAGCAGATCTTCAAGCACAGATTTGGCATCGCCGACGATGGCCACTTCGGTCGGGTAGTTCTTGCCGATTTCCTCGGGGTCGATGTCGATATGGATCAACCGTGTCGGCGGAATATTGAAGGTGTATTCCGGCATCCAGGACGAACAATCGGCTTCGGCGAACTTGGTGCCGACCGCCAGAATGACGTCGGCTTCGCGCACCGCCGTATTGGAGATCTTGGTGCCCCAGAAGCCGGTCATGCCCAGGGCCAACGGATTGTTCTCGTTGATCGAGCCTTTGCCCATCAGGGAGGTGCAAACCGGAATGCCGAGATATTCGGCCACCGCCGTCAGTTCCGCCGAGGCCTCCGACAGCGTTACCCCGCCGCCGGCATAGATGGCCGGCGCCTTGGCGCTGGCCAGCAGGTCCGCTGCCCGGGCGATCGCTTCGCTGTCGCCGCGCTGACGGGTGACGTTGACCTTGGCCGGCGTGAAGGCCGGGATCTTGACGTCGGAGCGCCGTGAGAACATGTCCATCGGCACATCGATCAGCACCGGACCCGGACGGCCCGAGGTCGCCACGGTGAACGCCCGGGCGATGATCGACGGCAGCGCTTCGACGCTCTGGACCTTCCAGGCCCGTTTGACGAAGGGCTTGTACATCTCGAACTGAGTGGCATCGCCGTGCATCTTGATCTCTTGATGCGCGTCACGGCCGAAATGCTGGCTCGGAATATCGCCCGAGATCACCACCATCGCCGTCGAATCGAGCGCCGCGTTGACGACGCCGGTGATGGCGTTGGTCATGCCCGGCCCGAGATGGGTCATCACAACGCCCGGCTTGTGAGTGACGCGGAAATAACCGTCGGCCGCATGGGCGGCGAACTGCTCATGGCGAAAGCTGATCAGATTGAGTTTCGAACCATGCAGGGCATCCATAAAACCGATCACGCCATGGCCGCACAGGCCGAAAATCGTCTCGACGCCCAGTGCCTCGAGGCAGGCGACCAGAATCTCGCCGCCGGTCCGTCCTTCGCCCGGCGGACGCTTCAGGACATGCTTCGCCGTCGCGTGCTTGTCGACCTTTCTTTCTGCTATTTTCGTCATCTGTTTCATCCCTAACAGAACCGTGGCCTTCGGCCGGCCACACCCCGTAGCCGGCCGACGCGTTTGAACTTAGAAAACTGCGCTATTGTAGAACTCTCCGAAGAGTTCCTGGTCCGAGGGCCGGTCTTCCGGAATCGGACGGCTGACCCAGGTGGTCTGCATGAAATGCTTCAGATGGACATTCTCGCTGATGATGTTGCCGCCCCAGATGCCGCAACCCAGGCTGGAGGTCATCGGCATGCCGTTGGTGAAGGAGCCGGCGTTGGCTTTCGATTGGGGCTGGCGGACCATGATGCGGCTGACCGGCGCCATCAGGGCCAGACGATGGATATGATCGTCGTCGAACGAATAGATGCCGACCGAATGGCCCTTGCCGCCCACCTCATAGATCGCGCGAACCATGTTGAGCGCGTTCTCGAATTCGCCCTCGTACTTGTAGATGGCCAAAAGCGTCGTCAGCTTCTCGCCCGAGAACTTGTGTTCCTTGCCGATCTTGTCGTTCTTCACGATGAGGAACTTGCGGTCGTCGGGAATGGTGAAGCCGCAATGCTTGGCCACGACCTGCGGAGCGCGCGCCACCGTCTCGATGGTCCGATGCCCTTCGGCGTCCCACATGCCGGCCAGCAGCTTGGCTCTCTCCTCGTCATTGGCGAGATAGCCGCCTTCCTTCTGCAATTGGGCGAGGAAGGCGTCGTAGATCTTCGCCGACACCACCAGATTGCCGTCGGCCGAACAGCCCGACCCGAAATCCGAGGTCTTGCTGATGCGCGTGTTCATCGCGGCTTCGGCAAGGTCCGCCGTCTCGTCGATCACCATGGTCGAATTGCCGGCGCCCACGCCATAGGCCGGCCGGCCGGAACTGTAGGCGGCACGCACCATCGGCTGGCCACCGGTCGCCATGGTCAGATCGCAAATCGCCATCAGTTCGTTGGTCATGGGAATGCTGGGATTTTCGATGACCTGGAAAAGATCTTCCGGCGCGCCTTGGCGGCGCAAGGCTTCCCGCATGATCCGCACCACTTCGACGGTGGTCTTCTTGGCCCGCGGATGGGGCGAGAAGATCACCGCGTCCTTGCACTTCAAGGCATAGATGCCGGTCACCGGCGGCGTCTGATCGGGATTGGTCGTCGGAATCAGGGAGGCGATCACGCCGGCAGGCTTGGCGTATTTGACGATCCCCTTCTCCGGGATTTCCTCGATGACGCCCATGCTCTTCTGGCGCAACGCATCGCGCAGGACGCCCATGATCTTGAAGCGCTTGCTGACGCGACCGACGCGGTCGCCGAGCTCCGATTCGTCCACCGCCATGTTGGCGATCTTGGTCATCGTCGTCTCATTCGCCGTCGCCCAACCAAGTGCCTGGCAAAGACGGTCGATCTTGGCCTGGTCATAGTCCTCGATCGCCTTCATCGCGACACGCGCCTTTGCCAGCAGCCCGCGGACATATGCGCGCTGCTCGTCACTCAATGGGGTCGCCATTCTTCCGTCTCCTCGTTTTTTCACAAAATTTGAAACCCGCTTCCGGCCCCGAACAACCGGAATAGAATTCCAAAATTATTACGCCAAACACCCACAAAGCTCAACTGGTTTTTGACTCGACTCTGGTGCATTGCACCTCAATTTCTGGCTATTTTCCGGCAAAACAGGCATCTTTTGCGCGACTTGTCCGGTTTGTGAAAATAGCTCATTGGCTTGAAACATATGGACTATATAGTCCATTTATGAAGCCGTTGTGGTGAAAATCTGACGGATGGTGCCCCCACCATCCGTCAGATTTTCACCACAATTCAATTAGTTGGTGGGCCAACTTATCCAGACGCTTGGGCACCAAGCGTCTGGGTTGGACCACTAGCGTCTTCCGCCTGACAAACCGCCAGACACTCCTTGACGCGCGCGAAGGCCGGCCTGGCGCGCGTCGCCATGGTTTCACGCACCTTGCCGAAGTCGCCGCGGAGTGCCCAGTCATAGGCCTCGTTGCGAATGCGCCGATAGACCGCGAGCGCCTCGGTCACGGCCGCACCCCCGGTTCCCCGGGCGTCGGCGGCCCGCTTCGCCCAGATGCGATCGACCACGCCGTCCAGTTCCCGGACCCTGGCGATGTACGGCTTGACGACGGCGGCGGCCTCGGAATTAAGGATCATGATATTGTTCGCGCGCATTTCCTCGAAAATATCCATGATCGCCGCCACAGGCGGCTTGCCGAAGTCGATCCCGCCCATTGTCTTGTTGAGCCCGGCCAACTTCTGCAGAACGGCCCGCAGCATCTCGTTGCAATCGCGCACCGTCTGTTCGTTCTTGCCCTTCAAGTCGGACAAGGAGTCCAGCGTCGCCGCCAACTTCTCGCCCAGACCGGCCTGCCCGGCACTTTCGGCCATCACATGTTCGGCCGCCCCTTTCGACTGCCTGGCATGATCGGCGATCTCCTCGAAGGCTTGGGCGGCATGGTTCCATAATTCGCCGCTGGCGCTCACCCGGGCCTGGGCCGCGGTCATCGCCTGGGCCACGGACCGGGTGATCCCGACGATTCGCTCGACACGACTGCTGATGTCGTCGGCCGAGGCCCGGGTATTGTTGGCAAGACCGCGCACCTCGTTGGCGACCACGGCGAAACCGTGCCCGAATTCCCCGGCGCGCGCCGCCTCGATCGCCGCATTCAAAGACAGCATCTTCGTCTGATTGGCGATTTCCTGAATGATGCGGATGACGCCGACGATTTCCTCGGACGCGGCGACCACCTGGCGAAACTCGTCGGCCAGACGGTCGATCGCACCGGTAATCGACGCCACCGCCTCCGCCGCGCCCCGAACGTTCTGACGCCCTTCCTCCGACAATTGCACCGTCGCCGCGATGCTCGCACCGCAGACTTGCGATTCGCCGCGGATCGTCTCGATGCTTTGTCCGAGAGTCTTGCCGAGGTCGAGTATCCCCGATACGACGGGTCCTTGATCGCGGGTGACCTGCAGGACACAGGTGAATTTATCGACCAGCGTCGCGCTGTCGGTCGTCAGATCGACCGCGGTCCGGTCGAAGGAGGCGAGCAGATCGTCATCGACGGCCGCGCTCCCGTTGACATGGTTCACGTCGCACCCCCTCGTCACCATGAAAGACGACGCGCGGGGCGCGCGGGCTGCCCCTGAAGGCTCAACCACCCGCGCCCCCGAGATCTCTATTCAGGCGCTCGCCTTGATCGGCTGACGCTGGGAATGCGCTTCGAGATATTGTTTCGCCGACTGCAGGCAGCGGCGGGCATGCTCCTCATAGCCCAACTCGCGAACCTGGGCGACGTTCGGCAGTTCGATGGAATAGGGAATCTGGGGCATGCGATCGAGAATAGCGGCCACATCGATGGCCCCCTCCCCCAGATAGAGGCGAGCGTCGCGCGCGACATGGACCAGCCCCTCCCGGGTCGTGGGAATTTCCCGCGGCGCGTCACAGATATGGGCGATATTGAACCAGGCACGCGGCAACTCGTCCAACTCCTCCAGCTTGACGCGGGAGAAATGGATATAAAGCGTGTCGATCATGATGCCGCCATTGGGGCGGTTGGCGGTACGCACGATGTCGGCGGCCTCCTGAAGATTGGTCAGCCGCGAGAAGCTCGGAAATTCCAGATTGACCGTAAGGCCGAACGGTCGGGCCAGATCACAAATTTCCGAGAACCGGTCGATCACGAATGCCCGGTCGGTGCGATCGGCCGTCCAGGCGCTCGAAATCACATGGCGCGCACCCAGTTCGGCCGCCACTTCCATGGCCGGCACATAGCTCTTCGGATCGTTGTCGGAAAGGATCCGGGCCAGTTCCAGATCGAGCATCTTGACCCCGGTCTCGGCCAGCGCCGCCTTGGTCTTGCGGATCATGAACTTGTCTTCCGGCAAATAGGCGGGTTCGCCGGGGGTCCATAACGGAATAAATCGCAAACTCACGAAATCGTATCCGGCGCGAGAGGCGATATAGGTCATCTCCGGAGGAGCGCATCCAAGCACGGTGAGATGAGCAAGCGAGAATTGATTTTTCATTTCCTGCGTTCCCTTTTGCGTATTCCCGGATGGGTCTGTTTTTCATGCGCTGACGCGCTTCGGCCTCTCAATCTCCGTCTCGCCGAGATCGGGAAAGGCGGCCCATAACTCTTTATTGGTGCCAGTTTTGATTAATCGCCTTAAATGGAATACATTTCCACTTTTTGCGATCCTACGCCGCCCTCCCGCAGGGTTCAATCCATTTCTGCCACGCGCTTGCGGACGCGACTGGACAAGCGCCCTCCACATCGAAACAACTAATTGAAATAAAATAAAAATATTTGGAAAACCCGAGGGCTGACCGGTCTTTTCGAGGCCCGGCACCGCACTTCGCGCCCCTCGCGCGGCGATTCGCGTGCGGCAATGCTCCACGTGACGGAGATGCGATATCGTCGGCTGGAAAACCCGCGAAAACGCTCATCCTCACAACAAAAGACGATCCTTTGGCCACATATATATGGACCAGACAGTCCATTGTGTATTGACAGGATCGAATGACCAAGCCCATGCTGGTTGGTGAACAATAAGCATATCGCGAGGTGTGAGCCGGAACCGGCGGCGCCGACCATGCCGAAGTGCGGTTTCGAGCCGCATCCTCGTCCAACAAACGAGGAACGCAGCCATGAGTAGCACCAAAACGGTCGCCCCTGCGGCCGCTGGAACTTTTTTGAAGCACACCGTTACCGGAATCGACGATCTTCAACCGTCGTGTCTGATCGGACTTATCGGCGATGGCATCCAGCAGTCCCGCTCGCCAGGCATGCATATGCGGGAAGGCGTCCTGCAGGGCATGCGCTATGTCTACAATCTGGTCGACACGGACAAGCTGAAGCTCGGCCAGAAGGACCTCCCGGATCTGCTCACGGCTGCCGAACGGATGGGCTACAACGGCCTCAACATCACTTATCCGTTCAAACAAACGGTCATTCCCTACCTCGACGAACTTTCCACCAATGCCAAGGCGCTGGGGGCGGTCAACACCGTCGTCCTGAAAGACGGCAAGCGGTACGGCCACAACACCGACTGGTGCGGCTTCGCCGACGGATTCAAGCGGGCCTTGCCGGATGTCTCCAAGCGCCGCGCCGTGCAGATCGGCGCCGGCGGTGCCGGAGCGGCCGTGGCCCATGCCGCGCTGACGTTGGGAATCGAAGAACTCGCCATCTACGACATCGCGCCGGAAAAGGCCCTCCATGAGGTCACCTCGCTATGCGCCCGCTTCGGTGCGGGCCGGGCCCGGCTGGTGACGAAGGACGACCTGGAAGCCGCCGTCGCCAAGACCGACGGACTGATCCATTGCACCCCGACCGGAATGGCGAAGATGCCCGGAATGGCCGTTCCCGCCTCCTGGCTGCGGCCGGAGATGTGGGTGGCCGAGGTCGTCTATTTTCCGCTGGTCACCGAACTGGTGAAAAAGGCCAAGGAAATCGGCTGTCGCGTGGCCGATGGCGGCGGCATGGCCGTCTACCAGGCGGTGGAGGCCTTCCGTCTGTTCACCGGCATCACTCCCAACGCCGACAGAATGCGCGCGCATTTTGCCGAATGGGACAAGAACTAAGGCGCCCCAAACAACAATCCGGCGCTTCGAATATCTGGAAAGGAAACGTCATGAGGTCTGAAACGATCAGTGCCGCCAGTCAGGCGGCATCTTCGGCACGGCCCACTCGTGCCCGCTTCGTCATCCTGGCCCTGCTCGCCGTGGGCACGATGATCAACTATCTCGACCGGACCGTGCTGGGAATCGCCGCTCCCAGCCTGACCAAGGATCTCGGCTTGACCGCGACGGTCATGGGCATCGTTTTTTCCGCATTCTCCTGGACCTATGCGGCCGCGCAAATCCCCGGCGGCGTCTTCCTCGACCGCTACGGCAGCAAGCTGACCTATACCCTGGCCCTCGGCTTCTGGTCCCTGTTCACCGGACTCCAGGGCTTCGCCACCGGACTTTATTCACTTCTCTTCTACCGCTTCGGCCTGGGCGTCGCCGAATCGCCCTGCTTCCCCACCAACAGCCGCATCGTCGGCACCTGGTTCCCGCAGCAGGAGCGCGCGCGGGCCACCAGCATCTACACGGTGGGCGAATATATCGGCCTCGCCGCCTTCGGCCCCGGGCTGTTCTGGATCATGGCCAATTACGGCTGGCATTCCCTGTTCCTGGTCGTCGGCGTCGTCGGCGTTCTCTATTCCCTCGCCTTCTGGTGGGGATACACCGAACCGCAGGACTGCAAGACGGTCAATCAGGCCGAACTCGACTACATCGCCGCCGGCGACGGCCTGGTGCCGAAATCGGCGCAAAAGGTTCCCTTCACTTGGGAAAACTGCAAGAAGCTGCTGAAATTCCGCCAGATCTGGGGGGCTGGAATCGGTCAGTATGCCGGCAACACGGCGCTGGTCTTTTTCCTGACCTGGTTCCCCACCTATCTGGCCACGGAACGGCACATGGGCTGGGTGAAGATGGGCTTCTTCGCCGTTCTGCCCTTCCTCGCCGCGGCGATCGGCATCATGGTGGGCGGCTGGGCCTCCGACCAATTGCTGAAGAAGACCGGGTCGGCCAACATCGCCCGCAAGGGACCGATCATTTTCGGCCTGCTGCTGGCGTCCACCATCGTCACCGCCAACTATGTCGAGAGCGACAATGCCGTGATCGCCATCCTGTCCCTGGCCTTTTTCGGACAAGGCATGGTCGGCCTGGGCTGGACCTTGATTTCGGACATGGCGCCCAAGCATCTCATGGGCCTGACCGGCGGCTTCTTCAATCTGGCCGCCAATCTCGCCGGCATCGTCACGCCGATCGTCATCGGGGTCATCCTCAGCGTCACCGGCTCCTTCGTCGGCGCCCTGGCCTTCGTCGGCGCGGTCGCCCTGATCGGCGCCTGCTCCTACATTTTCCTGCTGGGCGATGTGAAGCGCCTGGAAATCGATTAACGGCCTGTCCCAACTTTCCCTGTCCCGACCTCGGTCGGGACAGGGAACTTTTTCAAGATGACGCGCAGCCTTTCGTCAGATAGCCGAGAACGGCGTCGACCAGCATCTGTTTATGGACGCCACGGACATCGGGGTCGAACATGTCGCGCCGGAAGATGGCACGCAGCGTATATTGATTGGAAACACGAAAAAAACAGAATGAAGATATTAAATAATGCAGATCGAGAGGATCTATATCACTTCTAAAAACGCCATCACTTTGCCCACGCTCAAGTATTGATTTAAGCTCTCCAATAATCGGAATATTCAAATCCTTAATCGCTTCCGACTTTGAGATGTGCTCACCACGATGGGTATTTTCGATGGCGACGAGCCGGATGAAATCGACATTGGCCTCTTCGTAGTCGAAGGTGAACTCCACAAGTCGTTGAATGGCCTGTTTCGGAGGGAGACGGTCCAAATTGAGCCCTCGTTCGGCCGCCCGGATGCAACTATAGGCGCGCTCCAGGACGGCATTAAACAGTTCCTCCTTGCTGCCAAAATAGTAATATATCATCCGCTTTGCCGTCCGAGTTCGCGCTGCAATCGCGTCAACCCGGGCACCCGTCAGACCATAATTTGCAAATTCTTCCGTTGCCGCGATAATAATGCTCTCTTTTGTCATTTCAGGATTATTTTTTCTAATCCTTGGCTTTTTTTGAGTCTTATCTTCAGGCAACGTTTTATTCTCCGCGCACAGCGCAATAAAATATTATTTCTCGCCCATAGGGGTGTGTCATAAAGGTTAACATATTGACGTTCAGGCCGTCACCCTCCCCCTTTGGGTGGGGGTATGAAGTTAAAATTGGAACTATTTTCCAATTTGAAAAGATGCTCCAATCCCTTAAGATCGGTTCAGACAAATTCCTCGCGCCGTCGGCGCGTTCCTTCGACAGTCATGATGATGGGTGCCCAAGATGTTCGATCTTCCGAAAAGCGTCATCCTAGAAGACGAAGCCTTAAGAGACGGCCTGCAAATCGAGAAGACCCAACTTTCGGTCGCTGAGATCCTGCAATTCGTCAAGGGGCTGGAAGCGGCAGGGATGCGCCGGATTCAGGTCGGCTCCTTCGTGCATCCCAAATGGGTCCCGCAGATGGCCAACACCGACGCGGTCTTCCAGGAATTGGAGCGCACTCCCGGTGTCGTCTACACCGCCCTGGTCCTCAATCTGAAGGGGCTGGAACGCGCCTTGAAATGCAACGTCTCGCATTTGAGCGTATCCATCTCGGCGAGCGAGACGCACAGCCAGAAGAATACCCATCGGTCGCTGGCCGACAGCATGGTCCATATCCGCGAAATGATTTCCAATTCGGTGGCCGCCGGCGTCACCACGCGGGGCGGCATCCAGTCGGCGTTCGGTTGCGCCTACGAGGGCGCGATCTCGACCGACGTGGTCTGCGACATCGCCCGGCTTTACGACAGCCTGGGCGCGCACGAGATCAACCTGGCCGACTCGGCGGGATTGGCCAACCCGAAATCCATCATCGAACTGGTCACCAAGGTCCGCGCCGCCGTCTCGCCCCGGGTCACGCTGTCCCTGCATCTGCACGACACGCGGGGACTGGGCATCGCCAATATGGTGGCCGGGCTGCAGGCCGGCGTCACCCTCTTCGACAGCAGCCTGGGGGGCCTCGGCGGCTGCCCCTTCATCCCGAAGGCGGCCGGTAACATCGCCTCCGAGGACGCCGTCTACGCCCTTCAGGAAATGGGCGTGGAGACGGGTATCGACTGGCGCAAACTGGCCGACCTGGCCATCACGCTGGAAGAGAAACTGGGCCACAGCCTTCCCGGACGCCTGGCCCACCTTCCAAGGGCCGCCTGAAACCGACAGGCCTCACGGGACCGGGCGTTCACTCACCAGCGTCCTGGCCAAAAACTCCCGGGCCCGCTGCCAGGAGGCGTCGTCGTCGCCGCGAAACGACATCAGGCGGTCGAAGACGACGACCTGGGTCCTGAGATCGATGACCTCGACCTTCAGCCATTGGATCAGCGTGCTCTGCTTGTGGATGCCCCCGAAGACCAGGAGGTCGGCGCCTTCGCGGCGCGCCTCGGCCAGGAGCCCCGCCGGATTGGACTCGAGGGCCTTGCAGGCGGCCCGGCAGTCGAGCATGACGACGCGATAGCCCCCGCCTTGCGCAAGGTCGCTTCGCAGCCCTTCCGAAAATGACCTGACACGCGAGGCATGAATGTCCCGCTGGTCATGAATTTCGCCGGACGTGTCGACATAATCGAATTCGGCGACGGCGATCGTCTTTGACGCCGCGTCTTCCGCCGCCAAACGCAAGGGCGTCAGGGTCAGCACCAGCCCCATCGCGGACAGCGCCGCCAAGCGCCACGTCGCCGTCCTGCCCATGCGATCCTCCCCCACGACAAGTTTGGCCAGAGGAAACTTTCCGCCCCCGGGGAGGACCGGTCAATCGAAGGTGGCGGGCTCGTCCTAAAGTACGAGCCTCCTCACGAGAGGAGCCACTGCAGATAAGGAACCTCCAGAAGCAGAAAAAGCATCAGGAACAATGCGCCGAAGACGGCGCCTAGACGCCAGAAATCCTTTCGCTCGATATAGCCGCTTCCGTAATAGATGGCACTGGGGCCGCTGGCGTAGGGGGTCAGCAGGCAACTGATCCCCGAGGTATAGCAAAGCAACATGGCGATCGTCTTCAGGGGCATGTCGGGGATGGCCGCGACGGCGGCCAGAAACACCGGCAACAGGGCCGTCGCATGCGCCGTCAGGCTGGCGAACATGTAGTGGACGAGATAATAGATGGCCACCATCAGCACGATCACCCAAAAGATCGGCAATCCTTGCGTCAGGCCTTGCGTGGCGCCTGCGAACCACTTCAGAAAACCGACGATCTTGAGACCGTCCGCCAGCGCGACCAGGGTTCCGAACCAGATCAGCATGTTCCATGCCTGCCGATAACCCAGAAGATCGTTCCAGGCGATGACGCCGGTCAGGATCATGACGACGAGAACGGCGATGGCGACCATCGTCGCGTCGATCCAGGCCCCGGCGAAGATCCAAAGGATCAAGGCGACGATGGCCAGCGTCATCATGAGAATTTCCTTTCTCGTGACGCCGCCCATTTTCGACAACTCTTCGATCGCCCAGGACTCGGCCTGCTTGCAGGTTTTTATCTCCGGCGGATAAAGCCAATAGGTGATCAACGGCACGGCGAGGAAAAAGATCATTCCCAGCGGTAGGATGCCCAGCAGCCATTCCCGCCACGTGACGCCCACCTTCATGGTCTTGCCGACCAGTTCCAGCCCGAGCAGATTGGGAGCGTTCGCCGTCAGGAACAGCGTGCTGGTGACGGCGCAGGTGGCCAATCCCGTCCACATCAGGTAGGCGCCCATCTTGCGGGCGGTCTCACCGGGGAAGGAGCCGAATATTTCAGGAATGTTCCTGACGATCGGATAAATGGTGCCGCCGCTGCGCGCCGTATTCGACGGCATGAAGGGGCCAAGACAGAAATCCGACAGGGCCACGGCATAGCCCAGCCCGAGCGTTTTTTTCCCAAGGAACCGGACCAACGTCAGCGCGATGCGCCGCCCCAATCCGGTTTTTTCATAACCGAGACCGAACATGTAGGCGACGAAGATAAGCCACACCGTACTGTTGGAAAATCCCGACAACGCCCACTTGACCGATTCGGAAGGTGTTCCAACCAGATGAAAGGCGGCGGCGAGCGAAACGCCCAAAAGTCCGATGATCGATCCCGGCACCGGCTCAAGAATCAGTCCAACGATCACCGCGGCGAACATCGCGAAATAATGCCAGGCGGACGGCGATAGTCCTTCCGGCGCCGGGGCCGCCAGCAAGGCGGCCCAAACCACCAAAGGCGGCATGACGTTCATCAGCAATTTTCCGTTCATGGCAAACGCCCTCCTTCCCGCGAAGCGGGAAAGCACCCGTTCGCGGCGTTTTTTTTGATTTTTAAGCTTCACGACATGGAGCCTGGGACGGCCGGCATCGGGAAGCACGGGGCCGGCCGATCACCACCGCGCGCTTCCCATCCGCAGCCTATTTGATGAAACGGACCTGGCTTTTGATCCTCTCGACGATCGGGCCCTTCTTCTCGTTGTACTTGGCCTTGTTCCGCTCGAAGAGATTGTTGCCCTTGGTGTCGATCGAGATGATCAGGGGGCCGAACTCCTTGACGCGATTGACCCAGAGCGTTTCCGGCATGCCGAGGTCCTGCCATTCGGCCCGCTCGATCTCTTCGACCCTGGTCGCGGCGACCACGGCGCAACCGCCGGGAAAAACCGCATGCACAGCCTTGTGGGTCTTACAGCCCTCGACCGTTTCCGGCCCCATGCCGCCCTTGCCGACGATCAGCTTGACGCCGGTCTCCTCGATGAACTGCTTTTCGAACTTCTCCATCCGCATGCTGGTGGTCGGGCCGATGGAGACCATCTCGAAATGTTCCTCGTCCTTCTTGCGGACGATCGGGCCGGCATGGAAGATGGCCAGGCCCTTGAGGTCCACCGGCAATTCACGCTTCAATTCGATCAGGCGTCGGTGGGCCACGTCGCGGCAGGTCACCAGATGTCCGGTCAGATAGACCACGTCACCGACATTGAGCGATTCCAGGTCCTCATCCCTGATGGGGGTCGTCAGCGTCTTTTTCACAGCACGGCTCCTTTATGCGACAGAATCTCGTAGGACAGATCCGCCTTGATGCGGATCTTCCCGCGCCGGTGAGCCCAGCATCCGGTGGAAACGGCGACGCCGATGGTCGAGGGATGGCGCGCCGAGGATTCGATGTTCACGCCCATGACGCTGGCATTGCCGCTCAGGCCCTGGGGACCGATGCCGATTTCGTTCAGCCCGTCCTCCAGAAGCTTTTCCATCCCGGCGGCCAATGCGTTCGGATGGTGCGAGCCGACGGGACGCATGAGCGCCTTCTTCGAAAGGCGGGCCGCCGTTTCCACCGCCGTCGAAACGCCGACGCCGACCAGCAGCGGCGGACAGGCGTTGACGCCACGGTTGGTGATCACGTCGAAAACGAAGTCGGTAACCCCCTCATACCCCTCGCCCGGCATCAGCACCTTGGCCGAGCCGGGAAGGGTACAGCCGCCCCCCGCCATATAGACGTCGATGGTCGCCCCGTCGTCGCCGGGAAGGATCTCCCAATCCAGCCAGGGGACGCGATCACCGGTATTGTTGCCGGTATTCTTCTCGTCGAAGGTTTCCACCGCGTTGTGGCGCAAGGGAGCGTTCTTCGTCGCCTCCGCCGTCGCCTGACGCAAGCAGCCCTCCAACTCTCCCAGGAACGGGAAGTTCGATCCGGCGGTGATGAAATACTGGATGACGCCGGTGTCCTGGCACGACGGCCGGTCCAGTTTGTCGGCCAGCTCCTGGTTTTCCGCCATCGAATCATAGATGGCGCAGGCCAGGGGCTGGGTTTCCGCTGCCTTCAGTTCCGCCAGCTTTTCGCGAACATCGGTCGGCAGACGCTTCCCGATGTAGGCGGTGAACTTGGCCATGATGTCTGTCAGCGTCTGTGATGCCGCGGTTTTGTCCAAGTCGGTTACTCCTCATAGAACTCGGTGCTGCCGGAGGCGGCCGAGGAGAACCGGCGGGGAGGGGCCGCGCTTGAAAGCGCCGCGATGGCCATCCCCGGTCTTGGTCTTCCTCCCCGTCCGAACCGATTGCTTTCGGTCTTCGAGGAGAAATTATACTTATAATTTTTGTGGATATTATCGGCGATGTTATGGAAGCCGTGAACACGAATCGTGAATAATCAGAGGCCGGCCCGTCCGGCATCACATGGCATCGGCGGGATGCCGGACAAGGAAGGAGCGAACGGAACGATCCGGCCGGTCAGCCTTGCAGGAAACCGGCATGCAGGGCCATATCCGCCGGGCCGAGCCGGTCCCTGGCCGTGCTCAATTGATGCCAATAGGGATAGAGCAGAGGCGGCCTGCTGACCGCATCGAGGCGGTTCCGCTCCTCGTCGGTGAGAACGAGTTGAGCGGCGGCCAGATTGTCCTTGAATTGGGCCTCGCTGCGACCGCCGATGACGAGGGAGGTCACCGCCGGACGCCCCAGAAGCCAGGCGAGCGCCACCTGCGCGGCGGATACGCCGCGGGCGTCGGCGATCCCGACCAGGGCGTCGACGATCGTCCACAGGCGCTCCTCGTCGCGGATCGGCGGTTCCGTCCAGCCGGCAACGCGGCGGGTTCCGGCGGGGTCGGCCTGATCGCGCCGATATTTTCCCGACAGCAGACCGCCGGCCAACGGGCTCCACACCAGAACGCCCAGGCCCTGATCGACGGCGATCGGCAACAATTCGTATTCGGCCTCGCGCGCTTCCAACGTGTAATGGATCTGCTGGGTGACGAAACGCTGGCGGCGATCCCGCTCGCTGACGGCCAGCGACTTCATCACATGCCAGCCGGCATAGTTGGAACAGCCGATGTAGCGAACCTTGCCTTGATGCACCAGGGTATCGAGGGCTTCCAGCATTTCTTCGAGCGGCGTGGCCCCGTCCCACTCATGCATGAAATAGATGTCGATGACGTCGGTCTTGAGACGCTTCAGGCTTTTCTCGCATTCGCGAATCAGATGGTAGCGCGACACGCCGCAGTCGTTCGGCCCATCGCCCACCCGCATGCGGGCCTTGGTGGCGATCAGCACGTCGCCCTTGCGCCTGCCCCCCAGGATCTCGCCGACCATCTCCTCGGCCAGCCCATCCGAATAGCGGTTGGCCGTGTCGATAAGATTGACCCCCGCATCGATGCAAAGGTCGGTCAGCCGGCGCGCTTCGTCCAAGTCGACACCGCCCACCTTGGCGAAATGCCCCTTTCCTCCAAAGGTCATCGTTCCCATGGTCAGGGTGGAAACTTTCAGCCCGGAACGTCCCAGAAATCGATAGTCCATTTTTCACGTTTCCCGCTGTCAGGAGATTTCATCGCGCGGGGCTCAGCATGCGCCGCCCTTATTTAAGCGGGCAAATAGAAAAATATGATGAAATTAATCATGCACTGCGATGAATGGTAACCGTCACAGCATATTCCGTTGTGCCTGCCGCCCGCCGGGTCTACGAAAGAATGGCCGGCGGCGCTGATTCCCGCCGGGGCGCCGGGACATCCCATGTTCCGGTCCAGGTTTGTCCGGAGGTTCAAGTGGTCGTGCAAAACAAGCGAACGGTGCCGAAGCTTCTCACCCCGCCCCGCATCGAAACGGAGGCTTTTACCGATGCCGAGGCCGCCGTCGCCCGTCTGGAGGAAATCTACGCCCGCAACACGGCGTTCCTCCGCGAGCGCTTCGAGGCCTTTCTGAAAGGCGAAACCCTGACCGCCCGGGTGCGCGCCGTCTATCCTTTCGTACGTCTCACCGCCGACACCCACACCCACGCCGACACCAGCCTGTCCTACGGCTTCGTCGCCGGCCCGGCGACCTATGAGACGACGGTGACCCGCCCCGACCTGTACCACAGCTATTTTCTGGAACAGATCGGCCTGCTGCTGTCGAATCACGGGGGATCCGTCGAAATCGGCGAATCCAGCGAGCCGATCCCCGTGCATTTCGCCTATCGCCGCGACATCAGCAGCGAAACCGGCTTTTCCATGGGACCGGGCGACCGCCCGTTGCGCGACTTCTTCGATACCCCCGACCTCGCCACCATGGACGACGCCATCGTCAACGGCACGCTGCAACCGCCGGAAGGCGCGCCTCTGCCGCTGGCCCTGTTCAGGGCGGCCCGCGTCGACTATTCGCTGCACCGGCTCTACCACTACACCGGGACCGACCCCGAACATTTCCAGAAGTTCGTCATCTTCACCAACTACCAATTCTACGTCGACGCCTTCGCCCGCATCTGCCGCGAGCGTATGACGGACGGCGATTCCATGGCGGAGGCCTTCGTCGAACCGGGCAACCTCGTCTGGCGCAATGCCCGCCTGGGCGCCCCCGGCCCCGAGGGCAACGCGCCGGTCCGCACGCCGCAGATGCCCGCCTTCCATCTGGTCGAGCCCGACCGGGGCGGCATCACCATGATCAACATCGGCACCGGCCCCTCCAACGCCCGCAACATCACCGACCATGTGGCGGTCATGCGCCCCTACGCCTGGCTGATGCTGGGCCACTGCGCCGGACTGCGAAGCACCCAGAAGCTGGGTGATTATGTCCTGGCGCACGGCTATGCCCGTGAAGATCACGTGCTCGACGAGGAACTGCCCTTGCGGGTTCCGATTCCCGCCCTGGCCGAGATCCAGGTCGCCCTGGAGCAGGCGGTCAGCGCGGTCACCCATTGCAGCGGCGCCGAATTGAAACGGATCATGCGGACCGGAACTGTGGCCAGCGTCGACAACCGCAACTGGGAGATCGGCGACCACGCCACCATCACCCGCATGCTGTCCCAGTCCCGCGCCGTGGCGTTGGACATGGAATCGGCCACCATCGCCGCCAACGGCTTCCGCTTCCGCGTTCCTTACGGAACCCTGCTCTGCGTGTCCGACAAACCGTTGCACGGCGAGATCAAGCTGGCCGGCATGGCCGGCGAGTTCTACCGGCAAAGGGTCGGCCAGCATCTGGAGATCGGCCTCAAGGCGCTGGAGACGCTGAAATCCCTGGAACGGGAACGGCTGCATTCGCGCAAACTGCGCAGCTTCGCCGAGGTGGCGTTCCAATAGCGGGAGCATGAGGGATGACGGGAAGCCTGTTGGGCGATCTGGGACAGATCGTCGAGCGCCTGGACGAACAGGGCCGGTTGCTGAGGATAACCTCGGAAGTCGATCCGGTTCATGAATTGGCCGGCATCGCCGCGCAACTGGAAGCACAACCTTCCGCCCTGCTGTTCGAAAAGGTGAAAGGCCACGACATTCCGGTGTTCGTCGGCCTCTATTGGTCTCGGGACCTGCTCGCCGGCCTGTTCGATCTGCCCGAACGCGGTCTGCCCGCCTTCGTCTCGAGCAGTATCGACAACTGGCGGAAGCGGCCGGTGCCGCCCGTCGTCAAATCCACCGGGCCGGTCCTCGAAGTGAGCGAGCCGACTGTCGACCTGACGAAACTGCCCATACCGGTACATGCGTTGGGGGACGGCGGCCCCTACATCGACGCCGGCGTGGTGATTGCCCACGACCCGGAAACCGGTGTCCGCAACGCCTCGATCCAACGCTTCATGCTGGTCGACCGGCAGACCCTGGCCATCAACATCGACGCTGGCCGTCATCTCGAAACCTATCTGGCGAAGGCGGCCGAAAAGGGACGGGCCCTTCCCTTCACCCTGAACATCGGGGTGGGTCCGGGGCTGCATTTCGCCGCCGCCACGCCAGCCGAGGCCGCGCCCATCGACACCGACGAACTGGGCATCGCCTCGGAATTCGAGGGCGCCCCCGTCGAACTGGTGGCCGGCACCTGCTCGCCCGTCGAGATGGTGGCCAAGGCGATGATCGCCCTCGAATGCGAAATCGTCCCCGGAGAGCTTCATCCGGAAGGTCCCTTCGCCGAGGTCACCGGCTTCTACGCCAAGGTGGACCGGCGGCCGCTGGTCCGGGTGCTGCGGGTACACCACCGCCGCCGGCCGATTTTTCACACCCTCCTGTCGGGCGCCGAAGTCTGGAACTCGGTCGGATTGCTGGGCGAGGCCAATGTCCTGGCCCTGGTCCAGCGTCAGGTCCCCGGCGTCAGCGACGTCTATTTCTCGCACGGCGGTTGCGGCTTCTATCACGCCATCGTCCAGATGCGCCCCGTGCGGAAGGGTTGGTCGAAGCAGGCGATCATGGCCACTTTCGCCGCCTTCCCGCCGCTCAAGATGGTCACCATCGTCGACGAGGACGTCGATATCCGCAACGCCCGCGACGTCGAATGGGCGATGACCAACCGGCTGGACCCGGTCACGGGGATCGTCCGCATCGAGGACTGTTTCGGCCACGGCCTCAATCCCGGCTTCCCGGACTATCTCGGCTGCAAGGTCGGCTTCGACTGCACCCGTCCCTTCCCCTATGACCAGCGGGACGACCGCACGTCCTACAAGCCGGTGGATTTAAGCCGCCACCTGCTGTTACGCCGGCGGAATACCGGAGGCGCTTAGGCTCTGGGACGAAACAATCGCCCCAGAGCCTAAGGGTTCACACGATGCCTGCGCCTCCGGCTTCGGCCAAGCTCAGGCGCCGCTCGGGCTTTAGGGCTTGGAGCGATAATTTCGCCCCAAGCCCTTAGGTTCGGGTCAGCCCCTTTCTCCGCAGGGCGTTCAAGAGGATGGCCACCGTCGCGCCGTTGTGCAGCAGGGCGGTGGCGATCGGCGAAAGAAGACCGAAGGCGGCGGCGGCCAGGATGGCGCTGTTCAGGCCGACCGTCAGCCGGTAATTGGCGGCGACCCGGTCCATGGCGGCATTGGCGATGGCCTTGGCATCGGCGACGCAGGCGATGTCGTCCTCCAGCAAGGCGACGTCGGCCGTCAGCCTGGCGATGTCGGCCCCCTTCTGCATGGCGATGCCGATGTGGGCGCCGGCCAGCGCCGGGGCGTCGTTGATGCCGTCGCCGACGAAGGCGATGCGCGCCCCTTCCCGGCTCAATTCCTCGATGATCCGCGACTTGTCCTCGGGCAGCAATTCGGCGTGGAAACCGTCGAGCCCCAACTGTCCGGCCATTTCCGCCGCCCGCTCGTGATGATCGCCGGTCAGCAGCAGGATCCTCTTCACGCCCAGCCGCCGCAACCGGGCGACGGTACCCGCGCTGGCGTCGCGGACGGCGTCCTTGAGGGCGAGAATCCCCAGGAGCGTTCCGCCGAAACCGATGAAAAGCAGGGTTTTGCCGTCTCGATACAGGCGGTCGACAACCCGTCGATGGGGGCCGATATCGATCCCCTCGTCCTCTTCCACGAAATGGCGGGATCCGACGACGATCCGTTTGCCGTCGACGATGCTGGTAACGCCGTGGGCAACGATGAACTCGACATCCTGATGATCGAAATGGCGGTAGCGCGTCTCGCGGGCGGCGGCCACCACGGCCAGGGCCAGGGGGTGGAAATAATGCTCCTCGACCGAGGCGGCGAGACAAATCAGATCGTCGGCCGAATAAGCCGAATCGAAGGTGATGGCGTCCGTCACCTGCAAGATGCCGCTGGTCAGAGTGCCCGTCTTGTCGAAGATGAAGGTGTCGGCCTCGGCCAGTCGTTCCAGCACGTCGGCGCCCTTCACCAGGATGCCGGCCTTGCCCGCCCCGTACATCGCCGATTTGAAGGCCACCGGCGTGGCCAGTTTCAAGGCGCAGGAATAATCGGCCTGCAACACCGAGGCGGCGCGGCGCCAGTCGCCCGATATCACGAAGGAGGCGCCGGCCATGCCGAGCACGGCGGGCACCAGACGATCGGCCAACCGTGACGCCTCCATCTGCGTCCGGCTCTTGGCCTCCAGGGATTGTTCGACATAACGGGCGATGCGGGCCGCCGCCGTATGGGGACCGACATGCTCGGCATAGATGGCCAGCCGCCCTTCCTCGACCACCGTGCCCGACAACATGGCATCGCCGCGCCCCTTGACGGTGGGCACGCTTTCGCCGGTCATCGCCGCCTGATTGACCGTGCCCTCGCCCGACAGCACGGTCCCGTCCACCGGGACGACGGCGCCGGCACCGACGATCACCGTGTCACCGACGGCGACGGCGGTGGCGGGCACGGAGACCTCCTGCCCCTCCCGCAGAATCCATACCTCGTCACCGGTCGGCCGCAGCAGATGTTTCAACAGCGCGTCGGACCGGCGGGCGATGGAATTTTCCAGATATTCGCCCAGCGCCAGCATGAAGGTGGTGGTATTGGCCGCCAGATAATCGCCGCGCGCCAAGGAAATGGCCACCGCGACGCCTTCCAGGACGTGCGAGGTGACGCCCGTTCCGGCAAGGTCCCGCGCGGCATGCCGCAAAACCGGCACGGCGGCGGCGGCGGTGACGGCCAGCCGCGCCGGCGGAGGAAGCCGGCCCGAACCGGCCAGCGCCAGCAGTCCGACGGCGACCTGGCGGCCACCGCCGTCCGTCTCCCCGGCGGAAGGTTCGGCGACGGCCGGGGGACGAAGCGCCATCACCGCCCGCCGCAGATCCGGCGCATCGGTCCGCGCCGGATCGAAGGAGAGGATCAGCGCATGAACGGCGGGATTGACTCGCGCGGCAAGGACACCGTCGATTTCGGCCGCGGCCCGCCGGATGCACGCCGCCTCGGCCGGCGTCCCGGCGCGACAGCGATAACGCAAGCGGAGCCGTCCCGGCACGCGATGGACGATATCCACCGCGATGAACCAGGACCGGACGCTCATAGCAGACCGCTTTGCTCGGCCGCCATCTCAGCCTTGAGATCGGCCACCTGCTCCTTCATTTCCTCGAACCCGCCGGCCAACCCCGAATAGAGGCGTAAACCGCCCTTGATCAGTTTGCCGCGCAAATCCTCGTCGCTGAGGACATAAGCCGCCGCCGCGCCCAACAGGGCCCCCAGCAGGAACTGCTCCGACCGGCGCGACGGCAGCAGCCCGGCGAACAGGCCTTGCCCCGCCGTTTGTCGAGCCGTATCCCGGTCGGCGGCCTTTCCGCCATTCTTCGCCTTTTTTTGCTTTTTCTTCGCCACGTCCAAATCTCCTTGTCTGATGCCGGTTTTAAAAGTCAGAGGGGGTTTCATACCGGCGAGTCACCGAAGTGACTCGCCTCAATGGCGGCTATACCGACGAACAAGTCAGATCAGCGGTTCGCCGGTATCACTTGATTGATCGACTGGCGCCAACAGAAGTTCCGCCGCGAGAATGCCGGCTCCACCGCCGGCGGCGGCCAGCAGGGCGTCGGCATACCGCCGTCGCCGCAAGGCATCGGCCACCGCCGTTCCCGCGGCGAGAGCGGCGCCACCTTGGACGGCCCGGCGCAAGACCGCCCGCCCGGAACGCGGACGTTCCCCGCCCTCTTTCTGAATGGCCGCCAGCAGGGCCGTCGCGACGAAGCCGCGCGCGAAATCGGCGACAACCACGACCGGCGGCCCCTTGATCTTGCGACGCTTCACGACGGGTCATCCGTCGTTTTCGGCGCGGCGGCCTTCGGGACGCGTTTCCGGCGCGCCGGTTTCGCCTCGATCGAGTCTTGCGGCTTGACGCGCCTGGCGTTTCGGGTCCGCTTGGCGGTTGGATCGGGGTTTGCCGCAGCCTCGGGCACCGCCTCGGGCGTCAATTTTGCCCGCAGACTGGCCGAGGAATGTTCCACCGCCGACAGACCCGCCACCGCCGCCTGCCGCACATTGTTCCGCGCCCGATCGAGCCGTTCCCGCGCGGCGGCATTGACGTCCCGATAGTCGGCCGCCTTGACGCCTTTCAGCAAACGGATACCGAAAATACCCGCCGCCAGCCCCGCGGCGAAAGGAAGAAGAGGAAGCATGCCGTCGCCTTTCCCTAATGAGGTCGAACCAAGAAAATTTCATCGGCCGGAGGGCCGCTCATCCTTTTGCCGCAGCGCTCTCCGCGGCCAGGAAAATGGCGCGGAGCTTATCCGCGGCGGCGGAACCGGTGCCGGACAGCAAATCCTGCCAGGCGGCGGGAGGAATGGCGGAAGGGTCGTATTCCACCGTGCAGGACCGTGCCAACGGATTGAGACGCACCGAGCGGATCCCGGAAACGCCGGTCAGCGCCTGACTGAACCGCCTGGCCTTCCCCAACGGATCATCCCCCCATTCCGGCTGTTCGGCTCCCCCCGCCACACCCAGACGGATACGCCCCGGAATATGATGGGCAACTCGCAAACAGGCGGCAAAACGCAACAGGGTCATTTGGTCAAGCTCTCCCGATGCCGCGCGAGATGGAGGACCAGGAAGGCGAGATAGAGCCCGCCGGCCGCCGCGTGCAGGCGCTTGTTCATCGCCAAGGCGGCCAGGGACAACGACAGGCTGCCCAGCATGCCGATTTTGGCGGGGCGATTGAGGCGGCGCAGCAAAGACCCCGCCGACAGGACCGGGCGGGGCGGACGTCCCCCATCCTCGCCCCCGGCCCCCCGGCCGCAGGCCGGTGCGGCGGCGGCGGCAACCCGCGCCTCCATCTCCGCCGGGACGATCCGCGCCGCGTCATAGATGACGAGCAGGCTTCCAGTGACGGGATTGCCCGTCGCGGAGGTGACGCCATCCCAGGCCGCGAATTCCGACTCCAAGCGTTTGCACAAGACCGGGTTCCTCAACGCGCCATTGCGCAACCGAAGACGCCCCGGCAAACGCGATATCAGAAGATCCGCCCCCTTGCTCATCCGATCCTCACCGCTCAGAATTCCCCGCAAACACAGCGATAATGCGATTCATTATCAATGAATACCCCTTATTTTTCTTATGGTCAAGCTTCGGCGACAATTTGATGACACTCCATAACCCATTGGTGAACATGCATATAAAAAGAAAGTTATGGTTGCTGGACAACACGGGCAAAACGCGACGGGCGCCTTTCCGCCCTTGGTTGGAGGAAGACGTGCGTCGCCCCACATAATCATCGGCAGGTCCATTCCCGGGCGGCAGCAGACGGTTCTCAAGGAGAGGAAGATGACCTCAACGATTGCCATTCTCGCCCCCGGCGCCATGGGCGGCGCCGTCGGACGGTGTCTCGCGGCAGCCGGCGCCCGCGTCATCACGGTGGTGGAAGGACGGAGCGAACGGACGGCGGCGAGAGCCCGCGAGGCGGGAATGACCGCCGTTTCCTGGACCGATATCGCCGCCGCCGATCTCATCCTGTCCATCGTGCCGCCGGCCGAAGCCGTCGGACTGGCCTCTTCGCTGGCCCCGATCCTGACGGAAAGTCAGCGAAAGCCGGCCTTTATCGACTTCAACGCCGTCAACCCGAACACCATGAACAGGGTGTCGGCGGCCCTGGCCGGCAGTGGCTGTCCGATCATCGACGGATCGATCATCGGTCCGCCGCCCTCCCCCGGTAAAGACGCCACCACCTTCTATGTCAGCGGCGACGACCTGGACCGGACGGAGATCCTTTCCGGGCTCGGCCTGAAACTCCGCCGTATCGACGGCCCCCTCGGCGCCGCCTCGGCCCTCAAGATGGTCTATGCGGGCATCAACAAGGGCGCCATCGCTCTCGGCACCGCCATGCTGCTGGCTTCGGTGAAGGCCGACTGCGCGCCGGACCTGAGCCGAGAGCTGTCGGAAAGCCGGCCGGAAGTCCTGGCCCGCCTTGTCCAGGGCATTCCCGACATGTATGGCAAGGCCTATCGCTGGGTGGCGGAAATGCGGGAAATCGCTGAATTCCTGGGGCCGGACGATCCGGCATCCGGAATGTTCGAAGCCGCCGCCGGCCTCTTCGCCCGCATGGCCGGGGACCGGGAGGGAAACCGCACCCTGGCCAAGGCCCTGAACGGGGTGCTCGGGGTGAGCGGCGACGGCGCTTAGGGCTTGTTGACGACTAACCGCGAGCGATCAAGCAAACGACGCATTAATTCATCAACAGGCCCTTACGCGTTCTCGGCCCCTGTCCGAACGAAGGAATAGCGGTTGATGTCCGTTCTCAACGTCCATCCCTGGCCTTCCCAGTAAGCCGAGGCCTGGGCGTTGGTTTTGAACACGTCGATATGGCATTTGAGAATTCCAAGCCCCTCAAGCTCGGACAGGCAGCGCTCGACAAGCGCGGTCGCGATACCCCGCCGCCTGTAGTCCGGCAGCACGACCAGATGCTGGAGATATCCGCGACGCCCGTCATGCCCGGACATGACGCAAGCGCCGAGCCGGCCACCAATTTCGGCAACGAAGCTCAGCCCCGGATTGCGTTCGAGATAACGCACCGTCGATTCGCGCGAATCGGCATCCCGAACCGAAATGCCGGGCGTTCGCGTCATGAGATCGATCACCGAGTCGTAATCATCGGCGGTCATCGGGCGGATCTTATACATGGAACCCACGGCTCCTTTCGGCTGGAGGGACCAGCGCAAATCTGTGACTGAACAACATCAATATGTTACCTTGCGCCGCCGCAAGAGGGGAATAATGCCGGGCTTCGTAGTCTTGCCCCTTGTGGGAGAGGAAGGGGGAAAGTCGCACAAAGCTTCAGAATTTTTCTCCGCCTGTCGGCGGAATGCCCCCTCATCCCACCCCTTCTCCCACGAGGGGAGAAGGGCTTTCGCCCTCTTCCGCGCCACCCAACATGTCACGTGAGCCGATGGAAAAGCTGAGCCTCTTCTCGAAATATGTTCTTCTGGCGATCTGCGCCGCCGGTCTGTTTGGCGCCGTGCATGACCAGATCAGCTACTCCGTTTCCTCGGAGTACTATAGCAAGTTCAAATTCCACCAGTTCAACCTTCTCAACGCGGCCGTTCCCGAGCGAATCCGCGCGGCAGAGGTCGGAATCCTCGCCTCCTGGTGGATGGGCATTCCATTGGGTGTGCTGACCGGCGCGGCCGGATTCATTCACCGAAGCGCGGCCCAAATGCGAAGCGCCCTGCTACTGTCTCTTCCCGTCGTTGTCGGCTTCGTGCTGCTCGTCGCGCTCGGCGGCCTGGCTTACGGCGCCATCCAAACGACGCACTTCGACCTGGGAGGGCATCCGCGATGGTTTCTCCCGGCGGGGCTCGAAGACCCCCGGGCCTTCCTGTGCGTGGCCTATATGCACAATGCCGCCTATTTGGGAGGAGCCCTGGCCATTCCCGTGGCCTGGGTCTTCCACTTCCTGCTCAAATGCCGGGCATCTTGAGGGGGGCCTTTTTCCTGTCCGCGCTGATCGGAACCGATCGGCGCACCCGGAGTCCGGGGATCCGCACGCCGGGCCTCGTCTTCGGCCTTTGCGTCATCGGGGGCATCCTGTCGGCCTGCGCGGGCAGCCAGCCCATTCCGACACGCTCCGTACAAACCGGAAATGTGGAAATCGCCGTCATCGCCCGGGATTGGCACACCGAGATCGGTCTGTTGACCAACCAGGTTTCAGGCCCCCTCGCCACTGTCGATCCGACCACTTCAGGTGCCCGATACCTGCTCATCGGGTTCGGCGATCGCGCCTATTTCGCCGACCATGACGCCGGTTTCGGCACAGCGATGGCCGCATTGTTTCCCGGACCCAGCGCCGTCCAACTGACCACCGTCGGCGCGCTGCCCGAGGATGCCGACCACACGATCGTCAGACTTCACCTGCCGCAGGAAGCCCTCGACCGAATCTTGGAATTCGCCTGGAATTCGCTGGACAGGCGCGATGGCACGACACTGACGCGGGTCGCCGCATATGGCGACCAAAACGTCTTCTATGCGGGGCGCCAGACCTATGATTCGTTCTACAACTGCAACACTTGGACCGCCGACGCCCTGCGGGCGGGCGGGTTTCCCTTCGAGCCGTCGGGAATCCTCTTCGCATCGCAGGTGATGGAGCAGGTCCAGCGCATTGCATCCCTGCAAGCGCCGGAGAACGCCGTCAAACTGACCGGGCAATGACGGGAGCTTTCCCCAATTCCGCCCAGGTTGCCCCCTCGGTCAAGCGATGTCAGGATGCACCGCCAGATCGCATCAGGGATAAAGCCGGAAAAACATGAGCGTTGTCGCCGCCACTCTCTACCGGAACGGCAAGAAGGTCGGGCCGGTGTCCTTGGATCATCCGCTGCAGTGCGCGAAGGACCGGTCCGAATTCGTCTGGATCGGCTTGTTCGAACCGTCCGAGGCCGAACTCAGGACCCTTCAGGAAAGCTACGGCCTGCATCCGCTGGCGGTGGAAGACGCGTTGCAGGCCCATCAGGTGCCGAAGGTGGACGTCTATGGCGAACAGGTGTTCGTCGTCGCCAAAACCGCCCGGATCGAAGGCGACGCCATCGCCTATGGCGAAACCTCCTTCTTCGTCGGCCAGGACTATATCATCTCGGTCCGCCACGGATCGGCGCGGGGCTACGTGTCCCTGCGCGACCATTTGGAGGCGGCGCCGAGCCTGCTGGGCAACGGCGAGGACTATGTGCTGCACGCCATCCTCGATTTTATCGTCGACGGCTATCTGCCGATCGTCGAGACCATCGAGGAGGACGTGCTGAGAATGGAACAGACGGCGCTCGACACCTTCCTCGGCCGCGACGACGTGATGCGCATTTTCAGGCTGCGCCGCGAACTGATCCGCTTCCAGCGGGTCCTGGGACCGATGTCGGAAGTCTGCAACAAGCTGATCCACCTCGATCTTCCCTGTCTGGACACCGAGGTACGCCCCTATTTCTCCGACGTGCTCGATCATGTGCGGCGCGTCGAGGGCATGGTGCAGACGCTGCGCGAGGTCCTGGCCTCGGTCTTCGAAGTCAGCCATCTTCTCGAACAGCAGCGCCAGGGGGAAATCACCCGGCAATTGGCGGCCTGGGCGGCCATCCTGGCGGTGCCCACCGCCATCGCCGGCATTTACGGAATGAACTTCGAATATATGCCGGAACTGAAGACCCATTTCGGCTATTTCGTCGTGCTGGGAGTGATCGCGGCGCTGTGCGTGACGCTGTTCTTCCGCTTCAAGCGGGCCCGCTGGCTGTAACCCGCCCGCCCCGGCTGGACGGGCATGAAGGGGGACAAGATCACCGAAGCTGCGCTATCGTGCAGCCCCGATCATTTGAAGCAAGCCTTTCCGACGATGGGATCCCTGTCCAAGACATTCCGTTTCGCGGTTTTATGCGTCGCCATGATGGCTTCCACGGGATCCGGCGCGCGGGCGCAATCGAGCCCGGGCGCGCCGCCGGCGGCCGAGCCCCCTTCGGCCGTGGCCGAACAGATCTATGCCGAGGCGCGGCCGAAACTCCTGCAAATCCGCACCATGCTCACCGCCGCCGGACGGCAGGCCTCCATCGGATCGGGCTTCCTGGTCGGCGATGGCCAGGCCATCACCAATTACCATGTCGTCTCGCAATATGTGATGGAGCCGGGAACTTACACCCTGGAATATGTGGCGATGGACGGAGGCCGCGGCAGCCTTCAGGTCATCGCCGTGGATGTCGCCGACGATCTGGCCGTGGTGCGCCTCGACAAGGACGACCGCCCGCATTTCGATTTCGACCCCCGGGCCCTGGCGCGGACCCTGCCCAAGGGAGAACGCCTCTATTCACTGGGCAATCCCCTCGATCTCGGCTTCGCCATTATCGAGGGCACCTACAACGGCCTGGTTGAGCGCAGTTACGGCGAACGCATCCATTTCTCGGCCTCGCTCAATCCCGGCGTGAGCGGAGGACCGGCGCTCAGCACCGACGGCCGCGTGGTGGGAGTGAACGTCGCCCGCATGGTGCGCGGCGAACAGGTCAGCTTCCTCGTGCCGGCCATCAAGGCGCGGACCCTGCTGGCCGAGGCCGTCGGAAAACCGGTGCCGGCTCCCTCCGCGCTGAAGGAGGACGTCGGCCGCCAGTTGACCGCCTGGCAGACGGGCTTTTTCAAAGCCTTCACCGAACTGGGCATGCGCGAGGTGGCTTTCGGAGCCTATCAGGTTCCGGAAAGCCTGGCCCCCTGGTTCAGTTGCTGGGCCAACACCAACGCGGGCGAAAACCCAAAACCGCGGGCCACGGTGAACACGTCTTTCTGCAACAGCAATTCGCAGCTTTTCATCGCCCCGGATCTCAGTTCCGGGATGATCCACATGAGCCATTCCCTGCTCCGCAACGGCGATCTGAACGATTTCCAGTTCGCCTCCTTCCTGTCCCAACTGACCAATCTGTGGGGCACCGGCAATCAGGGGGGCAAGTGGCAAAGCCAGACCACCTGCCATGACGACTTCCTGGCTCTTGCCGGAAACCATCCCCCGCTCCGGGGCATCTGGTGCGCGCGGGCCTACCGGCCGTTCAACGGACTATACGACGTCTGGATGCTGGCGATCACCCAGGACGGCAGCCAACAAGCCCTGGTATCCCGTCTCGCCCTGGAAGGGACGGATTACGATACCGCCATATCGGTCGCCAGGCATTTTCTCGAAATGATCCAATGGAAGAAGTGATCTGGATAGAAGTGCTCTCCCGGCAACGCGAGGTGATTTCCCGTTTCCGCTGCGCCGGGCCCCTCATCCGCATCGGGCGCGGTTACGCCAACGATGTCGTTCTGGACGACCCGCATGTGGCGCCCGCCCATGCCCGCGTCTTCCGCGACGACGACGGCGCGCTGATCATGGAGGATCTGGGCAGCGCCAATGGACTGGTTCTGAGCGACGGTTCCAGGGCGACCCGAACGACGCTCGACGGCGAGCATCCGGTCGTCATCGGCCGCACCCTGGTCCGGATCCGCGATCAATCCCATCCGGTGCCGCCCGAGCGGGCCTTCGTCGGCGAATGCCGCATCTGGCCCAGCCTGCTTCTGCTGGGGACGGCCTTCGTCGCCTCGGAAACCCTGTTCGCCTATCTGCGGATGATCACGGAACCGAAAGTCTCCTGGCTGCTTACGCCCATTCTGATCGTCGCCGGCATGCTCATCGTCTGGACGACGGCCTGGGCATTGATCACCCGCGTTTTTTCCGGTCATGCCCATTTCGAACGCTCGCTCAGGATCCCCCTGGTCGCCATTCTCGGCTATTCGCTGTTCAACGAGGTGATCACCCGCGGCGCCTTCATCTTTTCCTGGTCGCATCTGCCGGCGATCAACTTTATCGGCGCCTGGATGGCCGTGGCCGCGGCCTGCTTCGCCCATTTACAGCTCATCACCCCGGCAAAGCCCGCCCTGAAAGCCGGAATCGTCGGCGGCGTGATGGCAATCGCCGTTCTTTTGCAGACGGCGGCCCAGTACGACAAGCTGTTCGGCAACGAATCGGTGGGATATCTACATCTGCTGCAACCCCCGTGGATGCGCCTGGCCCCTCCCGTCGATGCCGACCAATTCTTCGCCAAGGCCGCCGGCATGAAGGACCGCCTGGACAAGGCCCGCCTGCAGAACGAGCGCGAGTAGAGCGGGAAAGGACAAAAAGTCAGTGACACCGGCCTTCCGAGCCGGTGCGCTTCTCATCCAGCGCCAGTCGGCTGACGGCCGCGCCGCTCTTCCGGGCGATGGCCGCTGACATCCGCCCCGGCGGAAGGATCCAGGCGCAGGAAGCTGATCAGGCCGAGTGCCGCGACAACCGCCAGCAGGGCGAAAGCCAGTTGGAAGTCGGCGGTGAGCGGTTCGCCGGCATGGCCATGAAACGCCATGGCGATATGCAGCGCCAGGGCTCCGGCGGCGACGCCCATCCCCAAGGACATCTGCTGGATCAGACTGCCGAAGGAGGAGGCGCCGCTCATCCGGTCGGGAGGAATGTCGGCGTAGGAAAGCGAACTGATCGCGGTGAACTGCATCGAGCGGCACAAGCCGCCGAAACACAAAACGGCCGCCAGAATCCAGGTGGGCGTCGAGGGAAACAGGAAGGAGCAGGCCAGGATGGAAATCGCCGTGGCCGCGCCATTGACCACCAGCGTCGTTCGAAATCCGAAGCGTTTCAGGATCGGGGTGGTCACCGCCTTCATGCCGAAATTGCCGATGAAGATCCACAAGGTCAGACCGCCCGAAGTCAACGCGCTCATGCCGAACCCCACCTGCAGCATCAAGGGCATCAGGAAAGGCGCCGAGCTGATCGTCATACGGAACAGGGAACCGCCCCAGGTGGTGGCGGCGAAGGTCGGAACCCGCATCGGCCACAGATCGATGACCGGTGTCGGATGCCGCCGCAAATGCCGGACCGACGCCATCCCCAGAACCACGCCCGCCATCAGGAGAAAGGTGGGCAGGGACCAGATGCTTCCGACGTTGCCGATGCGGTCCACCCCGTACATGACGCAGGCCAAAGCGCTGCCGGTCATGAGAAAGCCGAGGGGATCGAAGGGCCGCCGCTCTTCGGCGCGGATGTTCGGCATCAGCTTGAGGGCGGCCAGGATACCCGCCAGCCCCAAGGGGACGTTAAGCAGGAAAATCCAGCGCCAGGACCAATAAGTGCAGATCAGGCCGCCAAGCGGCGGGCCCAGGATCGGCGCGGCCAACGCCGGCCAGGTCAGCAGCGCGATGGCGCTGATCAGGTCCTTCTTCTCGGTCGTGCGCAAGACGACCATCCGTCCGACGGGAACCATCATCGCCCCGCCGATGCCCTGAAGAACCCGGGCGGCGACGAATTCCCCGACGCCCTCGCTGAGGCCGCAAAGCACCGAGGCCAGGGTGAAAACCGTCATCGCCGAAGTGAAGACGGACCGCGTGCCGAAACGGTCGGCGATCCAACTGCTGACGGGAATGAACACCACCAGGGTCAGCAGATAGGCCGTCAGGCCGATGCTCAGGGCGACGGGATTGGCATGAAATGTCCTGGCCATCATCGGCAACGCCGTGGCGATCACCGTGCTGTCGATATATTCCATGAAGAAGGCCCCGGCGACGATCAGGGCGACGACGGTGGACCGCTTGAAAAACCTCTCGCTCATTCTTTCAGGCTAGCATCCGTTCCCGTCGTTTTGCCCAGCGTTTGGCGAAAGCCTGCCATCCGGCGCCATGTTTCGATATTGGGCCGGAAGCCCCCCTATCCCAAATGGAATTTGAGGATATCCTCGGGCATTTCCGTTCCGGGCGGATTCCTCGGGTCGGGTTCCGGCGGCAAGACCTGGTAGCGAATGGGAATCACCCCCGCCCAAGAAGGAAAGGAGTAATCCTCTTCGTCGTCGAGGGGAGGCCCCACCCTCATCTTGCATGACGCCTCGGCAATGGACAGGGAAGCCATCGCCGTCACCTTGACCTCGCGTTGATGGATGGGCCGCAGCCGCTCCCATTCGCCGGGGATCAGACCATTGACGAAATTGCGCAGTTTCTCGGCCTTGAGCGCTTCGTCCCGGATGAGTTCGGCACGACCGAGCAACATGAGCGAACGAAAGTTACAGTTGAAGTTATAGGCGGAACGCGCCACCACGAGGCCGTCGAGAAGGGAAACGGTGAAGCAGATGTCCTGATGCTCCAACGCTTTGAACATGCGGCCGGCCACGGATCCATGCCAGTAGACCCGATCGCCCTCCCGCCAGAAAAAAGTCGGGGTGACGAAAGGAACGCCGTCCATCACGCACCCCACATGAGCCAGCGGCGTGGCGTCGAGGATGTCCTCGACGGTCTTGCGATCGTAGCGGGCCAGCCAATTGTAGCGCCTGACGCGGGTCCGTTCGCTGGGAGCCCGTTCCCGGCCTGTTTCTTCAGTCATCGCAATCATCCTTTGCAAACCTCGGTGCGAAGGAGTTCCGCAAATTCGATGCCATGTCCGAAAATTGGGCAACTCGGGCACGGCTGCGGCTGGATTCCGGAAGAAAATGTAAAAACTCTCAACTTTTTGACGGTTTCGGTAAATTTTTGCAGATGTTTCTCCCCCGCTTGCCGCGAAAAGCCGAGGGGCACCAGGATGAATCGGCAACCATTCGGAACCGATGTCGTCGCCGGTGGGCGCCGAACATGCCCGTTTGGTTGAAAGATAAAGGCACGGCGCCGTTTTGGCCCTAAACTTGCTAGTATCTTTCTTTGAAGCTTCGAATCCATGGATCAGGGCCTCGCGCGCAAGATGGGTATGGATCACATCTCCACTCTCGAATTCGATATCGGCGATTTCGTAAACGAGTTCAGTCACTGCTTCACCGGCGAGTGCCGCGTGAACATGTTGCCGATCCTTTACAGGATCAGCCAGACCATTACGGACAGCATCGACCTCGCCGCCTCCCTATCCATCATCCTCAGCGTCATGCAGGAACAGTTGAAAATGCAGAGCGGCATGGTGACGCTCTATGACCGCGAGTCGGAAACCATTTTCATCCACGACAGTTTTGGCCTGACGGACGAGGAAAAGGGCAGAGGCATCTATGTGCCCGGCGAAGGCATCACCGGCAAGGTCGTGGAAACGGGAAAAGCCATCGTCGCCCAACGCCTGAGCGACAATCCCGACTTTCTCGACCGCACGGGCTCACACGCAAGGAAAGGGCGCAGCAAGGCCGTGTTCTTCTGCGTTCCGATCATCCACACCCGCAAGGTGCTGGGAACCATCGGCGCCGAGCGGGTTTACATGAATCAGCGCCTGCTCAAGCAGGACCTCGAAATTCTGGCGATGGTCGCCGCGATGATCGCTCCGGCGGCGGAACTCTATCTGATGGAGAATGTCGACAAGGTGCGGCTGGAAAGCGAAAACCGCCGTCTGAAAAACACATTGAAGGAACGGCTCAAGCCCTCCAACATCATCGGAAACTCCAAGCCGATGCAGGATGTGTACGATCTGGTCTACAAAGTCGCGGTGGCGAAAACCACCGTCCTGATCCTGGGCGAAAGCGGCGTCGGCAAGGAATTGGTCGCCAACGCCATTCACTACAACAGCGCCACCGCCGAGGGGCCGTTCGTCAGTTTCAATTGCGCGGCCTTACCGGAAAACATCGCCGAAAGCGAATTGTTCGGCCATGAGAAGGGCGCGTTCACCGGAGCGGTGATGATGCGCAAGGGCCGCTTCGAAATGGCCGACGGCGGCACCATTTTTCTCGATGAGATCGGCGAGCTCAGTCCCTCGATGCAGGCCAAGCTGCTGCGCGTCCTGCAGGAAAGAGTATTCGAACGGGTGGGCGGCGGCAGGCCCATCAAGGTCGATGTCCGCATCATCGCCGCCACCAACCGCAACCTTGCCGAAATGGTGGACCGGGGCACGTTCCGGGAAGATCTCTATTATCGGCTGAACGTCTTTCCGATCGTCGTTCCGCCGTTGCGCGACCGAGGCAGCGACATCGTCATCCTGGCCGACCATTTCGTCACGACGTTCGCCAAGGAAAACGACAAGAGCATCAAACGAATTTCGACTCCGGCCATCAATATGCTGATGAGCTACCATTGGCCGGGCAATGTGCGCGAGTTGGAAAACGTCATCGAACGGTCCGTTCTCCTCTCCGACGACGACGTCATTCACAGCTACAACCTGCCCCCGTCCTTGCAGACGTCAGGGGAAAGCGGCACCGCTTTCGGCGTCAGCCTGGAATCGAAACTGCACGCCGTCGAATATGAGATGATCGTCGAAGCGCTCAAGAACAGTAATGGCCATATCGGCGATGCCGCCACGGAGCTTGGCCTGACCCGGCGCATGCTGGGGGCACGCATGGAGCGCTACGGCATTACCTATAAAACCTTCCGCACCGCCGACATGCACAAGTGGAAGCACGACGACCGGGCATAGGCCCGCCGGTCCGCGTCGCTGGCCCATTCGCCAAACGCGGCGAACGGATCATCCCAGGTCTTTGACAAGCCGCTCCCCTTCCGCATCTTGAGCCAGCTCTTGCCTGTCCGGCAAACGTTGCCCCCCTTGACGAGCCTGGCCCGGATTCATGCAAGAATTTACGCTTCGCGGATACCGGTTTTGAATAATTTACCAGAGAGGTAAATTATAGATCGAGACCAAAGAACGAGCGGGTGGAAGGACAATTTACGGTCAGGTAAATTTCTTGGAAAATATTCACTTGCGGTAAATTTCAGGCCACGCCCGCTCCGCCACGGATTCATAATAATCATTATATATCATATGGTTATGTAAAAACGTCAAACTCGTCGTTTTTCCCGGAATTCTGATCGCGATTTTCTGAATATTTGGCATGCGGGTTGCTTTTGATGAAAGCACGAAGCTGGCGCCCTTCCCGCCGCCTTCAAGCCATTCAAAGGAGTTTCGCATCATGACCCGCAAGGTTGCCATTTATGGAAAAGGCGGTATCGGCAAATCGACCACCACTCAGAACACCGCGGCCGCTCTGGCTCATTATCACAACAAGCATGTCTTCATTCATGGCTGCGATCCCAAGGCCGATTCCACGCGCCTGATCCTGGGCGGCAAGCCGCAGGAATCGGTGATGGATACCTTGCGCATCCATGGCGCCGAAAAGGTCACCCTGGATAAGGTCGTCAAGACGGGCTACCACGACATCCGCTGCGTCGAATCGGGCGGCCCCGAGCCGGGCGTCGGCTGTGCCGGCCGCGGCATCATCACCGCCATCAACCTGATGGAGGAAAACGGAGCCTATACCGAGGACCTGGACTTCATCTTCTTCGACGTTCTGGGTGACGTGGTCTGCGGCGGTTTCGCCATGCCCATCCGCGACGGCAAGGCCCAGGAGGTCTACATCGTCGCCTCCGGCGAGATGATGGCCATCTACGCCGCCAACAATATCTGCAAGGGTCTCGTCAAATATGCCAAGCAGAGCGGCGTGCGTCTGGGCGGCATCATCTGCAACAGCCGCAACGTCGACCGCGAAAAGGAATTCCTGGAAGAGTTCACCGCCGCCATCGGCACCCAGATGATCCATTTCGTGCCGCGCGACAACATCGTGCAGCGGGCCGAGTTCAACAAGAAATCCGTGACGGAATTCGACCCGGAAGCCAACCAGGCCCAGGAATACAAGGCTCTCGGCCTGAAGATCGTCGAGAACGAAAACTTCGTCATCCCCAAGCCACTCTCCATGGATGAACTGGAAAGCATGGTGGTGAAGTACGGCATGGCCAGCTAACCCGGACGCAACCGGCCGCCAGACGAGCGCGGCTCTCCCATTCGGCATTCACGGGCCCGGCGCCAAACGACGCCGGACGGAGGACGAATCATGCCTTATCATGAATTTGAATGCAGCAAAGTCATCCCTGAAAGAAAACAGCACGCCGTCATCAAAGGCGCCGGCGAAGACCTGACATCATGCCTTCCGAAGGGATATCTCAACACGATTCCCGGTACGATCTCCGAACGCGGCTGCGCCTATTGCGGCGCCAAGCATGTGATCGGCACGCCGATGAAGGATGTCATCCACATCAGCCACGGCCCCGTCGGCTGCACCTACGACACCTGGCAGACCAAGCGCTATATCAGCGACAACAACAACTTCCAGCTCAAATACACCTTCGCCACCGATGTGAAGGAAAAGCACATCGTCTTCGGCGCCGAGAAGGTGCTGAAGCAAAACATCATCGAGGCGTTCAAGGCGTTTCCCGAAATCAAGCGGATGACCATTTACCAGACCTGCGCCACGGCCCTGATCGGTGACGATATCGAGGCCGTCGCCCAGGAGGTGATGGACGAAATGCCCGAAGTCGACATCTTCGTCTGCAACTCGCCCGGCTTTGCCGGTCCCAGCCAGTCGGGCGGCCACCACAAGATCAACATCGCCTGGCTGAACCAGAAGGTCGGCACGCTGGAGCCCAAGATCACCAGCGACTACGTCATCAACTATGTCGGCGAATACAATATCCAGGGCGACCAGGAGGTCATGCTGGATTATTTCCACCGCATGGGCATCCAGGTGCTCTCCACCTTCACCGGCAACAGCTCCTACGACGATTTGCGCGGGATGCACCGCGCCCATCTCAACGTCCTCGAATGCGCCCGGTCGGCCGAATATATCTGCGACGAGCTGCGCGCCCGCTACGGAATCCCGCGCCTCGACATCGACGGTTTCGGCTTCGAGGCCCTGGGCAATTCGCTGAAGAAAGTCGGGCTGTTTTTCGGCATCGAGGATCGCGCCCAGGCGATCATCGACGAAGAGACCGCCAAATGGAAACCCCAGCTCGACTGGTACAAGGAACGCCTGCGGGACAAAAAGGTCTGCCTGTGGCCGGGCGGCTCCAAGCTGTGGCATTGGGCGCACGCCATCCAGGCGGAAATGGGCGTCAAGGTCGTCTCGGTCTACACCAAATTCGGCCATCAGGGCGACATGGAAAAGGGCATCTCCCGCTGCGGCGAGGGGGCACTGGCCATCGACGATCCCAACGAACTGGAAAACCAGGAAGCCATGCGGATGCTGAAACCCGATGTCATCTTCACCGGCAAGCGTCCGGGAGAGGTGGCCAAGAAAATGCGGGTGCCCTACCTGAATGCCCACGCCTATCACAACGGCCCCTACAAGGGCTTCGAAGGCTGGGTACGCTTCGCCCGCGACATCTACAACGCCATCTATTCACCGATTTACCAGCTCTCCGGCCTGGATATCAGCAAGGATGAGATCGCCGCCGACAAGGGCTTCGTCACCCGCCGGATGCTGTCCGACGCCGGTCTGTCCGATGAGATCAAATCCTCCCCGATCCTGACGGAATACACCGGAAAATACGACAGCGTCACGGATCTGCGCGCCAAGACCTATCCGGAGTTCGAACGCAAAACCGCCGCGAGCGCAGCCGAGTGAGGGAGCCCCAAGCCATGGATGACGCGACAAAGCTGGAACAGCTTATGGACTACATCATGAAGAACTGCCTGTGGCAGTTCAATTCCCGCGCCAAGGACCGCCGGAAACAGAACGTCGGCGTCCTTACCAAGACCACGCAGCTTCTCTGCGACGAGCCCGTCGACAATCCGACCCCCCTGGACAAGTGCTACTGGGTCGACGCCGTGTGCCTCGCCGAAGCCTACCGGGAACGCTACCCCTGGCTGGCCACGATGGACAAGACGGCCATCAAGACCCTCATGCAGAAGCTGCATGAGCGCCTGGATTGGCTGACCATCGACGGCTCGCTCAATGAAGAACTGACCGTCCAGCACTACTAAAAGGAATCGCATCATGACATGTGACGTCAAAGTCAAAGACCGTGTTGGCACGATCAATCCGATCTTCACCTGTCAGCCGGCGGGAGCCCAATTCGCCAGCATCGGCATCAAGGACTGCATCGGCATCGTCCATGGCGGCCAGGGTTGCGTGATGTTCGTCCGCCTGCTGATCTCCCAGCATCTGAAGGAGAGTTTCGAGATCGCCTCGTCGTCGGTTCATGAAGACGGCGCGGTGTTCGGGGCCTGCGGCCGCGTCGAGGAAGGAATCGACGTGCTCCTGGCCCGCTACCCGAACATCCGGGTGATCCCGATCATCACCACCTGCTCGACCGAGGTGATCGGCGACGACGTGGACGGTGTCGTCACCAAGCTGGAAGAAGGCCTGCTGAAGGAAAAATATGCGGACCGGGATATCCAGCTGTTGGCCATCCACACGCCCAGCTTCGTCGGCTCCATGGTCACCGGCTATGACGTGGCGGTGCGCGACTTCGTCAAGAAATTCGCGAAAAAGGGCGAACCGAACGACAAGATCAATTTGATCACCGGCTGGGTCAATCCCGGCGACGTCAAGGAGTTGAAGCATCTTCTGGCCGAGATGGATATCGACGCGACGGTGCTGTTCGAGATCGAAAGCTTCGATTCGCCGATGATGCCCGACGGCAGCGCCGTCTCTCACGGCAATACCACCATCGAGGATCTGGCCGACACCGCCAATGCCAAGGCGACCATCGCGCTCAATCGCTATGAAGGGGGCAAGGCCGCCCAATATTTGGAAAAGACCTTCGATATCCCCACCATCATCGGCCCGACGCCCATCGGCATCCGCAACACGGACAGCTTTCTGCACAATCTGAAGGCCCTCACCGGCAAGCCCATTCCCCCGTCGCTGGTGCGGGAACGGGGCGTCGCCCTCGACGCGCTGACCGATCTCACGCATATGTTCCTCGCCGACAAGAAGGTGGCGATCTACGGCAACCCGGATCTGGTGATCGGCTTGGCCGAGTTCTGCCTCGATCTCGAAATGAAGCCCGTCCTGCTGCTGCTGGGCGACGACAACGCCTCCTACGTCGACGATCCGCGCATCAAGGCGCTGCGGGACAATGTCGATTACGGCATGGAAATCATCACCAACGCGGATTTCTGGGACCTGGAAAACCGGATCAAGAACGAAGGATTGAAACTCGACCTCATCCTCGGCCATTCCAAAGGCCGCTTCATTTCCATCGACTACGACATCCCGATGGTCCGCGTCGGCTTTCCCACCTACGACCGGGCCGGCCTGTATCGCCATCCGGTAGTCGGGTACGGCGGCGCCATCTGGCTGGTCGAACAGATGGCCAACGCCTTGTTCACCGATATGGAGCACAAAAAGAACAAGGAGTGGCTCCTCAACGTCTGGTGACCTTTGGGGTTACCACCTTTGCAAGGTTGGACATTCCGCCTTGGCGGCCAATGTCCGGCTCCTCCCGCCCCGTTTATCTCCACGAGAGGTCGGCATGAAAATAGCAACCTACGTCGATGAGGAGGGAACGCTCTCCAGTCTTTACGAGCCGGGCCATGTCCGCGTTTACGACAATGCCGCCGGAGCATGGGAAGCGCGTAAGAAAATCCCTTTCGAGGTCGGACCGGACATGACGCTCTCCGAGGTGAAGTCGGCCCTCGGGGACGTCGTCGACCGACTGGAAGACTGCCGTGTCCTGGTGTCCGGCGAAGTGCGCGGGCTGGTTTATTCCCTTCTCCAGGAGGAGATGGGCTTTCATATCTGGAAGGCCCAAGGGCCGGACCGCGAACAGCTCGACATCGTCGCAGGACGGGAAGCCGATCTGATCGCCCGGCGGGAACAGGCCGCCGTCGAAGAGGCCTCCGCGGCGAACTGCGCGCAGGGATGCTGCGGCAAGAAAGGCGGAGGAGGCCGCTCCCCTTGCGGTCCCGCCGCCGCGCCCTCGCTGGAGCGCGTCGGCAACGGCCATTACCGCATCGACCTCGCGCAGGTTTTGGAAAGCGATCCGAACCTCAACTCCCGGCAGGTGCTGATCCCCGTCATGCAAGAGACCGAGTTCGAAACGCTGGAAATCCTCTGCGACCATGTTCCCCGCTGGTTTTCCCGGGCACTTGTCGAGATGAACATGCGGGCGGAGTTCGACGCCTCCGCCCAGGGACTCAAGGTCCTGGTTTCCCCGAACCATCAGACTTAAGGACGGATGACATGAGCACGACAAGACCCAAGTCCCCCATTTTATATTTCGCCTACGGCGCAAACATGAACGGCGGTCAGATCTCTTCACGTTGCCGGACCAAGCCCAGGGTCGTGGCCGTCGCAAAATTGCCCGGCTACGGAATCGCCTTCTTCGGACATTCGGAGCGATGGGACGGCGGGGAGGAGACCGCCCTCGCCCGAGCGGAGGAATCCCTCTGGGGGGTGGTCTACGAACTGTCGCATTCAGCCTTCGACCACCTCGACGCCTGGCAAGGGGCCAAACTGGATGGCAGCGGCCCCTATTTCCATTCTCCGGCCGAAGCCATCGGAGAGGACGGAACGACCTATGCGGTCCTCCTTTACCGAAAGGATATTTTGGGAGAGGCGCGAGCGCCCAGCACGGAATATCTCGAGCATATCGTCTCCGGCGCCGAGGAACATGGCCTGCCCGCCGCCTATGTACGAAAGCTGCGTTCCATCACGTCGGAGAAGGCCGGCTATCCCGTACCGAGGGCGGACGATGCCGACAGGATATTGGGCGCCGCCCTGTCCTGCGCCTGCTGATCATCCGGGCCCGGGATCGGTCCGCGAAGACCGCCCAGACAGGCCCGCCAGCAGTTTCGCCAACAAGCCGTCGAGATCCCGCTGTTCCACCTCGGACAGGCAGGACAGGACGGACCGCTCGTTTTCCACATGGTGGACGACAAGTTCGTCGATGAGGCGTCTGCCGTCGGCTGTCAGGGCGACCAGCGTCCCCCGGCGGTCGGTGGGATGGCGGCGACGCTCGATGAGCCCCGCCCTCTCCAGACGATCGATGCGGCTCGTCATGCCGCCCGAGGAAATCATCAGCACCCCGTAAAGCTCGGTCGGCGTCAGGGCGCAGGGCTCGCCGGAACGGCGCAAGGTGGCCAGGACATCGAACTCGCCCGGCTGCAGATGAAACCGGGCGAACAGCGGATTGAGCCGGTCGCGGCCGATCACCAGCGCCGCCTCCGCCAACCGGCCGAGCAATTCCATCGGGAAAGGGTCGATATCGGGACGTTCCTTGCGCCATTGGTCGGCGGCGACGGCGGCTCGATCCGTCATTGGCTTCTCCTTATATCTTGACATCAAGATACTTTATACAAAGATACATGGTACCGTAATATATGGATCGATCCTATCATGACGCGCAACCTCGATTTTCTCCTGACGGCAATCGCACCGGCCATCTGGGGCAGCACTTACATCGTCACCACCTTGTTCCTACCCCCCGGTCATCCTTTGACGATGGCGTTGCTGCGCGCCCTGCCGGCGGGACTGCTGCTGCTGCTCGTCGTCCGCCGCCTTCCCTTCGGCGTCTGGTGGAGCCGGACCTTCCTGCTGGGCGCCCTTAATTTCTCGATCTTCTGGGCCATGCTGTTCGTCGCGGCCTATCGGCTTCCCGGTGGCGTCGCCGCGACGGTCGGCGCCATCCAGCCGTTGATTGTCGTCTTCCTGGCCCGCGCCCTGCTCGGCCGGCCCATTCGGCGGCTGTCCCTTCTGGCGGCCGGCGCGGGGATCGCCGGGGTGGCGCTGCTCGTCCTGACGCCGGCCGCGGCGATCGATCCGCTGGGCGTGGCGGCGGGGCTTGCCGGCGCCGTCTCGATGGCGTTCGGCACCGTCCTCAGCCGCCGCTGGCAGCCGCCGGTCTCCTCCCTGACTTTCACCGCCTGGCAACTCACCGCCGGCGGGCTTCTGCTAATCCCCGCCGCCCTGACTCTGGAACCGCCCCTGTCCGCCCCGACCTTGGCCAATATCGCCGGCATCGCCTATCTCGGCCTGATCGGCGCGGCGCTGACCTATATTCTCTGGTTTCGCGGCATTTCGCGTCTTGAACCACAGGCCGTCGCGCCATTGGGTTTCTTGAGCCCGGTGACGGCCGTCCTTCTGGGTTGGGGAGTCCTCGGCCAGGGCCTGAGCGCTCCCCAACTGCTCGGCATGATCGTCGTGCTCGGCAGCGTCTGGTTCGGCCAACGCGGCGCGAAATGACGGGACGGCCGCACGTCAACCGACATAGCGCCTTGACGGATCCGGATTGCACGACAGGATACGGAGGGCGTCGGTTCGAATCGACGCCCGTTTCACTGGATGGTCTTTCATCATGAACGCTTCCGATCTCTGGCCGCTCGTCCTCAGCCTGCGCGAGCGGGCTCCGTTGGTTCAATGCATCACCAATTTCGTGGCGATGGATGTGACCGCCAACGTCCTGCTGGCCGCCGGCGCGTCCCCGGCCATGGTGCATGCCACCGAGGAGGTGGCGGACTTCGTTCAACTGGGTGGAACCTTGTCGATCAACATGGGGACGCCATCCCCGGATTGGGTCGAGGGCATGATGGCCGCCGTCAGCGCCGCCCAAACGCGCGGGACGTCGTGGGTTCTCGACCCCGTGGCGGTCGGCGCCACCCCTTACCGCAATGCCGTGGCCGCAGGCCTGCTCTCCTTCGATCCAACGGTCATTCGCGGCAATGCGGGGGAGATCATGACCCTGGCCGGCCGGACCTGCGTGACGACGAAGGGGGTCGACAGCACGCAGACGGCCGCCACCGCCCGCGACGCCGCCATCGCCCTGGCCGCCGAACGCCGTTGCGTGGTGGCGGCGACCGGCGAGGTCGATATCGTCACCGACGGCAGACGACTGATCGTCCTCGGCAACGGTCACCCGCTGATGACCAAGGTCACCGCCCTGGGCTGTTCCTTAAGCGCGTTGATCGCCGCCTTCCTGGCGGTATCCGACGATCCTTGGGCGGCGACGGCGGCCGCCACCGCCTATTTCGGCGTCTGCGGCGAATTGGCCGCCGAAGGAGCGGCCGGCCCGGCGTCGCTGCGCATCCGCCTGATCGATCTTCTGTACTCCCTCGACGCCGCCGCCTTCGACCAGCGGCTCAAGGTGATGGCATGACCATCACGCCCGAACGTCTGCGGCTTTACCTGGTCACCGACGACGGGCTGACGGTCGGCCGGCCGCTGGCCGATATCGTGCTGGCCGCCGTTGCGGGCGGCGTCACCATCGTGCAATTGCGGGAAAAGCGGGCGACGACGCGGCACTTCGTCGAACAGGCCCGCGCGCTGAAGGCGGCGCTCTCGGCCAGCGGCGTGCCGCTCATCATCAACGACCGCATCGATATCGCCCTGGCGGTGGGTGCCGACGGCGTCCATCTGGGCGACGACGACATGCCGGCATCCGAAGCGCGGCGCATTCTGGGGAAAAGGGCGATCATCGGCATCTCGCTGGGCGGTGTGCCGGAGAACGCCGCCGACGCCATCGCCCAGGCCGATTATGTGGCGGCAAGTCCGGTCTTCGCCACCGGCACCAAACCGGACGCCGGACCGGCCCTCGGCCTGGACGGTGTCCGCGCCCTGCGCCGGGCGGTTCCCCGGCCGCTGGTCGCCATCGGCGGCATCAACCAGGGCAATGCCCGGCAGATCGTCGAGGCGGGAGCCCACGGCATCGCCGTCGTCTCGGCCATCATGGCCGCCGCCGACCCGGAGGCCGCCGCGGCCCGGTTGAAAGACGCCGTCGAGGGCGCGCTGAGGCAGTAGGCTTAAGGCCCGGCGAAGCAAACTTCGGTGGCACCGGCGTCCCTGCCGGTGCCACCGATTTCCCGTCATGTCACGGCGTTGTCGACGACGACTTGTTCACCATTTCGCGATACCAGCGGGGGTGATGCTTCTTTGCCCAGGCATGGCTGACGATGCCCTCGACCATGGCGCGGATGGTTCCCTTCACCCAGATGGCCGCATAGACATGCACGATGATGCCGATGATCAGGGCGACGGCGCTGGCCGAATGGACGAGCAGGGCCAGGCGGATCAGCGGAATGGGGAAATGAATGGCGAAATAAGGCCGCCAGGCGACGAAGCCCGAACATAAAAGCAGGATCAGGCAGATGGTCATCAGCCAGAACATGCCCTTCTGGCCGGCGTTGTAGCGGCCGACGTCGGCGGTCTCGTTGCCTTTCAGCACCTCGCCGACATCCTTCATCCATTTCACGTCCTCGCGGTCGATGAGGTTGTGATGCCAATAGCGCAGGAACTGTCTGGCGAAGGCCAGAACCATCAGCACGCCGACAAACGGATGAATGATGCGGGCCAGTTGCGGCGTACCGAAAATATCGGTCAGCCAGAAAAAACCGGGAAAGAAGAAGCCCAGGCCCGAAATGGCCAGCAGCAGGAAACTGCCGGCGACGATCCAATGGTTGACCCGCTCCGCGGCGGTATAGCGCTGTATCATCTTCTGCTTCATTTCGCGGCCTCTTCCTGGCGGGCGCTCCGCCCCTTCTTCGGGGCATCGTCATGGTCGTCGTCGTCATCGGCCCGGCTCGGCCCGACGGTGACATAGTGGAAGAAGCCGGCCAGCACGGCGGCGGCCATGCCGATCCCGGCCAATGGTTTCAGGATTCCCTTCCACAGGCTGACGGCCACGCTGATGGCCGGATTGTTCGGCAGCTTCGCGTAAAGCTCGGGCTTGTCCGCATGGTGCAGCACATACATGACGTGGGTGCCGCCCACCCCTTCCGGATCGTAGAGACCGGCGTTCTCGAAGCCGCGGCTTTTCAGATCGACGATACGCTCGGCGGCGTATTCCTTCATCGCCTCCTTCGAACCGAACTGGATGGCCCCCGTCGGACAGGTCTTGACGCAGGCCGGCTCCTGCCCGACACCCACCCGGTCCGAGCACAGCGAGCATTTATAGGCCTTGTTGTCCTGGGTGCTGATGCGCGGAATGTTGAACGGGCAGCCGGAGATGCAGTAGCCGCAACCGATGCAGTTCTCCTGATGGAAATCGACGATGCCGTTCTTGTACTGGATGATCGCCCCCGGCGAGGGACAGGCTTTCAGGCAGCCGGGATCCGAGCAATGCATGCAGCCGTCCTTGCGGATCAGCCACTCCAGCTTGCCATGCTCCTCGACTTCCGTGAAGCGCATGACCGTCCAGGCCTGGGCCGAGAGGTCGATGGGGTTGTCGTAGATGCCGTGATTGGTGCCGACCTCCTCGCGCAGGTCGTTCCATTCCGAACAGGCCACCTGGCAGGCCTTGCAGCCGATGCAGGTGGTGACGTCGATCAGCTTGGCCACCTCTTCGGGGCCACGGACCTGGGGGGATGCCGTCGGGCTGGCGGACCGGCGAAGAATATCCAATGATTGCAATGGCATGATAGTCCTCCCTCCTCACGCTTTCTCGATATTGACGAGGAAGGCCTTATATTCCGGAGTCTGCGTATTGCAGTCGCCCACCGCCGGCGCCAGACTGTTGGCAAGATGGCCCTTCTGGGCCACCCCCACCCATCCCCAATGCAGGGGAATGCCTATCTGATGGACGGTCTGGTTGTTGACCGTCAATACCTTGACGCGCTTGGTCACCATGGCCTTGGCCTTGATGAAACCGCGCCGGGAGGAGACTTTCACCCATTCGCCGTTGACGATGCCCTTTTCGGCGGCCAACTGTTCCGAGATCTCGACGAACTGCTGCGGCTGGGCGATGGCCGACAGACGCACGCTCTTCGTCCAGAACTGGAAATGCTCGGTCAGCCGGTAGGTGGTGCCGACATAGGGAAATTTCTCGCGGGTCCCCAGGCGCTCCTTGTCGGCGGCGAAGATGCGAACCGCCGGCGAGGAAACCACCTTCGGATGCAGGGGATTGGTCCCCAGCGGGCTTTCCATCGGCTCGTAATGCTCGGGGAACGGCCCGTCCACCAGCTTGTCGGTACTGAACAGACGGCCAACCCCTTCCGGATTCATGATGAAGGGGTTCATGCCGGTCTGCGGCCCGGCGTCGACCTGGAAATCGGGAATATCGCCGCCCGCCCATTTCTCGCCGGTCCAGGCGATCAGCTTGCGATTGGGATCCCAGGGCTTGCCGGCCGGATCGCAGGACGCCCGGTTGTAGAGGATCCGGCGATTGGCCGGCCATGACCAGGCCCAGCCCGGGGTGGCGCCAAGACCGACATCCGTATTGTCGCGCCGGCCCATCTGATTGCCTGCCTGGGTCCAGCAACCCGAGAAGATCCAGGCGGCGCAGAGGGTGGAGCCGTCGTCGCGCAGCAGGGCGAAGCCGGGAAGCTGCTCGCCCTTGCGGGCCAGAACCTTGGTGGGGTCCTTGGGATCGACGACATCGGTCAAGGCCCGGCCGTTCATCTCCTTGGCCAGCTCCTCGGGCGTCGGCTCGCGCGGGTTGGCATAGGGCCAGGACAGATTGAGGATGGGTTCGGGCAGGGTGCCGCCCTCCTCCTGATAGAGTTTGCGCAAGGCGAAGAACAGTTCGCCCAGCACCGCCTGGTCGGATCTGGCCTCGCCCGGCGGTTCGCCCCCCTTCCAATGCCATTGCAGCCAGCGGGCGGAATTGACGATCGAGCCGTCCTCCTCGGCGAAGCAGGTGCAGGGCAGGCGGAACACCTCGGTCTGGATCGAGGCGCTATCCACGTCGTTGAATTCGCCGTGGTTCTGCCAGAAGGTCGAGGTTTCGGTGGCGATCGGGTCGATGATCACCAGATATTTGAGCTTGGCGTAAGCGGCGACATTCTTGTTGTAGTCGGGCAGCGAGGCCAGGGGGTTGAAGCCCTGGACGATGAAGCCGTTCAGCTTGCCCCGGTGCATCAGGTCCATGATGGCCAGCACGTCATACATGCGGTCCCACTTGGGCAGCCAGTCATAGCCCCAGTCGTTCTCGCGCGTGGCCTTGTCACCCCAGAACCATTTCAGCAGACTGACGAAAAACTTGGGCGTATTGCCCCAATAGTTCATCTGCCCCGGGCGTTGGGCCTTCGGCGTGTTCTTGGCGATATAGTCGGCGAAGGTGGGATGGGCGCTTTCGCTGGGCAGGGTCAGATAGCCAGGCAAGCTGGTGGACAACAGCCCCAGATCGGACAAACCCTGGATGTTGGAATGTCCGCGCAGCGCGTTCACTCCGCCCCCTGGCATGCCGATGTTGCCCAGCAGAAGCTGGATCATCGCCATGGTGCGGATGTTCTGCGAGCCCGTGGTATGCTGGGTCCAGCCCAAGGCATAGAGGATGGTCGCCACCTTGTCGGGAACCGCGGTGGCGCCCAGATGCTCGCAAACCTTGAGGAAACCGTCCTTCGGGCTGCCGGTCAGCGTCACCACCATCTCGGGCGTATAGCGGGAATAATGCTGCTTCAGCAGGTTCCACACGCAACGCGGATGTTCGAGCGTGGGGTCGACCTTCGCCTCGCCGGCCTCGTCCAGTTCATAGGACCAGGAACCGCGGTCGTATTGCCCCTTGGCCTCGTCATAGCCGGCGAACAGCCCCTCGTCGAAGGAGTAGCCTTCGCTGACGATGAAGGCTGCGTTGGTGTAGGCCTTGACATAATCCCACTGGATCTTGCCGTTGGAGATCAGCCAGTTGATGATCCCGCCCAGGAAAGCGATGTCGGAACCGGCGCGGATCGGCAGGAAGTCGTCGGCCACCGAGGCCGTGCGGTTGAAACGGGGATCGACGACGATCAGGCGCGCGCCCTTCTTCTTCGCCTCGATGGCCCATTTGAAGCCGACGGGATGGGCCTCGGCCGGATTGCCGCCCATGACCAGGATGAAATCGGCGTTCTTGATATCGACCCAGTTGTTGGTCATGGCGCCGCGGCCGAAGGTCGAAGCCAGGGCCGATACCGTGGGTCCGTGACAGACGCGGGCCTGGGCGTCGGTGGCGACGATACCCAGCGAACGGATGAATTTCTGACTGAGAATGCCGGTCTCGTTGGACGAGGCCGAGGCGGTCAGCATGGCGGTGGAAAGCCAGCGATTGACCGGGACGCCCTGGGCGTTCTTGGCCACCACATTGGCGTCGCGGTCGGTCTTCATATGCCGGGCGACGCGGGTGATGGCCTCCTCCCACGAAATCCGCTTCCATTCCTTGGAGCCCGCCTCGCGGACTTCCGGATATTTGAGGCGGCTTTCGCTGTGGACGAAGTCCAGAAGCCCGGCGCCCTTGGGACAGAGCGAGCCACGGCTGACCGGATGGTCCGGATCGCCTTCGATATGGATGATATTGGCCTTGGCGTTCTTGGCGCCGTCACCCAGGCTGTACATCAGCAGGCCGCAGCCCACCGAACAATAGGTACAGGTGTTGCGGGTCTCCTTCGCCCGTAACAGCTTGTACTGCCGCACCTCGGCCAGAGCCGGGGATGCCGAAAAACCCAGCGCCGCCATGCTGCTCGCCGACAAGCCGGCCGCTGAAATCTTGAAAAACTGTCGCCGTGAGACCTGCATCATCCGTCCCTTTTTAGGAATCGTAATTTTCTTAAAGGAATGCCTTCCTTAAAATCCGCAGCCGATTAAAACCCGGACTCATATGGCAGATGATATAATGGCATGGCATTCCGGCTTTTAAAGAGAGACTCAACATCTTTCGGAAAAAATTACGCGCTCTACTTATTTATACAACATTCAGCACCATTATGAACGTTCTAGTTTTAAAATTCCGATCAAACAACAGAGTAGCCGGCCAAGTCGTCTTGTAGTTTACGTATATAACGCTCATCTACCGATCATCCCCGACAGGAGCCTTCCGAGATCATGACCACCTCCGCCTCAGCGCCATTTCCCTGGACAAACCCCGCCATCACGCCGGGTCAATCGCCGGAACCGCTGCTGCCGCCCGACCCGGCACAGCTCTTCCGCCGCCGGGCGGATCGCCTGAGGCAACTTGCCGATGGAAACAGCCTGCGGGATTGGCTCCTCTTCGTCGCCGACGTGAGCGACGGACAGCGGGAGGTGGCGGCGCTTCCCGCCGACGCCCCGCCCGAAGGCCGGTGGCGCGCCGATCTCGAAGCCCTCTATCCGCGCCTGCGGCCCCATCTGCCGGCCGCCGCCATCGGCGCGGTGGAAGATGTTCTGGGGCAGGACCCCGGCACCCTGACCGCGCTGGCCAACCGCCTGCACAACGGCGCCCCGACGCCCGCCGACCTGCCGGCGGCGCCACTGGTCATGGCGGCCCTGCAACTGGCATGGACCCGGCACGCGGCCCACATCGCCCCGAGCATCGCCCGCCCCGAATCCACCATGACCACCTGTCCCGTTTGCGGTAGCGCCCCCGTCGCCGGCGTCATTCACATCGGCATGCAATCGGGGGGCTTGCGCTATCTGCATTGCGGTCTTTGCCACACCGCCTGGCACCATGTGCGGGCCACCTGCGTCGCTTGCGGCGATGGAAAGAAGGTCACCCAGCGTTTCATCGAAGGCGACAGCGGCGTCGCACGGGCGGAAACCTGCGATTCCTGCAAAAGCTATTTGAAGCTGCTGCACGCCGACAAGGCGCAAGGGTTGGATCCCGTGGCCGACGATCTCGCCTCGCTGGCGTTGGATCTTCTGGTCGGCGAGGAAGGATACCGCCGGATGGGAGCCAATCCTTTTCTGTTACAGGCAATCTAAGGCTTCTCCCGTTACCTTTGATTCCCTGATGGCTTGAAAGGCAACCCTGGATATTTTGAACCACCAAGACACCAAGGCACCAAGGCGGCGGAAAGTGCCACAGACATTCTCCCGTCCTGTCATCGGCTATCGTCCGGGTGATCCCAAAGGCGCCTTGGTGCCTTGGTGTCTTGGTGGTTTCTAAAAAAGCCGGATCGCCGGGTCTCAGCGGCCGGCGAGTTCGGCCTCCAGGGCCGCCACGAAAACGCGCAGTTTGGGCAGAACCAGCCGGGCGCTCGGATAGACCGCCCAGATCGACAAATCCTCGGGCACAGCCCCCTCAATCGACAAGGGGACCAGGGTTCCTTGCCGCAATTCGTCACGGACGTTCCATTCGGCGATCAGACCGATACCCCCGGCATTGAGACTGGCCTCGAGCAAGCCCTCGATGCTACTGGAGGAGAACCGGCCGCCGACCCGCACCTGGCGCTCCCGCCCGGCCGCCAGGAAAACCCAATGGGTTACCCCGCTCAGCGCCAGGCAGTCGTGCGAGGACAATTCCTCCAGGGTCGCGGGCGCCCCCCTCGCCTCCAGATAGGCGGGAGAGGCGCAAAGTACGCGGGGGCTGCCGGCCAGGCGATGGGCGATCAGGCTGCTGTCGCGCAACTTTGCTATGCGGATGGCAAGATCGACGCCCGACGAAACGATATCCACCACCTGATCGGTCATTTCGAGGTCGATGCGCAATTCGGGATTGGCGCGCAGCAACCGTGGCACCATGGGCGCGATGATCTTCCTGGCGAAGGCCACCGACGCGGTAACGCGCAACAGTCCCGACGCCCCCGACGCCGAGGATCGCAATATCGCCCGCCCAGCGGCTTCGCCTTCGACGAGAGCCTGGGCGTAAGGCAGATAGGCCTCCCCTTCCGGGGTCAGGGAAAGGGAACGCGTCGTCCTGTGCATCAGACGGACGCCAAGGTCCTGCTCCAACGCGGCCAAGCGCCGGGTGGCGACCATCGGCGTGACGCCGAGACGGCGCGCGGCGGCCGACAGACTGCCGGCCGAGGCGGCGGCGACGAGGACGGCAACGCTATCGATGTCCATTATATCGATATCCGATATTCTGCCTTAACAATTTCAGTCAATACCGCATTTTTTGATAAAATGATAGTAATGGCCTTACCGAATTTCCCTGGAAAGGCATCTCCGATGAGCCAGTCACCAACCAATCCCGCCGCCGCCCCGACGCAAGCCCTGGGCGGCGGTCTTACCTTCGCGATGGCGGCGGCCAGCGGCCTCGCCGTCGCCAACATCTATTACAATCAGCCGATGCTGGGAGCCATCGAGGGCGATTTCCCAGGCTCGTCCCTGACCGGACTGATCCCGACCGCGACGCAACTCGGCTATGCCGCCGGCCTGTTTCTGCTGGTGCCGCTGGGAGACATGGTGAATCGGCGGCGCCTGATCGTTACCCAATTCGCCGTGCTCGGCCTGGCGCTGGCCGCCGCGGCGGCCGCCCCGACAGCCGCGCTTCTTCTCCTTGCCTCGCTGCTGGTGGGAGCCGGCGCCACCGTCGCCCAGCAGATCATCCCCTTCGCGGCCAGCCTCGCCAGCCCGGAAAGACGGGGACGCACCATCGGCACGGTCATGGCGGGATTGCTCGGCGGCATCCTGTTCAGCCGGACCTTGGCAGGTTTCGTCGCCACCCACGGCGGATGGCGCGCGATGTTCTGGCTTGCCGTACCCCTGGCCCTGGCCGGCGCGGCCTCCATGGCCATCGCCCTGCCCCGGCGCCACCCCTCATCCTCGATCCGTTACGGACACGCCCTTGCCACTCTTTTCCATCTTTGGCGCGACGAGCCGGCCCTGCGTCGGGCGACGCTGGTCCAGGCGGGATTGTTCGCCTCTTTCACCGCCTTCTGGACCATTCTCGCCCTGCATCTGCAGACGTTCCATCTCGGCGCCGACGTGGCGGGTCTGTTCGGCGTCGTCGGCGCCGTCGGCGTGGCGGCGGCACCGCTGGCCGGACGGCTGGCCGACCGCAAGGGGCCGCAAGCCGTGATCGGGCTGGGCGCGGCCTTGACCGTGGCGGCCTGGGCGGCCTTCGGACTGTGGCATGGCATCGCGGGCCTCGTCGTCGGCGTGATCCTGCTCGATTTCGGGGTACAGAGCGCGCTGGTGTCCAACCAGCACATCATCTACGCGCTGCATCCCGAAGCCCGCAACCGCCTGAACACCATCTTCATGACCGGAATGTTCCTTGGCGGTTCGCTGGGTTCAATCGGCGCCAGTCTGGCCTGGAGCACGGCGGGATGGACGGCGGTCAGCGCGTTTGGCGCCATCCTCGCCCTGGTCGTCCCGCTTCTGCGGATGGGTGGAGGGCGCAAGATCGCCTCCTGCGCGCCGTGAGGAAAAGGCAGGCCCGGGGGCCGGCCGGGTTCCGCTCCCCGGCCGGCCGAACGGGTTACCGGTTGCAGGTCAGCTTGTAGGTAAAGGTTTTCGCCCGGTCCGCGATATCGGCCACCGCCTGGGTTTTCCCGACGCCCCCTTGCTCGAACCGCATACCGTTCGTCTGCAGGAAGGTCTCGACGACACTCGTCTTGATGGCGAAATTGACATTCTGGGGCAGGTCTCCGGTCACCGCCGCCACCCGCAAGGCATTCATCTTGCCCGAGACCACACCGACGACATTGCCGGAAGCGTCGAAAAGCGGCCCACCGCTGTTGCCGGCCTGCACCGGCGCCGAGATCTGCAGCATCCGGCTGTCGTCCTTCACCCCCACCAGGGCGCTGACGATTCCGGTGGCCAGATTTCCCTGCGTCGACAAAGCTCCCGCCAAGGGAAAGCCGTACACCACCACCGGATCGCCCTGCCGTGGAGGAGCCGAGGCGAATCGCGCGTAGGACGGCGTCGCTGACGATATCGTCAGCAAGGCCAGATCATTCTGCGTATCGGCGGCGACGATCTTGGCCTCGGCCTCGTCACCGCCACCCAAGGCCACCTGAATGGATTTGCAGCCGTTCACCACATGGGCGTTGGTCAGGGCATGTCCGGCCTGATCGATGAAAAAGGTGGTGCCGATGATGCTTCCGGTCGCCGGTGATGCGGGCAGCGGCTGATGGCTGACCGGCGCTCCCAGATCGGCGGCGGCGTTGAGCACACCGATATTGAGACTGTTCATCCAGACCGGCCGGGTGACGGTCGCCGCCGCCGGCGTGATGACATGGCTCCCCCCGGCGCGCGTGACCAGCGTCCATTGAATGGGCGAGGCGCCGAAGCGATCCAGCCAGATCTTGTAATCGGCATCGCCGCCGTCGGCATGCGCCGGGTCATCCGAACGCAGGATGCTCACCGAATCGAAGATATGCCCCTTCTCGATCGCCATGCCGTCGGTGAGGACATGGATGTCGTCGGCCCGGGCAATCGTCTCGGCCGCGTCGCCCTTCAACGGGGTCGCGTTCAGCAGCGTGGCCCGGATGCTGGCGATGGAGGGAAGAATGATGACGACGGATCCCCCCAGCCTCTGCGTCGTCGGAATGACCTGGGCAAGGAAACCATCGTCCTTGCGGCGAGCCTCGGCGAGGGCGGCCTCGGGACTGGCAAAGGTTCTGCCATCCATTCGGTAAGTGACGGGCCGGGCCTGATCGGGTCCGCACCCCGAAAGCAATCCCCCCATAACGATGGCGACCGCAGCCGCCCGCCCACCGAGTCTCATGATGCCCCCTTTTAGCAAGGAGCCTATCGCAAATTTCCGATTCGGCAAATGGCTCCGCCGATCAGAGCGGCGCGACCAGCACGCCTTGCGCCGGGCCAGGCCGATTCAGACCGGATTGCTCCTGCGCCACCTCGGCGGACGCAAACCGCTCCGGCCGCCGACAATAAAACAATTCAACCAAAATAAATTACACCCAATAAGTCAGATCAATTTAACGGCGCAACATGTGAACGGTTTTAATAATAACTAAAAAAAGATCGCTACCACTATAAAAATGCTAGACAAAGTGGGGGGCACCCCCGTTACTAAGAGAAATTCATTCAGTCTACTCTTTGGGGGTTTGCATGGGGCTTTCGAGGATTGGCCTTCTTTCCGGCGTATCCGTTCTGACGCTGGTCACCGTCGCATTCAGCTCCTCCGATGCGGCGGCGGCGGCGTGTGATGATTTTTCTTCCACAGCTGTCATAGGATCATCCTCCGGATGCGCCACGGTGAGCTCCGGGTTCTTGACCATCTTCCCAGGAGTCACGCTCTCGGATTCGAGCGGTATCGCCGTGGAGGTGACCGGGAACGCCACCACCATCACCAACTATGGCACCATCACCAACAGCGGCGACACCACCAGCACCACGGTCGCGGGCATCCAGGTCGATAGCGGCGTCCAGCTCTCCGCGATCATCAACACGGGCAGCATCAGCGCCCCCAACCCCATCGTCGTCAGAAGCACCGGCTCTCTCGGGACGCTCGACAACAGCGGGATAATCAACGCCACCGGCTATGCCGCGATCTGGACCGACGGCGGCACCATCGCCACGATCATCAACGAAACCACCGGCAGTTTGATCGGCCTTCACAACGGCATCGTCAACGGTGGCACCATCACGGCCCTGACCAACCACGGCGCCATCAGCGGCACCACCATGAACGGCATCCGCAACGAAAGCGGCGGGGTCATCGGCACCATTACCAACCAGGGCACCATCACCAGCGCGCTTTCCAGCAGCGGGACCGGCCAGCAGAACGGCATCTGGAACAAGGCCGGAGGAACGATCGGCGAGATCGACAACCAGTCGACCGGCACGACGATCGGCACGATCTCGGGCTACACGGCCGGCATCAAGAACTCCGCCACAATCGGCACGATCAGCAACGCCGGCGTCATCTCCGGTGTCAGCGACGGCATCCTGAATGCCGGCACCATCGACTCGATCGGGAACAGCGGGACCATTTCCAGTTCCGCCGGCATCGCCCTATCGAATTCGGGGAGCATCACGACCATCAATAACGCGGCCGGAGCAACCATCATCAGTTCCGCCGCTGCCGCGATCAGTTCTACCGGCACGATCGCCACCCTGACCAACAACGGAAGAATCGCCGGCGCCTACGGCGTCCAGAACAGCGCCCGCATCGACACCATCCAGAATACCGGTATCATCTCGGGCAGCACCTATGGCCTTTACAACACCGGCTCCGCGACGATCGGCTCGATCGACAACAGCGGGACCATCACGGGTTCCGTCGCCGCCATCAACAACCTCAGCGTCAATCTCGGCATCATCACCAACTCGGGCGTCATCGCCGGCGCCATCGTCAACAGTTCCACGGCCAATCTGACCATCAACGGCGGCGTCGGCACCACCTATGGCCTGCTGACGGGCTACAACGGGGGATCGGCCAATACCAGCACCATCGGCACGATCGGCACCATCACCAATAGCTCGTCCGATCTATGGCTGGCTTCCGGCAATATCTGGCTGAATGACAACATTCTGGCCAGCGGCCACACCGTGCACGTCACCAATGCGACAGTGAAGGTCAGCAACGCCATCACCATCACCGGCACCTATTCCCAAACCGGCGGCGGACTCGTGGTCGTCAACGGCGGCTCGATCAATATCTCGGGCAGCAGCGCGGCGACCGTCTCCAACACCGCCATCACCATTTCCGGAAGCAGTCTGAGCGCCGGCACCTATACGATCGTCAATGCCAACGCGGTCGGCACCTATAGCGGCGACACCGTCACCATTACCGGTTCCAGCGGATTGAGCGCGGCCCTTTCGACCGCGGACGGCGGCAACGATCTCGTCGTCACGCTGAGCGGCGCCGCCACCACCACGACCACAAAGGCCACCACCGATTACGCCCGCAAAGGCAATGCCGAGGGCGGCGCCGCCGCGGGGATGGGATCCGCCCTGGACGCCATAGCCGCATCGAGCGGCGGCGAGGCCACGGCTTTCCAAAGCTCCGTGCTTTCCGTCTTGTCCAGCCTTTCCACCAGTGCGCAGCAAACGGCCATAAAACAACTGGCACCGACGCAGATCACCCCTGCGGCGCAGGCGGCCACACAGGCCGCGGCCCCCACCACATCGGTGATCGAGCAGCATGAACTGGCGCTTGCCGGTAATGGCCCGGCGGGCGTCTCGGCGGGCTCCGACGCGCACGGCTACGGTCTATGGGGACAGGTGCTGGGCGGAAAATCCCTGCGCAGCGGCACCAGCGGCGCCGATGGCTACACCGCCAGCAATGTCGGCCTGGTGACGGGGCTCGACCATCAGATCGACGCCGACAGCATGGCCGGCGTCGCCGTCAGTTGGGTGCGGGGTTGGAGTTGGGGGACCGGCAATTCCTCGGGCAGCTACGCCTCGATCGACAGCTATCAGATCACCGGCTACGGCTTGCATCGTTTTGGCCCGGCCTTCATCGACGCCCAGGCGGGTGTCGGCTACAACACCTATAATCAGACCCGCAATATCGGCTTTCTTAATCAGAAAGCGAAAGCCGATTATGACGGCCAGCAATATCTGCTGAAGCTCGGCGCCGGCTATGACATTCCGCTTGCCGGCACGACCACCGTCACGCCTTTGGCGGGCTTGCGTTTCCTGCGCGCCGTCAGCGACCACTATGTGGAAAGCGGATCATCGGCCAACCTGACGGTGGACCGCCGGGGCGTGAACGCGCTCACCCATGACCTGGGCGCCAAACTGTCATGGGGATTGGAAAGCGGCTGGGGACATCTGACGCCGGAAATCCGTCTCGCCTGGACCCATGACTATGTCCAGGGCCCGATCGCCAGTTCGGGGATCCTGGGCGGCCAGGTCTTTACCAGCTCCGTGACCCGGACCAGCCCGGACGGAGGCAAGATGAATCTGGCCGTCACCCTCGACAGCAAGGACGACTTCAGCTTCCGCGCCGAATATGAAGGCGAGATGCGCCCCGACTACCAGAGCCATTCCGGCCTGCTCAAAGCCACCTGGCAGTTCTGATCCTACCATCCCGGTGATCGGCGACGATCACCGGGAACGACGCTCAAAGAGATACCCGCGCCAGCCGTCCGATCTCGGCCAGCATCGCCGCCCGCTTGCTTTCCGGGCCGGGACATTGGGTGATATAGGCGGCGGCGATGAGGGGCGGCCGGCCCTCCGGCCAGAAGACGGCGATGTCATTGCTCGTATGTTCGCCGTTCGCTCCGGTCTTGTCGGCGACCCGCCACCCTTGCGGAAGCCCCGCCCGCAAGCGGTCCAGTCCGGTCTGATTTTGCTCCATCCACGCCGTCAATTGATCGCGGGACGCCGGCGAGAGAACGCCCTTCAGCAGAACGGACTCCAGATTACCGGCCATCGCCATGGGCGAGGTGGTATCGCGCGGATCATCCGCCAGGGATTCGTTCAGCGCGGGTTCCTGTCGGTCCAGACGCGTCACCTTGTCGCCGATGGAACGCGCGAAACGGGTCACTCCCGACGGGCCGCCGATGCTTGCGAGCAGAAGATTGGCCGCCGTGTTGTCGCTTCTGGTCAAGGCGGCATGGCAGAGCGCGGCGACGGACATCGAACGACGGGCATGGGGCTCGGTCAGAGGGGAATTGAAAAGAAGCGGCTTGGGGGGAATGCCCACGGCACGCTCCAGGGCATCCCGATGCCGGTCGACGCGCCGCAAGACGGCGGCGACGAGCAGGAATTTGAAGGTGCTGCACATGGGAAAGCGCTCATCGGCCCGATAGCCCACGCGCGCACCGGTCCCGGTGTCGAGGATCGCCACGCCGAGGCGGCCGCCGTTGACCCGCTCAAGCTCGGCCAGGGATTCATCCAGGGAACCGGCGGCCTTGGCCGTTTGGGCATGAAGAAGACGGGGCAGGGCAATCGCGGTCATGGCGATGAAACTGCGGCGGCTGAGCATGACGGCGCCATATCCTAAAATCGGGGAACCGGCCCTCAACATAGCCGATGCGGGCGAGCCGAGGAAGGTCGGGAAGGGGCATCGATGCGTCGCGTCCAGGCGCAAGCCGGATAGCGGAGCCCTGCCCCTCTTTTCGCCCGCGTTGACGATGACGCCGCCGTCCGGCAGACTTTCCGCAGCGGTTCATTGTCCGTGCCTCCTGGGCGACACGGGCTGTCTTGGCCTATCCACGCCTCGCCCCCGAAAAAAGATCTGCGGCACGACAGCCACGCTCTCCCGTCGGTGCCGGCTTAGGTAAGACACACTGTGTGCATGAAACTATTGTTGATTGACGACTCCCCCACGGACCTGCGTCTTTTGGTCGATATGTTGAGGGGGCGTCATATGCGGGTCAGCGTGGCCCTTGACGGCGACAAGGGTTATCAACTGGCGGCATTGCACCGTCCCGAGCTGATTCTTCTGGATGTCCGCATGCCCGGAATGGACGGCTTCGCCACCTGCCGCCGCCTCAAGGCCAATCCCGCCACCCAACGAATTCCGGTCATTTTCCTGACGGCGGCCAACGACCTGGACGAGCGGCTGGAAGGGTTCTCCCTGGGCGCGGTCGACTATATCGGTAAACCCTTCAGCGAGGAGGAGGTGCTGGCGCGGGTCGGCGTGCATCTGAATTCCATTCCGATGGCCCTCCCTTCCGCCGCCGAAGAAGCATCGGCGACGTCACGCGATGAGGTGCTGGCCCGGGCGGCGCAAAAAATCCTCGGCGATCGAATCGCCGATCCCCCCTCCCTGCAGGAGTTGGCGGAGCTTCTCGGCACCAATCGCAGCCAGATCTCCAAGTCCTTTCTAGCCTCGTGTCATCAGCCGGTATTCGGCTGGCTGCGTGAGGAGCGTCTCCGTCAAGCCTATTCCCGGGTCTGCCGGGGTGATACGTCGATTCTCCTGATCGCCGAACATCTGGGTTATTCGTCCGCGGCGAATTTCACCAAGGCCTTCCGGGAACGCTTCGGCCTCTCGCCGCGCGATCTGCGGGAGGACATGAGAGCCCGGCGACATCTGTCCGGGACATCCCCGGAACCCCGGCAGGCTTGAAGGACATGATGCGGCGGGGATCCTGGAGCGGATCGTTTCTCCTCCTCTCGGTGATGGCGGGGCTTCTCGTCCTGGCGCCGGCGTCACTACGTGCCGCGGAACCCATCGTGGTGACGCCGGTGCCGTTCACCGATCTATCGGACAAGGCCGAGTGGTGCGAAAGCGGCACGGATCTTGATATAGCGGCCATCGTTTCCGGCGGGTGCCACTTCGCGCCGATACTTTCCGGCGCCACGACGCATGGGGCGTCAGCCAAGGCGTTTTGGCTTCGTCTGACCCTGGTCAATCCGGAAACCCGACCGATCGAACGGTGGCTGAAAATCGGTCACCCCCGTCTGAATAAAGTCGGGTTCTTCGTATCCATGGCGGACGGCGGCTGGCAAAGGACGGATTCAGGCACGGATATTCCCCCGGCGCGACGACCGATCTTTTCCTCCGACCCCATCCTGCCCGTAATCATCGCACCGGGAAAAAGCCGGACCATCCTGGTCCGCGTCGTCTCCCGGACCACCATCGACCTGACCCCCACCCTGTGGCGGAGCAATGCCTATCTGGAGGAACACAACCGAACGGAACTGCTTTATACGCTGAGCATCGGGGGACTCGCGGCGACGGCCCTGTTCACCCTGATGATCTATGTCCAGTGGAAAAACCAGGCCTATCTTTACTTCACCGCCGGTGAACTGGCGAAGATCGTCAACATCGCCAGTTACACCACCCTGTTGCCGACATATCTGTGGTCGGGGGCTTACGATGTCCGTGTCCAGACCGTGGCCGTGGGATGCATCGATATTTTTCTTGGTCTGTTCGTCCGGCATTTCATCGGGAACTTCGAGCGGTATCGTTTTTATCACAAAATGTTGATGGCCTTGGCCGCGAGTGCGGTGCTGGTGGTCGGATGGGCGTGTCTCGTCGATTATCGCGTCGGCATCCGCGCCCTCGTGTTCGTGACGCTGTTGGTCGAGCTTGGCGCCGTCATGTTTCTCTGGCGCGCCTGTCGCGACGGATTCCGCCCCGCCATTTTCCTGCTGGTTCCCTATACGATTTCCGTCATCGGCCATCTTTACGCGTTCCTCGTCTTTTTCGGCGGCGGCACTTACGGGGTGCGGACCATCTGGTATTTCTGGGGCTTCCTGATAAGCGCGCCGGCGGCGCTGTGCGGCATCATGGCCCATAAGAACGAAATGCAGCGCCACCTTCTGGCGGCGCGGGCGGAAAGCGCCGCCCGGCTGGAATTCCTTGCCCACATGAGCCACGAACTCAGAACCCCGCTCGACACCATCCTGGGGACCGCGCAATTGCTCACGCGGGTGACCACGCGGGCACGTTTGGCGGAAGGATTGGCCGACATCTCCGAAAGCGGCAGGCATTTACTGAAAATGATCGACGATATTCTCGATCATGCGCGCGGCCTGGCGCACAAACTGACGATGACCCGCGATCCGGTGGATTGGCCGGCGTTCCTGCGTTCGGTGGAACACAGCGGCCGGATACTGGCAGCCGGGAACGGCAACGACTTTTCCCTGCGAGCGAGCGAAACGCAGCCGGACGGCCTGTTGATCGATGAACACCGGCTGCGCCAGATCCTCGATAATCTGCTGGCCAACGCGGCCCGCCACACCAAGGACGGCTGGATCCGCGTGGACTGCGCAGCCCGTTGGGCCGGGGAAAGACTGCGCCTCGATTTCGCGGTGGCGGATTCCGGCGAAGGGATTCCGCTGGCCGAACAGAAACGCATTTTTCTGCCCTTCGAGCGCGGCAGCCGGGCGGCATCCCGCGACGGCGGCAAAGGCACGGGCATGGGCCTGGCGATCTCGCGGCAGTTCGTCGAAATGATGGGGGGGCGACTGACGGTGGAAAGCCGCCCCGGAAGCGGCGCCTGTTTTCGTTTCCACATCCTGGCGGAGCGCGCCGATGCCGCCGAAATAACGCCGATCCGCGCCGAACAGCCGACCCATTCCGGCTATCTTGGCCCTCGACGCACCATTCTTCTGGTCGACGATCAGGAAAAAAATCGCAGCATTCTCGCGCGCCTCCTTCGGGAAAACGGGTTTTCCGTCATCGAGGCGGACAGTGAACGGACGGCGATCGAACAGGATGCTGCGGCGGTGGATGCGGTTCTCACCGATCAGTTCATGGCCGGCGGCGGCGGTTGGATGGTCCTGCGCGAAATGACCGCCCGCCGGCCGAACCTACCGGTGGTGCTGATTTCGGCGGCGCCGCCCGAACGGCCCGACGGTATCCCGGACAGCGTGGCGTTCACCGCCCATCTGCTAAAGCCGCTTGATCACGCCCTGCTGGTGCGCCGCATCGGCGAGCTGCTCGGCCTGACCTGGATTCAAGCCGTTTCCCCGGCGCCGCAGTCCACCCCACCCGTCGCCCTCATCCATCCCGATCCAGCCGAAATGCGAACCCTGCGCGCGATGGTCGACAACGGGCAGGTGACCGAGATCATGGCCTGGGCGAACGACTTGAAAAAACGCGACCCGCGCTACGCCGCCTTCGCGGAAACGGTCCACGAGGCCGCCTGCCAGATCGATCTGCCGGCATTGACCAGCCTGACCGGGTGACCCTTCCGGTTCAGAAGCTCCAGGTGGCTTTCAGCAGACCGCTGTGGCTTTGGTAGGCGGGCCGTTCCTCGCCTTCATATTCGGCCTTCAGCGTCAGGCTGTCCGACTGGGCAAGCGTCGCCGACAGGGTGAGGCGCGCCCCATCGGCCGCCGTGCGGGCCACCGTGCTGGTGAAGGCCTCGCCGCCCATCAGGCCGGAGGTGGCGATCGGGCCTTGCGCATAGTCGTGCACCCAGGCCAGATGCGCCTCCGGCGTCAGGGCGCCGAAGAGCGTGGCCACGGCCCAGCCGACCTTGACCCCGAGGTCCTGGGTCAGGGACTGGCTGCCGCGACGGCGGATGGTCAGATCGTCGGCCGAGCCATTTTCCCGGTAGCCGTCGCTGACGGCGCGCAGGAAGCGCAAGCCCACCATCGGCGTCAGGGTGAGGCTGTTCACCGGGATGTCGTAGCCGCCGCTGATCTTCGCCAGATAATGCTGGCCGTCGTAATCGGCATGCGCCTGCTGGCCCAGGAAGCCGATGGAGCGCCGCTGGTTGAAGCTGTCATAGCCGACGCCGACCTGCCCGTCGAGGAAGGCCGGCCCGAAGCGATACAGGCCATAGGCGGTGAGTTGGTAGCTGTCGGCGGTGGTGAAACTGCCCGAGGATGCGCCCAGGCCGGCGCTCCAGCCGCGCAGCCAGCTGAGCGCCGCGCCGACGGTGGTGTCGGCGTCGGCGTGGAAATCCAGCCCGCTCATCAGGCCGAAATCGCTGGATTTCGCCCCGTCGGCTCCGGCGGTGGCGCCGCGCAAGGAGTATCCCCCCAGCATCTGCCCCCACAGGCCGTAAGGATGGACGGCCGATCCCGCCGCCATGCCGGTGGCGCCATTGCCGTCGTTCAGCGTCAGCTGATGGGTTTCGATGGCCTGGACCACCGGTTCGGTCTGCGCCGCCACCTGGGTGGCCGGCGTGATCTGGCTGGGCGCCAGCTGCTTGACCGCCGCCGCCTGTTCCGCACCGGCCAGGGTGTTCAGCGGCACCAGCACATTGTTTTGGAAGGCGAGCGCCGTGGCGCTGGTCGAGGCGGCGATGGCGTCCAGCGCCGCACCGACGCCGGACGCCGCGCCCCCCGCCGTCCGGCCCAGCGCCGCATAGGCGCCAGGCGAAGACGAGGAAGAGGAAGAGGAGGACGAACCGCTGACCAGCGTTACCTCCAGCGTATTGCCGATGGTGCTGGTGGACGCCTTCAAGCCGCTGGTGCCCGTCACCGTCACGCTGTCGTTGCTGTAGGTGCCGCTGGTCCCGGCCTTGACGATGGAGAAGATCTCGCCGGCGCTCAGGCTGACGCCTGAAATGGTGATGGACGCCCCGGTCACCGTGGCGCTGCCGGTCACGCGCAAATTGCCGTAACTGGCCGCCGAGGCCACCCCGATGACCAGCCCGCCGCCGGTCTGGTTGTAGCTGCCGGTGATGGTCCGGCTGTTGGTCAGCTTCAGCGTTGCCCCGCTGTTGATGACGCTATAGGCGCCGACGTTGATGTCGTCGTCCAGCCACAGATTGCCCGAGGCGAAGGTCAGGTTGGAGAGCGTGCTGGTGATGGTGCCCGCCGTGTCCGCGGCATAGCCGCTCAGGGTACCGAAGACGGATCCGCTGCCGCCGTCGATGGTCAGGGCGTTGGAGGTGTCGTTGATGATGTTGCCGGCGATCACCCCGCTGTTGGTGATCACACCGATGCTGCCGATGACGGTGGCGCTGTTGGCGGTGTAGGAGAAATTATTGATCGCGGCGATGCTGCCGCTGATGGTCCCGCTATTGATCAGCGTCCCGATGCTGCCGCTGTTCCAAATCCCGGTGTGCCCGCCGTGGACGAGACCGCTGTTGGTGACCGCATCGATGCTGCCGCCGTTGTTAAACCCGCGGCTCCCGCTGAGGATGCCGCTATTGGAAAGCGTTCCGATCCCGCCGCCGTTATAAACCCCGGTGCCGCCGCTGATGGTGCCGCTGTTGGTGATCGTCCCGATGCCGCCGCCGTTATTAACCCCGATGCCCGCACCGCTAATGGTGCCACTGTTGACCAGACCGCCCAACGATCCGGAGCTGGCCACATAAAGACCATAGGTGGTGCCGCTGATGGTGCCGCCGTTGGAGAGCGTCGCGATGCTGCCGCCGATGTAATCGTTGAGATAACCGACCACCAGATTGGTGCCGCTGATGGTATCGGCGCTGACGGCCAGACCAGTCAGGCCCGAGGTCACCGAGGCATCGCTATAGGACGAACCGGATGACGCGCTGATCAGGGTCTCGGTCTCGCCCACCAGATAGTTTCCACTGCTGGCCAGGCCGGCCACCACTGTGCCGCCGGTAATACTGGCGTAACCGCTGACGACCAGTTCGCCGGACCCGTCCAGCGCCAGGGTGCCGGCGGTCTGCGTGTAATTGCCGGATACGGTAACGATGGTGGACAGGGCGAGCGCAGCCCCGCTGTTGGTGACCGTGTGGCTGCCCACATTGATGTCGTCGTTCAGCAGAAGGTTGCCGGAAGCGAAGATCAGATCGGACGCGGTGTTGGTGATGACCCCCTTGCTGCCGGCGGCATAGCCGGTCAGGGTGCCGATGGCGCCGCCGCCGCCGCCATCGATGGTCAGTGGGTTGGCGTTGGTGTTGAGGATATTGCCGGCGATCACCCCGCTGTTGGTGATCGTACCGATGCTGCCGATATTATAAATCGCGTAGGTGCCGCCGGTGATGGTGCCGCTGTTGGAAAGCGTCCCGATGGTGCCCCACGAAGTAAACATGGCAGTCGAGATGATGGTGCTGGTAACGGTGATAGCGATCCCGACGTGACTGCCGCTGATGGTGCCGCTGTTGGTAAGCTGCCCGATGCTGCCGTCGATTTTAACCCCAGTGCCCTCGCCGCTGATGGTGCCGGTGCTGGTGATGGACAGATCGCCAGAATTCCAGGTGCAGCCTCCAGTGGATCCCGAGATAGGAGAGCCACTGCAATCGGCCCAGGCGACATCGATCGGCGCCATTCCGGCGAGCACCGCCAGCACCGAGGCACCGGCCAACAATCCATTCCGTTTCATCGCTTCTTTCGCCCCACATGATCACGATCGACGGCAAGCCAATACGCATCCGACGGGATTTCCCGGTCGGATGTCGCAGAGACAAATGCCATAAGAAGCGTAGGGCCTTCTGAAACAGCGTGCTGTTCCCAGCGTCCGGGAAAGTATTCCTGGCGTAAATTTTTTAAGTTTTTTGACGGTTTTTGGTTGTGGTCACCACTCATACCGGCGAACGCTTGATCTGACTCAGCCGGGCTTGCCAAACGGCAAGGATCATGAATCACTGAGGTTCCACCAAATACGGGGGGAACCATGTCGGGTCGGCTCAATATATCGGAAGCAATGACGGGGGCGGAGCTTCGGTCCTGGGCGCGCCATTGTGGCAATGGCCGAGCGGCGGCGCGGGCGTACGCCATAGCGAACGCGCTGGATGGCCTGAGCCGAGCTGAGGCTGCCCGGGCTCGCCGGGATGGAACGGCAGGCGTTGCGGGATGCGGTGACGCGCTACAACGCCGAGGGGATCGCAGGGTTGTTTGATCGCCCGAAGGGGCATCGCCCCGAGTGGCTGACGGAGGCCGAACAGGCAAGCCTGGCCACCGTCATCTTCAAAGGCCCAAAGCCTGAGGCGGACGGAGTCTGCACCTGGACGCGGGACAGCCTGGCGATCTGGATTTCGGCCAAGTTTGGCAAGACGCTGCATCCCGGAAGCCTGAGCCGGATTCTGCGACGGATGGATATGTCGCGCCAGAAAGCGCGTCCCGTCCATCCCAAGACCGACGCCAAAGCGCAGGAACGCTTTCAAAAAAGGGCTCCGCGACGCTGTAGCGGCGGCAGAGTCCGCCCACCCCGGCAAGCGAATCTCCTTGTACTTCCAGGACGAAGCCCGTGTCGGGCAGAAAGGGCGACGGTGCCACCGTTGGTGGCTCAGGGGACAGCGTCCGCCAGGGCTCTGCGACCATCGTTTCGATTGGACCTATATCTTCGGTGCCGTTCAGCCCGTCACCAGAGAGGGTTTCGCCCTCGTTCTTCCCGAAGTCTCCACCCGCACCATGACGCTATTCCTGGCAGAATTCGCCAAGACACTGCCTCCGAACGAACACGCCGTCATGGTCTTGGATGGTGCCGGTTGGCACGCCAGCAATTCCCTGGCTACTCCCGACAACATCACCCTTGTCCCCCTTCCGCCCTATTCCCCGGAAAGCAATCCGGTCGAGCGAATCTGGCTGTTCTTACGCGAGCGCTTCCTTTCATTCGGCCTCTGGGCCGATCGAGAGGACATCATTGACGCATGCTGTGACGCCTGGAACGCACTCATCGCCGACACAGACCGGATCAAAACCCTCTGCTATCAGCCGTGGCTGCAGAAGGTCATTTCATAGGTTCGCCGGTATCATACCAACTCTCGGTGATCGAAACCGATCACCGAGCCCTCAATCGCCGGGCGGGTTTCTCCGAAACCCTGGGCTTCGCGCCAACGCCCTGCGCGCTTCGCGCACATTCCCGATAATTGCCGGCAAGGCCGGCGGGGCGCGGGCCCTTTTGCGAAAATGTCACGCTAATGCGGCTTGACCCGGCGCCCGCGCGAAGGGATAGCTTTCCGCCGGCCCGCTTCCCAGGATAAGGATCTCCCGTTTGAGAGCGTTCTCCTCTTTCGATCTCGCCTCCCTGGGCGACAGCTTCGTCGTTCTGGCCGTGGCTTTCGTCCTCGGCACCGTGATCGGCCTTGAGCGCCAATACCGTCAGCGCACGGCGGGATTGCGCACGAATGTCCTGGTGGCGCTCGGCGCCGCCGCCTTCGCCGACATCGGCATGCATCTGATGGGAGGAGAGGGCGCCACCAGGATCATCTCCTACATCGTCTCGGGCATTGGCTTTCTCGGCGCCGGGGTGATCATGAAGGAGGGAACCCATGTACGCGGGTTGAACACGGCGGCGACGCTCTGGTGTTCGGCGGCGGTGGGGGCCTTCTGCGGCGCCGGATATGCCGCCGAAGCCATCCTGCTCACCGGCTTCGTCCTGGCGGGAAACACCCTGCTGCGCCCCTTGGTCAACCATATCAACCGCAAACCGATGGACGAGCGGGTGACCGAGGCCAGCTACCGCGTCCATGTCGTCTGCGACCCGTCGGCTGTGGCCGACGTCCGCGAACTTCTGTTCCGTGAATTGGAGGGCGCCAACTATCCGATCCGCGAAATCGAGATCCTGTCCGAAGGCGAGGACGAGGTCGAGCTGGCGGCGGTTCTGGTGCCGAACACCGCCGAACCGGACGAACTCGATGCCGTAGTCGCCGCCTTGGGACAACGCGAAGACGTCGCCAGCGCCGCCTGGACGGTCAGCACGACGAATTGACGCGGGCCGCGCGCGAGGCGTCGGCCGGCCGCTACACCGGTGAGCGCGCCGCCTCCTTGCCCTTGGCCGTCGCCCGCCCTCCCCGGCCGCCACGGCGATCAACGATGCCAAACCAGGTGAGATAGGCCGCCGGCAGGAACAGCAGCGTCAGCAGCGTCGCCACCACTAGGCCGCCCATGATGGCATAGGCCAAAGGCCGCCAGAACGATTCCGAGGCGATCGGAATCATCCCCAGGATGGCGGCCGAGGCCGTCAGCAGGATCGGCCGCATGCGATGGCAGGTGGCGTCGACCACCGCCTGGGCACGCTCCATCCCCCCGGTGATATTGTGTTCGATCTGGTCGATCAGGATCACCGAGTTGCGGATGATCATGCCGATCAGGGCGATGCATCCCAAAGTGGCGACGAACCCCATCGGAGTATGGGAGGGCAGCATCGCCGCCACCACTCCGATCAGTCCCAGCGGCGCCACGCTGACCACCAGCAGCAGCCGCTGGAAGCTTTGCAGTTGCACCATCAGCACGGTCAGCATCAACAGGACCATCACCGGCATCACCGCATTGACCGAAGCCTGACCCTTGGCGCTTTCCTCCACCGTTCCGCCGGTCTCGACGCGGTAGCCGGCGGGCAGGCCGGCGGCGAAGCGCTGGACGGCCGGGGCCAGACGTTCGACCAGCGTCGCCGGCTGGATGCCGCCCGCCACATCGCTGAGCACGGTCAGGGTGGGCAACCTTTGGCGCCGCCAAACGATCGGTTGCTCGATGCCATAGTCGAGCTTGGCCACTTCGCCCAAGGGAATGCTGCGGCCGCCGCCCAGCGACAACTGGAGCTGGCGCAGCGAGTCGAGATCGCCGCGTTCGCCGGAAGGGGCACGGAGCTGGACGTCGATCAGATAGGTGGCGTCGCGCAATTGCGAGATGGTCTTGCCGCTGAACAGGGTCTGCAACGCCTGCGCCAGATCCCGCGAGGTCACCCCCAGCAGCCTGGCCTTGTCCTGATCGACCTTGAGCCGCACCGTCTTGATCGGCTCGTTCCAGTCGAAATGCACCGTCCGCGCCGCCGGGTCGGCGGCGATCACGCTGCCCAGATCGAACGCCGCCTGGCGCACGCGCTCCGGGTCCGGACCGCTGACGCGGTACTTTAGCGGCCAGCCGACGGGCGGCCCCAGTTCCAGCGGCGCGACACGGACCATCGCCCCCGCCGCCGACAGCTCTTCCGACATTTCCCGCTGAAGCCTGGCCGCCAGGGCGTCGCGCTGATGGACATCGCGGGCGATCACCACGGCCTGGGCGAAGTAGTCGTGATCGAGTTGCACGTCCATCGGCAGATAGAAGCGCACGGCGCCCTGGCCGACATAGAAGCTGAAACCGGCGACATCCTTGTCCGCGGCCAGCCGCGTCTCCAACCGCTCCACGGCCTTTTCCGTGGCCCGGATCGAGGCGCTTTGCGGCAAGGTGACGTCGAGCAGCAGTTCAGGCCGTTCGGAGACCGGAAAAAACTGCTGTTCGAGCCGCGTGGCGCCGGCCAACGACAGCAGGAAAAGCGCCAGCGTGCCGCCGATCGTCCATCCCCGATGGCGCAGGCACCAGAGCAGGACCCGCCGGAAGCCGCCGGTCACCCGTGTCGCCACGCCACCCTCGGCCTGAGGCTTGGGACGCCGGGGCAGGATCACCACCCCGATCAGCGGCGAAAACAGCACCGCGACGAACCACGAGATGAGCAGCGCAATGGCGATGACGGCGAAAATGGAAAAACAATATTCGCCGGAACTGCTGTTGGCGAACCCGACCGGCACGAAGCCGATCATCGTCACCAGCGTCCCCGTCAGCATGGGGAAGGCCGTCGAGCTGTAGGCGAAGGTCGCCGCCTTGAGCAGGGAGAAGCCCTCCTCGAGCTTCTTGATCATCATCTCGACGGTGATCATGGCGTCATCGACCAGAAGACCGAGGGCGATGATCAGGGCGCCCAGCGATACCCGCTGCAAGTCGATCCCCGCCATCTTCATACCGACGAAGGTCGCCCCCAGGACCAGCGGAATGGACAGAGCCACCACCGCGCCGGCTCTCAGGCCGAGGCTCAGGAAACTGACGGCGAGAACGATGATCACCGCCTCGGTCAACGCCTTGACGAAACCATGCACCGATTGGCTCACCACCTCGGGCTGATCGGCCACCTGGGTGACCTCGATGCCGATCGGGCGGTCGCGCTCCAACTCCGCCATGCGCCGGCGGATGTTCTCGCCCAGGCGCAGATTGTTGCCGCCCTTGGCCATCGACAGGGAAAGACCGATGGCCGGCTTGCCGTTGACCCTGAACATCGGCTGGGGCGGATCTGCGAACCCGCGATGGATGTCGGCGACGTCGCCCAATCGATAAAAGCGTCCGTTGCTGCGCAGGTTGATCGCCGCCAGATCGGCCTCGTCGCGGAAACCGCCGCTGACCCGCAGCAGGATGCGCTCGCCCCCGCCCTCCAGCACGCCGGCGGGAGCCACCGCGTTCTGCGCGTTCAGGCTGTCGATCACCTGGGACTGACTGATGCCGAGATTGGCCAGCCGGCGGCTGGAAAATTCCAGGGTGACCCTTTCCTCCTGCACCCCGATCAAATCGATCTTGCCGACGTCGGGCAGGCGCAGAAGCTCGGCCCGGACCGTCTCCACATAGTCCTTGAGGTCGCGATAGCCGAAACCGTCGGCGGTGAAGCCGTAGATCACCCCGAAAGTGTCGCCGAATTCGTCGTTGAAATAGGGACCCTGCACGTCGGGCGGCAGCGAATGGGCGATATCACCCGTCTTCTTGCGGACCTGATACCAGAGATCCGCCACCTGGCCGGGGGGCGTCGAATCCTTCAAGGTGACGAAGATCACCGATTCGCCGGGGGCCGTATAGCTTTGCAGATAGTCGAGCGACGGCAGTTCCTCGAGCTTCTTTTCGATGCGGTCGGTGACCTGATTCAAGGTTTCGTCGGTGGTGGCGCCGGACCACAGGGTCTTGACCACCATGGTCTTGATGGTGAAGGGCGGATCCTCGTCACGCCCCGCGGTGGCATAGGCCCAGACGCCGGCGACCGCGCACATCACCATCAGATAAATCATCAGGGAACGGTGTCCCAGCGCCCATTCGGAAAGATTGAAGCCCTTCATGGCGCCGGCTCCGAAGCCGCCAGGCGGACCTTCTGTCCGGGACGCAGGAATTGAATTCCCGCCGTCACCACCCGGGCCCCTTCCGCCGGGCCGCCTTCGACCAGAAGACGCTCGTCATCCATCTGGTACAACGTCACCGGAACCAGCGACACCGTCAGCCGCTCGGGCTCCACCACCCAGATCGCCGGCTTGCCGTCCTGCTGGAACAGGGCGGCACCGGGCAGTTCCGCCAGACGCCGTTCGGGGGAGGCGAACCGGACCACCGCCGACATGCCCAGGCGCATGTCGGGTATCCCGTCCGGCAACGCCACCTTGACCGTATAGGTCCGCGTCACCGGGTCGGCGGCGGGCGAGATTTCCGCCACCGTTCCCCTGGTCTTGACGGCGGGAAAATCCAGCAGGGAAACATCGGCCTTACTGTTCAGCGGCACCGCGCCGATCGCCGATTCGGCCACCGAGACCACCGCGTCCTTGCGATCGAGGCGGGCAAGGCGCGCCACCAGTTGTCCGGCGGAGACGACCTGCCCCGCCTCCGCCCCCAATTGGGTGACGGCGCCGTCCTCGGGGGCGCGCAAGGTCGCATAGTCCAGCTGGTCCTTGGCCAGCCGGAGTTTGGCGGCGGCGGCGGCGGCGGCGGCTTCCGCCGTCTGCCGCGCCTGCCGCGCCGATTCCAGTTTCGCCTGGGTGGCCCAGCCGTCCTGGTGAAGCGCGATCTGGCGGCGTTCCTCGGCCGCCGCCTGGTCCAGGGTCGCCTGCGCCGAAGCCAGATCGGCCGAGGAGGCGCGAAGCTGGTTGCGCTGGTCCTGATCGTCCAGGGTGGCCAGGACCTGCCCCTTATGAACGATCGTCCCCAGTTGGACGGAACGGACGAGAACGCGCCCGGAAATCTTGAAGCCCAGATCGCTTTCGTAATGGGGGCGGATGTCGCCCACCAGGCTGGGCAGATCGGCCAGGGATTGATAATGGATCTTCTGCGTCCTGACCGGCCTGATTTCCGGTTCGGGAGCGGAGGTTGAGCCATCGCAGCCGGCCAGCCCCCAAAGGCAGCAGATCAGTCCGGCGCCGACCGCCAAGGTCCAAGGCTTGCGCTTGCTCATCGCCCTTCTCCCTCGACGATTCCCCGGCGGAGTCCGCCAAGGGCGGCATCCATCACGGTCGACACCAACAGACCGGGCGGACGGAACGGAAAATCCGGGCAGGTGTTGTTGAGAACCACCACCCCGTGGACCGACGCCCACACGGCCTGCGCCACCAGATCGGCGTCGTCGGGTCCGGCGATCAATCCCCGCCCGATCGCCTCAGCCACCCTGTCTCGCAGAACGAAATAGGGCGATTGGTTTTCCTCCCGGCTGTAGAAATCGTCGTTCATGGAATCGTCATCCCACAGGAACAGCACGCGGAACCGCAGCGGATCCTCGATGCCGAACGCCGCATAGGCCGCGCCCAAGGCGCGGATCGCCTCCAGCGGATCGGCATGGGCGAGGGAAATGTCTTGCAGGCGGCGGGTCAGATCGTCCTTGGCGTCGCTCCACAGACCGCGCACCAAATCGACCTTACTGGGAAAATAGGCGTAAAGCGCCGAGGCGGTCAGCCCCACCCGGCGGCCGATGGCGCGCATCGAGACGGCCTTGATTCCGTCCCCGTCGAACAAGGTCCGCGCCGCATCCAGGATGCGGCACCGGGTCTGGGCTTTTTCCTCGTCGCTTTGCGGCGGCCTGGGCATGGCGGAAATCCTCTGCGGCGAACATTCATGAACATGTTCAAAGAACGCGTTCTGAAAACCTTCTACCGTACTCCGCCGCCGACGTCAAAAGACAAAACTCACCGGACATTTAGCGCCGAGGATGATTTATCATGCGCAATCGCTTCCATTCCGGGTCTCTCTGCAGAGGACGCTCCCATGCACCATCACGAACTCGACGGGTTTCCCCAAGGCTTCCTGTGGGGCGCGGCCTCGGCCGCCTATCAGGCGGAGGGAGCGTGGAATGTCGACGGCAAGGGACCGTCGATCTGGGACGGTTTCTGCAAACAGCCCGGCAGAACCTTTCAGGGCAGCAATGGTGATGTGGCGGTCGACCATTATCACCGCTTCCGGGAAGACATCGCGTTGATGGCTGAAATGGGGCTGAAGGCCTATCGTTTTTCGGTCAGTTGGCCCCGGCTGTATCCCGATGGCCGAGGGCCGCTGAACGAAGCCGGCCTCGCCTTTTATGAGAAGCTCATCGACACCCTGCGGGCACATGATATCGAGCCCATTCTGACGCTTTACCACTGGGACCTGCCACAGGCGCTGCAGGATGACTATGGCGGCTGGGAAAGCCGCCGCATCGTCGCCGATTTCGAACGATATTGCGTCACGCTGTTCCGGCGCCTCGCCGGAAAGGTGCGCTTCTGGGTATCGCTGAACGAACAGAACTACAATTTGACCAATGCCTACCAGTTGGGGACTCACCCCCCCGGCGTGCGGAACCGCAAACGCTTCTTCCAGGCCAATCACCACGCCTTCCTGGCCAATGCCGGGGCGATCGCGGCCTTCCGTGACCTGGTCCCGGATGGCCTGATCGGACCCAGCTTCGCCTATTCCCCCGCCTATCCCGCCTCCCCCGACCCCCGGGACATGCTGGCTTTTGAAAACGCCGAGGAATTCACCAATCATTGGTGGCTGGACACCTATTGTCTGGGCCGATATCCCGGCGCCGCTCTCGCCTATCTGCGCAAAACGGGAGAAGCGCCGGAGATCCTCCCCGGCGATAGGGATCTGCTGGCGCAAGGCCGTCCGGACTTTATCGGGATCAACTATTATCAAACCCTGACCTATGCGGACAATCCGCCGGACGGGGAAACGATGCGGGGCATCAATACGACGGGCGAGAAAGGGACGACACCCGCCAGCGGCGTGCCCGGCCTTTACAAGACCCGCCCCAACCCTCACGTCGAGACAACCAATTGGGACTGGGCGATCGACCCCACCGGGTTGCGCCTCGGGCTGCGGCGCCTTTCTTCCCGCTACGGCTTACCGATCCTGATCACAGAAAATGGTCTGGGCGAATTCGATCGCCTGGAAAGGGGCGATCTGATCCACGACGACTATCGTATCGCCTATCTGAAAGACCATATCGCCGCATGCAGGGAAGCGATCACCGACGGGGTCGACCTCCTTGGCTATTGCGTATGGTCCTTCACCGATATTCTCAGTTGGCTGAACGGCTATCAGAAGCGCTACGGCCTCGTATATGTCGATCGCGACGAACGGGATCCGAAAGACCTGCGCCGCATTCGTAAAGACAGCTATTTCTGGTATCAGAAAATTATAAAAGATAACGGCGGAAATATATGACACCAAGCCTCGACAGCAATAAAGCATCGAGACTTGGTGCGGAATGTTATTTCCGTCAGTCTGCGGAGAGCTGACTCTCGCGGACAACGCGTTCATGTCCGTCGGCCTCGTTCTTGAGGCGGTACTGATTATCGCCCCCTTCGGCGGGCAGCAAACGAACGACGCGATAGAGGCCTTGCCACGCCACGGCCTCGAAGATGCCGGGCGAATAATGCAAAACCTGCCCGACCTTGTAGCGATGGACGAGGATCCGACGGCTTTTCTCCCGGTCTTGGGACGGCGATACTCTGGCTCGCTGGAGAGGAATGGCGCTAAGGTATAATCCGAGCGGCTCGACCTTGGTCGTCATCGTGAAAACTCCCTGAAAATTCACAGAATCACTACACCGCACATTTATTTTGCAACGAAAACACCACACAAAACAAAGCAAAATAATAGTATATTATTATTTTATTTTTACGCGCTCAATTCTGCTTTCCGAACATGACAAACTAAGACCTCTCTGCGCCGCGATGTGGGCCGAGAGAGACTTGATATGAGCCCTCATATCCGCCAATTCCCATGCCGTCTCGACGGGAAGCCGCGGCATCGTCCGCATTTCATGAATGTAGCGGTCCTCGAATTCCGACGAAGTCCCGGGGTGACGGGCTTCCGGAATGACGAACGTCGCCTCAAAGGGATTGACCCCGATTTTCAGCAGATGATCGATGGCGGCCTGCCGCCGGTTGTTATGGAAGTCGGGCGCCGAGGCGCCCGGATAAAGCGAGAAGGGCATGAGCGTTCTCCAATGGCGGAATTTCGATGACGATCAGCCCGCAGCTCCACGGAGCAGCACCCAGCTCACCAGACCGACAACAAAAACCACGGGAAGCACGATGGGCGGAACAAGATACCCTTTGACCGACGTCCACAGCGACAAAGCCGGGCACGAAACCTGTTTCATGATCATCACAAAATTATGGAAATGATATTTGTATTTGGGATCGATATGTCATTTTTCAAGAACATCCGCATAATATACACAAAACCTCCAAATATTATTTTAACAATTATTATTATTTTATCCGCAACACTCCTCATACCGAGGGTCCAACCGGGACACCAAGCTTCACATCGACATGATGGGTGACGCCGTCGTCCAGCAACGGCAGGCACAATGGCCGTGCCAAGATTTCAGCCCCATCGAACAGGGCCGAAACAACGCCCTTGGCCACTCTGTCGGGATTCTCGACCCGGATCTCGTATCTGGCGGAACGATGCCGGAAGGTTATCTCGAAGCTCGGCCACCCTTTCGGGATGCAAGGATCGAGTCGAATGCCATCGCCATGCAGACTTAGCCCGAGAATGCTCTCGATCCCCGCCCGTTGCATCCACCCCGCCGACCCCGTGTACCAGGTCCAACCGCCGCGCCCGATATGGGGTGGGGTCGCATAGACATCGGCGACGACGACAAAAGGCTCCACCTTGTAACGATGCACGTCCGCCCGCGTGCGGGCGTGGTTGATGGGATTGAGAAGCGAGAACAACGCGGAAGCCTTATCGCCCTCGCCGAGCGCCGCGAAGGCCATCACCGACCATAAGGCGGCGTGCGTGTATTGCCCCCCGTTCTCACGGATACCGGGGGGGTAGCCCTTGATGTAGCCGGGATCGAGAGGCATCTTGTCGAAGGCCGGCGTGAAGAGCAGGGCCACCTTATCCGCCGGGTGGATCAGGTGTCGCTCGCCCGCCGCCATGGCGTCGGCGGCACGAACCGGATCGGCGGCCCCCGAAATCACCGCCCAGGACTGGGCGATGGAATCGATGCGGCACTCCTGGCTGCCCGCAGACCCCAAAGGCGTCCCGTCGTCGAACCAGCCGCGCAGGTACCATTCGCCGTCCCAGGCCTCACGGTCCAGGGACTCCCGGATCGCTCCGGCATGGGCGCGCCAGAGGGCGGCGCGAACCGTCTGGTGGCGGGCCTCGGCCAGCGGAATGAAAGACGTCAGGGCGGCGTAAAGGAACCAGCCCAGCCACACGCTTTCTCCCAGGCCCCTTTCCCCGACACGATTCATCCCATCGTTCCAGTCACCGGTACCGATCAACGGCACCCCATGACGGCCGACGGCCAGACTATGGTCGAGAGCACTGGCGCAATGCTCGAACAGGCTGGCCGTCCGCTCGGAGACGGTCGGCAGGAAAAAGCTGTCGTGCTGCCCCTCCTCCAGCCTTTGGCCTTCGAGGAACGGCAGATCCTGGTCAAGAATCTCCCCATCGCCGATCGTATCGACATAATGAGCAACGGCGGTGGCGAGCCAAACCCTGTCGTCGGAGATGCGCGAGCGCACGCCTTGGCCGGAATGCGGCAGCCACCAATGCTGGACATCGCCTTCGACGAACTGCCGGGCCGCCGCCCGCAGCAGATGCTCGCGCGTCAGGTCCGGGCAAACCGAGGTGATCGCCATCCCGTCCTGGAGCTGATCGCGAAAGCCATAAGCGCCGCTTGCCTGATAAAAGGCGGACCGGGCCCATAGCCGGCAAACCACCGTCTGGTAGAGCAACCAGCCGTTCAGCATGATGTCCATCGAACGGTCGGGTGTCGTCACCTGAACCGCTCCCAGCAGATCATCCCAGTATTGGCTGACCTCGGAGCGCACGGCTTGCAGATCCTCCTCGCGGTAGCGCGAGATCAAGCTCCGCGCATCGTCGGCGGAGGACGCCTCGCCAAGGAAGCAGACAATCTCGGCGACACCGCCGGCCGGCAATTCGAGCGTGGTCCGCAAGGCGGCGCAGGGATCGAGGCCGGCCCCCACCTTATTGGACAACGGGCCAGAGCCCACCAGCGCCGCCGGACAGGCCAAAGTCCCGTTGCGCCCGATGAACTCCCGTCGATCGCCCGTCCAGTCGCTCTGCCGCCCTCTCAAGTCGACGAAGGCGACAGACGCCCCGAATGACGGCGTCCACGGATTGCGGGCGAACATCGCGCCGCTGTTCGGATCGATCTCGGTCGTCACGAACGGCGCCGACGCGGTGCGTGACGGACCCAGCACCCATTCCACATAGGCGGTCACCGAAAGACGCCGCGTCCGACCCGAACGGTTGTGCAGCGTCAGGCGCGAGATCTTGATCGGATCTCCGAGCGCCACATACTGGAGAAGGTCGGCGTCGATCCCATGCGACGAATGTTCGAATCGGCTGTATCCACGGCCATGGCGGGCGATATAACTCCCCAACTCGTCACGGATCGGCAGGGCGGTCGGGCTCCAGAGATCGCCGGTGTCGTCGTCGCGCAGATAGAATGCCTCGCCCGAACGATCGCTCACCGGATCATTCGACCAAGGCGTTATCTGATTCTCACGGCTATTGACCGACCAGGTGTAACCGCTTCCTTCGGTCGCCACCTGGAAGCCGAACCGCGGATTCGCGATAACGTTGATCCATGGGGCCGGCGTCGATTGGCCGGGGCCGAGCACCGTCACATACTCCCGGCCATTATCGGCAAATCCACCCAGTCCGTTGAAAAACTCAAGATCGAGCAAAGGCGGCGAAATCCGAGCCCCCACCCCATGCCCCCGATTGGTGACGGGATAGGGAGAGGCCTTGGCCTCCGGTGCCCTGTCGAGCTGATCGGAAAGTCGTCCGCGCTGACCGACGAGGACGATCCGCGCCACTGATGAAAGCAGGGCGCGCATCTCCCCCGAGATCAGATCGGCCCGCAGAATGAAAACCTGTCCCGACGGGACCTTGGCATGGATCCGACGCCGTGACTGGCCCGACCGGACCAGGGTATCGAAAGCGCTCTGCAGATCCTGAACGTAGGAGGGCGCATGCTCGTTGACGATGACCACATCGACGGAAAACTGCTTCATGCGCCAATATTCGTGAGCCCTCAGCAGTTGCCGCGCGATAGGGAGATCCTCGACATCATCGATACGCAGCAGGACGATCGGCCGATCTCCGGAAATCCCCTGTGGCCAGAGATCCGACTGGCCGCCGCCGCCGCGCCGGATGGCGTCGGAAGACGGACGCAAGGTCGGTGCGGCGTAAAGCAGATGTCCGGCCAAACGCTGAAACAGGCTCGCCTCGCCCGGATCGATGTCCAAGTGACGAAGCTGCACTTGCGCCTGGCTCCAGGCCAGCGTCGTCGCCCGCTCGAAGGCGGTGACCTCCCGATGCTTGTCGGCAAGATCGAGGACCGCGTCCCGCTCCGCCGCGACCATCGTCCAGAAGGCGACGCGCACCGTCGTGCCGGGTGCGATGCGCAGACGCCGGCGCATCGCGAAGACGGGATCAAGCACCGTGCCCGTCGTGTTCGACAGGGGGCGCCCATCGATCATCGCGATCGGCGTCCGAACGCCACAGCCTCGGCCGAGAAACCGGGCCCGGTCGGTTTCGACCTGCGGCTTGCCGACCGCCTCGCCGTCGACGACGGAAAGATGGGCGGCCCAGATTTGCGGCTCGTCGGGTCCGCGCCGTCGCCGCGTCGCCAGGATGACGCCAAGCTCGGAGAGATACTCGGTCTCGACGAACAGCTTTGAAAAGGCCGGATGGGCCGTATCCGACGCCTGAGGCGCCAACGCCAGTTCGGCATAGGACGTGACCTCGATCTCACGCGTCCGGTACCCGGAATTCGAGATCGAGACGCGACGGACTTCAGCCGCGTATTCCCCCGAGACGAGCACGTCCAGGGTGGTCGTCAGGGTCCCGTCACGGCGGGTGAACTCGGCCCGGTCCTCCTTGAACAGGACGTCATAGGCGTCGGGCTCGACCCCGCAGGGCTGAAAACCGGCCGACCACACGGTGCCGTCGACCACGTCCCGCAGATAGATATAGGACCCCCAGTCGTCGCAGGTGGGATCCTCGCGCCAGCGCGTCACCGAAAAATCGCCCCACCGGCTGTAGCCCGATCCGGCGGCCGTCAGCATCACCGCATATTGCCCGTTCGAGAGCAGATGGGTGGCGGGAGTGGCGCCCTGCGGGCTATCCAGTCGCCGACCGTCGAACGGCTCTGTTTCCAGAACCCTGGTCGAAGCCTTCGGTTCGGCCACCAGGGGACGGGCCACCGCGACGTCGCGCGGCGTCCTCTCCTGAAGAAGCAATTCCGTCGCCTGGACCATGGGTTCGCCATGGAATCGCGCCCGCATCAGACCATCGAGCAGCGCATCGGCGATGGCGACGATCGACATGCCCTGATGATGAGCCATATAGGCGCAGACGATGGCCGCGCCTTCGCCATCCGGCAGGCGGCCGGGCGTGTAGTCGATGGCCTCGTAAAAACCATAGCGGCCACGCGCGCCGACGCCGGCCAGCCTTTCGAAGTTTCGTACCGCCGCCGAGGGGTCGACCATCGTGGCGAGCGCGGTCGCGTAGGGGGCGACGACGGCGTTGTCGCCAAGGCCCCGCTTCAACCCCAGACCGGGAACGCCGAAGCTGGAATATTGGTAGGAGAATTCCAGGTCGCGAACGTTGTAGGCCGATTCCGAAATACCCCATGGAATGCCTTGCGAGGCCGCGTAATCGATCTGGCGCCGCACGATCAGCCGGCAGGTCTGCTCGATGAGGCTGCCGGCCGGGGCCCGCATGACGAGCGACGGCATCAGATACTCGAACATGGAACCGGACCAGGAAATCAACGCCGCGCCATGGGCGACCGGCGTGACGGTCCGGCCCAGGCGGAACCAATGGCGGGCGGGCACGTCACCCTTGGCGATCGCCATGAAACTGGCCAACCGGGCCTCGGAGGCCAGCAGATCGTAGCAACTGGGATCGAGCCGGTTTTCGGTCACCACATAGCCGATCGACAACAGCTTGCGCTCGCCGTCGAGCAAAAAGCCGAAATCCATCCCGAGCGCCATGGCCCGGGCATTTTCCTCCAGGGCCGACAGACGTTCCCGCAAGGCCATCAACGCGGCGTCGGACTGACCGAGATCTCGTTGATGGCTTTCGATCGTCCGCAGGGTCGCCTCCGCCCAGAACAGCATGTCCTGGCCACTGTCGTCACCCCGCTCGCTGGCCAGAACCCGGGCGATATCCGCCAGAATCGAGGCCTGAACGGCCAGTCCGGCGAACCGTTCGCCGATGGTTTCCCCATCCAAGGGATGCCGTGCGACATCGGCGCCCAGTTCGGCCAGCGCATGTTTGAATTGCGGCCAGGTGACCGTCTGCATGCGCCGGCCGTCATCCAACCGCGCAGCCTCCTCACCGACGAGATCGAGCGCGTCGCCGACGCCGGCCAACCGCCTGGCGTCGGCGAGGGGATGGCCCTGCCATTCCCGAAACGCGTTGGCGAGCGCGATCAGATGGCCCGCCAGGTTACCGCTGTCGACCGAAGAGATGTAAGGCGGGTCCAGAGACCGCAGGTCCCGGGTGTCGTACCAATTGTAGAAATGACCATCGAAACGCACGAGACCGGCCATGGTCTCAAGGGTTTCCGCCAGCAACCCGGTCGCTTCCGCGGTTCCCATCCACCCGAAGTCGCGGGCCGTCGCCCCCGATAAAAGATAAAGTCCGATATTGGTCGGCGACGTGCGGTGGGCCAGGACCGGCCACGGAGTTTCCTGGAAGTTGTCGGGCGGCAGCATATGATCGTCCGGCGTCACGAAGGTCTCGAAGAAACGCCAGGTCCTGCGGGCGATCAGCCGCAGGGTGCGCGCGTCGGGAACGCTCACCGACAGACCGCTGGCGATGGGGGGGGACAGACTGACCCAGCGGGCGATGGCCGGCGAGGCAATCCAAAGCGCCGCGCAGACCGCCGCGAGGGGCCATGTCCCCTGCCCGGAAAGCCCGGCTATGACCAGCGCCAGACAGCCGATCAGCAGCGCTCCGCTCATCCGGCGGTAGAAGCCGAAAAGACGAAGCCGGGGACCGATCGTCGCCTGCGCCGCGCTGACCCATTCGAGCAGATGCCGGCGGGTGATCATCAGCCGAAAAAGGGTTCGCCCGATCGCGTCGCTCATCAGATACGCCTGATAAGCGAGGAATGAGATTTCCAGAACCGACAGCCTCATGGCGAGATGGAGATCTCCCCCGAGGGCGCGCAGGTGGCTGTCGAGGGAAATGCCGCGGTGACGCGGCAGGATCGCCCCGATCACCGGAATCAACGTCGGCAGCAAAATCGACGCCAATATGAAAATGGTCCAGACCAGCGCCGCGTCGAACGGCAACGCCCATCCGCCCAGCAGGGCGAGGATGGCCGCCGGCGCCGAAAGGCTGCGCCGCAGATTGTCGATCATTTTCCAACGGCCGATTACCGGGATGGCGCTCCGAATACGCGCAGAGGACGGTCCGCGTCCGAAGATCCAGGGCAGAAGCTGCCAGTCGCCACGGACCCAGCGATGGCTCCGCAAGGCGGCGACGTCGTAGCGGGCGGGAAACTCCTCGACAACCTCGATGTCGGAAGCCAAACCGGCACGGGCGAAAACGCCCTCGAACAAATCGTGACTGAGAAGCGTCGAGTCCGGCACCCGGCCGTCGAGAGCGGCTTCGAACGCATCCACGTCGTAGATGCCCTTGCCCGCATAAGAGCCTTCGCCGAACATGTCCTGGTAGACGTCGGAGACGGCGGCGGCATAGGGATCGATGCCACTCATCGACGAAAAGGTGCGCTGGAACAACGACCCTTCCCGGCCGACGGGCAAGGACGGCGTCACCCGCGGCTGTATCACCGCATGACCTTCCACGACCCGGCCCGCCACGGCATCGAAGCGCGGGCGGTTGAGCGGGTGCGCCATCTTGCCGATCAGCCGGCGCACCGCGTCGCGCGGCAGCCTGGTGTCGGCGTCGAGGGTGACCACATAGCGAACATCCGCGGAGACGCTCGGCGGCAGGCCATCGATATCGATGAATGTGGTATCGGTGGCGCCGCGCAACAGCCGATTCAACTCGTGCAGCTTGCCGCGTTTGCGTTCCCAGCCGAGCCACCGCCCCTCGCCGTCATTCCGGACCCTCCGGCGATGCAGCAACAGAAAACGCACGCCACCCGGAGCGGGACCGTGGCGATGATTGAGGCGCGCGATGCCGGCCGCGGCCGCGGCGAGAAGTTCCGCGTCCCCATCGACCGTTTCGGTGTCCGCATCGCCCCAGTCGGAAAGCAAGGTGAACAGAAGATCGCCTTCCGGACTCGCCAGATAATGGACTTCAAGTCGTTCGATCTGCTCCTCGATCGTTTCCAGCGAGGTCAGAAGCGTCGGCACGGCGACCATCGTGCGAAGATGGGAGGGGATGCCGTCGCGCAATTCCAGGGCGGGCAGACGTGCCGCGCCGAACGTCCAGACGGCCCCACGGTTTACCAGCGCGACCGCCACGTCGATGGCGGGAATCGCCCCGAGGATGCCCAGCAGACCGACCCAGAGGCCGCCGAGCCCGGTCGCGGTCAGGACAAGCAGGGGAAAGGCGAGGAGAGCCGCACTGACAATAGCGATGGCCGCCGCATAACCACCGATGCCGAAACGGTTCAGCCGCCGGGGCCAGCGGCGCAATGGCGGTCGATAGCCGATCTTCCCCTCGAAGGAGCGCCGCCCTCCGGAGAAAAGATAGTAACCGGCCTCGCCCCTGCGGCCGTCGGCGAGGTCCGCCGGGTCCGCTTCGCGCGCAGTCAGAACGGCGCTCCGCGCGATGTCGATTTCCGTCCGTCCGGCTCCTCGCGCCAAATCCTCGATCGCATTGCGATAGAGGTTGCGCGTCGGAAAATCCATCTCCAAAAAGTCGCTACCGGCGGCAAGCACATCGTCGACCAGGCTGATGCGCTCGACCAGCTCGGTCCAATCGACGTCGGAAATCAAGCGCATGCTGGTGATGATGTTGCGGATGCTGACGGTGGCGGCGCCTTGCCTCTGATGCTCGTCATGCACCAGCGCGTCGGTTGTCATGCCCTGCGCGACCAGACGCTGGTCGAGCCAGTTCAGCGCCGGAGTGACCCGGGGATCCTGATCGCGCAGCCGGTAGACGAGCTGCACCGAAAAGGTGGAAGCCAGGGGAACCTTTTCGTGATCCTTGAGAACCACCGACACCGGCTCGGCGGCCCTCCCTCCGACGCCCAGCAGGCGGTCGGCCAGAACGTCCGCCTCCTGCCGGGCGACGAGTCTGCTCATGATCCCCCCGGCAAGGCGCCGCAAGTTCTCGACGAGGACAATCCGCAAGGTGATCGCCAGCGCCCACAACTCGCCGATGGTCAGCGGCTGAACCTCCTGATAGGCCCTGACATAGCGATACAGCATCTCGGAATCGAAGCGGCTGTCCGTGTGGCAGACAAAGGCCCAGGCCACGCCGAAGACGCGCGGATACCCGGCAAGCGGCCCGGCGGCAAGCTTAGGCAACTGCCGGTAATAGCGGGACGGAAGATTGGACTGGATGTCGTGGATCTGCCGCTCGACGAGATAATAATTGTCGATCAGCCATTCCGCGGCCGGAGTGGTCGCCCCCTCCTCCTCGGCCGCCTTGCCGATGGCGCGATGGGCCGCGAGAATGACGGCCGCGTTGTCGGCGAGCCGGCCGGCCAGGGGAAGGCCGCGAACCGGCTTATCCATGACGGTCTGGGCGGCCGCCAGGCTGCGCGCATGATCTTCAAGGCGCTCGATACCGAACAACTCTTCGCGAAGGGGCTCTTGGTTGTCCCAGGGCGACGGCGACGGCACGCGCCCGAAGGCGCGAGTGATGAGGTGTCTCAAGGGAACCTTTCCATGCCGCGCTGGGACCGCCAAGCGCAAGGGGGGACGGCCTTCGGAGGGACGGAATCCCACCAAAATTCACGGCGTCTTTTTTTAGTATAACACTTATGGGTAAGGAATTGTTATCTCATGCGGCGAGTCGCCATACCCTTTTGCCATAAGACAATTTATAATGAAAAATGTTCAGAGATTCGAATTATCCGATAGTGTGATTTTACACAGGCGATCATGATTCATAATTTTTCCAAAAATTATTTCTCAAGGCCCGCAGAATAATGATTTTTTTGCATCGTCGGGGACGCCCGCAGGCGCAAGGATCTCCTCTCGGCCGCTTTGCGGGAGAGGGGGCGAGCGCAAGCGAGTGGGGTGAGGGGGACTTACGCGCGTCGAGCGCGGAAAAAGTGTGCAGAAACAAACACGTCTTTATGTCGCGCGGACGCTAGGCCCCCCTCGCCCGGCCGCTACTGTTTTATCCAAGGCTGGCAATGCTCTGATAGGACGACGAAATTTAAAAAGCCTCAAACGCCGGCGCAGGGCGAAGATCCGCCGATCAGGTGTGGGCTTTTCCCAGATAGGCCGCCTGGACCTCGGGAGAGGCCAACAGACGGGCGGCGCTGTCCTCATGGACGATCCGCCCGACTTCCAGCACATAGCCGCGGTCCGCCAATTTCAGGGCCGAGCGCACATTCTGTTCGACGATCAGCACGGTCACGCCGGAGGCGGCGATCTCGCGCAGGCTGCGGAAGATGCTCTGCACCATGATCGGGGCGAGGCCGAGGCTGGGCTCGTCGAGCAGCAGAAGCTTCGGCCTGGCCAGCAAGGCCCGGCCGATCGCCAGCATCTGCTGCTCGCCGCCCGACAATGTGCCGGCCAACTGATCGCGACGCTCGGCAAGGCGGGGAAACATGCCGAAAACGGTTTCAAGGCCCTGCCGGATTTCGTGAGCCGATCTGGTAAACCCGCCCAAGGCCAGGTTTTCCTCCACCTTCAACGTGCCGAACACCCGCCGTCCTTCGGGCGACTGGGCGATACCGAGACAGACGATGCGATCCGCCGGCGCCCGGGTGATATCGGTCCCATCGAAGCGGACCGCCCCCCGGCGCTTCGGCAGCAAACCGGAAATGGCCCGCATCAGGGTGGTCTTGCCGGCGCCGTTAGCGCCCAGAATGGCCACCACCTCGCCGCTTTCCACGGTCAGGGAAACACCGCGAAGCGCTTCGATCTGGCCATAGGCGACGCTCAAGTCCTCGATGACAAGCAGACTCATGCGACCGGTTCCTCGTCGTCGTCACGCCCGAGATAGGCTTCGATCACCGCCGGATCGTCGCGCACCGCGGCCGCGTTGCCTTCGGCGATCTTGCGGCCGAAATTGATCACCACGATGTGGTCGGTCACGTTCATGACGACATTCATGTCATGTTCGACAAGCAGCACCGTCACGCCCGAATCGCGGATGGCAAAAATGGTTTGGCTGAGTTCGGCCGATTCGGCGTCGTTCAATCCGGCCGCCGGCTCATCGAGAATGACGAGCTTGGGCTGGACGACCAGGGCGCGCGCCATCTCGACCCGTCGCTGCAGGCCGTAGGGCAGCGATACCGCCATCTCGTCGGCTGCTCCGTCGAGGTCGAGGCGGCGCAATACTTCGTGGGTGCGCTCGGCCAGCGCGGCTTCCTCGCGCCGCTGGGCCGGCAGCCCCAGCAATCCCTGCCACCAGCGTTGACGCGCCCGCAGATGACAGCCGGCGCGGACATTGTCGAAAACCGACATGCCGGGAAACAGCCGGATCGTCTGGAAGGTCCGCCGGATGCCCAGGGCGGCGATCTGGTGCGGCGCCGCCCCGGCGATATTGCGCCCCTGCCAAAGGATCTCGCCATTGGTCGGCCGGCAGACGCCGGTGATCATGTTGAAGACGGTCGTCTTGCCGGCGCCGTTGGGACCGATGAGGGCGGCGATATGCCCTTCCTCGATGGCCAGGCTGAGGTCGTCGACGGCGCGCATTCCGCCGAAGCTGATGCCGACGCCGCGCAGTTCGAGAAGCGCGCTCATGCCCGGCGCCTCCGCTGGGGCCACAGGCCCTGGGGCCGCAGCACCATGACGGCGATCATGGCGATACCGAAGACGAAATAGCGGTATTGGGCGAAGTCCCTGAAAATCTGCGGAACGACGAACATCAATGCGGTACCCAGCAACACGCCGGGGACAGACCCCGGTCCCCCAACGATCACCACGGCGAACAGCGTCACCGATTCGGTAAAGACGAACGAGGCGGGGCTGACCGTCGAAAGCTGGACGGCGAACAGGGTTCCGGCCAGCCCGGCCAGACCGGCGCCCAGGGCGAAGGCCTGGGTCTTGACCTTGCGGGCGTCGACGCCCAGCGTGCCGGCCGCCAGTTCATCCTGCTTGAGATAGCGTTGCGCCCGACCGAATTCCGAGCGGTCGAGATTGCGCATCAGCAAAAGGACGATGCCCAGCACCACCCAGTCGAGCCAGAACATGGCGCTCTGGCTGGCCAGGGGAAACCCGAAAAGCGAGGGAACGCCGATGCCGGTGATACCGTCCGAACCGCCCGTGACGCCGCCCGGATCGTTCTGCATCGTCAGGACGAAAATGGAATTGAAGCCGATGGTGGCCACCAGCAGATAGTCGCCGCGCAGCCGCGTCAAAGGACCGGCGAGCAGGGCGCCGGCCGCCGCCGCCAGCAATACCGCCGCCGGCAGGGTGGCGAGGATCGGCCAACCGAAGCTGGTGTTGAGAATCGCCGTGGCATAGGCGCCGACGCCGAAATAAACGGCATGCCCCATGTCGAACATGCCCCCCCGCCCGAGAATCACATCCTCGGACAAGGCGCTGACCGCATAGATCGCGAACATCGCCGCGATCGATACCCAGGAACTGTCAAGAACGGCGGGCACCGTCAGTCCGGCCACCCACAACAACGGCCACAGCGCCCTGGACGCACGGGCCGGCGACTTCGGCGCCGATCGGCTTGGAGAAATACCCGGCATCAGACCTTCCCCGCGTCGGGTTCGCCCAGAAGTCCGGTCGGCCGCACCAGAAGGATGGCGATCAGAAGAGCGAAGGTGATGGCATCCTGCCAGGAACTGGAGATGTAGCCGGCGGCGAAGGCGTTGAACAGGCCCAGCAGCACGCCGCCCAGCATGGCGCCGGGAATGTTGCCGATGCCGCCCAGGATGGCGGCGATGAAAGCATAGAGACCGTAGGTCCAGCCCATGGTGAAGTAGGCTTCCCGATAATAGATGCCGACGAACAGACCGCCGATGGCGCCCAAGGCGGGGCCGATCACGAAGACGGTCAGGATGACCCGGTTGACCTTGATCCCCATCAGCCGTGCGGTGTCCTGGTCGATGGCGGTGGCGCGTATCGCCGTGCCGAAACGGGTGTGGTGAATGAAAAGGTAAAGCGCCGCCATCAGCAGCACCGAGGCCAGGATGATCATCACCTGCACGAAGGTGATGCTGGCCCCGGCCACCGTCCAGGTGGTCGCCGGCAGCAGATCGCCGGGAAAGACGTGCACGTCCGGCCCCCAGATCAACATGATGCTGTTTTCGATGAGCAATGACGCGCCCAAGGCCGAAACCACGGCGGAAAGCCGGTCGGCCTTGCGCAGCGGCCGGTAGGCCACCAGTTCCAGCACGACGCCGGCGGCGGCGATCACCACCACCGCCAGCACGAAGGCGGCCAGCAGCAGCACCGCGCCGGAATGGCCGCTGCCCGCCGCGCCGGTCAGCAGCGTCAGGCCGACGAACGCACCCAGGATACACAGATCGCCGTGGGCGAAATTGATCAGGCGCATGACGCCGTAGACCATCGTATAGCCCAGGGCGATCAGCGCGTAGATCCCACCGACGGTCAGGCCGTTGAAGACCTGCTGAATGAATGTACCCATGCCCTCGCCTTACCGGTCCCGTTTATTTTTTTTCAGCCGAAAACGTCACTTGGCCGGCTCGGGATAGAGGATCTTGTACGCCCCATCCGCCTGCACCTCGAAGGCAACGAAGGGACTTCCCGTTCGCTCCCCGCGCTCGTTCCAGGCGAACGTCCCGGTCAGCCCCTGGAAATCCACCAGGTGATGCAGATGGTTCTCCAGCGCCGCCGGCTCGGTTCCCTTGGTGGCTTCGATGGCCTCCAGAATGGCCCGCATGCCGTCGGCGTTGGTCAGGGTGAACACCGAGGGAGGCAAGGCGCCGTATTTCGCCTTGTAGTCGGCGACGAATTGCTTGGCGGCCGGATAGGGCAGATCCTGCGGCGCCGGCACATTGACGATGACGGAACCGCCGGCCGCCGCGCCGGCGATCTTGGCGAAGGAGACGTTCTGGTTGGCGTCGCCGCCGACGAAGGCGGCATCCATTCCCAGTTGTTGCATCTGCGCCCGGATCAGGCCGCCATCGGAAAAGTAGCCGGAATAATAAAGCACATCCGGGTTAAGTGACTTCAGCTTGGTCAAGACCGGCGTGAAATTCTGCGAATCGGCGTTGACGAAGGCCTTTTCGACGACATTGCCGTGGACCGCCGCGATGTTCTTGATCACCTCGTCGGCCAGCCCGGTGGCGAAGCTCGAATGATCGGTCAGAACGGCGATCCGCTTGAAAGCACGAACATTGACCAGATAGTTGGCGGTGAACTCGGCCTCGGCCGAATTGGGCGCGGCATTGCCGAACCAGGTCTTGAAACCTTGCTCGCTCAGTTTGTTGCTGGTGCCGTCGGAGGTCTGGAGCACGTCGGCGGCGGCATAGATCGGCTCGGCGGCCAGCGCCGCGCCGCTGGTGTAGGAGCCGATCACCGCGACGACCTTGGCGTTCACCAGCTGGCGGGCGCAGATCGCCGCCTGCGAAGGCTTGCCCTCATCGTCGCAAACCGTCACCTCGATCTGCCGTCCCAGCAATCCGCCCTTGGCGTTCTGCTGCTCGGCGAGCAGGCGCACGGCCTTTTCGATGCCCTGGCCTTCGTCGGCATAGGGGCCGGTGATGGGCGCCTGCACACCGAAACGGATCGGCGAGGCCGCGGATGCCGTTGCCACGCCAACCAGCATCGCACAGGTCAACACCGCAAAAGCCGAAGCGGCACCGGCCGTCTGTTTCCAAATCATGATGGCATTCCCCCTTATTTTCGATCATCGGTGGACATGAAGGCGGCCCCGCATCGCAGGATCTTTGCTGGTCGCTCTTGACATTGCCGCCGGCGGCGCAGTGTTAACACTGTTTGCCTGTTGGGCAAGACCGAAATGCGGCTTTGGAGCTTCCCGCTTTCCTGAAGTCCGGGGAGGGAGTAATACCCAGCCTCGATGAGGATGATTCATCGAGGCTGGGGCTGGCCCATTGAGGGCTCGGTGATCGGTGCCGATCAGCGAGATTTGATACAAGACGACGCGCCGCCTGAACACGGGAACAAAGCAAAGCGACGGATGACCATCCATCTGATCAAACTCGCTGTCGGTGTGGACGATGCCGCCCATCTCCGCGCCCTTCAGCTCAATCGACTGCAGTCTTTTGGCGAAATATTCCACCGCACGCGGATGCGTCCGAAGCGGCAGGACGCGCTTTTGGACGGTGGATCGATTTATTGGGTCATCCATGGCTCCATCGCGGCTCGTCAGAAGCTGCTCGCCATTCGGGAAGACGAAGACGAAGACGGCCGCGCCTGCTGCCGGTTGGTCCTCGATCGGCAATTGGTCGAAACCTGCCGTCAACCCAGACGGGCGTTCCAGGGATGGCGCTATCTCGAGACCGCCGACGCGCCCGCCGACCTCTCCGAAACGGCGGGCACCGGGGATCCGCTGCCGCCGGAGATGATCGAGGAACTGAAACGCCTCGGCTTGTGGTGACGAGCGTCAGAGTCCCAAGGTCCTGGAGCGGTTTGCGATCGTATTGGATCATCGTTTTTCCGTCCCCCCCGGACTTGATCCGGGGGTCCATGGATTGCCGGGTCAAGCCCGGCAATGACGAAAGGGTAAGTGACCCAACGTGGTCGCAGATCACTCTAATGGGCGATATCCTCCAGTGCCAGGTTTCTCGTCCGCGGCCCCAGCAGCGCAATGTCGAGAGTGATGACGCACATGGCGGCCGCGATAAAGAGAAACACCCCCAGAACGCCGAAGCGATCCAGGAAGAAGGCGATGAGGAAAGCGTTGAAAATGGCCGAGAAGCGACTCCATGAATAGGCGAAGCCGACGGCCCGCGCCCGAATTCCCGTGGGGAACAACTCCGCCTGATAGGAATGATACGAATAGGACATGATATTCGATCCCAGGGTCAGGCAAATCCCCAGAACGATGATCAGGTTCGGATCCCTCACCTGGCTGAAAACAAGTCCTGACGCCATCACCATCATGGCGGCGATCATGATGACCGTCTTGCGTTCGAAACGATCGGCGATGAAGAGCCCGATAATCGGACCGATCGGGGCGGCGATGGCGATGATGCTGGTGTAGAGCAGGCTGTTCGTCACCGTCACGCCCTGCTTGACCACCAGGGTCGGGACCCAATTGGCGAAACCGTAGAAGCCGATGCTCTGGAAGATGTTGAAGACGATCATCATGAACATCCGCTTGCCGTAGGGCGCCCCCCACATATCGCCGAACCGGCCATGACGCGTCGCGGGAATCGAAGGGCCGGGCGGAGGCAGCGGTTGGCCGAATTCGGCCTCCACTTTGGCTTCCAACCTGGCCATGACGCGCTCCGCATCCTCGATCCGGCCGTTCTGGGTAAGCCAGCGCGGGCTTTCGGGCAGCCTTCGCCGGATCCACCAGACGAAGATGGCCCCGTGCGCCCCGATGAGCACGATCCAACGCCACCCGTCGATCCCGAAGGGCTCGGAGGGCACCAGAAGATAGGACAGAAACGATACGACCGGCACCGCCGTGAAACCGACGGCCTGACAGCAGGCGAAAGCCCGGCCGCGCAGATATTTCGGAGCGAGTTCGGAAAGATAGGTGCCGATGGTCACCATCTCGACGCCCAATCCGAGGCCGGAGACAAATCGCCAGCAGTTGATCCCGAGCGCGGTCGTCTGGAAGGCCATGACGACGTTGGCGAACGTGTACCACAGCAGGGAATAGGTGAAGATGGCGCGCCGCCCGAACTTGTCGGCGAGAACGCCGCAGCCGATGGTTCCGATGAACAGGCCGGAGAACAAGGCCGCTATGAAGCCGGCAATGCCCGAGGTCCCGAACAAGCCGGGCGTCGCCGGGGTGAAAATCCCGCTGCGGTACAAACCCGGCGCGACATATCCGGTAAACAGCAAATCATAGAGTTCAAAGAAAAACCCCAGACTGAGCAGCGAGATCAACAGCCAGACCGAGCGCGTCGGCGGAAGACGATCGAGGCGGGCCGAGATCTTCCCCGCAGCGATCAAATTCGCATCTTGCGGACCGTCCGCGAGTAATGGAGCCGCGATGCCCCGATCATCGCCGGAATCCATGTGAGCCTTGTTCATTAAATCCCCCCAAAAGTCTATCCCGGGCAAGCCGCCATGCGCCCTTCTCTCACGCCGAGCGTGCGACAGAATCACACCTGACGGGGATCACTCAACTCAATTTTCGATCGACCTCACGGACCAGCCGAGATCCGCGGGTCAGAAACAGGCGCGTCGCCCAATTCTTGCGATTGCTTAAACGCCTCCCCCTTTCCGGAAACCAAATCAAAAATGCAACGGATGCATTTCATCTTGAAACCAAAGCGCTGACAGCACCGCGCAAATCTTGGAAAAGGGATCTGGCACGAGCCTTGCTGAAATCAGTGCGGGAGCCTCGAAGAGGTGATCCGGGAAAGGACCAGCCCCGGTCACTCTTTTGGGGGCAACAAACCATCAATTCGGAGAAGGAAATGTCCACTTCCTATTTCAACGCCCGCTCTCTGGCCGGTTGGGCGGGAGATGTTTTCACCGCCGCCGGCATGGATGCCGACAAAGCATCCTGCGTGGCCGGCCTTCTTGTCACCGGCGAGATGCTGGGGCAACGGACTCATGGCATCGCCCTGTGCCCGCAATATGTCGAACAGATAGAAAAGGGACTGATGACGCCCAGCGGCACCCCCGAGGTGATCCGCGATTCCGGAGCGATCATGGTCTGGGATGGCCGCTATCTGCCGGGCCCCTGGCTGGTCAGCCACGCCATCTCGATGGCGGCCGACCGGCTTGCCGACCATGGTCAGGTCACCTGCGTCATCCGGCGCAGCCACCATATCGCCTGCCTGACATCGCTGATCAAGCAGGCAACCGACAAGGGCCTGGTGGCGATCCTGTGCTCGTCCGATCCGGCCTTCGGTTTCGTCGCCCCCTTTGGCGGCAAGGAACCATTGCTCACCCCCAATCCCATTGCCATCGGCTATCCGGGCAACGGGCAACCGGTCTGGGTGGATGCCAGCACCTCGATCACCACGGTCGGAATGGCCCGCCAGAAATCCGCCGCCGACATCCCCTTCGACCACCCTTGGCTGCTGAACGGCGAGGGAAAGCCGACCTGCGACCCCCATGTGCTGGACGTCGGCGCCAGCGGTACTCTGCTGCCTGTCGGCGGTCTGGAATACGGCCATAAGGGGTTCGGACTATCCCTGCTGGTCGAGGCGCTGACCCAGGGGCTGGCCGGATTCGGCCGGCAGGATTCGGAAAAGCGCTGGGGGGCCAATATTTTCCTGCAGATGCTCGATCCCGCCGCATTTGCCGGACGGGAAGAGTTCCTCCACCAGATGGATTACCTGACCGATCGCTGCCACGCGAACGCGCCGATCGACCCGGCCCGGCCGGTCCGCATGCCCGGAGAAATGGAACAGGCGCGCATCGCGACCGCCGAGAAGGAAGGGGTTCAGGTGATGCCGGTGGTCGTCGAAGCCTTGAAGGCGACCGCCGCACGCTACAACGTCGCCCTTCCCGCGACATTGTAAGGGAGGAAGCGATGATCATCGGCGTGATGTCGGACATGTTCGGCGGCACCAACCAGGGCATCCTGGTTCTCGTGACCTTCCTGGTGATATCAGCCGCCTTGACGGCCACCCTGCCCAACACCACGATAGCCACGGACAAATCATAAAGCCCGTGGCGAGCCCTCGCCTGGCTTCCAGGCGAGGGTTCAGGGAGGGTTTCGCGTGCCCAAAATTTTGCTGGTGAGCCCGATGCGGAGTTTGGCGGATCGGGCGTTGGCCGTCGCCGCCGACTTGGGAATCGGCCTTCAGGTGGAAATGGCCCGAGATGACGGCAGCGCCCTGACGGCGCTGTCCCTTCATCCAAAAACCGAGGTCGTGGTGACCCGGGGCGGTCTGGTCGATTGCATCAGGCAAATCGACACCGTCAGCGTCGTCCCCATTTCAACCTCGATAAGCCAATTGCTGACCCTGCTGCAGGATCTGTCCGCCCGGGGAATCCGTAAGGTGGGCGTCGTCAGCCGGGAAAGCCTGGTGGATTGCGACGTCGGCGATTTCAGCATCGCCAAGATGGAAATCAGCATCCGCTCCTGCACCGACGAGGATAGCGTCAAAACGACGGTGGCCGGCCTGGCCGGGCGGGGGATCGAGGCCATCATCGGCTGCCGGATGTCCTGCGCCGCCGCCCAGACCCATGAGATGATGGCTGTTTGCCTGGAAAGCGACGACTTTTCCATCCGCGTCGCCCTGCTCGAGGCGGCGCGTATCCAGGATGCACGTGATCAGGAAAAGCTGCATGGGGCGCAACTCAAGATCATCATCGACAATATCGAGGAGGGGGTTGTCGCCCTCTCCGACGCCGGCCGCGCCATTCTGCTTAACGAGCCGGCCCGGCGACTAGGCTTCGGCATGGCGGACGAGGCGCTGATCTCCCTTTTGCGCGGGTCGTCCGGCGAGCAGACGGCCATGGTGAACAGCCGCCATATCCTGGCCCGGTGCATTCCCCTGGACCTGGATGGCCGGAAATACGGCGAGGTCATCACATTCCTGGAGGCCACCAAGATCCAGGATTCGGAAGTCAAGGTGCGGGTCTCGGCGCGACAGAAGGGCTTCTACGCGAAGAACCGCTTCGAGGACATTGTCGGCAGGTCCGAGGTGATGCGGACACTTATCGAAAAGGCCAAAAGGTACGCCGGTTACGACGCCAACATCCTGATCCAGGGCGCGACCGGTACGGGAAAGGAAATCTTCGCCCAAAGCATCCATAACCATAGCCGATACCGGAATGGTCCGTTCGTCTCGGTCAACACCGCCTCGATTCCCCCCAGCCTGCTGGAAAGCGAGTTATTCGGCTATGTCGACGGCGCCTTCACCGGCGCGCGCAAGGGAGGCAAGCAGGGCCTGTTCGAGATGGCTCACAACGGCACCATCTTCCTCGACGAAATCGGCGAGTTGACCCAGGACATCCAAAGCCGGCTCCTGAGGGTTATCCAGGAAAAGGAGATCATGCGCATTGGGGACAACAAGATCATCCCCATCGATGTGAGGATCATCTGCGCGACCAACCGGAATTTGTTCGAGGACACGCAGACCGGACGGTTCCGCCAGGATCTTTATTACCGTATCCACGTACTCGGCATGCATTTACCGCCGCTGAGTTCCCGAACGGGGGACATTCCCCTGTTGCTGAATCATTATCTGCGCCAACTCAGCCCGACCGGCGCCGACACCATCCGGTTGACCGATGAGGCCTGGGCCATGTTGGAACGCTATGATTGGCCAGGCAACATCCGCCAGATCCGCAACGTGGCCGAAGTCATCAGCTATAGCGGCCTATCCCGGATAGAGGTTGCCCATGTGGCGGAAATCCTTGACGAGCAGGGGCGCGCCGGTGATCAGAACGGCCTCCTCACCCTTGAGGAGGGAGCGACACTCAAAGAGATCGAGGCCCGGGTGATCAGCGCCATGATGAGCCGCTACAGTCCCGAGGAAGCCTGCGTCCGACTGGGGATCAGCCGGGTCACCCTGTGGCGCAAGCTCAACCGCATGGGCGCGGCACCGGGGAAAGGCCCGGCGAGCCACTGACGTGACTCGCCTCAATGGCCCGAGCCATGACGCCCCCTGCTTCAGGTGGCACGAACCTCGGCGAGAAAGCGCGTCACCTCACCCCGCAGCTTCTGCGAGTCGGACGCCAGCGCATCGGCCGAGGTCAGCACCCGGCCGGCGCCTCTCTCGGTGTTTGTCGAGTTTTTGCTGATACCGCCGATATTGTTGGAAACCTGCTGCGTCCCCACCGCCGCTTGCTCGACATTACGGGCGATTTCCTGGGTGGCCGCTCCCTGCTCCTCGACCGCCGAGGCGATTCCCGAGGAAATCTGGCGAACCTGCTCGATGACGGTGGCGATTCCCTTGATCGCCTCGACGGTCTTGCGCGTTTCCTCCTGGACGGTGGCGATCTGCAGCCCGATCTCATCGGTGGCGCGCCCGGTTTGGTTTGCCAGGTTCTTGACCTCCCCCGCCACGACGGCGAAGCCCTTGCCCGCCTCGCCGGCCCTGGCCGCCTCGATGGTGGCGTTCAAGGCCAGCAAGTTGGTCTGGCTGGCGATGTCGGTGATCAGCTTGACCACCTCGCCGATCTTTTGCGCCGCGGAGGCAAGCCCCTGCACCATGTTGTTGGTGCGCACGGCCTCTTCCGAGGCCGCCGTCGAGATACGGGCCGATTCCGCCACTTGGCGCGATATCTCCGAGACGGATGACGACAATTCCTCGGCTGCCGAGGCCACGGTCTGCACATTCGCCGTCGCCTGTTCGGCGGCGGCGGCAACGGTCACCGCCTGAGCGGCGGACTCGGCCGCTCCCGACGACATCGAACGCGCCGTCGTCTGCAATTCGGTGGACGAGGATGAAACGGAATTAACCAGATCCATGACCCCCGCCTCGAAGGTATCGGCAAATCGTTGTATATCCTCGCGGCGCTTGGCCTCAGCCAACCTCTCGGCGTTGATATCGATGAGCGATCCGCACATCCGCGTGGGCTTACCCGAACCGTCCCGGCTAACGCCGCCCATGGCCCGGAACCAGTGATACAACCCGTCCTTCATTTTGAGCCGGTAGGCCACATCGTAATAGTCTTTCGAAGCGGAATGGCCGGAGAGACAATTCTTGAACGCCGCCATGGCCGTCGTCACGTCGTCAGGGTGAAGCCGGTCGGACCAGGAATTCGCCACATCGGGAAAGTCGGCAATGCCGGAAAATCCAAGAAGCCGGCGAAACTCGTTCGACCACTGCCACACGCTCTTCGGATGCATGGGGTCGCCGCCATGCAAATGCACGTTCCAAAGACCCACGCCGGCGCGGGTCTTGAGCAAAGCGAGAATTTCAGCGTCGTCTTTTTGCTGCGCTGAAGCCCTATTCGAAATCACCGTCGAGATAAACCGCCACATCATCAGTTCCCCTTAGGGGTTATGGACCGTCCAAACCCGCAAGACCACTTGGCCTTTGGCTCAGGATGGAACTTAGGGCATTGAATTATATTAATTTTTCAACGCTCTGGGAGGGCATGTGAGACCTTCGCCTCACCATCGCCGTCATAGTTCGGCTCGACATGGCCAACCACGCGACACAATCATAGGATGTCGGCTGACCCGGCCATCCGGATACCCGCGTCGAATCCGGACATGGCGATTATTGGTAGTGGTGCGCCGAATGAAAAAATCCATGCCGAACCGGCGACGGCCAACGAAATAACAAAATTGTGTAAATAATGACAACATATTAACAATTAAAATAAGAGCACAGGAAGTTGTTTAGAAAAAGAATATGTTTGATTTTTATAAATTTCAACAAAATTTCAATTTTTCTGAAATAAAGCAAAATCTATCAAACGATTACTGGCGAATAACCAGTCATTTTTAATGTTCCCATCCCAGAATAAGGCGGCGGCGAACGAATCGCATAACGGTGGCGAGGGAACTCGATTGAGTCGAACCAACCTGCGATAAGCAAGGCTCACCACAGGTTGGCATACGGGATCGGCAGCCGAGTCGCCTCCCTTTCGTGTCGTGGCTCAGGTCAGATGAGGCACCACACGAGGGCCATAACGGGGGCTTAATCCGAATGCTTCAATGCACGCGCTTTTGTGCCCGATATCCTATCGATGAGCGCCTCGCGCTCCATTCTTGACGGTGCCAGGCGCCGCTTGACCGCCGCGACCACGTCTGGGGACGCTTTCTCGGGCGTTCCGGCCTCATAAGGCGGCTGGGGGTCGTATTCCAGGCTGAGCTGAATTGCTTCCGCCAACGACTGGTCAACCAGTTCGGCAACGACCGTAAGGGCAAAATCGATTCCTGCGGTGACCCCGCCGGCGGTAATGAGGTTTCCATCCCGCACGACGCGCCGATGAACGGGAACGGCCCCGAACTTTTCAAGAAAATCATGGGCATGCCAATGTGTCGTCGCCCGGCGCCCCTCAAGGAGTCCGGCGGCGGCGAGCACCAGGGCTCCGGTGCAGACCGAGGTCACGTATTTCGCCCCGGCGGCCTTCTCCCGCACGAAGTCGAGAACGTCTTCGTCCCCGAGCAGAGCGTTGACGCCGGCCCCTCCCGGAATACAGAGGACATCCAGCGAGGGGGTTTCCTCGAAGGTTCGCGTCGGCGTCAGCGCAAGGCCGGTGGACGAGAGAAGCGCCGCCCGCTCTTTCCAGATCAGATGAACGGAAGCGCCGGGAATCGAGGCGAAGATCTCGTAGGGACCGGTCAGATCGAGTTGCTGGACGGCGGGAAAGACAAGAATGCCGATTTGGAGAGACATGATGATGCCCTTATTTCGGGATTGACGAGCCGATCCTAACCGATCACCGTTTGGCGGTTATGCCAATGCTCCCTCGTTTCACGCCACACCATCCATTGCGAGTCGAGATACTCGCCTACCCGGACGTGCAGCTTCTCGATGTCGCCGGCCCGCTCCAGGTCTTCGCTTCGGCCAATGATCTTGCCCGAGGGGCCGGAAACGCGCCGCCCTACGCGCCGGTGGTCGTGGCGGCGGAGGGGCGTTTCGTCACCACCTCGGCCGGCTTGGGCCTGGCCGCCGAACCGCTCCCCGAGCCAGCCCTTCCGCTCGACACACTGATCGTCTCCGGCGGATTCGGCGTCAATCAAGCCTGCACGGACGTCCGATCGGTCGAATGGATCACGGCGCGGGCAATCGTCGCAAGGCGGGTGGCCTCGGTCTGCAGCGGGGCCTTTTTGCTGGCCACCGCCGGGCTTCTGGAAGGACGCCGGGCGGTAACCCACTGGCGTCGCTGCCGCGAATTCGCCGATCGATTTCCCTCCGTTCGGCTGGAACCCGACCCCATATTCCTCCGGGACGGAAAATTCTGGACCTCCGCCGGCGTCACCGCGGGAATTGACCTGACCCTGGCCCTGGTCGAAGCCGATCTGGGCCGGACCGTCGCTTTGGCGGTGGCTCGCCAACTGGTGGTATTTCTGAAGCGTCCCGGCGGCCAAAGCCAGTTCAGCTCCGCTCTTGCCTTACAGCAAGGCGGCGATGAGGCCTTTGAGCGGCTTCACGCCCACATTGCCGACAATCTGCGCGGCGATCTGTCGGTCGCCGCCCTGGCGCGGATCGCCGCGATGAGCGAGCGGAGTTTCATCCGGCACTATCGCCAGGCCACCGGCTCGACGCCGGCCCGCGGCGTCGAGCGGATCCGCGTCGAGGCGGCGCGCCAGATGCTGGAAACGAACCAGCCGGTGAAGCGGGTTGCCGCGCGCTGCGGGTTCGGTTCGGAAGAAACCATGCGCCGCAGCTTCCTGCGCCTTCTTGGGACGACGCCACAGGCCTACCGCGAGCGTTTTGCGTCGCCGGGAGAGTAATACGGATTTCGGGGTCAGCGCCGGTCCCTGGCCCCGCAGTCGGGCAGCATCCGGATCAACGCCTTGCACAGCTTGGCCCCGTCGACATCCGACAGCCCCTTGGCCCACAGCCTGAGGAACTTGCCCCTGCCCGGCAGGGTCACCGGTGTCAGCTCCGGTGTCGCCTTTTGCAGCAGGGGCGAGATCTTGGCCAGTTCCTTCCAACCGGTCAGGGCGGTGTCCTGATCGCGATAGGACGCCAGATAGACCGCCCGGGGAGAAGGCGCGTCCCCCTCTGATCGGGCCGGCGGCGGCTCGACGGCACTGCTCTCCTTGACCGATTGCTCGGGCGCGGGCGCGTCGGCCTGGCGGGCCAGCCGCAGCGTCCCGCCGCCGACATGGGCCAGCAGGCTGCCGTCCCTAACCGCCAGATATTGGCCGAATGCCGCCGGTCCGCAGGTGACCGACAGGCGGGGCCGGATCTGCCGCAGGGACTCGGCCGTGGATTTGTCCAGCCCCAGGAAGGCGGCTTCGCTCGCGCCGTCCCCCCGGAACGACGGAGCGACGCAGGTCCGGCCGTCCAGATCGGTGGCAACGGCCTCGCCCAGCTCCAGGCGCTGACCGACCGGCGGCCGAGGCCGCTGGCCGGACTGGGCCGATCCGTAGGCTTCCGTCACCACCCACCGGCCGAGCCAGGGCCGCAGGTCCTCGCCGCCCAGGGGCATGGATGGCGCCCCGGCCGGTTCGGCCAAGGACGAAGGTTTGGTGTCGGCCGGAGGCGGCCCGGCGGATTCGGAGGCGCAGGCCGCCAGCAGCAGGGGCAGAAGACACGCCGGATAAACCGATCTCTTCATGGATGCGCCCTTCCCTTACAAGAGGTCGAGCAGCAGTTTGCGCCGGTTCAGGGGCTGCACCGGGCGGGCATTGTTGGGGAACAGCTTGGCGAACGCGCCGATCTGCTCGGCCGAGGCGGTGATCGGCGTGCGATAGACCACCCAGGAGACGATTTCCGAACAGGGCGGCGTCGTCAGCGACCCGGCATAGCGGAAGCTGGTGCCGTCCTTGGGCAGCAGAGTGGCCGGCTGCAGTTGCACCTCGGCCTTGGTTGTCTCCCCGGCCTTGTCCGGCAGGTGTCGCCAGATGGTCTCCAGGGTGCCGTCGGCCTCGCCCCGGGCGATCATCACGCCCAGCACCGCCAGACTGCCGTCGGCGGAGCGATGAACGAAATGCGCCTCCATCTCGAAAGCGGTGCCGGCGATGAGATGTTCGCTGGGATGATGAAAATGATATTGGATCAGCTCGTAGGAAACGCCGTCCAACTCCAGGCTGCTGCCCTTGGCGCAATTGACCTGGATGGTGTGGCCGTTGTTGACCACCTCCAGCGGCATCGGCGACCAGCGCGGAGCGGGAGCCTGCAGGAGAGAGGCGATGGGCTGATCGAGATTGACCGGCGACTGTTCGCGCCCGGCACCGCAGGCGGCATAGTCGGACGACAATTGGCCCCATTTGTCGGGAGCTCCGGCCCCTTCATACTCCCAGTGCGGAGGATGGGCCGCGGCGGAACCGGCATGGGCGCCGCCGTGTGGTTCCTCGGCCGCGAAAGCGGCCCGGGCCGCCAGTTCGCAGCAAACGGGGCAGATCATCGCCGCATGGGCGAAATGACGGAGAAAAGCTCGACGTTCCATCCCAGACTCCTCCATTCTTATCTAAAGATACCGAAGGATACCGACCGCCTTTTTCCCGCGGACAAGGGAAGAATGCGGATGGGCGCCGTAAGAGACGCGCCCGCGCCGACTGTCCCGTCCAGATTGCCCTATAAACGTAAGTATTCGATGAATCCTCCAGGGTCCTCCCGACGCCGGTGTGAAAATCCGGGCGCCGGGTCGGAGCGGCTCAGCGCGGATCCGCCGCTTTGGCCGTCATCAGCAGATAGAGCAGGCTGCTGACCGCCGCCGAACTGAGGAAGCTGAGATCCACCCCATCCGCCAGATTGGCGAGCGGACCGGTGAAGATGTCGGTCCCGACGAACAACAGGCCGACCACCACGCCGACCACCCAGGCCAGGATCGCCCGTAGATTGTAGCCGCCCTGATACCAATAGGCGCCCCGCCGGCCTTCGAAGGCCTGCAGATCGGCCACCGCGAAACGTCCGCCGGCCCGCCAGTAGCCCAACACGTTGATGGCGATCCACGGCGTCACCAGCACGGTGACCAGCGAGCAAAGCGCCTCGGTCGAGCTGGTCATGTCGAAGACCACCAGCCCGAGCCAGCCCAGAACGATCCCCACCCCGCCGAAGAGGAAGGACACCTGGACCCGCCGCAACCGCCACAGAAGGGCATGCAGGTCGAGTGTGCCGTTGTAGGCATTGAGCCCGGCATTGGTGACGTTGCCGATCAGCCCGACCAGAATCACGGGCAGCACCAACGCCAGCGGCAGGACCGCGACCATCCGTGACAGCACCTCGCCGCCGCCGGCCAACGCCAGCGCGATGAAGGCACCGCAGGAGAGCGAGACCACCGTCCCCGTCACCATGCCGAACAGGCCCCAGCCGAACAGGGCGCGGCCGCAAGTCCGGGCGGGCATATAGCGCGTGTAGTCGCTGGCGAAGGGGGCATAGGAAATGGCATTGGAAATCGCCATCATGGTCGACAGCGCCCAGGTCGGCCAGAAGCCGCCGAGCAGATAACCGCTGTCCGCCGGGGCCCCGGTGAAGGCGGAAGCGGCGCAGACCACCAGCGCCGCCATGGAAAACACGTTGGTGACGGCGGTAAGCTTGGCCAGCAGCACCAGCGTGGCATGACCGAGGGCGTTCACCAGAAGCACCAGACCGGTGACCACCGCCAGTCCGATGGTCAGGGCCACGGCGTCGGCCGGCGTGTTCCAGAGGCGGGCGGCGGCGGCAACGAGCGGCGGCGTGCTGACCCAGAGCTGCAGGGCGAAAAAGCCCAGGGTGATCACCTGGGTGATGAGCGAACCGACATAGCGGCCACGGATGCCGAAGAAGGCGCAACTGGTGACGGTGGCGTTGGTGCCGGCCTTGGGTCCGATCATGGCGAGGACCGCGAATCCCAGCGAGCCGAGCAGCGATCCCACCAGGATGGACGAGAAAGCCCCCCACCAGGAGAGTCCCCAGGCCACCGGCAGCGAGCCGACCAGGATCGAGCCATAGCAGAGTTGGCCTCCGAAAAAGACCCAGGCGAGATCGCGCGGGCGGGACCGCCGTTCGCTTTCGGGGATGAAATCAACGCCGCGGGTTTCCACCCGGCCCACCCGGTCCAGTCCGAGCGCCGACGCCGCAACAGACGATGCTGCTTCCATGACCCTTGAAATCCTTCCGTTCCCTCGCGCGAGGACATCTGTTGAGCGCGAAAAATCAAACCGATCTGTTCTTATTTGAACAACGAAAAGCCCGCCAGTCATTTCGGATCGGCGGGCCTTTTTGTATTTGGCTGCGGGGCCAATCAACCATCTTGATCTGTTGATGGTCGCAAGGTGCTGATAGCCGGCTCAGACGTCGTTCCCATGAATAGCCGCAGACACCGATCAGCCCAACAGAGAAAGGGGCCCGGCTATCCCTGTCCAGCCCACGGGGTCCACTCCATTCGTCCAAGCCCTTCGGAAATCTTCAAGGCGGTGGCCGCGACGGTGTTTCCAATGCGCTCGATGTCGCCGCCGGCCACCTGCGACACCATCATGGTGACGCTGATGGCGGCGATCACCGTCCCGGAATGATCGAAAATGGGTGCCGCCACACAGCAGATCCCCAAGTCGCATTCCTCGTTGTCCAGAGCAAACCCCCTCACCCGAGTCCGCTTGAGCTCGTCAAAGAGCGCTTCCGCCGTACCGATCGACCGCGGTGTTCGAAGTGGCAGCCCCTCCCCGATCAGATCGTCGACAACTTGCCTGGGCGAATAGGCGAGAATCGCTTTGCCGATGGCCGTCGTCGAGGCTTCCCGTCTCTGACCGATGGACGAAACGATGCGAACCACCTGTGTCGATTCGACTTTGTCGATATAGACGATCCAATGCTTATCCATGATCCCAAGATGGGCCATGAAGCCGATGTCATCGACGAGTTCGCGCATGAACGGCTGAGCGATGCGTCGCAGGTCCAAGCCACCAAGACATTGGGCGCTCAGCACCAGCAGTTTTGGACCAAGTCTATAGCGGCCACTGGCTTCGTCCTGAGTGGCGAATCCGAAACGCCTCAATTCGCCGAGAAGGCGATGCACCGTCGGGCGAGGATGGCCCGTGTGCTCGACAAGATCCGTCAAGCGGACACCATCGTCGGATTTAAGCCCGAGTTCGCCCAGCGCCACCAGGATTTCGAGCGTCTTGTCGGCCGAGCTTTGCCGGCGCCCCTCGTCCTCGGGCTGAGCGTTGTCTGCTGGCGAAACAGGCGGATGCATAAATCAGACTCTCCCTATGTCATCCACATAACAGACTCACCAACCACTATATAGACATTGTTCCTCTGGAACGAATACCGGTGAAACCTTGATCAGAGCCCGGCTTCTTCTCCCAGGGCCAGACTTTGCGATAACCATTCCGCTCAAGGCAAGCTCAGGGACTGCTTGAGCGAAGGGAAAACCCCACCGGTCAGAGCCGGATCGAGGTGCCGGTCGGCAAAGAGGAGACAATCGCGCATGTCCTTCCGATTGCCGCCGACGGGGATGCGTCCGTGCCGGCTGAGAAGGAAGAAACGCTTGCCGGCAACGGCCTCGACCCCGTCCACGTCATCCCAGCGCAGCGACCGGCGCCGGCCGATCGGATCGACATAAAGCAGCCCCGTCTCGCTCAGATCGAGCCGTTTGACGCTTCCATAGAGCATGAGATAGGCCCCCAGCACGATGCTCAGCAGCAGGAAAAGCGCGACATTGAGTTCGGCATCGGACCGCCCTCCGAACATCAGCGGAAAGGCGAAGCCGATTCCGATCAGGACGGCCGTTTCAAGCCACAAAAAGCCCCCCATCCAGAGAGTGATGACCGGTTCCTTCAGACGTATGGCCACCTCCGGACCCGGCAGGGCGCGCCCATGCCGCCGGCAAAACGCCGCGACGACGACGACACTCGCCGCAAGCACGGCGCTCAGCAGGTACAGCATGATCCGGCTCCATTGGTTTTTTCAGGATGGAAGTGGCCGACGGCGGCCGCGTGGATGTCCAAGGCCTTTGTCCTCTCCGTCGCCCAAAACAGAACGAAGGTCAAGACGAATGGAGCGAATGGCGCCCCCGTCAACCGTCGCGCGAAGGCCATCGCGGCGATCTCACCCAACGCAAGGATTCTGCTTTTCCCTTCAAATAGACCCAGCTTCCAGGTCGTCAGCAACTTTTGCGACGTCGGAAGTTCAGGTTTCACCATCTCAAAATAGTGGAAAAGCTCATGCCCGACCAGCACCTCATAAAGGGAGACCCCACCCAGAGCCGCCCTTTGCCCGGTCCGCTCCAGGAGCGCATCGGCGGCCGCCACGGCGGCGACATCGACCCGGATCGACCGAGGTTCCGTGAAGGAGGCGAACGGGCCATCCGTCTCCTCGCCGAGGGTAAGGCCCAGGGATTGAGCCAACGCCGAGGGCCGCCGCTCCGGCGTCCCTCCGACGTGGTTTTCGGCCAGATCATGGCCGACGGAACACGCCATCCGACACAAAGGCTCTTTCCTGTCTTCAGGAATGCGCCGGATGAGCGTATCGGCCTCCAGAACAAGACGGTCCCAGACCCACTCCGGGACCGTCAGAAGCTGGCTGAACAGGACCTCGAAGCTCTCGTCAGGAGGCACTCTGCGCCCCGATGAGGATGACCTGATCGCTGGGGTCAAGCTCGGAGAACTCACTGCGCATGATAACCTTTAACTGATCCAGGCTGATCGTGTTGGCATAATCGAGGACCTTGCCCCCGGCGCACAGATAAAGGTCGGGCGTACGTTGCATTTCGGTCTTGTAGGTAATCATCGAATTCCACATCTCCTCGACCTGTTCCTCCCATTGGCCGATCCCGATCCTGACGGCGCGGGCGTTGGAGCGTTGGACACGGATGAAGCCCTTGCGGTCAAGCAGGCGGATCAGCGTCTTGCCGTCCTTGTCGGCGGAAAAGACGTAGAAGACATCGTCCTTGACGGTGCATTCCAGATCGGAGGCCGGCAGATCCATGGATTGCGCGGCGAGGGCGCGCGCCTCCTCCTCGCTGCAGGCCTTGAGCAGATCCGTCGTCTGTACTTCGTTGGATCCCAGGGCGATCGCCGTGACCTTGCTGGTCTGCGGATCGATCTCGATATGCACCTCGATCGAATCGGGAACGGCACCGTTCTTGATGGCGAGGTTCTTCGCCTCCTTCTTGATCGCCGAGATGTCCTGGCTGGTCGGATTGGGAATAACCCGCTCGACGACGTCGCGAATCATCGCCAGAGCCACGCCGATCGAAGAAATGACCTCGGCATATTGTGGAATGGAATATTTGAGCTTCATCTGCTCGGCCGTATAGGGCAGCAGGGCCGCAGCGCCGCCGCCGACCCCGACCAGCGAAACCTGATCCGGCTCCAACTTATATTTTTCGGTGAGTTCGTCGATGACCGGCTGGATCTTTTCATGAGCCTTTTGCAGGATCTGCCGCGCGCATTCCTCCACCGAAACGCCAAGATAGTCCGCCAGGGGCTGCATGCAGGCACGGGCCGAGGCGGGAATGCCATAGCTGTAATCGCCCTCCTTGGCATAACCCAGGACATTGGCGGCACAACTGTTGGTGATGGTTACACGCTTGGTCTCGGAAATCTTGATGCGCACATAGTCCGCCGGATCGCCGTCCTTCGGTGCGAAAAACTCCAGCTCCGGCTTGATGATTTCCTCAAGCGGCGTAAACACGGCGTAACCGAGGCCGCCGATGTGCGCGCTGCGCGGGCCGACATCGACCAGAGCGCCATTCGCCGCCCTCACCATGGATCCGCCCGCCACGCCGAGAACATGCACGTCAAGCGAGTTGACGTAGGTCCGATGGCCGCCGAGGACCGTATATTCGACGGCGGGCCGGCCGTTCTTGATGACGCCGATGTTCGTCGAGGTGCCGCCAACCTCGAAATAGACGCCGTTGGAGGCGCGCAGATACATCAGGGCGCCGACAACGCTTGCCGCGGGACCGGAAAGCATGGTCAGGACCGGACGCTTCTTCATCTCGGAAAGGTCCATCACCCCGCCGTCGCCACGCATGATCATCAGCGGTTTGTCGATCCCGGCGCTACGAACGGCCTGATCGGTCGACGTCGCCGTGTTCAACATCTTGGGCAGGATGGAGGCGTTGATGGCGGCGGTCCGCGTCCGTCGCGTCAAACCATAGAGCTTGGAAATGTCCGAGGCGACGGTCACGAGAAGATCCATCTCCTCGCCGACCTCGCGAACGGCCTCCTCCTCGTGGATGGAGTCCACGCCGAAGGCCTTCGAGGCCACGATCACCGATGCGCCTTTGTCGATCAGGGCCTTGATGGCCGCCTTGATGGCCGGGGGATTGGCCGCCTTCTGGTTGAGGTAATTGTGGCAGATGCGAATATGGCGACCGGTTTTCAGATCGATATCGGGGATTCGCGTCTGCCGCTTCGACAACATGCCGATGATCCCTCCGGGACCGATGCCCAGGATACCGACGTTGGCGACATCTCCCTCAAGCAGTGCATTGGTCGCCTGAGTCGTCGAATGAGCAATGAAAACCACGCTCTGCGGAGAGATATTGTTCTGAGTGAGGCAATTACGGAAACATTCTATGACACCGGCGGCGACGCCCATTTCGTGGTCGTGCGTGGTCTTCACGACGCTTTGGCCGACGATCTCGTGCGTGGCGTTGTCAATGGCGACCGCCTTGGTGTGCGTGCCGCCAACGTCGATGCCCACTCTTACTTCTTGAACCATACCTTCCTCCAGTAAAGCCCGGCCGATTGGCGATCGCCATGGCCAAGCCGCCTCATTGCGACAAGATGAGAAGGACGGATCGTCCACCGGAAAATCCGACCTTCACCTCGCATGGACTTGGAAGTGAACCGACAGCCACGAAGGCTCACTTCCGATTATGCTTATTTGTGCGGGCCCGTTCCTTCAGGCCCTCCCCTTTTTAGACCGCGAACATGAAGTAGGCGACGACCTCCAGGATGAGCGCCACCACCAGGCAGAAGGGCAGGCAGGTCAGGAAATATTCCTTCAAGCTGGTCTTGGTATAGCCGATGGCCCACAGGCACCAGGACTGCGTCGGGCAAATCGAACCGTTGACCGTGGTGCTCGGCACCATGAACAGCGGGAAAAGGACTTGTGGGGTGAAAATACCGCCAACCGCCTGGAACAGAGCCAGAGTGGCGGCACCGGCGCCCCACACCGTCAGGGGCCCCCGGAACAGCGCCAAAACGCTGAGCAGGCCGAACCCGATGAACAGCGCGAACAAGCTCCCGGGCATGACCGGTTCCAGAATCGGGGCCAAAAGCGGCGCGCAAATCTTGGCGGCACGCAGGAACATCTGGAGGAAGAACAGGAAGGCGAAGACCAGCGCCACATCCATGACGCCGTCATGGAACGTTTTCTGAAGCAGAATGGCCGTATCGTTCCACTTCTTGTAGTGGCCGGTCATGAGCAGCGCAAAGGCGACCGCGATCAGGATGGCGGTGATCGGCTTGACGCCGCAGAAGACGGACAACGCCACCGGGATCAGCGGGGTGAGCATCGCCAGCGGATTGACGTTGCCTTGTTCGCCTTGCGCTCCCACCCGTTCCGGCCAGGCGCGCGTTTTGTTTCCGGTCGCGCTGACCACAAGGATCATCAGGAAGGTCGCGGCCATCTGCAAACCGAAAGCGATAAAGCCGAAGGTCCGCCAAGTCGCCGTGGCCCGATCGAATTCGGGGATGAGGGCGCCGAACTGGCTGAGCCAGCCGCTGTTCAGGTAAAGGCCCGCACCGACGCTCATCAGATAGGCGGCCGTGGCCAGGGAACGCGAAATTCCCAGGGCGAGCAGGATTGGAAAGATGATCACGCCGATCGCCACCACGGATCCGGCCCCGTATGCCGAGGTGAAGATCAGGCCGGTGACCAGGGACAGCAGGATGCAGGTGACGGCGGGTTTGTCCCCGCCGAGTTCAACGGCGGCACGGATAATGCTGCGGGCGATGCCCGTATCGATCAAGACCCGACCGAACCAGGAACCGAAGATGATGATGACGGCCGTCACCCCCCAAAGTTCCGGTCCCTGCTCGAAAATACCGTTGTTGATGTCCAGCATGCCGCTTTTCACCTGCTCGGCCGAAGCGGACCAAGTGGTGACACCCGCGATGGTTCCCAGACACGCCCATAAAATGGCCATGAAGAAGAAACCAAGCATGAGATTACCGCCGCGCGCGGCGTACACCGCGAAAGCGATATACGAAATTAACAAAAATACTCCGACCACGAGTGCCAGCGTCATTATTTCCTCCAACTTAAGGCTTTCGCCTCATTGTACTTCATAGTTACGCATAGACTTACAGAGCATTAGATCGAATAAGCTTTGAGCGACCTAATTTACGAATCCGCATTCATCCTATTGTCGGGGCTCGGCTCTCTGCGTACGGAGGCTGGTCCCCATGAGGCGGTATCCGCATAAAATGGATTCAAAGACAAAAGTCCACATGTTGGACATTGCGTCTGCTTTGTGGACATTATTAGGGAAAGCGTAAGAACGATGCAACACCGAAGTTCGCCTTTCGCGTGATATGCGAATGCGCAAAGAGCTGGTCCGCTGCGCCGGCGAAGAACTTCTTTAGGAGAGCCCCGCTTACGGTGAAACCGCGCGAGCATGAGCCCTCAATCGCCGGGCGGGATACATCCGTATCCGTTGCTTGGCCATGCTCGGCCTTCGGCCCGCCTGCGGCGTCGTTTGCCCTTCGGGCGGCCAAGGCTTCGCGCACATTCCTGACATTGCCGGCAAGGCCGGCGGGGCGCGGGCCCTCAATGGGCCAGACCAAGTCTCTCAGAAAAGTAAGTAGTTTCCGAGCCTTCGGCAAAGAATCGCTTCCGGATATTGTAACATCGCCAGCTTCGCACAAAAGGAGCCTCCCCCCTCGATAGGAGCGAGCGATGTTGCGGAATGCATCAAGGACTACGCACCATGCCCGCTCCTATCGCGAGCTTTCCCTCTTGCTCCGCCGGCCGCCCGGACGCGAAGCCTTCCCTGGCGACATCTTCTATATCCACTCGCGCCTGCTCGAACGCCCCCCCTCCAAACCAGGAACTGGACGGCGGTTCGCTCACCGCCCTGCCCATCATCGAGTCTGAGGCACAGGACATTTCCGCTTAGAAAAGGCACCCATATGTTACAGGTTGAATCGGTAATCAAAGGCTACGCCATAGCGGCGAGCGACGGCCAGATTGGCGCCGTCAGCGATGTCCTGTTCGACGACCAGACCTGGAAGGTTCGGTGGCTGGTCATCGATACGGGGACGTGGTTACCCGGACGCAAAATTCTGCTGCACCCATCGGCGATCGGGCATGCGGACCACGAACGGCGCGAGCTTCCCGTTACGATGACGAAGGCACAAATCGAGGGAGGTCCGAGCATCTTCGTCGACCAACCAGTGTCTCGGCAGATGGAACTTCACCTGTACGATTATTATTGTTGGGATGCCGGTTGGGGCGACAGCTATTTTGCGGCGAGCCCCCATGGAATCGCCGCGCCGTTTACCGCACCGCCCGTCTCCGGCGGAGCGACGGTACATGAGGCCGTTGGCGAGGAGCCAGATGACGACGAAAGTCCGCACCTGGACAGTATCACTGCCGTCACCGGCTATCATATCGAAGCCACGGACGGCAAGATCGGCCATGTCGAGGACTTTCTTGTCGACGATGCCGAATGGGGCATCCGTTATCTCATCATCGATACGAAGAACTGGTGGCCGGGACAGCATGTCCTGATATCGCCCTACGCGGTCAGGAAAATCAGTTGGCCGAATCACCAAATCGAACTCGCCGTGACCCGCGAGCAGATCAAGGCCAGCCCGCCGTGGAAGCCGCTCGACATGATCGGTCAAGCCTATGAGGAGCGCTTGCGAACCTATGAGAAACGGCTTCACAAACACTACGGTTGGCCGGGCTATGGGTGGTTTTAGTGCATTGAGGCGAACAAAAAATTCAGCAGTTTTGTCAATGCGCTTCAGCTCGTGCGGCATTTGAGCGTTGAAAAACGAGAGCTTTTTCAACGCTCCTTCAGGACTTGGCGCATCGAATTATCTAATTGTTTCAGAGCACCTCTAACAGGCTGCGGAAAAAGTCGGAATTTCTTCGTCATTCCCGCGAAAGCGGGAATCCATGCTCTGTCAGAATCAATATTTGGTGTCCCGATAATGCGCTTACCACAATATGGATCCCCTGAGTTCACGACAGAAATGATATCACGAAGACTTTTTCCGCAGCCAGCTAACGCTCGATCACTTCCACGCCGGCGGGCCGGCCAACCATGACCTTCGATGCCAAGGCGATAAAGAGACCGGTCTCGATAACACCGACGATGGCGGAAATGTTGGCGTCGAGCATCTCGGGATCCGGTATCTCGGCGATGGTGCAATCGACGATATAGTTGCCCCCGTCGGTCAGAAAGGGGGTATCCCCGGCCAGGCGCAGCCGCGGAACACACCCGATCGCCACCAGGTGATCGAACACGGTCTGCCACCCGAATGAGACGACCTCCACAGGCAGCGGTCTATTTCCGCCGAGATGGTCCACCAGCTTCGTCTCGTCGACAGCGACAATCATCCGATCGCTGACGCTCGCCACGATTTTTTCGCGCAACAGATCCCCACCCAATCCTTTGATAAGATTCATAGTTCCCCGCTCTACCTGGTCGGCGCCGTCGATCGAGAGGTCAATGTGGTGATGCTCGGCAAAGCTCGTGAGCGGCACGCCGAGCCGCCTGGCCAAGGCCGCCGTTTTCGCTGAGGTCGGAATCCCCTGGACACGCAAGCCTTTCGCAACGCGCTCGGCCAGAACTTGCACCGCGATTTCGGCGGTCGATCCGCTGCCGAGCCCGAGCACCATGCCGTTCTCGACTTCTTCGACGGCCCGCGCGGCCGCCGCATGCTTCAATCCATCCAGTTCGGACGACGACAGAATTGTCACGTGACAGCCTCCTCTACCAGCACATTGCCAAAGAACCATAGGGCTCCGATCGGGTGTCGATGCGCAGCCGGCAGGCCGTCGTCTCCTCGATGAAGCAGGGCGACGATTTCCAGTCTGGCCCGGGTCGGGTTGATCACGAGGGCTCCCCCCCCGCAAACGGGCGGCGAGCGCCGCGAATTGCCGCGATCGCGGCGGCATAGTCATGTGATCCGAAGACTGACGATCCGGCGACGATGGCATTGGCACCCGCTTCGATCGCTTGCCCGGCGCTGTCCCCATTTTGCCCGCCGTCGACCTCGATGACCGGATCGAGGCCCCGCGCTTCGCAAAGCTGTCGTAACCGCCGGATCTTGGGCAACATCTCCGGGAGGAATTTTTGTCCCCCAAAACCGGGATTGACGGTCATGACGAGAACGACGTCACAGAGATGGAGGACATATTCGATCAACTCGATCGGACTCGCCGGATCGAGCGCCACTCCCGTCTTTTTGCCGAGATCCCGGATCTGCGAGAGGACACGGTGAAGATGGATTGTCGCCGAGGTCTCGGCCTGGACGATGAGATGATCGGCCCCGGCTTTGGCGAAGTCGGCGAGATAGCGCTCGGGCTCAACGATCATCAGATGCACATTGAGCGGCTTTTGCGTGCTGCGCCGCACCGCTTCGACAACCAGCGGACCGATCGTGATATTCGGCACAAAGCGGCCATCCATGACATCGACATGGATCCAGTCGGCGCCCGCCGCATCGACGGCGCGAACCTCATCGGCCAGATGCCCGAAATCCGCCGACAAGATCGACGCCGCGACAATGATCGAACCGCTGCTCATCCCTTTTGTTCCGGTGCGACGCCGAGTGGTCGCCAAGCCCGGCCCCCATCGTGCGCCAGCAAAGCGTCGGCTGCCTGCGGGCCGTCGCTTCCGGAGTCATAGCCAGGCACGTCGGCCTTGTCCTCGGCCCAGGCGTCGAGCACCGGCTGGACGATGCGCCAGGACTGCTCCACCATATCGGCACGCATGAAGAGCGTCGGGTCGCCGATCATGACGTCGTGGAGGAGTGTCTCGTATCCGACATTCCTTTCCTTGGGGAACCAGTCATCATAATGGAAGTCCATCTTCACCGCGGCGAGGTCGACCACCGCTCCTCGACGCTTGACCTCGAATTGCAACGAGATTCCTTCGTCGGGAGAGACGCGCAGGACGAGCCAGTTGGGCGGGAGGGTGCGGACGGGGGTGTCCTGAAACGCCCTGTAGGGAGCCTGCTTGAAGCAAATCGCAATTTCCGTATTGCGTTGCGACAGATGCTTGCCGGTACGGAAATAGAAGGGCACGCCGGCCCAGCGCCAGTTGTCGATCTCGAGCCGCATCGCGACAAAGGTCTCGATGTTCGAGTCCGTCGCGACATTGGCCTCTTGCCGATAGGCCTTCACTTTGGTTCCCAGCACGCTTCCGGCCCCATACTGGCCGCGCACCGCCCGATCGGGCGTGATCGCGGGTATGGCGGAAAGCAGATCGGCCTTTTTCGAACGAATCGAGGCGGCATCGAAGCCCACGGGCGGTTCCATGGCGACCATCGACAGAAGGGTGAAGGCGTGGTTGGGCACCATGTCGCGCAGCGCTCCGGTCGCCTCGTAGAACTTGCCACGCAACCCGACGCCGACCGTCTCGGCCACAGTGATCTGCACATGGTCGATCCTGTCGCGATTCCAGATCGGTTCGAACAGCCCGTTGGCAAAACGAAACGCCATGATGTTCTGGACCGTGTCCTTTCCCAAGAAGTGGTCGATCCGGAATATCTGATCCTCGCGCAGCGTACGCAGGATGCGGCTGTTCAACTCGCGCGCCGAGTCCAGATCATGGCCGAACGGCTTCTCGAACACCACGCGGCGCCAGAACCGGGGCGTCTTGTTCTCGTCCTCACCCTGGTCGCTCAGCTTCGCCTTGCAGAGGTGCTCCACCACGGCGCAGAAGGACTGACCGGCGACGGCGAGATAGAAAATGGCGTTACCCCGGGTGCCATGGTCCTTTTCGGCCTTGTCAAGGGCCCCCCGAAGCTTTTGGTAAAGCTCGGGCGTTGCCAGGTCGCCCTGAACATAAGACATTTTTTCGGCCAGCCGCGTCCACGCGGCGTCGTCAATCTGGTCGACATCGAACCCCGTGGCGGCATTGCCGACAAAGCTCTTCAGCGTGTCGTAAAGACCCGCGCGCCAACTTTCCGCCGTTTCCTCCGCCCGGGCGACCCCGATCAAGGCGAAATTCTCCGGCAGCACCTTGGTTCTCGATAGGTTGTAGAGTGCGGGAATCAGCAGGCGCTTGGTCAAATCGCCGCTGGCGCCGAAGATCACCATGGCGCAGGGATCGGCCAGCCGGACCTGGCGCGGCGACGGGGATTCGTGTGGAGCGGTTGCGGCCGGCCGGTTGTCACGCATGGGATTGACCCGCGCCATTTTGTGTCGTCGAACGACCTTCCGTATTTTCCGGATGTGGTTCGGGCTCGATGGGTCCGCCCGCCTCGATGTGCCCGCCGAACGCGAAACGCATCGCGGAGAGCATCTTTTCCCCAAAACTGTGTTCTTGACGCGAGCGGAAACGGGCGTAGAGAGCCGAGGAAAGCACCTCCGCCGGAACCGCCTCCTCCATCGCCGCTTCAATGGTCCACCGACCTTCCCCGGAATCCTGAACGAATCCGGAGAAACCCGACAGTTGAGGATCCGCTACCAGCGCAGCGGCGCCAAGATCGAGCAGCCAGGATGAAATGACGCTGCCACGCCGCCAGACCTCGGCGATATCGGCTAGATTTAACGCGAAGCGCTGGTCCTCGGGAAGATTTGCCGAGTCCTTGTTCCGCAGGATGTCGAAGCCCTCGGCATAGGCCTGCATCAAGCCGTACTCGATGCCGTTATGCACCATTTTGACGAAATGCCCGGCGCCGGACGGCCCGGCATGAATGTAGCCGCGCTCGGCGCGCGATTCGCCATTTTCGCGGCCGGGTGTGCGAGCAATGCCGCCCATGCCGGGAGCGAGTGCCGAGAAAATCGGATCAAGATAATCGACGGACTCCTTCAAGCCGCCAATCATCATGCAATAGCCGCGCTCGACACCCCAGACGCCGCCGGACGTGCCGCAATCGACATAGCTTATGCGCCGTTCGGCCAAAGTCTTGGCGCGGCGAATGTCGTCTTTGTAGTGGGAATTTCCGCCATCAATGACGATATCGCCCGGCCCCAACAAATCCGCGAGACATTCGACCGTTGCCTCGGTAATCCGGCCGGCGGGCAACATCACCCATATCACACGCGGATTTTCCCCGAGCGTCGTCACCATATCGGCCAGCGACAGGACCGCCGTGGCCCCCTCCTTCGCCAAGACTTCGCGCGGCTCGTCCAAGGCGTCGAACACCACGCAACCGTGCCCGGCCTTCATCAATCGGCGAGCGATATTGCCGCCCATGCGACCTAATCCGACCACCCCGACCCGCATCGCATCGCTCCTTGGGCTAAGGCGCCGCTCGGGCTAAACGGGCCTGTTTGATTTCGAAAATTTATCAGCAGGCCCTTAGGCTCTGGGCCGAAACAATCGCTCCAGAGCCTAAGGGTTTATATGATGCCTCCGGCTTCGGCCGGCTCATGCGCCGCTCGGGCTTCAGGGCTTGGAGCGATAATTTCGCCCCAAGCCCTAAGAAAGTGCCTCATCGACCGCGCGAACCAATTCAGCCAGCCCCGCATCGACAGACTTGAGATGGACGCGCAACGCCCGGCGGCCGCGCTCTTCCAGCACCTCAAGATCGCCCTGGGCCTGCGCCGACTTCACCACGCCGAAGCTATAGCCCCGGCCGGGCACGTCGATATCGACCGGATCGTCACAGGTGATTTGCAGGAATACGCCGGAGTTCGGACCTCCTTTGTAGACTTGCCCTGTCGAGTGCTGAAAGCGAGGTCCGAAGCCGACGCAGGTGGCGGCGTGCGTTTTGTCTCGGATGGCGCTCCGCATCGCGGTCAGGGCCTTGGTATGGGCCTCATCACGCTTGATATAGGCCAGCAAAGCTGCGTAATCCCCCATCTGAACGCGGTCGAAATGGCTCTTCAGATAGCCAGCCAACGTATTGTGCCGGCCCAACTCGGCGGCATTGCGGGGATCGGCATAAAGGGCCAGCCCGTTCTCGCGGAACACCGGCTCCCGGCTCGGCAGGCCACGCGATGTCGCATAGCCCTCGGTCAGCGCGGTCGTCTTGGCCTTGCTCGCTTCGACATCGGGCTGGTCGAACGGATCGATGCCGATGATGGCGCCGGCAACGGCCGTGGCGATTTCCCAACGGAAGAACTCCTGGCCGATGTGCCAGGCATCCCGAACCCGGATCCGCGCGACCGGATGGCCGGCCCGCTCCAGCGCCTCCACCGCCAGGATCTGAGCCGGATCGCCCTGCCCGTCCAGCTCCAGATAGACGAAAAACCGATCATTGCCGTAGCGCTCGGGCGTGGTCACCGGCTCGCCGGCCAGCGGAATCAATCCGCGCCCGAGCTTGCCCGTACTCTCCGCCAGAAGTTGTTCCAGCCAGAAGCCGAAGTCGGTGATTCCCGGCGAGGCGATGATTGTCACCTTGTCGCGGCCGAAATGCGTCGCCGCCACGCCCATGGCAACGCCGAGCCGAACAGCCGGATTTTCCGCCGGAGGCACATCGGGACCGCAGGTCCGTTCCATCGCCTGCGTCGTCTCGAGGAGACGCTTGATGTCGATACCCATAGCCACCGCCGGGGCCAAGCCGAACTTCGACAACACCGAGTACCGCCCGCCGATCGACGGCATACCGTGGAAGACATGCGCAAAATGCAGATGTTTGGCGCGCCGTTCGAGCGGCGATCCCGGATCGGTCACGGCGATGAAATGGTCACCGGCCCGGTCCTTGCCAAGAACCGCGCCGACGCGCTCGAGGAAATAGTCCAGAAAGATGTTGGGTTCGAGCGTGCCGCCTGATTTGGACGAAACGATGAACAACGTTCTGCCGATATCGACAGCCTGTTCGGTCGCCTTGATCTGTGCGGGATCGGTGCTGTCGAGCATGAAAAAGCCGGGCCAGCCGACCTGCCGTCCGAATGTTGCGCTCAGCACTTCCGGACCGAGGCTCGACCCTCCCATTCCCAGCAGGACAACGTCTTCGATCCCGCGGTGCTTTACGTCCCGCCCAAAGCTATCCAACCAGTCGATATCACCCAGTTCCCGGTCAACGATATCAAGCCAGCCGACCCGCTTGTCCTCGTCCCTGCCGACCCACAGCGACTTGTCGCCCGCCCATAGCCGCCTTATGCCGCCGCTTTTACGCCAGACGTCCATTTCCTTCGCGACGGCGGCCTCCATCTCCGCCGAGCCGGGGGAGATCTCCTGCCGTGTGGTCGCGCCGTCTTGCATCGACAGCCGCTGCCGCGCAATGGCGCCCAACAGCTTGTCGAAAGCGTCGGCGAACTTCTGCACGCCGTCCTTGACAAGACCCTCCGTCACCTCGTCCAGCGAGACGCCGAGGCGTTCAAGTTCGGCCAGGATCGCGCGGGCACCCGGGACGTCCTGCTCGATGGCGTCGGGCATGGCCACACCATGGTCGCGAAACGCCTCCATCGTCGCCGGCGGAAGGGTATCGACCGTGTCGCGACCGATCAGCGCCTCGACATACATCGTGTCCTTGTAGTCCGGATTCTTGGTACTGGTGGATGCCCAGAGCAGGCGCTGCGACTGCGCGCCCGATGAGGCCAGCGCCTGCCAGCGCGGCCCCGAAAACAATGCCTTGTAGCGGACGTAGGCAAGCTTGGCGTTCGCGATTCCCGCCTTGCCGCGCAACCGATCCGCCGCCGCCTTGTCCCCAAGCTGGTCCAGCCGCTTGTCGATGGCGGCATCGATGCGGCTGACGAAAATGCTGGCGACGCCAGCGATCTTGGAGACGTCGCCGCCTCCCCGAGCCAGATCCTCGAGTCCGGAAAGATAGGCTTCGACCACCTGCTCATAGACGCCGACGGAGAAGAGCAAAGTGATGTTGATATTCAGTCCCTTGCCGATCAAATGACGGATTGCCGGAAGTCCCGCCGCGGTCGCCGGGACTTTAACCATCAGATTGGGACGCGCCACCGCCGTCCACAGCCGCAACGCTTCGGCCATGGTCGCGGCGGTATCGTTGGCCAGATAGGGTGAGCATTCCAGGCTGATATAGCCGTCGCGCCCCCCCGTCTCTTCATAAACGGGAAACAGGACATCGGCGGCCGCGCGGATGTCGGCGATCACCAGATGCTCGTAGATTGTCGAAATGCCGTGATCGGCCGCGGCTTGGAACGCCGTCAGCGCATCCTTGTAGTCATCGGTCTCGGCGATCGCCTTCTCGAAAATCGAGGGATTCGAGGTGACGCCCCTGAGCCCGTCCTGTTCGATGAGCAGGCGCAACCCGCCCGTCTCGATCAGACTTCGTTTCATATAGTCCAGCCAGGGCGACTGGCCGCACACCGCAAGCTGTTTCAGCCGGTTCATGCCCCATTCTCCTTGCTCTGCGCAATTTGCCGCTTCGCCGCGGCAAGCACGGCCTCCGCCGTAAACCCGAATTTGCACAGAAGATCCCCGATCGGCGCCGATGCACCGAAGCCGCGCATCCCGATTTTGGCACCGTCACGGCCGACATACCGATCCCAGCCAATCACCGAGCCGGCCTCGACCGAGACCCGCGCCACGACATGGGGCGGCAACACGCTGTCGCGATAGGCCTGATCCTGCCGTTCGAACAGTTCCCACGACGGCATGCTGACGAGGCTCGCGGCGATGCCCTCCCGCTTGAGCATCTCATATGCCTGGGCGCAGAGCGCGACCTCGCTGCCCGTCCCAATCAGGATTACCGCCGGCTCCCCGGCTTCCGCCAAAACATAGGCGCCGCGCGCGACCCCCGCAGCGGAGGCATAGCGCGTGCGATCCAGCGTCGGCAGGGACTGGCGGCTTAACACCAGACAGACCGGCTGATGCGTCAGTTCGACGATGACGCGCCAGGCCTCGACGACCTCGTTGGCATCGGCGGGCCTGAGCGTCATCAAATCAGGGATCGCTCTCAGCGCGACCAGTTGCTCGACCGGTTGATGCGTTGGGCCATCTTGGCCGACACCGATCGAGTCATGCGTAAAGATGTAAATGACCGGCAGCGCCATCAGCGCGCTCAAGCGGACGGACGGCTTCATATAGTCGGAAAAAATGAGGAACGTCGAACCGAACGGACGAATCCCGGACAGAGCGAGACCATTCAGAATGGCGCCCATGGCGTGCTCGCGAATACCGAAGTGCAGATTGCGTCCGCCATATGTCCCTGCCTCGAAATCCCCGGCGGCCTCAAAGGTGAGACGCGTCTTGGTCGACGGCGAGAGATCGGCCGAGCCGCCGATGAGCCAGGGACAACGGGAGGCGATGGCATTCAAGACCTTGGCCGATGCATCGCGACTGGCAAGCCCTTTGGAATCGGTGGGAAAGGACGGCAGATCATGGTCCCAACCGTCGGGGGGATGGCCCGTGCGCATCTGATCAAGCTGGAGAGCAAGGTCAGGATGCCGGGCGCCATATGCGGCGAAACCGGACAGCCAATCCCTCCTCATCTGCCCGCCGCGCTGCCCGATGCCGTCGCGGAAATGCGCATATACACCGTCAGGCACCAAAAACTGGACGTCCTCCGGCCAGCCATAAGCGCGCTTCGTCAGGCGGATTTCTTCAACTCCCAGGGGCTCGCCATGCGCGGCACTGGTGTCTTGCTTATGCGGAGCGCCGTAGCCGATATGACTCTCGATGATGATCAGCGTGGGGACGTCGTGGCTGCGCAGAAACGACTCGATCGCCTGTGAGATCCGCTCCACATCGTTAGCGTCGCCGACCCGTTCGACATTCCATCCGTAGGCCCGGAAGCGCGCCGCGATGTCATCGCTGAGAGCGAGATCGGTGTGGCCCTCGATGGTCACCCGGTTGCTGTCGTAAATCCAGCAGAGGTTCCCCAGCATCAGATGTCCGGCCAAGGAGGCGGCCTCGCTGGTGATGCCCTCCATCATATCGCCGTCACCGCACAGCGTATAAACGTTGTAGTCGAACCTGGTAAAATCGGGCTGGTTGAAATGCTGCGCCAACCAGCGTTCGGCAATCGCCATGCCGACGCTTGTCGCACATCCCTGGCCGAGCGGCCCGGTTGTCGTCTCGACGCCCGGCGTCAGACCATATTCCGGATGTCCCGGGCATTTGCTGTCGATCTCCCGGAAACGCTTGATCTCGTCGAGCGTGACCACGCGCACGCCGGTCAGATGCAAGATCGCGTAAAGCAGCATCGAGGCATGTCCGTTGGACAGCACGAACCGGTCGCGGTTCGGCCAGGCCGGATCCTCCGGATCAAAACGCAAAAAATGCTGCCACAACGTGTAGATCACCGGCGCCAAAGCCATCGGCGCGCCGGGATGTCCGGAATCGGCCTGCTGCACGGCGTCCATGGACAAGGTGCGGATGGTATCGATGCAAAGCTCTTCGATCGAGCACTCACGCGACGACGCCGTATCTCGATCCATGGTGCTTTCTCCGCAGGGCCGACAACGCCGGATCATAGGCGGCAGCGGGTTCGTAGCCGTAGACTCGGAAATTACTCAAATTCAGACGCTTGGGGCCAAGTGTCTGAATCCGCCTCTATCTCAACAAAGTCATCGCTCTCCGGCCTGCGTAGTTTCCGAGGCTCCCGTCCGCGGCGTTTCAGACGTTATCGTCAAAATTCGCAACCGGGCGAATGGCCGCACCACACGTCCTCGTAAACGTCGACCAATCCGCACAATTTCTCCACCAACCAAGCCGCCGGGGGCAGTGGATGAACTGGCAACCCTTTGAAAACCGGATTCCTGCCCGGGGTACATCTTTGGACGACGACGGAAACCTGCTCTCGCGGACTTCTATCCCAGCCAAGCTGAGGACGAGAGTGCACAGGCTCACCTGCCGCTTCTTCAGGCCTGCTTCGGCGGAAGGCGCGGTCAGGGAGTTGGAACAGCCGATTCGGGCTGAGCTCTTCAGTATCGAGCGGCTTGAGCAACAGGCCGCGTCTCTTGCGGCATCTCAGCACATCACATCGAAACCGACGAGCGGGCACCGGTTGGAGCCGCGCCTGCGCGATAACCAACGCGCATTGCGCACCGCCTATTATGCCACCGCGATGGCGGTCCGCGAGGAACGCGCCGTCACTCCCGCGGCGGATTGGCTCGTTAATAATTTCCACGTCGTGGAAGAACAGGTTCAAGAGATCCTCAACGATCTCCCTCGCGGCTTCTATCGCCAATTGCCCAAACTGACGGATGGGCCACACGCGGGTTACCCGCGCGTTTTCGGACTGGCCTGGGCATTCGTCGCGCATACCGATAGCCGTTTCGACTCCCAAATGCTGTGCCGGTTCGTACGCGCCTATCAGCGTGTACGGCCGTTGACGATCGGTGAGCTGTGGGCGGTCGCGATCATGTTGCGTATCGTGCTTGTGGAGAATTTGCGACGCCTGGCCGACGACATCGCCAATTACCAGGCGGCCCGTCAACGGGCCAATCTTTTGGCCGACCGCTTGCTGGGAGTGGACGATCGGAAGATCGAACCGGCGGAGGCACTTTTAAAGGCCTTCGATGGACCATTGTCGGCGGCCTTCGCGGTGCAACTGGTCCAACGACTGCGCGAACGAGATCCGAGGGCGTTGCCGGTCCTCCATTGTCTGGACGACCGGCTGGCCGCCCAGGGAACCACGGCGGCGGACATCGTCGATGAGGAACAACGGCACCATGGCGCCGTCAATGTGACGATCCGCAACGTCATCACAAGCATGCGACTGATATCGGCCATCGATTGGCGGGAGCTGTTCGAGAGTATCAGTGTCGTCGATGAAATACTTCGAGCCGGCAGCGATTTCGCCGCCATGGATTTCACGACGCGGGATCTTTATCGGCGGGCGATCGAAGAACTGGCGCGAGGCTCGAGCCACTCCGAAACCGACATCGCCCGACTTGCACTGGAAGCAGCGAAGCATGGAGGAGACGAGACGGTCACGGCTGGCCAGCGGGATCCAGGCTATTTTCTCATCGCGAAGGGACGGGCGGTGTTCGAGAAGGAGCTCGGATTTCGCCTCACGATAAAGGGCTGGATCATCCGCTCCAACGCGGCCATCGGAATTTCCGGCTATCTCGGGATCGTCGCGATCGTCACCGTCCTCATTGCCGTTTTGATACTGCCCTGGAATTTGGAACGGGACGGGAACCGGGTCTTCTATGCGCTGGCGCTCCTCGCGTTGCTCCCCGCGTCGGATATGGCCATAGCGCTGGTGAATTGCGCCGTCACCCTTCGCTTCAATGCAATCCCCCTCCCCGGCATCGAGCTTTCCGAAGGCGTCCCATCAAGCCTACGCACGATGATCGTCATGCCCATGCTATTGACATCACGCCTTGCGATCACGAGGCAGGTCGAGCGGATGGAGGTTCATCATCTGGCAAATTCGGACGGCGACCTCCGTTTCGCCCTGCTCACCGACTGGACGGACTCCGATACCGAGAGCGCGCCGGCCGACAATGATCTGCTCAAAGCCGCTTCCGACGGGATCGCCGCGTTAAATCGGCGCTACGGACCATCACCCGACGGTGAGCGATTTCTCCTGCTCCATCGTCGCCGGCTATGGAACGAAGGGCAGAGACAATGGATCGGGTGGGAACGCAAGCGCGGAAAACTGCACGAGCTCAATCGATTTCTGCGCGGCGCCAGTGACACGACTTTTGTCTCGGTCGATGGCCGTCCTCCAATCGTGCCGGCCAATGTCCGCTACGTCATCGTCCTCGATGCCGATACGCGATTGCCGCGGGGAACAGCCAAACGCCTGATCGGGAAGATGGCTCACCCGTTGAACCGACCGACACTCGATCCCCACTCCCACCACGTCATCGACGGTTACGCGGTCCTTCAGCCGCGTATCACGCCTTCATTGCCGAACGGTCGAGACGGTTCGCTGTTCCAACGCCTGTTTTCGAGCACAAGCGGCATGGATCCTTACGCCAGCGCGGCCTCCGACATATACCAGAACCTTTTTGGCGAAGGCTCCTATTGTGGAAAGGGGATCTATGATGTGGATTTCTTCGAAAAATCGCTCGTCGGACGAATTTCCGAGAACACGATCCTAAGCCACGACCTTCTCGAAGGCATCTTCGCGCGGACGGGTCTGGTGTCCGACATCGAGGTCGTCGACGAGTTTCCGGAACGCTACAACGTCGCGGTGGCACGTCGGCATCGATGGGCACGCGGCGATTGGCAATTACTGCCCTGGATCCTCGGTTCGGGATCGACCACGAAAGGCGACCGGCGCTCTCGCGCCATCCCTCCGGTCGGTCGATGGAAGATGATCGATAATCTGCGACGGTCATTATCGGCACCAGCCAGCGTCCTCGCTTTGCTGGGCGGTTGGACATTGCCGTTCGCCTCCGCGGAACTGTGGAGCGCGTTCATTCTGACCACTACCGCGACCCCCTACCTACTGCCATTCCTCAGCGAGATCGTGCCGCGGCGGTCCGGACTTTCGAGGCCGGTGCATCTGTGGGCGGTCGGAAAAGACCTCACCTTGGCGCTCTCGCAAGTCGCGCTCCTGATCACCTTTCTGGCAGATCAGGCATGGGTGATGTCCGACGCGATCCTCCGAACGTTATTCCGTCTGATCGTGTCGCGCCGAAACCTGCTCGAATGGGTTAGCACCGCTCAAGAAAAGGTCAGTCCGCCGCTCGATCTGCTCGGATTCTACCGGCAGATGGCCGGTGGGGTGGGCCTCGCAGCAGGTGCCTCGGCCGTCGTCGCATGGGTCGCCCCCCATTCCTGGCCCGTCGCGACGCCGTTCGTGATCCTCTGGCTATTCTCGCCGGTCGTCGCGCGGTGGACCAGTCTGCCGTCGGCCCTATCGATTCACAAGCCGCTCGCCGGCTCGGACAGACATGCGCTACGCCTGATCGCGCGCCGCACATGGCGCTTCTTCGAGACCTTCGTCACGGCACAGGATCACATGCTGCCGCCAGACAATTTTCAGGAAGAGCCGACACCGGTGGTGGCCCACCGGACATCGCCTTCGAATCTCGGCCTATATCTTCTATCGGTGACGGCGGCCCATGATTTTGGCTGGATCGGAATGGTCACGGCCACGGAACGGCTCGAAAAAACCCTGGAATCGATAGACCGCCTGGAGCGATTCCGAGGTCATTTCTACAATTGGTACGGAACGCTCGATCTTCGCCCGCTGGACCCGAAGTACATTTCATCGGTCGATAGCGGAAATCTCGCAGGTCACTTGGTCGCCCTGTGGAATGCCTGTGGCGAAGTGAGCAAGCGTCCGGTGATCGATCCCTCGTGGCACGCCGGAATCGGAGATGCGCTGGACCTCTTGCGGGAATCCCTGCGCGACGTTTCCGAAAACCCATTATCGGTGACCCGTAAACATCTGACCGACGCACTCGACCTTCTTGCCGCTTCTCTCCGACATCCCCCGTCAACTCCGATAAGCGTGGTCCTGAGCCTGGGCAAGCTTGCGCTCCAAGCCCAAAAGATCGCCGGCATTGCGCGACAACTGGCGGAAGAACACCGCGATGGTAACGGCGCCGAGGTGCTGACATGGGCGGACGCGATATGCGCATCCGTTCTCAGTCATCAGCAGGATATCGAGTCCTTGCTGCCGTGGGCGGGACTTATCGCCGGCGACATGGTCAATGCCCTTTCCGGCCAAGGCGATGTCTACGGTCTTTCCGACACCCTGTTGGACGCCATGCCGACATTGGCAGCTCTGCCGGATCTTTGCGAGGCGGCCCTCTCCACCTTGGCCCACCGGCGGGCGGAACTTCTCCTCCCACCGGACTCGACGCCCGATGCCATCACAAAACTCGACGCATTGATCGTCGAGTTCCAGCGCTCCACCCAAGCGTCCGCGGCGTTGCAAGGGCGTCTTAAGGCGCTCGGAGACCTGGCAAGGAAGATGTTCGAGGAGATGGAGTTCGGGTTTCTCATCGACCCCGTACGAGGGTTGCTGTCGATCGGATATCTGGTTGCCGACGAAAGCCTCGATTCCAATTATTACGACCTTCTCGCATCCGAAGCCCGTCTCGCCAGCTTCGTGGCGATCGCCAAGGGAGACCTTCCGACCCGCCATTGGTTCAGGCTCGGGCGGACCCTGGTCGCGCTCGGATGCCGTTCCGCGCTGGTCTCCTGGTCCGGATCGATGTTCGAGTATCTGATGCCATCGCTGGTCATGCGCGCACCGGACGGCAGTCTGCTTGAGCAGACGAGCCGTGAAATCGTGCGCCAACAGATCAAATACGGAACCGCCCGCGGCGTGCCCTGGGGCGCTTCGGAATCCGCCTTCAGCGCGCGAGACCTCGAACTGACTTATCAATATTCCAGCTTTGGCATTCCGGATCTGGCTTTGAAGCGGGGAATCGGTGACAGCACCGTGATCGCTCCTTATGCCACGGCCCTCGCGGCGATGGTCGATCCCGAGGCGGCGGTGCGCAATTTTTCCCGTTTGACCGAGGTTGGCGGCCGTGGCCGGTACGGCTGGTATGAGGCGCTTGACTATACAAAGGCGCGTCTGCCCGAAAACGCGGACCATGCCGTCGTGCGAGCCTACATGGCGCATCATCAGGCAATGAGCGTCATCGCGATCGCCGATACGCTGCAGGACGGGTCGATGCGCCGTCGGTTTCATGCGGAACCAATGATCCAGGCGACCGAGCTCTTGCTTCAGGAACGCGTACCGCATGATGTCGCGATTTCCGCACCCAAGGCCGAGACCGAGGAAACCGCTCGCGGTATCGGCGGCCTCCTGTCTTCGGCGCGGCGCGCATACGATAGCCCGCACGCCCTCACCCCCCGCACCCATCTCCTCTCGAACGGCAGATATGCGGTGATGCTCACCGCGGCGGGTTCGGGATACAGCCGATGGCACGACATTGCGGTGACGCGATGGCAAGAAGACGTCACCCGCGATTGCTGGGGCTCTTACATTTTCCTTCGCGACATGCATATCCTGCTCAACCGCTGGCTTTTTTACCAAACGCTCTCCTGCCGGGTTTGGGCACGTTCGGCCTTTTATCAGGCGAGCGGCGCTTACGGCTTTCGTGACCAGCTTCAGGACGGAATGGCGCTTTGCGTGGCGAAGCCGGAGGTGACGCGCGAGCATCTGCTGCGCGCCGCTTCGCGGCAATTCATCGAGGGCGATGTGCAGCATTGGTGGCTGCCGGAATCGGGGCGCGGGATACGCTCGCGTATTTCCGATGACCGGATATGGCTTCCCTATGCTGTCTCCCACTATGTCGAATCGACGGGGGATCTCGGTGTCCTGGACGAAACGGTGCCCTTTCTCGAAGGGACACCGTTAAGCGACGAAGAACAGGAAGCCTTCTTTCAGCCGACGCCATCCAGTCAGCAGGCCACCTTATACGCACACTGCGCAAAAGCTCTCGATCAGAGTCTTGCCCTCGGCGGTCATAGCTTGCCTTTGATCGGCACCGGAGACTGGAACGACGGCATGAACCGCATCGGCGTCCAGGGAAGAGGCGAAAGCATCTGGCTCGGCTGGTTTCTTCATGCCACTTTGACGAAGTTCATTCGCCTGGCCGAGGGTCGCGATGAGCAGGTGCGCGCCGCGACCTGGCGGCAACACACGCTCGATTTGGCAAAAGCCCTCGAAAAGGAAGGATGGGACGGCGATTGGTATCGTCGCGCCTATTTCGATGATGGAACCCCGCTCGGTTCGGCCGAAAGCCTCGAATGCCGCATCGACTCGATCGCGCAGTCATGGAGCGTCATCTCGCAGGCGGGCGATCCCGGCCACGCCGCGCGCGCCATGGCGGCGGTCGAGAAATACCTCGTCCGCCGCGAAGACGGCTTGACCCTCCTTTTCACCCCCCCATTTGATCATTCGCCGCTCGATCCCGGCTATATCAAAGGCTATCCGCCCGGCATCCGGGAAAACGGGGGTCAATACACGCACGGCGCAATTTGGTCGGTGATCGCATTCGCCATATTGGGCGACGGCGACAAGGCCGGCGCGTTGTTCTCGATGCTGAACCCGATCAATCACGCAAGCACGCCCGACGCAATGCACCGCTACAAGGTCGAACCCTACGTCGCCTGCGCCGACATTTATTCCACGCCCCCCCATATCGGCCGCGGCGGATGGACTTGGTACACCGGTTCGGCCGGATGGATGTACCGAGCCGGCATCGAGTGGATTCTCGGATTCCACCTGCAAGGAACGTCTCTGCTCCTAGACCCCTGCATACCGACGGCATGGCCAAGTTTCGGCCTCGATTTCCGATACCATTCTTGCCGCTACGACATACAAGTCGAGAATCCACGAGGTGTCAGCCGCGGTATCGTCCGTGCGGAGCTTGATGGCGAGGCGATCGATCTCGTCCCGAACAAGGTCGAACAGACACCCGATCCGCAGATGACGCTTGCGCCTCCAGCGCCGGCCGGTTCAAACGCCGCTCGATCTCCCGCCGGAAATTCCGTCCGGATCCCTCTGTCCGACGACGGCGCGACCCACCGCGTGCGGATCGTCCTCGGATGAACGTGGAAGGAAGAAAATGGCGGACAACCATATAAACCCGAGCGCGGGAAAACCCGTTGAGCCGTCAATGCTGGTCAATGTCCCGCGACTGGTGACGACCTATTTCACCGAAACAGCGGACCCGACTGTCCCGTCGCGGCGGGTCGCGTTCGGCACCTCCGGGCATCGTGGGTCCGCCTTTCAAAACTCTTTCAATCACTGGCATGTCCTGGCCATCAGCCAGGCGATTGGCGATTACCGCAAGTGGCGGGACATCGATGGTCCTCTGTTCCTGGGCATAGACACGCACGCGCTGGCGGCGCCCCAGGGTAAGCGGGTTCACCCGATTGTTCTGGGCGGCGCCCAAGCAGTAACCGGAGACGGCATCCAGGATAAACTCCGGCATGTTCTGGCTGATCCCGCGTTTCGCAAAAACATCGAAGATCCTGAGCGAAAGAGGCGGGATGCCGCAACGGTCCCGTTCGTGGAAATCACTTAAAGCGGCGATGAGTAATTTCCGAACCTACTTCGCGGGATCGTCACCGAATATTGTCGCATGGAACAAATGGCGTGCCGGAAAAGGGAAAACCGTCGCTCAAGGCGGCCTTTACCGGCAACGGCCCCGCACACCAGCGGACGTGACGCGCGAGAGACGGCGCAAGGACGGCGTTGGGCTCCCACTGAAAGACGCTCGAATCCCATGGCAGCGATGATCCAATCGGCGAATCACAAAAACGATGGCGAAAACACCGCGATCACCTGCCTCTTTCTGGATATCGGCGGCGTTCTGCTCACCGACGGATGGGATCGTCATGCTCGCGAACGGGCGGCGATAAACTTCAAACTGGAATTAGCTGAGATCGAGGAGCGCCATCACCTGGCTTGGGATACCTACCAGGAAGGCAAGCTCACCTTGGAGGACTATCTGGATTGGGTCGTCTTCCACCAAAAACGACCGTTCTCCAGGGCTCAGTTTCGACACTTCATGTTCGAGCAATCAAAGCCCCACCCAGAGATGATCGAACTGGTCACGCAACTCAAGCTCCGGCACAGCCTGAAGATTGCCGTGGTCAGTAACGAGGGACGCGAATTGAATGCCTATCGGATCGCCCAGTTCAAGCTCGATGAGCTCGTCGATTTGTTCATTTCCTCCTGCTTCGTCCATCTCCTCAAGCCGGACGCGGACATCTTTCGGCTTGCCCTGGATATCGCCCAAGTGCCGGCCCGGCAGATCGCCTACATCGAAAACACTCCGATGTTCGTCCAGGTCGCGGAAAGTCTGGGGATAAGAAGCGTTCTTCACACGGATTACGCATCCACGTCCGCGACGCTGGCTTCGTTTGGATTGCAGCGGGAAAGCTAGATCATGAAAACCGACACTCTGACATCGGAGCTTCTCCACAAGATCAATGCCTATTGGCGGGCGGCGAACTATCTGTCCGTCGGACAGATTTATCTCTACGACAACCCCCTTTTGCACGAGCCGCTGACACTGGCCCATGTCAAACCACTGGTGGTCGGACATTGGGGCACGACGCCGGGACAGAACTTCATCTATGTGCATTTGAACCGGGTCATCAAAAAATATGACCTGAATATGTTCTACATCGCCGGCCCCGGTCACGGCGGTCCGGCATTGGTCGGCAATACCTATCTTGAGGGCAGTTACAGCGAGATTTATCCGAACATCAGCCAGGATGAAGCCGGTCTGAAAAAGCTGTTCACCCAGTTTTCGTTTCCCGGAGGGATCTCCAGCCATGTCGCCCCGGCCACACCGGGATCGATTCACGAAGGTGGCGAACTGGGATACTCGCTCAGCCATGCTTTCGGCGCCGCGTTCGACAACCCGGATCTCGTCGTCGCCTGCATCGTCGGCGACGGCGAAGCGGAAACCGGCCCTTTGGCGACGGCATGGCACTCCAACAAGTTCCTCGACCCGATGACCGATGGAGCCGTGCTGCCGATCCTTCACCTCAACGGCTATAAGATCAACAATCCGACTGTTCTCGCCCGCATCGAGCACGAGGAATTGGAGAAGTTCATTCAAGGATGTGGCTGGACGCCTTTCTTCGTCGAAGGCGATGATCCGGAAAAGATGCATCAACTGATGGCCGGCACCTTGGAAAAGGTCATCGAGAGCATTCGGTCCATTCAAAGCAATGCACGCCTGAAGAAAGATACCTCGCGGCCGCGCTGGCCGATGATCGTGTTGAGATCCCCCAAAGGCTGGACGGGACCGAAAGTAGTCGATGGCCTGCAAATCGAGGGCACCTCCCGATCGCACCAGGTGCCGCTGCTGGTGGATTCAGCCCATCCCGATCATGTCAAGCTGCTTGAAGACTGGATGAAAAGCTATCACGCGGAAGAACTGTTCGATGAGGGCGGGCGGCTGATTCCCGAATTGGCCGAACTGGCGCCCGAGGGCAACCGGCGCATGGGCGCCAACCCCCACACCAACGGCGGAATTTTGCTGCGCGACCTGCGCATGCCCGACTTCCACCTCCATGCGGTCAACGTCCCCTCTCCCGGCGCGGTTGACGGCCAGGATACGCTCGTACTGGGAAAGTTTCTGCGTGACGTCGCCTTGATGAACCAGGATCAGCGCAATTTCCGCGTCTTCGGCCCCGATGAGACACTCTCCAATCTCCTGGGCGCCGTATTTGAAGTCACCAATCGCCAGTGGGACGCCAAAACGGCGGAGAACGATGAATTCCTGGCGCCCGCGGGGCGCGTCGTCGACTCGATGCTAAGCGAACACCAGTGCGAGGGGTGGCTGGAAGGATATCTGCTGACCGGGCGGCACGGACTGTTCAACAGCTACGAGGCCTTCATCCGCATCGTCGATTCGATGTTCAGCCAACATGCCAAGTGGCTGAAGGTCACCTCGGAATTGCCCTGGCGCCGGAAGATCGCGTCGCTGAACTATCTGCTCGCCTCCCACGTCTGGCAACAGGACCACAACGGTTTTACCCACCAGGACCCAGGGTTCCTCGACCACGTCATCAACAAAAAGGCGGATATCGTCCGCGTTTACCTTCCGCCCGACGCCAATTGCCTGCTGTCCGTCTTCGATCACTGCCTGCGTAGCCGGCATTATGTGAATGTGGTGGTGGCCGGCAAACACGCGCTGCCGCAATGGCTGACCATGGACGCCGCGGTTGTGCATTGCACCGAAGGTATCGGCATCTGGCAATGGGCAAGCAACGATCAGGGCGACGAACCGGACGTCGTCATGGCCTGTTGCGGAGACACGCCAACGCTGGAGATCTTGGCCGCCGTTTCCATCCTTCGCCAACATCTGCCCGATCTGAAAATCCGCGTGATCAATGTCGTCGATCTGATGCGGCTTCAGCCCAGCACGGAACATCCGCATGGCCTGAGCGACGACGATTACGATTCGCTCTTCACCAGGGACAAGCCAATCATCTTCGGCTTTCATGGCTACCCATGGCTCGTCCACCGGCTGACCTATCGCCGGGCCAACCGCAATCTGCATGTCCGGGGCTACAAGGAAGAAGGCACCATCACGACGGCCTTCGACATGCGAGTTCAGAACGACCTGGACCGGTTCCATCTGGTCGAGGACGTGGTGGATCGGCTCCCGAAGTTAGGCACGCGGGGCGCTTATCTGAAACAGATGATGCGGGATAAGCTCATCGAACATAAGCATTACATCGACAAACATGGCGAGGACCTGCCGGAGATTCGCAACTGGAAATGGGGCAATCCCGAATGACCACGCAAGCGCTCATCGAAACCGCACTTGCGCTGATCGCCGGAGACAAGGGACTGCTGGCGATGGACGAGAGCAATCCCACCTGTAACAAACGTTTTGCGCAGGCGGGGATTCCCCAAACGGAGGAGGCCAGGCGCGCTTATCGGGAAATGATCGTGACCGCGCCCGGCCTCGCCGACAGCATCAATGGTGCGATTCTCTACGACGAGACGATCCGACAATGCAAAAAAGACGGTACTCCCTTCGTCAAAGTCCTTACCGATGCAGGCATCATTCCGGGCATCAAAGTCGATGGCGGCGCCAAGGACCTGGCCGGGCACTCGGGAGAGAAGATAACCGAAGGTCTGGACGGCCTGCGTGACCGCCTTCGGGATTATCGGAAAATGGGTGCGCGTTTTGCCAAGTGGCGCGCGGTCATTGCCATCGGCGACGGCATGCCCAGCCGAGGCTGCGTCGAGGCGAACGCACAGGCATTGGCCCGCTATGCGGCGCTGTGCCAGGAAACCGGATTGGTTCCCATCGTCGAGCCGGAAGTGCTGATGGATGGCGCGCATACCATGGAACGCTGCCGCGCGGTAACCGAGGACGTCCTGCGAAGCGTGTTCAACGAACTTTTTGTGCAAAGCGTGGTGCTGGAAGGAATGATCCTGAAGCCCAACATGGTGCTTCCGGGATTGGCCTGCGCCAGGCAAGAGACTATCGACGAGATCGCCGACGCGACCGTTCGCTCCCTCCTGCGAGTCGTCCCCGCCGCTGTTCCGGGGATTGCATTTTTGTCTGGCGGACAATCCGCCGCACTGGCCTCCGCCCGGTTGAATGCGATGAATGTCAGAGGGAAATCCTCAACGGCATCGCCGCCTTGGGCTTTGGCTTTTTCGTTTGCCCGCGCCATACAGCAACCGGCCTTGGAGATCTGGCGCGGCGAGGAGGCCCATGTGTCGGCGGCGCAAGAATCACTCTGTCATCGCGCCATGTGCAACCGGGAGGCGCGCCGTGGCGAATACAGTGGCGCCACTGAACGAGGATGAGCCGGCCAATGCCCCCAGAAGGGGTGACTTTGGTAAAGCGGAGCGGAGAGAAGAGCATTGTTTCAGACACTTTTGACTTGCCTGGTTCCCGTCTGCTTCTGCGTCGCTCTCGGCGCTGTCGCCGGTTGGCTGAAAATTTTCGATACCGAACGGATCCGGCCGATCTCCACCTATGTCGTCGTCTTTGCCCTTCCGGCCCTGCTCTTCGTGGGCATCTTCAAATTCACGGTTCAGCAGCTGTCACAATGGCAAAATCTCGTGACCCTGCTGGTCGCGATGATGGCCACCTGGGCAATAGCCTACGTTTTCGGGCGCTTCGTCTGGCGATTTTCGTCGGGAGAAGCGGCGATCATGGCATTGACGTCAAGCTTCCCCAACATGGCCTATATCGGGGTGGCGGTGCTTACCGCACTGTTCTCGACGACCGGCTTGCTACCGGTCATCCTGGGAAATTTTGTTTCAAGCTTCGTGTTGATACCCGCGACGGTTCTGGTCCTGCATCTGACGGGCCCCGGTAAAAGTGACGCCCGTTCCGGCTCGGCAAAACCGGTTCCCAAAGCAAGCCTGGCGAGGGACATCCTGCACACCGCCGTTCAACCGCTTGTCTGGGCACCGCTTCTCGGCATCGCTCTGGTCCTGACGCATTTCTCACTGCCGGATCTCGCGAGCACGTCAATCGGCACGATTGGAGACACCGCCGGCGGCGTTGCCCTCTTCGCCGTCGGCGTCATGCTTTTCGGATTCTCTTTCCGCATCGACCGCGAGGTCGCCACGGTTTTCGTTCTCAAGAACTTCATACAACCCGCCATCGCCACCGCCGTGCTGTTCGCTTTCGGTCTTCACGGCGTCATGGCCGAGGGAATCGTCATTGTACTGGCCTGCCCGGCCGCCACAGCCTGCCCAATGCTCGCTTCGAGCTATCGGGTTGGCGAAAAATCCGCGGCCGCTTCGGTCGCGGTGAGCACCGTCTCGAGTCTCCTCACGCTATCGGGCTGGATCCTTTGCAGCAAAGCGGCCTTTGCGGGTTGAAGCCGGATTGACTTATACCAGATCTCGGTAATCGGAACCGATCACCGAGCCCTCAATCGCCGGGCGGGTTTCTCCGAAACCCTTGGCTCCGCGCCAACGATGGCGCGGGCCCTCATGGGCCAAACTCTTCGGTGGCGGCGGACGCCTCCGCGTCCGCCGTGGCTCAGGCGCCGCTCGGGCTCAAGCGTTTGTCCCGAAATGACGCAGTTATTTCTGAGCAAACGCTTAGCGGATGTCGGATCGCAGCAAGCCCGAGCATCCCGAGAATTGCCCGCCACCAGCAAAGCGATTGGAAAGCCCGTTATGGCCACGTTCCGTGAAGAATCCGACAGCATGGGATCAATCAAGGTCGAATCCGACAAGCTATGGGGCGCCGAAACTCAACGCTCTCTTGAATATTTCAGTATTGGGAAGGATTTGATTCCACGCGAATTGATACCCGCCTTTGCCATTCTGAAGAAAGCTGCCGCCAACGCCAATTACGCGGGCAAAAGAATGGATCAAAAGGTCCACGATTTAATCGTGGCGGTCGCCGATGAAATCCTGCAGGGGCGGCATGCCGGCATGTTTCCGCTCCACGTTTGGATGACGGGAAGCGGCACCCAATTCAACATGAACGTCAACGAGGTGATTTCGAACCGCGCCTGCCAGCTTGCCCACACGACGTTGGGAAGCAAGACCCCGGTTCATCCGAACGACGACGCCAATATGTCGCAATCGTCGAACGACACCTTTCCCACCGCAATGTGCATCGCCGCGGCAATGGGCGTGAAGCAGCGGCTGGCGCCCGCGGTGCTTTCCTTGCAGAAGGCCATCGCGGCAAAAGCGGAGGAATGGAATGACATCGTAAAGATCGGCCGGACTCACATGCAAGATGCGGTGCCGATCACGCTGGGACAGGAGTGGTCCGGCTATGCCGGAATGCTGGCGGACGATCTGGAGCGCCTCGACGATGCGCTGAAAGGCGTCTATCGGCTTGCCCTGGGTGGAACGGCCGTTGGCACCGGCCTGAACGCGGCGCCTGGCTTCGCGGAAGCCGCAACGGCCGAAATTTCCCGTCTCACGGGTTTGCCGTTCGTCAGTGCGCCGAACAAATTTGCGGTGCAGGGCGCGCATGACGCCATGGTGCAGCTATCGGGAACGTTCCGGACATTGGCGACGTCGGTCTACAAAATCGCCAATGACATTCGTCTGATGTCCTGCGGACCGCGTGCCGGTTTCGCGGAACTGCATATTCCCGAAAACGAGCCGGGGTCCTCGATCATGCCGGGGAAGATCAACCCGACCCAGGCCGAGGCCCTCGCCATGATCGCGGTTCAGGTGATGGGCAACGATGTCGCCGTCGGCTTCGGGGGCGCCAGCGGATATTTGGAAATGAATGTCTATAAGACGGTCATCATCCACAACGTATTGCATTCGCTGACAATATTGACCGACGGCTGCACGAACTTCCGGAAGTACCTGGTCGAGGGCACGAAGCCTAATCTCAAGAAGATGAAGGAATATGTGAACAACTCCTTGATGTTGGTCACCGCGCTCACGCCGGTGATCGGCTACGACAAGGCCGCAAAGATCGCGAATTACGCCGTCGAGCACGAGCTGACGCTGAAAGCGGCGGCCCTCGAACTCAAGCTCGTCGGCGAGGCGGAGTTCGATCGTGTGGTCGATCCGTCAAAGATGGTCCACCCATAGTGGCGCGATTCAATCTAAATACAACGCGCCTAATACCAAACTGCGCTGATCGGAACCGATCAGCGTCCCTCATGCGCCGGGCGGGATGCGGGCAGTCCGAGAGAGTGATTTTTTCAAGCCCTCGCTTTCCAAATGGGGGGGGCGCCATCCCATTTGGAGCTGAGTAGATTCCGATTCTCCCGCTCCCTGGCCGTTCTCGCTAGCGTTCTGATCGTGGCGGCATGCGCATTGACGAGCCAAGAAGGGCCGAAGCATCGGCCAAGGAATCGATCGGTCACAAGACACCGGTCCAGGACCGAATTGGGTCCGAACGACAAAGGGAGATTGAACAGATGAAACGCCCGACATTCGTTGGCATCGCCGCCGCTTGCCTTTGCCTTGGCCATGCCCCTCCGCTTCTTGCCGCTGAGGCGCCGGGAACCGGCGCGGCACCAGCCTCTGCGAGTGATACGGAGATATCCGGCCAGCCGTCGCCGAAGACATGTCTGAGCGATCTGCGCGCGTTCGACAGTCAACTGGAGAAGGACGGCTACTGGCCGGGAGGATCGGGCTATGGATTCGGCTATCCCAAGGGCTCGCTGCCCGGAACGGCGGACACCTCGACCGGCTATCTGAGCGCACGGCCCGGCTATGAGGTGCGAGCGCTCATTGCCTCTGCCAACATTCTCGCCCGAAATGGGCAACAGAAACTTTGCGAGGATGTGCTTGCCGCGGCCAGCGAAGATTACAAGCGCTACATTGCCGATATGCGTGGCAGGAAAGTTCCGCCGGCGGCCACATTGAACTGGCAAAACCCGTTGCTCGAAACCGCCGTGCCCGATCGCCTGTTCCGCTCCGACGAGTTGATCGATGTCGTCGTGCGCTCCCTGGGAAATGTGAATCTCGGCAGCATCGATGACATCGTGATGAATCCCAAGACGGGCAAAATCGCCTATTTGGTGGTTGCTCGCGGTGGGATTTTCGGGATCGACGAAAAATACGTCCCGGTTCCCTGGGGCGACTTCAAGGTAATGCCGAACGTGGATCTTCTGGTGCTCGATACCACCAAGGACGTCATGGACGCGGCGCCGCAGGTGAAACACGACCAATTCGGCGCTGCCGGCCATTTCGATCAAGAGAGCCAGAAGATTGATGACTATTGGAAGGCGCATCCCGCCAGCAATGGCAACAACTGAACCAATGCAAGCGAAAGCCCAAGGGTTTCGGAGAAACCGGCCCGGCGCTTGAGAGTTGCTGTGATCGGTTCCGATCACCGCGAATGGGTATGATTCGATGGGAGCAATTCGTAATTTTAGGGCACCGTCCTTTCCGGCCGACTCCATCACCAGAAAGAAAAATATCGCAATAATTGAATATATGCTCGAACACCAAAATCATAAGGAGCGCACGATGTTGAGAAATGCATCAGTGATCAATGGCTATGCTATCCAGGCTATTGACGGTCGGATTGGGACGATCAGCGACTTTCTTTTTGACGACGCCACCTGGTTGATCCGGTGGCTGGTCGTTGACACCGGCAGCTGGCTCTCCGGCCGCAGGGTCCTGTTACCCCCTTCCGTCTTGGGGCATATCGATCTGAAGAAAGAAGAATTTTCGGTTCGCCTGACCATGCAGGAGGTCACGGACAGCCCCAATATCGACACGGAACAGCCGGTGTCGCGGCAAATGGAAAGCCAGGTTTACAATCACTACGGCTGGAGCCCCTATTGGGGCACCGATTTCTACATTGGTGGCTATGGCGACATGAGCGGTGTCCTGACGGCATCGCCTTCCCTCGACGTCGAGCGCCAAGAGGCCGATGTCGCCGATGCTCTGCGCGCCGGCGGCGATCCGCATCTTCGCAGCATCGCGGCGGTCACCGGCTACCACATCCAGGCCAGCGACGGCGAAATTGGTCACATCGAGGACTTTCTCGTGCAGGAGGCCGATTGGAGCATCCATTACCTCGTCGTCGATACCCGGAACTGGTGGCTGGGAAAGAAGGTTCTGATCTCGCCACGGTCGGCACGGGGAATCGATTGGGCGAGCGAAATTGTGACGCTCAACGTCGATCGTCAGCGGGTCAAGGACAGCCCTGCCTATGAATCGGCCATGTCGGTCGATCGGACCTTCGAGAGGAACTTCCACAACTACTATACCGACGGCCGGCATGGCGATAGGACCTGAGGAGCGGCACGGAAGATATGGTCAACGGTGGATCAATGGATTAGCGGCCGCCAGGAGAGGTCATCGGACAAAACATAAATCGAAATCGCCGTCAAAAACAGGAATACGCCGCCCCAGAATAGCGGTGAATGATGAATGTGCCGCCAGTCGCGTCGGGCAAGATACTCACGCATTTTCAGGTCTCTTCGGTCTGAAGGCTCACGGCGCCACGATGGAGTTCGGCAGTGAATCGAATGGCTGGGCTGCGCCGGAGGTCTCGGCCTCGGAGATGTGGAGCTTCTCCGGGGGTTGACCGCTTGCCATGACGAAAAATGCGCCCAGCACGAAGAGCATGGCGAGCAGATACCCGACGTCCCGGGATTTATCCGCCACGACGATACCGAACGACGTTTCGCCCGGCGTCATATTTGGACCGGTTTGGCGTGGCAAAAGGGCTATCAGGCGAGCGGCGTTCGGTCCCGGCCCATCATCTGTCGACAGCCCTTCGGGGAGTTTCTCGATCAACGAAGCCAATCTCTGAATTGCCGTTTGTGGAGGCGATCGAGCCAATTGGGCAGCTTCCTGCCAAGGGTCTAGGTCCAGGCGTGCCAGTACGGAAATGACACTGAGCGGCATCTCATTGCGGTCCTCGCCAACCGAGGCGAAGAGAAAGTCGTTGAACTCTGATCCAAGGAAGGAGGTCGAAACGGAACCCATCATTTCAATCACCGATTCTGTCGCCTCTTACGACCGCAAAGTCGAAAATGAGGCATTTGGAAGAGAGAGCCGACGCCGCTCTTCCTTTTCTGTGACGAGGCGGAGCGATCTGCTCATTAAACCTATCCACACAAAAAACCGTTCATACAGAATGGTTGCCATGTGAAAAATAGATTAAAATAAACATAGTCTTTTTCGCGATGCGCCCGATAGCTTCGGAAAATACTCAAATATGATAAAAATAAAAAATTTTAATTAACTTCAAGAAACACTGGACTTATCGTCACTTCTACCAAGAAGCACTCTCCGGTTCCTGCGTAATTTCCGTCTCTGAGCCTTTGACGCGTCGTTCTTAAATTTATATCCGTGAAAAACGTTCTAAGCCGGGAGGATCCTTTTGCCCCCCAGCCGTTTGAAGCCCCCCACGGCGCGGCGGATGGTCAGCGCCAAAATGCAAAGCCGGCCCCACCAAGGTTACCCCGGTCCGCCATCGTTTGCGGTCGCCGGACGCGCCATCCACCAATTCGGTGGGGAAACGTAGGTGATTTCCGACTCTCCCAAGGCGCCGCCTCCGATCGGTATTCTGCGTGGCAAGAGGAACTCTCCGCCGCAGGCATCCAGGAGTTCGTGAATAGGAAACTGGTGCGCGTCGCATCGATCGACGCTTCGGCATAGCCACGCCGGACGGCCATTCCCATCATAGGAGACAGCAATGACCAAGGTTCTCGTTCTCTATTATTCGACCTACGGCCACGTCGAAACCCTCGCCCAAGCGGTGGCCGAAGGGGCTCGCCAGGCAGGCGCCAGTGTCGACATCAAGCGCGTCCCGGAGACGGTGCCGGTTGAGGCCGCCAAGGCGGCGCATTTCAAGCTCGATCAGCAAGCCCCCATCGCGCAGGTCGAAGATCTGGTCGCCTATGACGCGATCATCGTTGGAACGGGAACCCGTTTCGGCCGGATGGGCTCCCAGATGGCAGGTTTCCTCGATCGGGCCGGTGGCCTGTGGGCGCGTGGCGCCCTGCATGGCAAGGTAGGCGGAGCATTCACCTCGACGGGCACCCAGCATGGCGGCCAGGAGACGACGCTATTTTCCATCATCACCAACCTATTGCATTTCGGCATGGTGATCGTCGGCCTTGATTACGGCTTTACCGGACAGATGACACTGACCGAGGTAACGGGCGGCAGTCCCTATGGCGCCACCACCATTGCCGGCGGAGACGGCGCACGCCGCCCGTCGGAAAATGAACTTGCCGGAGCCCGCTACCAGGGTAGACGAATCGCCGAGACCGCGAACAAACTCACAACTTGAGAGAAATTTCTGTAAGAGGGGGCAAAGGCCGGGCTTCATAGCCTTGCCCTGCGCACGATCGAGAGATATGCCGGTTCCCGAGGAGGACGTGTATATTTACGAGAAGTCTGTTTGATCGTCTCTCCGTTTAACGGAACCATAAGATTCCTCGGAAAATCTCCCAAACCCTATCAGAAGCGATAGGTCAGCCCCATGCCGCCGCTGACCTGTTCCTTCGAACCTTCAGTCTTGACGATCGGACTGTCGGCGGCATCACCCAGCAGGCGGGCCACATCGACCATCGCGAAGAGAGAGACCGACGGGGTGATGCTGTAATTCGCCATCAGGCCGAACTTTACATCCTTCATGCCAGCCTCGGCCGTGTAAGGCGTGTAATGATAGAGCGAGTTTCTGGACTGCACCGATGTAATACCGAAGAGATTATTCATGTAGTTATCGTCGGCCCAGGTGGTCGATAGTTTGCCGCTTAGCCTGAAGCTCTGGCTTTGATAGATCTTGTAGCTGGCGTATGGGGTAAGCGTTGTGCCGTCGCGATCGTTGCCGAGATCGCGTGCGACCTCGAGACCGAAGCTCGCTGGACCGAACTGATAGCCCGTCTCCAGCTTGCCGACCGCACCACCGGATAAATTCCCCAGACCGCGCAAAGTGTCGCCGTGATGCTTATCGACGCCTTCCTGGCGTCCCAGCCAATAACCGAGAATGCCGGCGACGAAAAATCCCTTATCCGGCAAAGGCCTCATAACAACTTTCAGGCCCTCCGTGGTGCTGAGCGAGATCGCATTGCGCCAGGACGCTTCGAGCATAGGCATGGGACGGACAGTGTCGTGCTTGGAACCCTCATAATTCGGCGCGACCATAGCTCCGCCACCGATCGTATAGTTCCAGTCCGATCCCTGGGCGCCGGTGCGATAAGTGTCTTGTGCCAGGACCGGATGAGACAGTGAACCGACCAACGCGCAACAGGCGGCCAATCCAACCGCTGCCCTCGTCGCGCGCGATAAAGAGGAACGAGATTTTTCGAGAGATCGAACGGGACTTGCCTGGCGTGATCTCCGCCTGAAATATTCCGAGATCCATGTCCCGGTCCAAGATGGACGCGTCTTCAATACGGATTGTTTCGTCAAGGTTCATTCCCTTCGTCGAAATTGCGTCAGAGCGGGAGGCGGCCATTTTTTCTGGAGAAGCGGTGCTCGGTCGGATCAACTATGCCGCCTTTACTGGGCGGGCCGACCTTACAGAAGATTCTTATCAGTTTGATGTCATTATACTCACATTTGATTTCAAGCCGGATACAATGTGTCTCGCCGCCCGTAGAGAGAAACCTCGGTTCGGGCTTCTGCTCATCAGCGTCCTGATCTTTGGGATCGGCTTCGCATTCGCCGCGGTCACACCCAATGCCTGGCTATCCCGTCTCGACGGTTGGGCCGACGGCAGAACCTCCGAGGCACGGCGCCCCTCATTCAATCATTCGATTGCAGCACTTTATTAAAATAATATTTTATAAACCATCATAGTCACCACTCTTTATTTCCTAAAATCCAATCTATTCATATACATTGTGTTCTATTTTTTGGCACATATATCAATCTTAAGTTATATAATTTTTGTCCAAGACGTCGGCCGCCATCCAAGAACGCCCTGTTTTCCTTATGCTTTAAGAAGCCCCCATAAATATTGCGTAAAATTGTCTATATGTAAGGTCATGTTTTCACTATTGCGCACATCAATACCATATCCTTATAATATAAAGATCGAGGAATATAAGAACGATAAAAGAAAATATGAACAATAACCATCCAAGAGAGGGCTCTGCGTTCTTTCGATTAACTCTGCTGGAGCAAGGCTGCCATGAACACTACATTCAATATATCCTTGCACCCCGAAGGAAGCGCCGCAGTCGCGGACTCCGTTCTGTCTGACGCGATACTTCGTATCAAGTCGATTGGCCTAACTCTCTCTGCCTTGGAATGGTGGACGATCGAGGACTTTGCCGATCATGTCGCCGATGCGGTGGGCGCGCGCCCTTACCGCTGGTTCGACTACTGCATTCCCGCCGCGCTGCAATACGCGACCATCGACCGCCTGCGCAAGCCCTACCAGGCCAAGCTCGCCTATATCGACAGCGCGCCCGGTGACGATGGCGGCACGGCGATCATTTGCCTGGGCGGCACAGTCAACAGCGCCCGGCGCTTCGATTTCCTGGCCGCAGACCTGTCCGCCGCGCACCGGGTCATCTCCGTCGACTGGCCGGGACGCGGTCGTTCCGGCTGGCTCGCCCAGCAATCGCATTACACCCCCGCGCTCCTCTCGCTCGCCGTCGAATCGCTGATCGACGGACTGGGACTGCGACGGGTCACCATCGTCGGCTCCAGCCTGGGCGGGCTGATCGGCATGGACATCGCCGCCCGCCGCCCCTCGCTGGTCAACCGGGTGGTCCTGAACGACATCGGCCCGGAAATACCGGGGGGACATCGTCAGCGCCGCGCCGAGGCGGTCAGCCGCTATCACCTCTTTCAGACGCCATCCGACCTGTTCCGCCGGGCCGGGGCGGCCCAGAAACATGACGGCCCCTTAAGCGACGCCGTCCGTCTGCACAACATCATGGGACAGACCAAACGCTGCGATGCCGGCGGCGGACGGGAATACCGCCACGACCCGAGAACGACCCAGGCCTATGCCGAACAGGTGACGAAAGACATCAATCAGTGGAACGATTTCCATGCGCTGCAATGCCCGATTCTCCTGCTGCATGGCGAGGACTCGGAAGTGACGCCGCCTGAAATGGTCCGCCGCATGCAAATGGTCAAGAGCGATAGCCTGACCGTCGTTCATGTCCCTCTTACCGGGCACACACCGGCCCTGGCCGATCGCGACGCCACCAGCGTGATCGGATCCTGGCTGGCCGGCGTCACCCTGCCGGCGGAATCGACCCTGCCGGCACCTCCGACCCCCACGCGGCTTCTGTTCGTCGACGCCTCTCCCGAGGCCGAAGCCCAACCCCGGACGACCACGACGGCCGCCATTCTGGCCTAGCAGCAAACCTCCGTCTCGCGACAGGTCTGATAACCATGCGCAAAACCGAGATCATGGACGCGGGCGTCGACGCCTTCGGCTGGCGGCGGTCATGACGGCCCCGCCTGCCGACCCGGGGGCGATCATTCCCCCCGTCCCCGGCTTCCTCTTCGTCCGGCACGGCGAAAGCACCGACAATGCCCGGAAGATCCGGTCCGGCGGCGACGCCGATCCCATGCTGACCGAAACCGGGACGCGCCAAGCCCGTGAGGTCGCCCGGCGGTTGGAGCAGGGTCTTCGGCGGCGGATCGACGGCTTGGCGTTGATCGCCTCGCCACTCCGCCGCACGCGGGAGACGGCGCGGATCATCGCCGTCGAATTGGGACTGGATCCCGAAAGGACCGAAGTCTGGGAGGATTTCCGCGAACGACGACTGGGCGAATGGAACGGCCTGCCCGTCGATGAGGCGTCGCAGCGATTGATCCGATCAGGCGCCCCCCCGCCCGGCGGCGAAGCCGTCGAGGTCTTCCGCGCCCGCGTCATGAAGGCCGCCCGCGAGGCGTCATTGCTGGCCCGTGAGGATCGGCATCCCCTGGTCGTCTCCAGTCGGGGGGTCGGCTGGATCCTGGGCTGGCCGGACATGCCCAACGCCACCGTCTTCACCTGGCCGCCCCCGCCCTGACACCTCAACTCCTCAAGCGCCCCGCATGTCGTCGAGGAAGGAACGAATCAGCCCGCGCATCTCCTCGGATTCCCTCGACAGTTCGGAGGATGCCGCCATCACATCGCGCGAGCCGTTGCCGGCGATGTGGGCCGCCTCGTTGACTCCCTTGATGTTCTGACTGACGATTCCGGTCCCGTTGGCGGCTTCTTCGACGTTACGGGCGATTTCCTGGGTGGCGGCCCCCTGCTCCTCGACGGCCGAAGCGATATTGCCCGAGATCTGGTTGATGTCCTGGATGGTGGAGGTAATGGCGGTGATCGCCTGCACCGCCTCACTGGTGGCCTGCTGGACCGCGGAGATCTGCTGGCTGATGTCCTCGGTGGCCCGCGTCGTCTGGTTGGCCAGGCTCTTCACCTCGTTGGCCACCACGGCGAAGCCCTTGCCGGCATCACCGGCCCGGGCCGCCTCGATGGTGGCGTTGAGCGCGAGAAGATTGGTCTGGCTCGCGATGTCGTTGATCAGTTTCACCACTTCCCCGATGCGCCGCGCCGCCGTCTCCAGACCGCCGACGATCTCACCGGTGCGGTCGGCCTGTTCGACCGCTTTCTGACTGACCTGGGCCGCCTGGGCGACCTGACGGGTGATCTCCTGAATCGACGCGCTAAGTTCCTCGGCCGCCGAGGAAACGGTCTGCACGTTTTCCGAGGCCTGCGAGGCGGCCGACGTGGCTGACGCGGCCTGTTGGCTGGTCTGTTCGGCCGCCGTCGACATGGAGTGCGCCGTCGACTGCATGGCTTCGGCGGCCGACGCCACCTTGTCGATCACCGAACCGGCGCGGGAATCGAAACCGTGGGCGAGTTCGGCGATCCGCAGCACCCGTCGCTCCTTCTCGGCCTGCTCGGCCTCGCGCTGACGCGCCACCTCGTTGGCTTGGATGATGCCCTCCTTGAAGACCTGGACGGCACGGGCCATCAGACCGATTTCGTCCTTCTTCTCGGCATAGGGCACCACGATCGACGTATCCCCCTTCGACAGCCCGGCCATCACGCCGCCGATCTTGTCCAGCGGCACGGCGATACTACGGGCGATATAGAAGGACACGACCAGGCTGACGACCAGAAGCACCAGACTGACACCGCCGAACTCGTAGACCTTGTACCAGAAGGCCTCGTCCACGTCGTCGGCGTAGATACCCGCCCCGAAGGCGATTCGCCAGGCGTCCACGCCTGTGCCATAGGAAACCTTCTGGCGCATTTTCGTCATCTTGCCGGCATTGTCGTAGCCGTAGGAGTAAAAGCCGCCCCCCTTCTGAGCCACCTCGATCAGACGCTTCACATAGAAGACACCGTCGGGGCTCTTGGCCTCCAGGCGGGACTGACCGATCAGATCGGTCCTTGTCGAGACCATCCTCAGGATGCCGTCATAGTCATAGGCGTAAAAATAATTGTCGCCCTCGAACCGCATGGCGCCGACGGCCGCGAAGGTCTGCTTCATGGCCTCGTCCTGGGAAAGCTCGCCACGGTCCGCCCTGGCCTTGTAATATTCGGCGATGCTCTTGGCCGAGAGGACCAACTCGCGAACCTTTGCACGCCGCTCTTCCATCAAGTTTTCCCGGAAGTCGAGAAGCGTGTATACGACCGAGCCGATAAGCATGATCAGAAGAGCGACAACAAGTGCCGCGATTTTTCTGACGGTAGACGATTGTCTGACACGCATCTCTCCACCTCCTTGGACTGGGGGCTGGAACCGTGACGGCAAGATCGGGCTATCGCGCAGAATGTCCGGATCAGAACGCTTCCGCGGCCAATCTGTGTTTAAATGCCAATGATCAACCCCTCAAGACACAACCAGCCTTAATGCATATGACGACATTATATAACAAAGACCTTATGGATACCCGTCATATGACGAAAGTAAAATACAATCAGCATGCTCTGGTACGAAATATAAAAGAAATAAAGAAATAGCACATCAAAAAAACTGCATTTTTATTTATCAATTTTCCTGATCATTGCTTTTACCAGACGCGACTCCTGCCCTCTTCGAGGACACGTTTTTGAGCCCCCGAGAAAGATCGGAAAACTTCGACTCCGAAACGATCCGCCTAAATATTACAGAGTAAAATGGTGGGGGCGGCGATGAACAGGTTCAATTGCGCAACTTTCATTTCCGCATTTTTCCCGCCCTCGTCCTGCGTGGCGACGGAGGTCCTCAAATGCCCGAGACGCGGGAAACACGGCGACGCACACGATGTCGAAATTGTTGATTATCATTGATGGTATATGGGGCATGGGCGGGGAACTCCGGGAAGGACAGAGCCGGGACACTTAAGTGAAAACCCGTTCCGGATAGACCTCATCCGGCAATCGGTCTGCCGGGTGCTTGTCCCGATGTTCGACATATTCGACGCGCATGCCGTCCGGATGACGCACCAGCATGTTCCATCCGGTCGGCACCGGCTTCGGCGCTTCAAGCACCTCGGCACCGATCGCTGGCAGGTGGACGGCGAAGGCCTGGATGTCATCGACCAGGAATGTGGCCTGGGTTGCGATGAAGGGGGCGAGGCTCGCCTCGGTTCCGCCTATGAACAGGATCGAGGCGACCTGCGCCAGCTTGAGCTGGTGTTGGGGATAATCGAACCGCAGGCGGGCCTTCTGCCCGATCAACGTCTCATGAAAGGCCACGGTTTCATCGAAGCGGTCGAGCGGAAGGTAGCGCCGCACCAGGATGTTCAGAATCCTCATCGGGTGATGCTCGTCATGTTCGGTCGCAGAGCCGTGCGCGAGGCCTTCCTGGATGGACAGGCGCTCGATCTGGGCCCGCTTGTCGCGCAGCGAGGCGAGGCAAGCGGGCTCCTCTTGTCCCTCGTCGAGGGCCGAGAGGAGCCCGCGGAGTTCCCCGGGGGAGAAGCCCGATTCCGAGCCGTTCAAACGTCGCCGGCGGTCGGGGGATGCGCATCGAGTCATAATCATCCGCCTCGGGGTTCACAGGCATTCTCCTTGACTTGGTTCGACCGATGCGCGGAGTGCTGTCGGCAGGCTATGCCGTACGGGGGACCGGCTCTGGGTGATGGCCACGCCGACGATGCAGATGACGGCGCCCGCGACGAGCGTTGGCGTCAGGGGTTCGTGCAGGAAGACAACCCCGGCGGCGACCGCGAAGACGATCTGCAACAGGGCGAAGGGCGCCACACGCGTCATCGAGCACTGGGCAATCAGCCGGAACCACAGGCCCCAGCCGGCGACCGCGCCGAACAGGACGGTGTAGGCGAAGGCCGTCCAAGCCGTCATGTTGGCCGCATGAAGCGATGCGAGTTGACCGTGCTCGACCACGAGGGAGGTCGTCATGACCTGCGGAACGGTGAAGAGCGACATCCAGGCCATCAGTTTCAGCGGCTCGAACGGACCATACCGTTTCGTGAGCACGCTCCCGACCGCCCAGGCGAAGCCGGCGGCGATGACCAGCAAGGTCGGCGCGATCTTCACCGAGGCGCCCGGTTCCGCCGCGGTCAGCGCCACGCCCCCGAATGCCAGAGCAACGCCGAGGATGACGCGCGTCGAAGGCCGCTCACCGAGAAATGGCCAGGCGAGGAGAACCGCGAAGGGTGTTGAGAGCTGGTTGGCGACGGCCGACACGCCGGCTAGTCCCTGCCCGAGCCCGACGAAAAACAGCGCGAAGTTCAGGCCCCCGAAGAAGACCGAGATGGTGATCATCGGCCCGAGTTCGCGCCGGGTTGGACGACCGACGAACGGGAGCAGAATCGCCGCGACGGCGGCGAAGCGCAAACCCACGAAGAACAGTGGGGGAAACGTCGTCAGGCCGACTTTGATGACGACGAACTGGAAACCCCAGAACAAGGGCACGAGCAGCGCGCAGACGACTTGGAGCGGGGACATGGATGGTCCTTTCACGACCAATCGATCCATATATGGACGCGCATGAACGATGCTCCGGCCATGTGATTATCTACTTTGCGAAACGGTCGATGAGGGCTTGGACCACGGCTTGCGACATGGTGCGATCCGGACCTGTCTTGCCGACGACACGCATGCCTTCGAGCAGGCTGAGCAGCACGCGGGCGGCGGTCGCGGGTTCGACGCCATCGGCCAGTTCTCCCGCTGCCTGCGCACTCGCCAGCGCCTCCGTCAGCCGGGTCTCCATCCTCAGGAAGAACCGTCGGATGCGCTGTTCCACCTCGGTGTCGTGGGCGGCCAATTCCATGGCGGTCGCCACCACCAGGCATCCGCGCTTGCCGGCGGCGCCGCTCGTGCGATCGACATAACCCGTCAAACAGGTTCGCAGACCCGCCAAGGCATTTTTCCCTGGATCGAGTTCGATCTCGAGCCGCGCCAGGGCATCGTCGATATAGCGATCGAGGGCGCGCAGAAAGAGGCCATGCTTGTCGCCAAAGGCCGCATAGAGGCTCCCGCGCGAGAGATTCGTTGCCTCAAGCAGATCAGGAAGTGATGTGCCGTGATAACCGCACGACCAGAAGACATCCATGGCGCGCTCGACAGCGGCATCCGCATCGAACTCCCGGGGCCGGCCGCGTCGCATCTGCGGTAAGGTTTGTTGTGCCATGTCCGATATATGGACCAAACGGTCGTTAAATGCAAGTGAGGTGGTCCCATCTGTCTGGACAGATCGGCGGGTTCGCCGTTGGCATATTCGGTGCGGCTGTTCGGATTCGCAGCTCTTCAGAGAATCCGAACAGCCGCTTATTCCGGGACGGTGATGACGATTTTTCCGAACGGTCCCCGTTCGAGGTGAGCGAAGGCGGCCGGCGCGTCGTCGAAACCGTAGGCCTTGTCGATGACCGGCTTGATGCCGTGTGCGTCGATCGCGCGGATCATCTCCTCAAACGCGCGGCGATGTCCGACGGTGATGCCTTGAATGATCGCCCGCTTGAGCATCATCGGGACGGCGGAAAGCTTGATTTCCGTCCCCTTGAGAAAGCCGATTTGAGCGATCCTGCCGCCACTCGCGAGCGCTGCCGCCGACTGGCTGAGATTGTCGCCGCCAATCAGCTCCAACACATGATCGACGCCGCGCCCCCCGTCAGGTCCAGCGCCGCCGCCGACCAGTCAGGCGTCGCGCTGGTGTCGATCACGTCGAATGAGCCGAGAGCCTTGACCCGCTTCAGCTTCTCGGCGCCACGAGAGGTGACGATGACGCGCGCACCGAAAGCTCGGGCGATCTGGAGTCCGAACAGGGCGACGCCACCCGTGCCCTCAACCAGCACCGTATCGCCTTCCTTCAGCTTTCCTGTCTCGACAAGGGCGAACCAGGCCGTCAGTCCCGCGATCGGCAAAGTCGATGCTTCCTGATCCGTCAGCGACACAGGCGCCGCGACCGCGATGTCCTCGTGAAGAACCACATATTCGGCCAGCACGCCGGGCAGCGGTCCGCCGAGCGACAGACCATGCCGTGTCATTTCCTGAGGCGGTTCGCCGTCAATCCACCGGGTCCAGAAGTTTCCGAGAACCCGATCGCCAGCATTGAAACGGGAAACCCTATCGCCCGTCGCCACGATCTCCCCCGCCATGTCGGAAACCGGCGTGAAGGGCATCGGCGGTCTTTCCGGCAGCAATTCGCCTTCTACCACCAGCTTGTCGCGATAGTTCAGGGAAACAGCAGAAACCCGGATCAGCAGCTCGCGGCTGCCGGGTGTGGGAACCTGCACCTCGGCCAGTTCGAGGTTCTTCAAGCCGAACGACGACAACTGCCATCGCCTCATCGTCTCGCGCATGTTCGATCCTTTCTCTCTTTGGAAATTGGATCTTATTGACAACTATACGGAATGCGTTGCGATCTTATGGGTGAGAACTTCCTCCAATGTGTCGCAAATCCGATGAGCGTGAATCTCCATTCCCAACTGCTAGTGCATTGACTCAAACAGAAGATACAACGGGCAGGCGCTGAAGTTTTGCAAGGATGACGTCGGCCGGCTTTGTCCAAACGAATGGCTTTGAATTTTTGTTGTGCTCGT
>NZ_PIUM01000008.1 GCF_002845745.1 Telmatospirillum siberiense | reverse complement strand
GCCCAGGCGAGCCCCGTGGCGGCGGCGGGCGAGGCGCGCGACAAGTGACGAATTCCTCCCTCAGAGCCTGGCTCGGCGTTCTCGCCGCCGCCACGGGGCTCGCCTGGGCGGCGCCGGCCGCGGCCACCGACCTCGCTTTCGACACGGCGATCCTGCAAGGGTTGGACAAGGTGACCGGACGGGTGGTCACCATCGACGCCCCGGTGGGCTCGCCCGTGCATTTCGGGACGCTGGAGATCATCGTGCGGAGCTGCCGCAAGCGTCCGCCCGAGGAACAGCCGGAATCGGCGGCCTTTCTCGATATCTGGGAAATCCGCAGCGGTCAGGCTGCGGCCAGCCTGTTCCGCGGCTGGATGTTCGCCTCCAGTCCGGCGCTCTCGGCGCTCGAACATCCGGTCTACGACATCTGGGTGCTGGACTGCGAGGACAGCAACGCCAAGACCTCGGAGCCCGGCAAATCTCCATGAAAAACCGCGCGGCGGTCGATGGCGTCGGCCAGCCGCCGCAGATAGTCCCGCCTGGGAATCTCGATGGCTCCGAAGCGCGCCAGATGCTCGGTGACGAATTGCGTGTCGAGCAGCGTATAGCCGCCATGTCTCAGCCGTGCCACCAGATGGGCCAGGGCGATCTTGCTGGCGTTGGTTTCCCGGCTGAACATGCTTTCCCCGAAAAAGGCGCCGCCCAGCGACAGGCCGTATAGGCCGCCGACCAGGGTATCTCCGCGCCAGGCTTCGACACTGTGGGCGAGACCGTAGCGGTGCAGTTCGCCGAACAGCCGGAATATTTCTTCGTTGATCCAGGTTTCCGGACGGTCCGGGGCTGTCTCGGCGCAAAGGCCGATCACCTCCTCGAAGGCGCTGTCGCAGCGCACGATCAGGTCGGTGTGCCGCAAGACCTTGCGCATGGAATGGGACAGATGAAAACCGTCGAGCGGCAGGATGCCGCGTTCCTCGGGATCGATCCAGAACAGGCGCGGATCATCGCGATGGCGGGCCATCGGGAAAACGCCCATGGAATAGGCGCGGACCAATTGATCTGCGGTCAAGGGGATCATCGATGAAGCGGTTCCGGACTCTCTGCAACGGCGGGAAGTCTAGATCAGTTCCGGGCGGGACGGAATTGCCCTGTCGGCGAACGGCCCGCCCAATCGGAAAAAGGCACGGGCCCCCTTGCCACCAGCATGCTTGAACCCGACATCCGACAAGGGTAGCTTCTGGCCCGTTGCTTCCCCCAACCCGAATTTTGAAGACGAAAGCCCTTGCCCTTTCATCGATATCTCATGGGATCGCGATACATTCCGGGACTGACGGCCCTGATCGTCGTCCTTTCGCTGGTTTCCGCCGCCGCCCTCGCCGCCGAACCCGCCAAGAAAAAGGCGGAGACGCCCGGCTATAACGATCCTTCCATCGGCGTGCTCGGCGCCCATCGCTCCACCACCGAAGGGGGAAAGCCGGTCAACCGCAATGCCGCGCCGCCCGCGCCGTCCGCCGCTCCGGCCGTGCCCAAGGTCGAGGCCGAGCAGCCGGTGGTTCCCGGTCCCGGCGGTGGCCCCGTGCCACTGGCGGCGGCGCCCCGGCCGGAAGCGCAGGTGGAAGGAGGGGCCGGCGCCACCGGCCAGTCGACCTCCTCGGCGCGAGCCCAGCCGCAGCAGGTCAATACCTTCCTGGCCAGTCATCCCTTCGTTAGCGGCCTGATCGCCGGGCTGATCGGTACCGATCTCGGTTCCGTCATCTACGGCGGTCCGATGATGGGCGACGAGTCCGCCGCCATGATCGGTTTTCTGTGCCGGGTGGCCCTGGTCGTCCTGCTGGCGGTACTGGGGGTGCGCGTGATCTGGGGCCTGATCGGCGGTTCTTCCCGGGGCGTTGACGATTACGCGCCGCAAGGTCCCCGCCGCGAGCCGTCCTTCCGTCGTTCCGATGACGAGGACGGCGTCCGCCGGGAACCCTCCCTGAGGGCCGAACGCCCCTCTTACGACGATCGCCGGCGGCGCCGCTGATTTTATCCGGCCCGCGGGGGGGGCCGACGGAACGGGGGCTTCCGTCCGGACGAGCCGCTTCCCATCTGCTATCGGCGGGCCGATGAGCCGGCGACAGCAGGAGTGCAGATAAGGAATGCCGATACCCGATCCTACCGACCGGCGCCTTTACCCCCTATGGTCGCGTGACGTTCTGCGCTACGGCGACACCGATCGCCAGGGACATGTCAACAACGCCGTCTTCGCCACCTTCTGCGAAAGCGGCCGAACCGCTTTCCTCTGCGATCCGGCGGCGCCTGTGGCGGCCGCCGGCAACAGTTTCGTCATCGCCCGCCTTGTTCTCGATTTCCGCGCGGAGATACTCTGGCCGGGCGAGGTCGATATTGGAACCGGGGTTCTTTCCCTCGGGCGCAGTTCCTTCACGCTCGGCCAGGGGCTTTACGTCGGGGAACGCTGTGTCGCCACCGCCCAGACGGTCATGGTGCTGATCGACGACGCCACCCGCCGGTCCACCCCCTTGCCCGAGGCTTTGCGAGCCGGCTTGGCGTTCCGGGCCGTTCCCGGTTTTCCCGTTCCTTGAAGCATAGGATGCGCCGATATGTCCTCCTCCGCTTTCCTCACGTCCGCCGATGACCGCTATTTCGAGGATTACGTCGTTGGGGACGTCCACCGTTTCGGCCGGATCGCCGTCGAGGAGGCCGAGGTCATCTCCTTCGCCCGGCAGTTCGATCCGCAACCCTTTCACATCGATCCGGATGCGGCCCGCGAAGGACCGTTCGGCGGTCTGATCGCCAGCGGCTGGCACACGGCCGGCCTGATGATGCGTTTGCTGACCGATCATTTCCTGTCCTCGGTGGCGAGCTACGGTTCGCCGGGGATCGATGAGCTGCGTTGGCTGCGGCCGGTGCGGCCGGGCGACGCGTTGTCCCTGCGGGTTACCATCCGCGAGGCCATCCCATCCCGTTCCAAACCGGATCGCGGCATGGTGCGCTGTTTCATCGAGGTGCTGGACCAGACCGGGGCGGTGGCCATGAGTCTGGTGGCGATGGTGCTGGTGGGCCGCCGGCCGGCGTGAGTTCCGTGGCACATCGGCGCCAGCGGCCCGGATGCCGGTTATCCCGGTTGGCCGTCGGTCCGTGGCGCAAGGCAGATCGGGGCGTAGGCCAGGACGTAAAGGGCAAAACCGGCGCTCCACAGCAGGCCGGACAGCGGAAGGGTTGTCTCGGGCGCCGCCAGGGCGCCGAAGGTCCGGACAATTCCGGCCAGGGCGATCAGGACATAGGCGGCGATGGTCGGCCGGGTGGGGGCCAGCGGGCGGCCGCTGTGGCCCAGGGCGGCGCGGCTCATCACGCCCAGGACCATCATGGCGATGCAGCCGACGGTCAGCCCGTGTAAGGCGGCTTGCGGCGGGATGTCGGCCGAGAAGCAGGACAATCCCAGCAGGACCAACCCCAGCGGCAGCCAGGCGAACCCCAGATGCAGGACCCAAAGCAGCGGGACCCCGAGCGTCCTTCCGCCGTGCCAGCCGGCCAGGCGGGCGGCGTTGAGGATTGCCGCGAGCAGGGCCAGGGCACCGGCCACGGCGCTGTCGGGACGGACGGTCCAGGCCACCCCCGTCAGGGCCAGGGCGCCGATGGCGGCCTTTTCAAGGATGGGGATGCTTTTCGGGGTGACGACGATGCCCCGCTGGCGCAGTCCGTTGGCGGTGAAACCCGGAATGATTCGGCCGCCGATGATGGCGATCATCAGCAACAGGATGAAGATACCGAGCAGCAGGCCGTTGCGTCCCCAGCTTCCCCATCCCAGCATCTCGGCCAGGACCAGCGCCTCGGCCACCGTCAGTGCCCCGAGGATCGGCAGGAAGATCAGATTGCGGGGCTTTCCGGCGGCGAGCAGCGGCCTGGCCAGGAAAAAGGCCAGGACGGGCGGGAACAGGATGGCCGGAACCGCCGCGATGATCGGCGGCAGCGCGCCGCCCAGATCGAAGGCGACGCGGCCGGCCAGCCACAGTCCGGCCAGCGCCATCAGGGCCCGTCCGCGCACCGGCGGGGCGCCGGTCCAGTTGGGCGCCGCGGTCAGCAGGAAGCCGGCCACCGCCGCCATGGCGAAGCCGAACAGCATCTCATGGGCGTGCCAGAGCACGGGCGGATAGGACAGGGCCAGATCATGGCCGCCCAGCCAGATGACCAGCCAGGCCGGCACCATCAGGACGGCTTCGATTCCGGCGGCCAGGAAGAAGGGGCGGAACCCGGCGCGGAAGAGGACGGGCGTGTCGTCGGGTGCGGCCGGTGCGTCGAGAGAAATCAGCATGGTGTGCCTTTCAAATATCCGGCGTGATTTGCCGCGACAAGCCGGCGCAATAGCGCGCCTCGTCGCCGAACAGACGGGGCAGGGCTCCGGCCACGATCTCCGGCGGCGTCATCCGTTCGAACTGCCGCAAGGCCTTGGCGCCGGCCCGTTCGCATTCCAGCATCAGGTCGAGGAAAGCGATGACGTCGGACGTCTTTTCGAAACCCATGGGACTCTCCGCTGACAGGGGTCGCAAATCCGGGACACGGCTTCGCTGGCCCCGGTTGGCATATAAAAGCGCTTTGGTAAGGTATTCGGCCTTGAGTTTGGTCAAGACTCGCGGCAAGGCTCATTGCATTGTCCGAACAGTGCCACCGAAGGAGCGGCTTCCAACCACTATTCCTTGGCGGTGAGGCGCTGGAACTGCCGTTTCAGCACGTCGGCCTGGGCCAGATAGGCGGCGGCGCTGTGATCGCCGCATTGTTCGTCGGGCGCCAGTTGGAATCCCCGGCGCGCATAGGCCCGGGCCGGTCCGGCACCGCAAAGGTGGATGAGGGCGGCCAGATCCTGCTTCTGCTGAATGGTCGGCGCAGGGCCGCCATGGTTATGCAGGATGGCGGCGACACCGCGGTCCAGGTGGGCCGAGGTCATCTGGATCGCATGGGCCGGCACGACGCGGGTGTAGAGGCCGTTGAACCAGCAGCCGCGCCAATCGTTCCACGCGCCGGCCTCGACCACGGTGTGGTGGCGGATGCAGTAGCGTCGGGCTTCGGCGAAGGTGGGATCGGTCATCTGATACATGCCGACCGAACTGGAGGCCGGCCGGTAGATGGAGAAGAGGTCGGTGGTCAGGCGCCAGCGCCAGTAGGTATGGGCCACCGGATTGCCGGCCCCCTCCATCTGGGCCAACGCCGCCAGCAGTTCCGCGGAAATGGTGTCGGTGGCGTATTCGCGAAAGAGCGGTCCATATTCCCGCCAGGTCTCGGACGGCATCTTGTTGAGCACGCCGCTCACCGGAAAGAACATCTCGGCCGGTTTGCGCACGACCTGATAGACGAGATTGGTCGCGGCGAAGATCGCCAAGGCCGTCGTCACCACGATGACGGTGCGGATGGCCGGCGGTACGGCAAGCCAAAGCCGCCAGATCCGTCCGGCGCGCTCCCGCCAGCCCTTGATGCGGCCGCGGAAGGTGACGGGGGGGGAGCGGCGGCGCGTCGCGCTCCGCTTGCGGCGAACCGGTTTCTTGCGGCGAGATTGCTGTTTGGGGGGGCGTGAAGTCGGCATGGTGAATGCGCCATTATGCCTATCCGCCCGCCTCCACGCCAGAAGGCCGTACGGACGGAGAGGGGGGCTTAATTTTTGGTCCCTCAGGCGCCGGGCGGCGGACATCCGCTCCCGCTCAGCCGTCGAGCAGCGTGCGGACCCGGACCGCCAGTTCCCGACGGCGATAGGGTTTGGCGATCAGCGAGGCGCCGGGTACCTGGGCTTCGATCTCGGCGACCGTCCGTCCGGCGAAGCCGCTGGACAGCAGGATTTTCAGATCCGGCCTGAGGACGAGGGCGCGGCGGGCCAGTTCGACGCCATCCATCTCGCCCGGCATGATGATGTCGGAAAGCAGCAGGGCGATGGCCGGTTCCCGTTCGAGCAGGCCGAGCGCCGAGACGGCGTCCCTGGCCGACAGGCACCGGTAACCCAGACCTTCCAATTGGGTACAGAGCAGGGTCAGCAGGTCGGCCTCGTCATCGACCACCAGCAAGACCTCGCTGCCGCCGGCCGGGGCGGGGGATTCTCCCGTCATCGCCGGGGCGGAAACGGCGGCCGGCAGCAGGATGCGGAAGGTCGTTCCCTGACCGGGCTGCGAATAGATCGAAATCTTGCCCCCCGATCGTTTGACGAAGGCGTAGACGGTGACCAGCCCCAGCCCGGTGCCCTTGCCGGGCGGCTTGCTGGTGAAAAAGGGTTCGAAGATCTTCTTCTGTAGATCGAAGGGGATGCCGACGCCGGTATCGGTGACGCTGATCATCACGCAGGGCGCCTCGGTCATGTCCTCGGGCGGTAGATTGGCGGTCTCGATGGCAAGGGTACCGCCGTCGGGCATGGCGTCGCGGGCGTTCAGCGCCATGTTCAGCAAGGCATCCTCGAATTCGCCGGGGTCGATCAGCACCGGCATCAGGTCTTCGGCCAGCGACCAGCGGACCGTCATCCGCTCGGTCTGCACCCGGTCGAGCAGGTCGCCGCAGGATAGAATCTGCGCGTTGAGATCGATCCGCTGCGGCTGGCTGGCGCGTTCGCCGGAAAAGGAAAGAAGCTTGCGGGTGAGATCGGCGCCACGGGCGGCGGCGTGCAAGGCCACCTCGACGCGTTTCGACAGCCTGGGCTCGTCCTTCAGATGGTCTTCGAGCAATTCCAGATTGCCAGCGATGATGCCCAACAGATTGTTGAAATCGTGGGCGATGCCGCCCGACAATTGACCGACCACCTCCATCTTTTGCGCCCGGCGGACCGATTCCTCCAGGGCCTTTCGCCGGGTGATGTCGCGGATGACGGCGGTGAAGAAGCGCCGTCCCTCGATCTGCCATTCGCCGAGCGCCAGCTCCACGGGGAAGATGCTGCCGTCGCGTCGTTGTCCCTCGACCTCCAGCCCCTCGCCGCCGATGACCCGCGGGGCGCCGCCATCGAGATAGCGGCGCAGGATGCCGTGCTGGCGTTGGCGATAGGGTTCGGGCATCAGGATCGAGATCTCGCGGCCCAGGGCCTCGGCGCGCGGCCAGCCGAACATGCGTTCGGCCGAAGGGCTGAAGGTCTGGATGACGCCGCTTTCGTCGATGGTGACGATGGCGTCGGCGATGGTGTCGATCAGGGACTGGGTTTTGCGCTGGTCGCCGATCGCCTGCTGTTCGGCCGCCGTCCGTCTGGCCGTCTCCTCGTCGAGCGAGACCTTCACGCGGCGGATCATCGGCCGGAAGATGAAGATCGCCTCCAGCACCAGGACCAGCAGCGTCACCAGCCATACCGCCAGTTCCATGCGTTCCAGCGCGCGCACCCGGTGCTCGATTTCAGCCTGATAGCGGCCGACCACCTCGTCCAGCCCGGCCAGCACCGCGGCCGAGCGGGTCTGTATCCGCCGATAGGCCTGGTTTTGCTTGTCGAAATGCCCCTCCAGGGTGGCCAGCGTCCGTCCGTCGGCGAGGAATTCGGTCACCTGGCGGGAAACCTCGGCCGGCTTTTCGGCATACATCTCTCCGATGGCGGCGGCGAGGTCGGGCGAGATGTTGAGCGACGCGTCGCCTTCGGTCAGCGCCCGATGCGAGCGTTCCATCTGGTCGAGCGCGGCGACCAGTTCGCCCAGCCAGTAGCCGCGCGCCGTCTCGTCCCCGGCTTCCGCCGCCTGCGAGGCGGCCAGGGTGATGCGCTGGCTCAGCATGCGCTGACGGCCCGAGAGATTGACCACGGCGGCCTCGTTCTCGTGGCGCAGGATGACCTTGTGCAGGAACAGAAAGGCGGTGGTCGCCAGCGAGCCGACCAGCGTCAGGGCCAGGGCATAGCGCAGGGTGAGTGAGCGGAGCAGGGACGGGGCATCGGTCATGGCGACGGGGTCCGGCATCGGCGGATCCGCCAATCAAGGGGGCGGCGAAGGAAATGTCAAACCGATTCAAACGGATTGCGCTATGAACTAGATTGTTGTTCTTTTTTGAGGGCGGAAGGCGGTCGATCCCGGCATGGCTCAGGAAAAATCCAGAATTCTGATCGTCGAGGACGACAAGGATCTGCGGGAAACCGTCGCTTTCTATCTGGAGGAGCAGGGCTTCGACGTCATCGAGGCATCCGACGGAAGCGAGATGCAGGCCCGTCTGGACGAGAGTGTCAGCCTGGTGCTGCTGGACGTCAATCTGCCGGGCGAGGACGGTTTCACGCTGGCCCGCGAGCTGCGTGGACGCTCCTCCGTCGGCATCATCATGATCACCGGACGTTCCGATCTGATCGATCGTGTGGTCGGCCTGGAGGTCGGGGCGGATGACTACATCGCCAAGCCCTTTCCCTTGCGGGAATTGCTGGCCCGCATCAAGGCGCTGCTTCGGCGGTTGCATCCGGCGCCCGTGGCGCCCGCCTCCGACGCCCCGGCGCCCGTCCGCTTCGACGGCTGGGTTCTCAACCCGCAGCGCCAGGAACTGACCGCGCCCGATGGGGCCTCGGTCGGCCTGACGACCATGGAATACGCCATTCTTTTCCGCCTGGCCTCGCCGCCCGGCCAGACGGTCAGCCGTCAGGATCTTTATGAGGCGTTGAAAGGCCGCGACTGGTCGCCGCTGGAGCGCAGCATCGATGTGCATGTCGGCAATCTGCGCCGCAAGCTGGAAGCGGATGGCCTGTATCCCAGGTTGATCAAGTCGGTGCATGGTGTCGGCTATCGACTGGCCGTCGGCGCTGCCGCCTGACGCGTCGCCCGAACTTCCCCGGACCTTACATTTCTTTACTTTTCTTGGCTGGTTGACCTGGCGGCAAGGGGTGATCCTTGGCGGAAAGTCGGGGAAACCACGCATGAACGCTTCCACGAGTCAGCTCTGTCCTCATGCCGCTTGCGGGCCCTGTCCCTTGCGCGGGGCGGGCGGAACTCGCGGATCGCGGGAGTGCCACGCGGCCTGGGGCGGCCAGATCGTGCCCCGGGGTGCTTATCTGTTTTCCCAGGGCGAGGATGCCCGCGCCGTCTATTCGGTGCTGAAGGGCGCCATCGCTCTCGAATATATCGACGGATCGGGTGGCATCGCCATCCTGCGCCTGGTTCGCGGCGGCGGACTTCTGGGATGCGCCGACCTGTTCGATGGGCACGAGTACCGGAGTTCGGCCCGCGCCGTCGAAGACACCATGCTGTGTTCCCTGCCCGAGGCCGGCCTGGTCAAGGCTATGGACACCGACGGTGCCTTCGCCCTGCGACTGGTGCGCGCCGCCGCCGTCGAAAGCCACGCCTTCGTCGATTTCGCCCAGCGGATGACCAGCCTGCCGGTGGAGGCTCGCGTGCTGTCGTTGATCGAGGAGTTGTCCTCGGGGCGGCGTAATTTCGTTCTGCCGGTGTCGAAGAAGGATCTGGCCTTCATGGCGGGCACGGGGCCCGAGGTGCTGTCGCGGACCCTGGTGAAGCTGCAAAGGGCCGGTTCCATCTGGATGGACGGCAACACGGTGACCATCGCCGACCCCGCCCTCGACGGCAGCGCGAGCCGCCTCGCCTCCTGAACGGGGCGGCTTATCTGGATCGACTTGACCAATGTCAAGTAAGCCATACGCGGAATATGGATAATCAGTGAATTCAAAGGGCCTGCGGGGGCAGGACTGAATTCATGTCTCGTCTCCCAAGGTGCGAAATAAAATTTATTCGTGGCGATGGTGAAGGCGATCATGACACTCAGAATTCGCGCGGCGTCTTTTCTTGCCTTGATCGTGGGATCGATGCTGGGTCTCGGCGCATATACATTCGTTTATGCGCGCGGATATTCCTATATGACCAGCGATCCTACCGCCTGCGCCAACTGTCACGTGATGCAGGACTATTATTCCGGCTGGATGAAAAGTCCCCATCACGCGGCGGCGACCTGCAACGACTGCCACACGCCGCACAATCTGGTCGGAAAATATGCTGTCAAGGCGCTGAACGGCTTCTCGCACAGCCTGGCTTTCACCCTTGGCCGCATCCCCGACAACATCGTCATCAAAAGCCATAGCGAAAAGATCGCCGAGGGGGCCTGCCGTTCCTGTCACGGGACGCTGACCGAAGCGATCGACGGACACGGCGGCGGGGACATCTCCTGTCTGCGCTGTCATGCCGACGTCGGACATGCGCCCGCCTCGCTGGTTCCCGGCACTCCGTTCGCCTTGACGTCTCCCGAATCGAAATAACTGCCTCAAGGATTCCAAGAATGGCCTCTCAACCATCGTCCAAGCGTCGGCTGCTGGCCGCCATCGCCGTTTCGGCGGCTCTGGCCACCGTCGGCGTCGCCGCTTTGCTGGTTTCCATCTTCGAACACAAGCAGGAGGCGAAAAGCCCCTTCTTCCAGGTGGTCGAACTGAACGACACCATCGACGACCCGGCGGTGTGGGGAAAGAATTTTCCCCTGCAGTACGACCGCTATAAGAAGACCACCGACATGGAGCGGACGCGTTATGGCGGCAGCGAGGGCGTGCCCCATTCGCCGACCGAGGCCGATCCCCGCACCATCGTGTCGCGGTCCAAGCTGGAACTGGACCCGCGCCTGAAGACCATGTGGGCCGGTTACGCCTTCGCCGCCGATTACCGCGAGAAGCGCGGCCATGCCTTCATGCTGGAGGATCAGGTCTACACCGAGCGGCAGCGCGTCGCCAAGCAGCCGGGAACCTGTCTCAACTGCCATGCCTCGCTCTATTCGACCTATATGCGGCTGGGCGAGGGGGACCTCACCAAGGGCTTCGAGGCGATCAACCACATGTCCTACGCCGACGCCCGCAAGCAGGTCTCCCATCCGATCGCCTGCGTCGACTGCCATGAAGCGAAGACCATGGCGCTGCGCATCAGCCGTCCGGCCTTCATCGAGGGGATTCGCGCGCTCAAGGCCTCGCAGGGGGTCAAGGACTACGACGTGAATCGCGATGCCGGACGCCAGGAGATGCGCTCCTACGTCTGCGCGCAGTGCCACGTCACCTATTATTTCCGGGGCACCGAAAAGCGTCTGACCTTCCCATGGCCGAAGGGACTGAAACTCGACCAGATCGTCGCCGCCGAAAACGAGGATAAGGTGGCCGAATGGAATCACAAGGAGACCGGCGCTTCGATGATGAAGGCCCGGCATCCGGAATTCGAAACCTGGAGCCAGGGGATCCACGCCCGGTCCGGCGTCGCCTGCGCCGACTGCCATATGCCCTACGTCCGCGAAGGGGCGATGAAGATTTCCGACCATAACGTCCGTTCGCCGCTGCTCAACGTCAACGCGTCCTGCCAGACCTGCCATCGTTGGCCGGAACAGGAGTTGAAGAGCCGCGTCGAGGAAATCCAGACGAGGTTCGTCGAGACGCGCAACGTCGCCATGAACGCCCTGGTGGACCTGATCGGCGACATCAAGGCGGCCAGGGAGGCCGGCGCCACCGACGACGAACTGGCTCCGGCCCGCAAACTGCAGCGTGACGGCCAGTTCATGATCGACTTCCTGGTTTCGGAAAACTCCATGGGTTTCCACGCCGACCAGTACACGATCAAGTCCTTCGCCGAGGCGATCAACCTCTGCCGCGAGGGGCAGCTGGCGCTGCGCCGCGACGTGAAGGCGCGCAACGTCAATTTCGCGCCCAATCCGTCGGGAACTCCGAGCGTCGTCCAGTAGGGGGACTCCCCGGCTTTCCGTCACCCCGGGTCGAGCCCCGGCGGTGACGGAAGGCGACGTCCCGGGAAACGGAACTTTTGTCGCCAAAAGGACCAACATCCGTGCGTATCGGTAAATTCGTCGAAGAGGAACACCGCCGCTGGCGGGACGAGGGCGCAAACCTTTGCGGCGTTCTTGTTCTCGCCGATCCGGACCGGGCGCAAGGCGTCGGCGCGGCGCTGGCCGCCATGCCCGGCATCGAGGTGCACCGGATCGAGGATGATGGCCGCCTGATCGTCACCATCGAGGATACCGACGAGGAATGGGCCGGGCAGATCCTGACCCGCCTGCCTACCGTCGAGGGCGTGCTCGCCACCTCTCTCGTCTACCACCATTGCGAATGAAGGAGCTTCAAGAGATGAGCCTCACCCGGCGTGACTTCATCAAGGCCAATGCCGTTGCCGCCACCGCCGCCGCCGCCGGGATCAGCCTGCCGGCGATGGCGCGGGCGGCCTCGCCGAACGACGTCCGCTGGGACAAGGCGGTCTGCCGCTTCTGCGGGACCGGGTGCGGCGTCCTGGTCGGCGTCAAGGATGGACGGGTGGTTGCCACGCAGGGAGATCCCGACGCCCCGGTCAATCGCGGCCTCAATTGCATCAAGGGCTATTTCCTCTCCAAGATCATGTATGGCGAGGACCGCCTGACCCGTCCGTTGCTGCGCAAGAAGAACGGGGTTTATGCCAAGGACGGGGAGTTCACGCCCGTTTCCTGGGACGAGGCCCTCGACGTCATGGCCGCCAAGTGGAAGGAAACCCTGAAAGCCAAGGGGCCATCCTCGGTCGGCATGTTCGGTTCCGGCCAATGGACCATCTGGGAGGGTTATGCCGCCGTCAAGCTGATGAAGGCCGGCTTCCGCACCAACAATATCGATCCCAATGCCCGCCACTGCATGGCCTCGGCGGTGGCCGGTTTCATGCGGACCTTCGGCATCGACGAGCCGATGGGGTGCTACGACGACCTCGAACACGCCGACGCCTTCGTGCTGTGGGGCGCCAATATGGCGGAGATGCATCCGATTCTGTGGGCGCGACTGACCGATCGGCGGCTGACCGGCAACGGCGTCAAGGTGGCCGTCCTGTCGACCCTGGAAAACCGCAGCTTCGAAATGGCCGACCTGCCGATCGTCTTCAAGCCGCAGACCGATCTCGCCATCCTCAACTATATCGCCAACACCATCATCAGGACGGGGGCGGTGAACGAGGCGTTCGTCTCGAAAAACATCAATTTCAAGCGCGGCGTCACCGACATCGGCTATGGCCTGCGCCCCGACCATCCGAAGGAAAAGGCGGCGAAGAACGCGGCCACCCCGGATGCCGCCTCGCCGATGAGTTTCGAGGAATACAAGCAGTTCGTCGCCGATTACACGGCCGAGAAGGTGTCCGCCCTGTCCGGGGTGCCGGTCGCGCAACTGGAGGCGCTTGCCCAGCTTTACGCCGATCCCAAGCGCAAGGTGGTCAGCTACTGGACCATGGGGTTCAACCAGCACAGCCGCGGCACCTGGGTCAATAACCTGGTCTATAATCTGCATCTGCTGACCGGAAAGATTTCGGAGCCGGGCAACGGGCCATTCTCTCTGACCGGGCAGCCATCCGCCTGTGGCACGGCACGCGAGGTGGGAACCTTTTCGCACCGTCTGCCGGCCGATCTGATGGTGGCCAATCCGGCGCATCGCAAGCATGCCGAGGAGATTTGGAGGCTGCCCGAGGGCACCATTCCCGACAAGCCGGGTTTTCATGCGGTCCAGCAGAACCGCATGCTGAAGGACGGCAAGCTGAACTGCTATTGGGTGCAATGCACCAACAACATGCAGGCGGCGGCCAACCTCAACGAGGAAACTTTTCCAGGCTACCGCAATCCCGCAAATTTCATCGTCGTTTCCGATCCCTATCCGACGGTGACGGCGCTGTCGGCCGACCTGATCCTGCCCACCGCCATGTGGGCGGAAAAGGAAGGCGCCTACGGCAATGCCGAACGGCGTACGCAATTCTGGCGCCAGCAGGTCAAGGCACCGGGTGAGGCCCGCTCGGACCTATGGCAGCTCATCGAGTTCTCCAAGCGCTTCAAGGTCGAGGAGGTTTGGCCGGCGGACCTGGTGGACAAGCGGCCGGAGCTCAAGGGCAAGACCCTGTTCGACGTTCTTTTCAGGAACGGCCAGGTGGACCGGTTTCCGCTGTCCGACATCGCCGCCGGCTTCGATAACGATGAATCGGCGGCCAACGGCTTTTACGTGCAGAAGGGATTGTTCGAGGAATATGCCGGTTTCGGTCGTGGTCACGGCCACGATCTGGCGGCCTTCGACATGTATCACAAGGCCCGCGGCCTGCGCTGGCCGGTGATCGATCAGAAGGAAACCCAGTGGCGTTTCCGCGAGGGTTTCGACCCTTATGTGAAACCCGGCGAGGGGGTGAAGTTCTACGGCAACGCGGACGGCAAGGCCAATATCTGGGCGCTGCCCTACGAGCCGGCGGCCGAGGAGCCGGACAAGGACTACGACCTCTGGCTGGTGACCGGGCGCGTGCTGGAACACTGGCATTCGGGGTCGATGACGAGACGGGTGCCCGAGTTGCATCGCGCGTTCCCCAACGGTTTGGTGTTCATGCATCCCAACGATGCCCAGAAGCGGGGTCTGCGACGCGGCCAGGAGGTCAAGGTGGCCTCCCGCCGGGGCTTCGTTTCCACCCGTGTCGAGACCGCCGGGCGCAACAAGCCGCCGGAGGGCGTGGTGTTCATGCCCTGGTTCGACGAAAGCCAACTGGTCAACAAGCTGACCCTTGACGCCACCTGTCCTATTTCCAAGGAGACCGATTACAAGAAATGCGCGGTCAAGGTGGAAAGGGCCTGATGGACCGGCACCTTTGAAAGGCGCCTCGACGGGCATGGTTCCGTCCGTGGTTGCGACCGCCTGCACGCGGTGTGGCCGCTGCATCGATGTCTGTCCCAATCAAGTCTTTGCCTTCGGCCTTAAGTGCCGAAGGGCCGACACATCCCGCGAAAAGGAGTGCGCGCTGTGAACATCAAGATCCTGGCCTGTCTGATTGCCGGTGCGCTGGCTTGCGGGGCGGCGGCCGTTCCCCCGGCCGTCGCCGAACAGATCCAATCCTTGCGTGGTGGTGCCTCGGTGGACGAGCCCGATCAGGCGCCGCCGGTCTATCCCATCAAGGAAGGCCGGAATTTCGAGCGCTCGTTTCGCGACCAGCCGCCGCTCATTCCGCATCGCATCGACAAATACGAGATCGATCTCAAGGTCAATCAATGTCTGCGCTGCCACGATTGGCCGAACAACACGCAGGAACATGCGCCGCTGATCAGCGTGGCGCATTTCCTGGACCGCGACGGCAAGAAGCTCGACCGGGTGGCCCCGCAACGCTGGGTCTGCACGAGCTGCCACGTGACCCAGGCCGACGCCAAGGCCTTGGTGCCCAACCGCTTCCGCTCCGAGATGGACCGGTGAAGAGGAGCGCATGGCGATGAGCGAGGCCGACACGCAAGTCCTGGCCGGGGCGTCCGGAAAATGGACGATCAGGCGATTGATCGGGTGGGGCTGGCGGGTCGCCAGCCGTCCCGCGGCCCGGTTTTCCCTGGGGATGCTGCTGCTGGTCGGCTTCGTCACCGGAGTTTTCTTCTGGGGAGCGTTCAACTGGGGCATGGAGATGACGAGCACCGAGATGTTCTGCCGTGGCTGTCACGAGATGGATCAGAACGTCTATCGTGAATATCGGATGTCGGTGCATGACCAGAATCCATCGGGCGTCCGGGCGAGTTGTCCCGACTGCCACGTGCCACATGACTGGCCGCACAAGATGAAGCGCAAAATCCAGGCTTCCAGCGAAGTGTTCCACCACCTGACTGGCGAGATCGACACGCGCGAGAAATTCGAGGCCAAGCGTCTCGATCTGGCCCGCAATGTATGGGCGGCGATGAAGGCGACGGATTCGCGGGAATGCCGCAACTGCCACAACTTCGATTCCATGGATCTGTCCCGCCAGAACGACCGGGCGCGGGAGGACCATAGCCGGGCCGAGAAGGAGGGGCTGACCTGCATCGACTGCCACAAGGGCATCGCCCATCACCTGCCGGCCGGCGCCTTCGAGGCCGAACGCGAACTGAACGAAACCTGGAATTCGATAGAGCGGAAGGAAGGGGCCGGCCCAAAATGACCGTGTCATAAGCGGCGTTCGAGCCCGCCGAAGGCGGAGCGGAGGCATATCGCGTTATTCCTGGGTCCACAGGCGGAGCGCCGCATAGGCGCGCCAGGGGCGCCAGGCTTCGGCCATTCGCAGCAGGGCGGACGGCGTCGGCCGGCCGGCCGATGTCTCCAGCGCGCGTAACAGGCCGAGATCGGCGGAGGGAAAGGCGTCGGGCTCGCGCAGCATGCGCATGGCGATGTAATTGGCCGTCCATGGGCCGATGCCGGGCAGCCGGCAAAGCCTTTCCACCTTTTCCTCAAGCGTTTCCCCGACGGCCAGCAGGTCCGGTCGGGCAGACAGCGCGGCGCCCAGGCCGGCAAGGGCCGCCGCCCGCTTCCCGGTCACGCCGATCCCCGTGAGATCCGCCGTGGCGATGGCGGCGGGGGCCGGAAATATCCGGGTGACGGTGCCGTTTCCGAGGGCGGGGGGCAGCGTCGGGCCATAAGCTGCGGCCAGGCGGCCCGCCATGGTGGTCGCCGCCGCGACGCTGACCTGTTGGCCCAGGATGGCGCGCACCGCCAGTTCGAAATCATCCCAGGCGCCGGGAACACGGATGCCGGGGCGCAGCCTTATCCGTTGGGCGAGTTCGGGGCTGCCCGCCAGATGGGCGTCGATGGCGGCGATGTCGGCATCGAGATCGAACAGGCGGCGCAGGCGGGCGACGACGGCCGCCAATATTCCGACCGCTTCGGTATGGATGGTGGCCAGGAGATGAGTCTCGTTCGGCGGCCGGCGGACTTCGACCAGTCCGGGGGTCGCGGCCAGAAGGAAGCTTCGGCGGTAGACGCCGTCCTCGACGCTTTCGACCCCGGGAATCGCGCGCGAGCCAAGAAAATCCAGCATCGCCGCCCAGTCGTAGGGTGAGGTGAAGGGCAGGCGGAGGGTGATGTCCGTAGCCGTTCCGGCCATCGTGCCGTTCCGGCGCAGTTGGCTGGGCGGACGGCCATAGGTCCGGCGGAAGACGTCGTTGAAACGCCGAATACTGCCGAACCCGGCCGCCAGGGCGACATCGGCCATCGGCAAGCCGGTCTCGTCGATCAGTCTCTTGGCGAACAGGATTCGATGGGACTGCGCCACCGCCACCGGCGAAGCGCCGACATGGCGGTCGAACAGGCGGCGCAGATGGCGGCTGCCGATGCCGAGGCGCTCGGCCAGCCGGTCGACCCCGGCCTCATCCAGCCCGCCTTCGGCGATCAGATGCAAGGCGCGCCCGACCGTGCCGGCGGTGCCGCGCCAGCCCGCCGAACCGGGGGCGGCTTCCGGCCGGCAGCGCAGGCAGGGGCGGAAGCCCAGGTGATGCGCCGCCCCGGCACTGGGCAGGAACAGGCAATTTTCGATCCTCGGCGTTTTAGCCGGACAAATGGGGCGGCAATAGATACCGGTGCTGATGACCGCCGTATAGAAGCGTCCGTCAAAACGTCCGTCGCGCGACTGCAGGGCGCGATAACAGGTTTCCCGGTCCAGATCGTTCGGAGTGTCGGATATCATCGTCTCGCCTCGTGGGCCAGGAGCCAGCGTTTGCGGTGAAGTCCTCCGGCATAGCCGGTAAGCGTTCCATCGGCGCCGATCACGCGATGGCAGGGAACGACGATGCCGATCGGGTTGGCGCCATTGGCCAGACCGATGGCCCGGACCGCCGTCGGCCGACCGATCGATGACGCCAGATCACGGTAGCTCATCGTTCGGCCGCAAGGAATTTTGCGCAGGGCGGCCCAGACGGCGCGTTGAAAAACCGTTCCTCCGGTTTTCACCGGCAAGCTCTCGATGGCGTCCGGTTCCCCGGCGAAATAGGCATCCAAAGCGCCGGAGACGCCAGCGGGGGAGGTCCCTTCGATCAGGGTAATCGGCTGGGCATAGTGGCGGCGAAGCAGAAGTCTCAGCCGCGTCGTGCAATCTTCCCAATCCAACGCCCGCAGCCGGTTCTTTTCATCCGTCAGCAACAGCACTTGTCCGATCGGCGTCGACCGCCGGCTCAAGGTGAAGACGCCGCCTTCCTCTGTCATGACAACCTCCCGGTTCCCTATGGAAGCCCCAGGATAAAATGTTCCTGCGCCGATTGCTGGCCGTTTTCGGACGTCTCCCGAAATGGCAGCGGTCGCGGAACAGCCTCTGGTGTCGAGGCAACTTCTCACTTAACATGATGATCAACCTTTGATTGAATTTTTCCTTCCTAAGGATGCTTCCCGCCTTTATCCGAAACCAGGACATGTTCATGAAGAATCCTGTGAGCGCATGGGTGGGCAACGTCGGCGACTGGCCGTTGAAGGTGAAACTGGCGCTGTTCGAGGTGGTCGTCGTCGCCATCGGCATGGGTCTTCTGGCATGGTTCGTCGTCGACGGCTTGCGCAGGGACTTTGAGCATCTGGTGATCAACGAACAGATGACGGCGGTCGGCTTCGTGGCGAGAACCATCGATTTCGAGATGAAATTGCGCATCGGGTCGCTGGAAGCCATCGGCGATCAGGCCGGGATCCTGTTGCAGGATGCGCCGGAGAAACTGTCCGCATATTTGCACGACAAGCCGGTCGCCTTGCGGATCTTCAGCCGCGACGTTTACATCCTTTCCAAGGATGGCGTCCGCGTCGCCGAGGCCCCTAGCCGGAACCTGCTCGGGTCGCGATACGGCGAAAGCAGCTATTTCAAGGAGGTGATGGAGACCGGGAAACCACTGGTCAGACCGATAATCGGCCGCTTCGCCGGACAACCCGTGCTGGTGGTGGCGGTGCCGCTGCGTGACAGGAAGGGCTCCATCATCGGCGTTCTCTGCGGCGCGGAACTGATCGTTCCTGGCAGTCCCTTTCATTTCGCCGGCGAGGTGCATAATGGCATCAATGGCGGGTTTCATGTGATTTCCCCGAAGGACGGCGTCCTTGTCACCAGCACCGATCCCAAACGGGTCCTCATGCCGATGCCGTCGAGGGGGATCAATCCGCTTTTCGATCGCCGTCTGGAAGGGTATCTGGGGCCCGGCGTGGCGAAGAGTTCGACCGGAATCGTGGTTCTCAGCATCGCGGCCAGGACCGTCAATCAGGATTGGCTGGTCATCGGTTATCTTCCGGCCGACGAGGCCTTCGCCCCCATCCGGGGCGTCGCCGTTCGCATTTATGGCTGTGCCGGCCTGATCGCTCTGCTTTCAGGTCTGCTGATCTGGTTGTTCCTCCGGTACGAGCTGACCCCTCTTGAGGCTACCGTCCGGCATCTGGACAGGGGGACCGATACCTTGGAGCCGGTGCCGGTGGCGGGACGCGGCGAGATACGTCTGCTCCTGCGCAGTTTCAATCGGATGCAGGCACGTGTCCTGGAGCAGAACGCGGTCATCACGCGTGAGCGCGACCAGCTTGAAGCCATGATCGCCGAACGGCGGCGGGTCGAGGAGACGTTGCGCAAATCGCAGTCGCAGATGCGCGCCTTCATCCAGCAGGCTCCCATCAGCATCGCCATGTTCGACCGCGACATGAATTACCTGTCGACCAGCGACCGCTGGTTGTCCACCTTTGGTCGGGGGTACGACGATTTGATCGGGCTGAACCATTATGTCGTGCATCCGGATATTCCCGAAGAATGGAAGGAGATCCATCGCCAGGGATTGGCCGGCGTCGTGTTGCGCAACGACGACGATCTGTGGATCCAGGCGGATGGTTCCAAATATTGGCTGCGCTGGGCGGTGCAGCCTTGGACCGACGAAAACGGGGCGATCGGCGGCATTATCATTTCCGCCGAGGACATCACCGCGGCCAGGCGCATCGAGGAGGATTTGCGCGAAAGCGAAGCGACCTACCACTCCCTGTTCGACAATATGCTGAATGGTTTCGCCCACTGCCACATGCTGTTCGAGGACGGTTCGCCGAGCGATTTCGTTTATTTGAACGTCAACAAGGCCTTCGAGAGGTTGACCGGTCTCAAGGATGTCGTCGGGCGGCGGGTGACGGAGCTTTTTCCCGGCATTCGCCAGAGCGATCCCGGGCTTCTGGCCCGTTATGGGCAGGTCGCCCTCGGTGGCCCGCCCGATCGTTTCGAAATTTTCCTCAACGCCAGCCGGACCTGGTTTGCGGTGTCGGTTTATGGGGTCCGGCCGGGGGATTTCATGGTGGTCTTCGATGTCATCGAAGAACGCAAGAAGGCGGAAGAGGCACTCAACAACCTGAACATCCTCCTGGAGCGGCGGGTGGCGGAACGAACCGTCGAGCTGACCGCCGCCAACCGCGAACTGGATAGCTTCGCCTATGCCGTTTCGCATGATCTGCGCGCGCCGCTCCGGGCGATGAACGGACTTTCCCAGGCATTGAGCGAAGACTATGCCGATCGTCTTGACGACAGGGCGAAGCTCTATCTCGACCAGATCGGCGTCGCCAGCCGCAACATGGGCGAACTGATCGACGGCATCCTGGCCCTGTCGCGGAGCACGCGGGGCGAGTTGCGCCACGATTCCATCGATATTTCGGCCATGGCGACCGCACTGATGGACGGTCTGTCGGGCGCCGAGCCGGCCAGGCGCGTCGTCTGGCAGGTGGAACCTGGGCTGCGGGCCTCCGGCGATAGGCGGATGATCGAGGTCATTCTACGCAATCTGCTGGGCAACGCCTGGAAATATACGGTCAAGACGGAGGCGCCGGTCATCCGCGTGTTCGCCGGAGAGGTGGGTGGTCTTCGAGGGGTTTGCGTGGCCGACAATGGAGCGGGTTTCGACATGGCGCACGCCGGCCAATTGTTCCAGCCGTTCCGGCGACTGCATCGGCAGGACGAGTTTCCGGGGATCGGCATCGGGTTGGCGACGGTACAGCGGATCATCAACCGCCATGGTGGGGAAATCCGGGCCGAGGGCAAGCCGGGGAGCGGCGCGATCTTCTGTTTCACGCTGCCCGCCGATACCGTGGAGGGGTCTTGATGAGGGCGAAATCCATTCTGTTGGTCGAGGACAATCCCCTGGACCTGCGAAGCTATGAGTCCGGCGCCGCGGGTGGCCAGCCTTTCCAATGATCAACCAGGTTGACTTTGAGGTCAGGGGATTTTCTGGAGCCGTTCATAGAGGGCGCCCGACCAGGGAAAGTCGTTGCCATTGAGAAGCGGCGCCAGTTTGGCGATGAAAGCCCGACGATCGACGGGAATGAAGGTGACCCCTCGCCTTTTCAGCTTTTCCAGATTGGCCAGCTCCTTGGCGTGAATCCGCTCGCTCAGGCGATCGGCCATCTTGGAGAACACGTCGCGGACCAATTGTTGTTGTCCCGCATCGAGGCGCGACCACCGCCGTGAACTGATGACGATCAAGGCTATGTCGGAAATGTGCCCTGTAAGGCTGACATAGGGGGCAACTTCATAAAATTCGCCGTCTTCCAACATCGACAGGGTTTTTTCGGCGGCATCGACGTTACCCTGTTTGAGCGCGTCGTAAGTTTGCCAGAGGGGGAGAGGGACCGGTTTGGCGCCGAGGGTGCGGAAAAGCTGGAGATAGATGGGAGCGTTGGGGACGCGGATGCGTAATTCCGCCATATCCTCCAGTGTCCGAACGGGCGTGCGGCTGATCAGATGCCGTTCACCATTGTAATAATAGCCGAGTACGATCTGGGCGCTTGCCTTTTCATATTGAGCCGTCAGTTCTCTGGCCAGAGAACTGACTTTGAAATGTTGCCAATGCGTATAGTCGCGAAAACCATAAGGGGCGCCGATAATCCCCATTGGAGCATAGTCGCGCGCGGCGAAGGGGCCTCCGGCGAATGTCATGTCTGCTTGCCCGAAATTGACGGCGTCGAGAATCCGCGAATCCTGATTGCCGAGTTTGGCATCGGGTTTGATGTCCATATCTATTTCGCCGCCGCTTCGATCCAGCAATTCCTGTTTTGCTTCGATAAGAGCCTCTTGCTGCAAGGAGATTCTCTGGAAAAGATGCGCAAAAACCAATGTTTCCCTGGCCTGGGCGGCTGGACCGAGAAGAAGCAGGCCGGCGGCGAGAAGCGGCAGCAGACCACGTCCCAGGGGATGTCGGCGCGCATTTTTGCGAGTATCGTGATTTTGTGTCATGCGCTGCGGCGCCCTTCAAGGAATCTTCTGCACGCGATTGTAGAGTTTGCCCGACCATGCGAGGTCCGAGCCTTGTACAATGGAGGCCGCCTTTCTGGCCAACGCATCCCGATCGAAGGGAATGACGCGTCCTTCGATCCTCTGCCGTTTTTCCAGCGCGTCCGTTTCCCTGTCGTGAACCTGCTCGGTCAACTGGTCGGCAACCTGGCCGAAGATCTCACGGACGAGAGCGCGCTGATTTTCCGTCAAGGACGCCAGGCGCTTGCCGGCGATGAGAATGACCCCGGTATCGAGGATATGGCCGGTCAGGCTGACGAAGGGGGCAACATCGAAAAACTTGCCGTCCTCGATGGTGGTGATGGGGTTTTCCTCGGCGTCGGCGGTCCCCTGCTTCAGCGCTTCGTAGGCGTGCTCGTAAGAGGTGGGCACCGGCATGGCGCCCAAGGCCCGGAACAATTGCAGGTAAATTGGGGCGTTGGGGACACGCACCTTGAGCCCGATCAGATCTTCGGGGTGGCGGACCGGTTGCTTGCTGTTGAGATGACGAAGCCCGTTGTAGTAGAAGCCGAGCAGCGTCATTCCACTGGCTTTTTCATAATCGTCAGCCAGTTGCCGGGCGAGAGGGCTGGCCCGGAAATGTTGCCAATGGGTGAAATCGCGAAAAACGAAAGGCGCCGAGATGACGCCCATGGGAGCATAATCCCGCGCCAGGAAGGGGCCTCCGGCGAAAGTCATGTCGGCTTGGCCGAAAGCGATGGCCTCCATGATCCGTGAATCCTGGTCGCCCATCTGCCCCCTAGGCTTGATCTCCAGCCTGACCTGGTCTCCGCTGCGCCGCGCCAGGTCGCGACCGGCCGCCAGCAGGACCTGATGCTGGACCGACGTCTCGGAATAAAGGTGGGCGAAGATCAGTGTTTCGCTTCCCCCGGCGGGAATGCTCAAGGAAAGGCCGCAACAAAGGGTCACAAGGCTGACGAGACGGGGGCGCATCACGTCTTCCCGCCCTGGTTTCCGACGATCGGCGGCGTATGGTCGGCCGTGGGCGCCGCCAGATGAGGGGCCTGGGGCGTTTTCGTCTGTTCCGGTGCTTTCAAGGGGATGTGGATGGCGAAACGGGCGCCTTCGCCGGGTGTGCTGGTGACCTCGATGGTTCCGCCCAGAACGTGGGTCACGATGCCATGCACGATATTGAGGCCGAGCCCGCTGCCACCCTGTCCGAATCGGGTGGTGAAGAATGGTTCGAACAGGTGGCTCCGGTGTTCCGGCAGGATGCCTACTCCGTCGTCGGCGACGGCGATGGTGGCGGCGTCTCCGCCCTGGAGCCTCGCTTCGATGGTCACCGTTCCGTTATCCCGGCCGTTCAGGCCATGGATCACGGCGTTGGTGAGAAGGTTGCTCAACACCTGTCCCAGCGGGCCGGGAAAACTATCCATCTCGATGGCTTCCGGGACGTCGATGTCGAGCTTGAACGGACGATGCTTGAACAAGGGGGTGGTGGTGAGGACGACTTGGCGGATGATTTCTCCCAGTTCGAACTCCCGGCGCGAACTGCTGGTTTGATCGACGGCGACCTGCTTGAAGGTGCGGATCAGGTCGCTCGCCTTTTGCAGGGTCATGGAAATCAGGTCGCTGGCTCTGCCGACCCGTTCAAGGAAAGCGTCGAGATCTGATTTGCGCAGACGGTTTTCGCTGACGAGAAGCGAGAATTCCCGGTGCGCCTCGACCAAGGTGGTGGCCACCGTATAGGCGGAGCCCAGCGGGGTGTTGATTTCATGCGAGACGCCGGCGACCATGCGGCCCAAAGCCGCCAAACGTTCCGATTCGAGAAGTTCGCGCTCGGCGGTCTGCAATTTGCGCAGGCTTTCCTTCTCGTCCACGATCAGTTTCCGCCGTTCGAGCAGCCGTCCGCGTAATTCGTGCAAGGTCGTGGTCATGGTCCCGATTTCGTCGCGCCGCAATCCGACCTCGGTGGGAACCGTCAGGTCGTCCTCGGCCATTCGCCGCATCGCCTCGGTGAGGACGGTGATCGGTTTGGCGACGCTGTTGACGATGAAGACGCCCAGCAGCCACGATAGCAGGATGGTGGCGATGATCACGATCACGATGGAGATGACGGTCGTCGTGTAGATCCGTTTGCTGTTCTCGGTCGCTTGCCGCCCCATGCCGACGTTGTAGGCCAGCACCTCCCTCAGACGATCGTGCGAATCGCGAAAGCCGCCTTCGCCACCGGCGTTATAGGAGTGGCGCGCCTTTTCCATTTCGGCCTGCCCTTGAAAAATGTGCCAAACCATCTCCCGGCTGGAGTTCTGATAAGCACGCCAGGCGTCGTCGAAGGCTTCGATCAGGGAATCGCTCTGTGGGGTGCGGGGGCGCAGGTGCTCGTAGGAGTCGCGCAACAGAAAGATTTTGTCCCTGATGTTCCAGAGCAATTCTTCGCTGGCCAGGCGTTCGCCTTCATCCTGGGTCAGCAGGGCGTGGCCTTCGATGATGCGGTAATTTTCAACGCCGGAAAGCAGATCGCCCAGAACCCCCACCGCCGGCAGCCAGGTGTCGCTGATGGTGACGGCGTCGACATTGACCCTGCGCAGGCCATTGATCGCCGCCAGGCCGGCGAGGATGTCGAGAGCCAATATGAGGGCGAAGGCCCCATGAACCTTGGCGCGCAACGTCAGGTCGCGGATGCGCATCGCGGTTGCCTCCGGGTCAGGAATGGAGCGGTCGGTCGAGCCAGTGGTTAAGGTCGCCGGGTTCGTGAGGCCGCGAATATAGGAAGCCCTGCACATTGCCGATTTGAGCGTCGCGGACGGCCTGAAGCTGGTCTTCGGTTTCCACCCCCTCGGCGATGGTTTCCAGCCCTAGTTCGCCGCAGATGGCCGCGATGGATAGCAGCAAGGCGCGAGCGCGGGCGTCGCTGGCCACCTCGTGCAGGAAGGAACGGTCGATCTTGACGACGTCGAGGGGCATCGAGCGCAGCATGGAGAGCGACGAATGGCCGGTGCCAAAATCATCGAGCGCGATCTTGTAGCCCAGTCCGCTGGCCCGGCGTAGCTGTTCGATCGCGGTTTCACTGTCCAGAATGGCCGATTCGGTGATTTCCCATTCGATGAATCGCGGGCTCAACCCCTCGCTCGTCACAATGGCGTGCAGGATATCGATACAGTTCGGATTGCGCAGTTGAACGGGGGAGAGATTGATGGTCACCCGGTCGATACGGCCCGACGTCAAAAGCGGTCGCATATCGCGGCAGGCGCGTCTGGCCACCCATTTGCCAAGATCGGAAATCAGTCCGGTGGTTTCGGCGACCGGGATGAAAAGCGTGGGCGAGACCAGACCTCTCGTCGGATGGCGCCAGCGGACCAGGGCTTCGACGGCGATGGTGCGCCCGCTTCCAATTTGAACTTGTGGTTGATAGCACAGGAAAATTTGATCGCTGTCGAGCGCCTCCCGCAGTTCATGGGCGAGCAGGATGCGCGAGTGCTGGGTCTTTTCGATGTCCGGCGTGTAGACGGTCAAGCCGCCAATGCGTGTTTGTTGCGCCTGGTAAAGAGCCATCTCGGCGCGGCGGATCAGATCGCGGGCGCTGATAGCTTCCGCCGGCGCCGAGGCGTAGCCGAACGACAGGCTGATCCACAAGGTGCGTTCGCCGATCGTCAGGGGGCGCCCGATGCCCTCGAGTAGCGGCGTCAGATCGGCGCCGGCATCCTGCGGGACGATCATGGCGAAGACGTTGTCGAACAACCGGGCGAGGCGTTCATCCCGGGGCTGGTATTTCTTGAGCCTTTCAGCCAGAGAGCGCAGCAGGGTTTCTCCGAACTGATTGCCGAGTTGAATGCTGTAATCGGCGAAGCGGTCGACGGCGACCACCAGAACGCCGAGTTGCGGCTCCTTCGCGAACGACGAGTCGATGGTCTGTTCCAGTTTCGTCCGCGTGGGGAGCCGGGTGGTCCGGTCGATGAAGGCGGCGGCCGACACGGCCTCGAAAAGCCTGACATTGTCGAAGCCCAGGGAAACGTTGCGGCAATAGAGCTGGAGGAGTTCCCGGTCGAGAGGGTGCATCTCCTTGCGTCCCTTGACGTAGATCGCTCCGATCCAGTCGCCGCCGGCGATGAACAGGGCCATATCGTCCCGGCCGGTGATTTCGCTGCGGCTGGACAGAGCCCTCATGATGGTGTCGACGGCTTGGGGGTCGTCGATGGTGGAGACCGGCCGGTCGATCGATCCGGCGAATTTACCGGCGGCGCCGACCACGACGGGATCGCTATCGTCGGCCGATTGGCTGACACAGAGCAGGCCGTCCGGTGAAAGATGCATATGGGCGGCGATCTGCGTGACGACGCCGCAGGCGAAATCGTCGATACCGCGGCGCTGCATCAGATCCGACGAGGCTTCGATGACGATTCGCAAGCCGCGGCGGTTCATTTCGAGCGTGATGATCTGCTGATAGGAGCGCAGCGCGCAGGCGACCGCGGTCCACAGCCGGATTTGCGTCAGTTCGGATTTCTCTTTGTAGTCGTTGATGTCGTAACGCCGGATAACCTCCATCGGAGGGGCGTAGCCCGGTTGGCCGGTCCGCAAGATGATGCGGACGGCGGTGTTTCCCATGTCTTCGCGGATATCGCGGACCAGATCGAAGCCGGCGTGTTCGGTCTCCATGACCACATCGAGCAGGATACAGGCGACATCGCGGGTCTCGCGCAGCAGACGGCGGCCTTCCTCCGCCGAGGCGGCGTAGAGGATGCGGATGGGGCGCCCTTCGAACAGGGATCCCTCCAGTGCGATCTGGGTGGCGTGGAAGACGGCAGGTTCGTCATCGATGACTGCAATCGTCCATGCCGATTGCGTATCGAGAGGTTTGGGGTCGGTGTCCTCGGCGAGAAAATTTACGAATTCACTCATGGCCAAGCCTCCCGCTCTCCGGGATTCGGCGTCCGTCGGCTTTTTTGCCGCCGATCTTCAAAGACGGGAACGTTGTGTCACCGCCCGACCCGAACCCGGTTTTTATCGACCATTCCGATCGACCCAACGAAACCGCGAAATACATTGCTTGATATGACATCAAAAATCGTGACGACAGGCAAGAATATTCGTGAATATCTTGGGAAAATAAGGGTGATATTTTTTGCTTTCATGTTCCATTTTTAAAATCTTTGTAAAAATATTTTTTATTTTCGTGATGATATTTTCTTGAAAAAATGCCAACGTATGCAGGGATAATCGTTTATTATTCTGGTGAGTAATAATATTAATTATTTATATTATATTTTACAGCACAATCTTTGATTGAAAAATATACTTTTAATTTATTGTTGCGTTTGCATTTCGTCATGTTCTGCCTGTCATTTTCCCATGCCGACTGTCGGTGTTCCGCCTAAAACCGCCGGATTTGCCGACATTGACCGTTTCTTTCCTCTGCTCTACCGTCCGATTCTACCGATGTCGGGAAGGACGGGGAAATTCCTGGCGACGGTGGAAATTCCGGATTTGCCCGTTGTCGTCGGTGGGAACGATCTCCGTGCGGGTCTAGCCTTTGGACAAGGATATTCCACGTGACCGACTTCGGTACTCTGACTTCCGAGGAACTCCTGGCCCTGGCGCGTGACCGCTCGGATGCCAGGCGGGGCGAGTTGGCCCAAATCATGGTCGATCTGTTTCGCGACGAGCAGCGGCGGCTGTCCGATGGGGAGCGCGACATGATGACCGCCATCCTGCATCAGCTGCTGGGCGAGGTGGAAATGACCGTTCGGCGGTTCATCGCCGAACAGTTGGCGTCCGATCCCAGGCTGCCCAGAAGCCTGGCTCGGGATCTGGCCAACGACACCATCGAAGTGGCCTGGCCCCTGTTGCGCAACAGCCGGGTTCTTGAGGACGTGGATCTGATCGAGGTGGTGCATCAGCGCAGCCTGGAACACCGTCTGGTGATCGCCCAGCGTCATGCGCTTTCCTCTTCCGTTTCCAACGCCCTGGTCGAGGTCGGCGAGGAAAGCGTCATCGTCTCGCTTCTCAACAATGCCGGTGCAAGTCTGAGATTCGATACCGTGGCCCTCCTGGCCGAGCGGTCGCGCGTTATCGACGCCTTTCAAGAGCCACTGTTAAGACGGGGCGAATTGACCCCGGAACTGGCCAAGCGGATGTTCCTGTGGGTTTCCGCCGCTTTGCGGGTGCATATCGTCGAACGATTCCGGATCGATCCTCCGATGGTCGACGATCTTCTGGAGGAGGCCGTCGCCGCGGGCCTTGCCGGCTCGTTTCAATCGAGCAACGACGTCTATCTGATCGAGCAGATGGAGCGCGCCGGCATCATTCTGCCTTCGATGATGCTGGAATCCCTGGCCGCCGGTCAGGTCACGCTGTTCTCCCGGGTCGTGGAAAAACTCACCGGAATCCGTGGAACGCTGGCCAGGCGTCTGCTGTTCGACCCATCCGGCGAGGGGCTGGCGGTTCTTTGCCGTTCCGTCGAGTTGCCCAAGGGTCAGTTCATCGAGATCTTCCGGATCGCCAGCCGGGCCCGCATCACCGATGCCATCCGTCTGGACCGCGACTGCCGGCGTCTTGAAAACTTTTACGATGCCATTGAAACAGACGCCGCGAGGGGCGTCATCGCCCGTTGGCGGCGCAGTCCCGACTATCTCTCCGTGCTCAGGAGCATCGAACTGGCCAGGGGGGGAAGGGCCAGTTGAATCACCCTAAGATATTCCATCGGAGCGGGATGCGGCAAAAGTCGGTTGGGTCGAATTTTGTTCGTCATCTTCACGAAAGCGGGGGTGGTGCCGACGTCGCTTGACCCGCTGCAGCAAGCGTTAAATCTGCACGTTCCCGCGCCAAAGACGAAGCAATCCGACGAGTGGCACTGGCGTCCCTGCCCATAGGCGTTAGGATAAGCCCTCGCCCGTTTTCGGGAGAGACACCCTGCATCGACGCGGTCGATGCGCCACCGGGGATGAAAACGGTCGGTTCGGAGTTCCCCTCGCCCACAAGGGGCGAGGGCTTATCCGAGCGGCGGAACCGATTCAGACGAGACCGACGAACCGCTCCAGCCAGTGGATATCGTAATCGCCGTTGACGAAATCGGGATCGTTGACCAGACGGTTCTGCAGGGGGATGGTGGTTTTCACCCCTTCGATGACGAATTCCCCAAGGGCCCGGCGCAACCGCATCAGGCATTCGTTCCGCGAATTTCCGTGGACGATCAGCTTGGCGATCATGCTGTCGTAATTGGGGGGCACCCGATAGCCGGAATAGAGCCCCGAATCGACGCGCACGCCAAGGCCGCCCGGCGTATGGAAGCCGCCGATCTTGCCCGGCGATGGAGCGAAGGTCACGGGATCCTCGGCATTGATGCGGCATTCGATGGCATGGCCCGAGAAGCGCACTTCCTTCTGCGAATAGCCCAAGGGTGCGCCGTCGGCGATACGGATCTGTTCGCGCACGATATCGATGCCGGTGATCGCCTCGGTGATCGGATGTTCCACCTGCAGGCGGGTGTTCATCTCGATGAAGTAAAATTCACCGTTCTCGTAAAGGAATTCCAGGGTGCCGGCGTTGCGGTATCCAAGATGCCGGATGGCCTGGCAGGCGATCCTGCCGATTCTTTCACGCGCGTCGGCATTCAGGGCCGGCGAGGGGGACTCTTCGAGGACCTTCTGATGCTTGCGCTGCAAGGAACAATCGCGCTCGCCCAGATGCACGACGTTGCCGTGATTGTCGGCCAGGATCTGGATTTCGATATGACGCGGCCGCTGGAGATACTTCTCCATATAGACCTCGTCGTTGCCGAAGGCGGCCTTGGCCTCGTGCCGGGCCATCTGATAGGCCTCGACCAGTTGCTCCCGGCTGTCGGCATTCTTCATGCCCTTGCCGCCGCCACCGGCGGTCGCCTTGATGAGCACCGGATAGCCGATGCTCTCGGCCAGGGCCAGTGCGTCCTCTTCCGTGTCGACCGCGCCGTCCGATCCCGGAACGCAGGGAATTCCCGCTTCCTTCGCGGCGCGCTTGGCGGTGATCTTATCGCCCATCATACGGATATGATCGGGCGAGGGACCGATGAAGGTGATCCCATGTTCCTCGACCATCTGCGCGAAATCGGCATTTTCCGACAGGAAGCCGTATCCCGGGTGAATGGCGTCGGTATTGGTGATGGTGGCCGCCGCGATGATCGCCGCCTTGTTCAGGTAGCTGTCGCGCGCCGGCGGCGGGCCAATGCAAACCGATTCGTCGGCCAGACGCACATGCATGGCGTCCTGGTCGGCGGTGGAGTGGACGGCCACCGTCTTGATGCCCATCTCGCGGCAGGCGCGGTGGATGCGGAGCGCGATCTCGCCGCGGTTGGCGATGAGGATCTTTTCAAACATGCTCAGCCGATGATCATCAGGGGCTCGCCGAATTCCACCGGCTGGCCGTTTTCTATCAGAATGGCGGTGACCTTGCCGTTCCGCGTCGCGCGGATGGTATTGAAGGTCTTCATCGCCTCGATGAGAAGCAGCGTCTGCCCCTCGACAACGGTGTCGCCGACGTTGACGAAGCGCGGGGCGTCGGGTTCGGGCAGGAGATAAGCGACGCCAACCATGGGCGACTTCACCGCGCCGGGGTGATTGGCGGGGTCTTCGCCGCCGGGGGCCGGCGCGACGGATGCGGTGGCGGCGGGCGATGGGGCGATGGTGGCGGGAGCGGCGGAAACCACCTGCTGGACGTTGCGTGCCACCCTGATCCTGAGGCCGCCGGCTTCATACTCGATTTCGGTCAGGTGGGTGTCGTCGAGCAGGGTGGCCAGCGAGCGGATCAGCTCGCCGTCGATCGGAGTCTTAGCCATTATGCCTCTTCACTGTCGGCAAGGGTGAGGACAACCGGGAGCTGCGTTCCCCGACGGAACCGTTCGTAAGCGGAATGGTTGGAGTCATGGGGCGTCGCGCACCGGGTTGCCAACGGATCATGCGCGCCGTTATAGCATGGGTGGCGGCGTGTGCAATGGTGTTGGGCGTTGAAACCACATGGCCTCCGGCTCATACTTCCCCCATCGCACTCGGCTCATCTCTTTGACGGCGAATGGAAATTCCCATGCTAGTGACCATCAACGGCGAGGCTCGCACCCTGGCGGCCACGCTTTCTCTTGAAGCCTTGTTGGGCGAACTCGGCATCGATCACCGCAAGGTGGCCATCGAACGGAATCTCGAAATCGTTCCCAAATCGGCCTATGGCGTGATCCAGGTCGGTGACGGCGACAAGCTGGAAATCGTCCATTTCATCGGTGGTGGCGCTCCAGGGGCGGATGCCCTGGTCGACGGCGACCCCCTGGTGGTGGCGGGCCGGCGGTTCCACTCCCGATTGTTGGTGGGGACTGGGAAATACAAGGATTTCGAGGAAACCGCCGTCGCCATCAAGGCTTCGGGGGCTGAAATCGTCACCGTTGCCGTCCGCCGGGTCAATCTGTCCGATCCGTCGAAGCCGATGCTCGTCGATTACGTCAGTCCCAAGGAATATACCTTCCTGCCCAACACGGCGGGCTGTTTCACCGCCGCCGACGCGGTCCGCACGCTACGCCTGGCCCGTGAGGCCGGCGGCTGGGATCTGGTCAAGCTGGAGGTGCTGGGCGACCAGAAAAGTCTCTACCCCGATATGGTCGAGACATTGCAGGCCGCCGGGGAACTGATCAAGGACGGCTTCCAGGTGATGGTCTATTGCACCGACGATCCGATCATGGCCAAACGGCTTGAGGATATGGGCTGCGCCGCCATCATGCCGCTGGGGGCGCCCATCGGTTCCGGCCTCGGCATTCAAAATCCGGTGAACATCCGGCTGATCATCGAACAAGCCAAGGTTCCGGTCCTGGTCGATGCCGGTGTCGGTACCGCCTCCGATGCGGCGATCGCCATGGAACTGGGCTGCGACGGCGTTCTGATGAACACCGCCATCGCCGAGGCGAAGGACCCGATCGCCATGGCCAGGGCCATGCGCCTGGCTGTCGAGGCGGGGCGTCTGGCCTATCTCTCCGGGCGTATGCCGAAGAAACGCTATGCCGATCCCAGCAGCCCTCTTGCCGGGCTGATCTGAGGTTCAGGGGCCTGTTGATCGATTGAGTGAAACAGGCCCCTGAACCCGAGCGGCGTTTTCCCTGCCGGAATTGATACCTTTCCGCTATGGCCGATTGTCATAAATCCTGTCATGAAATCGCCACTTTTGATCACATTTAAGTAATTGATATTAAACAATAATTGAAAAAAATTCGGGGTGGGGGAATTTTTCTCTTTTCATCGCTGAAAAAAAGCGTAAATAGCGGCCTTAGACGTACCGCGCACGTGCCTCTGGCCCTGAGTTGGTTAAGCAACGACGTCAAGGCGTTCTTCTGATGCTTGCTGGTGTTTCCGGCACCCCGGAGGAAATGGCTATGTCCGTTGTTATTCGTTGCTCCACCGACCATTGCATACCCGCACCGCTGTTTTGCAATGGACTTGCCCAGGGGACTGTGCCGTCACCAGTCTCCCCCCGTCGGGAAAGTATGTAGACGGTCGCTTGAGGCCTAAGGCCTTCAAGGGGCGATCGTCTGAATGCTCCCGTGGGTACCTTCTTTAACGGTCCCCGCAATCCACCCTTTGTATCCCTCTTCGCGTACAGGAGTATGCGATGACCGCTAAGATTACTCAATTTCTGGCCGAGCAACGGCCGGAGACGCCTTGTCTCGTCGTCGATCTCGATATCATTGCCGACAATTACGACGCCCTCCGACGATTTTTGCCGGTGGCCCAAGTCTTTTACGCGGTGAAGGCCAATCCGGCGAAAGAAGTGATTTCCCTGCTGGTCGGCTTGGGTTCGTGCTTCGATACGGCAAGCCGGCCGGAAATCGAACAGGTTCTGGCGGCGGGAGCTTCGCCCGACCGGATCTCGTTCGGCAACACCATTAAAAAACAGAAAGACATCGCCTGGGCTTATGAGCAAGGCGTGCGGCTGTTCGCCTTCGATTCCGAGGCGGAGCTGCAAAAGCTCGCCCAATCGGCGCCGGGCGCCAAGGTGTTCTGCCGTCTGTTGATGACCTGCGAAGGCGCCGAATGGCCACTGTCGCGCAAGTTCGGCTGCGATGCGGAAATGGCGCGGGATCTCTTGATCAAGGCGCGCGATCTGGGGCTTGAACCCTATGGTATTTCCTTCCATGTCGGCTCGCAGCAGACCAGGCTCGATCAATGGGATATCGCGGTGGGCAAGACGGCCATGCTGTTCACCGCCCTGAACGAGGCCGGCATCGAGCTCAAGATGATCAATCTGGGCGGCGGATTGCCGGCGCGCTATCGTGACGACGTCGCTCCGGTCGACGATTACGCGAGCGCCATCATGAACGCCATGACCAAGCATTTCGGTAACGATCTGCCGCTGATGATCGTCGAACCCGGCCGTTCCCTGGTTGGCGATTCCGGCATTATCGAAGCCGAGGTGGTGCTGATTTCCCGGAAGTCCTACGACGAGGATGTCCGGTGGGTCTATCTCGACATCGGAAAGTTCGGCGGTTTGGCCGAAACCATGGACGAATCGATCAAATATCGCCTGCAGGCTCCCGGCGAGGGGCCCTCCGGACCGGTGGTCCTGGCCGGCCCGACCTGCGATTCGGCGGATATCCTTTACGAGAAATACCAGTATCAGATGCCGTTGTCGTTGAAGGTCGGCGATAAGGTGCGGATCCTGGCCACGGGGGCCTACACCACCAGCTATTCGGCGGTGAACTTCAATGGCTTCGAGCCGCTCAAAGCCTATTACGTGTGATCCCAAATCTCGCGGTGATCGGTCCCGATCACCGCAACATGGTATTGCCCGTTCGCTGGGGAAGAGCTATCGCTGATCGTAATCGGCATTACGCGTAAAAAAGCCCCGGAAGCGCTAGCTTCCGGGGCTTTTTGTCGGTCTTCCGGGGTGTGCCCGGATCAGCTCTTCGGCTTGCGGGCCTGATCGATCATCTGCTTCAAGGCCTGCTGGCTCATGGCGCCGGGCGTGATCTGGTCGCCGATGATGAAGCCCGGCGTGCCGCTGATATTCAGGGCATGGGCGAGTTGGATATTGTTCTTCAACACGGTGTCGATGCGATCGTCATCCATGTCCTTTTTCAGCTTTTCGACATTGAGGCCGATCTCGGCGGCGGTTTTCATCACCGAGGCGTCGTTGATCGGGCCTTTCAGCTTCATCAGGGCGCGATGGAATTCCTCGTATTTCTTCTGATTGCGCGATGCCAGGGCGGCGCGGGAGGCGGTGACCGAATCCGGGCCCAGGATCGGCAGTTCCTTCATCACCAGTCGGACCTTGCCGTCGGCCTTCACCGTTTCCATCACCATGTCCAACATGTTCTTGCAGTAGGGACAGCGGTAATCGAAGAACTCGACAAGCGTCACGTCACCCTTGGGGTTGCCCAGGACGGGTGATTCCGGGTCGTCGAGGATTTCGCTCTTGCGGTCGGTGATCGCCTTGCGGGCGCTGATTTCGGCGGCCAGTTCTTCCTTCTGCCGCAGAGCTTCGATCGCGTCGGCGATAACCGAGGGGTTGTCCATGATATAGTCGTGGACCAGCTTTTTCACCGCATCCTGCTGCTTGGGGGTCAGCGGCTGCTCTTCCTGCGCCTGAGCGGCGGAAGGCAGGGTGAGAAGCGAGCCCACGATCAGCAAAGAGGCGGTCAGGGTACGGAAAAACATGGTTCGAAACCTTTGGTTGAAGGCCGGCGGTCGGCCTTATGTGTGCATCAATAGCGCGGCATCATGCTGCAGTCCGTCGCCGGGAGCAAGGATCCGCCATTCCAGAGTCCCGGCGATGACGTCAACGCCCTTGTTTTCTCGCCTGTTCGCGCATTTGTTCGGCCTGGGCCCGGATATCCTGCATGCGGAGTTCCGTCGGAGTGCCTTTCTTTAAATTCTTCAATGCTTTGACGGCATCGTGCAGGGCTTCGTCCCAGCGGCCGGTCAAGAGGGCGTATTCGGCCATCGAGGCCGCGGCCATGGTGTCGTCGCCCATGCGGCCGTAGGTGGTGGCCAGGAAGCGCCAGCCGCTGGCGTTTTCCGGTTCATGCCGGGTGACGAAGGTCAGCTGCTCCTTGGCGTCGGGCAAATGGACGGGATCCTCCGCCTCCAGCTCGACCTGCCCCAGTTCCTCGCGAAGCAGGGCATTATCCGGCAGATATTTGACCGAAAGCTTGTATTCGGGAATGGCTTCCTTGGTCCGGCCGTTCTCGAACAGCATCTGGCCCTTCAATTCATGGAAATAGGGATCCTCCGGCCGTTCGGCAATCAGTCCGTCGATGAGCGGAATGGCGCGGCCCAGATCGGGTTTGCGATAGTAGGCGATGGCCCGCGCGTAACGCCCTTCCAGGCTGTTGTCGTCTTCCTTGTAGCGGTAGAGCGTGGTGACCGCCGGTTCCATGAAGGCGATCAGTTTCGCCTTGATGCGCCGGTGCGGCTCGACATAGGCCGGCGGGATGGGGGCGTCGGACCAGGGGGAGGTTTCCACATGGTGGCGAACCTCCTCGACACGGTCGCGGGTCAGCGGGTGGGTCCGCACGTAAGGGTCCTGGCGGGTCGAGACCAGAAGCTCCTGGTCGCCCAGCATTTCCATGAATTCCAGGAAGCCGCGCGAGGACTGATGCAGATTATCGAGAAAAGCCAGGGCCGCCGTGTCGGCCGATCCCTCGATGGTGCGGCTGAACGCCAGATAGCTGCGTTCGGCCATGTCGTTGCCGCCCAACATGATCGCCGAGCCGACGTCTCCGCGCCGGGATGCCACCGCCGCGGCGGCACCCAGGATCATCGAGGCCAGCGAGGCATAGCCGGCGTTTTCCATGGCGCCCTGGCCCTTGACCAGGTGACCGCCAGCAATATGGCCGCATTCATGAGCAATGACGCCGACCAATTGACCGGCATGCTCGGTTTTCGTAATCAAGCCGGTATTGATGAAAAGATTGAGGCCTTCGGCGACAAAGGCGTTTATCTGGTTGTCTTTCACCAGATGAATTTCAACCGCACTTGGTTCCACGCCGGCCTGCTGGAAAAGTGGCGTGGCGTACATACGGATGGTATTTTCGATTTCCGCATCGCGGATGAACTCTAGGCGCTGTGCCGACGCGGTTCCCGGTGCGAATGTCACGAGCAAGAGGACGGCCAGATTGGAAATGCGTTTTATCGACAAGGTTGAAACTCCGCTGAAGGCTCAGGGTATCCGCCACGGTGCGAGGCGTCAACGCGCCGTCCCCGCTCTGGTGATTTGTTTCTTGCTGGCGGCCTGCGGCGGGCCGCCCAAACCCGTCGGAGTGGTCGGCCATGTCAAGGGATTCGCCGGCATGGTGGCCGCCGACGAACCGAATGCCGTTCTCGTCGGTCGGGATATCATTTCGGCCGGCGGCACTCCCGCCGATGCCGCCGTGGCCATGTCTTTCGTGTTGAGCGTCACCCTGCCTTCGCGGGCGAGCCTTGGGGCCGGCGGTGCCTGCCTGGTCTACGATCAGTCCAAGAACACCGTCGAGGCGCTGGATTTCAACGCTCCGCCGCCCCGGCGTATTCCCGCGGGCGCCGATCGGCCCTCGGCGGTGCCGGCCTTGCCGCGCGGTCTGTTCGCCCTGTCCGCCAAATACGGACATCTGCGCTGGGAAGAACTGGTGACGCCGGCCGAGCGGTTGGCCCGGCAGGGCTTCCCGATGCCCAGGGTGCTGTCCAGCCAGCTTTCCACGGTCGCCGCTCCTCTCCTGGCGAACCCCGAAATGCGGCGCGTCTTCGCCGATGCCAACGGGAACGCTCTCGCCGAAGGCCAGCCCTTCGTCCAGATGGATCTGGGCGCCACACTGACGCGCCTGCGCACTCAAAGCGTCGGCGATTTCTATGCCGGCGCCTGGGCGCGCGAGATCGTGCAGTCGGTCAACTCCGTCGGCGGCTCGCTCAGCGAGGACGAGATGCGCGATTTCCTGCCCCAGTGGAAGGATGCGGTAGCGGTCGCCTATGGCGACGATATCGCCTATTTCTCGCCGTCGCCGGCCGCTGGGGGGCTGCTTGAGGCCCAGTGGTGGAGTCATCTCGTGCGCGACGGGGCCTATGACGGCGTCGGCACCGAAGTTCGTCCGCATCTGGTTGCCGAAACCCTCGCTCGCGGTTTGGCCGACCGCCAGAAATGGCTGGGCGCCGGGGGCCAGGTCCAGGGGGCTCCGGACGAGCTGACCGGGAAGGGGCATCTGGCCGAAATCATGGCGGGCTATTCCGAAAGCGGCCATCAGCCGTTGAGCGGAGAGCCGCCGATGATGGCCATTACCGGAACCGGCCTGGTGGTGATGGATCAAAGCGGTTCGGCCGTCGCTTGTACGCTCGGCCTCAACAACAGCTTCGGCATCGGGCGCGTCATTCCCAACACCGGCGTGCTTCTGGCCGCCGCCGGTTGGGTGGGCGGGCGTGGTCCCTTCGACATGGGGCCGATGCTGGCGATCAATGCCAATTCCCACGAATTCCGCTACGCATCGGCCGCCGGTGGGGGGCCCTCCGCGCCCGCCGCCTTGATGGAGACGGCCTTGTCCGCCGTGGTGGACGGCCATCCGCTGGTCGAAGCGGTGGCCGCCAAACGTTTTTACGCCACGCCCGCCCCGGACGGCGTCTTTATCGAGCCCGAATCTCCCGACGCCAAGGGGTTGGAGGCGCGTGGACATCAGCTCGAGGAAACGCCGTTGCCCGCCCGCGTCAATGCCATCCAATGCGGCAGCGGATCTCCGTCCCGTTCGCGCTGCGCCGTGGTTTCGGATCCGCGTGGAAGCGGATTGGCCCTGGTCGCGGGGAGCGAATAGGCGATGGCTCTCAAGGTTGCCGGGCGCGGCCGGATTCCGCCGTTCATCGTCATGGATGTCATGCGTGCCGCCAACGAGCGGATGGCCGCCGGGCATGACGTTCTGCATCTGGAGGTCGGGCAGCCATCGACCGGCGCGCCGACCAAGGTGGTCGCGGCGGCGAAACGGGCGCTGGAGAGCGGCGATCCGTTGGGCTACACGCTGGCGTTCGGTCTGGATGCCTTGCGCGAGCGGATCGCCGGCTATTACCGAAGCGCGTATGGCGTGTCGGTGTCGGCGCGAAACGTCATGGTGACCACCGGCTCCTCCGGGGCCTTTTTGCTGTCGTTTCTTGCCGCCTTCGGGCCGGGGAACCGGGTGGGACTGGCTTGTCCCGGTTATCCCGCCTATCGCAATATTCTGACATCCCTTGGGGTCGAACCGGTCCTGATTCCGGTGGGGCCGGCCAGCCGTTTCCAGCCCACCGTGGAGGTCCTTCGATCCCTGGATGGGCCCCCCCTCGACGGCCTGATCCTGGCCAGTCCTTCCAATCCCACGGGAAGCATGGTCGGCGCGGTGGAACTCGCCGCCATTGGCGATTGGTGCCGTGATCATGACGTCCGCCTGGTCTCCGACGAGATCTACCACGGCCTGACCTATGCGGGTCCGGCGGCGACGGCCGCCGGGATGGACGGCGCGGTGGTCATCAACAGTTTTTCGAAATATTTCTCGATGACGGGCTGGCGGCTGGGTTGGATGGTCGTGCCGGACGATTTGCTGCGTTCGGTCGAGTGTCTGGGGCAGAATTTTTTCATCTCGCCGCCGACCCTGTCGCAGCATGCCGCCATCGCCGTCTTCGACTGTCTTGACGAGTTGGACGGCAATCTCGCCCGATACGCTCGAAACCGGGCGATCCTGCTGGACGAATTGCCGAAGGCCGGATTCGACCGTTTGGCGCCCGCTGACGGAGCCTTCTATCTTTACGCCGACGTCGCCCGCTGGACCGACGACAGCCTGGGCTTCTGCCGCCGCATGCTTGACGAAACCGGCGTTGCCTGCACGCCCGGCGTCGATTTCGATCCGATCGAAGGGCACCACTTCCTAAGATTTTCATTCGCCGGCGCCACCAACGACATGATCGAAGTGGGGCGCCGCCTGAAGGCCTGGTCCAAATAGTCAGTAGGGACATCGGCCATGGAGCATCGGGATTGTGGCGAAAATCCGTCCAGTCCCGTCCTTGCGCCGTTTAGATTGAATCGCGTTCGTTAGCCAGAGCGGCGTTTGAGCAATTGAAAAAACGGAGTTTTTTCAGCGGCATGTAAGCCGGGAGCAGCTCAAGCGAAGCGCAAACCGTTTTATACCAAGTTCCGGTGATCGAAACCGATCACCGGAGCCCTCGCGCGCCGGGTGGGTTTCTCCGAAACCCTTGGCTACGCGCCAACGATGGCGCGGGCGCTCAATGCGCCAGCCAAGTTTCGATGAATCATCCTCCTCGAAACTTGGTATTAGATGCCGGCAGGGGCTGACAGCTGCAAATCGATCGCGGCGAGGACGGCGAAGATCGATTCGCCGGCGTAGTAGCGCTGTTGCAGAATATGACGGTCATATCCGAGGTCTTTGGCGCTGGCGCCGTAGAGACGTTTCAGATTGGCTTCGATATCGCCATACCAAAGCGTGAAACCGCCATCTTCAAGAGGAAAGGTCATCATGGGGGGGCCGTTGATCTTACACCCTTGCCAGGGACTTGGAGTCTGAGGGAACTGGTCAGGCCACTTTTTTGACAAACCCTCCGGGCGAATGCAAGCACCGTTTTGTTAGCGGTAGCATTCAGCCGTTCAGCGGTCGATCTGGCCGTCGAGCGTCAGGGTGGCACCGGCGTCCTCGATCGTGGCTGCCCCCGTCAGCAGGCTGTTGACCGAGGTCATGGCGATTTCGATGGCCCAGCGGACCTGACTTTCGCCGGTGGCGTTGCCCGCGGCGACGGCCGAGGGAAGGATCCGCTGTTGGAGAAAGGCGGCGACTCCGGCGAAAGCGCGGGCTGCCAGCGGCAATTGTTGCGCGGACAGGTGAAGAACGCCGTTTGCCTCGAACCCCCGGGCGGCTTCGAGCAGCAGGTCCATCATTGCGGTGATGCGGGGGTCTGTCCGTTCGGTTTTGGCGGCGACGAAGCGCAGCATTTTGATGTAGGCATCGGCAGACGGCGGAAGTGTCACGGTCGCGGGGTCCCTGGGGCGTGGAATGGCTTATTATGACGAAGGTGTCCGCCGGGAGCCAGAACCATCCTCGCCGGGCGTCTCCGCCCCCATGACCCTTCCGCATGAATCGGCGAATGTGAATATCGTTCAGCCGATGTCCCGCCACCAGGATGCATGGTCCAAATACCAGCGGGCGGTTCTCGACAGGCCATCTTCGAAAGTGACGGATGGTTCCCATCCCAGTTCGTGCCTGATTTTGGTGGTGTCGACCGCATAGCGCTGGTCGTGGCCGGGACGGTCGGCGACAAAAGTGATAAGCCGAGCGTGAGGGCGGTGGGGCGAGGTTTCGAGCAATTCATCCAAGATGCCGCAGAGTGTTTGGACGACCTGGAGATTCGTCCGCTCGGCGTTGCCTCCGACGTTGTACTTTTCACCGGGAACGCCTTGGGTCGTGATCAGGTGGAGAGCTCGGGCATGATCTTCGACGAATAGCCAGTCGCGTACATTCTTTCCGTTCCCATAGATGGGCAGGGGTTTGCCGTTTAAGGCATTTAAGATCATCAGGGGAATCAGTTTTTCCGGGAACTGTCGGGGGCCGTAGTTGTTCGAGCCGTTGCTGATGATCGTGGGCAGGCCATAGGTACGATGCCACGCGCGTACCAGATGGTCGGATCCCGCCTTGCTGGCCGAATAAGGGGAATTGGGGGCATAGGCGGTATCTTCGCTGAACAAGCCGTCGCGGCCGAGCGAACCGTAGACCTCATCCGTCGAAATATGATGAAAGCGAAAATTGCTTTTTCGTGCGTGGTCAAGAACGTTCCAGTAGGCGCGGATCGCCTCCAATAAAACGTAGGTCCCCACCATATTGGTCTGAATGAAGGTGGCTGGACCATCGATCGATCTGTCCACATGCGTTTCGGCGGCCAGATGCATGACATGGTCGGGTTGAAAGTCGCTCAATACTCTCGCAACGGATGGCTGGTCACAAATGTCGCCATGGATGAAATGGTAACGGGGATCGGATTCTATTTCGGCAAGAGACGTCGTGTTGCCGGCATAGGTGAGCTTATCGAAGTTGATAACGCTGTCGTTCGTTTTTCGGATGATGTGATGGCAGACGGCTGACCCAATGAAACCAGCACCACCGGTAACCAGTATTTTCATTTTTTATATCAGTCATCTTGATTGCAATGGTTCCGGCCTGAGCAGGCTGGGGTGCGGCCTGGCGTAGTAATAACCTTGCAGCAGATCGACCCCGGAACTGATGGCCAGATCGTGCTGATCAGGCGTTTCGATGCCCTCGCAGACCACCTGGGCCTCCAGGTCGTGGATAATTTCGACCAGTTTGGGAAAAATCAGTCTGGCGCGCGGGTTGACCATCGATTGGACGACCAGGCTGCGGTCCAGTTTCACGAAGTCCGGCGAGAGTTGCCACAATCGGTCGAAATTGGAATCCTGGCAGCCGAAATCGTCGATGGCGACCCGATAGCCGCGCTGCTGGTAATCGGACACGGCCTCGACAAGGCGTCCCAAATCGTCGATGCGCGATTCGACGATTTCAAGCACCACCTGGGTTGGCTTGAGGCCACAATATTGGAGAAGGGTCTCGAAGGCGCTGCCATGGTCGCCACCGCCGACATTGAGCAATTGCCGGCCGTCGACATTGAGGAACAGATATTCCCTGGGACTGGCCTGTCGGACGAAGTTCACCACATGGACCATGCGGCAAAGACGATCGAAGTAGATGATCTCTTCTGACGTCACCGGATAAGCGAACGCCTTGGCCGGTGAAACCGGCGCTTTGTCCACCACATCCTGAGCGCGCAACAAGGCTTCATAGGCCATCGGGCGCATGGTGCCGGCTTCGAAAAGCGGTTGAAAGGCGCTGTGGAGTCTCAGGTCGTCGAATCTGCCGACGGCGACGCCCTCATCAAGACTCATTTGGCGGCAGGCGTTGGAGGGGTGGCCCTGCCACCGGTCGAAGTAGGCGAGCAGCCGATCGAAACGTGCCGCACTTCGTCTACTCCTGCGAACGGTGACGTTCATATTCATGATCTCCTACGCCACCATATTTCGTATGTCGCATCATATTAATTAATTATTAATTGAATAGAATTGGGTTTAGTTTTTTGACGGAGGACTCAACCATTCAGTGATGTTCTCCGGTTGTTCAGGGAAGGTGGATGTTTGTTGTCATAAGACTTGGCCGGCTCAAATAGATCCCCAGGTTGGGGGGCTGGCAATGGCACTCTTGCGGTTAGTGCGCGGTCTTCAAAAGCTCCGCCACTTTGGCCGCTTCCTGGCCACGCTGGTCGTCTGCCAGGGCGATCAATCCGCGTTCGGCCAGATAACCGTCCCTGCTCCATGCCTTTTCCGACGTGAATGCGGCGATATATTCGCGCAATCCACGTGTCGTCTGCAGATGTGCGGTCTTCACATAAAGGAACAGGGGACGCGACAGGGAATAGCGGCCGCTGAAGATATTGTCATAGGTGGCCTCCTGTCCGTCGAAGCTTGCGGCTTGGATCTTGTCGGTGTTCTGGTCGAAATAGCTGAAGGGCAGGATGCCGACCGCGTGGGGTTCCATGATCAGGCGCTGCAGGGCGATGGAATAATTCTGTGAAACATCGACAAAGGCGCCATCTTCGCGGACCGCGGCGCAGATCGTGCGCTGCTGGCGTTCCTCGATGCCCTTGAGGGCGGGGAATTCGGCGCAGGCCTGGGTCATGGCCAGATCGACCAGGCTGTCGCGCGTTCCGTGATTGGGGGCCGGTCCGAAGATCAATATTTTTTCGTCGGGCAGGGCGGCGTCGATGTCCCGCCAGCGCCGATAGGGATTGGCGACCCATTTCCCGTTCTGCGGAACGCTTTTGGCGATGGCCTGGAACAGTTGCTGGCGGGTCAGGTGCATTGGCTTGTTGGGGCGCGCGTTGACGATGACCAAGCCGTCGAAGCCGATGGTGATCTCGGCGATGTCCTTGACGCCATGCTCGGCGCAGTTGGCCGTCTCGCTCGGGCGGATACGCCGCGAGGCGGCGGCGATGTCGGGGCTGGCGGCGTCGAGACTGGCGCAGAAAAGCTTGAGGCCGCCGCCGGTTCCGATGCTTTCGACCACCGGCGCCTTGCCGCCGGTGGTCTTGCCGAAATACTCGGCGACCGCCGTGGCGAAAGGATAGACGGTCGAGGAACCGACGATGCGGATCTGCTCGTCGGCCAGGGCGTCCGCCGCGGCGAACAACTGGACTGCGGCGAAAACGGCATTGGCGAAAACGAACAGTCCGATTTTCATTGAAACCCACAGCTCCCGTTCTGGTGCCAGTCCTGGCGACAACGATCGTCCCCGGGCATTTTAGTGCCGACAGATTACGACGGGCTCAGCCGCTGTCCAGTCCCTGTTTATCGGCGCATGCCTGCAGGGTCATCCTTACTCTCTTGTTCCTCGCGCCTTTAGTGATAGAAATGTGACAAACCAGTTCGAGGATTTTCATGTTTATGCGTGTGTTCCGCTCGCTGATGCCGAAGGAAGAGCGGTTTGTCGACCATTTCATGTCCCATAGCGGATATATCGTGGCGGCCGCCGACGCCCTGGCGGCGATGATGGCTCCCGACCAGCCGGATCGTCCGGCACGCGGCCGCGAGGTTTGCGAAATCGAAAGCGCCGCCGACGGGGTTGCCAGGCAAACCCTGATCGCCTTGCACCGTGCCTTCATCACGCCGTTCGACCGTTCCGACATTCTCGCGCTGAGCAACGCGCTGGACGAGGCCGTCGATCATGTGGAGGAGGTGGTTCTGCATGCCGCGCTCTATAAGGTCAGCGATTTCGACGCGCATATGCGCCTGCTCACCGGGCAGATCCAGCAGGCGGCTCGTCTGGTCGCCGAAATGATGCCCCTTCTGCGTGACATCCCCGGCAACGCCGAGCGCATCCGCACGATGTGCGAAAGCGTCTCCAAGATCGAAGGCGACGCCGATGAGGCGCTTCGCGAAGCGCTCTCCGATCTGATTGAATTGCGTCCGGACACGATTACCTTTTTCGGCCGTAAAGAGGTCTATGAACTGCTGGAGTCGGCGACGGACAGCCTGGATGATGTCGCCGATGTGATCGAAGGTCTCGTGCTGGACAACGTCTGACGATGGACAGCATTCATCTCGGTCTTCCGGCGATCGTGGCGATCATCCTTATCGCCTTGGGTTTTGATTTCATCAACGGATTGCACGACGCGGCCAATTCCATCGCCACGGTCGTCTCGACCCGTGTCCTGCCGCCGAAACTGGCGGTGGCCTGGGCGGCGGGATTCAATTTCATCGCCTTTTTGTTTTTCGGCCTGCATGTGGCCCATACCATTGGAACCGGCATCATCGAGCCATCGGTCATGGATCCCTGGGTGGTGTTCTCGGCGCTTTTGGGGGCGATTCTGTGGAATTTGCTGACCTGGTGGCTGGGGTTGCCATCCTCCTCGTCCCATGCCCTGATCGGCGGCATCGCGGGCGCGGGCGTTGCCAAGGCGGGGCTCTCGTCCATCGTCGCCGACGGATTTTTGAAGACCACGGCGGCCATCGTTTTGTCGCCAGCGGCCGGTTTCATTCTCGCGCTGGCCATTACCCTGGGCGCATCCTGGTTGCTGCGCCGCTCCTTGCCTTACGTGGTCGATCGGCGGTTTCGCAAATTGCAGTTGATATCCGCCTCTCTCTATTCGCTGGGGCATGGCGGCAACGATGCGCAGAAAACCATGGGCATCATCGCAGCCCTTTTGTTTTCTCAAGGGTGGCTCGACGGCGACTTCCATGTCCCCTTGTGGGTGGTGCTGGCGTCCCAGGCGGCCATGGGGCTGGGAACGCTGATGGGCGGTTGGCGGATCGTCCGGACCATGGGGTCGCGGATCACCGACTTGAAGCCTTTCCAGGGATTTTGCGCGGAGACGGCGGGGGCGATCTCGCTGTTTACCGCCACATGGCTGGGGGTCCCCGTTTCGACCACCCATACCATCACCGGGGCCATCGTCGGGGTGGGGTCGGCCCGGCGGACTTCGGCGGTCCGCTGGGGATTGGCGGGAAACATCGTCTGGGCTTGGATTTTCACCATTCCGGCCGCGGGTGGGATCAGCTTCGCCGCCTATTGCCTGGTCCGCATCCTGCTGCTTTGAACCGAACGACACCCGCGTCCGTCCGCCGGGGCAAAGGGCGGAAGGACGCGGGCGCGAGAGCAGTGGCCGCGCCGATGGTCAGGCCGTGCGGACCCCGCTCAGGAATTTTCCGACGGTATCCTTGAGATCTGTCGTTTCCCGGGCCAGGGACTGGGCCGCCGACAAGACCTGAGACGCGGCCGCGCCGGTTTCGGATGCGGCCAGGGTCACGCCGCCGATGTTGGCGGAAACCTCCTGGGTGCCTGCCGCCGCCTGCTGTACGTTGCGGGCGATTTCCGCCGTTGCCGCCGATTGCTCCTCGACGGCCGAGGCGATGGCGGCGGCGATCTGGTTGATCTCCTCGATCCGCCCGACGATGGCGCCGATCGCTCCAACGGCTTCCTGGGTGGCGCTTTGCACGGCGCCGATCTGTGCGCTGATTTCCTCGGTGGCCTTGGCGGTCTGATTGGCCAGATGCTTGACTTCTCCGGCAACCACGGCGAAGCCCTTGCCGGCGTCCCCGGCCCGGGCCGCCTCGATGGTGGCGTTCAAGGCCAGCAGGTTGGTCTGGCTGGCGATGTCGTTGATCAGGTTGATCACGTCGCCGATGCGGGCCGAGGTGTCGGCCAGGCTGCGCACGGTGTCGTTGGTGCGGCTGGCTTCCTCGGATGCGCTTTGCGAGATGCGGCTCGATTGTTCGACCTGCCGGCCGATTTCCGAAATCGACGAGGACAGTTCCTCGGCGGCGGCGGCGACGGTCTGCACGCTGGAGGCCGCTTCCTCGGTGGCCGCGGCCACGGTATCGGCCTGCCGGGTGGTTTGCTGCGAATTGGCCGCCATCGCCTGGGCGGTGGCCTCCATCTGGGTCAGCGCGCTGCTGACGATCTGGAGCATGTTGGAGACGTCCTGGTCGAAGCCTCCGGTCAAGGTTTCGATGGTTTGCGTCCGGACCTCGCGGGCGGCGCGCTCGTGTTCCTGTTCGGCAGCCAGGCGATCGGCGCGGATGGCATTGTCCTTGAAGACCTGCACCGCCTCGGCCATGGCGCCGACCTCGTCCCTGCGTCCGCGCGCCGGAATCTCGATGCCCTTGTCGCCGTTGGCCAGGCTGGCCATCGCGGCGGTCATGGCGGTCAAGGGGTCGGCAATGGCGCGGCGCAGGGCGAACCCCAGGAACAGGGTCAGCAGGACAATGACGCCGAGCAGGGAGAAGGTGATCGTGCGCGCCGTGGCATAGCTGGCGTTCTGCGTCTCGTTGGCGGCGTCGGCGCCCTTGTTGTTGAGCGCGATATCCTTGTTCAGAAGCTCTCGCAATTCGTCGAAGTTCGCCGACGCCTCGGTTTTGATCACCATCAGCGCCTGTTCGTTCATATTCTTCCGCGACAGGGCCATGGCCTTGTCGCCGGCGGCGAAGACTTCGTCGATCTTGCGGGCAAAGGCGTCGTAGAGGCCCTGTTCCTCCGGCGAGGAGATCATCTTTTCATAGTTCTTTCTGATCTCGGCGATTTTCGCGCGGACCTCCGTGATCTTCTGTTCGGCCCGGGTCATGTCGTTGGCGTCCGTGGCGATGAGATGTCGCAACTCCCAGCGGCGGTTCTCGACGAGGTAGACTTCCAGCCGGTTCAGGGCCGTCACGCTCGGCATCCAGTTGGTGGTGATGTCCTGGGTGGCGGTGTTCATCGCCGACATTTGCGAAATTACGACGGCCGCGTTGACGACGAAAAGAAACAGCAGGGCGGCGAAGGCCACCAGCAGTTTGAAGGGTATTTTCAGATTGGTGAAATAGGTCATGATTTGCCCCGTCTTCAGATCGACATGCCAATCCATGGTTGCTTGGCGACGGGGAAAAGTTTGCATGACTTATGGTTGGCAGATATCCCGATTTGGGGACAGTCTTGATTGATATGCGCCGCAGGAACCAGGGCTGGGCTTTGACCGGTCAGGGCAATCGGGTGAACCCGCTTACCCTGTTTGACCGGTCCGATGCGATCAGACGTCCAGATCGCGGGCGAACTGGGCGTGCTCTTGGATGAACTGGAAGCGCAACTCCGGTCGTTTGCCCATCAGACTGTCGACCAGGCGAAGGGTCTCCTTGGCCTCCTGGCGGTCCTCCTCGGTCGGGCCATTGGGCACGACGACGCGCAAAAGCTGGCGCGTCTTGGGGTCCATGGTGGTTTCCTTGAGCTGATGGGGCGGCATTTCGCCCAAGCCCTTGAATCGGCTGATCTCGACCTTCTTGCCGGAGAAGGTGGACGACATCAGTTTGTCCTTGTGGCTGTCGTCGCGGGCATAGATCGTGTTTTGCCCGTGTGTGATCCGGTAAAGCGGCGGGCAGGCCAGGAACAAATGTCCGTTCTCGATGAGGCCCGGCATCTCCTGATAGAAGAAGGTCATCAGCAGAGAGGCGATGTGGGCGCCATCGACGTCGGCGTCGGTCATGATGATGATCCGCTCATAGCGCAATTTGTCATCGTCATACTGATCGCGGATGCCGCATCCCAGCGCCTCGATGAGGTCGCGGATTTCCTGGTTGGCGCGCATTTTGTCGACGGTGGCCGAGGCCACGTTGAGAATCTTGCCGCGCAAGGGGAGGACTGCCTGGGTTTCGCGGCTGCGTCCCTGCTTGGCCGAGCCGCCGGCCGAATCGCCCTCGACCAGGAACAGTTCTGAGCCGTGGGCGAGACTGCGCGAACAGTCGGCCAGCTTGCCGGGCAGCCGCAGGCGCTTGGTCGCCGTCTTGCGCGACAGCTCTTTCGCCTGCTTTTTCTTGACCCGCTCTTCCGCCCGTTCGGTCACGCGGTCGAGGACAGCCTTGGCCGCCGTGGAATCGCCCGAGAGCCAATGATCGAAATGGTCCTTGATGCTATTTTCGACCAAGCGGGTGGCTTCCGGGGAAGCCAGTTTTTCCTTGGTCTGCCCTTGGAATTGCGGGTCGCGGATGAAGACGGACAGCACCACGCAGGCGCCGCTCAGCACATCGTCGGCGGTGATCTGGGCGGCCTTGCGGTTGCCGGCCATCTCGCTGTACTGGCGCAGCCCACGGGTCAGCGCGTTGCGCAGTCCCATGTCATGGCTGCCGCCTTCCGGGGTGGGAATGGTGTTGCAATAGGAGTTCGAGAAGCCTTCCTCGTCCTCGGGCCAGGCGACCGCCCATTCGACCTGTCCCATGTCGTCGGGGAAGGTGGCTGTGCCGGCGAAGCTCTGGCTGCCCAGAAGCTCCCGCCCATCCAGCATGGAATCGAGAAAGTCCTTGAGGCCATTGGGGAAGTGCAGGGTTTCTCGTGCCGGTGTGGTATCGCCGTCCTTGATCATCAACGGATCGCAGGTCCAGCGGACCTCGACTCCGCGATAAAGATAAGCCTTGGCGCGGGCCATACGATAGAGCGGGCCGGGGCGTAGTTGCGCGCGGGGGCCGAAGATCTCGCCGTCGGGATGGAAGGCGACGGTGGTTCCACGCCGGTTCTGAACCGGGCCGACCAGGGTCAAGGGTCCCATGGGCACGCCGCGTGAATAGCTTTGCGTCCACAACTGGCGGTCGCGCGCCACTTCGACGGACAGGCGATCCGAAAGAGCGTTGACCACGGAAATGCCCACGCCATGCAGGCCGCCCGATACCTTGTAGGCGTCGCCACCGAACTTGCCGCCGGAATGCAGCATGGTCAGGATGACTTCCAGGGCCGACTTGTCGGGGAACTTCGGATGAGGGTCGATGGGAATGCCGCGTCCATTGTCGCGGACGACCACGGAGCCATCGATCTTCAACTCCAGTTCGATCCAGCTCGCATGGCCGGCGACCGCCTCGTCCATGGCATTGTCCAGGACTTCGGCGGCCAGATGATGGAGCGCCTTGTCGTCGGTGCCGCCGATATACATGCCGGGGCGCCGGCGTACGGGCTCCAGGCCTTCCAGGACTTCGATGTCCTTGGCGGAATAGTCGGCGACTTTGGGGGAGGATTGTTGGAACAAATCAGGCATGGCGGCATTATAGGGATGCCTTTGAATGCCGGCAAGCGTATCCGGTGGTGTGCGTGAACGACCACTACTACATGTTGAGAGGGGTTATATATTAAATGACGGAACAGGAACCGCCAGGCCTTTTGACCATCCGGACGATCGCCATGCCGAGCGATCTCAATTACGAGGGTGACGTGTTCGGCGGCTGGCTTTTATCGCAGATGGACCTGGCCGGAGGCATCGCCGCCCGCTGGCGGGCCAAGGGGCGGGTTGCCACCGTCGCCATCGAGGCCATGCAATTTCACACGCCGATCCGTATGGGAGACGAGGTGTCGTGCTATTGCACGGAAGTCAAAGTCGGCCGGACGTCGCTGACCTTCCGCGTCGAGGCGTGGGTGCGCCGGCGTGACGGCGGCGCCCAGGAAAAGGCGACGCATGGCACCTTCACTTTCGTCGCCATCGGTCCCGATGGCCGGCCCCGACCGGTCTGCCCATGAATATCGGGTAAAAGGAGTGAGGAGCTTCCTGAAATGTCTTTTGGGCGTATCATCCAAAATGAGGTGCGCCGCGACCTGGATTTGTCCAGTTGTGGTCGTCTTTTGAATACTCGTAAATATTAAGACAAGTTTAATGGATGGTCTTTTGCAGATGATGCGGATGGTTTGGCTTATTTTTTATCCGGGCTCATCTGTGCCATCTGTGGATAAATAGATATTCATCGCGGATGCCGTCTTCGATCCGACTTGGCAAGTCGGTCCAGGTTTCCCATACTGCGGCGCCGCCGGCGTCGGGTTGGCGGGTATAATAAGGATGGCGGAATGAAAATGCGGGGTCTGCTGGCGCTTGCGGTTTGCGCGTCTTTTGGGGCGGTTCCGGCTGCCCGGGCCGATGCCGGCGCCATATCCAAGCCGATGAGTCTGAAGGAAATGGTCGATCCCGCCATTTCTCCCTGCCAGGATTTTTTCCAATATGTCTGCCGGAACTGGCAGGCCGCCAATCCGATTCCCGACGATCAGTCCCGCTGGGGTCAGTTCTATGTGTTGCGCGAGGCCAATCTGGCCAAATTGCGCGGTCTTCTGGAAAATGTCGGGTCGGATGCGACGCGGGAGGCCCGGAGGGCGGGGGACTTCTATGGCGCCTGCATGGATGAGGATGGGATCGAAGCCAAGGGTATCGAACCGCTCAAGTCCTTGCTGGCCGAAATCGACGATCTGGCAGGCAAACGGGAGCTGACGCCCCTGCTGGCCAAGCTGCATCGCTGGGGTATTTCCGGATTCTTCGCCTTCGGCAGCGCCCGCGATCCCGAGGATTCCGAGCGCCAGATCGCCGGCGCCGATCAGGGGGGCCTGGGCCTGCCCGACCGTGATTTCTATTTCCGCAAGGACGCGAAGGCCGTCCAGCAGCGCGACGCCTACCAGGCCCACATCGCGAAGATGTTCACCCTGGCGGGCGAGGAGGCGGAGCAAGCCGGTCGACGGGCCAAGGCCGTTCTGGATCTTGAGACCGCCATGGCGGAGGTATCCCTCGACCGGGTGTCGCGTCGGGATCCCCGCAAGGTCAACAAGCCGATGCCCTTCGCCCAGTTTGAAAGCGAGGCTCCGGACTTCGATTGGGCCGCTTATGCGAAAGACCTGGGGGCTCCGGCTTTCGATCGGATCAATGACCAGTCGTCGGCCTATTTGTCCAAAATCGGCGGCATCATTGCCACGGCCTCTCTGGACGATGTCAAAAGTTATCTCCGCTGGCATCTGCTGCATTCGGCCGTGCGTCTGCTGCCAAAGGCGTTCGTCGAGGAGAATTTCGATTTCTACGGGCGGACCCTGGCCGGCACGCCGGCGTTGCAGCCTCGCTGGAAGCGCTGCGTGCAATTGACCGACCATGCCCTGGGCGAGGATTTGGGGCGGCTTTTCGTGGCCCGATATTATCCTCCGGCGGCGAAAAGCCGGATGAGGGAATTGGTCAGCGCGGTGCATGTTTCCTTTGGCCGGCTGATCGCCGAGGCCGACTGGATGACACCCGGGACCAAGGCCAAGGCGCAAGCCAAGCTGGCCCTTATGGCTTCGAAGATCGGCTATCCCGACAAGTGGCGCGATTATTCCAGTGTGGCCGTCAGCCGTGACGACGCGCTCGGCAATTTCTGGCGGGCCAATGCTTTCGAAATGGCGCGCGACCTGGAAAAGATCGGTGCCGAGGTTGACCACGGGGAGTGGCATATGACCCCACCCACGGTGAACGCCTATTATTCCGGAGAAAACAACGACATCAATTTTCCGGCCGGTATTTTGCAGTATCCGTTCTTCGACAAGGATGCCGACGACGCCTTGAATTTTGGCGCGATCGGCATGGTGATCGGTCATGAGATGACGCATGGTTTCGACGATCAGGGCCGGCAATATGATGGCAAGGGCAATCTGGTCGACTGGTGGACCACGGAAGATGCCCGGAAGTTCGGGGCCAAGAGCCAATGCCTGGTCGACGAATACGGGACCTTCGTCGCCGAGGGCGCGGTGACGCTGAACGGAAAACTGACCTTGGGGGAAAACACCGCCGATAACGGCGGGGCGCGTATCGCCTATTGGGCCTTGAAGAAATATCTGGCCGGCAAGAAGGTCGGCAAGATCGACGGCTGGACTCCCGAACAGCGCTTCTTCATCGGCATGGCGCGTGTCTGGTGCGGTTCGGAACGACCGGAAACCCGGCGGCTGCAGGCGCAGGTCGACCCGCATTCGCTGGCCGAATACCGCGTTAACGGCGTGGTGGCCAACATGCCGGAGTTCGCCCGGGCATTTTCATGCGTGCCGGGCGATGCCATGGTGCGCAAGGACAGCTGCAAGGTCTGGTAAGAGCGCGGTTTGCCCATTCGTTGCGCAGAGGCATTGACGCCACCGGCCGCGGTCGGCATCCTCCGCGCCTGGTCCGATGGGGTCGCATCGGTGGAGATAGCGTGTGCTATGAAAATTGCCGTTCTCATTCCTTGCTATAATGAAGAAAAAGCCATCGCCGCAGTGGTCCGGAAGTTCCAGGCGGCGTTGCCGGGGGCCGGGATTTATGTCTACGACAACAATTCGACCGATCGTACCGCCCTGGAGGCGCGGAGCGCCGGCGCCGTCGTGCGGGCCGAACCCCTGCAGGGCAAAGGCAATGTCGTGCGCCGCATGTTCGCCGACATCGAGGCCGACATCTATGTCATGACGGACGGCGACGAGACCTATCACGCGCCGAGCGCGCCGCTGATGATCGAAAAACTGATCGCCGAAAATCTCGACATGGTGGTCGGCAGCCGCCTGAAGACCGACGCCAGCGAGGCGTTCCGCCGAGGACATCATCTGGGTAACCGCCTGTTGACCGGTGCCGTTTCAACGATCTTCGGCGACCGATTCCAGGACATGCTGTCGGGATATCGGGTGTTTTCCCGCCGTTTCGTAAAATCCTTCCCGGCTATTTCGGCGGGTTTCGAGACCGAGACCGAACTGGCCGTGCACGCATTGTCCCTGCGCATGCCGGTGGCCGAGATGGAAACGCCCTACGGAGCGCGGCCGAAAGGCTCGTCCAGCAAGCTCAGGACCTATCGCGATGGAGCGCGGATTCTTTGGATGATTTTCCGATTGTTCAAGGAAGAGAGACCCCTGGCTTTCTTCTCGCTGGCTTCGGTGCTCCTGGCCGCCCTTAGCCTGCTGCTGGCGGTTCCAATCGTCATCACCTACATCCAGACGGGACTGGTGCCCCGGTTCCCGACGGCCTTTCTGTCGACGGGGATCATGATTCTGGCCTTTCTCAGTCTGGTCAGCGGAGTCATTCTCGACACCGTGACGCGCGGACGCCAGGAGATCAAGAGGTTGGCCTATCTTTCCCATCCAGGGCCGGCGGAACTGGGGAAGCGGAACGGCGATGAGTGAGACGTCGAGACCGCAGGAGGAGGCCGTCGCCCGTGTCACCGGCCGGCGGTGGGGGCTCGTCTTTCATGATCTGGCCCGCCTGGTTTTGCTGGGGGTGGCGATCCTCGTCATCCTTACTTATGGCGACTACGGGATCACCAATGACGAAGAGGTTCAGAACGTCTACGGCGTGAAGCTTCTGGCGTTCTACACGTCCTTTTTTCAGGACGGCTCGGCCTTCAATTATCTTGATCTTTTCCGCTATGGCGGCTTCTTCGATCTGATCGCCGCCGTGCTCAACCTTTTTTCGCCGCTGGGCGAATACGAGACCCGCCATCTGCTGGGTGGGCTGGTCGGCGTCGTCGGCATGGCCGGCGCCTGGCGGTTGGGCCGGCATCTCGGTGGTCCGCGCGTCGGGTTCCTGGCTCTCCTGCTGCTGTTGCTGACTCCGGCCTATTACGGCCACAGCTTCAACAATCCCAAGGACGCACCCTTCGCCGCCGCCATGGTATGGACGCTCTACTATCTGTGCCGGGTGGTGTCCGCCTTTCCCTCGCCGCCGCTGCGCCTGGTGGCGAAGCTGGGCGTGGCGTTGGGCGTGGCGCTCAGCATCCGGGTCGCCGCCGTTCTGGTGGGGCCGTATCTGGCGGTGGGGGCCGGTCTCTATCTGTTGGGCTTGTGGCGTGAAACCCATGATTTTTCGCGCATCCGCATTAGTCTGTGGTGGTTGGTCCGCCGTCTGCTTCCCGCCGCGGTCATCGCCTATCTTCTGATGGGGGTGTTCTGGCCGTGGGGAGTGATGAGCCCCTTCAATCCCTTCGAGGCCTTGCGCGATTTCTCCAAGCTGCCGATCAACATCGACACCCTGGTGGCCGGCATCTGGGTCAAGGCGACTCAGGTGCCCCGGGATTATCTGCCCGACTACCTGCTGGTCAATTTGCCGGAAGTGGTGCTGTTCGGTCTTTTGGCGGCGGGGGGCTCCGGCATCGCCTGGTTGTTCAGCCGCTTGCCCAAAGGCCGGTGGTTCCCCGTCGACACCAGCGTCGCCGAAATGCGGCGGGCGCAGATCCTGATGGTGACCATCGCCGCTTTTTTCCCGATCGTCTTTTTCATTTTCTTCAAGCCGACCGCCTATAACGGCATTCGCCATTTCCTTTTCGTCGTGCCGCCCCTGGCGGTGCTTTCGGCGATGGGGATCGATCGCGTCTGGGATCTTCTGGCGCGGACCAGCGAACGGTTGGGGCGGTTTTTCGCCGTGGTCCTGACCGGGGTGCTGGTGACGCAGACCTGGGTGATGGCCCAGCTGCATCCCGACGAATACGTCTATTACAATATGCTTACCGGCGGAGTGAAGGGAGCCGAAGGCGCCTACGAACTCGACTATTGGGGCAACTCCCTGGTCGAGGCGACCAAGGATCTCGCGGAATACATCGCCATGGAAAACGGCGACAAGCCGATCACGCGGGTTTACAAGGTCGCGGTATGCGGGCACCGCCTGTCGGCGGCCTACTTCTTCCCGGAATATATGGAATTCACCAAGAAGCTCGATGACGCGGATTTTCTCGTGGCCTTCACCCAGGCGAATTGCCACCGCCATTTCGAGGGACGCCAGATTATTTCGGTCGAGCGCTTCGGCGTCGCCCTTTCGGTGGTCAAGGATCGCCGCTATCTGAAGAATCGTAACAAATAAGCATGAGTTCTCATCCTCCCATGCGTCTTGCCTCCTTCGTCGCCGCGCTGGTCATTTCGGCCGCCGCCGCCGCCCTATGGTTCATCTGCGACCGTCCCGTGCCAGTCGAGCCTTCCTGGAACGAACCTTTGCGCAGCGTCTCCTTCGCGCCTTTCCGGCGTGGACAGAGCCCGCTGACCAAAACCTATCCGACTCCCGTCCAGATTGAGGAGGATTTGCGCGCATTGGTCGGACATGCGCGAGGGATTCGGACCTATACCGCCCGCGAGGGCATGGATGTGGTGCCCGAACTGGCGGCGAAATATGGCCTGAAAGTGATCTTCGGCGCTTGGCTGGGGAGCGAGCGGGATATTAACGATCGTGAGATCGATGCCCTGATCTCGGCGGCCAATGCCCATCCCGACGCCATAGAGCGGGTGTTGGTCGGCAATGAGGTGCTGTTGCGCCGCGATCTGACGTCGGAACAGTTGATCTCCTATATCCGCCGGGTCAAGGCGGCGGTGAAGCAGCCGGTTTCCTACGCCGATGTCTGGGCTTTCTATTTGAAATATCCCGAAGTCGGTCGTGAAGTCGATTACATCACCATCCATATCCTGCCGTTCTGGGAGGATGAGCCGGTCGCCATCGATCATATCGAAGAGCATTTCGTGAAGATCGTCGATCGGATCAGACAGGCTTTTCCCGGGAAACCCATTCTGATCGGCGAGGCCGGCTGGCCTTCGCTGGGCCGCGATCGGGGGCCTGCGGTGGTCAGTACGGTCAATGAGGCGCGTTTCGTTCGCCAGATGGCCGCCATCGCCAAGCGCCACGACTTCGACTACAACGTCGTCGAGGCCTTCGACCAACCCTGGAAGGCGGCCCTGGAAAACACCGTCGGCGCTTCCTGGGGGGTGTTCGACATCGATCGCAAGGCGAAATTCGAGATGAGCGGGCCGGTCGTCGAGGTGGCCGACTGGCCGCTTCGGGCCGCCTGGGCCATCGGCATCGGTTTTCTGACGGCGTTGGCGTTTGGGCGGTCCATTCCGGGGTTTGCCGGCAAATTGACGCTGGCGCTGTTCGCGCAATTGCTGTCCTGGCTTGCCGTCACCACCGTCTTCCATGTCGAGGCCGTCAGTTTTCGGTGGTGGCAGGATATCTGGGCGGTGTTCCGCGGCGGTCTCGCCGCGGTCATGGCCGTCGCCGTGGTCGTCCGGGCCAGGGAACTCCTTGCCGAACCGCGCCGCGCCGTAGGGCCCGCTTTATCCGAACCGCCCGACCGGTGGCGGGGGGACGGCCTGTCGCGCCTGTTTGGCCTTTATGCCGTCGTCTGGACGCTATTGCTGGCCGTCGACGGGCGGTACCGCGATATTCCGGTGATCGATTTCTCGGTTCCCGCCGTCGGTCTGCTTTGCCTGTTGCTGCTGCGCGCCCTGCTTGCCGGCCGGCAAGGGGCCCCGGTGCTGCCGGCCCTGGCCTTCGATGGTCTTTTCCGGCGCGCGGGTGGGGTATCGTTCCGCCAGGCCGCCTGGCTGGCCGGCTGCCTTTTGCTTTCGTCGGTCGCGGCGATCGCCAGCGAGGGGCTGGCGGTGATGTTCGGCGAGGACTTCACCAAGGATCACCCGACGTTCGGCGAACAGGTTCCGTTAATTTTGCGCGCCATGATTTCGAACCGCGAGATGAACCTGTGGGCGATCATGCTGCTGTCGCTGGCCTTGCCCTATCTGGTCAATGTCCTGCGGCGCCGGGCCGGAAGCGCCGGTTGATCGATAATATCAACTCTCGGTGATCGGAACCGATCACCGAGCCCTCAATCGCCGGGCGGGATACATCCGTATCCGTTGCTTGGCCATGCTCGGCCTTCGGCCCGCCTGCGGCGTCGTTTGCCCTTCGGGCTGCTAAGGCTTACGCGCGAACGCTCGCGCGGGGTCTCAACGGCCCAGCCAAGTCTCGATGAGGCATCCTCATCGAGACTTGGTATAAGCCAGAATGCCCGTCACGGGCTGGTGTCAGGTGCCCGACGTCTGTTTCTGCCGGTACCAGACATAGAGACCGCTACAGCAGATCAGCGTGGTTCCGACCAGCGTCCAAACATCCGGCACGTTATGGAAGAAGATGACGCCCGAAAGAATGGCCAGGACCAGCTGGGTATAGGAAAACGGCGCCAGGACCGAGGCGCTGGCATGGTGAAAGGCCAAGATGAGCATGTAGTGGGAGACGAACCCCAAGGAGCCGTAAAGCACCAGCAGTCCCCATTCCAGGGCGTCCGGCGAATGCCAGACCCAAGGCATGACGGGGGTCATGGCGGCACAGCCGCCCAATCCGGTCCAGAAAATGGTGGTCAGGGCGCGATCGCGCCCACTCAGCGCGCGGGTCGCCAACTGGTAACAGCCGTTGCACACCGCGCCGGCCAGGGGAAACAGCACGGCCAGGTCGAAGCTGCCGCTGCCGGGACGGACCACCACCAGCACACCGGCAAATCCCACCAGCACCGCCGCCCAACGACGCGGGCCGACTTTCTCTTTCAGCAGCGGGACCGCCAGGGCGGTGACCACCAGGGGGGTGGCGAAGCCGATGGCGGTTACGGTCGCCAACGGCAGATGCCGGAATCCCATGTTGAACAGCAAGGTAACGGCCAGAAGCATCAATGAACGGGCGATCTGCAATCCGGGCCGCGAGGTGACGGCCAGGCGCAATGGACCATGCCACAGGATCACCGGCAGCATGGCGGTGAGGTGGAAGACGTAGCGCGCCCAGACGATCTGGCTGACGGGAATCCGCGTGGTCAGGAACTTGGCGACACTGTCCATGCAGACGAACAGGGTGACCGCGAGGAGGAGCCAGAGTATGCCGCGAGACAGGTTGCCGTGAGGGGTCGAAGCGAAGGATGTCATGGGCCGGCTCCGTCTGGAGTTTATTTCCGTTCCACCGGGCAGAGATCGTAGGGCGCCGCGCCGATCGGCGAGGTGACCGTGGCGCAAAGGCCGTCCGGGATGAAAAGACCGTAGTCGCCCAGGCGATTGATCACATCATGACGTTCGGTGGGAATGAAAAGGGCGGACAGTCGCCCCCGATGATGTTCGACGATCCGGTGCATTTCCTGATTGAAGCGGACTGTGGTTTGATCGGGGTTGGTAAAGGTGCTGTCGATCCGGAGAAAGCGGATTTCCGGAGGAAATGCGGGGAGCAGGAAAGAAAGCGGCTCATGTCCGGCCAAAAGGACAATGGTGTTCGCCGGGTCGGGAATGGCGGGGACTTCCACGGCGACGGCCTGGTCTTCGAAGGGAACGCGGATCCATGTGCCGGGCCTGGTCGAGACGACCAGCAGCGCCAGCAGTCCGATGGTCAATGGACGGCGAAAGCGGCCGAGAGGGGTCAAATATCCCACGGCGAGAACGGCCAGGAGCGGCGCCAGCATTTCGATGGCGATGATGTAGCGATAAACGCCGAATAACTGTACCCAGACCACATAGGATATGGCTGTTGCGGTCAGCAGATAGGCCGCCTGTCGCCGTTCGAAGGGAGCGGGAGGGGATGGCATTTTGCGCCGGGCCGCATCCCGCCAGGCCGTAATGCCGGCCAATGGGATCAGCAGGAAGACGCTCAGCACGCGGTAGTCCCGGAAGTGGATCTCTCCCGCCTGCCGGCTATCCAAGCTGAACAGCACCGGGAAGTAGACCCGTCGCCAGGCGGACCCCAGCAGATATTGGACGTCGCGATAGGAATCCACCAATCCCCAGGGTGAGCGGAAAAATTGATTGAACATGGGGAACAGCGGATTGCCGTAGAGGTGCCACAGGTGCCACATCCAGTATCCGCCACCGAGCGCCAATCCGCCCAGGATGCCGAGACCGCAGAAGAATGCGGCCAGCAGGCGTCGCCATGGCGAAACGGGAAGGCAAAACAAAAGCCCTCCGCAAACGCCGAACGTGTAGATGACCGAGGTTTGCTTGAGCCCGAAAGCCAGTCCGGCGGGAAGACCGACGAGAGCCGCCGAAAGGCAGGCTTGTTTCCAGTCTCCCCCCTCCAGCCGCTTCCAATGGCGAAGCGCCAGGGCCAGGGATCCGAAGAAACCGAAGCTCAACAGATTGTCATAGAAAACGGTGCCGATTTCGGAAAGAGCCACGGCACCGCAGGTTCCGGCCAGCGCGACGGCGCCGCAGATCGACAGGCGCCGCCAAGACCCCCGGATGATCAGAACGCGTTCCGCCAGGCAATGGAGAAGAATGAAGTTGATGCCGTGCAGACAGCCCAGCAGAAAAGCCAGAAGGCGCGCCGGCAGCCATTGGGCGAGAAGAAAATAGGGGACGTCGATGATCGGATTGTAGAAGGTGGGGATCTGGGCCGTCGCGATGTCGCGGTCATAGCGATCGGTCAGCAGAGCCCAGGCGTTATAATAATGATAATTCCGCAAATCCCAGTTGGCGTCCATGCCGAGATATAGCGCTGCCAGCCCGAAACATGGCGGGACGACGAAGAAAAGCAGAAGACGCGCGCGTTGTGGGGGGGAGTGCGATGGAATCATGACCATTGCTAACCTTCCCGACGGTTAGCGTCAAGCCAGTGCACGGATTCAGTGAAATGATTCGGTGCGCCAAGCCCGAGCGGCGTCTGATCGGAGCACTCGCCATGACGGCGTTCGCAAGAACGCCGTATTTTCCACTCAGGCCAGGATCTGTTTCATGACGTTGCCGCTTCCCTGCAGATAAGCTCTGACGGAGGTGGCAATCAGATTGTCGATGTTTTCCGGCACCGGCAGTTTGTAGATCCATTTGCGCAACGCGATATAGGAGATCGAACCGTGGAGAGCCCAGGCGAGATTGACTTCCTCTTCGCAGATGGGCCGGGTTTCCGCCGTCGGCAGTCCCAGGTCATGACGCAATTCGGCGCAGAAAGGTTTGAGAATATTGTTGGAGACAATATCGAAATAGCGCTGGTTGACGCCTTCCCCCTTCAATCCTGCGAACATGAAGATGCGGATCCATTCCGCATTGAAGATCGTGCTGCAGTAATTTTGGTAGAAATCGATCAGCCGTTCGTCCAGGGGACGTTTCCTGTCGCGCAGCAGTTCTTCCCATTCCGGGCGCCAGCGGCGCAGGAACACTTCGTCGAAGACCCGTTCGATCAAGGCTTCCTTGTCGGCGAAATACCGATAGAGCAGGGGCTGGGTGACACCAAGACGCTCGGCCAAAGCCCGGGTTTGTCCTTCAAAACCCACTTCCGAGAAAAAGCGGACGGCTTCTTCAATGATGAGGCGTTCGCGTTCGGCTCTCGGCAGGCGTTTACGTTGTCCATTTCCGCTCTTCACCTCGGGGCCTCCATCCCTTGCTTATCACTTTCGATGTAAACTACTCGGCACCACATTTGTCAAAGCTTTCGTGAGGTTAAGTGGATTTCTGGAAAAAAACAGATATCCTTATTTAGTAGGCGCGATGCGGTTCATGGTTGCGCACGCTTGAATTGTCGGTTGCGCATTCTGCAAGTATTTTTAGTCATATAAATGTATGTTTTTTCATAAAATTATTTTTTACTAAAAGTAGTATGTTCGTATTAATTTAATATTATAACACATGATTATGAAAATCATTCTTATAATATGAGTTAAATTCTGCGTTTGTGATTTATCTAATATTTACGAAGCGAATGTGGTGGTTGCTCTCCTGTCTCTGATATTCGATACGATCTTCTGGTTTGGATTCAGATAAAATGATGAGCATCTTTTGATGGTCTTATTTCTTGTCTTTATCCCACTAATCGGAAAATAAGAATGAAAGGTTTGGATTTGTCGCCACAGGCGCCGCTGATCGTGCTGTTCACCGATTTCGGTCTTGAGGGGCCTTACACCGGGCAGGTCAAGGCCGCGTTATGGCGAATCGCCCCGATCGTGCCGGTCATCGATCTTTTCGCCGACGCGCCGGCCCAACGTCCGCGCGAGGCAGCCTATCTGTTGGCCGCCTACGTCGATGCCATGCCCGCCGGCAGCGTGTTTTTGTGCGTGGTCGATCCGACGGTGGGCAGTGAACGGCCGGCTGTGGCTGCCCGGATTGATGGCCGTTGGTTCGTCGGCCCGGGAAATGGGCTGTTCGAGCCGCTGCTAAGGCGCGCCTCCACCGCCCGGACGTTTTTTATCCACTCGGGCCCCGAGCCGGTTTCGGCCAGTTTTCATGGCCGGGATCTGTTCGCTCCCGCCGCGGCCCATCTGGCAAAAGGGGGGGATGTCGGAGAATGTGGTCTGGTTGAAGGAAAGATACCTCGGTTCCTCGATTGGCCGGACGATCTTCCCGTCATTGTTTATGTTGATGTCTATGGGAATTTAATGACCGGTCTGCGGGCCTGCATCATTCCGGACGATGCCGTTCTGGTTGTGGCCGGGCGACGTCTGGTTCGCGCCCGAACCTTTTCCGACGTGCCCTTGGGGGCGGCCTTCTGGTACGAAAACGCCAACGGATTGGCGGAGGTGGCGGTCAATCGCGGTCGTGCCGACCGGCTTTTCGAACGGGGCGTGGGAGACGAGGTTCAAATTATATCTGCGAAATCATAGGTATTTCGTTTATATCGAATACATAAAAGATGACCGTGATCACGAGGGGGCGGGCTGGGAATGGACCCCTTTCACGCCTTGGGAGTGTGATATGGCCGTCAAGGTGAAATTCTGGGGAGTGCGGGGTAGCATAGCCTGTCCGTCGCCCAACCATATCGTTTATGGCGGCAACACGAGTTGCGTCGAGATCACCGATGGAACCTGCAATGTTATCCTCGATGCGGGAACGGGCATTCGGACGTTAGGGCAGGATTACGTCCGCCGTCACGTCGGATCTGGCGTTCTGCTGCTGACTCATACCCACTGGGATCACATCAACGGCTTCCCATTCTTCGCGCCGGTCTATGTTCCCGGCTGGCGCTTCCGGGTTTTGGCCGGGCATCTGATCGACGCCGGTGGCATTCATTCCGTTTTGGCCAACCAGATGACCGATCCGACTTTTCCCGTACCTCTGGCCGCCTTGAAAGCCCAGATGTCCTACGAGGATTTTCGTGCCGGAGATCGCCTTGGCGATTTGGGGCCCGGGCTCGTGGTGTGGACGGCGCCGTTGCGTCATCCCAATGGCGCAACCGGCTACAGGCTGGAACTCGGCGGCAAGGTGGTCTGCTATGTCACCGATACCGAACATGTGGTGGGAGCGCCCGATCAGAGCGTGCTCAAGCTGATCGAGGGGGCCGATCTGGTGGTCTATGACTGCACTTATACCGATGACGAATTCCCCGAAAAGATCGGCTGGGGGCATTCGACCTGGCAAGAGGGGGTGCGGCTTTGCCGGCTGGCCGGGGCCAAGCGGTTGGCGATTTTCCACCACAGTCCGGATCATGTGGACAGTGATATGGCTGCTATCGAAAAAATCGCAGCCGAAATGTGGAGCGGCGCCTTCGTCAGCCGCGACGATATGACGGTCGGTCTTTAACAGACGCGGAAAAATACCGTCGTCCGTTTGGGTCTGAAGGGGGCGGCAGTTCAGCGCGGGAATATGTGCACCGAAACGCGGCGATTGATCGCCTGGTTGACCGGAAGCGGCCGGCCGGTGACATCGTGATTGGAAACTTTGGGGCGGGTATCGGCAAATCCCTCCGCGGCCAGCCGGGTCGGGTCGATGCCATATTGAATGAAGGTCCGGACCACGATGGTGGCGCGGGCCGAGGATAATTCCCAGTTGGACGGGTAGGTCGGGGTATTGACCGGCGTGTCGTCGGTGTGGCCCTGAACTTCGATCTGGAAGGCCGAATAGCGGGGGGAGTTGAGGGTTTCGGACAGTTTGGACAGGGCGGGAACCAATTCCTCCTTCAGCTTGGCCGAAGCCGGCTCGAAGAATGTCCCAGCGTCGAATTCCAGCACCAGGCCGCGCTGGTCCGAGCCCAGGCTCACCTTGTCATCGTCCAGTTTGAGGCCGCGCAGCACCTGTCCAACCTCGGTCTTTAGCTCCTGTAACGGTTGAGCGGTCTGATGCTTGCCGATATCGCGCGCCATGCCGCCTTGGACTTTCTCGAATTTCACCGGATCGATGTGCGACATGGAAAGCAGCAGCACGAAAAAGGACAAGAGAAGCGTAATCATGTCCGCATAGGACATGAGCCAGTCTTCATTTTCCTCGTGCTTGTGCGGATTGAATCGGTTGTCGGCCATGATTTTCAGCTCTTGCCGCGCAGCATGCGGTCGATGTCGAAGTGTAGTGCGGGATCGAGGAAACTGTTCATCTTGTCCTGGATGTAGCGCGGACTGCGGCGTTCGGCCAGCAAGGCCAATCCCTCGGCCACCAAATACTGTCGGAAACGGACGATTTCCTCACGCTGCTGAACCTTGCTCGCGGTCGGCATCAAGATGATGCGGGCGAAGGTGACGCCGTAGAGCGTACCCATCAGGCCGACGGCCATGCCGGGCCCCACCTTCGACGGGTCGGATCCCATCTTGTCGAGCATGACGACCAGGCCGACCAGGGTGGCGATCATGCCGAAGGCCGGTGCGTTGTTGGCCATCTGGCGCAGGATGTCGGCAGGGACGCTATGGCGGTGGAAGGTCGTCTCGATGGTGTTGGCGAGAATTTCCCGCACTTCCTGGCCGGTGTAGCCGGAGATCACCAAGTCGATGCCGAAAGCCAGGAAATTATCTTGTTTGCGGAGCACCTTGGCGTCCGATTCGAGGGCGGGAAGGCCGCTCTTCTGCACCATATATCCCCACCGGATCATTCGCCCCACTTCGTTGGTGAGGACCGACCGGCCGATCTTGTGCGTAAAGAAGATCGAGAGGGTGATGCGCATGGCCTGGAGAACGTAACGAGGCTCGAAGGCGACGAAAGTTGCCGCAGTGGTCCCGCCAATCACCATGATGAAACCGGCGAGATGCAGGAAAATCACATAATTGTCGGTGCTGAGCAGGATCGAAAAAACGAACAGCCCGATACCCAACAGAAAACCAATGAGGGTCGGAAACGACATTGCCTAATAAACCTTTTGCCTTGATCGCCCTATGGCCCACGAAACGGCGGCTATTGTGGGGCAGAATCGATGCTACGGCAATAAGAAGGACCAGAAGCCCGCCAATCATTATTTTCCATGAATGCGGCTCTGCGTCTATCTTCCATTGGATTGAATTAAAGTAAAAATGAAAGTTTCTTTCCGAAGGAATGCCTCGTCATGTTGCTTCGGCCTGCGGACCCATCGTTGCCCTGAGGTCGAGAGCGACCTCGATGATGTCGCCTTCGACGTACCGCAGACGCTTGAAGCCCAGGCTTTCGACGAATTTCAACATTCGCGTGTTGTCCGTAAGGATCTGGCCGACGATCTGTCCGGTCCCCCGGGCGCGGCAGTAATCGATCATTTTCATCATGAGCTTGCGGCCCAGTCCGCTTCCCTTCAAATCGGATCTGACCATGACGGCGAATTCGGCGCGTTCGTTGTCGGGGTCACTGACGGTCCTGACCACGCCCAGGGTTTCTCCCTCGACGCCGTCATCATGCAGGACGGCGATGAACGCCATCTCGCGGTCGTAGTCGATCTGGGTCAGTCGGGCCATTTCCGAATGCGGCAATTCGCCGACCAGTCCGAAAAAGCGGAAGCGGATGTCTTCCGGCGTCTGCTTCGAGACGAACACATGGTGCGACGGTTCGTCCTCGGGCCGGATCGGCCTGACGAGGACTTCTCTGCCATCGGTGAGCAGCAGCGTTTCTTCAAGCGACTTGGGGTAGGGCCGGATCGCCATCCGGTCGGGACCGAACGCGGTGGCCGTGATCCGGATGCGGGCATCGAGCGCCAGAACCCCCTCGGCATCGGCGAACAGGGGGTTGATGTCCAATTCGACGATCTCGGGAATGTCGATGATCAATTGCGAGATTTTCATCAACGACAGGCAGATGGCGTCGAGATCGGCGGCGGGACGATCCCGGTATCCCAGCAGCAGCTTGGAGACGCGTGTCCTGAAGACCAGTTCGCGGGCAAGTGTCATGTTCAACGGGGGAAGTCCGATGGCGGAGTCGTTGATGACCTCGACGGCCACCCCACCCTGGCCGAACATGATCACCGGTCCGAAGATCGGGTCGGTGGTCACGCCGATGATGATTTCCTGCGCTCCCGGACGGCGGGCCATGCGTTGGACGGTGAAGCCCTGGATCTGCGCTTCCGGCATCTTCCCCGCGACCTTTTCCAACATCAGGTTGGCGGCCTTTTCCACCTCGAAGGGGCCGGGCAGGTTGAGCATGACTCCGCCGACGTCGGATTTGTGCGCAATATCGGCGGAGAGGATCTTCAAAGCCACCGCACCGCCGATTTCGCTGGCCAGCCGACTGGCTTCGGCGGGGGTGCGGGCGATGTGGGTTTCCACCGTCGGAATGCCGTAGGCGGTGAGGATGGCTTTCGCCTCGGGCTCGCTCAGGATGGTGTTGCCGGTGGCCAGCGCCGTTTCCACCACTAGGCGGGCGTTGGCGGTCTCCGGCGTGAAATCGGCCAGGGCGGAGGCGGGCGTCTCCATCAGCATGTCCTGGTTTCGGCGATAGTTCACCAGATGCATGAAGGCGTGGACAGCGGCGCCGGGTGTCTCAAACGTCGGAATGCCCGCCTCGCGCAGCAGGCGCCGGGCCGGGCCGACCTGTTCCTGCCCGACCCAGCAGGTCATCACATTGGCGCGGTGGGCCTTGACCGATTTGATCACTTGCTCGGCAATTTCGCTGGCCGAGGTGAGTGCGGTCGGCGCGTGCATGATGAGCACGGAATCGACCTCTTCGGCTTCGAGCAGAACGTCCAGTGCCTTGATATAGCGGTCGCCGTCGGCATTGCCGATCTGCACCGGATTTGACCGCGACCAGGAGGGCAGCGCGGTATTCAATTTCTCGATAGTGGCCGGGCTGAGTTCGGCCAACTCACCGCCAATCTCGATCAGTTCGTCGACCGCCATGACGCCGATACCGCCGCCATTGGTCAGAACCGCGAGCTTGGTCGCCCGCGTCGGCTTTGATCGGGACAAGGTTTCGACGGCGGTGAACATCTCGTCGAGATCATAGACCCGGAGCATGCCGGCGCGGCGCAGGGCGGCGTCATAGACGGCATCGGTACCGGCGAGGGCTCCGGTATGCGATGCCGCCGCCTTGGCGCCTTCCGCCCTGCGGCCGGCCTTGATGGCGAGGACCGGCTTGTTGCGGGCGGCGGCGCGGGCGGCGGACATGAAGTTCCGGCGTTGGCGGATCGATTCGATGTACAGAAGGATCGCCCGGGTCGACGGATCGGACCCCAGGTAATCGAGAAGATCGCCGAAGTCGACATCGGCCGATTCGCCCAGCGAGATGAAATGGGAAAAGCCGATGCCCTTGGGCCGGGCCCAGTCCAGCACCGCATTGCAAAGCGCACCCGATTGCGAAACGAAGGCGAGCCGGCCGGGGAGGGCGCTTTGATGGGCATAGCTGGCATTCAGTCCGACGGCGGGGACCATCAGGCCCAGACTGTCCGATCCCAGCACCCGCATGCCGTGACGCCGGGCCGCGTCCATCATATTGGCATGCAGGGATCGTCCATTGAGCCCCGGCGTGGTGGACAGCCCGCCGGTCATGATAATGGCGGCGCGAGTCCCGCGGGCGCCCAGTCTTTCGATCTGTTGCGGCACTTCGTCGGCCGGGCCGCAGATGACGCCGAGATCGGGAACCACGGGCAGGCTGTCGACGTCGGGATAGGCCAGGACGCCCGCCACCGCCTGCTGTTTGGGATTGATCGGCATGATCGGGCCGGAAAAGCCGCCTTGCATCAGATTGCGCATGACGATCGTGCCAACGGCCTTTTCCCGTTCAGTCGCCCCGATGACGGCGACCGATTTCGGGCGGAACAGGAAGTTCAGGTTGCGCACGCTCATCGACGACCCCGCCTGTAAAAAATGGGCATGCTGAAGCGGCTCCCCCAGGGCATGCCCGAAGCGTTAGTGAGCAGCATATCACTCAAGCATTATGGGGGAATAACTCTTCCATCATGCAGCCTTGATTCATGTGGCGAGTCCGGCAAGACGGGGGTCTGCCAAAGAAAGGCGCAAGCGCGAAGGATGCTTATTGTCCAGATGAAAGTCAGCCCGCCGGTTTTCGCGGCGGTTTGCGGCGGTCGCCGAACGGAAGATCGGGGGCGTCAGTCGCCCCGCTGTCCCTTCAACATATCGGTGACGGTGACACCCAGGCGGTCGTCGACCACCACCACTTCGCCACGTCCGACCAGCTTCTTGTTCACGAACAGGTCGATCGGCTCGTTGATCTTGCGGTCCAATTCGACCACGGCGCCACGACCCAGCTTCAGCAATTGCTTCACCTGGACATTGGCGTGGCCGAGTACGGCGTATAGCTCGACCTGGATGTCATAGGCGGCCTCGCGCGCGTTGCCGGCACCCAAGACAGCCTCGGGCATGGCGTTCTTATCGTCATCGGCCATCGTTTGTGGGTCTCCGTCGCCTTGCGGTTGTTCCAAGGTATTGTAGCTGTTCGTGCATTAAAGTCATCATATCGATGATCCGTTAAAAAAAGAGAAAGAGAAAAGGTCTCTTTCCTTGCCTCGCCGGGGCGCCGGTGGCAAAACGGCGGCGTTTCGGAGGATCCATGAATCAGACGCCAGATAAGCTGCCCGCCGCCGTGCTGTTCGATTTGGACGGCACCCTGGTCGACAGTCTGCCCGATATGACCTGGGCGATGAATCAGTTATTGGCCGAGTTGGGGCGAAAATCGACGTCGCTCGCCGACATGCGGACTTGGGTGGGCGACGGCGCCGGTGTGCTCGTTGAACGGTGTCTGGCGGCGACGGGTGGCGTGCCCGGTGCTCCGGCCGACGCGGTCGGACGGTTTCTCGCCTTCTACCGGACGCATGCCGCCGTCGAAACCCGCCCTTTTCCGGGCGTGCTGACGACGCTTGCCGCCTTGAGCGCGGCGGGGCATCCGATGGGCGTTTGCACCAACAAGCCGAACGATCTTTCCCGTCTTCTGCTGGATGCCTTGGACATGAGCCGGTTTTTCTCGGCGGTGGTCGGCGGAGACGGCGTGCCTGAGCGTAAGCCGCATCCCGGCCATCTGCTGGCGACATTGAAAAGCATGGGGGTGGAGAACCGCAAGGTCCTCATGGTGGGCGACAGTCCCAACGATGTCGCCGCGGCGAGGGCCGCGGGTGTTCCGGTCGTCGTGGTCGGCTTCGGTTATACCCAGGTTCCCGCCGAGACACTCGGAGCGGATCTGGTGATTTCCGATTTCGCCGATCTGCCGCGGGCGGCAGCGGAGTTTCTTTAGCGAGAGGCTTAATCCGGGAGCCGGCGCCGTTGAGGCGGCGCCGGCTCCCGGTTAAGGAGTTGGCATGGAAAAGTGCTCGGATTGTTTGTCGGGTTGTCCCTGGTGCGGCTCGAGACGTTGGCAAATCAGGGATAGGGGGTGCGGTTCGATCGTCGCCAAGGCCGGCGAAGGACGAGCCTGCCGCAAGTCCAAGAAGATGAAAGGCGTTGCCTGTCCGAAATGTGGGTATAAACCAGGGGAATCGGCCGAGCATGAGACATCTCACGCTTAAGATGCGTGACTTTGTTGACAAGTACTTTTCAATTTTTACATTGAGTTGTGAATTAAATATTTGAAAGAAAGAAATTAATTTAACCTGTCGTATACTTTTTATGGGCATGATTAACCTCATTCGCCGAGGCGAATGAGGGGATAAGAATGACAGCGGCCACGAAAATCACGTTGGCTTATCTTTTTCTCGCGGCACTCTGGATCTTCGGTCTGGACGGGGTATCGGCGACATTGTCGCCATTGCCCGCGGAGTCTGTCGATCGCTACAAGTTCTGGCTGTTTCCTTTTCTGGCGGTGGCGCTGATCCGCGTTTTGCTGTGCAGGGAGACCGCGCGACGTGACGCGGTGGAGACCGATCTGCGAGCCTTGGTCATCCGTGATTCCCTCACCGGCTTGAGTAACCGGACCTGTTTCATGGAACATCTCGAAAAATCCATCGCCCGCGCGGCGCGCGAAGGCAAGACGGTGGGGGTCGCCTTCATCGATCTCGATGGGTTCAAGGCGGTCAATGATCGATTCGGTCATCAGGCGGGTGACCTTCTGCTCATCGAGATCGCCCGCCGGGTCAATCGGGTCGTCCGGTCATCCGACGTCGTGGCGCGTTTGGGCGGTGACGAGTTCGTCATTCTTGCGCAGGACGAACAGGTCAAAGGCATGCGTCGCCTGGGGGAAAGGTTGGCCAGGGCGTTGCGGAAGCCGTTTTTGCTCATGGGCGAGGAGATTGCGGTCACGGCGAGTGTCGGCTTGGCTCTTTATCCGAACCATGGGCTGCGGGCCGAGCACCTTCTTCGTGCCGCCGATCTTGCCATGTATCAGGTCAAGGCGACCGGCAAGAATGGCATCCGGGGAGCCGTGGCGGCGAGTGCGGCCTTCCAATCCGCCGCAGCCTGACGGGCGGATTGGGGATTGGCTCCCCCTCGACTTCTTTTGAGGGTGTTCGTCATTTAATTTATGTCTTTATGATTGCATATATCGAACGATATAGTTCGGGCTCGGCTTATCGGGCGAGCCGGATTTTCGCGAGCGAGGTTGAGGCTGGAAATGTGGGGTGACTTCAATCGTGTCGAGTGGCGCGGATTCGCCACGATGGTTCTGGCGATTATCCTCTCGGCGGCGATCGTCTCCGCCGGCCGGCCCGTTTGGGCCGACGATCTCAATGCCGCCACCACGACCCGTCGTGGTGACGTGATGCCCAACGCATCCGGTTTTTTCTTCGATGACAATGGTTCCCTGCTGACCGCCAGGCACGCCGTCGAGGGGTGTGGGGCATTGTACGTTCTCAAGGATGGGCGGGTGAGCCGTGCCGAATTGATCGCGGTGAGCGACGAGGCCGATCTTGCCGTCCTGCGGACAGCGGTTTCGCCGTATTTGACGGCGGTTTTTACGAAGGATGATCGTATCAGGCCCAGTCAGCCGGTGTTTACCGCCGGTTATGACGCTCTTTCGCATCTGAAGGACCGGGCAACTCTGATGTACAACGGCGTTCTTCTCGATCGCCAACCGGGTCCGGGCGAAGTGAAGGTGTCCTTGTTCTCGGCAGCCGATCATGGGGCCAGCGGCAGTCCGGTACTCGATGAAGGCGGTTTGGTCATCGGTTTGATCGTCCGACGGGAAATGGCCGGGGCAGGACGCTCCGAAGTCGTCGCCGTTTCCGCCCCGGCGATCAAACGTTTCCTGCAACATCTGGGCCTTGCCTATGAGGACAGCGAGCTGGCCCAGGTCAGTCCGCTGCAGGCCCGCGCGCCGCGCGCGGCCACCTTGATGGTGGGGATCATCTGCGGCTGAACAGCTCTTTTCCGGAAAGTGGTGGGGCCATGCTGGCCTTCGCCGTCGCTGTCACCGATCCTTCACTGGCGTCGGCAACGGCATCGCCGAAAAATGTCGCTGTTTGCAGATGGAAAAAACGGGGGCGGGGATGAGGGCAGGTGGTCGTGCGGTCCTTCATCTGTTGACGGCCGCTCTGTCGGGGGTTCTTTGTCTGGCCGGCCCGGTGGCGGCGCAGTCGCCGAACGGTGCCGTTCCGCAAAGCTGGAGCAGCTATGCCGGCCTGGTGGGACGGCAATTTCAGGTCTGGTTGATGGCCGACGACGACGTGGCCTATCGCTTCCACAAGTTTCTCGAAGACCGTGCGGTCGGTCAGCAGGCTGTTCCACAACCCCCGTTGCAGGTCAAGGTGTGGATCAACGCTGACGGACAGGTGGGGCATGTCGACTTTCCATCGCTTGGCGATGCCCGGGCCGATGCCGATCTTCGTCAGTTGCTGACGCAAAAGCCCTTGAGCGAGCCGCCACCTCCCGAGATGCGCCAACCGCTGACTCTGCGTCTCAACCTGTCCTTTCGGTCGTGAGGACTTGAAGCGCGCCGTCCTTCCGACGGGGGCGTTACAGCGACAGATCCAGTTCCTTGCCTTCGAACACGCGTTCCCGAGAGCCTGCCAGATGGTCGCGCATCTCGGTCTTCGCCTTTTCCGCGTCTCGATCGCGAATGGCTTCGAAGATGGCCTGATGCTCGCTGAAAACGCCGGCCAGGCCCGATTGCGGCCCCATCAGCGAGACGCCGTGAAATTTCATGCCGACCGAGATGTGGTCTTTCAGCGCCTGCATGGACGAGACGTAATAATGATTGTTCGTCGCTTCGGCGATGGCGAAATGGAAGGCGAAGTCCGCATCTTCCCGGTGGCGATGGGCCTCGGTCGCGTCGTGCAGCAGGTCAAGCGCCACGGCGATGGCGTCGAGCGCCGCCTGGTTACGGCGCAGGGCGGCGCAATAGGCATGATCCGGCTCGATCGTCAGGCGGAACTCGTAACAGCGTTGAATATCGGCAATGGTTTCGACCGGGGCAAAGCCCAGAGGCCGGTTCTGCGAGCGGACCTTGACGAAACTGCCGGCCCCGCGCCGCGAATAGATCAGGCCTTCCTCTCTCAGGCGACCGAGCGCTTCGCGCACGATGGGGCGTGAAACGAGAAATTGCGAGGCCAGTTCATGTTCTCCCGGCAATTTCTGTCCGAGCTCATAGTCCCCCGCGCTGATCTTCGTCCATAGCTGCTGATAGACCCTTTGGACGAGCGGGGTTTTGTATCCCTGACTATTTTCCGCGGCGCCGATTTCATTCGCCATGGAGTCAACCATTCGCCTCACCACCGAACCAATTCCATTACGAGGCATCATACGGTCGGAGCTTGTGATGTTGTCAACTTGCAATAGTCGGCATCCGGGGCAATCGCTTGAACGTGCCGTCGAGGGATCGCCTGTTTGGGCCATTTCCAATGCTGCATTACAACATTACAACATGTTGACAGGTTGCCGCTTTTCCGCTCCAATCGGTTTGTCTTAAAAACCCGCAAGGGATGCGTTTCCCGGCTCGCCCCACCGTCTGACAGAAAAGTGACAACATGATGAGCGCTCTGACCCGTTCCATCGACCTGACTCGCCCTCGCCATATCGAATTCGGCTCGGGTTCTGTTTCCATGGTCGGGCGCTGGGTGCGCGAGCGGGGGTTCTCCCGCGTCCTGGTGGTGGCGGATGCCTTCAATGCCGGCCGGGTCGATCTTTTGGATCTCCCCGGAATGGTCAGCGTGTTCTCCGATGTGCAGCCCGAGCCTGATGCCGCCAATCTGGAAATGGCGTTGGCCGCCGCGAAGACCGCCGATGCCCAGGTGGTGGTCGGTTTCGGTGGCGGCAGCAGCATGGATCTCGCCAAACTGGCCGCCGTTCTGCCGGGCAGCGGTCAGACGATCGCCGATGTCGTCGGGGCCGAAAAGGTGACGGCCGGCAGGCGGGCGGTTCTCATTCAGGTGCCGACCACCTCGGGGACGGGCAGCGAAGCGGGAACCCGCGCCCTGGTTACCGATCCGGTGACGCAGAACAAGATGGCGGTGCAGAGCGTCCATATGCTGGCCGATCTCGCCGTGGTCGATCCCGATCTGACGTTGAGCGTGCCGCCCGCGGTAACCGCGGCCACCGGTGTCGACGCCTTGGCCCATTGCGTCGAGGCCTTCACCAACAAGAAGGCCCATCCGGCCATCGATCTCTTTGCCCTTGAAGGTATCCGGCTGGTCGGTCATTGGCTTCCCCGCGCCATCGCCGACGGTGGCGACCGCGAGGCGCGGGCCGGTTTGTCGCTGGCCTCGCTTTATGGCGGTTTTTGCCTGGGTCCGGTCAACACCGCCGCCGGCCATGCCGTCGCTTATCCCTTGGGCACCCGTTATCATGTGGCGCATGGCGCGGCCAACGCGCTGATCTTTCCGCATGTCCTGGCCTTCAATGCGCCCGTCGTTGCCGATCGGACCGCCGCCGTTCTGGCCGCTCTCGGATTGCCGGCCGCGAAAGAGTCGTCCGCCGTGTTCGACTTCGCTTCCCGTTGGTGCGCCGGCCTGGGATGCGAAATGCACCTGTCGGCGTTCGGTGTGTCCGCCGAGGATCTACCTGCCATGGCCGACGAGGCGCACGCTATCCGCCGGCTGCTCGACAATAATCCGCGCGATGTTGGGCGTGACGACATCCTCGCGATGTATCGCGCCGCTCTTTGATGTGCCGACCAGCCCACATGGCCGACGCCTCTTTAATCCAGAACCCGGAATGGTGAGAAAATGACCAAGATTACAGGCCCCTTCATTGCCATCGTCACTCCTTTCGACAAGGAGGAGCGTGTCGATACCACGGCTTTGCGCCGTCAGGTGAACCGTCAGGCCGCGGCCGGCAACGGTGTGTTTTTCGCCGGCACCAACGGTGAATTCTATGCACTGTCGTTCGAGGAAAAGGTTCGTGTCGCCGAAACCTGTGTCGAGGCGGCTCAAGGGAAGGTCCCGGTGCTGGGCCATATCGGTGAAATCTCCACCAGCCAGACCATCGCTCTCGGCAAGGTGATCGCCCGCCTGGGGGTCAAGGCCGTATCGGCGATCACGCCGTCCTTCATCGCCTGCTCGCAGGCCGAACTGATCGATCATTACCGGAAGGTCGCCGACGCGCTGAGCGTGCCGGTCTATCTCTACAACATCCCGGCCCGGACCGGAAACACGCTGGAGCCCGCCACGGCCCGCGTGCTGGCGGATCATCCCAATATCATCGGCATCAAGGACAGCGCGGGATCGCAGGAAAGCCTCGACGCCTTCCTGGAAATCGCCCGCGATCGTTCGGATTTCGACGTCCTGGTGGGGCCTGATTCTCTCATCCTGCACGGCTTGCGCAATGGGGCGGCGGGGTGCATTTCAGGCCTCGGAAACGTCTGCCCGGTGACGGTCAACGGCATCCATTCCGCCTTCGTTCGCGGCGATCTGACGGCGGCGGAAGCCCATCAGACCCGTTTCAGCGCGCTGCGCAAGGAACTCTATGCCCTGGGTTTCCCGCCGGCGATGGTCAAGCGCGCTTTGTGCCACGCCATGCCCGATGTCGGCTGGAGCCGCGCTCCGGTACTGATTGCCGAGGAGGTCGACCGCAAGATCGCCGAAATTTCCAAGCGGTACGTCGAAGCCGCCAGCTAAAGCGGATCAATGAGTTGGCGGGCCGATTCACCCGACGCTTGGGAGGCAAGCGTCGGGATCGGACCGCCAGCATCCGCAAATTCGCATATCAAGCCGCCAAGGCCGGAACCAAGAAAAGCGGGAGGAAAACATGGCGACTGCTTCGACGAAAATGACCAACATCCGGTGGTGGGTGGCGGCCCTGATGTGGCTGGCCATCGCCATCAATTACGTTGACCGCACGGTTCTTTCCGCTGCGGCGCCCCGTCTCATCAAGGATTTGGACATTCCCATCGACATGATGGGTTTGGTCATGTCGGCATTCTTCTGGTCATATGCCATGTTGCAGATCCCGGCAGGATGGTTTTCCGACAGATTCGGCCAGAAGTTCGGTCTGGGCGGCGCCGTCGCCTGGTGGTCTCTGGCGACCTCGGCAACTGGCCTTGCCACTGGATTTCTTTCGCTTTTCGGTCTTCGCGTCGCGCTCGGCGTCGGCGAGGCCGGGGCTTATCCCAGCAATGCCGGGATCGCTTCGAAATGGTTTCCCGACAGGGAGCGGGCGACGATCTCCGGACTGTTCGACAGCGCCTCGAAATTCGGCGGCGCCGTGGCCATGCCGCTCATCGTCTGGTTGATTTCCCTTCTCGATTGGCGGCTGACCTTCGTCGCAATCGGTGTGGTGGGGTTGATTTGGAGCGTTGTCTGGTGGTGGTTCTTTTCGGAAACCCCGGAGACCCATAAATACATTAATAAAGAAGAGGTTGATTACATTAGAAGTGGGCAGATCCGTCACCATGGAACGGACAAGACCATCCCCATGAAATGGTACGAGCTTCTTCGCTATCGTAACATATGGGCGATGTGTCTCGGCTTCTTTACGATCAATTATATCTCGTATTTCTTTATCACTTGGCTTCCCACCTATCTCGTCAAAGAACATGGCATGGGGCTTTTGACCATGGGCTTTGTCGCTTCGCTACCTTTGCTGTCGGGATTGGTTTTCGAAATTCTCGCCGGCTGGCTTTCCGATCGCGTCGTTCATAGCAAGCTTCTTTCCCTGACCGCGACCCGTAAGCTGTTCCTGGTGGGCGGCCTGACGATGGCCTTATGCATCGGATTGGCCCCTTTCGCCCATTCCGTGATTTTCACGGTCGCGCTGCTGTGCGTCGCCAAGGCGGGCACCACCATCGCCGCCTCTCAGGTGTGGGCGCTGCCGGGAGATGTGGCCCCGCGCAACATGGCTTCGACGGTGGCCGGCTTGCAAAACATGGTTTCGAATTTCGGCGGAGTCGTGGGGCCCATCGTTACCGGCTTCATTGTCGCCAAGACCGGATCCTTCACGGCCGCCTTGATGTTTTCGGCGGGGCTCGGGGTGCTGGGAATCGTCAATTACGCTTTCCTGCTGACCAAGGTCGAGCCCATCGAGAGCAGGAAATAGGCCGATGCCGCCACGTCCGAAAAGATCGCTTTTTAGGAGAGTACAATGACGTTCACTGTGGTGAGCCTGGGCGGACCCGTCGCCCAGGAAGGCGAGGAGATGATGCGTTCGGCCGGTGTCACCTCCATTGCGACCGGACCCTATCCGAAAAAGGACGAGGTGATCGCATTGTTGGCCCGCCATCAGGCGGATGCCGTCATCGTCCGTCTGATCGACCGGGTGGACGAAGCGATCATGAAAGCCTCGCCGCGGCTCAAGGTGATCGCCAAGCATGGCGCCGGGACCAACGATATCGATGTGGCGGCCGCCAAACGCCTCGGCTTGCCGGTTCTCGCCGCGACCGGCTGCAATGCCCATTCGGTCGCCGAGCATGCGCTGGCCTTGATGCTGGCCCTGATCAAGGACCTGCGACGTCAGGACGCATTCGTGCGTGGCGGCGGTTGGGAGAAAAAGTCCTATCAGGGACATGAGTTGCGTGGACGCAAGCTTGGCTTGGTGGGGCTGGGCATGATCGGCCGGGCTTTGGCCGGCATGGTGCGGGCCATCGGTATGAGCGTCGTCGCCTATGACCCGTTTGCCCCCGACGATGCGTTTGCTCCGGATCTGCCGCGCATCGCCGAATTGGAAACTCTTTTGGCCGACTGCGATGTTGTCAGTCTGCATTGTCCCTTGACCGAGCAGACGCGGAACCTGATTGGTGCCCGGGAATTGGGTCTGATGAAGCCGGGCTCGTTTCTGATCAATACCGCCCGCGGTGAAGTCGTCGATGAACCGGCGCTGGTCAAGGCCTTGGAGGCCGGGACTATCGCCGGGGCGGGGTTGGACAGTTTCGCGCCGGAACCGCCGGCCGCCGACAATCCCTTGTGGAACCTTCCCAATGTCATCGTTTCGCCGCACATCGGCGGCGTGACCGAGGAGGCTCGCCGCGAGGTTTCCTTACAGACGGTGCGCAATGTGCTCGCCTTGCTGAGAAACGAGGAGGTTCATCCTCGGTATTTCGTCAGGGGCTGATAGCAGTTTTCGGTCGGAAATTATCCGGAACTGACGCCATGATCGGCTTGCTTCCAGCACCGATCATGGTGTTAGCGCGTCGATCTGTTCTATGTGATTGCTGAGCGGGTCGGTTTCCCAGGATTTGACGAGACGCGCCGCGCGCCAGGGATAGACGAATCCCCGCACCGCATAGACCGTCTGCCCGACATCGGCGGACGGTCCGTACCATACCCGAACCTGACTCCAGTCGTTGGCCGCCGAGACGTCGACAATGCGAACGCCATGTTCGATGGAGCCGCGCCGGCCACCCACTGGAGACCAGTTGGCGTGATCGACGAGAACGGTTCGGCGATCGATCTGGCGGGTGACCACCGCCAGATGGCCGAACCGCAGGCGGCCGCTTTTGGCGAAGACCATAACGGCTTTCGGCCAGGGCTGGCGTCCGCGGGCGTAGCGGTCGGCGGCGCCTTCCCACCATTGCCAGGCATTACCCCGCAAGGCCATCTGGGTGGTGTGTTCGACATACTGCACACAATTGATCGGGCTGGCGGCCGCAGTGCGCGGTGTGGTCAGGGCGCAGGCGATGGCAAGAAGGGCGAACAGGGCGAAACGCCATATGAAATGCGGGTATTTGGGCATCGGAACACCGGCTCTTGTCAGGAGGCTCTGGCCGGAAATCCAACTGGGGAAGCCGACCGCTGGGGCGATCTTGGAAGAGCGGGCGGGGGACGTATATGACGGCTGTCACTGAAACGGGATACGCTGCGATGAAACTGCTCGGGCCAGGCCGGCCGGTGCCGGTGGCGCCTGTCATTTTAGATGACAAGCGCCACCGGCGGAATTTTTTGCCTCCAGTTTCGGGAGGCTGGTCGGAGGGCTCCAGGCCCTTATGCCGCTTGGATCAACTTCAAGAGTTCCGACGGCAATTGCGAGGCCTGGGTCAAGGCGGCGACCGAGGCTTGTGTTTTCACGTCCATCGACGACAACTGCGACTTCACCGAGGCAACGTCGGCGTCGAGAACCACCGAGGCGGCCGCCGTGATGTTTTGCGTGTTGGTGGCGATGACCTGGCTGCTGAAAGAGAACTGAGATTCATAGGCACCGATCTTGGCGCGATCCTTGGTGATCGTATTGATCGCCGAGTTGATCTTGCTGATCGCCTGCAACGCCGTGGCCGCCGAGCTCACCGTCGAGCCGGTAGAACCCAGCAGGCCGGCGACGGAAACCGTGGCTACCGAAATGGTGATGAAGTTGGACGACAGGGTGCCGACGAGGAATTTCACGTTGCTGAGGAAGGAGCCGGAGAGCAGGGTCTTGCCGGCATAGGTGGTGCTGCTGACGATGCTGCTGATTTCGCTCTTGAGCTGCGTGTATTCCGTATTGATGTCTTCGGAACGCTGGCTGTTGGTGACCTGGCCGGACGCGGCCTCGGTGGCCAGCGCCATCATGCGCTGGAGGACGTTGCTGATCTGCGCCAGGGCGCCGTCGGCCGACTGCAGGATGGCCGTGCCCTGGGCGACGTTGGTCGCATTCTGGTTATAAACGGTGACGCTGGCCTGCAGCTGGGTACCGATGGCGAGACCGGCGGCATCGTCGGATGCCTGGACGATACGGGAGCCGCTGGCCAATTGGGAGAGAAGATTGGTTTCTTTGTTGGAGTTGTTGTTCAGGTAGTTCAGCGCGGAATTTGCCGCGTTGTTCGTTGAAATCACCGGCATTCTGACCCCCTTGACGGGTCTGGCCCGTTTCCATCGCAAAAAGGGTGAGTCCGCGCTCTCGAGAGCGGGCGTGATGGTGTAACGTTCGATGCTATGAAACCGGGCGGTGAATCTTCAGATTTTTTTAACTAATATTGAAATTTAGTTTACTCATGCCGGGGTGTGCGGAACGGGCGCGATTGCGCGATCCGCGCGCGGACGGTGGCTTAACGACAACGCGCGATGATGGGGATGGATCGATTTCGTCAGTTGGGGGGGGCAAATGCCCCGCGGGTCAGAATGCCCGGCGTCGGGGAGGGGTGGAAACCACCGTCGTTCCAACCGGGGCCAGGGTCATATAAGCCAGTTTGAGATGCGCCCAGGCGAACGGAATGCCGATGATCGTTACGGCCAAGCCGATGGCGAGGAGAAGATGTCCGAGCGCCAGCCACCAACCTGCCAGGATGAACCAGATGATATTGCCGGCCAGGCTGACCGGGGTGGGAGCTGTCTCGATCCTGCGGCCGAAGGGGAGCAGTGTATAGTCGGCGACTCGCAGCGCCGCCGGCGTCCAGGGAAGGCCGATGATGCTGATCGCCATCAGGAGCGCGGAGACTGCCCAGCCGAAAGCTGCCAAAAGGCCTCCGCCGAAAATCAGCCAGACAAGGTTGAGCAGAAAGGTCATCGCGGGCTCCAAAAGGCAGGCGGGCGGGGATGGCGTTCGGACCATAACAGAATCGGGCTGTTTGACGAAGCCTAACTCTCCTGCCGGTCATGACGGCGGCGATGGGAGGGGAAGCGAAGAGGGGAATGGTCTGACGATAAAATTTGCGTGATATGCGCAAAAATGATATCTATATGCACGAAGTTATCTTGTTCCTAATGGCTTTTTGCGCATTTTACGCATATCTTGCGAAGGTCCGATCCTGTTCATGTCCAATATCGGTGCCGTCGTTGAAAGGGCGAGTTTATGCCATCGCACTGGCTGATCCTGGCAGACGATCTGACTGGCGCCGCCGACTGCGCCATTGCCTTCGCCAAGCGTGGTCTCGACGCGATCGTCGCCTGGGGACCCGGAGCGAAGCCATGCGCCACCGTTTTGTCGATCGATGTCGATAGTCGCCGTTTTGGCGAAGGCGAGGCGGCGGAACGCCAGGTTGCCGCACTGGCCGATCATTGGCGGCCGGGAATGCATCTTTATAAAAAGATCGATTCCACGCTCAGGGGCCAGCCATTTGCCGAATTGGCCGCGCAATTGGCGGTCCTGCCTGTTTCGGATGATCGCCGGCCGCCCCTGGTGGTGTTGGCTCCGGCTTTTCCCGCCGCCGGTCGGGTCAGCGTGGGGGGGCGTGTGATGGTCGGCGATACCCCGCTGGAAAAGACCCCCCTTTGGGCTCGGGACCATAGCTATCCCAGTGCCCATTTGCCCGCCATTCTTGCCGGCGCGGGACTGACGGCCGACGTGGTCGCTCTCGATGTCGTTCGCTCCGGAGCCGAAAGGGTGCGGGATTGCATGCGGGCGGCGGATCAGCGGGGAGTGGCCGCCGTCGTTTGCGATTGTAGCGAGGATCGCGATCTCGCCGTGGTGGCCGTCGCCGCTCTTGGTCTATCGCGAGAACTGGTTTGGGTCGGTTCCGCCGGATTGGCGGGTGCCTTGGCGGCCATCGAGAAACCGGTTGCCGCCCCTCATCCGCCGCTTCCGCCCCGTCATGGCGGCGTTCTGATGGTGATCGGCAGTTTGGCGGAAGCTTCAAGGGCGCAATCCGCTTTGCTGGTCGCGGAGCAGCGGGTGGTTCATGTGCCGGTGGCGCCCGAGACCCTGTTCGCCGGTCCGGGCCACGCTTCGTGGGAAGCCGCCGTGGAAAAGCTTTCCTGGGGATTGCTCGCGGGGCGTGACGTTTTGTTGGAAATCGCCCTGGCGGAAAGCCCGGACCTTGCCAAGGGGGCCGATCTCGTTGGCCGTCTGGCCGAGATGGTGGGGCCGCTGGCTCCCTCGATCGGAGCTCTGGTCGCCACCGGCGGCGATACGGCTTGCGCGGTTCTGTCTCGCATGGGTGTCCAGGGTATTCGCCTGCTCGATGACGTCGAGCCGGGGGTGCCCCTTGGGATGACCTTGTCCGAATACTCTATTCCCGTTGTCACGAAGGCCGGTGGCTTCGGCGAGGCGATGACGCTTCGCCGGTGCCTGGATCGCTTGAAAAGCTGAAGGAGAGCAGCATGTCCCGTCCCATCATCGCCATCACCATGGGAGATCCTGCCGGCGTCGGTCCGGAAATCATCATGCGGAGTCTCGCCCATGGCGAGGTTTATGACGCCTGCCGGCCGTTGGTCGTCGGCGACGCCAATCGATTGAGAGCGGCGGCCCGTATCGTCGATTCGACGCTCGACGTTCATGCCGTTTCCCGTCCGGATGAAGCCGAATTCAAATCGGGGATCGTCGATGTGATCGATCTCGGGTTGGTCCCCGACGATCTGCCGTTCGGTGCGGTTTCGCCGGTCGCCGGAGAGGCCGCCTATCGCTATATCGAACGCGCCTGCCGTCTGGTGGTGGAAGGGGGCGCCGACGCCATCTGCACGGCGCCGATCAGTAAGGAGGCGCTGCATGCCGCGGGTCATCGCTATCCCGGGCATACCGAATTGCTGGCCCACCTGACCGGCACGCCGGAAGTCTCCATGATGCTGACGGCCCCCCGGCTCAGGGTGATTCACGTCACCACTCATATCGGTCTCCTGGATGCCATCGCCCGGATCAACGCCGGTCTGGTGGAACGGACCATCCGGCGCGGCCACGAGACCCTGATCAAGGCGGGCATCGCCGATCCCCGCATCGGCGTCTGCGCCATCAATCCCCATGCCGGCGAGAACGGCCTGTTCGGCCACGGCGAAGAGGCGGAAAAGATCGCGCCGGCGATCGCCGCCACCCGTGCCGAAGGCTGGAAGGTCGAGGGGCCGTTGCCGGCGGATACGCTTTTCTTCCGGGCGGCCCGTGGCGATTTCGATCTGGTGGTCGCCATGTACCATGACCAGGGGCATGGACCGATCAAGGTTTTCGGGATCGAGGCCGGGGTCAACATCACCGTCGGACTGCCGGTGGTGCGTACCTCCGTCGATCATGGCACCGCCTTCGATATCGCCGGCAAGGGCATCGCCGACGAGCGCAGCCTGCTGGAAGCATTGAGGCAGGCCATCGAGTTGGCGCCTAAAAGAGACTGATTTTCGAATCCACCCGGCGCGAGGCCGTCAGCGGCTCATCGCCGGGGCAACCGTGGCGTCGTCCTGGCCGCTGGCGGCTAACGCCCGGGCGACGAAGCCGGAAGCTTTCATTTCCTCGATGAAAGCCTGCAGATAGGCGGCGGCGGCGGTCCGGCCCCTGGGTGTGCCCATGGCTTGTTCGATGGCCATGAATCGGCCGGGAATGACGCGCAAGCCCGGCTCTTTGGAGGCAGCTTCGACCAGCGGCTGCTTGACCCCCGCCGCGGCCTCCAGCTTTTCGCTTTGGAAAAGCCCGATGGCCGCCGCCGAGGTGGGGGCGCGCACCAGCTGTGCTAATTTCAACGTTCTGCTGAGGTAAAGATCGTAGGCGCTGCCCCGTCCCACGGCAATACGGATGCCGGAACGGTCGAAATCGCCGATGGACGTCAAGGTCGAGTCGGCCGGCACCAGATAGGTGCCTTCGATCATCACATAGGGCGGTGTGAACTCGATTTCGCTGGCGCGGACCGGATCGATGGCCAGGAAGGCGACATCCCAGGCGTTGGTTTTCAGGGCGTCGAACACCTTGCCCGCCCCGTCGAAGGTGACGAAGTCGAGTTGCACATCCAGGCGTTTAGCCAGCTCCCGCGCCAAGTCGACCGAAATACCTCGCGGCTGGCCGCTATCGGGATCCTTCTGGGCCAGGACCGGATTGCCGAAATTGATGGCTGCCCGCAAACGTCCACCGGGTGCCAAGGCGGCGACGACCTCGGGCGGTTCGGACGCACCGGCCCTGCCCGGCAGGCAGGACAGGACAATGGCGAGAAGAGTGAGGATTTTTGCCATGCGGGCACTCGGGTGGTTGGAGCGGGCTACGGGACTCGAACCCGTTTATCCAGCTTGGAAGGCTGGTGCACAACCCATATGCCAAGCCCGCGACGCCGATCAGTCTATCTCAAGGACGAGCGGAAAGCGCATAGGGAAAATGGGCGGAGGCGGCTATAATGAGAGATCGGTTTCATTTTGTCGCCCCAAACGCTCAAACGGACGAGTCTCGCTTCTCCGGTGTCGAGAATGCGCTCGCCAGGCGGGGGCGGATCTGAGCAAACTGCGGATAGCCCGCCCGTCCGCCCAAACGGAGGCCAGATCGCTTTGATTGGGACTTTTGGAGGGCAAGTTTTTGCCTGATCCCGCAATACCCGCCAGGCAGCCGTTCACCATCCCGACCGTTCGTCAAAGAGCGGAGGCTTTGGGCGCCTACGCCGGTTGGTATCTGTTCGCCATCCTTCCCCTCGACTGGGCCTCGGCTCTCGGGGGATGGCTGGCCCGCACCATCGGGCGTCATCTGAAGGCCAATGATGTGGCGCGCCGCAGTCTGCACCTGACCTTTCCCGAGATGACGGAGGATGAGATCACCATCATCGCGGCCGAGGTTTGGGACAACCTGGGACGGGTGGTCGGTGAATTTCCGCATTTGCAACAGATCGTCGAGCAGCGGCTGGAGATTATCGGCGCCGAGCATGTCGAGGCCATGCGAACCGATGGAAAGCCGGGCATTTTGATCACCGCTCATTTCGGTGGCTGGGAGTTGTCGGGCTCGATCGCCAAACATCTGGGTTTGCCCGTCCATGTCGTTTACCGGGCTTCCAACAATCCCTGGGTGGAAAATCTGGTTCTCAAGGGGCGGGGTATCGCCGCCGAGGGGTTCATCGCCAAGGGTGCCAAAGGGGCGCGCAAGGCCCTCACGGTTCTTAAGGCGGGTGGTCATCTCGGCATGCTGGTCGACCAGAAGATGAACGATGGAATCTCTGTTCCCTTCATGGGGCGGGACGCCATGACAGCGCCGGGCGTTGCCCATTTCGCCCTCAAATTCCATTGTCCCGTGGTGCCGGGACGGATCGAGCGGTTACCGCACTCCCGTTTCCGCGTTATCTTCGAACCCGCCCTCGCCCTGCCTTCAAGCGGCGACAGCGGCCGTGACGCGCGGGAAATGATGGGGACCATCAACCAGATTATCGAGCGGTGGGTGCGCGAACGGCCGGGGCAATGGCTCTGGCTTCACCGTCGTTGGCCGAAAGAACCATCGGCTTGAGCCCAACCCGGGCGTATTTGCCGCCGGCGTTGTTTCTTGCGATTCCGATATCTTAATCCCGTCCAGCCGACATCCCTGCGCTTCCGTCCCGGGATGGGGGGGCGTGGGGATGTCTCTTGACAGCATAAGATGCGTTATGACAATATCTGCCTAGGCAGATATTTTGGTCTGTTCGTCCTGGTGATGATATGAGCGCGTCGTCCATCGATACGGTTGAAACCCTGGAGAGCAACGTCGGCCGGCTATTGGCCGATGTTGTCGCGATGCTGGATCGCTCCATCGATGTTCGGGCAAAAAAAATTGGCATCAGCGGGCCCCAATGGGTGGTTCTGATGCGAATTGCCAGTGGAGCGGGGGGGACGGCTGCCGAATTGTGCCGAGCCATCGGTTACGACAGTGGGTCGATGACCCGCATGTTGGACCGGCTGGTGAATCTCGATCTGATTCGCAGGGAAAGATGCGATCGCGATCGTCGGGTCGTTCGTCTGTTCCTGACGGAAACCGGCAAGAAATTGTACAAGGATCTTCGTCCGATAGCCGTCGATGTCCTTGGGGAACATTTGGAAGGATTTTCTCATCAGGAAATCGGTCAGTTGACGGGATTCCTTCAGCGGATACTGAGGAATGGTGGAGGGAGCTAGTTTTTTTTGAGTAAATACCTGCTTAGGCTGTGACAGCTGTAACAGTTTTTAGGAAGTGCCGTGGATTATGGGGTTCTGCATATCATCGTGCCGCCGGTGCGAATGTTTATAATATTTAATATATTTATTGATTTTTATTTTCTCAATTTTTGATTTAACGGAGGTTGCTATGAATAAAAATCTTTTGAAGTATTGTGTTTTTATCATGGCTGCTTTTGTCGTTGCTTGTACGGCGCAACCAGAAATGGTGGGGGCAAAAGGCGGTGCCGCCGCTGTCGGTGAGCACACGAATGCCGCCGCCTATGGCGGGGGGCGGTAGTTTGCGAAAAAAAGGGAGCGCTGTGCTTCCGATGGAATGACGGCGAGGCGCGGCAACTTTGATTGCCGCATGCTTTCGTCCCGGCAAAGGGCACCTTGATCCCACCCGCGAGGTGCCCGGTTCGGCCCCAGTCGCTCCCCATATCAGCATATGGTGACTGGGGCCGAACGCTATATGTCGCGCGTATCTTGCTCGATTGTTTCGGGAAATCGGAGTGGGATGATAATGGATTGGAGAAATATTAATGAAGTATCAATATCATGTGACTATTTCTGAAGTCAGTCCGGAGAAAGAAGGCGGAGGAAATGTGGAGTTTGACTTTCCGAGTCACGATAATCTCCTGGAAATTATCGAGAAAATGAACAAAAAGAATTTTTTCTCAGAGGATGAGGTTCGGGCTTTTTGTGTCGGCCTGAAATTGTTCTCCGGTGTTATGCTGGCTCATCGTGATCATCCCCTTTTTGCCGATTTTTCTCAGTCCTTCGGGCTGTTTATGAAGAAGCTCAAATCGTGACGCGATAAAAAAGCCCCCTGGTTGGGGGCGTCATAAGCCGAGGATTTCGAAATAGCGGCACGGCGCTGGAGCAGGCCCCGGCGGATCGCGTTGTCTTCAGATGCCGGCAATGCGCCGGGAATCCAGACACTGTACGGAACCGGCCTCGAACTCTCTGCAGTCGTTGGGCCGATCGGCATAAATGTTACACCGGCAACGTTCCCCGACGCGGCCGCGGAAGGCAGTGCAGACGGTATCGGCGATATTCGAGGTCTGAGAATTCTCACGATTTTCCGTTGCGCCGCTTCCGGCATGGGCGCAGCACGCACCACATTCCTCACAATTCACCGATCAAAATCCTTCAGTTTGTTTTGTCGCAAATGGCAGGCCTTAAGGCCGACCAAAACTTATGGGCAGGCAAGATGAGGGGTAACCATGAACCTCGTTTCCGTTTCGCTGGTGCCCGGGTGGCACCCGGAAGCGACAAGGGCCTCGGCGCATTGCGTCGAGGCCCTTGTCGTCGTCGGCTCGTCGGGGCCGATGACGACCGGAATTGCATCTGCGTTATTACCCTACCCCGGGGCGGTTGGCGAGTGCCGAAACGCGACGAAGCCACGAAAGTACCGGCATTGGACCCGTGAACCGAGCCTTCGTTGAAAGACGAGGCCGTCGCGGTTTTTATCCGGGCGGGCCATGGCCACCAAAACCGGCCATGGCGGCCTGGGGCTCTGCTCGGATCAATCCACGGAGAGAGTTTCCGAACCATATTTGCTCCGAGCGTTCGATATCCGCGATCCTCAGAACCGCTTCCCGGCAGCGGCCGGAAGCCAGCATCTCCTCGCGCAGGCAGCCGTTCAGGAGTCCGGCCGTGGCGGCTGGGGTCAACCACGCCCCGTCAATGACCAAAAAGACATTGCTGCGGCTTCCCTCGCAAATCTCGTCTCTTTCGTTCAGGAACAGGACCTCGTCGCATCCGGAGAGCCGCAACTCTTCATCATAAAGCTCGCGCCAGTCGGTTTTATGGCGGAGGAAAGGGTCCGAACTGTCCACCCGGCGGGTGGAAATCCGGAAATGCCAAACGTCCTGGCTTACCGGCAAATTGCCGGTGGAAACGGATATGCACCCGTCCTCTTGGAGCACGAGTCTCACCCGCCCCTCGCCGGCGGCGGCTGCCGTCTTTTCAGCGGTGGCCCGATCAAAGGGGATGTCAAACCAGGCCGCGCTGTTTTGCATGCGGTCGAGATGTCGGTCGATTCCGTGGCGACCACGCAGGGTTTCGATGAGCGCCACCGGATGGCGCGCGCGTTCAAAATAGCGCGCCTTGAGCAAGCATTCCTCATATTCGGCGTCGCATTGCGAATCGGCGACCAATGCCCCGCCGACACCGATCTCTCCGTATCCGTCCGAAAGGGTCATGGTCCGAATGGCGACATTGAAACAGGCGCTGCCATCGGGGGCGAAATGGCCAATGGCGCCACAATAGGCGCCGCGCGGGCTTTGCTCCGTCGCGGCGATGATCTCCATGGCGCGTATTTTCGGCGCGCCGGTGACGGAACCGCTGGGGAACAGGGCGGCGAGGATCCGATCGATGCCCAACCGAGGCGGAATCTTCGCGGTCACGGTCGAAACCATCTGATGGATCGTGGGATAGGTCTCAATATCGAACAGGCTGGGCACCCGCACGCTCGGGACCTTGGCGATGCGTGTCAAATCGTTGCGGAACAGATCGACGATCATAAGATTTTCCGCCCGATCCTTCTCGCTTGCAGCCAATTCGGCACGCGCCGCCCGGTCGGTCTCGTCGTCTTCGCCGCGAGCCTTGCTGCCCTTCATCGGTCTCGTCGTTATCGTTCCGTCGGAAGCGAGTTCGAAAAAGAGCTCCGGCGAGACGCTGATGATTTGAAACTCTTTTGCATCGATGTAGGCCCCGTGGGCGGCACCGGCATGCTTGCGAAGATCATGGAAGAGAGCGCGAGGGTCGCCGATGAAACGAAAGCGCCCGCGCATGCTGAGATTGGCCTGATAAATGTCGCCGGCCTTGATCCATTCGGCGACGCGGACAAAGCGGCTGCCATAGTCCGCCCTCTTCCATTCCCAGCGGATCGGGCCGGCATAAGCTTTGCCCTTCTGCCACAGCGTGTCGCCGGTATGATATTGCGCCGGCCCGGCGAAGATCTCGAACCACAGGAGCGGGATGCCCCGTTGCTCCGGCAATAGCCGGAGCAAGCGGTCTTCCAACACATAACCAAGTTCGTAGCTGAAGAAGCCGGCCAGATATTCGCCCCTATCCAGTGCCGATGCCATGGCCGCAACGGCGGGGAGAACCTCTTCCTGCTTGTCGGCGCGGATAATCCCGATTGGTTCGGCGAATACCGAAGACTGTTCCGTGATGGCGTTGTCGAAAACGATCATGACGGAAGATTGACGATTGCTCCATCCATGTCAAATGGCAGCCACGGGCGCGAGGCCGGAAACCATTCCAGACGCTTTCGCGGGTCCGCCATCGGCCAACACGCCCCAACGCTGACCTGCTTCCGGAAAATTTGCCCAGGCTTTGCCGGAGCCCGTCCTCCATCTGGGGAAGTCGAATATGAAGGACGATCGGCTCACGGAAGAGCAGATCGTTGGGCTCTTGACGGAGCAGGAGTCCGGTCCGCTTCCGGGTCGGCGTGGTAACCCCCTCCCAATGCACGTACCGTATCGGTGGCGATCTTGAGCTGTTGGCTGTGCAGGTCGAGGAGCGCTCTTTCGGCGTCGAGCGCGGCGGTTTGCGCGGTAACCACCTCAAGATAGTTCGCCGCGCCGTCGCGATAGCGGGTCAGAGCAAGATCGCGAGTGCGTTCGGCCGCGGCCGCGGCGTCGCGCTGGTTGCGTTCCTGATCGGCGTAATGCCGCGTTGTCGCAAGATCGTCTTCCACCTCGCGGAAGGCTGTCAGTACGGTCTGTCGATAATCGGCGACGGTCAGGTCGTATTGCGCCTGCGTCACATCGACGTTGGCTCGGTTCGCGCCACCGTCGAAGAGCGGAAATGTCGCGGCGAGCGGTCCGAGCGACCAGAAGCCGTTCGAGGAATCGAGCAGATTGCCATGGATTGATTGGAAGCCGCCGGCCACGCCCAGCGTGATCTTGGGATACATCGCCGCGCGGGCGACGCCGATCTGGGCATTTGCCGCCGCCACGCGCCGTTCCGCCGCGGCGACGTCGGGTCTGCGCTCGAGCAGGGTGGAGGGTATCCCAACCGGAATTCGCGGTGGCGAGGGCTGTGCGTCCGAGACCGCGAGCGCGAAGCGCGACGGCACGTCGCCCAGCAGCACGGCAATGGCATGTTCGTCCCGCGCGCGCTGACCGATGACCGCGTCAAGTTCCGCCTTGGCGGTCGAAAGCTGCGTTTGTGCGCGGCTGATGTCGACGCTCGATGCGATGCCGCCCGAATGTCGCGTGTCGGTCAGATCATAAGCGCGCTGATAGGCCTCGACGGTTTCCCGCAGCAGCACGGTCCGTGCGTCGAGCCCGCGCAAGTCGAAATAGGCGCTGGCGAGCTGCGCCTGCAGTCCGAGCCGGACCGCTGCCAGGTCGGACTGCGCCGCTTGGGCGCTCGTTTCGCTGGCGAGCACCGAATTGCGGACGCGGCCGAACAGGTCGAGTTCGTAGCTGAGCGAAGGACCGACGGCGACGTTGTTGTAGGTGACGGCCGCACCCGCCGTGAGCGGCCTGCCGGCGGAGACCCTGCTCCGTCCCACCTGGGCGCCCATGTCGATCTCAGGCAAAAGCGCCGCGCCGTTGCGATCGACGAGGGCGGAAGCCTGGGCGTAGCGCGCGGTCGCGGCAGCCAGGCTGGGGTTGCCCGCTTCGATCTTTTCCTCAAGACCGTTCAGAATCTGGTCGCCGAACATCTCCCACCATTTTCCCGTCGGCGGGACGTCGGTACCGGCCTGCTGCCATGGGCCGAGTTCCTTATAGGCTGCACCCGTCTCCACGGGGGGGCGGGCATAATCGGGGGCCATCGAGCATCCGGCCAACGCCATCAGCCCCACCAGCGTCAGCGCCGTTTTAGTCCGCGGCATGGACCGTCCCCTCCGCATCGCTCACCACCCGAACCGCATCGCCGTTCTGCAGTGAATCCGGCGGATTGTCGATCACCGCGTCTTTTGCTGTCAGGCCGGCGACGATTTCAACGAACTTACCCTGGTCGCGCCCCAGTGTGACGGACTGCAATGTCGCCTTTCCGTTCTTATCAATCAGCGCGACTTGCGGTCCCCGTTCGCCAATCAGCAGCGCGCTGGGCGGCAGGGTCACGGTATTATCTGTTTTCTTGAGCGGGAAACTGGCTTGGGCATAGGCGCCCGGCTTGAGCACCAAATCGGCGTTGACCGCTTCAAGCTCGACCAGCAACGTGCCCGAAACCGGGTCGACGGCACGCGCCGTTCGCGTGAGCTTTGCCGGGAATATGCGCCCGGCATATTCGGGCAATGTCAGCTTGACCTCCATTCCCGGATGGACCTCGGCGGAATAAAGCTGGGGTACGCGCACGGAAGCGCGGATGCGGCTGATGTCGGCGATGGTGAAGAGCGGCGTGGCCGAGGCGCTGCCGGCCGTAACCAGCGCGCCGATTTCGGCCGAGCGGCTGGTCACGATGCCGTCGAAGGGGGCAACGAGCCGGGTGAAGCCGGTGAGCGCCTCGAGCCGCGCGACGTTGGCGCGGGCAGCGTTGGTCACGGCCGTCTTCGCCGCCAGATCACCGAGCTTTTCGTCGGTTTCCTGTTTCGACACGGCATCCTTGGCCAGCATGTTGCTCCAGCGCGCCGCGGTGGAGCCGGCCAGTTGCTGGTTGGCCTGCGCCGTTTGCAGGTCGGCGTGGGCCTGGGCGAGCTGCTGATCGACTTCGGGTGCGTCGAGTAGCGCCAGCAGTTGGCCGCGGTGCACGGTATCGCCGATATCGACCTGCCATTGACGAACATAACCCGACGTGCGGGCAAAGATGGGGGCGCTGTTCAATGCCTGAAGGCTGGCGGGCAGATTCAGCGCATTTCCCGCCACGGCCGGCGTCGGATGGATGAGCGAGACGTTCGGCACCGCCTGCTCGGTGGTCCAGGTCGCGAGCTCGCGTTCGCTGTGAACGCGATTCGTGATCCCGCTTCCCACCACGGCCAGTGCGGCGACGGCGACGATCGCGCCGGTCAGTTTGAGCCGGCTTTTACCCTGTTCAGACATGAGCTTTCTCCAGATTTCTGTCTTCGGCCGCATCGGGCGCGCCGGCCTTGCGCCGATGGGCAAGGCTGAAGATGACGGGGACAAACATCAGGGTCGCGAATGTGGCGACGATCAGGCCGCCGATGACGGCGCGCCCCAACGGTGCGTTCTGCTCGCCGCCATCGCCCAAGCCCATGGCCATGGGCAGCATGCCGATGATCATGGCGAGCGCGGTCATGAGGACGGGACGAAAGCGTGCGAGTCCGGCTTGGTGCGCGGCGATGGTCGCGTTACCGACGTCGGCGAGCCGTTCGCGGGCGAAGCTGACGACCAGGATCGAATTGGCGGTCGCCACGCCCATGCACATGATCGCGCCGATCAGCGCGGGGACCGACAGCGTGGTGCCGGTGGTGAACAGCATCCAGACGATGCCGGCAAGCGCTCCCGGCAGGGCGGTGATGATGACGAACGGATCGAGCCAGCTCTGGAAATTGACGACGATCAGCAGGTAAATCAGCACGATCGCTCCGACCAGACCGAAGGCAAGACCCGAAAAAGCGGTGTTCATTGTGGCGTATTGGCCGCGCAGCACGGCCGTCGTTCCCTTCGGCGCCTCGGCCTGGAGGTCCTGAAGGACTTTGCCGATATCTTTGGCGACCGCGCCCAGATCGCGCCCGGTGGGGGTCGCGAAGATGTTGATGACGGGCGTGATATTGTAGTGGGAGGCGACGGCCGCGGAATTGGCCCGCACGATGTTGCCGATACCGCCGAGCAGTTGGGACGTGCCGGTGCCCGCGCCGGTGACCGGGAGATTGGCAAGATCCTCCATCGATCCGACGCGATATTCGGGTGTTTGCGCCACCACGGGGTATGAGACGCCGTTCTGCGGATTGAGAAAGAAGACCGGCGCGGTTTGCGACGTGCCGGCGAGTGAACTGGCGACGCTGGTGGTCACGTCACGCTCGGTCAGGCCCAGTTGGCCGATCCGGCTGCGGTCGATCGTCACGTTGATCTGCGGATAGCGCGACGATTGCTGTATGCGTGCGTCGGCCACACCCGGAATGCTCGCAATGCGGCGCAGGATTTTGCGCGCGAAGGCCTCGCCGCCCTTGGCGTCACGCCCCAGGATCTGGATGTCGATCGGGGCGGGCGCTCCGAAATTGAGGATCTGGCTGGTCATGTCGGCGGGCAGGAATGAGAATTGCGTGGCCGGAAAGGCCTTGGGAAGTTCCTCGCGCAGTTTGCGGATATAGTCGTCGGTCGGCGCATGGCCTTCGGCCAGCTGGATCATGATGTCGCCGTCCTGCGGGCCGATCGTGCCCGAATTATTGTAGACCGAATTGATGATGCTGTTCGGCATGCCGATGTTGTCGACCATCGAGACCAGCTCGCCTGGTGGAATGATCTGGCGGATACGTCTGGCAACGCGATCGAACTGCGCCGATGTCTCTTCAATGCGAGATCCGATCGGGGCGCGGACATGCAGCGTGATGGAACCGGCATCGACGGAGGGAAAAAAATTCTGCCCCAGGAATGGCAACAGCAGGAAGGACAGCCCGACGATCGCCAGGAACCCCAGCACAAAGGGTTTCGGCGATGAAAGCGCCTTTTCGAGCAGTTGGCCATATCGGGCATGGATGCGCTCGAAGCGCTCTTGGAATCCGCGCTGGAAGCGGGCCAACGGGTTCCGCGATTCCGGCTTGCCGGTGTCGTCGGCCGCGTGCGGCTTGAGCAGATACATCGCCATCGTCGGCACCAAGGTGCGCGAGAGCAGGAAGGAGGCGATCATCGCGAAGACGACCGCCAGCGCCAAGGGTACGAACAGGAAGCCCGACACCCCGGGCAGGAAGAACATCGGCACGAAGACGATGCAGATGCAGAGCAGGGAAACAAACGCCGGTGTTACGATCTGCTGCGCGCCGTCGAGGATCGCCTGGTGTACCTTCTTTCCCTGTTCGAGGTGCCAGTTGATGTTTTCGATCGTCACCGTCGCGTCGTCGACCAGAATGCCGACCGCGAGGCTGAGGCCGCCCAGCGTCATCAGATTGAGCGTGTTGCCCGTCGCCGACAGCCCGATGATCGCCGCGAGAATCGCCAGCGGAATCGAGATGGCGATGATCACGGTCGAGCGCCAGGACCCAAGGAATAAGAGAATCATCAGCGAGGTCAGGGCTGCGGCGATCACGCCTTCGCCGACCACGCCTTTGACCGCGGCCTTGACGAACAGCGACTGGTCGCCGATCGGCACGATCTTGAGGGCATCGGGCAGTGTCAATTGAATCCTGGGCAATGCGTCCTTGATCCCCTGGACGATCGAGAGAGTGGACGTCGCGCCGATCTTCAGGATCGTCATCGCCACCGAGCGTCCACCGTCGACATGGACGACATTGGTCTGCGGCGCCGTTCCGTCACGCACATGGGCCACGTCGCGCATGGTGATCGTGGCTCCGTTCACCACCTTTACGGGGAGATCGTTGAGCTGCTCGACCGATCCAGGGGCGTTGTTGAGCTGCACGGCATATTGATAGCTGCCGATCTTGACGAAGCCGGCCGGGGTGATCTGCGTCTGCGCGGCGATGGCATTGCCGACATCCTGCGCCGACAAGCCTTTCGACTGCAGGGCCAAGGGATCGATATCGATCTGAATCTGGCGCTGGCTTCCGCCATAGGGAGCTGGAAGCGCCGCGCCGGGAATGGTCACCAGCGTCGGGCGAATTTGGTTCATCGCCAGATCGAACATCTGTCCCTCGGACAGACCTTTTCCGGAGAGCGCGAGCTGCAGCACCGGAACGGTCGAAGCGTCATAGTTCAAGATGAGGGGCGGGGAAATGCCGGGCGGCAACTGGCGCAGCATGGTCTGCGAAACGGACGTCACCTGAGCGGTCGCGGTCGGAATGTCGGCACCGGGCTGGAAGAAAATTTTCACGATGCCCATGCCGTTCAGGGACTGGCTCTCGATATGTTCGATATCGTTGACCGTGCTTGTCAGCGCGCGCTCATAAGGCGAAATGATGCGCCCCTCCATGTCCGAAGGTGCGAGCCCCGTGTAGGTCCAGGCGATCGCGATGACCGGAATCCGAATGCCGGGGAAGATGTCCACCGGCGCGCGGATCGCGGCGAGCACGCCCAGGATCAGGATGAGAATCGCCATGACCACGAAGGTCAGCGGACGGGAGAGGGCCGTTCGAACGATTCCAATCACTTGCAAGAGCTCCACCAGAGCCCGCCGGCAAGCCGATCGTTTAACGTCACCATCTGCAAGGGGCGCACTCCTACGAACAGTCCGCCATTCCTTTTTCGCCCATAGCGAAAAGCTGGCAGAGGTTTCACAACATTCTTGAGACGTGAATGACGACGAAGCGTTGTTCGTCGGCTCCCATTTGCCGGCAGGGTTCACCGCCGACTGTTACCGAACATTTAGCAGGAGAGACTGCAGGCGATTAGCCGTCTAGATTTGCATAGACATATGAGGTGCGCTCATGAATGCCGCGCGAAAGCACGCGCCACCTTTTGGCCGCCCCGCTTTTCTGTCGTATCCAGCTTGATTTCCGACGCCGGCTGAACGCTACGAATGGATGTGCCGGCATCGCCGCCAAGGCGGCCAATGCGATTCTCGCCAGCGCCCGCGGGTGCCAGACAAGCTCAAGGCGGCAAGGTGGCGGGCATCCCCTCTGCGTCACACTCATGAATTAGCCTCATATGTCTATGTTACTCTTGCCGTCTAATCACCGTCTGCGACAACTGCTAAACCATTGCCAGCAAAAAAAACGGCGAAGACGTATTGGCAAAATTGCTCAATATCAAGAATGCGCCGTAACTAAATGGAGAGAAGTAATGAAAAATATATCACTGAAGACAATTTTTGTATCCATCGCAATTGCTTTGTTGGTGGCGGCTTGCACATCCAATACCGGCGGCGGAAAGGATTTTTTCGCCAATTATTCTTATAGCTGGGATCGCTGATTGAGGGTGAGGCAATGGGGCGGAGGTGTCGTCCGTCCCCAAATTTCTTAATCCATTATTGGCCGTCTCACAGGCATTGATGAGTGCGTCTCATAAGTCCATGCGGATCTTCCCACCTAATCGCACGTGTCTATAGCTGCTAAAGAGTCTCTCGCCGCGAATGCGTATAGAAAGAAAAAGATGACAATCAAGGTTTCAGGTTATGCCGCGCCATTCGTAAAAGCGCCGCTTGAGCCATATCGCTTCGAGCGCCGAGATCCACGGGCGGACGACGTGGTTATCGAAATCCTTTATTGTGGTGTGTGTCACTCCGACTTGCATCATGTCCATAATGACTGGGGTCGGAACAGCATTTTTCCGATGGTGCCAGGACATGAAATCATCGGTCGCGTGCTCGGAGTCGGATCGGATGTTGATCGCTTCAAACCGGGCGATCATGTCGGAGTGGGCTGCCTTGTCGACTCCTGCCATCACTGTGCCGCCTGTGAACAAGGGCTGGAGCAATATTGCGAGGAGCATCCGACCCTGACCTATGACGATGTCGATCGTCACGATCACAGTCCCACCTACGGCGGCTATTCCGACAAGATCGTGGTGTCGGACCAGTTCGTTCTGAAGATCCCCGACGGGTTGGATCTCAAGGGGGGCGCACCGTTACTCTGCGCCGGCATCACCACATGGTCTCCACTGCGTCACTGGAATGTCGGCAAAGGCACCAACGTCGCGGTCGTCGGCTCGATCATCGGCGGCATCGCCGAAACGCAGGAAATGCTCGATTTCTGCGGGCAGCATAAGATCGCGTCGGACGTCGAGGTAATCAAGATCCAGGAAATCAACGAGGCCTTTGAGCGCATGCTGAAAAGTGACGTCAAATACCGGTTTGTCATCGATATGGCATCGTTGAAGGAGCCCGCCTGACCCGCGCCACCATTGGCGCGTAGCCCCAAGGATGCTGAGGCATCCCGCCCGGCGCGTGAGGGACGCTGATCGGTTCCGATCAGCGTCCCTTGATTTGGTGTCAGTCGATAACGTCGGCCGCCGCGTCCAGCGGTGCCGCAGCCGCATGACCGGCCACCGGCACGGCTTTGACCGCGGCACTGGTGACGCGAATCGGGAAAGCCGCGACGCCGCAGCCGGACAGGGAGGCGGCCAAGGCCAGAGCCAGCAGGGCTCCTAACGGACGCCAGCTTCGGAAACGGTTGATCATCTGGTTCATCCTTTTCTCTGATCGACCCGGAGCGGTTTTGCCTCTCAGGGTCGTGCTGGTGCTAACCTAGCATCAATTTCCCAAGAAAATAAACCGCCCAGACGGTTTATTTTATCATTTACAAGCCATGCGGTCTGTTTATATGCTCCCAGGGAAGCCTCGGGCTGGGTGGGTGATGCCGTTCGCGGACTCAAGGCCAGGGCAATTGGAGATTCAGCGATATGGCGCTCAGACATTTGGTATTCGGCACGATTTGCGGGTTGGCTACGGCGGTCGCGGCGGAGGGAACGGTCGCGGCGGAGAGCTCCTGGCGCGGATTTTACGCCGGGGTCAACATCGGTGGCGATTTCGGGTCCGGCAGCGGCTCGCAGGACGACTGGACAAGAAACGGCTGGCGCACCAGCAGCTATGACGGCAGCAGTGTGATCGGCGGTGCCCAGATCGGCTACAATTTCCAACTGTCGCCACTGTTCATCCTGGGCATCGAAAACGACGTCGAGTTTTCCGGCAAGGGGTCGTCCAAGAACGGTGCCGACCAGTCGAAAGCGACCGTACCGCTTTTTGGCAGCGGGCGGTTGCGGGCGGGGTTCGCGCCCTCAGGGCTGAACACGCTGGTCTATGGAACCGCCGGCCTGGCTTTCGGCCAAGTCGACAATGGGATCAATACCAGAATGCGGGGCGGATGGACCTTGGGTGGTGGAGCGGAGTGGGCTTTCCTGCCCAGTTGGTCGGCCAAGGGCGAATATCTCTACACCGACATTTCCCATAGCTTCAAAAATGACAATTGGGGCAATACCGAGGCGCGATTCCATATGGTCCGCCTTGGTGTGAATTACCATTTCTGATGGTCGCGGCGGCGCTTTCTACGGTGAGCCCGGCTCTGACATCAGCGCTCGTCTCGCCCGTTCTCCCGCAGCAGCACAATGTCCCTGGTCGGCGGAGCGCCGAACAGGCGGCTATAGTCCCGGGTGAACTGCGACGAACTTTCATAACCGACGCTATAGGCGGCCGAGGTCACGTCGGACATTTGCCGGATCAATAGACGGCGAGCCTCATGCAGGCGCAGTTGCTTCTGGTATTGCAAAGGGCTCAACGATGTCACCGTCTTGAAATGATGGTGCAGTGACGAGACGCTCATATTCACCAAGCTTGCCAGAGTGCCGATACGCAGCGGTTCGGTGTAGTGGTGCTTCAAATACTCAATGGCTCGCGCGATCTTGTAGCTCTGGCTCTCCGCCATGGTGAGATGGCGCAGTCGCATTCCCTGCTCGCCGGTCAACAGGCGATAAAGCAGCTCTCGTTCGACCAGGGGGGCCAGAATTGGAATGTCCGCGGGAGTCTCCAGCAGGCGGACCAGCCTGAGGGCCGCGTCGAACAACTGCGCCGAGATGGTGCAGAGCGACATCGCTTTCCCCTCGGGAATGGTCTTGGCGACGGCCAGTCCCATTTCACTCATCAAATCCGCGATGTGCTGCAAATCCAGTTCGTAGACCAGGCAAAGATAGGGGATGTCCGCACTGGCGGTGACAACGCGTGCCATCACCGGCAAATCCATCGAGGTGACGAGGCCGTGCATGGGCCCATAGTCGTAAGCCTGTCCCGCCAGAATGACCCGCTTCTGTCCTTGCGCCGCCAACACCAGTGATGGCCTGGTGAGACTGCATTCGGATTCGGAGGGAGACGACCTGCGGAACAACGATAGATGCGGCAGCGCCGTGCGGTGCTCACCGTCTCGGGGCGCGCAACGGCTGATCAGGGATGCCATCTCTTTGCGAGAGGAGTCCGCATTTCTATTCAACTCTGTATGAAATTCTACAGGCTGACCTATATGAAATTCTGCTGGTTGATCCGTAAGTAGGGGCATCAGTTGCTCAATCCCGATGAAATCCGTCGTCCGGTGGCGGAGATCTTGCCCCGAACGGGTCCGGTTTGACAGCCTTGCGAGCCAAGATTTGCAGGATCGTGCAGGTAATTTGCAGGATCGGATTAATGGTGCGCTCGCGCTCTCGGCTATGTTCAGCCGAACGGTCAACCGACCGAGGACGTACTGATCGACGTCCCCGTCCTTAAGTCATGGAGCTTCCATTATGAAAACCATTGGCTACGCAGCCCAGTCCGCGGAAAGTCCCCTCGCACCCTATGCATTCGAGCGTCGCACGCTGCGTTCCAACGACATTCTGATGGAGGTTCTCTACTGCGGCATCTGTCACACGGATCTTCATATGGCGCACAACGACTGGGGGTGGACCCAATATCCCGTCGTGCCCGGTCATGAGATTGTCGGCCGCGTGATTGAGATCGGCAGCGATGTCACCCGCTACAAAGTCGGGGATTCGGTCGCCGTCGGCTGTATGGTCGACAGTTGCCAGCATTGCGATCAATGCCGCAAAGGCGAGGAACAGCTTTGCCGGGAAGGCAACACCAACACCTACAACTCTCCCGACCGCATCACGCAGGACATCACCTACGGCGGCTATTCCAAGCATCTCGTCGTCCGCGAGGAATTCACCCTTCGCGTGCCGGACGGTCTGGACCTTTCGCGTACGGCGCCCTTGCTGTGCGCCGGCATCACCACTTATTCGCCGCTGCGCACCTGGAACGTCGGTCCCGGCAGCCGAGTCGGCGTGATCGGCCTCGGCGGTCTGGGCCATATGGCGGTCAAGCTCGCAGTCGCCCTTGGCGCCGACGTCACCGTGCTGAGCCGGTCGAAGAACAAGGAGGCCGCCGCGCGGGCCCTCGGCGCCGACCGGCTTCTCGTCTCGGCCGATGAGGATGCCATGACCAAGGCCCATTCGAGCTTCGATCTGATTATCGACACCGTTCCCGTCAAGCACGACCTCAAGCCCTATGTGCCGCTGCTGGACGTCGACGGCACGCTGGTGCTGGTCGGGCAGATCGGCCCGCTTGAGGAGCCGAACACCATCCCGTTGATTTTGGGACGCCGCCGGATCGCCGGATCGCCGATCGGCGGTATCGCCGAGACCCAGGAGATGCTCGACTTCTGTGCCCGGAAAAACATCCTGCCCGAATGCAAGATGATTCGCATGGACGAGATCAACGAAGCCTTCGAGCAACTCGAACAGGGCGATATCAGCTATCGCTTCGTCATCGACATGGCCTCTTTGAAAAGCTGACGGGATCGGCCGATTGCCACGGCGCCGGGCTCCCGACTGCCTGTCACACCGCCTTCTCACGGCGCCCCCCCCAAAGGCGGTCTGAACACAAGGTGGCTCGGCGCGTCTTCCGGTTCGAACGGTCTTTAAACCGTTCGAACCGGAAGACATCCGCGAGGAATTTCCTTCCCGATTTAACAAAGAGAGAGACTATGGCCTACGCAACGATCAACCCTTACACAGGCGAAACGCTCAAGACCTTTCCAGATGCCACGGACAGCGAAGTAACCGCAGCGATCGGAAAGGCTCACAATGCCTTCCTGGCTTGGCGTGAAACGCCTTTCGCTGAACGCGCGAAGATCTTGCGGGAGGCCGCCAATCTCCTGCGCCGCGATGTGAACGACCACGCCAAGCTGTTGACATTGGAAATGGGAAAACTGTTTGCCGAGGCCAGGGCCGAGGTCGAACTTTCGGCGAAGATCTTCGAATATTACGTTCGCAACGCGGAGCAACTGCTCGCGCCCGAGAAACTGCCGGTCCTTGACCCGGCCGAGGGCGAGGCGATCCTTGTCCATGAACCGCTCGGCGTGCTGCTTGCCATCGAGCCGTGGAATTTTCCCTATTACCAGATCGCCCGTATCCTCGCGCCGCAGCTTTCGGCCGGCAATACGCTGCTGCTCAAGCATGCCTCCAACGTGCCGCAAAGCGCCGCGGCCTTCGAGAATTTGATGATGGATGCGGGGCTTCCCGCCGGCGTCTTCCAGAACCTTTATGCCACCCGTTCGCAGATCGAGCAGATCCTCAACGATCCGCGCGTGCATGGCGTGGCTCTTACCGGTTCGGAAGAGGCGGGTTCCGTCGTTGCCGCCCAGGCCGGCAAGGCGCTGAAGAAGTCGACCATGGAACTCGGCGGGGCCGACGCCTTCGTGGTGCTCGCCGATGCCGATCTCAAGAAGACGGTCGACTGGGCGGTGATTGGGCGTCATTGGAATGGCGGTCAAGTTTGCGTCTCCTCCAAGCGCATGATCATCGTGGATTCGCTCTATGATCAGTTCCTCGATCACTATCGGCGTGCCGTGGCGGACCTCGTGGCGGGTGATCCGTTCGATCCGAAGACGACGCTCGCCCCGCTCTCCTCGCAAGGCGCTGCCGACGAGGTGAGGAACAAGATCCGTCAAGCCGTCGCCCTTGGCGCAAAGGCGGAGGAGGTGGGGCCGGCCGTGCCCAACAAGGGCGCCTTCGTGCAACCGACGATCCTGACGGAGATCGGCGAGGACAACCCCGCGCGCTATTGGGAGTTCTTCGGTCCGGTCTCCATGCTGTTCCGCGCCGAGGACGAGGATGACGCGGTGCGGATCGCCAATGACTCGCCATTCGGTCTCGGCGGCTCGGTCTTCACGGCTAGTCCGGCGCATGGCGCCGAGGTCGCCAAGAAGATCTCCACCGGAATGGTATTCGTCAATCATCCGACCAAGGTTGAGGCGGATCTGCCCTTCGGCGGCATCCGCCGTTCCGGTTACGGTCGCGAGTTGCTCGGCCTCGGGCTCAAGGAGTTCGTCAACCACAAGCTGATCGATGTTGTTGATATCGACAGTCCGTTCTGAGGCGGTTCAGGGCCCCTTCGACGCGAGAGCGCCGAAGGGGCGAGCATGACATGATTGATGAATGCAGCGCATAGGTTCATGCGGCTCTCGCCCCCTAATCGCTTGCCGCCGCACCTGTTAAAATCCCTTATTGCGAAAAGGGGTTTCAGGTTCATCTCCTGAGCCTGCGAGTTTCGAAAAAAAATGATGTCTTTTATTCTTTGAGTTTTCTCTTCTCGGAAGGACTTAAACAATGGAACGCAAGATTCCTCGGCGCAGTTTTCTGCAAACAACCGCCATGGCCGCCGGCACCCTTGCCGTGACCGACCTTAGCTATATCGCTAACGCATTTGCGGCACCGCAAGAAAAGTCACAAGTATTTTTCACAAAAAATATTAGCTCTGATGGTTTGTTAGAAATATATTCAAAAATTAACCAAAATGTATCGGGAAGAGTCGCCATAAAACTGCACACCGGTGAGCCGCACGGCCCCAACATACTGCCTCGGGACATGGTGAAAGCCCTGCAGCAGCATATTCCGAATAGCAGTCTGGTGGAGACAAACACTCTATATAAAGGAAAGCGATACACGACCGCCGATCATCGAGAAACCATCAAGATCAACGGCTGGGACTTCTGTCCGGTGGATATCATGGACGAAGACGGTGCGGTGATGATTCCCGTTAAGGGAGGGAAGCACTTCCAAGAAATGTCGGTCGGCAAAAATATGCTTAATTATGACTCGATGGTTGTGCTTACTCATTTCAAGGGGCATGCCATGGGCGGTTTCGGCGGTTCCATGAAAAATATCGCCATCGGCTGCGCCGATGGACAGATCGGTAAGAAAATGGTCCATGCCGCCCCGGACAATGAAGACTATCAGACATGGCTTAAAGGCGCCCCCTTCATGGAAAACATGGTGGAATCGGCAAAAGCCACGATCGATCACTTTGATAAGAAAATCGTCTTCATCAATGTGCTCCGCAATATGTCCGTGGACTGCGACTGCGCAGGTGTCGCCGCTGCTCCACCCAAAGCTCACGACCTCGGCATATTGGCGTCCACGGACCTTCTGGCGGTGGACCAGGCTTCCATTGATATGGTCTATCAGCTCCCCGAGGCGGAACTTCACGATCTGAAAGAGCGCATCGAATCCCGCAGTGGTCTGCATCAGTTGGAATACATGAAGACTCTGAAGATGGGTAATGACCAGTACGAGCTGATTTCGCTCTGAAGAACCGCAGCACTCTTGTTCTCTCGGACAATAAAGAAAGAGGTAAGGGGCAGTGACGCTTCATGGCCATTTCGACATCGTCGGCGGCATCTCTGGGGATATGGCGTTGGGCACCCTGCTCGACGCCCTTCCCGAACTTGAGGCGCCTTTGCGCGCAGATTTGCACGCCTGCGGAATCCTCGATCATGTCGCCTTGGAAATCGAGACGGCGAACGTCATGGGGTTGCGGGTTCGCCGCGCGAAAGTGACCGTGCGCGACGGTGCGCCCCCGACGCGTCATTGGCATGATATTCGTACCTTCCTGGAGACCGCGAACTGTCATTCTGAGATACGCGACCACGCCATCGCCATCTTTACCCATCTCGCTGAAGCCGAGTCCGTATGTCATGGTGTCGATGTTGAACACGTACATTTCCACGAAGTCGCGGATTGGGATTCCCTTGCCGACATCTTAGGGGCCGCCAGTCTTATCGTTCGGTCTGACATAAAAAGCTGGAGTTGCAGCGCCTTACCGATCGGCAGCGGGACTGTGATGAGCGCCCACGGAATTCTTCCGGTTCCGGCGCCCGCGACGGTCGAACTCCTGAAGGGGTTCGTGCTGAAGAGCGATGACGAGCTGGGGGAAAGGGTAACGCCGACCGGTGCCGCCATCCTGCGCCATCTCGTCATTGAACCGATGGCGAAGCCTCCGAGCGGGCGGCTGATGGCAACGGGAACCGGCGCCGGCGAGCGTCGTCTGAAAAGATACCCGAATATCTTGCGCCTTCTGGTAACCGATCGTCCTGAAGCAGGCGTCGGCGATATGGTGACGCGGTTGTCATTCGAAATCGACGATATGACGCCCGAAGAGCTTTCCGTCGCCTTGGATAGGATCCGCGCACATTCATCGATAGTGGATGCGGGGTATCAAGTCGGTATCGGCAAGAAAGGTCGCATGCGGTTCTCGGTCGATGTGCTTGTGGCGAGCGAGCATACGGAAGAGGCGATTGCCCTTTGTTTCACCGAGACCGCGACGATCGGGCTTCGCGTTGATGATCAGTTGCGGAGGGTTTTGAGGCGGTTGGATGGACCGCCCGGTGTCAAGCGCGTGGCTCGTCCAGGAGGGAATACGGCGAAGATCGAAAGTGACGTCGTGGCGACGGTGCCCACATTGAAGGCGAGGAGACGCAACAGTGACGCTGTCGAACGAAATGAACCCTGATCTTGACCGTCTCAGGTCCGTGTTGGCCTCGATGCCGGGTTTGGCCGTCGCCGTCAGCGGTGGCGTCGACAGTTTGACCCTGGCCCATGTCGCATCGGCTGTTTGCCCGGATTTCGAGGCGGTCCACGCCGTGTCTCCCGCGGTCCCGGCGTCGGCCACCGAGCGGGTGCGAAGGCACGCGAAGGCACATCGGTGGCGGTTCCGGCTTATCGAGACGGGAGAGTTTGCCGATACGGCTTATCTGAAAAATCCCGTTGACCGATGCTATTACTGCAAGTCGAACCTTTATCGGCGCATGCGCGAGGTCGTTGGATCCAAAGTCATCGCATCCGGCACCAACCTCGACGACCTTGAAGACTATCGTCCCGGCCTCAATGCCGCGTCGGAAACCGGTGTGGTGCATCCTTTCGTGCTGGCCGGTATCGGGAAAGCCGCTTTGAGGGGCATCGCCCGCTCTCTTGCACTGGTCGACATCGCGGAACTGCCGGCTCAGCCGTGTCTGGCGAGCCGTGTCGAGACGGGAATCGCAATCGATGCGACCGCACTTGGTTTCATCGATCGTGTCGAAGCCGAAGTGCGTCAGCACATTGCCAATGCCGACGTTCGCTGCCGGATCACCCCCATGGGAGTTCGCCTGGAAACATCCGAACAACCGCCGGAGGCCGTTCTTGCGGTGATTGCCGCATGGTGCGAGAGCGCCGGGAAAACCTGGTTGGGCCTGTCGGAATATCGGCGCGGCAGCGCCTTCAAACACGGACTCGGTTGACATGCTGGAAACCCGATTCGACTGGGGGCGCGGCGTTCGCACCGGAGTGCCGGAGGCCATCTTCTCCGAAGGCAAAACCGTCGATCAGATTGGTGCCATTCTCGATGCGGCGCGGCAGCGTTCGGCGTCGCTTCTGTTGACGCGGTTGGATGCGGATAAAGCCGAAAAGCTCCGGGCAGAGGATCTGGATTACGACCCGGTTTCGCGGACGGCAATCCTCGGATCCGTTTCCCCCGTTTTACCCATCGACCGGCCGCTGGCGATCGTCGGTGCGGGAACGTCCGACCTGCCCGTTATCTTGGAAGCGCAACGGTCGGCATTGTATTTGGGGATGAATGCCGCCGTTTTTGCCGATGTCGGCGTCGCCGGGTTGTGGCGCCTTGAGGAAATCGTTCCCGATCTTCGCGGTTATGCCCTTGTCATCGCCGTTGCCGGCATGGAGGGGGCTCTCTTTTCCGTGCTGGCGGGACTGCTTTTTGCACCGGTCATTGCCGTTCCGACGTCCGTGGGATACGGCGTCGGTGCCGGAGGCAACGTTGCCCTTGCTGCCGCTCTTTGCGGATGCGCACCTGGTATTCTGACCGTCAACATCGACAACGGGTTTGGCGCGGCAGCGGCGGCCCGCAAGATATTGGCCGTTCGTTCCTGGTCACCTGGCGCTCATCAATGAAAAAAGGGAACGAAATGAAACTGCTCGCAGCAACGATTGCCTCGTTTTTCCTCCTCGCTTCGACGGCGTCGGCTCAATCAGATCAAGTGATAACCATTGTGCGAGCGGGTTCTCAGCCTTCGATTACGGGATCTGCCGATTATTTCACCGGCTCCGTACGTATTGATTCGATGTTTCAAAGGAGCGAGCCGGCGCGCATCGGCGGCGGGATCGTGACGTTCGCACCCGGCGCCCGCACCGCTTGGCATACGCATCCGCTCGGGCAGACGCTGATCGTCACGGCAGGAGCCGGCTTGGTCCAGTTTTGGGAAGGGCCGGTTCAGGACATCAAGCCCGGCGATGTCGTCTGGATTCCACCCGGCGTCAAACATTGGCATGGTGCCACGGCGACCACCGGTATGACGCATATTGCGATCGCGGAAGCGCTTGATGGCAAGGCGGTGGATTGGCTGGAACAGGTCTCGGATGATCAATACCCCAAGTGACCGACCACGCGCATACCCCCTTCAGTGACGAGGACAAGCCGCCGATCAAGGTTCGGACGAAACCGGATCTCGGGCAAGGGTGGGGAAGGAGCTCAATTCGTGCCAGTCAAGCTCCGCTTCGATCCGCCGATAGGCGTCGTCGCCGATCGCGTCGGTACTGCGAAGATCTTCAACGGCGTCGCGGGCAACGGCCACCACGCGTTGCCGCAGCGCATTGTCCGGAGTGTCGCGCGGGTCGCGGCCGAGTTGAGCCAGGCTCATGGCCTCGCCATATTCCTCCCTCAGACGCCGCGCAGCCGGTGTGTGATCCTTCGGGATCTCCGTCAAGGCCGCCTTCAGCGCTGTTTCCCGTGCCAAGCCGAGTTCCGCCTCCACGGTCGTGTCCTTGGGCAAGCCGAGGAGGACGAGGAGCGGGCGGAGGGTCATGCCCTGGATCACCAATGTTCCCAGCACGACGACGAAGGCGGCCAGTTGGATAAAGTCGCGGTAGGGGAATCCTTCCGGGAGCGCCATGGCGGCCGCCAAAGTGACGATGCCGCGCATTCCGGACCATGCGATGACGAGTCCCCCCTTCGTGGTCGGCGGAGACGTCGCGGATCTGGCGGGATGACGTCCGAAGACACGGTTCTTCCACTGCACGAGGACATGGTATGTCATCACCCAGGCAAAGCGAACGATGATCACGGTGGCCAAAACGGCGAGGGCGGCGCCGAGGTAACGCAGGCGCTCCGCAACGCTCAGAGCTTCGAGGATCGGGCGAATTTGCAAGCCTATGAGGGTGAACGCCAGGACGTTCAGCACCGCGGTAACCGTTTCCCAAATGGCGAATGAGGGCACCCTCAGGCGCGCCGGCATCGGTGGAGCCGACCGTCGTGCCATCGTCAGTCCAAAGATGACGATGGTGACCACACCGGAAAGGCCGAGATGCTCGGCGGCGAGCCATACACTGAAGGTGATCACGAACTGAAAGATGGCGGAACTGGGCGCATCTTCGATCCGCTTGGTCAACTGGCCGACCGGCCACGCAAGGAGCCAACCAGCCGCCGCGCTGCCGAAAACGATGACGGCGAACGTCGGAACGGCGTCCGTCACGCTGAAGGTTCCGGCGGCGCCGGCTCCGACGGCCAACCTGTAGAGGAGCAGGGCGGAGGCGTCGTTGAGCAGGCTCTCTCCTTCCAGCACCATGCGGATGCGAAGAGGGGGATTCACATGTCGGAGGACGGCCAGGGCAGCGACAGCGTCCGGCGGGGCGAGCAGGGCGCCCAATGCGATGGCCGCAGCCCAGGGAAAATCCGGAAAGAACAGATGAACGGCGAAAGCGGCTGTCGCCGTCGTCAGTCCGACGGCGACCAGCACGAGCGATAAGATCGATGTCCAATTGTCGCGAAGATCGCGGAGCGAGGTGTCATAGGCCGCGTCCAACAGCACAGGCGCCACAAAGAGAGCGAGGATAAGGTCGGGAGGCAAATCGAGCCGGGGCGCACCCGGTAAAAACGCAACGATCATGCCGCCCAGGGCGAGAAGCGCGGGGTAAGGGACATTCACACGCTTCGCGATCGCCGAGAGGATCGTCGATCCCAGCAGAAGGGCGAGGATGGTCTCGAATATGAGCATGATCGCGGGGAAAACTTCTAAGGCGGCTCACAATTCCTGCTTGGTCGGTCTGAACAGGATCTCGTTGATATCCACGTCTTCCGGTTGGCTCATGGCGAATGCCACCATATTCGCGAAAGATTCGGCGGGGATTGCGAACTGTTCGTAAAAGTCCTTTACGCCCTTGGCGACATCGGGTTCGGTGATGCTGTCGGTCAGTTCGGTTGCGACCGCGCCCGGCGAGATGACGGTGGTCCGGATGTCGTAGGGCTTGACCTCCTGGCGTAACCCTTCCGAAATGACCCGGACTGCGGTTTTGGTCGCGGCGTAGACGGCGCTGCCCGGCCTCACCTTGTGGCCCGCCACGGATGAAACATTGATGATATGGCCGCTCTTCTGGGCTTTCATGTGCGGCAGCGCGGCGGCGATGCCGTAAAGAACGCCCTTGATGTTCACGTCGATCATGCGGTCCCAGTCCTCGACCTTGCCCCGCTCGAGAGGCGAGTGCGGCATCAGGCCCGCATTGTTGATGATGACGTCGATGCGGCCATGGATTTGTACCGCATGGTCCACGAGATGCTTGACCTGTTCGCAGTCCGTCACGTCTGTTCGCACCACGGCGTTGCTGCCCAGAGAGAGCTCTTCGGCGAGTGCCTGAAGCTTATCGAGCCGCCTTGCGCCCAATACCAGCTTCGCCCCGTCTTGAGCGAGACGCCGCGCGGTGGCTTCACCCAAACCACTGCTCGCGCCGGTGATGACGACGACCTTGTCCTTGATACCTTGAGCCATGATTTTTCCTTGCAGATCTATTGTTTTGGCGTTGTCGCCGCCGCTCGCACCAAAGAGTCACATTTATCTCTCACAGCCGTAACTGGAGATGGGTTAGGGGAACTGGAACGCGATGCCGCGCGTTCCAGCTCGATTCTCAGCGACCGACCCGACTCTGCAGATGTGCCGGATAGCGGGCGCCCTGCACAGTGATCTTGGAAAGCGCGCTATCGATATTGCGCAGATCGTCGGGCGTCAGTTCGATCGCCGCCGCTCCGATGTTCTCTTCCAAGCGGTGCAATTTCGTGGTGCCGGGAATCGGCACGATCCAAGGCTTGCGAGCCAGTAGCCAGGCGATCGCGATCTGGGCACGCGTTGCCTGCTTGCCCGTCGCGATGTCACCCAGAACCTCGACCAGGGTCTGATTGGCCTTGAGAGCATCTGGCGCGAAGCGGGGGACGACGCTGCGAAAATCGGAGCTGTCAAACGTCGCGGTCTCGCTGATCGCGCCGGTGAGGAAGCCCTTGCCCAGCGGGCTGAAAGGGACGAAGCCGATTCCAAGTTCCTCCAGCGTCGGCAGGATTTCCGCCTCGGGCTCACGCCACCACAAGGAATATTCGCTTTGCAGGGCCGTGACGGGCTGGACGGCATGGGCGCGCCGGATCGTCTGAGCGCCTGCTTCGGACAATCCGAAATGCTTGACCTTGCCGTCCCGGATCAGATCCTTGACCGCGCCGGCGACGTCCTCGATCGGAACATCGGGGTCGACGCGGTGCTGATAGAACAGATCGATGACGTCGATCTTCAGTCGCTTCAGAGACGCCTCGGCGACCCGCTTGATGTGCTCCGGCCGGCTGTTGAGGATTTGCTGCTTGCCGTCATCGCCGAACGTGAAGCCGAATTTGGTGGCGATCACGACTTTGCCACGGAACGGTTCCAGGGCTTCGCCTAGCAGTTCCTCGTTTGCGAACGGACCATAGACTTCGGCAGTGTCGAAAAAGGTGACGCCGCGCTCGACGGCGGCGCGGATCAATGTGATTGCGTCTTTCTGATCCGTGGCCGGTCCGTAGCCGTGGCTCAGTCCCATGCAGCCTAGGCCAATGGCCGAAACCTCAAGGCCGCCGTTTCCAAGTTTGCGTTTCTGCATTGTTTTTCTCCCTGGCAATTAGTCGGCATAGTCACGCGACTCTGGATCCAGCCACATATTGTTCGTCACTGACCTGTTCCATCCAGTCGACCACTTTGCCGTCCTCAGCCTCGGCAATGGCGATATGGGACATGGCCGTATTTGCCGTGGCGCCGTGCCAATGCTTCTCGTTCGGCTCGAACCAGACGATGTCGCCGGCCCTGATCTCCTCGACCGGACCGCCGTCCCGCTGGACCCAGCCATAACCGAACGTGACGATCAGCATCTGGCCCAGTGGGTGCGTGTGCCAGGCCGTGCGGGCGCCTGGTTCGAAGGTGACGGTCGCGCCGCCAAGCCGCGCCGGCTCGCTCCCGTGGAACGGTGAATCGATGCGCACGGTGCCGGTAAACCATTCGGCCGGCCCCTTAACGGAAGGCTGCGAGCCGCTTCTTTTGATGTCCATCTTTTGAATTCCTTACCTGCAACAGCAACGTTTTGTCATTTGGAGACTGTTGACGAGGATATTTGTAACAGCTGCGGCGGCGCGCGATTAGATGGTCAAATCCGCAAGAACTTATGAGATGGATTCATGAGTGTCGTGCGGCTACGACACGCTCCCGCAAGGGATGGGGGCATTTTTATTTGTCCCTGCCGCTCAATGTCCTGTTTAGAACGGTGTCCGCGTTATCGGCTTCGTCTCTGCCGACTTTTGTTTCGAGTACCGATATGAGGCCTCTGAGCTGGGCCGCGCTCAGTCCGACATTGAGCCCGACGTTAAGGTGAGATTGCAGCTGGGCGTCGACGCCTTGCATGCTGGCCAGGGCCGAAATGGTGGCGATCTCGCGGCTCTGGAAATCCAGATTGTCGCGGCCGAAAATGTCGCCGAACAGGTGGGCTTTCAAGAAGGCATCAATGGCGGGGGCGAATTCCATAACGCGTCCCTTGACCGGTGCGCCGACCAGACGTGTCTGAATTTCTTCGCCGAGTTCGCGTCGGCTCCTGTCGGCGGGAAGGGGGCTTGCTTCCCGGCCAAGGTCGTCCTTGATGCCCCTTTTTTCCCGTTCATCCATGACCGCCATGAAGGTAGCAAGCCCGTTCAGGCTGCGCGGAAACCCCGCGTAGGCATACAGTTGTACGAGAATTTCTTTGATTTCATTGACGGTCAGCCCGCCGTCCAACCCTTCGTTCAAGGCGCCTTTCAGTTTGTCCAGGTCGCCCTTGGCGGTAAAGGCGGCGATGGTGACGATCCCTTGTTGTTTGGCGTTCAGCGCGTCGTTTTTCATGACCTGCGCCCCTGTCGTGGTTGCCATGCCGAGTGCGAAAAGGACGATGCCCACCACCAGGGCGGCTGCGACTGCTTTTCTTGTCATGGTCACTCCGTTCTGACAGGGCGAACGAGGAAGAGGGCTGCCCCCAGGCTGCCAAGACCCGTGACGCCAATAATCCAGCCCATCGTCCAAGGCGTTCCGTCGGCGAACCAGCCCAACGCCGCCGCGCTAAAGATGCCGGATCCGTAGTGGGTTGCGCCGACCACGGCCGACGCGGCGCCGGCATTCCGTGGAAAGGCCGCCAAGGCGCCGGCCACCGAATTGGCGACGATGAATCCCGAGACGGAGAAAAAGAAGAACAGCGGGAGGACCAGCCCGACCAGGCCACCCCAGCCGAACCGCGCGTCGAGGGCCGTCATCACCCCGGATAGAGCGGCGATTCCCGCCCCGAAGTGGAAGATCCGGTCCGATCCGAGACGCATGACCAGTCTGGAATTCAGAAAATTCGCTCCCATCATTCCGACGATGTTCAGGCCGAACAAAAGGCCGTAAGCCTGAGGCGGCACATGGTAGTAATCGATATAGGCGAAGGGCGTGCCGGCGATGTAGGCGTAGGCGCCGCCGTAATAGAAGCCGCCTGCGGCCGCGTAACCGAGCAGGCGCGGATTGCGGACAAGCGTCAGATAATTGATCCAGACCTCCGCCAACCCCTGCGCGCTGCGTCGCGAAGCGGCCAGTGTTTCCGGCAGAGCGAGCACCCCGATCAAAGCCAGGATACCGAATCCCACCAGGCACCAGAAGATGGCTTGCCAGGACCAGAGTGCCAGGATCTGGCCGCCGAGGAGGGGGCCCAGGAGCGGCGCCACACCCATGACCAGCATCAAGGTCGACAGCATCTGCGCGGAACGCTCGCGGGCGTAAAGGTCGCGCACCATGGCCCGCGCGAGGACCGGTCCGGAACAGGCGCCGAGCGCCTGTATGACTCGCCAGCCGATCATTTGCTCCGCCGTGCCCGACAAGGCACAGCCGCCTGAACCGATCATGAATAGGATCATCCCGACAGCGATCGGTTTCCGGCGACCGTAGCGGTCGCCGATTGGCCCCCAAATCAACTGCCCGACGCTGAAGCCGATCAGATAGCTGGAAAGGGTCAGCTGGATGCGACCGGGATCGACCTGGAAAGCGGCGCTGATGGTCGGAAAGGCGGGAAGGTAGGTATCGGTGGAGATGGATGCAAAGGCCATCAAAGCGCTGAGAACAACGAGAACAAAAAGATCCACCCTGCCGGCGTCCTTGGCGATGGGCGATGCCGACATCGTCTTATGGATATCCAATTTTCCTGTCTTATTCATGATGCTCGTATTTTTCTCGTGATTTATTCGTGGCGCCTCGAACGCCTCTCGATGGAGGGGGCGCGTGGTTGGGCTAATTTTTTGAAAAGTTTTAACGCGTAGTAAGCGAAACAAGAATACATGCCCATGATGGCGATATATTCTGCAAAAAATCCCATTGTGAATTCATCAAAATTCCAGTAATCAAAAGAATATTCTGCGGTCAATTTTGATAATATGCCTCTATCAAAAGAAGAAATTGCGCCGCAAACAGCAATCGACACTGACAGAATGCGCAGAAAATTGGTCCGGCTGTGACCTGTCCAAGCGATGCCGGTCCTCCTCCATACGAAGGCCATGATCATTTTCCAATGCATCCCTAAATGGAGAGAGGAAAGTATGAGAAACCAATAAGCCATCAAAGTATGGAATTGCCGTGTCGCCAAATAGCCCTCCGTTTGGGGGCGGGAAAAAATAATATGAGAATTCAGAATCCCGCTTATCGTCAGCATGACAGTTATTGACAACAAAATAATGTTTATAATTGATCTTGTTATCACGGTTGGACTATATGTTATTTTTGTAAGTGCCGTGTACCATCGATAATTAAATGTATTGTGGGATAAAAATATGAGAGCCATAGAGAAACCGATAAATTCGTGTGCCATATTTCCTGTCAACTGGTAAGCGAAGGCCAGAAGCATCAGGATCGTCATCACGAGATCTATAGACAGTCTCAAGCGCATCGCTTGTACGTCTACTAAGCTGCTATTTTCAATTTATGCAGCCACTCCGCGATTTCCCGGTGAGCCGCGTCCGTTTTCGCATAACCACTGTTCCCGCCACGGAGCGCCAGACCTTCTCGAATCGTGGAATTCGGACAAAGCGCCTTCATGTCACTGACGCTACGGCCAAGATAACTCCCCTCATGGGTGCAGAACGGGATGAGCATATTGTTGTCAAAGTTGTATTTCTCGAAGAAACTAAAAAACGCCATCGGTAGTGTTGACCACCAGTTCGGATAACCAACGAAAACGATGTCGTAAGCATCAATATTTTGGATTTCGGTGGTCAGCTGAGGGCGGAAGTTGCTTTCCTGTTCCCTTTTTGCCTGCTCTGTGGTTGCCCTGTAGTCGCTTGGGTACGAATGGGTCGTCAGGATCTCGACGATGTCGCCGCCAATACTTTGGTGAATCTGATTGGCGACGTCGCGTGTGTTGCCGGTTCGGGAGAAATAGGCGACCAATGTCTTTCCGGTTCGCTTTTCGGCGGCAAAGGCCGAAGACCGACCCGGAAGATTTGATGTCGCAACCCCCGCCAGCACTCCGGCGGCGGTCACTTGCAGCAATTTTCGTCTGGATGGACCCCGGAGTGTATTTAAAATCGCCTTTTTCATCTGATCCTCCAAACGTGGCTATGGCGAATTTTTTAAAGAAGAAATTGTTCTGTGCGCGATAGGGGCAGGTCTTTCGCTTGGTGCCAGAAATGGCAATTCAGGCGAGGACATGGTGCCGAAGACCGTAGGAGTTACGAGGTTGTGTTGCTAAATAAAAAACTATAGGAGTACAGAAAGCCATTTTATGGTCTATTCTCCATTGGGTTTTGTGAATAAATCATCATATTTTACAGTGAAAAATTATTTAAATAAGGCATAATGTTAAAAAATTTCTAAAAAATATTAAATAGAATATCATTAATTATTTAATATTATTATTTCAATGTGGAAAAATAATTGTTGTTTAGCCATGTATCGTTAGTTATGCTTTCAGTTGATTTTGGTGTTTCCCGTACGTTTGGTATGGCTCTCTCGGTCTTGAAAGCGTTGCTTGAGCGATGCCGAGAACTTAACAGGTGCGGTGGGACGCGATTAGACGGTAAGAGCCGCATGGACATATGAGTGGGATTCATCAATGCCCCGTGAAAACGTCAATGACCTCATTGCCTTTCTTGCCGTCGCGCAGGATCGGAGTTTTACCAAAGCGGCCGCCAAGCTCGGGGTGTCGCAATCGGCGCTGAGTCACACTGTCCGTGGACTCGAGGAGCGGCTCGGTCTCCGGCTGCTGACCCGCACGACGCGGAGCGTCTCTCCGACGGACGCGGGCGAGCGCCTGTTGCGTACCGTGGGTCCGCGTTTCGAGGAGATCGAGGCAGAACTCGCGGCCTTGAGTGAACTCCGCGAAAAACCGGCCGGCACCATCAGGATCACCACCGGCGAACACCCCGCCGATACGATCCTCTGGCCGAAACTGGCGAAACTGTTGCCGGACTATCCCGATATCAAGGTTGAGGTCATCGTCGACTATGGACTGACCGACATCGTCGCCGAGCGTTATGACGCCGGCATTCGGATCGGCGAGCAGGTTGCGAAGGATATGATTGCCGTCCGGATCGGGCCGGACATGCGCGTGGCGGTCGTTGGCGCGCCATCCTATTTCGCGAGGCGCCCGCCACCGAAAACGCCCCAAGATCTGACCGCTCACGACTGCATCAATCTGCGTCTGCCGACCTATGGCGGATTGTTCGCCTGGGAGTTCGAAAAAGGCGACCGCAAGCTGAATGTGCATGTCGATGGGCAATTGGTCTTCAACAATGTCACCCTGCGGCTGAACGCCGCCCTGGCGGGATCCGGTTTGGCTTATCTGCCTGAGGACTATGTGCGGGCTTATATTGCGGACGGGCGTCTCGTCCGCGTCTTGGCCGATTGGTGTCCGCCGTTCCCGGGATATCATCTCTATTACCCAAGCCGACGCCAGTCCTCACCGGCCTTCACGCTGCTGGTCGATGCGCTGCGCTACCGGGCGTGAGGCGAAGACGCAATGTCTGACAGGGAGGCTTCTAGTCCCCTTTTGTAATCGACGTAGCAGCGGTGCTCCGGCGCCAATAGGTGGTGCAGAGGCAATGCCTTGCCGGGCATCGGTCGGGAATGTCCGAGAAATGCCCCGGAATTCATGAGCCAAGCTCATAAGCCCATGCGCATCTTACCGTCTAATCGCTCCCGAACATCCGCGTAAAGTAGGTGTCAGGTCATCCGGCATTCTGAGACGGCCGGAGTGTCAACTGTTCGAGGAAGCGGGTCCAATGCAGATCGATCCAACGGGATTATTGGCTTCCGGTGATGCTGCCGCCGGTATTGTCGAAAATAGAGGCTTTGCATCATGCGGCTTTGCCGTCGTTTCGCCCTCGGCGCGCTCGTCCTATTCGCATCTTTGCCGTTCCGGGGAGCGCTGAGAGTGCGGGCCGCTCAACCCATGCGTATCGGTGTTATCGGCGCGGGCTGGATGGGGGGGACTGTCGGTCGGCTCTGGGTGCAGGCCGGGCACGAGGTGCTGTTCTCCTCGCGCCATCCCGATGAACTCGTCTCCATGGCCAGCCGGCTCGGTCCGCGCGCTTCGGTCGGCACGGTGCGCCAGGCGGCCGAATTCGGCTCCGTCCTGCTATTCGCCGTGTCTTATGACGGGCTTCCGCAACTCGGATGCGATCTGCAGGAATTGATAACCGGCAAGATCGTGCTCGATGCCTGCAATCCACCCGGAGGCAGCGGCAATGCCCTGGCCCGAGAGGCGATGAGCAGCGGTGTCGGCCCGATTTCCGCAAAATACTTGCCGGGTACGCGTCTGGTTCGCGCCTTCAGCGCCGTCGACGCGACGTCCGTCGAGGCCTCGGCCAGACGACAAGATGGCAAGCTCGGCGTTCCCCTCGCCGGAGACGATACCGACGCCATTGATCTAGCCACGCAACTCGTGCGCGACGCCGGGTGCGAGCCGGTGATCGTCGGCGATCTGGCGGCGGCGACCAGCTTTCAGCGCGGCGGCCCGGGGTTCCGCGCGAATACGACGGCATCCGAATTGCGGCGCCTGCTCGGTTTGCCTGAAGGGAGCTGATACCGGCGCGATCACAGTCCCGACCCGAGCGCCGTCTTCATAATTTTTGGAGGTTTCGCATGAGCAATCGACGTAGCGACGATAGCCGGGATCACGATCTTGCCATGCCCGGACGGCGAAAAATTCTGGCCGCCGGGGCGAGTTTGATCGGCGCGACATTGCTGACGGGTGGTTCCGTCGGCGCGCAGGCGCAGCAACCGGTCGGTAACGGCTCTTCGAGCAGTCCAGCGGTCTTCGCGTCGATAGGACGCCGCGGGCTTGGCTCCCTGGAGGTCTCGGCGATCGGGTTGGGCTGTATGAGCATGAAGAGCGGCAACTATAACCCGCCTAAGGACACCGGCGAAATGATCCGGCTCATCCATGCCGCCGTGGATCGGGGCGTCACATATTTCGACACGGCCGAGGCCTACGGTCCCTTCATCGACGAAGAATTGGTCGGAGAGGCGCTTTCGCCCATCCGGGACAAGGTCGTGATCGGAACCAAGTTCGGCTTCGATATCGATTCCGTCACCGGGCGGCGCTCAGGCGGTGTGAACAGCCGGCCGGAGCATATCAGGGCGGTCGCGGAGGCCTCCCTCAAGCGTCTCAGGACCGATGTCATCGACCTGTTCTATCAGCATCGGGTCGACCCAAGCGTGCCGATCGAAGATGTCCCCGGCTACACCGACTACCGCCTCACCAACCCGCGCTTCACAGCCGAGAACATCAAGGCCAACATGCCCCTCGTCGTTTTGCTGCGCGAGTGGGCGCAGCGCAAGGACGCCACCCCGGCGCAGATCGCCCTTGCCTGGCTGCTCGCCCAGAAACCCTGGATTGTGCCCATTCCGGGAACCACCAATCTTCAACATCTGGATGAGGATCTCGGTGCCGTTCAGGTCTCATTCTCGGCAGCGGAACTCCAGGCGTTCAATGCGGAGGCTTCGAAGATCGTGGTGCACGGGGAACGGCTTCGCCCGGGACTGCTGATGTTGTCGGACGTGGAAGCGCCGCCCAAACGCTAATGTTTTGTAACGGGTCCTAAGGAGAACGACGATGGCTCCCAATAGCCAAGCAAACAAGAATCACGACGAGCTTTTTCCCGGCCATGTCTCCTCCTTGGCGGTGACCGACCCGGAGCTCATCGAGACCTTCGACAACTTCGCCTTCGACGAGGTGCTCCGTCACGGCACTCTGGATGTCAGAACCCGGTTGATGGTTCAGCTCGCCTCGATGATTGCCTGCCAGGCCCTGCGCGAGTATCGCGTTATGGCCGGCGCGGCGCTCACCGTCGGAGTGACGCCCGTCGAGATCAAGGAGATCCTCTACCAGGCCGTGCCTTACGTCGGGATGGCCAAGGTCTTCGACTTTATCCATGCCACGAACGAGGTGCTCACTGAGCGAGGTGTCGCGTTGCCCTTGCCGGGCCAGTCCACTACCACGCCCGAGAACCGGGCGGAGAAGGGCATCGAGGTCGAGAAGCAGATTGTCGGGAGTGGTGTCGTCGAAAAACTTTATGCCTCTTCGCCCGACGACCAATTGCATATCCAACGTTATCTGTCGGCCAACTGTTTCGGCGACCACTACACGCGCACCGGCATCGATGTGCCGACGCGCGAACTTCTCACCCTCAGTATGCTTGTCGCACTCGGTGGATGCGACGCGCAGGTCAAGGGCCATGTCGCGGCCAACCTTAACGTCGGCAATGACCGCGCCCGACTCATCGACGTTTTGACTCAGCTTCTGCCGTTCGTCGGATATCCGCGCACGCTCAACGCGCTGCGGGCGGTCGACGAGGTTAGCGCGGCCTGAGCATACGGACCTGCCATGACGATTATAGCTATTACGGAAGGATTTTATGATGTCACAACGCACTTGGTTCATCACGGGCGTCAGCAGCGGCTTCGGCCGCCAGCTTACCGATCAACTCCTCGCGCGTGGCGATCACGTTGTCGGCACCGTTCGCGATGTCGGTAAGGTTGCCGATCTGATTGAGCGTTTTCCCGAAGCGTTTCACGCCGAGCTGCTCGACGTGACCGATACGGCGGCGATCCGCGCGGTGGTCGAACGCTCCTTCGCCCGGCTCGGCCGCATCGACGTAATCATCAGCAACGCCGGCTACGGCCTGTTCGGCGCGGCGGAGGAACTCACCGACAAGCAGGTCGAGCATATGATCGCGACCAACCTGGTCGGATCGATCCAGCTTGTCCGTAGCGTGCTGCCGCATCTTCGCGCCCAGGGCGGCGGACGCATCATCCAGATCTCAACCTACGGCGGGCAAGTCGCCTTCCCGGGGAATTCGATGTATCACGCCACGAAATGGGGCATCGAAGGCTTCGTGGAGTCGGTCGCCCAGGAGGTCGCATCCTTTGGGATCGGGGTGACGATCGTCGAGCCCGGCGGCGCCCGTACCGAGTTCCGCTACGGCAGCGCGCAGGTGGCGAAGCTCATGCCGGTCTACGCCGACACTCCTGCCCATAGCTTCCTGCGGATGCTCGATCCCAAGAATGGTCTGGCCCCCGGCGATCCGGCCAGAATGGCCGCGCGCATCATCGAGAGTGTCGACGTGGAACCCGCGCCGCTGCGCATGGTGCTCGGCTCTCAGGCGTTGGAGAGCACTCTTGCGACACTGCGCAAGCGGATCGCCGATTTCGAAACGCAGACGGAACTCGCCGCTTCCACGGACTTTCCGTCCGGGGAGTGATCCGGCCTGACAAGATGCTGAAGCTCGGCGATCTGCCGGATTACACGCCGGTCAAAATCGGGTCTGCCATCAAGGATGGGGGCACAAGAAAAACCCCCGGAACTTTTCAGTTCCGGGGGTCTCTTTTGGCTCCCAGGGAGGGATTCGAACCCCCGACCAAGCGGTTAACAGCCGCTTGCTCTACCACTGAGCTACCTGGGAATGGAGACTGGCTTTTTTGAGCCTGTCACCGAATTCCTTGGTTTTTCACGACCGGACGGTGCGCTTCGTGCATCATGCCGGCAGGGCCCGCCTTATAACAAGGTCGGAAAGCTTGGTGCAAACCCTTTTTTCAAGTTTTTGCAACATTCTCTCCGCTTTCGGCGGGGTTTGGAGGCCGAGGCCGGAATCGAACCGACGTACAAGGATTTGCAGTCCTCTGCATAGCCACTCTGCCACCCGGCCCCTGCCCGGAACGAAAGCATCCTAGCGCTGCCGCCCGGTCGTGAGGGGGCGTTTATAGACATTCCCCGAAGTGTGGTCAAGGGGGGCTCGGACGAATGCTTTGGCCGGCGGGCTCACGGCTTGAAACAGACGGGGCCGCCTTGGGCTCCGCCCCCCGGCCAGAGCGGCATTGTCTTCGTCTGGCCCGGCCGTTATAACTCGGCCGTTCCTGCGCCCCTCGCATGGAGGCTGGCTGTACGGGTTTTGCGAATTTTCAGGCGGTTTCCGGGCCGCCATCGGGAGTGATCGATCGTGAATTACGCTGCTGCTCGGCATAACATGGTTGAGAACCAGATCCGAACCAACCGCATCACGAATAACGCCGTGATCGATGCCTTGGGCAAGGTCCCGCGCGAGGCCTTCGTGCCCAAGCAGTTGCGGGGCGTGGCCTATCTCGACGAGGACATCGACCTCGCCGGCGGTCGTTATCTGATGGAGCCTTTGGTTTTCGCCGCCATGTTGCAGGCCGCCGATATCAATCCCGATGACGTCGTGCTGGACGTCGGTTGCGGAACCGGCTATTCGGCGGCCGTGCTGGCCCGTCTTTCCAGTACCGTCGTCGCCTTGGAAAGCGACGGGGAGATGGTGGTGCGCGCTGGTGCGCTGCTGGCGGGTCTTTCCGTCGATAATGTGGCGGTCGTCGGCGGTTCGTTGACCGAGGGCGATCCCGCGCATGGCCCCTATCAGGTGATTGTTATCGAGGGGGCCGTTCCCCGGATACCGGATCGGCTGTTGCGGCAATTGACCGGCGGCGGACGATTGGTCGCCGTGCTCGCCGACGAGACGGGACTGGGCCGGGTTACGGTGACCACGCGTGTGGGCGAGGTTTTTTCGAGCCGGGTGATCGTCGATGCCTCGGTCCGGCCCTTGCCTGAATTTCATCGCAAAGCCGAATTCATCTTTTGAAGGTTAAAAAACTAGAAAGATATCTGCTTTAGGATTGATCAGAACGCAAGGCGATCAATCGGATCGGGAGCGGTTTTTTCGGCATTCGTATCCTGGAATCCGCCAAATGAAACATGTGATGCTTCGAGTTGTCATGGTTTTCCATCAAAACTGCCAGGCTCTGTCTTAGAAAAACGCTCAAAGCGCTTGATATTTCTACATACGTGGATATCGTATCCGTAACATTGCGTGGGGTGTGCCTGCGGTTTGCCGAACCGTCCCCCCTCATTTAGGTGATCGATGCTGAAGAAGAAATGCCTGGCCGTTGGATTGATCCTCTCAGGCTGTGGATTTACCGGTACGGCTTACGCCGAGACATTGCAGGAGGCCTTGGCCACCGCCTATATGACCAATCCGACGCTTGAGGCGCAGCGGGCGCATTTGCGCGCGACCGATGAACTGGTGCCTCAGGCTTTGTCCAATTGGCGGCCGACAGTCAAACTTTCCGGTGACGTCGCGCGCTCCGACACCTATAGCAAATCGCCGTCCACCGCTTTCAATCCGGTCACCCAGTCCAATGGCAGGGTGATCGTCAACCAAGACACGTTGTCGTCCGGCAAGGATGTCGGCCTGAGCGTGAGCCAGCCGCTTTATCGAGGCGGCCGCACTCTCGCCCAGACGAAGCAGGCGGAAGCCCAGGTGGCGGCGGCCCGCGCGGCTCTGGCTGCAACCGAGCAGACCGTGTTTCTGAACGTCGTCAACGCCTATCTGAACGTGGTGCTATATCAGTCGGTGCTTGATCTCAGCATCAATAACGAGCAGGTGCTACAACGCCAGCTCGATGCGACGAACGATCGTTTTCGTGTGGGGGAGGTGACGCGGACCGATGTTGCCCAGGCCGAATCGCGATTGTCCGCCGCACATGCCGATCGGACGCAGGCCACCGGAAATCTGCGCGCCGCCGAGGCCAATTACGCCAACGTGGTCGGCCATCCGCCGGAAAATCTGTCGGCACCCGACGCGGTGCCCGGATTGCCCAACTCGATCGAGCAGGCGCGCGACTTGGCTTTGGGGGAAAACCCCAATATCGCCAATGCGCGTTACAGCTATGATTCGGCCGAACATGGCGTTGACATGGTTGCCGGCGAATTGCAGCCGACGGTGACGCTGAACGGACAGGTCGTGCGGAACTACGACTATGCGGGGCCGGAGACCTTCCAGCGCGTCTATCAGGCCTCGGTCAATCTGACGGTTCCGATTTATCAGCAGGGGCAGGAATATTCGCGCCTGCGCGCACAGAAGCATACCGCCGGTCAGGCGCGCATCGATGTCGATGTGACGACCCGCGATACGGTCGAGTCGGTAACGAAGGCCTGGGAAGGGTTAGCCACGGCCCGCGCCCGTATCACGTCCTATACCGATCAGGTGGCGGCGGCGAAGATCGCCCTGGAAGGCGTACAGCGGGAATCGCAGGTGGGATCCCGCACCGTGCTCGACGTCTTGAACGCCGAGCAGGAATTGTTGAACGCCCAGGTCAATCTGGTGCAGGCCCGGCATGATGAAACCGTCGCGGCCTTCCAGTTGAAGGGTACGGTTGGACAGTTGACCGCGCAGGCGCTTGCCCTGCCGGTTCAGATTTACGATCCCGTCAAGCATTACAATAATGTGCGTGACCAGTGGATCGGTACCGAGGTGGAGCCAAGCTATGGCGCCAAGTGAATTGCAGGGGGTGTCGGGGCGGGGCCTGCAAAGCTTACCGTCTTCGGGTAAAGCCCCGTTGGGGAATGGTTGAGCCATGAGCGACGACAAGGCGCAGCAAGAGCCATCGATGGAGGACATTCTGGCCTCCATTCGCCGGATTTTGTCAGAAGATGACGCCGAGGAGGCCGTGAAGACGCCACCTCCACCGGCAGAACCACCGAAGGCCGCCGCGCCGAAGCCGGCGCCTAAGCCCGAGCCCGAGCCCGAGCCAGAACCTGTTTTCGAAATGGAGCCGGAACCCGCGTTTCCGGTGGAAAATGACGAGGACGTTCTTGAACTGACCGACGACATGGTGGCGGAGGAGGAGCCCGAGCCGGTTTTCGAGCCCGAACCCGAACCCGTCTTCGAGTCCGAGCCGGAGCCCGTTTTCGAGCCGGAGCCGGAACCCGAGCCGCTGCCGTTTCCCGTGGCGGCCAAGCCGCTCCCGATACCGGAGGAAGACGAGGTGGCCGAGGAAAGCCTGCTGTCGCCGCCGGTCCAGGCGGCCTCAACGACGGCGCTTGCCGAATTGGCCCGCGCCGTGGCTCAGGAGCGCGGCGTCGGCCTCGGCAATGGTGGCGTGACGTTGGAAGAGATCGTTCGTGAGATTCTGAAGTCCCTCATCAAGGATTGGCTCGACCAGAATCTGCCCTACATGATCGAACGGATCGTAAAAAAAGAAATCGAGAAAATGGTCAACCGAGCCGAAAAGCTCTAAAACGACCATTCAGCCGGTTCCCTTGGCCCTGCGCTGGTTCGGGGACCGGCCATCTTTTCCCTTTTTTCGACTCTGGGAGTGGCATCAGACGATGCTGGACAAAACTTATCGACCCGGTGAGGTCGAGCCGAGGCACTATCAAAATTGGGAAGAGTCGGGCGCGTTTGCGGCCCGGCCGGAAGCCGGTGGGCAGCCCTACACCATCATGATGCCGCCGCCCAACGTGACGGGCAGCTTGCATATGGGGCACGCCCTGACCTTCACCCTGCAGGACATCCTGGTCCGGTATCACCGCATGCGGGGCTTCGATGCCTTGTGGCAGCCGGGGACCGACCATGCCGGTATCGCCACCCAGATGGTGGTGGAACGCCAGATGGCCGCCGAAAAGCTGACCCGCCACGATCTGGGGCGCGAGAAATTCATCGAGCGGGTCTGGACGTGGAAAGCCGAATCGGGGGGCACCATTACCCGCCAGTTGCGGCGTTTGGGCGCCTCGCCCGATTGGGCGCGCGAACGCTTCACCATGGACGAGGGCTTGAGCCGTGCCGTTCGCAAGGTGTTCGTCGATCTTTACAAACAAGGCCTGATCTATCGCGACAAGCGTCTGGTCAACTGGGATCCGAAGCTGCACACCGCCATTTCCGACCTTGAGGTCGAGCAGCGCGAGGTGCGGGGGCATATGTGGCACCTGAAATATCCGATCGAGGGCGAGGCCGGCCGTTTCATCATCGTGGCGACCACACGTCCCGAGACGATGCTGGGCGACAGCGGCGTGGCCGTGCATCCCGACGATGACCGCTACAAGGATCTGGTCGGAAAATTCGTCCGCTTGCCCATCGCCGACCGCTTGATTCCCATCATCGCCGATGAATATTCCGATCCCGAAAAGGGGACCGGTGCCGTAAAGATCACCCCGGCGCATGATTTCAACGACTTCGAGGTCGGGAAGCGCCATAGCCTCGAAATGATCAACATCCTCGACCGCGACGCTCATATCAACGAGAACGCGCCGGCCGCCTATCAGGGGCTCGAGCGCTACGAGGCCCGCAAGAGGATCGTCGCTGAGTTCGAGGCACTGGGGCTTCTCGAGAAGATCGAGCCGCATGTCTTGCAGATGCCTTATGGAGATCGCTCCGGCGTGGTGATCGAGCCTTGGCTGACCGACCAATGGTTCGTCGATGCGGCGACCCTGGCCAAACCGGCTATCGAGGCGGTCGAGTCCGGCCGGACCCGTTTCGTGCCGAAGCACTGGGAAAACACCTATTACGAATGGATGCGCAACATCCAGCCCTGGTGCATTTCGCGCCAGATCTGGTGGGGCCATCAGGTACCGGCCTGGTACGGACCGGACGGCCATTACTTCGTCGAATTGAGCGAGGCGGAAGCCGCCGCCGCCGCACAGGCGCATTACGGCAAGCCGGTGGAACTGACCCGCGACGCGGACGTGCTCGATACCTGGTTCTCTTCGGCGCTGTGGCCGTTTTCCACGCTGGGATGGCCGGATCAGACACCGGCGCTGTCACGCTACTATCCGACCGATGTCCTGGTTACCGGGTTCGACATCATCTTTTTCTGGGTCGCCCGGATGATGATGATGGGTCTCCATTTCATGGGGGACGTACCCTTTCGGGAAATCTACATCCATGCCCTGGTGCGCGACGAAAAAGGGCAAAAGATGTCGAAATCCAAGGGGAACATCATCGATCCCCTGGTGTTGATCGACAAATATGGATGCGACGCCCTGCGCTTCACGCTGGCCGCTCTGGCAGCCCAGGGGCGCGACATCAAACTGGCCGAAAGCCGTGTCGAGGGGTACCGCAATTTCGCGACCAAGCTATGGAATGCCGCCCGTTTCTGCCAGATGAACGAGTGCCTGCCCGTCGCCGGGTTTGATCCGACGAAGGCCGGGGAGCAGGTCAACCGGTGGATCGCGGGAAAATTGTCCGACGCGGCCGCGCGCGTCTCCCAGGCCATCGAGAGCTATCGTTTCAACGATGCGGCGAATGCGGCTTATCAATTCGTCTGGAACAGCTTCTGCGACTGGTATCTCGAATTCGCCAAGCCGATTCTGCAGGGCGAGGATGGGGCCGCCAAGGCGGAAACGCGGGCCACGGCGGCCTGGGTGCTCGACCAGATCCTGCATCTTTTGCATCCCTTCATGCCTTTCATCACCGAGGAACTTTGGCAGCAATTGGCCGGTGACCGCGGCGGTTTTCTGATGACGGCCGCCTGGCCGTCGCTGGATTTCGAGGATGCTGCCGTCGGACGTGAACTGGACTGGCTGGTAAAATTGATTTCCAGCATCCGGGCCGTCCGGGCGGAAATGAATGTGCCGCCCGGCGCACGCGTGCCGCTGCAGGTCAAGGGAGCCGGTGAGGAGACGAAACGACGCCTTGCCACTCATCGCGAAAGCATCCTCACGCTGGCCCGTGCCGCTTCTCTCGATCTTGTCTTGGAGGCCGAGGGCCAAGGGGTTGTTCAGGTGGTAGTCGACGAGGCGACTATTCTGCTGCCTTTGGCCGACGTTATCGACCTGGCGCAGGAGAAGGCCCGCCTGGCCAAGGAGATCGCCAAGCTTTCCGGGGATATCGAAAAGGTCGAAAAGAAACTCGGCAATCGTGAATTCGTTGCCAAGGCTCCGGCCGAGGTGGTCGAGGAGCAGCGGGAGCGTTTGAGTGAATGGGTGGCCGCCCGGGATAAGCTGACGGAAGCATTGGAACGATTCTCAACTGTCTGACGTCTCGATATAAATAAAATCAGACTCGGTAACTGGGGAATGCCGGCCGACAGGCACCGATTATTGGTGTGGTGGCCGGCATTTTTATGATGATTGCCGAAATGCGATTCTCCTATTGCGAGTGATTGCCGGTTTTTCGATGGGCATTGTTCTTTTTTTCTTCCTGATCCTTACCCCTCTTGCGATAAAATAGTTTTAGCAAGACACCGTTTGGGCGAATCTGCCCGGGGGGCTGGCAATGGATGAAGCTGGCGGGGGGAGCAAAGCCATCCACGTTCTCGTCGTGGAGGACAATCCCGGCGATGCCCGGTTCGTCTCGCTGCTTCTTGCGGAAAATTCCGACGTTCCTTTTCTCGTGACCGAGGTTTCGACGCTGGCCCAAGCGGTGGAGCTTTCCGCGACAGGGGGCTTCGACGTCGTGTTGACCGATCTGGGGCTGCCGGACAGTTCCGGTGCCGAAACCGTCGATGCCATTCTGACGGCCTGGCCACGGACGCCGGTGGTGGTCCTGACCGGCTTGGCCGACCGGATGGCCGGAACCATGGCGGTTCAGCGGGGGTGTCAGGATTTCCTGATCAAGGGCTTCGCCGATGCGGCGCTGTTGCAAAGGACGCTTCGTTACGCCATCGAACGCGCCGCCGCCGCCAGGGCCCTGCGGGAAAGCGAGGAGCGCTTCCGCACGCTGGTCGATCTGTCGCCTGACGCCATATTGCTTTGTGGCGCCCATGCGATTCTGTTTGCCAACGAACGGGCGATGGTGATGTTCCGGGCGTCGTGTCGCGAGGAACTGATCGGGCTCGATCCTGCGGCCTTGTTTGTTCCGAGCGACCCGCAACGCCGTTTGCCGGCGTTGACGGCGGAACGGGCTTTGGGCGGGATCGTCGAACCCCAGCGTGTCGAATGCCGGCTGTCGCGTCTCGACGGGTCGGCATTCGATGGCGAGATGAGTCTGGCCTCCATCGACCACCAGGAGCGTCCGGCCGCCGAGGTGATCATTCGTGACATCACGGAGCGCAAGCTGGCGGAGCGGCATCATCATCTGGCCTCCATCGTTTTCGAGACCACGGACGAGGCGATGATGGTGACGGACGGGTCCAATCACATCATCGCGGTCAATCCCGCCTTCGAGCGGGTGACCGGTTACGATCTTCTGGACGTCGTGGGGCGGAATCCCAGAATCCTCGCCTCGGGCCGTCACGATCGCAAATTCTACGAGGCGATGTGGCTGGTGCTCGGACGGACGGGACATTGGCATGGCGAGGTCTGGAACCGCCGGAAGAATGGCGAAATCTACGTGCAACGTCTGACCTTGTCCCTGATCCGCGATGTCGACGGCCATGTGGTCAATCATGTCGGCGTCTTTTCCGACATTACCGACGAGAAACAGGAGGCCGAGAGGATCCGCTACCGGGCCAGCTACGACGCCTTGACCGGATTGCCGAACCGCTCCCTGTTGCACGACCGTCTGCAGCAATCTCTGGCCAAGATGGTTCGGGAGCGCGGGCTGCTCGGCGTTCTGTTTCTCGATCTGGATGGTTTCAAGCCGGTCAATGACCGTTACGGGCATCTGGCCGGCGACCATCTGCTTGTTGCGTTGTCGGAGCGGCTTCAGGGGTGCGTCCGTGAAAGCGATACGGTCGCGCGACTGGGAGGCGACGAGTTCATCATCATTCTTCCGGACATGGCGTCGCCCGCCGATGCTCAATTGGTGGCGGCAAAGATCCTGAGCGCGCTTTCCATTCCCTTCGCCCTGCAGAGCGATGAGTCCTCGGTGCAGATCGGCGCCAGCATCGGCATTGCCCTATATCCGACGCATGGACACACGGCGGAGGAACTGGTCTGCGCGGCCGACAAGGCCATGTATGAGGCTAAACAGGCGGGGCGGGGACGGTTTTTGTTCGCTGGAGAAGCTGCCGATAACCAGCCCCGGTGATCGGGTCCGATCACCGGGTTGGAAAACCGACATTGGTCAGTTTCCGTTTCTGGTCGACTGAGCGGCCGAGGCGGCCGACAGTTCGGAAAGAGCGCGATCGGCGGCGACGCGGTCCTTGGCCGCTTTCAACCAGGCGGATGCGGCATCCGCCGGCGCGCCGTCCAGATGTGAGAGTTCCTCGACGGCTTTTGCCAGATCGCTTTCCCCGATTCGGGTTTCCGCGCGGGCGACGATCGCCTGTGTGCCGGTTCCCTGCCCATCGATCTTTCTGATGTTGACCAGCGTCGTTACCTTATAGAGAGCCCGTTCCCAGAAATTACCGTCTGGTGCCAGCACGGCGGAACGCAGGATCGCCTTTTCCACTTCGGGCCAGGTGTTTCGCAGCGTCTCCTTACGGGCGATACCCTTATCGGCCAACGGCGCCAGGGCTTCGAGGGGAGGGGTGTCGGCCTGATCGGCCAAGACTTTGCGGGTGGCCTGCAGTTCGAACGTAAAGGGGTCGCCCCGGTTGACCGCGTCGCGCAGGAGTCCGACGGTCAGGAGGACGGCCTGGGCGGAGGCGCGTTGTGTGGCGATGTCGCGGACGGCCTTTTCGGCCAGTTCAGCCCGTTCGGCGAGGCGCAGGATGGTCCCTTCCGGAGGGATGGCGCCGCGCAGGGACTGAACGTCGGCGGTCAGACGAGACAGGTCCGCGGCCTGCCTGTCGCTTCGTTCGGCCAGGGAGCCCACTCGTGCGTCGGCCAGGGGGGCGTGGACCTGGGTCTCCAGCGCGGCGACCTTCTGTGCCAGCGTCTGAGCCAATCCGGTGGCGTCGGCCTCTCCGTTTCGCCGGTTCAGTTCGCGTTCGACAGCGGCCAGGCGGGGATTAAGGTCGTCGATGGCATGTTCGAGGGTTGTGAGCCGGCGAGGCTCATCTCCGAAGACCGCTTCCCGCAGATCGGGCCAGGCGGCGGCCAGGCCACCGATGGCCGCGACGAATACCACGATGCCGCCGAACAGTCCGCCGAGGAAGCCCCAAACGACAGGCGAGGGGGGGGGCTTACGATCTGCCGGGGGCTCTACGGCGGGTTCCCCGGTCGTTGCCGGGGAAAGAGAGGCGGGGGCGTCCTGAGGGATCTCGGTCATGTCAATTCCTTGTATTATGTCAGGACTATAGCAAAGGCTTGCACCGGACAGGACCGGAAAGAAGGGGGCTCATACCAACTCTCGGTGATCGGAACCGATCACCGAGCCCTCAATCGCCGGGCAGGTTTCTCCGAAACCCATGGCTTCGCGCCAACGATGGCGCGGGCGTCTCAATGGGCCAGCCAAGTCTCGATGAGTCATCCTCATCGGGACTTGGTATCACGCGGTCAAGGCGTCGCGGGTGAGCGAGAGAAAGCGTTCGGGCCGTTCGGCGTGCGGCCAATGGCCAGTTTCGCCGATTTCGATCAATTTGGCCCGTGGAAACAGACGTTCGATGGCGGTTGTGTCGCGCGGGCGGATATAATCGGAGCGTTCGCCGGCCAGGAAGGTGGTGGGACCGTCGAAATGACCCTCGACCTCGGGAAAAGCGATGATCGTCGGCAGATTGGGGCCGATGCCGGCCAGATTGATGCGCCAATGGAAACGCCCGTCCTGGCTGACCAGGTTTTGCATCAGAAAGGCGCGCAGCGAGGCATCGGGAATGGCTGGCGCCAGGGCCTCGTCGATATCGGCCCGGCGGTGCAGCCGGTCGAGGTCGATGCCCTGCATGGCGCGGAGATATTCGGGAAAACTTTCACGCACATAACTGACCGGCGCGATATCGACGACGATCAGGCGTTCGACCAGTTCGGGATGGGTCAGCGCCATCAGCATCGCCGTCTTGCCTCCCATCGAATGGCCGAGGACATCGGCGGGCGCCAGTCCCCGCCGCTCGATGTAAGCGGCGACGTCCTCTGCCATCCGTTCGTAAGACATGAGGGGATCCCAGGGCGAGGATCCGTGATTGCGCAGATCGAGGGCATGGACCTGGCGGATGTCGGCCAGGCCGCGGGCGATGGATCCCCAGTTGCGGGCCGAGCCGAACAGCCCGTGAAGAATGACCAGCGGACTTCCTTCCCCGATGATTTGCGCGTTCAAGTTCACAGAGGTCATGATGTCCTTTTCCGCATAAAGGGGGCTGCCGATTTCACCCCGTGTCATTCATGGCTAAGGCCGCTGTTCTCGACGGTCCAAAACAACGTCTCCGCCCCGCGTTCGTCAAGAGGATCGATGGCGAATCAACATTGCACGTTTTTTTGTGGCAGGCTTGACGCTAACAACATCAGCGTGTGATTATATTCTGCATCATATACGTTTATTTAGTGTAAAAATGGGGCGAAGCGGTGCGTCACATATATCGCTTCCGGAAGTTGACCGAAATTTTCGAAGGATTGCCGCGATGAGGATCAAAAACACCATTTCCCTTTTCGCCTGGATCGCCTTGAGCGGGTTGGCCGTCTCTCCGGCGCGGGCCGATACCACTTTGCTGAATGTTTCCTATGATCCGACCCGCGAACTTTATCAGGAAGTCAACCAGGCCTTTGCCAAGGAGTGGAAGGCCAAGACCGGCGAGAGCCTGAAGATCAACCAATCGCACGGCGGTTCCGGCGCGCAGGCGCGTTCGGTCATCGACGGGCTGGAGGCCGACGTGGTGACCCTGGGCTTGTCCTACGATATCGACGCCATCGCCGAAAAGACCGGGCTGCTCTCCTCAGACTGGGCCAACCGCCTGCCCTACAATTCGACCCCCTACACTTCGGACGTGGTATTTCTGGTGCGCAAGGGTAATCCCAAGCACTTGAAGGATTGGGACGATCTCACCAAGCCGGGAGTGGAGGTCATAACATCCAACCCGAAGACATCGGCCGGCGGCCGATGGGCCTATGTCGGAGCGTGGGGATATGCCCTGCACCATTACAACAACGACGAGGCCAAGGCGAAAGAATACCTGGCAGCTCTGTTCAAGAACGTGCCTGTTCTCGATTCGGGCGCGCGCGGATCGACCACGACCTTCGTGCAAAGAGGCATCGGTGATGTTTTACTGGCCTGGGAGAATGAGGCTATCCTGGCCGAGGCGCAGTTGGGCAAGAATCAGTTCGACATCGTCATTCCGTCCATCTCGGTCCTTGCCGAGCCACCCGTCGCGGTGGTCGACAAGGTGGTCGACAAACGCGGAACGCGTGCCGTCTCGGAGGCTTATCTGAAATTCCTTTACAGCCCGGAGGGCCAGGAGATCGTCGCGCGTAACCATTACCGGCCCCGCGATCCCGATGTCGCCAAGCGGCACGCCAAGGACTTCCCGGAGGTTCAGTTGTTCAGCGTGCAGAGCCTGGGTGGCTGGCAGGCCTTGCACAAGGCTCACTTCCAGGATGGCGGAATCTTCGATTCCATCACCGGAGTTGCGAAAAAATAATGACCGCGACCAAGTCTTCCGTCATCCCGGGATTCGGACCCACCCTGGGTTACACATTGTTCTATCTCGGGCTGATCGTGCTCATTCCCCTGGCGGCGCTGTTTTTCCGTGCCGCCGGGATGGGCTGGGAGCAATTCGTCCAGGCCGCCTTCGCGCCCCGCGTGTTGGCGGCCTACCGCCTGAGTTTCGGGGGGGCTTTGCTGGCGGCCATGATCAATGTGGTAGCCGGTTTGCTGGTCGCCTGGGTGCTGGTGCGCTACGACTTTCCCGGACGGAAATTCTTTGACGCCATCGTTGATCTGCCCTTCGCGCTGCCGACCGCCGTGGCCGGTATCGCGCTGACCGCCATCTACGCGCCCAACGGATGGGTCGGCCAGTTCCTGAAACCTCTTGGCATCAAGGTGGCCTTCACGCCGCTCGGTGTCGTGGTGGCCATGGTGTTCATCGGATTGCCCTTCGTCGTGCGGACCGTGCAGCCCGTGTTGCAGGATCTCGAAGTCGAACATGAGGAGGTGGCGGTCAGCCTGGGGGCTGGGCGCTGGCAGATTTTCCGCATGATCATCCTGCCGGCGGTCTTCCCAGCCCTGGTAACCGGCTTCGCGCTGGCCTTCGCCCGCGCCCTTGGGGAATATGGCTCGGTGATTTTTATTGCCGGCAATATGCCCGGGGTTTCGGAAATCGCGCCTTTGCTGATCGTCACCAAGCTCGAACAATATGATTACGCCGGGGCAACCGCCATCGCCGTGGTGATGCTGGTGGCCTCCTTCATCCTGCTTCTGGTGATCAACACTTTGCAGAAATGGCATAGTAATCGTCTGGGGGCGGTCTGACATGGCCATAGCCGTGGAAATCTCGGCGGCCCGACGACGCTCCCGCGCCGTCAGCGAGACGCTCTGGGTCAAGGGTCTGCTAACCGCTCTCGGTGTTGCCATCCTTGGTCTGTTCCTGCTGCTGCCCCTGGCGACGGTGTTCGGCGAGGCTTTTTCGAAAGGCGCCGACGCCTATTTCGCGGCCCTCGTCGATGACGACGCGCTGGCGGCGATTCGGCTTACGTTGCTGGTGGCGGTGATCGCCGTGCCGCTCAACGTCGTCTTCGGCGCCGTCGCCTCCTGGTGTATCGCCAAGTTCGACTTCCGGGCCAAAAGCCTGCTCATCACCTTGATCGACATTCCCTTTTCGGTTTCGCCGGTCATCTCGGGGCTGATCTATGTGTTGCTGTTCGGACTGCAGGGGTGGTTCGGTCCCTGGTTGAGGGATCACGACATCAAGTTGATCTTCGCCGTTCCGGGGATCGTGCTGGCCACGGTGTTCGTCACCTTCCCCTTCGTCGCCCGCGAACTGATTCCCCTGATGGAATCGCAAGGCACCGAGGAGGAGGAGGCAGCCGTGGTGCTGGGGGCCAGCGGCTGGCGGATCTTTTGGACGGTTACCGTGCCCAACATCAAATGGGGCCTGCTTTACGGCGTGCTGTTGTGCAACGCCCGCGCCATGGGAGAGTTCGGTGCCGTATCGGTGGTCTCGGGCCATGTGCGGGGGGTGACCAACACCATGCCGCTGCATGTCGAGATCCTCTACAACGAATACAATTATATGGCGGCCTTTGCCGTCGCCTCCCTGCTGGCCCTGCTGGCCCTGGTTACCCTTGCCGCCAAAGCCTTGCTGGTCTGGCGGTTCAGCCGTGAGATCGCCGCCGACGCGCGGCAATGAGGTCAATGATGATCGACGCCCGGAATGTCAGGAAGACGTTCGGCAGTTTTGCCGCCTTGAACGATGTGTCGTTGAATATCGCCGAGGGCGAGTTGGTCGCCCTGTTGGGGCCATCGGGATCGGGCAAGACGACCTTGCTGCGTATCCTGGGCGGTCTGGAGTTTCCCGATTCGGGCAGCGTGCTGTTCGACGGCGGTGACGCCACCCTGGTTTCGGCGCGCGACCGCCACGTCGGTTTCGTCTTCCAGCATTATGCGCTGTTCCGGCACATGACGGTGTTCGACAACGTCGCCTTCGGTTTGAAGGTGCGTTCACGCAAGGAGCGTCCGTCCAAGGCGGAGATCGCCGAACGCGTCCATCATCTTCTGTCCATGGTGCAACTGGACGGTCTGGCCCTGCGCTATCCCTCGCAGCTTTCCGGAGGGCAGCGTCAAAGGGTGGCCTTGGCCCGCGCCCTGGCGATCCAACCCCGGGTGTTGCTTCTGGATGAACCCTTCGGCGCTCTCGACGCCCAGGTGCGCAAGGAATTGCGCCGTTGGCTGCGCCGGCTTCACGACGAATTGAAGATCACCGGTGTCTTTGTCACCCACGATCAGGAAGAAGCGCTGGAAGTCGCCGACCGGGTGGTGGTGATGAACCAGGGGCGCATCGAACAGATCGGTACTCCCACCGAAATCTACGATCAGCCGGCGACACCCTTCGTTTACCAGTTCCTGGGCAACGTCAATGCCCTGCCTTGCCGGATCCGGGGCGGTCAGGCGGAAATCGGGCCGTTGGTCATGCCGGCGCCGTCCTATGCCGGTGTCGCCGACGCCGCCGGCGTCGCCTTCGTCCGGCCGCACGATCTGCTGCTTTCGCGACCCGGAGAGGGAGGGGGGAGCTTCGCCGTGGTTCGCCACGTCTCGGTTCTGGGGGCGGTGGTACGGGTGGAACTTTCGCTGGGTGAACACATCATCGAGGCGGAAACCAGCCGGCAGCGCCATGCGGAACTTGAACTGGCGCCGGGCCAGCGGGTCCTTTTGTGGCCGCGTCAGGCCCGCTTCTTTCTGCGCGACGGCTGGGAGGGGACCACCCTGGAAAGCCGCGAGGAACTGGCCCGCACCAGCGCCATGCTGTAGGCATCGGTGGGATGCCTTACACTCGTTCTGCCCGGACTTGTTCCACGGTTGTCCGGCTGAGTTTGTGTGCTGACGACAACCCAAAACCGTCATTGCTGGACCTGATCCGGCAATCCATGATTGCGCGGATCGGCCGAGCTCATTGGAGGCGGGCAGGTGGATCCCCGGGGCAAGCCCAGGGACCACAGTAACCTATTCTCAACATATTAAGCGTCATTGCGAGAAGCGGAGCGACGAAGCAATCCAGACTGCCGGAAGGACTGGATTGCTTCGCCTGAAGGCTCGCGAACGACGGCATTTCTTCCCGGCAAAGCCGAGATGTGTGAATGCCATAGCCCGCAAGGGACGAGGAGCGCATCAGAAGTGGTAGCGCGCCTGCACGCCGTATTCGAGGGTCTGGTTGTGGGGTTCGAATCCGGAGTAGCGCCACCTGGCGACCGTGAAGTGTGCGGTTTCCGATTGGTTGATGTTCCAATAATTGAAGAACGGACCGACAGACCAGATGCCTCGTTCATACATGGCGCTGCCGCGTAAGCCGAAGCCCCCGCGTTGCTTGCTCTCGATGTTGGGAAAGGCGGGAGAGGCGTCGTTCAGATTGCTCGTCTGCCATCCTTCAATCAGTTGATCATATTCGGTGTTGACGCTGATTCGCGCGCCTTCGCTGACGCCGAAACGGTGCGTTACGCCGACGGGAAGGTAAAGATACTGGCTTTCCCGCGTGTAGCCTTTCACTCCCAGATCCGTCTGCCCCGTCGAGTCGTTGTACAGTCTCCGGTATCCGATGCCGATGTACGGGGAAATACCGACGATCGCCCCCTTCAGCAAGGGGCCGGTGACGAACAGGTCTTTTCCGACCACGGCGCGCGTTTCAAATAAATAGTCGGGGATATCGTCTTGTTTGCCGCTGGCGCTCGAGTAATCGTTGCCGCTATAGGCGAAGCGGACATCACCGGTCACGAAAAAGCCTTGATAGACGAACTCGGTGATGGCACCGGTTATGCCGACCTTGACGCCCGTTTCATGCATGAATTCGGCGTTGGAAACCACATGTTCCTGATAGCGGTAGTTGGAGACCTGACCGCCGAGTTCGATTCCCGGCAGTGTCGCCACATTCACATGGCCCCCCGGAGTTTGGGCGGAGATGGACGTTTCTTGCGCATGGCTTGGCTGGGAAAACAGCGCCAGCGCGGGGAGCGTGATGGACAGAAAAAGACATGCCCTGGACGGCTTGTTGCGCACGGAACGGATTCCTTCTCGACTTTGGTGCGGTGAACTCGCAGGCTCTAAAATATATTCTTCTAACGAGTCTGACGTGCTCATGTGGAAAACATCAATTGATGATGTTTTAACTTTAATTAAATGGCGATCTCAAATCAATAAAACCTTACGATGTGTCTATATTTTTACTATTTTGTACGACGGATTTCGCGCCTAGATTTCGTTATTAAGTGATCATCTGTTAGTGGTGCAACCGTTGTCTCAGGGGGGTATCATCCCAGTTGCCGATGGGAATTTCCCTGTCATCAGGACGTGACTGTCGAGCATGACGCGGTAATTTCAACAGATCCTTTAGCCTGGGCGGCGCCTCTCGCCCGCTGAAGCGGAGCGGAAGCGTCATCAAGATCTGAGCGAGCGTCCCGCCGAGGGGCTTTGTTTGACCGAATTGATATGAATTCAAGGATATGCGTGGGAAGAACGGCGTCAGATAAGCATGTTCTGAATATGGTTATCAGTAGTCTACAACATTGATAGATAAATAAAAATTCACCGAAACTATTGACGATGTCGAAAAAATGCACGAATGTATGCGCAAATAGATTGTATTAACACATATGTTGTGTGTAATGGAGAGCGAGGGCCGATTGGTGACCATGTCCGTCAATGCTTCCCGCGAAATCGAACCCCTGGTTCGGCTTTCTGATCTCGACGAATACCGGCAGGGGTTGAAGCACCGCCTGGGCGGTGATTGGGACGAGGACAAGTGGACGGCATTCCGCGTCCGCTTCGGCGTCTACGGTCAGAAACAGCCGGGCGTGCAGATGGTCCGCATCAAGATTCCGGGGGGGCTGGTGCCCTTGCCCTGGCTGGGCGTGCTTGCGCATTTCAATCGAAAATTCTGCCAGGGCGATGCCCACATCACCACCCGTCAGGATTTCCAGACCTATTTCGTGCCGCTGGAACGCACGGCCGAAGCGTTGGAGTTCCTTTATTCCAATGGTTTGACCACGCGCGAAGCCTGCGGCAACACGCTGCGCAACATCAATGCCTGCGCCCTTGCCGGCAACTGCCCGCGCGAGCATGTGGATGCCGGCGAGGTGGCGAGCCGTCTGGCTCGCAGCTGGATCCGCCATCCCCTGGTCCAGCATATGCCGCGCAAGGTGAAGATCTCGGTGTCCGGCTGCGCCACGGACTGCGGCGTCTCGGCCATTCACGATCTGTCGTTCATCGCCACCGAAGCGAATGGCAAGAAGGGTTTCATCGTTTACGCCGGGGGCGGCTTGGGCGGTCAACCGCGTCCGGCGACGAAAGTCCTCGATTTCGTGACCGAAGAGGAATTGCAGACGGTCGTGGAGACCCTGGCCCGTCTGCATCAGCGCTATTCGGACCGCATCAATCGCAATGCGGCGCGCATCAAATTCGTCGTCAAGCGGTTCGGCGAGGAAAAATTCCGCGCCTTGTTCGCCGAGGAGTTCGAACGTCTGCGCGGCCTGCCCCAGCGCCCCTGGCAGCCTTTGCAGTGGCGCCGGCCGGAAGAGGCGGCGATCGAACGGACCCCCTTGGGGATCGTCAAGCAGCATGACGGACGTTTCGCCGTGGTCGGAAATCCGCCGTTGGGCTTGTTGTCGTCCGAGCAACTCGAGGGCCTGGCGGCCATCGGCCGGGACGTCGGCATCCGGCAATTGCGGGTGACGCGCGATCAGAATGTCGTTCTGCCCGACGTCCCCGGTGATCGCCTCGACGAGGTGGCTCAGCGTCTGCGGGCCATCAATATCGACGTGCCGGCCAGTGCCTCCGAGAGCGCCGATGTGGTGTCCTGCCCGGGAACCACGACCTGCCGTATCGGAATCACCAATTCGCAAGGCTTCGGCCGTCAGGTCTGGGCGGATGCGAAGGACGATCCCACGGCCAAGGGAATTTCCGTTCGGGTATCGGGCTGCCAGAATTCCTGCGGCCTGCATGAAATCGCCGACTTCGGATTCCAGGGCCTGGCCAAGAAGATCGATGGCGTGCCCGCCCCCCATTATCAGATCCATATCGGCGGCGACGGGCGGACCGGCGTCCAGGATGGTGTCGTCGGTCTGCATGGACCGATCATTCCGGCCCGTCACGGCTTGGCGGCCCTGCGTCTCCTGCGCCAGGGATATGCCGGGGGCAAACAATCCGGAGAAAGCGTTCGGCGCTGGGCCGAGCGGTTGGGCAAGGAGGGGCTCAAGGATCTGTTGACGCCGCTTGCCGACGCTTCCGACGAGGGGAAGCTGTTCATCGATTGGGGCGACGAGGACAGGTTCAAGGGGGCTCCGACCTTGCGCGGCGAATGCGCGGCACCCTTCGCCTCGGACGATCTGTTGGCGGATCTCGCCGACGACGCCCTGATCCGTCTGGATCGCCATCTTCAGGTCGGTCGGTGGGAGGAGGCCTTGCGCGCGGCGGAGGATGCGCAGACCCTGGCGGCGCGCCGTGTCCTTCATCATGACGGTCAATTCACGAAAGACGACGAATCGGCGACGGTAATCCACGATCGCGTTCGTGGAATAGCCAAGGCGCGAATTGCGGCGTCCCTCGATCATGTCGAGGCGGAACGGACGGCGGCGCTGTCGAGCGGTCGTCCCGATGCCTACCGGGAAGCCGTCGCGGTTTTCATCGACAGCGTGCGCGCCCTTATCGAGGCACCCGGCAATGGGCGGGACGCCGCCGAATGAGCATCGAGGATGACGTGGCCCGCTTGCGCGGGGCGCATGGGGATTTGGACGGATTGGACCTGATAGCGGCGATGCGGCGGGAGTTTCCCCAATCTTTGGCGGTCATCAGTTCCTTCGGTGCCGAGGCGGCCGTGTTGCTCGATCTGGTGGCGCAGTGCGACAAGACGATTCCGGTGATCTTTCTCGATACCGGCGAACTGTTCGATGAAACGCTCGCCTATCAGGTCCGCCTGACGGAGGTTTTGGGACTGCGCAACCTGCGGGTCATTCGGCCGGATCCCGAGGACGTTAAGAAAGCTGACGAATTGTGGCTCACCGATGCCGACGCCTGCTGCAATCTGCGCAAGGTGCAACCCTTGAGGCGGGCTGTTCGGGGCTTTCGGGCCTTGATCGACGGGCGCAAGCAATATCACGGCGGTGGGCGGGAAAGCCTGTCGACCATCGAGGCGGGCGCGGGTGAGGTGGTGAAGATCGCCCCGTTGGCCCGTTGGAGCCAGCAGAGAATCGACGAGGCCTTCCGTCTTAGGAAGTTGCCTGCTCATCCCCTGGTCGCCCAGGGGTACCACTCCATCGGCTGTTGGCCCTGTTCCCGGCCGACCGGGGCGAACGAACCGGTCAGGGCGGGACGATGGGCCGGCGCCGCTAAAACGGAATGCGGAATTCATCGGGTAAGCAAATAGTCATGAGCACTGATCTCGACGCCCTGGAAAGCCAGAGCATTTTCATTCTTCGCGAAGCGTTCAACCGGATCGACAAGGTCGCCATGTTGTGGTCGATCGGCAAAGACTCCAACGTCTTGCTGTGGTTGGCCCGGAAAGCATTCTTCGGCCATGTGCCGTTTCCGGTGGTGCATGTCGACACCAGCTATAAAATCCCGGAAATGATCGCTTTCCGTGATCGCGTGGCCAAGGAATGGAATCTGCCGCTGATCATCGGCGGCAACCAGCAGGCCCTGAAAGACGGCATGCATCCATCCCGCGGCCGGGTGACCTGCTGTTCGGCTTTGAAGACCGAGCCCTTGAAACAAATCATCCACGACAACGGCTTTACCGGCGTCATCGTCGGCATTCGCCGCGACGAGGAGGGGACTCGGGCCAAGGAGCGTGTCTTCAGCCCGCGCAACGAGACCGCCGAATGGGATTTCAAGGATCAGCCGCCGGAATTCTGGGACCAGTTCAAGACCGATTTTGCTCCGGGCACGCATTTGCGCATTCATCCCCTGCTGCATTGGGGCGAACTCGACATCTGGCGCTATATCGAGCGGGAAAATATCCCGGTGGTCGATCTCTATTTCGCCAAGAATGGCCGCCGCTATCGGTCACTGGGCTGTGCGCCTTGTACGGGGACCGTCGCCAGCACGGCGGTCACCGTCGCCGAGATCATCGAGGAATTGCGGACCACGCGCGTCTCCGAGCGTTCGGGGCGCGCGCAGGACAAGGAATCCGAGGACGCTTTCGAGCGCCTGCGTTCACAGGGTTATATGTAAAATGAATGCCATGACCAGCGTTTCCGCCCTCAAGATCGTCATCGTCGGTCACGTCGACCACGGCAAGTCGACCCTGGTCGGTCGCCTGCTGCACGAGACCGGCGCGCTGCCGGAGGGCAAAGTGGAAAGCTTGCGCGAAGTCTGCGACAAGCGCGGCATGCCCTTCGAATGGGCTTTCGTGATGGATGCCCTGCAAGCCGAGCGCGATCAAGGAATTACCATCGATACGGCACAGATCCTCTTCAAGACCGAGCGCCGTCCTTATGTCATCATCGATGCGCCGGGGCATAAGGAATTTCTGAAAAACATGGTCACCGGCGCTGCGAGCGCCGACGCCGCCGTTCTGGTCATCGATGCCATCGAGGGGGTCCAGGAACAATCGAGGCGACATGGCTATCTTCTCCATCTTCTCGGGCTTCGCCAGTTGGCGGTAGTCGTCAACAAGATGGACGCGGTGGATTTCTCCGAAGGGCGCTTCCAGGAGGTTTCGGCTGAGATCTCCGCCTATCTCGCGGAAATCGGCGTGACGCCGACAGAGATCATTCCCGCCGCCGCGCGTCATGGCGATAATGTGTCCCATCGTTCGGCCAATATGCCTTGGTATGAGGGCCCGACGGTGATCGAGGCGTTGGACGGTTTCGCGCCGGTTACGGAAGCGACGTCGCTGCCTTTGCGGTTTCCCGTCCAGGACGTCTTCAAGTTCGATCATCGGCGGATCATCGCCGGGCGTATCGAGAGCGGCAACCTGAAGGTGGGGGACCGACTGCTGTTCTCGCCCTCCGGCAAAACCGCCCGGATCGCCTCGATCGAGGGCTGGCATGTCCAGCCTGTGGCGGTCACGGCGGTGGCCGGGCAGTCCATCGGCGTGACGCTGGACGAGCAGGTCTTCATCGAGCGTGGGCAGATCGCCAGTCTGCTCGATAATCCGCCGCTGGGAAGCTATCTATTTCGTGCCCGGCTGTTCTGGCTGGGTCGGGCGCCATTGTCGGCCGGCCGGCGCTACAAGATGAAACTGGGTACCGCCGAATACAGCGTCGTGGTGGAGAAGGTCGAACGGGTTATCGACGTCACGGATCTGGCCTCGGTGGATACCGATTTCGTCGAAAAAAACGCCGTGGCCGAGGTGATGCTGCGATCACGCGGTCCGGTGGCTTTCGATGAATTCGTCGATAATCCGAAAACCGGTCGTTTCGTGCTGGTCGATAATTTCGACATCGTCGGCGGTGGCGTCATCTCCATGAAGGGGTTGCCCGATCATCGCTGCAAGCCGGATTCGGTCGGCGACGATATCACTGCCGTTGCTCACAAGGTCTCGTTGCGCGACCGCCAGTCGGTCAACCGCCATAAGCCCGGCGTGCTCTGGCTGACCGGGCTTTCCGGCTCGGGGAAATCCACCATCGCCATGGAGGTGGAACGTCGTCTGTTCGCCAAGGGCTATCAGGTGTTCGTTCTCGACGGAGACAACGTCCGCCAGGGTCTTAACGCCGATCTCGGCTTTTCGCCCGAGGACCGGGCCGAAAATGTGCGCCGTATCGGCGAAGTGGCGCATCTTTTCGCCCAGGCGGGAATGATCGTCATCGCGGCTTTCATCTCACCCTATCGGGCCGACCGGGATCGGGCGCGTGCCGCATCGCCCGGCCTGTTCCACGAGATCTTTGTCAAGGCGCCGGTCGAGGAATGCCAACGCCGCGATCCGAAAGGACTCTACGCCAAGGCCCGTCAGGGAGGGATCGCCGAATTCACCGGGGTAACGGCGCCTTACGAGCAGCCGGTCAATCCGGAACTGGAGATCGACACGGCGAGCCTGTCGATCGACGAGGCGGTGGAAGTGGTCTTGCGCTACGTCGAACAGGATATGCAGCGGGATGTCGATGCCTCCTCGACCGAGCAGCGGCCGGACGTGACGCTTTAGCAGGCTGCGGAAAAAGTCTTCGTGACATCATTTCCGTCGTCATCCCCGCGAAAGCGCATAGGCGCTAACTTAAGCCCTCGCCCGCTTTGCGGGAGAGGGCGGTGAGCGTAAGCGAGCGGGTGAGGGGACTTACACGCGGGAGCGTGGAAAAAGTGTGCAGAAACAAACAAGTTTTTATGTCGCGCAGACGCGCGTACCCCTCACCCGGCCGCTAAAGCGGCCACCCTCTCCCGCAAAGCGGGCGAGGGTTAAGTTAGCGCCTATGCGCTTTCGCGGGAATGACGAAGAAATTCCGGCTTTTTCCGCAGCCTGTTAAGGCTTCTCCCGTTTTCCCGATGGCATGAAAGGAATTTTGAACCACCAAGGCACCAAGACACCAAGGCGTCTTTCGGATCAGTCGGCGGCAGCCAATCCGCGCCGCAGGCATTCGCCCGACAGCCGATGACGGGTCGGGAAAATGCCAGAGGCACACTCCACCACCTTGGTGTCTTGGTGGTTCATCAAAAGCCGGAGCGCGCAGGAACGATCAAGAGGACGAGCCTCATCCGGCCGATTGCCAATTGTCCACTGAACCTAATACCAACTCTCGGTGATCGGACCCAATCGCCGGGCGGATTTCTCCGAAACCCATGGCTTCTCGCCAACGATGGCGCGGGCCCTCAATGGGCTTTTTTCTCCGGCATGGCGATGTTGCGGCCCATTTGCAATTCGGCAATGGCGTCCGGCAGGGACATCGGCTTGCCGTAGAGGAAGCCCTGGATGATATCGCAGCGATGATTCGCCAGAATTTCCGCCTGTCTGGCATGTTCGACGCCTTCCGCCAGAACCGTCATTCCCATGGAATGGGCCAGGGTGATGATGGTGACGGCGATCGCCTCATCCTTCGGATTGTCGGCGATGTCGATGACGAAGGAGCGGTCGATTTTCAAAGTGTCGACGGGGAAGCGCTTCAAATAATTGAGCGAGGAATAGCCGGTGCCGAAATCGTCGATGGACAGGCGGATGCCCAATCCCTTCATGCGCTCCAGATAGCTGATCACATGTTCGGGGTTGTTCATCAGGGTGCTTTCGGTGATCTCCACGTCGAGGTGTTGCGGATCGATGCCTGTTTCCTCGATGGCCTGCTGGATCTGGCTTAAGACATCGGAATCGGTGAATTGCCGAGCCGAGATATTGACGCCGATCGAGACATTGTTCAGTCCCATGTCCTGAAGCTGGCGCAGATCGGTGCAGGCGCGCCGCAGAACCCAGGCACCCAGGGGCACGATCAGGCCGGTCTGCTCGGCGATCGGGACGAAGCGGCTCGGTTGGATCAGTCCCATGCTGGGGTGTTTCCAGCGCACCAGAGCTTCAAGTCCGACGATGCGTCCGCTGGCGACATCGATTTGCGGTTGGTAATACAGCAGCAATTCGTCGCGTTCGATGCCGCGTCGCAACTCGTTCTCAAGCGTCAGCCGTTCGGCCGATTGACTGTGCATGACGGGGTCGAAGAAGCGATAGAGGTTGCGGCCGCTGGCCTTGGCGAAAAGCATCGCCGCGCTGGCATGGACGATGAGTTCCGACGCCAAGACCGCGTGTTCCGGGAAGATGGCGATGCCGACGTTGGCGCTCAACGTCAACTCGCGGCCGCGCAGGATGAATGGGCGGCTTAGCGTGGCCATGAAATGTTCGACCGCCTGGCCCACTTCGGTACGGTTATGGACGCCGCTGTTGATGATGGTGAATTCATCGCCGCCGAAGCGCGCCACCATGTCTGTCGATTTGACGCCGGAAACCATGCGGCGTCCGGCCTCGATCAGCAGTTCGTCGCCCGCGACATGTCCCATGACGTCGTTGACCATCTTGAAACCGTCGAGATCGACGAACCAGACGGCCACCCAGGACTTGTTCACCGCCGCGTGATCGATGGCATGCTGGAGCCGTTCCTGCAGCAGGCGTCTGTTGGGAAGGCCGGTCAGGGAGTCGTGATTGGCCGAATGGGCGAGATAGTCCTCGAAATTGCGGCGCTCGGTGACGTCCCGGAAAATAGCCGTAAAGAGGCGTCGATCGTCGAGATGGCAGAGCGAGACGGAAATCTCCGCCGGGAAGACGCTGCCATCCTGGCGACGGCCGGCGATCTCGCGGGCGGATCCGGCGATCTGCGGCTGCCGGGTGGCAAGGGCGGCGGCGAGTTTCTTTTTATGATCCCGGCCTCCCTCCTCGGTCATCAGAATCTCGATCGGCTTGCCGATGGTCTGATTGGCGTTGTAGCCGAACATGGTTTCCGCCGAGCGGTTGAAGGTCTCGATATTTCCCCGCTCATCGGTCACCACGATGGCGTCGACGGCGGTGTCGAGAATGCTGTTCAAACGCTTGGCCTGCGCGGCGACATCACGGTTGGCGCGCATGACATCGGAGATGTTTCTGACCACGACGAGGACATTTCCGTCGCCTTCCGGCGCCGCCGAGGCCGAGGCGATGACGTCCAGCGCCTTGCCTGAGGCGTGGAGGAATTTCATCGGCGTCGCGGCCGTCTCGCCGATGAGCGGACTGAAGTTACCCTCGCACAACACCTGATAATCGGGATGGACGAACTTGCTCAGCGCCTGACCCTCCACCTGTTTTGCGTCATAGACGCCCAACAGCCGCAGTCCGGCTGTATTGATGAAGGTGATGACGCCGTCGTGACACAGACAGATGGTGTCCGGCGACATCTCGATGATGGTCCGGTAGCTGTGCTGTTCATCGCCGGTGGCGGCGGCCTCGAGAGTGGCGGCACGGGACAGTTCTTCCGTCACCTCGAGCAAATCGAGGCTCGATGAATGGATGCTCTTCAGATAATCGGAAATCTTGTCGTCGCCATTCGACAGTCCTTTTTCGATCATCTGCGTCAGGCCGAGAATGGTGGTGAGCGGCGTGCGCAACTTGCGGCCGGTGCTTTGCAGAAAACCGTTTTTGGCCTGGATCGCCGTTTCCGCGCGTGTCTGCGCGCAGGTCAACCGCTCGACCGTGCTTTCAAGATTGGCCAGATGGGTTTGGTGCTCGCTGGCATCACGCGCTAGCGCGATGATCAGCGGATGGGAGGCGTCTTCGCGGGGGAGCGGCGCAATGGCGACTTCGATGGGCAGGCGGGTGCCGTCCTTGCGCGTCCAGATGCCGTGGCGGATGCCCGGAGGCGTGAATTCGATGTCGCGCCAGATCTCCTCCAACTCGTCGCGGGTGAGGCGCGTCTCGAAATCACTGATCCGCATGCCGATCAATTCGTGTCGCTGATAGCCCAGCATGCGGCATAGCGTATTGTTGATTTCGGTGAGCCGGCCTTTCCCGTCATGGATGAGCAGGGCCTCGGGAAGGTTGTCGATCAGGGATCGCGTCGGCGCGGTCCCGGTCTCCGAAGATGGCTGTGGCGATACGCCAGTTCGTCCCCGGTTGTCGGCGTAACGGGGCAAGCGGGCCAGCGTCAGCAGCAAGCCCAAGGCGAGCAGTCCTTTGAGGAGCGGGGCAATCCCTGACGTGGCGTCCGCCGACAAAGCCCCGTCAGCCGTGGCGGTGGCGGCGATCACACCCAGAACGAGCAACAAAAGGCGGACGGTGGCAGCGCTGTGGGCCTGTTGACGGCGGCGGAGAAACGAGGCGACCAGGACCAATCCCCACAAGGCGACGAGCACCGGGCGGACGGTCAGGTCCATGGGATTGAACGCTGACATATTTATTCTTGTAACAACCTCTGTTCGGTCAGCCGTACCGTCGCACTTCTATCCGAGCCGTCCGGTCGGCAGAGAGTGACCGAAAACAGCAGGAATTTCCACACCCATGAAAAGCTTGTTTCATCAGCCGGCGGGTGAAATGGAAAGAGCTGCCAATGATGCCGCCAGGATCTCCTCGAATTGGGGCGCGTGCTGACGTCCGTCGGTCCCGTCGTGACAGGCCCGTTCGATGACCCGGGCAACGGCGGCCAGGGCGGGCCATCCGAAATTGGCGGCGACGCCGACCAGACGATGGGCGCTGCGACCGGCGGCGTGAACATCTCCCGTTTGCCAGTTGGCTCGCAACTCGCCGGCCGATTCGAGAATGGATTGACGGGCGGTGAGGGTGAGTTCGGTCAATTTGCTCTCGCCAAGAGCTTCGGAAAGGATGGCGAGGCGTTCCTGATCGACAAGGAAATGCCGTTCTCCATCGATTTCAACCGAAGGCGCGGCCTCTACGGAATCTTTATCGGACATCTCTTCTCCTCATATTTGCCACTTCGGATGAGCCGTTATGCTCTAGTGGTGGTTGGGTTATATTTTATTTTAAAACTCAGTAATGATTTTATGGTGGCATGAACATGTTTCAAAAATATGAATTGAGGAATAATGAACATTGGGTGTCGTTGTGCCTGAAATATTGACAAATGCGGAGGGGTCACAGATTCTGCCGATAAATCGGGCCCCGTTAGGAATATGATCGGACGAGCGCGGGGCCGTTTCAATCCGGTCTCTTGAGGTTGCCGAAAAACTGAAAGCTGGCGTTGTGTCCAAGGAAGCGGGGTCGCTCTTTTCCAGTGCCGTGAATATGCCTGATCCTTTGACTGTCATCGAACGGTTGGATCACGCTTTTCAGCCCATCGTCAATATGGCCACCGGGCATTGTTTCGCCTACGAAGCGCTGCTGAATGGATGTGCCGATCAGGGATTTCCCGATCAGCGGGCTTTTTTCGATGCCTGTTACGCGATCGGTCAACTCGATGTCGTCCAATTGCGGCTGTGGGAAATGGCGACGGCGCGTTTCGCCGGTCTGCCCCACGCCCGCGGCGCCCGCCTGTTTCTCAATATCGATAGCCGGTCCCTGGATGGGAGCGATAGTCTGCCTCGTCAGATCAGGGGATTGCTTTCCCAGTACGATGTGCCGGAAAACGCCATTACCTTCCAGATCAGCGAGCCGCCACCCGGGGTCTTCGACCCGGTGGCGCCCTGGGTGCGCGCCCTGAAACGCCAGACTTGCAAGATCGCCATCGATCGTTTTGGCGGCGGCGTCGCCGGTTTTCAGATGCTCTACGGTGTCGAGCCGGAGTTCCTGAAGCTCGATCAGTTTTTTATCCGCAACGTAACGTCCGATTCCAAGAAGAAGATGTTGCTGTCCAACGTGGTCGCGACAGCTCATCTGCTGGGAATCGTCGTGGTCGCGGTCGGTGTCGAGTCGCGATCGGAGTTCATGACCTGTAAGGAGGTCGGCTGCGACTTGGCCCAGGGCGTCATGATCGAGGGACCCTGCCTGCATCCGGGCGACCTGCCATCCCATTATCCGCATGTCGAGGAATTGTCCCGGCACGATCGCCGGGGCAGGGTGGGGGACCGCAAGATTATTCTCGATCAGATGGCGCCGATCCCGCCCTTGACCATTGACGACGAAATTACCGCCGTTTTTGATCGGCTGCGGCGCGACACCCGTCAGACTTTTCTTCCCGTCGTCGACCGCATGGGGCAGCCCCTGGGGATCGTCCGGGAGAGCAATATCAAGAATTACGCCTACTCGCCTTTCGGCAAGGATCTCATCTCGAATAAGGGGCTGGGCCGCAAACTCAAGGATTTCATCGTTCGTTGTCCGATCGCCGACGTCCAGATGCCCGTCGAGAATATCATGTCGATCTATTCGGGCGACGAGGAGGCGGAAGGGATCATTCTGGTCGATCAGATGCGCTACGTCGGCTTTTTGTCGGCACGTTCGATCATCCGGGTGATCAATGAAAAAAGCCTGGCTCAGGCGCGGGATCAGAATCCGCTCACCAAACTGCCGGGCAATTCTCTGATCAATCAGTTCATCGCCGAGAGCCTTGCCGACGTCAATAGTCCCTGCGCCTACGTTTACGTCGATTTCGACAATTTCAAGCCGTTCAACGATAAGTACGGTTTTCGCCAGGGGGATCGGGCGATTTTGCTGTTCGCCGAAATGATACGCAAGCGGCTGGCCGCCGAATGTTTTTTGGGGCACATCGGCGGCGATGATTTTTTCATCGGCTTCGTCGGAGCCCTTGCCGCCGGGGCCGCCACGGAGGCCGGGTACCTGCTGGAGGCGTTCCGCAGCGACGCGGAGAGCTTCTACGATGCCGAGGCGAGGGCGGCGGGCTGCATCAGCGCCGCCGATCGCGATGGAACGGTGAAGTGCTTTCCCCTGCTTTCGGCGAGCGCCGTGGTGGTCGAAGCGGCGTCCCCCCGCCGTCTTTTTTCAGCCGACGACGTCAGCGCTCTCATCGCCAAATTGAAGAAACAGGCGAAGAACGCGCCGACGAAGCTGGTCTCCACATGTCTGCCGGGATAGGGCGGGCGTAGTCGCGTTCTCCCTCGCCCCTTGTGGGAGAGGGCGGCGAGCGTAAGCGAGCGGGTGAGGGACTTACGCGCGCCGAGCGCGGAAAAAGTGTGCGGAAACAAACAACTCTTATGTCGCGCCGACGCGCGCCCCCTCACCCGGCCGCTAACAGGCTGCGGAAAAAGTCTTCGTGACATCATTTCCGTCTGCTAAAGCGGCCACCCTCTCCCGCAAGGGGCGAGGGTTAAGCTAGCCCTATGGGCGTCCCTGCCGGTGCCACCGAAGGATTGCTTCGTCTTCGGCTCGCAAACAACAGGCTTTTCTCTACTGAAAAAATGCGTGATGCCGTAACCCCTGTGGGAGAAGGGCTTTCGTCCGCCCTTTTGTACCCCCTTGCCGTCGCGCGGGCCGAAGGTCCGTTTTCGATAATTTATCAATGGGCCGAGGTCGGCGGAATGTGGAACTGTCCGTCATCTGACAGACAGGCGACGAGTCATCGTCCACACTAAAGCAGAATACGCTCAATCTACATCACTCCCTTGTTCCTCTTATCGAAGGGAGGGGTGATGGTGGATGTAATTAAATAATAAATTATATAATTTCTGTAAAAAAGACAGAAATGTTTAAAAAAACAAGAAGAGGAGATGTCGAATGTTCCTTTGGAACAAGGCTGTCCCATCGATTGACACCTTGCCGGTCGATCGTGAACCCACTTCCGTTTCTCCCGTCAAGACGCCGGCCCCCCCAATCCGGGTGATCGACAGCGACGGAGCCCTGGCGCAACTGTCCTCCGACGATTTTCTTTTCGCCGGCCGGCCGTCGCCGATCGCCTTGGCCTTCGTCTCGCCACATGTCGATTTCATTCGCGTGACGACGAACTTGAGACGCCTTGCCGAGCATACTCTGGTGCTGGCCGTCTCCACGGCCGGGGAGCTATGTTTCCAGGCCGGTGGGTCACTCTACAAGCCGACCGGGGATCAATGGTCGAGCGTCGTGGTGCAGATATTTTCGCCGGACCTGATCGACCAGGTCTCCATACACTCCATTCCCCTGCATAACGAAGATATCCGGCAGGGCAAGCCGTCCCTCAACCGGGAGGAGCGGGTGGGGCGCATCCGTCAGTCGCTGAACTCGCTTCATCCGTCGTTCCATCTTGATGCGCATGATTCGCTGGCGTTGACTTTCATCGATGGCTTGTCCAACTGCGAAAATCTTTTCATGGAATCGGTATACCGCTCAGCCCGATTCCCCTGCCTGTTCGTCGGTGGTTCGGCGGGCGGAAAGTTCGACTTCCGCAACACCTATATTTATGACGGCCGAAAAGTGCTTGAGAACCATGCCGTCATCGCCTTTCTCAAACTGGCGCCCGGCAAACGCTATGGGGCGCTCAAAAGTCAGAATTTCAAGAAGACCGACAAGTCTTTCATCGTCATCGATGCCGATCCCGACCTGCGTTGCGTCAAGGCGGTGTTTGACGCGGCCAGTGGCCGGCCGGTATCGGCGGCCGAGGCGGTCGCCAGGGCCATGGGGGTGTCGCCGGCGGCGTTGGCCGAAAAACTGAAGAAGCATACTTTCGGCATCGAATTGGACGGCGAGTTCTATGTTCGCTCGGTGGCCGGGATCGACCCCGTCCAGGGAAGCATCACATTCTTTTGCGACGTCAATCCGGGTGACGAACTCTGGTTGCTGCAGGCCACCGACTTCATCGAGCAGACCAAACAGGATGTCGAGGTCTTCCTGCGCGGCAAGCCGGCTCCGCTTGCCGTGCTGCTGAACGACTGTATCCTGCGTCGTCTCAACAACGAAGCGGCGCTGGCCGGATTGTCCGGAATCTGGCCGGCTCCGGTTGCCGGATTTTCCACTTTCGGCGAGATGTTCGGCATCAATGTCAATCAGACATTGTCCGCTGTGGTGTTCTTCGATGTCGGCGATGGACCGTTCGCCGACGATCTGGTCGACAATTTTCCCATCTATTACGCCAGATTTCGCGAATATTTCACCCGATGCCACCTCAACCGGGTCGAAATCCTCAACCGCCTGCGGAGCTACGTCATCCATCGTCTTACCGCCCACTTCGATACCGGCGTCGCTTTGACGTCCGAAATCGAGGGGGTGCTCTCCAAGCTCTCCGATATCCGTGGCACGGTGGACGGTATCCGCGTCAGCATCCAGGCCAATGCCGATCTGGCGCTCGACACGGGGGACGCCGATGCCCTGGTCGAGGGCTTCGCCTCGTTGCACCGGCACGCGTCGGGCATGCGCGACGTCATCGAGATCATCGACGGTATTGCGGGGCAGACCAATCTTCTGGCCTTGAACGCCACCATCGAGGCGGCCAGGGCTGGGGAAACCGGGCGCGGCTTCGCCGTCGTCGCCAACGAGGTGAAAAAGCTGGCCACCGATACCAAGGCATCGCTGGGACGTACCCAGACGGCCATCGCCTGCATCGAGGATGGCCTGTCGTCCCTCGGCGGCAAGATCGAGTCGGCCAATCGCCGTTTCGGCGATGTGCGGGAACGTTTCCAGGGGACGGTCAGACAGGTCGACGCCGTCGTTGTCAACGCGTCCATGATCGAGGCCACATTGTCGGCCCTTGGACGGAAAGTCGACGAACAGCGCCGATCGGTCGCCGCTCTCGATACCGAGGTGGAGTTGTTGAAACGTATGGATTAGGGGCCCATCCGAGACCGCCGGCCCTCATCTTTTCCCGGCGGTTTCCAGCCATCGCAAAGCACCCCGGCCGGCCCGCCGGCCGGTGGCGAAACAGCCGGTCAGCAGATAGCCGCCGGTCGGCGCCTCCCAATCGAGCATTTCGCCGGCGGCGAAGAGTCCGGGGCGGCGGCGCACCATGAGATCGTCGTCGAGCTCTTCGAAACATAATCCGCCGGCGCTGGAGATCGCCTCGGCGAGCGGCCTCGCGCCATGGAGCGGCACGGGCGCGGTCTTGATTGCCCGGGCCAGGGAGGCCGGGCGGGCCAGGGCTTCCGCCGGTGCCGTCTCGCGGAGCAGGGCCACGGCCGCCGGGGGCAGGTTGGCGGTCCGGCGCAGCCAATTGGACAGCGATAGTCGCCCCCGAGGCCGTGCCAGACGCTCGCTCAGCGTCTCTTCGGAAAAATCCGGCTTGAGATCGACAGTCAGGACGGCGCTTCCGTCTCGATCGATCGCGTCGCGCAAGGCGGCGGAAAGCGCATAGACCGCTCCGCCCTCGATGCCGTATTCGGTCAGCATCGCCTCGCCCCGCAGGCGACGCCCGCCAAAGCTTAAGGCGACGGCTTTCAAGGGCTGGCCGAAATGCGGTGCCATATGGCTCGACCAGGCGACCAGGAAGCCGCAGTTGCTGGGACGCAACGGCCGGATCCGGCAGCCGATGGACTGCAGGGGGGAAATCCATCCGCCATCCGATCCCAGGTGCGGCCAGCTTCCTCCGCCCAGGGCCAGCACGGTCGCGCCGGGAGACAGGTGCCATTCGCCCCGGGGGGAGCGGAAGACGAGCGCTCCGTCGTCGGCGAAACCGGCCCACCGATGGCGGGGGCGGAAGGTGATCCCCTGGTCGCGCAGCCTGCGCACCCACGCCCGGAGCAGGGGGGCCGCCTTGAATTCGGCCGGAAAAACCCGGCCGCTGCTGCCCACGAATGTCTCGATACCAAGATCCCGGGCCCAGGCGCGCAAATCATCGGGACCGAATTCCGCCAGAAATCCGCCGAACAGGCCGGCTTCGGCACCATAGCGGGAAACGAACGCGGGTCCGGGTTCGCTATGGGTCAGATTGAGGCCGCCGCGGCCGGCGAGAAGAAATTTTCGGCCAACCGACGGCATGGCGTCGCAGACGACGACGTCGGCTCCTCCTGCGGCCGCCGTCTCCGCGGCCATCAATCCGGCCGGTCCGCCGCCGATCACGCAAATCACTCCGTCACCCGTCATCGCGCGTTCCGTCTCCGTTCGTTCGGCGGGCATCATCCTGGATTTTCTATTATTTTTAAACAACGCATCGGAAAGGCGCGCGGAAAGGAGTGGCGGGAAGAAGGGCGACAAGGGATAATCCTGATAAGAAAAGCTTGACCAGACGTCGCCATCTTCTGAAAAATGACTTCCGCGACGCCATCCCGCGAATATCCTTTCGTGTTGCCGGCAAATCGTTTTTGCCGGATGCCTTTGTGTGGTCTGCCGTCATCTCGGACGACGGCTGTAGGGAAAGACTTGGAAAATGACTTTGAACGGTTCTCCGAACGACCAGGGGCTTTATGATCCGCGTCACGAACATGACGCCTGCGGTGTCGGCTTCGTGGTCGATATCAAGAACCGAAAAAATCATGAGATCGTCCGGCAAGGGCTGCAAATCCTCGTCAACCTGACCCATCGTGGCGCCGTCGGCGCCGATCCGCTGGCGGGTGACGGCGCGGGCATCCTGCTTCAGTTGCCGGACGGCTTACTGCGTCCCGAGGCGGAGCGCTTGGGCATCGCCCTGCCGGCATTGGGTGCCTACGGCGTCGGCATGATCTTCCTGCCCCAGGAAAAGGACGTGCGCGCCGAATGCGAGGCGATCATCGAGAAGGTCATCGCCGATGAGGGGCAGGTCCTTCTCGGTTGGCGCGACGTCCCGGTGGACAGCGGCGTGCTTGGCGAAAGCGTGCGTGCCTCGGAGCCGGTGATCCGGCAGGTCTACATCGGTCGCGGCGCTCAGCTCGCCGATCAGGATGCGTTCGAACGCAAGCTGTTCGTCATCAGGAAGCAGATGTCGATCACCATTCGCGAGCGTTTCTCCGCGCAAGCGAAAACCTTCTACATCCCCTCGATGTCGTCGCGCACCATCGTCTACAAGGGAATGCTGCTGGCCGATCAGGTCGGTCCTTATTTCAAGGATCTCGTCGATGAGCGCCTGGTTTCGGCGCTCGCCCTGGTCCATCAGCGCTTTTCCACCAACACCTTTCCGACCTGGAGTCTGGCCCATCCCTTCCGCATGATCTGCCACAACGGCGAGATCAACACATTGCGCGGCAATTTGAACTGGATGGTGGCCCGGCGCTATGCCATGCAGTCGGATCTCCTGGGCGACGATTTGGCCAAGTTGTGGCCCCTGACCTTCGACGGTCAGTCCGACTCCGCCAGCTTCGACAATGCCCTCGAATTGCTGGTGCAGGGCGGCTATTCGCTGGCCCATGCGATGATGATGATGATCCCGGAGGCTTGGGCCGGCAATCCGCTGATGGACGAGAAGCGAAGCGCCTTCTACGAATATCACGCGGCCTTGATGGAGCCCTGGGACGGGCCGGCGGCGGTGTGTTTCACCGATGGCCGGCAGATCGGCGCGACCTTGGACCGCAATGGGCTGCGGCCGGCACGTTATCTGGTCACCGATGACGATATCGTGGTGATGGCCTCCGAGATGGGCGTGCTACCCATTCCCGAGGAGAAGATCGTCAAGAAATGGCGCCTGCAGCCCGGCAGGATGCTGCTGATCGATCTCGACCAGGGGCGCATCATCGATGACGCCGAAATCAAGGCCGAGTTGGCGAACGCGCATCCCTATACGGAGCTTCTGGCCAAAAGCCAGATCTTCCTTGAGGACCTGCCCGAGCAGCAGCCCGACCGTCAGGCGACCGAAGTCTCGCTTCTCGACCGTCAACAGGCCTTCGGTTACACGCAGGAAGACATCAAATTCCTCATCACACCGATGGCCGTCGCCGGTCAGGAGGCTGTGGGCAGCATGGGCACCGACACGCCTCTGGCCGTGCTTTCGTCCAAGCCCAAGCTGCTTTACACCTATTTCAAGCAGTGCTTCGCCCAGGTGACCAATCCGCCGATCGATTCCATCCGCGAGGAGGCGGTGATGAGCCTGGTCAGCCTGATCGGGCCCCGGCCGAACCTGCTGGGAAGGCCCGACGGCGCATTGCGCAAGCGGCTCGAGGTGCGCCAGCCGATCCTGACCAACGAGGATCTGGAGAAGATCCGCGCCATCAGCCAGCATGCCGACAACGCCTTCAAATCAGTGACCATCGATATCACCTGGCCGGCGACCTCCGGCCCGGAGGGACTGGCAGAGGCCATCGAGCGGATCAAGACGGAGGTGAGCCGCGTGGTTGGCGAGGGGGTGAACATCCTCGTGCTGTCGGACCGCGATGTCGGCCCCGAGCGCATTCCGGTTCCGGCGCTGCTCGCCACATCGGCGGTGCATCATCATCTGGTCGCCGAAGGCAAGCGCACCGAGGTCGGTTTGGTCGTCGAGACCGGCAGCGCGCTTCAGGTCCACCATTTCTGCCTGCTGGCCGGCTATGGCGCCGAGGCGATCAATCCCTATCTGGCGTTCGAAACCCTGGACGCCATCCGCCCGACATTGTCCGAACCGATCTCGGAACATGATCTGCACAAGCGGTTCATCAAGGGCATCGACAAGGCCATCCTGAAGGTGATGGCCAAGATGGGCATCTCGACCTACCAGTCCTACTGCGGCGCGCAGATCTTCGACGCGGTCGGATTGTCGCGGAAATTCGTCGATACCTATTTCAAGGGCACCAACGCCACCATCGAAGGGGTCGGCGTCGAAGAGATCGCCCGGGAGATGATGATCCGTCACCAGAACGCCTTCGGCGCCTCGCCGGTGCTGCGCTCGATGTTGGATGCCGGGGGCGAATATGCCGTGCGTCTGCGCGGCGAGGAACATGCCTGGACGCCGCAGACCATCAGTGCGCTCCAGCATGCGGTGCGCGGTAATCTGCCCGAACGCTACCGGGAATTTTCCAAGCTGTTGAACGACCAGAGTGAACGGTTGCTCAATCTGCGCGGCCTGTTCCAGTTGAAGGCGGTCGGCGCCCCGGTGCCCCTGGACGAGGTCGAGTCCGCGGCGCAGATCGTCAAGCGTTTTTCGACCGGGGCGATGAGCTACGGATCGATCAGCCGCGAGGCCCATACCACCCTGGCCATCGCCATGAACCGTATCGGCGGACGCTCCAACACCGGTGAAGGCGGCGAGGAGGCGGAACGCTTCCGCCCTCTGACCAACGGCGATTCCATGCGTTCGGCGATCAAGCAGGTGGCTTCGGCGCGGTTCGGCGTCACCGCCGAATATCTGGTCAATGCCGACGACATCCAGATCAAGATGGCGCAGGGCGCCAAGCCGGGCGAGGGGGGGCAGCTGCCCGGCCACAAGGTGGATGCCACCATCGCGCGGGTCCGTCATTCGACGCCCGGCGTCGGCCTGATCAGTCCGCCGCCGCACCACGACATCTATTCGATCGAGGATTTGGCGCAGCTTATCTTCGATCTGAAGAGCGTCAATCCCCAGGCCCGCATCAGCGTCAAGCTGGTCTCGGAATCCGGCGTCGGCACCGTGGCTGCGGGTGTGGCGAAGGCGCGCGCCGACCATGTGACCATCTCCGGCCATGACGGCGGCACCGGCGCTTCGCCGCTGACTTCGATCAAGCATGCCGGCGGTCCCTGGGAAATTGGTCTGGCGGAAACCCATCAGACCCTGGTCCTGAACAGATTGCGCGGCCGTATCGCCGTGCAGGTGGACGGTGGCGTCAGGACCGGGCGCGACGTGATCATCGGGGCCTTGCTGGGCGCCGACGAGTTCGGTTTCGCCACGGCGCCGTTGATCGCCTCGGGCTGCATCATGATGCGCAAATGCCATCTCAACACCTGCCCCGTGGGTGTCGCCACCCAGGATCCGGAACTGCGCAAGCGGTTCACCGGGCAGCCTGAGCATGTCATCAATTATTTCTTCTTCGTCGCCGAGGAGGTTCGCGAGATCATGGCCTCGCTGGGCATCCGCAAATTCGAAGATCTGATCGGGCGCAGCGACCTGCTCGATGCGCGCCAGGCGCTCGATCACTGGAAAGCCAAGGGGCTCGACTTCACCCGCTTGTTCCATACGCCGGATGCTCCGGAAGGAGTGGCCACGCGCCATTGCGAAAAGCAGAATCGTGGTCTGGAGGACGTCCTTGACCGCAAGATCATCGCCCAGGCCATGCCGGCCCTTGAGAGCCGGAAGCCGGTGCAGATCGATCTGCCGGTCCATAACGTCGACCGCACCGTGGGGGCCATGCTGTCGGGCGAGGTGGCGCGGCGCTACGGCCATCATGGTCTGCCCGACGACACCATTTCGGTGCGTCTGGCCGGAACGGCGGGGCAAAGCTTCGGTGCGTTCCTGGCCAAGGGCGTGACGCTGGAGCTGACCGGCGAAGCCAACGACTATGTGGGCAAGGGACTGTCGGGCGGACGCATCGTCATCCTGCCGTCGCCGAAATCGAAACTGGCCGCCGAGGAGAACATCATCGTCGGCAATACCGTGTTATACGGTGCCATCGAAGGGGAATGCTACTTCCGCGGCGTCGGTGGCGAGCGCTTCGCCGTCCGCAATTCCGGTGCCACCGCGGTGGTCGAAGGGGTCGGCGATCATGGCTGCGAATATATGACCGGCGGTATCGTCGTCGTCATTGGCAGCACGGGGCGCAATTTCGCCGCCGGCATGAGCGGCGGCATTGCCTACGTCCTTGACGAGGATGGTGATTTCGAACGGAGGTGCAATCTGGCCATGGTCGAGCTGGCCCCCGTCGCCGCCGAGGAAAATGCTCCCGAGGCTCAGGATTGGTCCGGCGGCGAACTGGAGGGACATGGTTTGGTGGATATTTCGGCCGACATGACCCGGCACGATGAAATTCGCCTGCGCATGCTGATCGAAAATCATCGGCGCTACACCAACAGCGCCCGGGCCAATGACCTGCTGCTCAACTGGGATCATTACATGCCGAAATTCGTCAAGGTCATGCCTGTCGATTATCGCAAGGCGCTCGAGGCCATGCAGAAGGTGCAGGCCGAGGAAGCCTCTCTGGCGGGGAGCCACTGAGATGGGAAAGCCCACGGGATTCAAGGAAATCGAGCGCCGCGATCACGGGACGCTGCCGGTGGCGGAACGGTTGCGGAGTTACCACGAGTTCACCCTTCCGCTGGATGCGTCAGCCCTGACCAATCAGGGTGCGCGCTGCATGGATTGCGGTATCCCCTTCTGCCACAACGGTTGTCCGGTCAATAACATCATCCCCGACTGGAATGATCTTGTTTACCGGAACCGCTGGCGGGACGCGCTGGAGGTTCTGCATTCCACCAACAACTTCCCGGAAATGACGGGGCGAGTCTGTCCTGCCCCCTGCGAGGCGGCCTGCACTCTGAACATCGTTGACTCGCCGGTCTCCATCAAGGATATCGAGCATGGAATCGTCGAGCGGGGATGGGCCGAAGGCTGGATCGTTTCCGAGACGCCGAAAACCAGTACGGGCAAGAAGGTCGCCGTGATCGGCGCCGGACCCTCCGGCCTGGCCGCCGCCCAGCAACTGGCCCGGGCAGGGCATGCCGTCACCGTCTTCGAGAAGAATGCCAAGGTTGGCGGATTGATGCGCTATGGTATTCCCGATTTCAAGCTCGACAAGTCGACGATCGATCGCAGGGTCGCCCAGATGGAGGGCGAGGGTGTGGTCTTCAAGACCAATGTGCATGTCGGCGTGAACTTTCCTGCCGATGAACTGTTGTCCTCCTTCGACGCCGTCGTGCTGACCGGGGGATCGGAGAAGCCTCGGGACCTGTCGATTCCCGGTCGGGATTTGTCGGGTGTGCATTTCGCCATGGAATTTCTTGGCCAGTCCAATCGCCGTGTCTCGGGCGAAGGTTGGCAGGAATCGGAAATCGTCGCCACCGGCAAGCATGTCGTGGTGATCGGAGGCGGCGACACCGGTTCGGACTGCGTCGGCACGTCGAATCGGCAGGGGGCGGCGTCGGTGACTCAGCTTGAAATCCTCGCTAAACCACCGGAACGGGAGAACAAGGCGCTGACATGGCCGAATTGGCCTTACAAATTGCGCACCTCGACCTCACATGAAGAAGGATGTGAACGGCGCTGGGGCGTCACCGCCCAGCGTTTCGAGGGTGAAAACGGCAAGCTCACGCAGTTGCGCGGAATCGGTGTCGATGGCAAACTCCAACCTGTGGGTGGTTCCGAGTTCGTGTTAAGGGCTGATTTGGTTCTGTTGGCCATGGGCTTCGTTCACCCCGTGCATGACGGCTTACTGGAGCAGTTGGGCGTCGGGCGGGATCAGCGGGGCAATGTCAAAGCCGACACGCAGTCCTATCGCACCTCGCTCGACAAGGTGTTCGCTGCGGGCGATATGCGTCGAGGCCAGTCCCTGGTGGTCTGGGCTATCCGCGAGGGCCGACAGGCGGCGCGGGCGGTGGACGAGTTCCTTATGGGCAGGAGCGATTTGCCGAGATGACAGGGATCCTGGCCGGCGTCCAGGTCCTCAAGCGGTTTCAGGACGCCGGCCGGGTAAAAAAGGATAGGTATGACAAGGATCAAATCCCATTCGCCGCCGAGGAAAGTTTTGCGGGGGGATTCGGCGTATCAGCCCGAAGGGAAAAGACGGTCTTGGCCTGAGGATCTCAGCGACGGACCGTCTCATTATTTCAGCCAGAAATTTCAAAAAAATGCGGTAAAGCTGGCGCCATGCCAGCTTTACATCACCAACATTCTCGATGAGATGCTGGAGACGGTGCTGGGCAGTTGCGTTGCCGCCTGCATTCGCGATCCCCTGGCCGGCATCGCCGGCATCAATCATTTCATGCTGCCTTCCACGCCCGCGCCGCGGTCGGACGATTTGATGACCATGCTCCGCTATGGAAACCATTCCATGGATCTTCTGATTGAAGGATTGTTACGCCGGGGGGCTCGGCGGGAGCGGCTGGAAATCAAGATTTTCGGCGGTGCCAACGTGATGCCCGGTCCGGTGGTGGGAGAGGCGAATGCCGACTGGGTCCTGCAATATCTGCAGGAACGGAACCTGCCCATCGCCGCCCAGCATCTGGGCGGGAATCTTCCTCGGTCCCTGCATTATTTTCCCGCGACCGGTCTGGTTCTGATGCAGCAACTGGATTCGAAGGGCGAACAATAGTCCAGCCGGGGTTTTGTTTTCATAAAGCTCAAGGAAACGCTCCTGGCCTCTTGCGCAAGTCTTTCCAAGCGGAGATGATTACCCGGCACCTCTTTGAGGTGAACGCCGATGATATGACCATCGGCAAAGACAGGATGGCTCCGACGTGAAGGCGGGTGGCGCGAAGGTTGTCGTGGTCGGCAACGAGAAGGGCGGGTCGGGCAAGACGACGATCGCCGTGCATCTGGCCATCGGTTTGTCGCGTCTTGGCATTCCCGTCGGTTCCGTCGATCTCGATTCCCATCAGCAATCCCTGACCCGCTATCTGAGCAATCGTCGTATGTGGTGCGAGGAGCATTCGGTCCATTTGGACATGCCCGAGCATCGGTTGATCGAGCCGTCATCGCAAGATAGCCGCAGCGCCGCGCGCCGGCATGACCTGCAAATGCTCAACGACGTTCTGGCGGCTTTGGCGGAAACCTGCCGCGTCGTCATCGTCGATTGTCCGGCCGGTGACGGGTTCCTGTCGCGGGCGGCCCATGAAAGGGCCGACGTCTTGGTCACCCCCTTAAATGACAGTTTCGTCGATCTGGATCCGTTGTTGCAGTTCCGTCCGGGAAGCTTCGAGCCTCTCGCCCTGGGGGGCTATGCCCGGATGCTGTGGGAAGTCCGCGAGGAACGGTTAAACGCCGGGCGAGTCGCGTTCGACTGGATCGTCTTGCGTAATCGTCTGTCGGGGCTGGCCGACCAGAATAAGAAAGACATGACCCGCGTTTTGGAGAAGATCGCCCCGATCATGGGGTTCCATCTTGCCGAGGGACTGGGCGAGCGCATCATTTTCCGTCGGTTGTTTCATCAGGGTCTCACTTTGTTCGACAGCGACGAACCGAAGACTTCCATCATCGCCAATCACTCTCTGCAGGCGGCCCGAAACGAACTTGCCGATTTGATCGACGTGGTGTGCAAGGTCATGGATATTAAGGATGATGTGATTGTCGCATGAGCATCCCCGGCGTTTGAGCCGGCCCCCGGCGGGCTGATCGGAGCCGTTTTGAATCTAGGCATGGAGGAGACATATGGTGGTGGGTTTCGGGGCGGGGGGCACTCTTACGGAATCGGAGATGAAAGCGGTTCTGGCCGATTCCCAGTCCACTTTGCAAAGCGCCTTTGCCCCGATCGAACGGATTTTCCAGCAGGTTGGTGAAGAGTTGAGCGCCGCGGTGTCGTCGTTGCAACGCATCACCGAAACCTGTGGCGATCTTTCCCAGCGCATGGCCGAGGAGGCTCTGGCGGCGTCGACGGCCCGCCTCGACGCCGCCGCCGCCCAGGTTTCCAAGCTGGCGGACAGCGCCAATTCCGGGCAGGCCTCGCTGGTGTCTTTGGTGAGTTTGACCGGGGGTATCGAGGAGCGGATCCTGAGATTGAGCCGTACGATCGGCGAGGTGCAGATTCTCGGTATCAACGCCAAGATCGAAGCGGCCCACGTTACCGCGCGCGATGTCGATTTCAGCGTATTCACCCGCGAGATCGGCCGTCTGGCCGAATTGGCCGCCGACGGCTTGGGTAAATTGAGCGTCGAATTGGTCTCGCTCGGCCGCTTGATCGACAAGGCCCGCGCCGACCAGGAGGATTTCGAGCGGGAGAACCAGCAGTCCCTCACGGCCATCGGGCATCGCCTGGAAGCCAATTTGCAAAAGGTGATGGAACGGCAGCAGGCGGCCCTGGCCGCATCGGCGGGGCTTGCCGCCCATTCCGAGCGGATCTCCGGTCGCGTCGCCAAGGTGGTGGCGGATTTGCAGATCGCCGATATTACCCGACAGAGGGTGGAACATGTGATCCACGGTCTGGATGTGGTGAACGGTCTGTTCGAGTCGGGGAGCGTCGCCGCGCAGGAAGCGTTGGACGACGAGCACCGGTTACCCATCGTTGCGACGATCTGCCGGTTGGAAGCGGCGCAGTTGCAGAATGCCGAGGGCGACTTTTCCCGAGAAATCGGTCAGATCATCAACAATCTTAAGGGGCTGGCGGGAGACGCCGAAATGGTTCGCCAGCAAGGGGCTGCCGTCTGCGGTTCTGCGGAGGGCACATCCTTCCTGGCCGAACTCGGCCGTGATCTCGATCAGGCGAAAACCCTGCTGCAAAGATATGCCGAGGCGCATGCCGCGATCGAGGGGGTGACCAGGTCGGTGTCGAGCGGCGTATCGGAAATGGTGAAATATCTGGCCGCCGTTCATTCGATCGAGGCGGATATGCGCGTCATGGGGCTGAACGCGACGCTCAAATGCGGCCGTCTCGGCACCGAGGGGCGCGCCCTGAGCGTCATTGCGCAAGAATTGCGGGTTTTTGCCAATCGCACCGCCGACGATGGCGCCGTCATCATGCAGGGCTTGGAAAAATTGATCGCCGAGGCCGAAAGCCTGAACCGTGGCGGGCAGGACGGCGAGAGCGTCAATATCTCGCATCTCATCGAAGAAATGACCGATTCCGTCCATTCGCTTGAGCTTGCCAACGACGATCTGGCGCGTCCGATGGCCTCCCTTGAGCGGGACAGCCATTTGATCGGCCGTGCCTTGGACGAAACCGTGGCGCGGATAACCGAACACCCGGAATGTGTCGAAGGCTTGCGCGAGGTGGTGCGGCATCTCCAGCGGATGGCCGCGGTGGTGCCGCAGGGCGGCTTCGATGATCTGGGCCAGATCAAGGATCGGGTGCTCGCTCTGATGAAAGGCCGCTATACCATGGCCAGCGAGCACGAAATCCATTCCCTGTTCGATCAGCTCGATGGATCCGGGTCAATCGAAATCCCGGCCGCCAAGGCCGACAAGGCTCCGTCGCCGCCGACGGATATCGACGATTTCCTGTTCTGAATAAGACCGTCAGGCCCGGGCGAAGAAAAGCGCGGTCATGACCAGACCGATCATGATGATCACCGCGCGGACATGGTCGGGGTTCATTTTGCGGGCGATATGGGCGCCGGCATAGCCGCCGGCGACGGCGGAAACCAGCATGACCAGGGCGGGTGTCCAGGCGACCTGTCCGGCGGCCACGAAACAAACCACGGCGACGGCGTTCAGCAGGCCGGCGAGCAGGGTTTTCAGGGCGTTCATCGCATTGATGTCGGTCAGGCCGAACAGGCCGAACAGGGCCAGCATCATGATCCCCATGGCGCCGCCGAAATAGCCGCCGTAAAGCGCGATGAGGAACTGCAGGCCGCAAAGCGCCGCCGGGCCGATGTGCAGACGGCTGCGCAGCCAGGGCGTCAGCCGCTTGCCACCGGCGAAAAGAAGGGTGGCGGCCAATAGCAGCCAGGGCACCAGGGCGTTGAACGTATGTTCCGGCGTGAAGATCAGCAGCAGGGCGCCGCAGATGCCTCCGGCCAGGCTGACCAGCAGAATTGTTCGCGTGCGCAGCCCCTCCAGTCGGGGGAAATCCTTGCGATAGGCCCAGGCGCTGGCCAGGGCGCCGGGAAAGACGGCGACGGTGCTGGTCGCATTGGCCATGACGGAGGGAACGCCGGCGAAAACCAATGCCGGAAAGGTGAGAAATGTGCCGCCTCCGGCGACTGAATTCATCAGTCCGGCGCCGAATGCGGCAGCGATGAGAAGAATAAACGTCATAGGATCCGATCCAGCAGCTCGTTTGCAGGGAAATTATGGGGCGGCGGTCAATTGGGCAAGAGGTCTTTCCCCTCCGGTGGGGGGCTATGGCATTCACACATCTTTTTTTTGATGGAGAAAAATCTGTCGTTCGCGAGCCAAAGATGAAGCAATCCTACGAGTGGCACCGGCGTCCCTGCCCATAGGCGCTAGCATAAGAAAAATATCCCCTCGCCCACGAAGTGGGAGAGGGAGGGGCCCGCGAAGCGGGAGGGTGAGGGAACTTACGCGCGGGAGCGCGGAAAAAGCGTGCAGAAACGAACAGGTCTTTATGTCGCGCGGACGCGCGTACCCCTCACCCGCTCGCTTACGCTCGCCCCTCTCTCCCGCGGACAAGCGGGAGAGAGGGGGGCGCATCCCGCATCTTGCTGGATCCGTGGCGCCATTATCGGGAACACAGATGAACAAGATGAACACAGATGGGCACAGATAAAGAAAAAGCTCATCTGTGCTTATCTGTGTTCATCCCGTTCATCTGTGTTTCTCTGGAAAGGCGTTGGGAGACAGTGTTCTCCCTCTGGTTTTCGCTTCGGATCTTGCCCGCCCTCCCGCTGACGCGGGCGTCGCCCTCTCCCGCTTTCACGCGGGAGAGGGCTTAAGCTAGCGCCTATGGGCAGGGACGCCGGTGCCGCTGTTTTATCCAGGGCTGGCAATGCACTGATAAGACGACAAAATGTGAATCCGCAAGGTTGGGGGGCGCCGGGCGTGAGGGGCCGACCGCCGGAGGGCGGAAACGTCGATTATGTTTCACCCATTTCGAACCTGGGCGATGAATGTATCGACTTCGCTGTCCAGGCTGGTTACCTGTTCTCCCATCTCCCGGGAGGCGGTGAAGACGCCTTGTGAGGTTTTACCGACTTCGGAAGACGCTTCGACCAGATGTGACAAGTGGGATGTCACCAGCCTTGTGCCCTCGGCCGCTTGTTGGACGTTTCGGGAGATTTCGGCGGTCGCCGCGTGTTGCTCTTCCACCGCGGCACTGATGCCGGCGGCGATTTCGTTGATATTGCTGATTGTCCCGGCGATGGCTTCGATGGCTTTGACGGCCTGGCCGGTGGCCTGCTGCACCTCGGCGATCTGTGTGGAGATTTCCTCGGTGGCATGGGCCGTCTGATTGGCCAGGGCCTTCACCTCGCCGGCGACCACCGCGAAGCCCTTCCCCATTTCTCCGGCCCGCGCGGCCTCGATGGTGGCGTTCAAGGCCAAGAGATTGGTCTGACTGGCGATGCCGTTGATCAACTGAATCACTTCTCCGATCCGATTGGTGATTTCCGCCAGGCTTTGCACCAGGCCGGTCGCCCGTTCCGCCTCGGTAACAGCGTTCGCCGAAATGCTGCTGGATTGATGAACCTGCCGGCTGATTTCCTGGATCGACGCCGATAATTCCTCGGCCGCCGACGCCACGGTCTGGACGTTGGCCGAGGCCTGCTCCGCCGCGGCCGCGACGGACGAGGTTTCCTCGGAGGTCTCGCCGGCCAGGCTGGAAAGCCGGTTCGATGCCGAGTGCAGGCGTTCCGCGCCTGAGGAAATCACGACCGCGACCCGCTTCACGGTATTTTCGAATTGGTCGGCCATATGGTCGAGGACACTTCGTCGTTCCTCCGCCGCGCGCGCTTCCGTCTGTTTGGCGGTGGTTTCCATTTCCTTGGCATACAAGGTGTTTTTCTTCAGGATCATCACCGCTTCGGCCATTTTCCCGACCTCGTCACGGCGATCCCGATGGGGGATTTCCGCCTGCAAATTCCCATGGGCGAGCTCCAGAAGAGCGCCTTGCACTTTATTGAGGGCGGCAAAAGACCGCCTGGCCATCCAGACGGTCGCGCCGCCCAGGAGCAGCGTCAGGCCGATGGAGTAGGCGATGATCTGATTGGTCAGATGGCCGACGAAGGAGAAAAATTCCGCTTCCGGGACGCCGACGAAGATTATTCCGACGACCGTTCCGGATTTATCGGCGATGGGCTCGTACAACACCAGATAGTGCTTCCCGAGAATATCGGCTTCGCCCTGATATCGTTCATGTCGGACCAGCACCGCGTCATAGATGGGCCCCTGGGCCAGACGCGTTCCGACGGCGCGTTCGCCATTGGCCGCCGTAACGTTGGTGGCGATACGCAGATCGTTCATGAAAATCGTGGTGGCGCCGCCGACAAGATCGTGAATTTTGTCAATTAATTGGTTGTTTTCATTGATGACAGTGTCTCCTGCCATAAGTTTGTTGTCGATAATCGAAAATGATGTATTATTTTTTAGAAGTAAATTTTTTGCAACGTTCAGATTTACTACCTGTCTATCCATTACCTGCTGTTTCATTGCACCATTTATTTCTATTACAGAAATAGAAATTAGCGCGATACAAAGGACGGAAAGGCTCAGAAAAGTCTGAATGCTAATTTTTGTCGCGATTCCGATTTCTTTGATAACGTTCATAATAGGCCTCATCCGTTCGATACACGCACGGCGCGATTATTGTTATTAATTATCGACTTGATAAGTGTTATTTATCAAATATAAAGATATCATGAATAGATTTGTGCAGCATCAGATAAGTGATTTTTTAGATTGATTTCCAAGTAAAGGCGGAACCGTGACAACACGATCGAACCGCTTGTCCTCGTGGTGGTCCATGACACAAGCTCGCCTTGCCGGCCAGGTGACGTTTCCCTCCTGATCGGATAGGCTGGCGCCATGATTCACGTAACGCGCTCGATCGTCCTCGATGAGGATGACATCGAAATCAGCTTCATTCGGGCCTCGGGGCCGGGCGGTCAGAACGTCAATAAGGTCTCGACGGCGGCTCAATTGCGCTTCGACCTCGCCAAGGCGCCTTGTCTGACGGGAGAGGTGCGTGAAAGGCTGGAGCGGTTGGCCGGGCGCCGTCTGACGTCGGAGGGGGTGATCGTCATCACGGCCAACCGTCATCGGACGCAGGAACGAAATCGTGCTGATGCGATCGAACGCCTGCTCGATCTGGTCAGGGAGGCCGCCGTTTTGCCGGTGAAACGCCGACCGACCCGTCCCACCCTCGGCTCGAAGCGGCGCAGGCTTGAGGCCAAGGGACGGCGGGCCACCGTCAAAAATCTGCGGGGCTCGGTTCCCTCGGATTAAGCGCACCCTTCCATTGCCAGCCGCGCGCGACAAAGTATAGTGCAGAAAGTCGGAACGGAGGTGACGACATGAGCGGACGGCATGAGCTTGTGGCGGACGTGGCCGTGCAGGGCGCCGGGTTGGCGGCCAGCGTCGTCGGAGTGGGAGTCCTGGCCTATCTCACCATCATCTGGGCGGATGACATGGCGATGGCGGCGGCGTTGACCTATGGCACGACCCTGATCGCCATGTTCTTCTGCTCGCTGCTCAATGCCACCGTTCGCCATCCTCTGGTGCGGTTGATCGATCATTCGGCGATCTATCTGCTGATCGCGGGAACCTATACGCCTTTCTGCCTGATGGTCATCGGCGGCGATCGGGGGCTTACGCTGCTGATCGGCGTGTGGACGGCCGCGGTTCTCGGCGTGGTCATCCGGGTCCTCTCGCACCGGCGGATGAAAAGTGCGGTGATCACACTCTATGTTCTCATGGGATGGTGCGGTCTGATCCATATCGACCTCATCTTGCAGAGGCTCCATGCCGGTTCCCTGGTGCTTTTGGCCGTGGGAGGGGTTCTTTATACCCTTGGCGCGCCGTTGCACCGCTGGTCGGGGTTGCGCTATCACAGCGCCATTTGGCATGGTTGCGTTTTGGCGGCGGCCGCTTGCCATTATTCCGCGATCGTGTTGATTCTATCGGCCTTTCACGGACTGTCGGCGGCTTGACGCCGGGGGTCAAACCTTTCCACCAGATCAGGCATGGGTCATCCCAACTGAAAGTTACCACGGGGAATCGAAATCGATGAAAACGGCGATCGCCATCCGTCATGTGCAGTTCGAGGACTTGGGGCTGTTGGGGCCTATTCTTTGGCGAGCCGGCTACCAGGTCGCTTATCGCGACGCCGGCATCGATCCCCTGGATCTGCACGATCTCGCCGCCACCGATCTTCTGGTGGTGCTGGGCGGCCCCCTGGGCGCCTATGACGACCAGGCCTATCCTTTCCTGGCCGATGAGATCGCCGCCGTTTATCACCGTCTCGAACGGGACCGGCCGACGCTTGGGATTTGCCTGGGGGCGCAGATCATCGCCCGCGCGCTTGGCAAGCGTGTCTATCCCAGCGGCACCAAGGAGCTTGGCTGGGCGCCGGTGGAATTGACCGATATCGGCAGGGCTTCCGTTCTTGCTCCCCTGGACGGCCTTCCCGTCCTGCATTGGCATGGCGACACCTTCGATCTTCCCGACGAGATCCAGCATTTGGCCCGGACGAAGGCGGTCCCCAATCAGGCTTTCGCCTTGGGAGACTTCGGCCTGGCGCTGCAATTCCATCTGGAGGCCGATCCTTTGCAGTTGGAGCGCTGGTACATCGGCCATGCCGCCGAGATCTCGGCCACCCCGGGTATCGACGTGCCGGCCCTGCGGGCCCAGGCGGCGCAATATGCCCAGGCTCTGGTGCCGGTGGCCGAGCGGATCTTCACGGACTGGGTAAACGGCTTGCCCCCCGCCCGGGTGCCGTCGACTCCGTCTTGAATAACACCGGTTTTGGGGCGTGTGGACAATTTGGCAATCGGCCGGATGCTCTTCGTCCTCTTGATGGTTCCGGTGCGCTCCGGCTTTTGATGAACCACCAAGGCACCAAGGCGTTTTCTGAACGTCATGCGACGGATGATTCCATACTTGCGCCGCAGGCATTTCATCGGTCATCCGATGGATAGCCGATCACTGGACGGAAAAATGCCTGCGGCGCATTCCATCACCTTGGCGGTGATGAAAGCCCTTGGCATCGACCTGACAGCCAAACCCGCTGGCTGAGATATTACCCAAGCCCTCGGTCCATCTTGCGCCCATTCATGCCATTCCGGGACGTGATTGCTGCGCTCGATAGCCGCCGTTGGTCGCTCCAAAAAACGACACTGTTGGCCAGAGGTGGATGTAACGCGTTGCGTTATATAACGCCCTGCGTTACGATGGTGCATGATTTCGGATTTTCGCTGCAAAGAAACTGAACTGATCTGGCGCGGCATATTTAGCCGGAAGCTGCCGCAGGACATTCAGAAAACGGCGCTGCGAAAATTGCGGATGCTAAACAACGCAAGAGTGCTGAACGATCTCAAGGTTCCCCCGAACAATCATCTTGAGGCGTTGAAGGATGACCGCGCCGGCCAGCACAGCATCCGGATTAATGGGCAGTGGCGAATATGCTTCGTTTGGGCGGAAGGAGGCCCAGCACATGTCGAAATTGTCGATTACCACTGACGACATTCCCAATCCGACACCTGGAGAAATGTTGTTGGCCGACTTCATCGAGCCGATGGGGTTGAGCCAAAACGGGTTGGCGCGCGCGATCGGTGTGCCGCCGCGGCGCATCAACGAAATCGTGCTGGGGAAACGGTCGATAACGGCGGACACTGATCTTCGTCTGGCCCGCTATTTCGGCTTATCTGAAGGTTTTTGGCTCGGTGTGCAGGCGGATTACGATTTAATGGAGCGTCGACGCCAGATCGGCAATGAGTTGGCAGGCATCGCTCCGCATAAAGACGCGGCATAAGGGATCTATGAAAAGCGGGATCTGTCGAGATTCCGCATCGTGCCCATTCAAGCCGTTCCGTGAGTCAGTGCGGATTTCCGAAATCAGACGTTACGCGGAATGGCTGCGCCGGCAGTGATGCGCCCTGAGCCGCCACTTGCATCTAGCCTTGCCCCTCCCCAAAAAGGATGTCGCTGTGAAAGTGACTCTGCCGGTTTCCCGCCTTACAGCGCCTTGCTCGCCCTTGACGGTCGAAAGGCGGAAATTTGGCGCCGGTTCGCCGACCTTGGGCGCATCGGCGAGCGAGCGTAGGGCGGAAAAGCGGAGCGCATTCCGCCAATATTTGTGGCACGGAAATGGACCTTTTCACCGGCGTTCTCCGGGTAGCCGCGGTTCAGGGCCGCCGCCGAGCCAAGTCTCGGGATAAAGCCCTTTTGCGA
>NZ_PIUM01000081.1 GCF_002845745.1 Telmatospirillum siberiense | reverse complement strand
CTAGTGCATTGACTCAAACAGAAGATACAACGGGCAGGCGCTGAAGTTTTGCAAGGATGACGTCGGCCGGCTTTGTCCAAACGAATGGCTTTGAATTTTTGTTGTGCTCGTGGATGTAGCGACGGATGGCATCCTGTAGGTCACGGACGGACTTGAAGGTGCCGCGTCGGATGCGTTGACGGGTGATGATCGAGAAGAAATTTTCCACGGCGTTGAGCCAAGAACTGGATGTCGGGGTAAAATGGAAGACCCAGCGGGGATGATCGGCGAGCCACTCCAGGACCTTGGGATGCTTGTGCGTGGCGTAGTTATCGGCGATGGCGTGGATAATTTTGCCCGCCGGGACGGCTCGTTCGACGGCGTTGAGGAATTTGATGAATTCCTGATTGGTATGCTTCGGCATACACCGGCCGACCACGGTGCCGTCGAGAATGTTGAGGGCGGCGAACAGAGTGGTGGTGCCGTTGCGCTTGTAGTCGTGCGTCATCGTGCCACATTTCCCCGGCTTCAGCGGCAAACCCGGCTGGGTGCGGTCAAGAGCCTGGATTTGGGTTTTCTCATCGATGGACACGACAACGGCGTGCGCCGGCGGGTTCATGTAGAGCCCGACGACATCTTCGACCTTTTCGACAAAGGCGGGATCGTTGGACGTCTTGAAAGTCCGAAGGCGGTGCGGTTGGAGCCGACTGGCGTCCCAGATTCGCTGTACGGCGCGCAGACTGACACCGACCGTCTTGGCGACAGCGCGACCGGTCCAATGGGTCACTTCACCGGGAGGTTCGCTGCACGGCAAGGCCAAGATCCGGGCCACCGTTTCCGGCGCGAGGGGCGCCCTGCCAGGCTTGCGCGTCTTGTCGCGCAGCAGCCCGTCGACCCCTTCTTCGGCAAAGCGCTGCTGCCAACGCCACACGTTCGGACGGCTGATGCCACTACGACGCGACACCTCCAGGACGGGCAGTTTTTCTGCCGACAGGAGAATGATGTCGGCCCGCTGGATGTGCTTGTGCGGGCGGTTACGGTCGACGATGACGGCGGACAAACGCTCGCGGTCTTCGACGGAAAGCAGGATGCAGACGGTCTGAGCCATGCCGAGAGAATCGCATG
>NZ_PIUM01000080.1 GCF_002845745.1 Telmatospirillum siberiense | reverse complement strand
GAGGGGCTTCCAACAACGCCACCAGAGCTTCCGTCTGCGACGCGCTCAGGGGCAACGGGGGAATGCCAAACGCGGCGCGTTCGGCGACATGTTGGCGATATGCTTCAAGCATCGACATCGGAAACTTCCTCCTTAGGCAAATTCTTGTCGTTGTGGTCGCGAAAAAGGGAAAGACGGGCCAGGAACCAGGTCACCGCCAGAAGATCGGCGCTGCCGCCCGGACTGAGGTTGCGTTTGATCAGGGCGTCATCGAAAGCAGCCATCTTCGCCATGAAATAAGGCGCATGGACGCCGCCCTCGGCAAGCAGGCGCGAGGCTTCCCGCTGAACGAAAAGCAGGCCCTCCGGACCGCCGCGCGCCACCAGATTGGTATCCGCGTTGGACGCCAATAAGGCGAGCAGGGCCGCGAACAGGGCAAGTTGCTCACTGCCGGTTTCGGCCTCCACCGCCAAAAAGGCCGGCAGCGAGAATGTCCGAACCGTCTGGAATCCCGAGGCCGCCTCGCCGCGGGCGCCGGTCAGACCATATTGGTGAAACAGATGTTCGCCCGCGGTGGTCGCCTCGCCGGCGCGATCCAACTCCCGCTCGACGAGATCGCGACAGATGCCGGCCACTTCGTCGCAGATCGTCTGGACGTCGAGAGGACGCCCCTGCCCATGGCAACGCCCCACCGCACCACACAAAAGACCAAAAGCGAAAACCGAGCCTTTGTGGGTATTGATCCCGCCGGTCGCGGCGAACATCGCCTTCTCGCAGGCGACGCCGTCGGAGCGCAGCATGGCGAGGACATGCTCGGCCGGACTGCGGTGGCCGGACATCCCGCATAGGAAAAACTTGGAGAACCAAGGGGCGATGGCCTCCGCGCTGGTCAGGAAGGTGTCGAGCCCCATGTCGCGATGAGCGCCCGAATTCCGGCGATCGACCAATCCCGGCTTCGGCGTGAGAAGCACTTCGCGGATCAGGGCCCCATGCGCCAGACGGGCAACGAGTTCTTGATGATGAAAAGAGCAGCTCTCCCCGCCCGGCCATGCCCGGCGACCCGGTGGCGGTGGATAAAACCCCAGCCCCCCTTCCCACGATGGGAAGGGGGAAACACCCAGGGACAGACGTGTTTCGTCGACACTCACGCCTTCACCTGTCGTACGACATCGATGACCGAACCATCGCGATAACGCACGATACCGACGACCTTGTCGAGGAACTCGATGGGCTTTGGCTCTCCGGTGAGGGCGACGGCGCGCTTGTAGAGGTCCTCGATGGATGTCACCGGC
>NZ_PIUM01000079.1 GCF_002845745.1 Telmatospirillum siberiense | reverse complement strand
CACAGATCCGTACGTGCGGCTTTCCCGCATACGGCTCCCACCTCGGGTATTTGACGGCGAACCTCTGGTTCGGCCAGGGATGAAGGATGCGGGGCTTAGGTAGCCAGTCATCGGCGAGTTTGACGATCCTCATCCAGGCCGTCCGATCTTTCTGGCTTCGCCGCCGAAGCGTTCGACGCCAGAGATCGACCACATGGTTTCGGAACGCCTTGAGCGTCTGGCTGTTGGTCGGCACCGCATGATAGTTGAAGAAACCGGTGACGACCTGCTTCAGCCATCTTCCCTGTTCGGGAATCGGCTGATGTCTGCGTTTCCGCAGTTCCTCCTTCACTTCCTTGAGTTTGGCCTGCATGCGGTCGCGTCGTGACTTCCGCTTGATCAGGAATTTGCCCTGACGCGACTTGCCGCAGATAAAGGTGAAGCCCAGAAAATTGAAGGTTTCCGGTTTTCCGAGCCCGAGTTTCCCGCGTTTCGCCGCCGCGTGGCGGCCAAACTCGATCAGACGGGTCTTGTCCGGATGGAGCGACAACGCAAACTCCTCGAACCTCGCGCGCACCGCATCAAGGAAGCGACGTGCGTCGTCCTCCCGCTCGAAGCCGGCCACCACATCGTCGGCATAGCGCACAACGATCATGTCGCCGCGGGCCTCGCGCCGTCGCCAGCGTTCGGCCCAGAGGTCGAGAACGTAGTGCAGGTAAACGTTGGCAAGCAGCGGTGACACCACCGAGCCTTGCCCCGTTCCCCGGTCACTGACCGTCACCGTTCCATCTTCGAGGATGCCCGCCCGGAGCCATTTCTGGATCAGGCGAATGATGCGCTGGTCGCCGATCCGGTGTTCGACGAAGCGGCACAGCCATTCCTGGCTCACCGATCCGAAAAAGTCCCGAATGTCGGCGTCCAAAATGTAGTTCACCTTCCGGTTGGTGATCCCCACCACCAGGGCGTCCAGCGCATCGTGTGGTCCCCGTCCAGGTCGGAACCCGTATGAGAATCCAAGGAAATCTTCCTCGTAGATGGCGTTGAGCACCATGGTGGTGGCCCCCTGGACAATCTTGTCTTCCAGGGCGGCAATCGCCAGCGGCCTTTGCCGGCCATCCGCCTTCGGTATGTACGTCCGGCGGGACGGTTGTGGTCGGTATGCCCCTCGGTGGACCCGATCATGCAAGTCTGAGAGCCTCCGCTCCAGGTCTGCCTCGTAGTCCTTCCACGTCATGCCATCGACGCCGGGGGCGGCTTTGCGCTTGAGCGCCAAGAACGCCTGCCTGAGCAGGTTGACAGTGATGTGGTGGAGAAGCGCGGTGAACTTTTCCTTCTTTCTCAGCCTCGCGGCTTGCCGTACGCGGCCCAGCGCCTGGGTCACACGCTCCCGGCTCTGCGTCCGGAGTGTGCGTTGCTGGTCCGCGTTCCCCTCGGTCCCCGCCCTTGGCTCCACCGACTCCGCCACCAGTCTTCCGGCTTTGTTCGTCGGCTTCATCGCTACTATGTTGGGG
>NZ_PIUM01000078.1 GCF_002845745.1 Telmatospirillum siberiense | reverse complement strand
GGGGAGCATGCTGCCTGTGGTTCTGAAGCGATCATGCCAGGAGAAGGCTTTCTCCAGGACGTGGGGGGTCTGTCCGCCACGGATCAGGGCCTCGCGATAATAATCGCGGAGGGCGTCCTTGTAGGTGGGATGGACGCAGTTCTCGATGACCACCTTGGCCCGTTCGCGGGGCGCCAGGCCGCGCAGGTCGGCCAGGCCCTGTTCGGTGACCAGCAGATCGACGTCGTGCTCGGGATGGTCGACATGGCTGACCATGGGGACGATCGACGAGATCTTGCCGTTCTTGGCGATCGACTTGGTCACGAAGGTGGTCAGATAGGCGTTGCCGGCGAAATCCCCCGAACCGCCGATGCCGTTCATCATGTGGGTGCCGCCGACATGGGTGGAGTTGACGTTGCCGTAGATGTCGGCCTCCAGCGCCGTGTTCATGGCGATCAGACCTAGGCGCCGGATCACCTCGGGGTGGTTGCTGATCTCCTGTGGACGCAGAAGCATGTGCTTCTTGTATTTCTCGAAATTGTTGAACAACCGGTCCCAGCAGTCCTGCGTCAGCGAAAAGGCCGTCGCCGAGGCGAAGACCAGCTTGCCCGAGTCCACCAGATCGAACACCGAATCCTGGATGACCTCCGAATACATGGTCAGATCGTGGAACGGACCATCGATGAAGCCCTGCAGAACCGCGTTGGCCACGGCGCCGACGCCCGACTGCAAAGGCGCCAGCCGGTTGGTCAGGCGCCCGGCCTTCACCTCATGCTTGAGAAACTCGATCAGATGCCCGGCGATGGCGTTGGTGTCCTCGTCCGCCGGCTCCAGCTTCACCGGATTGTCCCGCTTGTTCGAAATCACGATGGCCGCGATCTTCGCCGGATCCACCGGAATGTAGGGTATGCCCACCCTTGAGTCGGGCGAGACCACCGGAACCGGATCGCGCGAGGGACGCCGCGTCGGGATGTAGATGTCGTGCATCCCCTCCAGCCCTTCCGGCTGGCCCAGGTTCAGCTCGACGATGATCTTGTCGGCCAGAATGGCGAAGCTCGCCGAATTGCCCACCGACGTCGTCGGCACGATGCCGCCTTCCTCGGTGATCGCCGTCGCCTCGATCACCGCCACGTCGATCCCGGCGATCTGATTGCTTCTCAGCATCTCCACCGTTTCCGACAGATGCTGGTCGACATACATCACCTCGCCCGCGTTGATCGCCTTCCTCAGCGTCGGATCGCCCATGTAGGGCATCCGGCGGCTGATCACCCCCGCCTTGGTCAGCGTGCTGTCGATCTCGTCGCTCACCGACGCCCCCGTCAGCAGAGTGATCTTGAAGGGCTCGCGGCTCGCCCGCTCGGCCAAGACCTTCGGAAGCGCCTTCGCGTCCCCCGATTTCGTGAAGCCCGACATGCCGATGGTCATGCCGTCTTTGATCAATTCCGCCGCCGTCTCGGCCGGTACGATCTTCGCTGCCAGCGAGGGCATCCGGATGCGATCTCGGTCCATGCAAACGT
>NZ_PIUM01000007.1:1308-180104 GCF_002845745.1 Telmatospirillum siberiense | reverse complement strand
ACCCCCATCATCGCCCCGGACGGCAGGCCCGCCCCGGCGCGGCCCACCGGAAATCCTCGCTCATCATCAGGCTAGCATAAAAGTGGGAGAACGGAACCTATCAGTGATTATCTAAAAATAACAAATATCCCTCAGGTTGGGTTTTGCGCGAGGGTCCCGCTCTCGGCCTGCCAGCCGCCACCCAATGCCCGGAAGAGGCCGACAACCGCCTGGGCATGGGTCAGCCTGACCTGCACCAGGGCATCCTGGGCCTGGAACAACGTCCTTTGCGTATTGAGCAGGGTAACGATATCGATGGTGCCGCCGAACATTTGCGCCTGCGCGATATCGTAAGCGCGCCGGGCGGTCTCCACGGCGATTTGCTGCGCCGATTCCTGCTGGTCGTTCGTCTCCACGGCGACCAGCGCGTTCTCCACGTCGCCGAAAGCCGAAATCACCGTTTTCTGATAACTTTGGGTCAACTCGTCATAGCGCGCCTGCTGATATTCAATTCCCCCTTCCAGCGAATCACCGGAGAAGATCGGCTGGGTGGCCGAAGCCGCCAGCGAATAAAGGACGCTTCCCGGATCGAGCGCCCTCGCCAGAGCCGTGCTTTGCAGCCCACCTTGCACCGTCAGCTTGATATCGGGAAAAAGGGCGGCCTGGGCGGCCTTGATATTGGCGTTGGCGGCGACCAGCTGAGCCTCGGCATATTGAACGTCCGGGCGGCGGATCAGCAAGCCGGAGGGCAGGCCGGCGGCGACGGCCGGCAAGACAACCGTGGACAAACTCTCGTCGGGAACCGACAGATCCTCGGGCAGCCGGCCGATCAGGATGGCGAGCGCGTTCCGGTTTTGGCGCAATTGCTGGACGAGCGGAGGAATTGCCGCCCGTTGCGCCGCCACGACGCTTTCCTGCTGGGCGACGTCGAGGGCCGTGGCGGTACCGGCGGCGGCCCGCGCCTGGATGGCGTCCTGCACATGCAGGGCGACGTCGAGGTTGTCCCGCGCGACCTTCAGCCGGTCGCTCAAGGCGGAAACCGTGAAATAGGTATTGGCGACACTGGCCTGAACGGTCAGCGCCGTCGTTTGCTGATCGAAGCGGCTGGCGCGCGCCGTCGCCTCGGCGGCCTGGGCCGCGTCGGCATATCTGCCCCAGAAGTCCAGCTCGTAACTTGCCGTCAGGATGCCGTTCAGCGTTTCGACGCCACGGGGGGCGCCCCCCGTTCGCGGCGTGGTCGTATTGTTGCGGTTGCGGGTCTCGCCTCCCGAGGCCTGAACCGTCGGCAGCAGATTGGCACCGGCGATCTTCGCCTGGGCGTCGGCCTGACGGACCCTGGCCATCGCCGCGCCGATGTCAAAATTGGCCTGCTGCGCCTGGCTCATCAGCCTGTCGAGCGAGGCGGAGTGGAAATCCCGCCACCATGTCACGGACGGCCAGAGCGCGGCGGATCCGGCCTCGCCGCTCCACCGGGCGGGCTCGGACGTTTCCGGCCGGTGATAATCGGGACCGACACTGCAGGCCGAAAGCAAGGCGGCGGCGAAGACGGGCAGGAGAAGAGGCCGTTGGCGAAAGACGGTCACAGGCATGAAGGGGGGCTCGATATCGCTGAAAGTGACTTGGAAACGAAGGCGGTCACGACCGGCCTCCCATATGGGCGGCGACGAAAGCCTGGCGGCCCTGCGGCGAAAGCCTGGGAATGACATCGCGCATGGTGTCGCCGAAAAGCAGCCGTTCGGTCTGCCTGGTGGCGCGCATCCGAGACATCGACGCATCGAAGGCGTCGCGATCGAAAGGCTCCGTCGTGATGATCGAGCGGAGACGAGCCAGTTCGTTCAGATATTCCTCGCGAGCCTCCTGCAAGGCCGGCCGCTTTTCCACGAAAGCCTTGCGCAGGATGTCGGCATCGCCGGCCGGCAGCGAATTGGCGATGGCCTCCGCCACCGTTTCCGGCGCGGGATGCGGTTTGGAGTAGGGGGATGGACCGAAATGCTGGGTCACCTCCCAGCCGGCCAGAAACAGATTCAAGCCCAAGGAAACAGCCAGAAGAATCGATCTGACCGAGTTCCGCCGACGCGGCGGTGCGCGCATTTCCCTCATCCTCCGAGTGGCAGCGACAAATTGCTGGCGAACCATAGGTCAAGCGGCGTCTCGGCGGTGAGCAGACGAACCGCCAGATTGGCCGCGCAACCAAGGAAGAACAACCCCAGATAAAGCATGCCCTGCGGTGCCCAGCGCCGCTGAAGCCACGGCACCCGAAGCGGAACCGCGAACGGCGGCAGCAGGGACGCAGGGAGTTCTGGGACGGCCCTCTCCTCCTCCGCCTTCCTCAACACCTTTTCCATGACGCGATCGACGCGCGAGGACTCGACCAGCGGCGCCACGTCTCGCAGCAGACGGTCCATTTCAGCCGTCCGCCGGAGCTCCCCGCCGAATTCGGGATGGGCGGCCTGCCATTTTTCCGCCGCCGCCAGCCGGCTGGCCGGCCATCGGCGGAGATCGGCGCCGTAGATCATCATCAGACGACGGAATTCACGACCGGTCATGACAGCACCTCGTCGGCATGAAAGCCAACCGCCGCCAGTTCCACCCGGATGGCCCGGCGAGCCCGCAACAGAAGCTGCTCGAAAGCCGAGACCGAAATGCCCATGCCCTCGGCGGCGTCCTTTCCGCTCAACCCTTCGAAATAGAACAGGGTGATGGCGGCGCGCTGGCGGGGAGGAATGGCGTCGAGGGCCCTGGCCACCGCAGCCTGATGTTCCTTGTGGGCGATGGCGTCGGGAGCGGCCTCGTCATTGTCGACCAGGTCACCGGCCGCTTCGATGGCCACCCATTGCGGCTTGCGGCGACGGTCCAGGCTGAGATTGACGACGATCTTGTGCAGCCAGGTCGTGAAGCGAGCCCGACCCGGCGTCCAGCGATCCGCATGTTGCCACACCCTCATGAACGCCTCCTGGGCAATCTCGTCCGCGTCATTTGGATTGCCGACCACGCCCTGGGCGACGGCGAGAGCCCGCCGCAAATGCCGGCGCGCCAAAGTTTCGAAGGCCGACCGGCTCCCATCGGCGACCTGCTGCATCAGCATGTCGTCGAGAGCCTCCCGGCCATCCCAACCTTGGTCACCGCTCATTCCCCGGTCTCCTCATACCTTACCCGGTCGCGAGCGAGGGTTGGCAAACAGGACTAATACGCCCAAGCTGGTCACGCCTTACGCGGTTGATGAAAATAAAAAGAATGCCCGGAACCGGCGTCAGCTTCGATCCGTTCCCACGTACCATACTGCCAAGGAGTCGGCAGCAGACCGTTTATTGCTCGAAGAAAGATCGTCATGCGCAAGAAATATCTGATTTGGATTGTGCTGTTGCTTGCCGTCGCCGGCAGCCTGTGGGCAGTCTTCCGCCCCGGAGCGGACACCCCCCGCACGGCATCGGCGCCGGGTGCGGCCGGAGCTGCGGTGCCGGTGACCGCCGTGCGCTCTTCCCGCCAGGACGTCGCAGTCTACCTGACCGGTCTCGGCAATGTCCAAGCGTTCAATACGGTGACCATCCGGCCGCAGGTCGACGGGCAACTCTTGCGCATCGCCTTCAAGGAAGGCCAGGAGGTCCGGACCGGCGAGCTGCTGGCGCAGATCGACTCGCGGAGCTACCAGGCCTCGCTGGACCAGGCGCAGGCCAAGAAGGCACAGGATGAAGCGCAGTTGGCCAACGCTCGCGCCGATTTGACGCGCTACACCGGACTGGTCGAAAAGAATTACGTCTCCCGCCAGCAGCTCGACACCTCGCAAGCCCTGGTCAAGCAGCTTCAGGCCCAGGTCCAGGGTGACACCGCCGCCATCGAGAACGCTCAGGTCCTGCTGGGCTACACGAACATCAAGACTCCCATCGACGGCAGAGCCGGCATTCGCCAGGTCGACGTCGGCAACATCGTTCACGCCAACGACGCCAACGGCATCGTGGTGATTACCCAGGTGCACCCTATTTCCGTCTTGTTCACCCTGCCCGAAAGCGCGGTTTCCCGGGTGGCCGCCGCCATGGCCGGCGAACCGCTTAAGGTGACGGCCTTAAGCCGCGACGGCAAGATGGTGCTGGACGAGGGCATCTTGCAGCTGGTCGACAACCAGATCGATCAGACCACGGCGACGGTCCGCCTGAAGGCCACCCTGCCCAACAAGAAGGGGCTGCTGTGGCCGGGCCAGTTCGTCAATGCGAAGTTGCGTGTCGCCACCTTGCCCCAGGTCGTCACCGTTCCGGCGCAGGCGGTGCAACGTGGACCGAAAGGAGCGTTCGCCTTCGTCGTCAAGGACGAGGGCACCGTCGAGATGCGGACCCTGCAGGTCGGCGAAATCAGCGAAGGCGTCGCGGTTATCGAGCGCGGCATCGGAGAGGGGGAAACCGTGGTGGTCGAGGGACAATACCGGCTGCAGCCCGGCACCCGCGTCGAAGCCAAGGTGGCGGCTGCTGATAGCCTGCCGTCCGTCGTCAAGCCGGAGTAGAAGCAGATGAGCGTCTCGACACCGTTCATCAAACGGCCGATCGCCACCACCCTGATGATGTCGGCGATCCTGCTGGCCGGCATGGTGGCCTTTCCACTGCTGCCCGTGGCCAAGCTTCCCCAGGTGGACTTTCCCACGATCGTCGTCAGCTCCAGCCTGCCCGGCGCCGATCCGCAGACCATGGCCTCGTCGGTGACCACGCCGCTCGAACGCCAGTTTTCGCAAATCCCCGGCGTCGCCCAGTTGACGTCGAGCAGCATCCTGGGCAATTCCTCGATCACGCTGCAGTTCGATCTCGACCGTAATATCGACGCCGCGGCCGGCGACGTGCAGGCGGCGATCAACGCCGCCAGCGGCCAATTGCCGAAAACCATGCCGAGCCCGCCGACCTACCGCAAGGTCAACCCGGCCGACTCGCCGATCCTGATCCTGAGCGCGTCTTCGGTCACCTTGCCGCTGACCACCGTCGACGATTACGCCGACACCGTGGTCGCCCAGCAGATCAGCAGAATCCCCGGGGTCGGCCAGGTTTCCATCCGCGGCGAGCAGAAACCCGCCATTCGCGTTCAGATCGATCCGGCCAAGGTGGCGGCCATGGGATTGAGCCTGGAAGAGCTGCGCGGCACCATCGCCACCGTCACGGCCGATGCGCCCAAGGGAAACATCGACGGGCCGACCCGCAACTTCACCATCTACGCCAACGACCAGATCCTCAAAGGCGAGCCCTGGAACGACGTCATCCTGGCCTATCGGAACGGCGGCCCCGTCCGCGTCAAGGATATCGGCAGGGCCGTCGACGGCCCGGAGAACGTCCGCTCGCAAGCCTGGGCGAACGGCCAGCCCTGCGTCTTCCTGGTCATCTTCAAGCAACCCGGCGCCAACGTCATCGATACTGTCGACAGGATCAAGGCCACCCTGCCGCTCCTGCAGGCGTCGATTCCGCCAGGAATCCAGGTTAAGCCGCTGATCGACCGCACCAACACCATCCGGGCGTCGGTCGACGATGTCGAGTTCACCCTGGCGCTGACCATCGGCCTCGTGGTGACGGTGATCTTCCTGTTCCTGCGCAATCTGTGGGCCACCATCATTCCCGGCATCACGGTCCCCCTGGCCCTGATGGGCACCGCCGCCCTGATGTATGTGGCGAATTACAGCCTCGACAATCTCTCGCTGATGGCGCTGACCATCGCGGTCGGATTCGTCGTCGACGACGCCATCGTCATGCTGGAAAACATCTACCGCCATCTCGAAGAGGGTTTGTCTCCGATGGAGGCGGCGATCAAGGGCGCGGGCGAGGTGGGCTTCACCATCGTTTCCATCAGCGTCTCCCTGGTCGCCGTGTTCATTCCCATTCTGCTGATGGGCGGTATCGTCGGGCGCCTGCTGCGCGAGTTCGCCGTCACCGTCTCCATGACCATCCTGGTCTCGCTGATCGTCTCGCTGACATTGACGCCCATGATGTGCTCTCGCGTGCTGAAGGACGAGCACACCTCTGGTCATGGCCGTCTCTACATGGCGTTCGAGCACGGGTTCGAGGCGTTGCTGGGGGGATACGCCCGCGGCCTCGACTGGGTGCTGCGCCACCAAAAGCTGATCCTGGCGAGTTTCGTCGCCACCGTCGCCGTCACCATCTGGCTGTTCATCATCATCCCCAAGGGCTTCTTCCCGCAGCAGGATACCGGCGTGCTCTACGGCATCTCGGACGCGGCGCAAGACATCTCATTCTCCGAAATGGCCGCGCGCCAGCAGGCGATCGGCCAGGTTCTTTCCGAAGATCCCGACATCGACGCCTGGCTGGGCGGAATCGGCGGCGGATCCAATACGCTGAACAACGGATCGTTCTTCATCGGCTTGAAACCGCAAAGCGAGCGGAACGCCACCGCCGACCAAATCGTCGCCCGGTTGCGCAAGAAGACGGCGGCCATCCCCGGGGTCGTCTTCTATCTGCAGGTGCCCCAGGATCTGAATGTCGGCGGTCGGCTGAGCCGCACCCAATATCAATACACGCTGCAGGACGCCGATCTCGACGAGCTCAACGCCTGGGCGCCGAGGATGCTGGAAAAAATGAAGACCCTGCCGCAGTTGCAGGACGTCGCCACCGACCAGCAGACCAACGGCGCCACCGTCAATCTGGTCATCGACCGGAATCAGGCGGCGCGTTTCGGCATCCAACCCCAGGTAATCGACGACACGCTTTACGACGCCTTTGGCCAGCGCCAGGTGGCGCAGTATTTCACCCAGTTGAACAGCTACCATGTGGTGATGGAGGTTCTGCCGGAAATGCAGGCCCATCCCGAAACGCTGGACAAGATCTATGTGAAATCCCCGGGTAGCGGGCAGCAGGTCCCGCTTTCGGCCTTCGTGCATTACGACACCACGCCGGTCAGCCAGCTGTCGGTCAACCACCAGGGACAGTTCCCGGCGGTCACCCTGTCGTTCAACCTCCGTCCCGACGTGGCGCTGGGCGAGGCGGTGGACGCCATTCGCAAGGCGGAAACCGAACTCAGCCGTCCCGGCACCCTGGTCGGCAGCTTCCAGGGCACCGCTCAGGCCTTCCAGGCGTCTCTGGCCTCGGAACCGCTGCTGGTGCTGGCCGCGCTGGTCACCGTCTACATCATTCTCGGCATGCTCTACGAGAGCTTCATCCACCCCCTGACGATCATCTCGACCCTGCCTTCGGCCGGCGCCGGCGCCCTGTTGTTTTTGATGGCGTTCCACAAGGATCTGTCGGTGATCGCCCTGATCGGCATCCTGCTGCTGATCGGCATCGTCAAGAAGAACGGCATCATGATGGTGGACTTCGCCATCGCCGCCCAGCGCCAGCGGGGATTACCTGCGCAAGAGGCCATCCGCCAGGCCTGCCTTCTGCGTTTCCGCCCGATCATGATGACCACGGCGGCATCCATGCTGGGCGGATTACCCCTCATGCTGGGAACCGGCACCGGTTCGGAACTGCGCCAACCGCTGGGCATCGCCATGGTCGGCGGTCTGGCGGTGAGCCAGGCGCTGACCCTGTTCACCACCCCGGTCATCTACCTCGCCTTCGAGCATTTGAGCGAACGGCGTCGGGCGAAAAAAGCGGGCCCGGCAAAGCCGTCCCACGCGCTTCAGCGGACGGAATAATATCAGCTTTCGATGAGGGCTCGCGAGCCAACGCAAGCGAAACGAAGCCATCCAGGGCAGCCCCGGCCGGGCGCCCTGGATGGCTTCGTTCCTCGCGAACGACGGTGTTTTCCCCTCAGTGCTTGTCGCTGACGCCGGCCTCGGCGAAGGTCGCCATGCCGGTATGGCAGGCGGCGGCGGCGCGGACCAGACCGACCGCCAGAGCCGCCCCCGACCCTTCCCCGAGGCGCATGTCCATGTCGAGCAACGGGCGTTTGCCGAGTTGCGCCACCAGGCGCCGATGGCCGGGCTCGACCGAGGCGTGGGCGACCAGACAATGATCTAGCGCATGGGGATCGGCGGCATGCAGGACGGCGGCGGCGGCGGTGCAGACATAGCCGTCGAGCAGCACGGGAATGCGGCGGTGCCGCGCCGCCAGAACGGCACCGGCCATCGCCGCCAGTTCCCGGCCGCCCAGGCAACGCAGAATCTGCAAGGGATCGTCGGAACGGTTGACCTGGACGCCGCGGCCGACCACGTCGATCTTGATCTTCAGATGCTGGTCGTCGACGCCGGTGCCCCGACCGGTCCAATCGGCGGCGGCACCACCGAACAAACCGTGGGAAATTGCGGCGGCGGACGCCGTATTGCCGATCCCCATCTCACCCAGGATCAACAGATCGACGCCGTCTTCGGCCGCCCGCATGCCGGTCGCCATGGCGGCCACACACTCGGCCTCGCTCATCGCCGGCCCCTTGGTGAAATCGGCCGTCGGCCGGTCGAGATCGAGGGATTCCGCCGCCAGTTCGATGGCGAACGTCTTGCATAGCTGGTTGATGGCCGCCCCGCCATGCTGGTAATTCTGAACCATCTGCACCGTCACCTCGGCCGGAAAGGCCGAGACGCCGAGGGCGGCGACGCCGTGATTGCCGGCGTAAACCCGTGCCCGCACATTCTCAAGACGGGGGGGGTGGCGGCCCTGCCAGGCGCAGAGGAAACGGCTGATTTCCTCAAGACGGCCGAGAGATCCCGCCGGCTTGGTCAATTGCGGCTCGCGCGCGGCCCACAACGCAATCGCCTTCTCGTCGGCGGTGGGCATGGATTGCAAGAGGGCATGAACGGCGGAAAGGGAAGAAACAGGAGCAAAATCTTTCATGTGCGTCCCCTGACATGAAATGTGCGCGCCGGCGTCCGTCCACGACACCCGCTTAATCAACTCCTCAAGGCCGGTCTTCTGGCTCAGGTTCATCCCATCCGCACCCCTTCCCGGCCGAAACCAGTGGGTTCTCTCGTGCGGACAGTCCCCTTCACAGCGTTGGGCACGCGGTGGAGTCACACCACCTTCCCGATTCTCCGCCCGGCGATCCGGACGGCACCTGGAGTCACTTTCGTTGTGGCACGTTTTTGAGGAGTCCTCAAGGGGCCTGGGGCTTTAAACAGCTTCCTTGACAAAACACCCCGGACTTGGCCACCATCGGCCCTGTTCCAAGGGGAGCCTCGCCAAAGAGGCTGAGATACCGCTAGGTCCGGGCAAGACCGGCGCGGAAACCGTTTGAACCTGATCCGGGTCATACCGGCGTAGGGAGAGGAACTGGCGGCCGGGCCCGGCGACGGGACGTCCGCATGCTCCAAACCAGCCCCCGGGTCTCCCAAAAGCCTCGTCCAGGAAGGAGATCCCATGCCAGATTCACATTCGTCCGATAACTTCACCGTCACCACGGGAGGACTGCCGTCGTCCCGCAAAATCCATGTCGCGGGAACGCTGTTTCCCGATATTCGGGTCGCCATGCGGGAAATCGACCTGACGGCATCGGCGAACGAACCGCCTTTCCGCGTCTACGATACCTCGGGCGCCTATACCGACCCTGCCGTCACCACCGATATCCGTCGGGGCCTGACGCCCTTGCGCCAATCCTGGATCGCCGGGCGGGGCGACACCGAAAACTATGAGGGGCGTGCGGAAAAGGCCGAGGACAACGGACTGGCTCCGGGGGAATCGAGCCCCGTGCCGAAGTTCGATCGCGGGACGCGCCAGGTGCTGCGCGGCAAGCCGGGACGCGCGGTGACCCAGATGGCCTATGCGCGGGCCGGCATCGTCACCCCGGAAATGGAATATGTCGCCATCCGCGAAAATCTGGGCCGGGCGAAACTGGCCGGACAGCCCCGCCCCGACGGCCAATCCTTCGGCGCCGACCTGCCTGATTACGTCACGCCGGAATTCGTTCGTGACGAGATCGCCCGCGGCCGCGCCATCATTCCGGCCAACATCAACCATCCGGAAACCGAGCCGATGATCATCGGCCGCAATTTCCTGGTCAAGATCAACGCCAACATCGGCAATTCCGCCGTCACCTCGTCCGTGGCGGAGGAGGCCGAGAAGCTGATCTGGGCGACGCGCTGGGGGTCCGACACGGTGATGGATCTGTCCACCGGCCGGAACATCCACACCATCCGCGAATGGATCATCCGCAATTCGCCGGTTCCCATCGGCACGGTGCCGATCTATCAAGCCCTTGAGAAGGTCGACGGCAAGGCCGAGGACCTGACCTGGGAAATCTTCCGCGACACCCTGATCGAACAGGCCGAACAAGGCGTCGACTATTTCACCATCCATGCCGGCGTCCGGCTGTCCTACATTCCGCTGACCGCCAAGCGGGTTACCGGAATCGTCTCGCGCGGCGGATCGATCATGGCCAAATGGTGCCTGGCCCATCATCGCGAGAACTTCCTCTACGAGCATTTCGAGGACATCTGCGAAATCCTCAAAAGCTACGACATCGCCTTCTCTCTGGGCGACGGCCTGCGCCCCGGCTCCAATGCCGACGCCAACGACGCCGCCCAGTTCGGCGAGTTGGAAACCTTGGGCGAACTGACCAAAATCGCCTGGAAGCATGACGTCCAGGTAATGATCGAAGGCCCCGGCCATGTGCCGATGCATAAGATCAAGGACAATGTCGACAAGCAGTTGGCACTTTGCGGCGAAGCCCCCTTCTATACCCTCGGGCCGCTCGTCACCGACATCGCCCCCGGTTACGACCACATCACCTCGGCCATCGGCGCCGCGATGATCGGCTGGTTCGGCACGGCCATGCTCTGTTACGTGACGCCCAAGGAACATCTGGGACTACCCGACCGCGACGACGTCAAGACCGGCGTGATCACCTATAAAGTGGCCGCCCATGCCGCCGATCTGGCCAAGGGGCATCCCACCGCGCGGTTGCAGGACGACGCGCTCAGCCGGGCCCGCTTCGAGTTCCGCTGGAAGGATCAGTTCAATCTGTCGCTCGATTCCGACACGGCCGAGAAATTCCATGACCAGACCATGCCGGCCGAAGGGGCGAAGCTCGCCCATTTCTGCTCGATGTGCGGACCGAAATTCTGCGCCATGAAGATCTCCCAGGAGGTCCGCGACAACGCCGCGGCCACCGGCATGGCCGAAAAATCGGAGGAATTCATGGCATCGGGGGCGGAAATCTATCTGCCGACCACCTAAACAATTCCCGATCAGTGGCACCGGCGTCCGCGCCCATATGCGCTAGCATAAGCCCCAAATAAGCCCTCTCCCGCGTCAGCGGGAGGGGGGGGAATCGGGCAAGATCCGAAGCGAAAACCAGAGGGAGAACACTGTCTCCCAACGCCTTTCCAGAGAAACACAGATGAACAAGATGAACACGGATGGGCACAGATAAAGAAAAAGCTCATCTGTGCTTATCTGTGTTCATCTTGTTCATCTGTGTTCCCGATAATGGCGCCACGGATCCGGCAAGATGCGGGATGCGGCCCCCCCCTCTCTCCCGCTTGTCCGCGGGAGAGAGGCCTTAAGTTAGCGCCTATGGGCAGGGACGCCGGTGCCACTCGTAGGATGGCTTCGTCTTTGGCTCGCGGACGATTGATTTCTCTCCACCGAAAAAAAGATGCGTGAATCCAATAGAGCGGTTTGCGATCGTATTGAATCATCATTTTTTCCGTCACCCCCGGACTTGATCCGGGGGTCCAATAGGGGGTAGGGAAGGCTTGCGCCTCCCCTCCCTCCGAACCGTGCGTGCGGTTTTCCCGCACACGGCTCTCCAGTCGTTGGTTTCCTCATCGGGAGTGTCTCGCCTGATAATGGGCTGTGGCCAAGGTGAACAGCCCATTATCCGCGAAGAAGGCATTCGTCCATCGTTGATGGTCATCGACGGTTCGTCCGAAGCCGGGCCGCTTCTCCTGCTTCCGCAGAATGGCGCGCAGTCGTCGTCTGATGAAGCCGTCGAGAAGGCGGAACTCGGACGGGACGGCGTCTTGAAAGTAGCCGAACCATCCTCGCAGCATAGGGTTGAGCTCGGCGATGATCTGCCCCAGGCTCAACCCCCGGCTGCGCCCCGTCTTGGCGCGTATTTTGTCCTTGAACGCTTTCCGACTCTTTTTCCGCACAAAACGGCGTCCCGCCTCGAACCGATAGCCGAGGAAGTCAAATCCTTGGCCCGGTTGTCGGCTGTCGACGATCCGTGTTTTGTCTGGATGGAGAGATAGGCCATTGGTGGCGATCCACTTCTCTATGAGACGGTATGCTGCCGTGACCTCTTCTTCCGTCCGACTAAGCACCACGAAGTCGTCTGCATATCTCACCATTCGGTAACCGCTCTCTTCCATCAAGATGTCGAGCGGGTGCAGATAGATGTTGGCCAGCAGCGGAGAGATGACCGCTCCTTGAGGCGTGCCCGTGGTCGGGCGCCACCTTTCCATCTCCTTCAGGATGTCTTGCCGAAGAAAGCTCTCGATCAGGCTAAGAACGCGTCCGTCGCTGATCGAGCCCTCCACCAGGTGCATGAGCCGGTCATGCGGAATCGTCTCGAAGTAGGTCTTCAGGTCGGCGTCGACAACGTAGCCATAGCCTTCCTTCAATAACCGATCGACTTCCCGCAATGCCTCTTTGCAGCTTCGCCCCGGCCGGAAGCCGTAACTACCAGGCCGGAACTGGACTTCAAAGATCGGTTCAATGGTCATTTTGAGCGCCGTTTGCACGATCCGGTCCTTGACCGTCGGAATGCCCAGGGGACGGCTACGTCCGTCTCCTTTGGGTATCTCGACGCGTTTCACCGCCGCAGGCCGATAGCTGTCCGTCTCCAGCTGTTCCTGGAGTTCCTTGAGATACCGATCCTTCTGTGCCGCAAACCGTTCGATGCTTTGCCCATCAACACCCGCCGCCCCCATCCGCCGCTCGACTTTCCGCCAAGCCGCTTCCAGGGTCGTCGGCCGATAGACCTTGTCTATCAGGCTGAACCACTTGCCTCCTTTGACGCCGTTGCCCAGCGCCGACACCATGTGCTCCGACCAAATCGAGGCTTCCACCCACCACCAGTCACGGTGGCTTCCCGCTTCTGTCCCTTGCTTAGCCTCTTCGGCACTCTCGGGACTTCTTTGCCTCGCTTCCGTCATCGCACCTCCAACTTCCTACCTCCCTTCCCTCGGGTCGGTTTTGCTACCCGACCCTCTCACCATATCCGCGGCGTCGGTACTATGAAGGTTCTGACTCCTGCCGACTTCACCTCTCCGGCAGGTCTCTCCGCTTACTCCATCTTGCCGTCCGACCATTCCGATCCCAATCACGTAGGCCGTCCCCTGGTCGCTTTGTCAGTCGCCTTAGCGCCAGCGGTTCTTCCAGGCTTCGCCATAATCCAGCGGGCTCGCCACGGCTCTACGCCGAAACGGATTCGTGCTCCTACGGACTGGTCTTTCGCATCCGGTTGCTCTCCACCCGACCTCACGGCCACGCAGTTACCTTCTGCTACAAAGCTACGACTCACTTCGACAGGGACTTGCACCCTGTTGACAAAATGTCCTCACGGACGCACTGGATTGCCGGGTCAAGCCCGGCAATGACGAAAGGGTAAGTGACCCAACCTGGTCGCAAACCGCTCTAGCCCTAGTGGAAGAGAGGGAGGGCTCCGCTCAGGCCCGGGCGATGCCGACGCAAACCCGGTCGACGAAATTGTCGATGCCGTCGTTCATCGTGACCGTCCGCTCCGCCAGATTCCCCGCCGCCAGCAGAACTTGACCGGCCGCCTCGGTGGCGGTGTCGGCGGTGCCGGCGACGTCGGAAATGGTCCGGGCGACGCTGCGCACACCGGCGGAAACATTGTGAATTGAGCGGCTGATATCGGCCATCGCCGCGCTTTGCTGCGCCGTCGTCGCGGCAATAGCGGTCGATGAGCTGTCGATTTCGTGCACCAGGCCGGCGATCTTGCGGATCGCCGAAACGGCGGTTTCGGTGGCGGTCCGGATCGAATCGATCTGTTCGACGATCTCGCCGGTCGCCCGCGCCGTCTGGTTGGCGAGATTTTTCACCTCGCCGGCCACCACGGCGAAGCCTTTCCCCGCCTCGCCGGCCCGCGCCGCCTCGATGGTCGCGTTCAAGGCCAGCAGATTGGTCTGGTTGGCGATCGCGGTGATCAGGCTGACCACCTCGCCGATATGCTGAGCCGCGTCCAGCAGGCTTTGGATGTCGCTGTCGGTCTGGGAAACCTCGCGCACGGTTTCCTTCGCCTGTTCCGCCGAATGCGACACCCGTTCGGCAATTTCCCTGATCCCGGAGGAAACCTGTTCCGCGGCCGTCGCAACGGTTTCCACGTCGGACGAGGCTTCCTCGGAAATACGGGCGACCTCGGCCGATTTCCTGCTGTTGGTGCTGGCGATCTCGCTCATCTGGCGGGACGTCGCCTCCAATTCGGTGGCGGTCGCCGCCATCGCGTGGCTCGCCGACTTGATGGTCTCGCCGATCCCCGATGCCTCGCCGACAAAGGTGTTCGTCCGTTGTTCCATCGAGGTCAGGGCCTCGTTGATCAGCGAGGCGTGGGACGAAAATTCGCCGGCCAGACCGGACAGCAGGATCTGGCGGAAATACCGGCCGCCGGAAGCGCAAGCCATGGCGGCGTCGGCCTCCTTGGTAAAGGCCTCGGTCAGATCGAGAAGCCGGTTGATATGGATCAGCATCAGGCCGATCCGATCCTGGCTGCGAATGTTCACCACCCGGCGGTCGAGATTGCCTTGCGCCGCGGCGGACAACACGTCGCACGCCTTGTCCAGGCCCCGATCGGACTGGCGGGTCCACAGCAAACCGAGCAACGACACGCCGGCCACCAGAACGGCCAAAACGGCGCCCACGGGCCGACCCCCCGCCGCGGCATCGGCCAGAAGCGCCAGGGCGCCCAGAAAGCCGGCACCCGCGCACCACATGGGCTTAGAGACTGAAGACGAACTCATCGTATGGCTTTCCCAGGCTGCCGAGAAGATCCAACAACATGCGGGTGGAGGCAGTCATACCGTCCTTGCGATCGGCATGCCGCGCCTCCTCGGCCAGCAATTTTTCGTAGAGCCCCGCCGCTTTCTCCACCGCCTCGCGTCGCGGGGAGCGCCGGTTGGAATGATAGCTGATGATCTTGCCTGACGCGTCAAAGGTCGGCGTCACATGGGCAAACACCCAGTATTCGTCGCCATTCTTGGCGCGATTCAAGACATAGGCGAAGATTTCCTTGCCGGATTCGATAGTATCCCAAAGCAGCTTGAAGACGCAGCGCGGCATTTGGGGATGGCGAATGATGCTGTGCGGCTGGCCCAGCAATTCCGCCTCGGTAAAGCCGGAAACCTTCTGAAAGACCTCGTTCGCATAGATGATGCGGCCCTTGAGATCCGTCTTGCTGACAATGATCTCATCCGAGCGGAAAGTTCGCTCCACGCCAGTCAGACCGCCGTCAGCTCTTGCCATCTAAGCCCACCTCAAAAGCGGCACCGTTTTTACGAGGGAATTCCGTATATACCCACAAATTTTATAATGACTATATGCCGCAGCTTCAGCCATCTCGCAAGCGCAAATAATAAGTGATAGGATTATTTTCAAACCCCACCTCTTCAAATTGTTAACGCGACAACTACAGAATGTAAAATTCGCAACAAAAATAATCTTGCCGCCAACGCAATGTAATAGACACCACCACTGTGGCGAAGGAAATTCTGATTATTGAACGTGGGTTAACAAAAACACTACCAAACGGTCAATAACGTCCGACCCGAACAATTTCTGCGGGTAGCGCGCCCAGCGACATCACCTTGCTCGCGGCGCCGAGCGCGATGGCTTCCTTCGGCATTCCGAAGACGACGCAGCTTTCCTCGTCCTGCGCCAAGGTGAGCGCGCCCGTTTGCTGCATTTCAAGCAGGCCTTTCGCCCCGTCGTCACCCATGCCGGTCATGATGATGCCCACGGCATTGGCCCCGGCGGAATGGGCGGCGGAACGGAACAGGACATCGACGGACGGACGGTGGCGCGACACCAGGGGACCATCCTTGACCGCGACGTAATATCTCGCCCCGCTCCTTTGCAACAACATATGGCGGTTCCCCGGCGCGATGAGGACCTGGCCGCGCAACACCGTATCGCCGTCCTCCGCCTCCTTGACCGAAACGGCGCACAGCGAATCGAGCCGGCGGGCGAAGGCCGCCGTGAATTTCTCCGGCATATGCTGAACGATGACGATCCCCGGCACGTCGAGAGGAAGCGCCTCCAGCACCTCGCGCAGCGCCTCGGTTCCACCGGTGGACGCCCCGATGCAGACCACCCGCTCGGTGGTCTTGGCCATGGCGCCCCCCTTGGGGGGCGGCATGATCACATCCGCCGTCAGTTTCGGCTCGGGCGTCCTGAGCCGCGCCACGGACTCGGCACGCCTGCGCAGGCGGGAACCGGCGGCGGCCTTGACCGTGTCGCAAATGCGGACCTGCGCCTCAAGCAGCATCTGCCGGGTATCGACCCTTGGCTTGAGAATCACGTCGACCGCGCCAGCCTCCAGCGCCTGCATCAGTGTCTCGGATCCGTCTTCCACCAGGGAGGAACAGATCACCACCGGAATCGGGTGCTGGCTCATCAATTTGCGGAGGAAGGTAATCCCGTCCATTCGCGGCATTTCGACGTCCAATGTGATGACGTCTGGTGTTTCCTGAGCGATGCGCCGCGCCGCGGCGAATGGATCGGCGGCGGTACCGATCACCTCTATCGCCGGATCGGACGTGAGAATCGCCGCCAGGGTCTGCCGGACCGAGGCCGAATCATCGATGATCAGAACATGTATTTTTTTCGTCATCGTCACGTCCGGGCAAAGATGGAGGGGGCCACGGCACTCACGGGAAGATCGAGCCCCGAGATGGTTTCACTGTGCCCCACAAAAAGATATCCCCCACAGGAAAGATGATCACATAACTTTTTCAATACGGATAATTGAGTAGGTTTGTCGAAATAGATCAGAATATTGCGGCAAAAGATGACATCCATGTCCGTCGCCATGGGATAGGACGGATCCATCAGATTTAAATGACCGAAATGGACGGATCGGCGGACTTCCGGGACCAACCTTATCGTCGGGTCGTCCCGGTTGCGTGAACGCCGCAGATAACGGGCCGCCAGATCCGGCGACACGGCCCGGGCCATTTCCTCCGGATAGACCGCCCGCTTCGCCCTGGCCAGGACATCCGTGCAGATGTCGGTGGCGAAGATTTCGAAACGGAAATCCCGCTGCAGACGGGCCCATTCCAGAAACACCATGGCCAGCGTATAGGGCTCGGCCCCCGTCGAACAGGCCGCGCTCCAAACCTTCATGGGGCGATCCCGGCCGGGGCGATGCGGCAACTGCGTCAGGGCCTGTATCCCACTGGAAGAGAGAAACCGAAAATGCTGCTCTTCGCGAAAGAAATCCGTCTTGTTGGTGGTGATCGCATCGATGAGATTGACCAGTTCCTCGTCCAGCGCGCCGTCATCGAAAATGTGGCGGCAGTATTCGTGGACGCTGGGCAGATTGAGAGCGCGGGCCCGCTTGCGCAACCGCCCCTCGACCATCGTGCGCTTGGCCGGGGGCATGCGGATGCCGCAATGGTTCTGGATGATATCGGCCAGCCGGGTGAAGTCCTGCTGACTGAGCCTGTCATCGGGGGAAACCAGGGATGCCCCCTTCACGATGGTTCGCATGACTGTTCCAGCAGGGCCACGTCCGTCGAGGAGAACAGTCGCGAGAGGTCGAAGATGATCACGAACGACCCGTTCGAACGGCCGATGGCGCGGATATAGTCGGATTTCCAGCGAACCCCGACGTCGGGGGGCGGCTCCAGCGTCTGTTCCGTCAGCGCCGTCACCTCGATCACCCGGTCGGCGATGATTCCCATGGTCCGGGGCCGGCCATCGATGGACACGTCGAGAACCACGATCCGGGTTGTTTCCGTGACCGGAATCATCGGCAACCCCAGCTTCCCCCGCAGATCGATGGTCGGCACGCTCAACCCGCGAACGTCGATCATGCCGACCATGAAAGACGGCGCCTGAGGCAGGCGCGTGATGGGCTGCATATTCAGAATTTCGCGCACATCTTCGACGGCGACCGCGAAAATCTCGCGGTCGATGCCGATGGTGACATATTGCGACGGCTCGCGTGTGACGGCGGTTTCGGTCATTGGCTGTCCACCGGATCTTCCGGGCTTGTCGCGAGATGGTCGCTCCAAACCCTAAGGTTTCAGATGATGCCTGCGCTCCGCCTCGGCGGGCTTGAGGCCGTGACGAATCGGGAGCGGCAAACCGCCCCCGGTTCGGTCAGAACTTCGTATATTCGGCATCGAGGCCGTCGGCGTCGTCCCCTCTTTCCAGATTGAGCGTCACCCCGCGCTCCCCTCCACCGGGCCGGGCCTCCTTCGACGACGTTTTTGCCGGGGCGCCGTCGCGCCTGGCCTTGGCCGGGGGCAGATGCGAAATGGCCGGAACCGTGCGAGGAACCAAGGCGGTGCCGGCTCGGGCGCGCGTGTGGCCATGACCATCCGGCTGCGCATCGAGCCGGAAATAGCCGATCGTGTCCTGCAACTGCTCGGCCAGGGCCGACAATTCCTCCGACGTCGACGCCATTTCCTCCGACGCGCCGGCATTTTGCTGGGTGACCTTGTCCAATTGCGAAATGGCCTGATTGATCTGTTCGGCACCGATGTCCTGTTCCCGGCAAGCGGCGCTGATTTCCTCGACCAATTCGGCCGTCTTCTTGATGTCGGGCACCAATCGGGCCAGCATTTGCCCTGCTTCCAGGGCGATCTTGCTGGTCTCCACGGACAATGTGCTGATTTCGGTGGCCGCCCCCTGGCTGCGCTCGGCCAGCTTGCGGACCTCCGACGCCACCACGGCGAAACCCCTGCCATGTTCGCCGGCGCGGGCCGCCTCGACCGCCGCATTGAGCGCCAGAAGATCGGTCTGCCGGGCGATTTCCTGAACGATGCCGATCTTCTGGGCGATGGTCTGCATGGCGTCGACCGCCCGATTGACCGCCTCGCCCGAACTTTGCGCGTCGGCCGACGACTGTCGGGCGATTTTTTCGGTTTGCGTGGCGTTTTCGGCGTTCTGCTTGATATTGGCGGCCATCTCCTCGATGGAGGCCGAGGCCTGTTCGGTCGCCGCCGCCTGTTCGGTCGCCCCTTGCGACAACTGTTCCGAGCCGGCGGACAGTTCCTGGCTGCCGGCCGCCACGTTGTTGGCGGCGGAGCTGGCATCGATGACGACCGAGCGCAGTCTCTCCAGCATGGTTTCCAAGGCGATGCCGAAGGTATCCTTGTCCGACAGGCGCGAGGTCTTGACCGTCAGATTGCCCTGGGCGATCTCACTGGCGATGTTGGCGGAATTCCTCAGGGTGGCCGTCATGTTGTTCAGGGCGGTGACGAGATCCCTGATTTCATCGTTGGAGGAAATCTGCACATCCTGACTGAGATCGCCGACGGCGACGGCATTGGCCAGGGCGACCGTCTTGCCGAGCCCGCGCGCCACGCTCACCGCGATATAGGCACCGGCGCCGATGCCGATGACCAGAGACAGGATAACCGCCGCGAACATCAGCGTGCGGATCGATGCGTAGGTTTGTTCCGCCTGCTGCTTGTCCGCCGCCATCTGCTTTTGCGCCGCGGAGACCAGCTCCTCGGCCGATTGGGCAAGCTTGGTCGCGGCCGCCCTGACTTCGCCGATGGAAAGGGCCAGGGCCTTGATTTCCGTGTTCCGGCGAGCCTGGACGACGACCTCGTCGGCCAGCTTTTCCCACGTGCGGTATTTATCGAGGAATACGGCCCAGGCGCGAATATCCTCGTCCACGGTCAAGCGCGCGCGGATGGACTCCTGCAAGCCATGGATCCTGTCGATGACGGCCGGCAGCGGTTTCAGCGCCGCTTCGGTCGAAGCGTCGTCAGAGGCCATGATTCCATTGCGGATGACCACATGCATTTGGCCGATCTGCGTGGTCAGCAGACGGATCTCCGCAGCCACGCGAACCTGGGCGGGCGTCGGATTCGCGCCGTTCTCCACCCGGTCCAGCAGCGGCTTCAAGGCGTCCAAGGCCGCGTTCGTCGTCTCGCTTCCCGCCCCGGTCAGCATGTCCCCCGCCTTGCCGTTGGAATGGATGCGGCCCAGGGCGCGAACCTTGTCCTCGGCGGCGGTGAATTCGCCGAAAGCGGATTCAATCACCGGCAGGAGCTTCAGTCCCTGCTCGCCCGCGACCTTCCGATAGTCCTCGATAATCCCCTTGAAGGCCTCGCGGTTGGTCAGCATGGACTTGTCGAATTTGTCGAGATCGGCAGGGTCGCTGGACAACAGGAAGTTCTTCTCTTCCCGCTGGATCAGGAAAATCGTCCTCGGCATCAGCTCCGAAATCCTGACCCTTTCCACCGAAAGACGCGTCAGTTCATCGATCTTGCCGTTGAGATCCGCCAAACCATTGATGGCGATGACGGCGGAAATGGCCGACAGGACGATCAGAAGTCCGAAGGCCAGGGCCATTTTCAGTTTGATGGTAATTCTCATGACGGTTCCCCCACTGCGCAGACGTCTTGTCTGACGGCCCTTCAATCCCCGGAAAAGATGCGAACGATGTCCGGAATGACGATGAAGTCGTTGCCGCGTTTGCCAATTCCCTTGATGAACTCGGGACGCCACCGCATGCCGATATCGGGGGTGTCCTCGATGGAGGCGCCGCCGATATTGGTGACTTCATAAACCTTGTCGGCCAGCAGACCGATCACCGCGGGTTCGCCGTTCAAGGGGATCTCGACCACGACGATCCGGCTGTCGATGGATGGCGGCGTCCGCTCCATGTCGAACTTGAACCGGAGATCCGTAAGCGGCACGACTTTGCCGCGCACATTGATCAGGGCGCCGACGAAAGGACGGGCGCCGGGCACCTCGGTCTGCGGAATCATGTCGAGGATCTCGAGGACGCAGTTGGCGTCGATGGCGAAGATTTCGCCGCCAAGCCCCAATGTCAGCGCCTCGAAGGATTGGTTATCGTTGGCTGCCATGACTTTCCGCTTCCCTTCCTCACGACGCGTCGCGTTGCGCCTCGAAAGACTGCCCGAAGGCGACCAGATGGCCGATGTCGAAGATCAGCGCGACCGTCCCGTCGCCCAGAATGCTGGCGCCGGAGAAGTTCTCGACGTCGGCATGCAGTTTGGACAAGGATTTGATGACGGTCTGGTGATCGCCCAGAACCTGGTCGACGACCAATCCGACGCGGCGATCCCCGGTCGAGATGATCACCACTTTCGGATAGGGCGCCGGCGCATCCCGGGTGCCGAAGAGTTCGCGCAGGCGAATGAATGGGACCAGGGCCCCCCGGATATTGAGGAAATTGCGCCCGGTGTTGCGCTGATCCTCTTCCTGCGACAGCTCGACGCACTCTTCGACGGCGGACAAGGGAATGACGTAGCGTCCCGCGCCAACCCGGACCAGCAGGCCGTCGATAATGGCCAGCGTCAAGGGTAGCCCGAGGGTGATGACGGTCCCGGCCCCCGGCGTCGAGGCGATATCGATGGTTCCCCGCAGGGAATCGATGGCCCGTTTGACCACATCCATGCCGACGCCGCGCCCGGAAAGGTTCGTGACGGCCGCCGCGGTGGAAAATCCGGGGTGCAGGATCAGTTGGAAAAGTTCGGAATCCGAAATCTTGGCGCCGGGCTGGATCAACTCCTGCTGTTCGGCCTTGGCACGGATGCGGTCGCGGTCGAGCCCCCGGCCATCGTCGCGAATGGAGATCTGGACCTGCGTCCCGGCATGCCGGGCCGACAGGTGAATCTCGCCTTGCGACGCCTTGCCGGATGCCTGCCGGACCTGCGGCTGTTCCAAACCGTGATCCAGACTGTTGCGGATGATATGGATCAAGGGATCGTTAAGCCGCTCGATCATCGTCTTGTCGAGTTCGGTCTCCTCGCCCGACATGGTCAGCGCCACATCCTTGCCCAATTCCTGGGACAGGTCACGCACCAGACGCCGGAAGCGGCTGAACAACGACCCGATGGGAACCATCCGGATGCCCATGGTGGTATCGCGCAAGCTGTTCGACAGACGCTCGATTTCCTCGGTCACCGACTTGATCTGCAGATCCTGGCTGGCGGACACCAGTTGCTTCAGACGGGCGTGCGCGATGACAAGCTCGCCGACCTGGTCCATGAGGTCGTCCAGCCGCTCCGCCGGAACGCGAATGGAATTGGCCGTCTTGGCCTGCTCGGATTCAGCGCGGATATGTTTTTGCTCGGCCAGAGCGGAGTGCAGACGCTCCTCGGAAATATTGCCGCTCTTCACCAGCAACTGCCCGATCTTCGGCTGCTCCGCGGCGACGGCGTTCACCTGTTCACCGTCGATCTCTCCCCGGGCGACGAGAATTTCGCCAATCCGTTCGGATTGGGGATCCACCGGCTCGATCGTCAAATCGGTGTCGTCGAGGACGAAAATGAAAACATCCTCGATCACCGTGCGCGGCTGGCTGGTGGTCAGGATCACATCCCACGCGACATAGCAGCGGAAGGGATCCATCTCCTCGATCGGGGGCAAGGCTTCGGTCAAGGCGACCACCGTCGCCGTGCCCAGACTGCGGAGTTCGTCCAGCAACAAGGACGACTTCGTACCGCGCTCCAGGGCATCGGCGGCGAGCCGGAAGCGAATGCGCCAGGTGACCTCGCCACCGGCTTCGGGTCCGCCCTTGACGTCTTTGGAAACCGAGGCGGTTTCCACCGTACCGATTTGCTGGGCCACCAGGCCGAGCAGACGTTCCCCCTCCGTCTTGTCCGCCGACTCGGGCGATTCGATCAGTGCCCGGATATGGTCCTTGGACGCCAGGGCGACGCCGATCAAACTCGAATTCAGGGCAAGCTGGCCCTTGCGCACCTGATCGAAGGCGTTTTCCAGGTGATGGGTGAACGCCGCCGCAGCCTCGAAGCCGAACATCGCTCCCGATCCCTTGAGGGTATGCAAGGCGCGAAAAGCGGCGTCGAGCAGGTCGCGATCGTCAGGACGCTCCTCCAGGCTGAGCAGCGTCGTCTCCAGCTCGGCCAGCAACTCGACCGATTCGTCCCGGAAGGTTTGCGCCGGATCGCTGCGCCCGTTCATGATCCAAGCACCTTGCGGACCACACCAAGCAATTGATCCTGCTGGAAAGGCTTGACGATCCAGCCGGTGGCGCCGGCGGTCTTCGCCTCATTTTTTTTTGCGGGATCCGATTCGGTGGTCAGGAAAATGATGGGAAGGCCCCGAAAGGCCTGCATGCCGCGCAATTCGCGGATCAACGCCAAGCCATCCATGTTCGGCATATTGAGATCGGTGAGAACCATATCGATCCCGCCAACCTTCGCCTTGTCGAGCGCCTCCTTGCCGTCGGCGGCCTCGACGACCTGGTAGCCGGCCGCCATCAGGGTCAATTTGATCATCTGACGCATGCTGGCCGAGTCGTCGACACTGAGAATCGTTTTCGGCATGGCTAAACTCCACCAGTCCAGAACGCGTCATTGGGGAGGGGCGTCTCCGACAAAAAGCCGTCCCGCCGCAAAGCGCTCAGCAACGCCTCCCCGACGGGTCGCTTCAGGGCGAAGGGCAGGCCGCGGCGCATCGCGCTCAACCGTGCGGCCAGCAATAGCTGGATGAAGCTGAGATCGATGTTGACGGCGCCGGCGCAATCCACCACGACGGGACGCCCATTGGTCAAAGCCTTGCAGAGACGGTCATGAATATCTGCTGAACAGACGAAAGAAACGTCTCCAGAGATATCTACTTCCATGTAATTTTCGTCAGCTTCCATGAAGAACCCCGCGAATATTACAAATAACAGCAGATAATAATTTCCACTAAACGCAGATATTAATTAATAAAATTATCGACATGCGCACAGAATACAACTTTTATTTCGTCAGATGCCGACATGAATGCCTCCACGCAGGCAGAGTCGAAATGTGTTCCCTGGTTGTCGCTGAGATAAGAGCACGCCTCCTCAAATGACCACGCCGGCTTATAAGGACGGACCGTCGTCAAGGCGTCGAACACGTCAGCCACCGCAACGATGCGGCCGGCCAAAGGAATATCCATCCCCTGCAATCCTCGCGGATAACCGCTGCCGTCGAATTTTTCGTGGTGCGTGAGCGCAATCTCGCAAGCAAGTTGCAAAAGCGGCGACTTGCTGCCGGAGAGAATGGCTCCGCCATGCTGGGCATGCCCCTGCATGACACTCCACTCCTCGGGGGTCAACTTGCCGGGCTTGCGCAGAATGCTGTCGGGAATGGCTACCTTGCCGACGTCGTGCAATGGACTGGCGGACTCGATCATCATCGTTTGTTCGGGCGGAAGGCCGAGCGCCACCGAGATCAATCGCGAATAGCTTGACATCCGCGCCAAATGGTTCCCCGTCTCCGGATCCCGGTGTTCGGCGGAACGCGCCAGAAACAGCAATGCCTCCCGTTCATTCTCGACCAGGGCGGCAGTCGCCCGCGCCACTTCCCCAGCCAGCCAAACCGACTGATTGGCGAGGATCTTGTGCGCCCGGTAGGATTCCAAGGCATTGCCCGTCCGGGCAATGAACTCGACGGGATCCACCGGCTTGGTCAGGAAGTCGGTGACGCCGAGTTGCAGCGCCATATAGCGCACCTCCCGCAGATCGGAAGACGTGACCATGATGATGGGCACGCTCTTGCAGACCGGATCCTTCCGAAAAGCCTTGATGAAAGCGAGCCCGTCTGGAGGCGGCATCATGTAATCGACCACCACCAGATCAGCCGGATTCCGCTCCAGCCAGGACAACGCGGCAAGGGAACTCAGGAAAGCGACCGCTTCGGCGCCCCGCAATTCGGAAACCAGGTCGGACATGTAGGACAGGGCACTCTTGCTATCATCGACAATGACAACCGTCAGGAGAGCCTGCTGGAGCGGGCCATCGGAGGAAGGAAAGGAAGAAAACGCACCGACAGCCACGATGACACTCTGGGTTTAATTTTATTGCTAGTTTTTTACCATAAACATCAAAAACCTTCAATCCACAACCAGCACATCGAAAATGTAAACGAGGTGTCTTCAAAAAAAATCCACCTGCTCATAAAATAAAAATACATTGATAAACATCGTGCATTCCAAATGAAAAAGATAATTTTTGATATTTAAAATATAAATACCACCATATCAAAAAACGATTATTTTTATTGAAGTGCGTTATATCAATTGAAGGAATATACAGAATCTAAATTGCGTAATTACGCACGATTAATCTCACAGAACATCATGCCATTAATTTTTATCCACCTTTGCCACCGCCACATCGGTTTTTACGAGCACACGCCAATTGCGAAAAAGGTTTAATCCATTCGTATGGGACTCGAAAAATGACTCCTCCCCGCCGCGCCTCTCAGCGTTTCTGAAAAACGGAACTGGCAACCGGTCGCAGGGGCAGGGTAAAGCCGGCCATGCTTTCCGTATGACCGACGAACAGATACCCGCCGGGCTTGAGATGGCCGACCAGCCTCCTCACCACGGCCTCCTGAGTGGGCCGGTCGAAATAGATCAGAATGTTCCGGCAGAAGATGACGTCCATGTCCTTATCGACGGGATAACTGTCGTCCATCAGATTAAGCCGGCCAAAGGACACCTTGCCTCTGAGGGCGGGGGAGATCCGGACCAGGGAGCGGTCCTTGTCGCGTGAACGTCGCAGACAACTCCGGCGCAACGCATCCGGAATCGGCGCGATCATGGTCTCCGGATAGATCGCCTCCCTGGCTATCGCCAAGACCTCGGTACAAATGTCCGTGGCCAGGACGGAAAAGCGGAAACCGCGGATTTGCCGGCCGAATTCCTCAAGCATCATGGCAAGGCTGTAAGGCTCGGCGCCCGTCGAGCAGGCGGCGCTCCACACCTTCAAGGGCACATCGATGCCGATTCGAATGTCGCCGCCCGCCAATTGCGGCAAGACATGGTCGGCCAGAAATTGGAAATGGGGAATTTCCCGAAAGAAATCCGTCTTGTTGGTGGTCACCGCGTCGATCAGATTGATCGCCTCGCCCACCATGCCCCCGTCCTCGAACAGGGTGCGGCAATACTCGCTCAAACTCTCCAGCCCGAGCGCCCGCGCCCGCTTCCGCAGGCGTCCCTCCACCATGGTCCTCTTGTTGGAGGACATCTTGATGCCGCTGTAATTCTCGATAAACGATGCCAGCCGCCGAAAATCGGACGTACTCAGACGATCGATCCCCGAACCCGTCGACCCGCTCATGCCATTTCCCCACGCCACAACGCGATATCAGAACTGTTCGAACTCGGCATCCCGCGAATCCGCGGGCGCGCCCTGTTTCAGATCGAGGGCAAACCCCTCCCGCGCGGGGCGCTTCCCCCCCATGGCGATGGCATTGCTCGCCGCCGGCCGCCGCGAACGGACTTTCGCGGCGCCGTCGCCGCCCGCCGATAAATGCGGAATCGCATGGGAGCGGGGATTCTTCTGCGGCACCGAAACGGCACGCTCCCCCCCCCGTTCATCGGTCTGGAAGAATCCGACAACCGAGAGCATCTGATCGGCCTGAGCGGCGAGCTCTTCGGAGGTGGCCGACATCTGGTCCGAAGCGCTGGCGTTCTGCTGCGTCACCTTGTCGAGCTGCTGAATCGCCTGATTGATCTGTTCCGCCCCGATGTTCTGTTCGCGGCAGGCCGCCGAAATCTCCTCGACCAAGGTCGCCGTCTTCTGGATGTCCGGCACCAGCCTGCTCAGCATGTCCCCCGCATCCTGGGCGGCCTTCACCGTGTTCGACGACAAGGCGCCGATCTCGCTGGCCGCCGCCTGACTGCGCTCGGCCAGCTTGCGCACCTCGGAAGCGACCACGGCGAAGCCTTTGCCATGTTCGCCGGCACGCGCCGCCTCCACGGCGGCGTTCAACGCCAGAAGATCGGTCTGCCGGGCGATTTCCTGGACGATCAGGATCTTCTCGGCGATGATCCGCATGGCATCAACCGCATGAGAGACGGCTTCACCGCTGATCTGGGCATCCTTCGACGACTGCCGGGCGATCTTTTCCGTCTGCGAGGCGTTATCGGCATTCTGCCGGATGTTCGCCGCCATCTGCTCGACCGAGGCCGAGGCCTCCTCCGTCGAGGCGGCCTGCTCGGTCGCCCCCTGGCTCATCTGTTCCGCGCTGGCCGACAACTGCTGGCTGCCCGACGAAACATTGTCCGCAGCCGACATCACCTCGCCCACCACCGAACGCAGGCGTCCCACCATATCGTTCAAATGGTTCAGGAGATCGCCGATCTCATCGTTCGCCGTCTTCGTGACCGTGCGCGACAGATCGCCGCCGGCGACGGCCTCCGCCAACCCTCTGGCTTGGGAGAGGCCGCGATTGAGATTGATCAGCACCCAGACGGCGGCGACCACGGCCACCAGCAGGGAGACCACGACAACGACGGCCAAACTCGTCCTGGTCTGTTGATACAAGACATCGGCCGCGGCTTTTGCATCCGCCATTCGCCTGATATTGAGGGCGATCAGATCATCGAAGATCGCATCGGCCTCCTGTCGCGCCTGCTGCCCACTGTTGGCGGACAAATCCATCGCGAAATTATTTCCGTTCTCCTTGGCGATCGACACGACGTCTGAATGTATTTTCACCCATTTTTCAAGAGCATCAGAATGGTTATCTATATATTTTTTGTCATCATCACCAACAATCTGCCGCAACTGATCCCTCATCCGCTTGGCATCTGTGATTTCGCCGTTTGACAGCTCGGCATACACGTCCATCTCTTTGACGGAATCTTGCAGAATCAGGGTTTTTTCGTCTTTGTATGCCTCGGTCAATTTCAGGAGGATGCCACCGCTCAGACCGATGACTTTCCCGCGATCGACCGAAGGGGGCATCTTGTCGACACGCCCCTGGAGTTCCCGCAGCGGCTCGCCCGCCGCCCGAAAGGCCGGAAGCGATTGACTGTGAGACATGTCGCGCGCCCGGACGGTCGAGTTGAGGTGGGCAAACTGCCTGACCTTGTCTTGGATGGCGAAATAACGATCCAACACCGTATTGAGGACCGCCAGCTTGGCCTTCCCCTCTTCCGAGGCATTGGCAACCACAAATTCGCGTTTTTGGCGCAGGGCTTCCCGCGCTTTCAGGATCTCGGCGTCATAGCGGTCCATTCCGGCGTCCGTGTTATCCAGGATCATGTTTTTTTCGGCCCGCGCCATCGTCAGCAGGTCGATTTTCATGCCGGAGGTCACCTCAATGCGCTTGGCCAGGACATCGACCAGATTGTCCAGCCGTTCGTTGATCGAGGCCAGGCTGTTGCCACCCATGATGGCTCCCGCCGAGGACAGAACGATGACAACGCCAAACGCGAGGCCGAGTTTCAGTTTGACCGAGATACGCATGTTCCGCTTCCCTTATGATCGCTCTTCGGAACGCCAGCGGCGTCACTGCGAAGAGAGGATATGGCCCCGGATGAACCGGCCGGCCTTTGGCCCCGGGTCCGCCTGAACGAGGAGAATCCGAGCGGTGGACCTCACGCTTCTTCTGATCGTCGGATTCGGTGGAGGGAACGGGATACACCCCTTCATGCCTCGCGGATGCTGAGCCGGAACGTCCGTCCGAGGCATGTCGAGATCAGCAACGATCTTCTGGACGGATGACGCGAGCCTCACCAAGTCGCGACCGCCACCTAACATCTCTACAATCTCGGCATTATTTATAGTCATATTCACAGGATATTTTTTTAAAACGACATTATCAATACGGATAAAACTGAATAACAGAGAATCATCAAGCAATGTTAAACGGTTAACATTGCTTGATGTAATACCAAAGTATGGTTATTTACTGATTACAGTCACAATTAGTACGAATTATATATGATTTTTTATATATTTATTTCTCCTTTTTTTGAATTAAACGACCGCCAAAAAATCAGAGATGTAGTTCTTTTAGTTGATTTTTTATGCAAAAGATATCCAATATGTTGATATATTGCATATCCTGATATGCATATGAAAAGGGGCTAATACTTTTAGTCGGCCGGCCAACACTCCGCCGGCCCACCGAATCAGCCCGGTTCCATCCGCCTTTTGAAGAATCGCTAGCGGTCTTTGCCGCAAAGTTATAACTAGACCGGCGGCATGGTCGACCTTGGGCACGACCGTGCCATTCGGATTCAACCGCGTGGTATCTTGGGATGTCTTCCACATCACTGGTCACGGGAGCGACGGGCTTCGTCGGTTCCGCTGTCGTCCGTACTTTGCTCGCCGCCGGCCATGAGGTTCGCGTCCTCGCCCGGCCGGGCAGCGACCGGCGTAATCTGGCCGGCCTCGATGTTCACATAGCCGAGGGCAACCTGGAAAACCCGGCCTCGCTCGAGGCCGCCGTGGCCGGTTGCCGTCACCTGTTCCACGTGGCCGCCGACTATCGTCTGTGGGTCAGGGATCCCGCCGCCATGCTGCGCACCAACGTCGACGGCACCCGCGCCTTGATGCGGGCAGCCATGTCGGCCGGCGTGGAGCGCATGGTCTACACCAGTTCGGTGGCGACGCTCGGGCACGGCCAAAACGGGCCTGCCGACGAGACCACCCCCTCGACGCTGGCGGATATGACCGGCCCCTACAAACGCTCGAAATTCCTCGCCGAGGAAGAAGTGCGGCGAATGATCAGGCAAGAGGGGTTGCCGGCGGTCATCGTCAATCCATCGACACCGATCGGCCCCGGAGACATCAAACCGACACCGACCGGCCGCCTGATCGTCGAAGCCGCCTCCGGCAAGGTGCCCGCCTATGTCGACACCGGCCTCAATGTCGTACATGTCGACGACGTGGCGACCGGCCATCTGCTGGCCCTGGAAAAGGGCGTGATCGGCGAGCGTTACGTCCTGGGCGGGGATGACCTTCTGCTGGCTGAAATCCTGGCCATCATCGCCAGGACGGTCGGCCGGCGCCCGCCGGCGGTCAAGCTGCCGCGCCTGCCGCTCTATCCGCTGGCGGTCGTCGCCGAGGCCTGGGGCCGCCTGTCGGGAACCGAGCCCTTCCTGACCTTGGATGGGCTGAAAATGGCAAAATGGCGCATGTGGTTCAGTTCGGCCAAGGCCGAACGGGATCTCGGCTATCGCCATCGCCCGGCCGGGCAGGCCATCGAAGATGCCATCGCCTGGTTTCGCGCCAACGGATATTGCCGATGAGTTTCGCCACCCTTCTCGCCTGGCTGGCCGCCCTCGCCTGGGGTTGGATGTTGCTGTTGCGTGGCCGCTTCTGGATCATCGAACGGCCGAAGGCGGCCCCCGGCCCCGCGGCCTGGCCGGTTGTCGCCGCCCTGGTCCCGGCCCGTGATGAAGCCGAAGTGATCGGCCAGGCCGTCGGCTCCCTGCTCGATCAGGACTATCCGGGGCATTTCCGGGTCGTGGTTACCGACGACCACAGCAGCGATGGCACGGCTCGTCTGGCCCGCGCCGCCGCCACCGAAAGGGACGCCGAGGACAGACTGCTGGTCGTCGAGGCCGCTCCGCTGCCGCCCGGCTGGAGCGGCAAAATGTGGGCCCAGTCGCAAGCCCTGAACGCGGCCCTGTCGGCCTTCCCGGATACCGAACTTTTGTTGCTGACCGATGCCGATATCGGACATGCCCCTGGTGAATTGACCGGCATGGTCGCCCGCCTGCTGGCCGAAAAATCCGACATGGCCTCATTGATGGTGCGGCTGTCGACGACGAGCTTCGCCGAAAAGGCGGTGGTGCCTGCCTTCGTCTTTTTCTTCCGCCTGCTCTATCCGTTCCGCTGGATTGCCGATCGGGCCAGGAAAACGGCGGGCGCCGCCGGGGGCTATATCCTGATCCGGCGCACCATGCTGGAGAAGATCGGCGGCTTGGCCGCCATCAGGAACGCCCTCATCGATGATTGCAGCCTGGCCGCCACCGTCAAACGGGCCGGTGGCCGCGTCACCCTGGATTTGAGCCGGGACACGGTCAGCCTTCGCCTTTATCCCGGCGTCGAGGGGCTCTGGATGATGATCGCCCGCTCGGCCTACACCCAGCTTCGCTGTTCGCCCCTGCTGCTGGCGGGCACCGTACTCGCCATGGCCATCACCTTCCTTCTGCCGCCGGTCTTCACCGTCATGCCGGGGCCCCAGCGGCTTCCGGCCTTGCTGGCCTGGGCCGAGTTGTCGCTGGCCTTCGCCCCGATGTTGCGCTTCTATCGTCTTCCGTTACCCTGCGCGCCGCTGCTCCCGTTGACGGCATTGTTCTATTTGGGAGCGACACTCGATTCGGCACGCCGCCACTGGCAGGGCCGGGGCGGCGAATGGAAAGGCCGGGTGCAGGCCGCGGACACAACAAGGAGAGAGGGATGATGCCGGACGGCACCGTCGAACACGCGTCGGGCAAGGGCAGCCAGGACGAGAATTTTCCGGTCGGCTCGCTGCTTATCGCGGCCCCCTTGCGGCGTCATGTCCACACCTTCTACCGCTTCGCCCGCAACGCCGATGACGTCGCCGACGCCACCGATCTGACGGCGGAGGAGAAATTGCGGCGCCTCGACCGCATGGCCGACGTGCTGAACGGCGCCGAGGGCCCCGATGCTCCGGCCGCGGCCATGATGCGCGTCAGCCTGCGGGAATGCGCCATCGATCCGATCCACTGCCACGAACTGCTCGACGCCTTCCGCCAGGACGCCACCAAGACCCGTTATGCCGACTGGGGCGAACTGATGGACTATTGCCGGCTGTCCGCCGCGCCGGTCGGCCGTTATCTGCTCGACCTGCACGGCGAATCCCGGGACACCTGGCCGGCCTCGGACGCGCTTTGCGCCGCCTTGCAGGTGATCAACCATCTCCAGGATTGCGCCAAGGACTTCCTGAAAATCGACCGTGTCTATATTCCCGCCGACTGGATGGCCGAAGACGGCACCGGCATCGAGGATCTGCGCCGCCCGGCCGCCACTCCCGGCCTGCGCCGTACGCTGGATCGCGCCGTCGCCGCCACCCGGCCGCTGGTCGAACAGGCGCGCCGGTTGCCCGGCGGCGTGAAGGATCGCGGCTTGCGGGCCGAATCGGCGATCATCGTCGCCCTCGCCGAACGCCTTCTGCAACGGCTGGATCGCGAGGATCCGTTGGCCAAGCGGGTCAAGCTGGGGCCGGCCGCCATCGCCATGGCCGCCGCCGGCGGCATTTTCCGCTCCTTCCTGGGAGGCCGCTCATGACCGCCGTCGCCCGGACGGACGCGCCCGACGACGAGGCAGCCCTGATCGCCCTGGTCACCGAGCGGGTCCGCCGGTCGGGCAGTTCCTTTTATTGGGCCATGCGCATGATGCCGCTGGAACGACGGCAGGCGATGTATGCCATCTACGCCTTTTGCCGCGAAGTGGACGACATCGTCGACGAACCCGGCGAGACCACGGACAAGCGCCGGCGGCTGGGCGAATGGCGTGACGATATCGTCGCGCTTTACGAAAACCGCGTTCCACGCTTGCCCCTGGCGGCGGCTTTGGCCCGACCGATCCGCCAGTTCGACCTGCCTTCCGAGGATTTCATCGCGGTGGTCGACGGCTGCGAGATGGATACCGGGAAGGGGGTCGTCCGCCCCGACATGCCGACGCTTGAGCTTTATTGCGACCGCGTCGCCTGCGCCGTCGGACGTCTGTCGGTCCGCATCTTCGGCGACTTCACGCCGCGCAGCCTGGACGTCGCCAATCATCAGGGGCGCGCCCTGCAATTGACCAATATCCTGCGCGACGTCCGCGAGGACGCGAAGATCGGGCGCCTCTATCTGCCCGACAATCTGCTTTCGGCGCATGGCATTGAAAGTGCGGATCCGCAGACGGTGGCGGACCACCCGGCCATCGCCCGGGTTTGCCGAGATCTCGGAGAGATCGCCCGTGGTCATTTCGCCGAAGCCCAGTCCGCCATGGCGGACTGTTCCCGCCGGGCCATGCGCCCGGCGGCGGTCATGATGGCCATGTATCGCGATATCTTCGAGCGGCTCGAGGCGGCCCATTGGCAGCCCCCGGACGAGATTCACATTCCCAAGGTCCGCAAGATCTGGTGTGCGCTGCGGCATGGTTTTTTCTGAAAAACCCGTGTCAACAAGACCACACCTTTCCAAAATATGGGTTAACCCATTAATGTCAGGCTCGAAAATCGCCTGTTCACGTGTTATGAGGCGTGCAGAATCGGATGAGAAGATTCATCGGATGAGAGGATTCAAGGGTGTCGAGTAGCGAGTTAAACCGGGTCATGTTCGACTTCGCGGAAGATGAGAACAGCTTGGACGCGGTGGTTTCGCGGTCGGCGGCTGCGCTCATGGCGCGGCAGCAGGCGGACGGCCACTGGGTTTTTCCGTTGGAGGCCGACGCCACCATTCCGGCCGAGTACGTTCTCTATCTGCATTATCTGGACGAGCGTGATCCCGCCCTGGAAGAGAAGATCGGCGTCTATCTGCGCTCGATCCAGGAAGAGCACGGCGGTTGGCCGCTGTTTCCCGGCGGGGATCTGAACGTCAGCGCCTCGGTGAAGGCCTATTTCGCCTTGAAGGCGCTGGGTGACGATATCGCGGCGCCGCACATGCGCCGCGCCCGGGAGGCGATCCTGGCGCATGGCGGGGCGGCGGCCAGCAACGTCTTCACGCGGACGCTCCTGGCGCTGTTCGGCCAGGTTCCCTGGCGGGCGGTGCCGGTGATGCCGGTGGAGATCATGTTGCTGCCCAAATGGTTCCCCTTCCATCTGGACAAGGTGAGCTACTGGTCGCGCACAGTGATCGTTCCGCTTCTGGTGCTGATGGCGTTGAAGCCGCAGGCGCGCAATCCGCTGGGCGTGCATGTGCGCGAGCTGTTTCAGGTGGCGCCGGAGGAGGTTCGCGACTGGCACACCGAGCCGGCGCGGTCGCGCTGGGCCTATTTTTTCCGCCGTCTCGACGGCGTTCTCCAGGTGGTCGACCCGTGGTTCCCGAAGGCCGGGCGGCGCAAGGCGATCGCCCGGGCCCGGGCCTGGGTCGACGAGCGCCTGAACGGGGAGGAGGGCCTGGGGGCCATTTTCCCGGCGATGGTCAACGCGGTCCTGATGCACGACGTCCTGGGCACCGATCCGTCCGATCCGCGGGTGGTGACGGCCAAGCGGGCATTGCGCAAGCTGGTGGTCGACGAGGGCGACCGGGCGTGGGTCCAGCCCTGCGTCTCGCCGGTCTGGGACACGGCGCTCGCCTGCCACGCGTTGCTGGAGGCGGGGGACGAGGCCTCGATGGCGGCGGCGCGGCGCGGCGCCGACTGGCTGGTCGAACGCCAGATCACCGACGTGGTGGGCGACTGGGCGCTGCAACGGCCGGATCTGGCGCCGGGGGGCTGGGCTTTCCAATATGCCAATCCGCATTATCCCGACGTCGACGACACGGCGGTGGTGATGGCGGCGCTCGACCGGCTGGACGGGGAGCGCTATGGGCAGGTGGTCGCCTCGGGCGCCACCTGGATCCGGGGCATGCAGAGCGAGGGCGGCGGCTGGGGGGCCTTCGATGCCGAGAACACCCATTACGCGCTGAACCACATTCCCTTCGCCGATCATGGGGCGCTGCTCGATCCGCCGACGGCGGACGTCTCGGCGCGCTGCGTCTCGGCCTTGTCGATGCTGGGCGAACGGCGCGAGGACCCCGTGGTCAAGCAGGGCGTCGACTATCTGCTGGCCGAGCAGGAGGCGGATGGTTCCTGGTTCGGGCGCTGGGGAACCAACTACATCTACGGAACCTGGTCGGCGCTGGCGGGGCTGAACGCGGCCGGCGTCGCCCATGATCATCCGGCGGTGAGGAAGGCGGTGGCCTGGCTGGTCTCGAAACAGCGCGAAGACGGCGGCTGGGGCGAGGATGGGCGGTCCTATTGGGACGAGCAGCCGCGCGGCGATGGTCCGGTGAGCACCGCCTCGCAGACCGCCTGGGCCCTGCTCGGGCTGATGGCGGTCGGCGAGACCGACAGCGAGGCCGTCGCCCGCGGCGTCGCCTATCTGCTGGAGAGCCGAAACGACGAAGGCCTGTGGGACGAGGAGCATTTCACCGCCGTCGGCTTCCCGCGCGTCTTCTATCTGCGCTACCACGGCTACCGGACCTTCTTCCCGGTCTGGGCATTGGCCCGCTATCGCAACCTCACCTCCGGAAACGCCGGACCCGTCCTCCACGCCCTGTAGATTTCCTTTGTTGGGGTTTAAAGCCGGTCGCCGGTTTTGGTTTTCCCGCTATTTTTTCGTCATCCCCGGGCTTGACCCGGGGATCCACGCAGTGCCATAGGCACGAATATTTCGGAGACGGAAAGACGTGGATGCCCGGAACAAGTCCGGGCATGACGAGTGCAGCTAATCGTCCGGAAATGAAAAGACAAAGATATGTGAATCCGCCAGCCGACATTGGCCTGGGTGGGCGGGAAGAACTCGAGTGATCGGAGAGAGATGACCACCCTCACAATCGGCTTCGTCGTGGGAATGCGTTCGGAGGCGGCTTTGCTTCCCACCGCTTATCCCATCGCCTGCAGCGGCGGGATCCCCGCCAAGGCGCGGCAGATCGCCGGGGAACTTCTGGGGGCGGGGGCTAGTGGACTGATCAGTTTCGGCATTGCCGGCGGACTGGCCCCGATGCTGCGTCCGGGCGATCTGGTGATCGGCACCGGGGTCGTGGCCGGCACGCGCACCATCGCCGCCGATCCCGCCTGGCTGCGGCAACTGATTGGACGGCTGCCCCGGGCGGTCAGCGGCCTGGTTTACGGGGACACGGATATTGCCGCGACACCGGAACGAAAAAGCCAATTGCATCGAGAAACCGGCGCCCTGGCGGTCGACCTCGAAAGCGGTGCCGTGGCCGAGGCCTGTCAGGCGGCGGGGAAGCCCTTCGCGGTGATCCGCGCCGTCGCCGATCCGGCGGGACGCCGCCTGCCCTCCCTGGCACTGGACGCGTTGGACGCCGAGGGACGGCCGCTGCCGATGAAAGTGGCCGCCGGATTGCTCCGGCGGCCACAGGAATTACCAGGGTTGATCCGCGTCGGCCTCGACAGCCGGGCGGCCTTGTCAGCCCTGAACGCGGCGGTGGGTCGGCTGGGCCCGGCCCTCGGCCTCTAGACGCCCCAGGTTCTGTTCAAGCAGCGCATCGAACACCTTCTCCGCCGGACGCTGATGATCGAGCGGAATGTCGGATGCCATCGGCCCATCGACGCGGGGACCGCGCAGGGCGACGGCCAGGGCTTTCAGCGGGTTCTTCATGGTATCGGCCACCGCCGTCGCCTCGAAACCGCTGTGGACCATGCAATCCGCGCATTTCTCGTAATTGCCGGTGCCATAGGCATCCCAGTCGGTTTGTTCCATCAGTTCCTTGAAGGTTTTCACATAACCTTCGCCCAACAGATAGCAGGGACGCTGCCAACCGAAGACATTGCGCGTCGGGTTGCCCCAGGGCGTGCAATGATAGGTCTGGTTCCCGGCCAGGAAGTCGAGAAACAGCGAGGACTGGACGAACGTCCATTTGCGGCCACGGCCCAGCCGGAAAATCTCGCGGAACAACTGCTTGGTATTCCGGCGATTGAGAAAATGCTGGGTGTCCGGCGCCCGCTCGTAGGCATAGCCGGGGGAAATGGTGACGCCGCCGACGCCCAATGCCTTGACCTCGTCCATGAAGTCGGCGACACGGCCCGGCTCGGCTCCCGAGAACAGCGTGCAATTGATATTGACCCGGAAACCCTTGGCCCGGGCCGCCTTGATCGCCTTGACCGCGATATCGTAGGTGCCGGGCTGGGACACCGCCTTGTCGTGGTCCTCGCGTCCGCCGTCGAGGTGGACGGTGAAGGCGAAAGCCGGATTGGGCTTGAACTGATCGAGCTTCTTTTCGAGCAGCAGGGCGTTGGTGCACAAATAGATGAATTTGCCGCGCGCCAACAACCCCTCGACCACCTCGCCGATCTCCTTGTGGAGAAGGGGCTCGCCACCAGCCAGGACGACCACCGGAGCGCCGCATTCGTCGGCCGCTCCCAGGCATTCCTCGACCGAAAGACGGGCGTTCAGGATTTTGTCCGGGTAGTCGATCTTGCCGCAGCCGTTGCATGCCAGATTGCAACGGAACAGCGGCTCAAGCATCAACACCAGGGGATAGCGTTTCACGCCGGCGAGGCGCTGACGCATGAGATACAAACCGATTTTGATGGACTGCTGAAGGGGTACGGACACGGGATCAACTCAATAATTGGGGGGGAAGTTTGAAGTGCAGGTCTTCGGGGACACCGGGAAGCGTCGTCACTTCCGTCGCCCCGTGCGACCGCAGAGCCTCGATCAGGCCCTGCACCAGATCCTCAGGCGCCGAGGCGCCGGCGGTAACGCCGACCGTCTCGACCCCTTCGAGCCACTCCGGACGAAGCGCGGCCGGCTCCTCGACCAGATAGGTCGGCACGCCGCGTGCCAGGGGAATTTCGCACAGACGGTTGGAATTCGAGCTGTTCTTCGCGCCGACGACCAGCACCAGATCAACCTGCTCGGCCAGTTCCGCCACCGCCTGCTGCCGGTTTTGCGTAGCGTAGCAGATTTCCTTGGTATCCGGTCCGATGATCGACGGGAAACGCCGGCGCAACGCCTCGATGATGACGCGGGTATCGTCCACGGACAAGGTCGTCTGGGTGACATAGGCCAGCCGGTCGGGATCGGCCACCTCCAGGAGGTCGACATCATTGACGGTCGAAACCAGCCGGCCGGCGCCCTTGAGCCAGCCCATGGTTCCCTCTACCTCCGGATGCCCGGCGTGACCGATCAAAATAACCTCGCGCCCCTGAGCAGCGTAATAGCCTCCGTCATTATGAACGCGCAACACCAGCGGACAGGTTGCATCGATCACCTGATGTCCGCGCTCCTCGGCCTCGTCCGCAACCGACGGCGAGACGCCGTGGGCACTGAAAATGGTCACGCTGCCGGCCGGTACCTCGCTCAATTCCTCGACAAAGCGCACACCTTTGGCGCGCAGCCGATCAACCACATGACGGTTATGAACGATTTCATGGCGAACATAGATCGGCGAGCCGAATTTTTCCAAGGCTACTTCAACGATATCGATTGCCCGCTGCACGCCGGCACAAAAACCACGAACCTCGGCGAGTACCACGCGCATCCAAACCTCTCCAAAATTCCGCCTATTCCCGGCTCCCGGCCACATTTCGGGCATCGGGCAGCAAACCATACGGGCCATGTCTGATGATTTCAACCCGAGAACAGGTGTGGGAAATATGTCCCATGGGGATCGAGCCGCAACGGCCCCACCGCCCGCGAACGCAGGCGGACGGATGTCCGCCGTCCGGCGACTGAGGGGATTGAAGTTGGACCGGGGCAATCGGGTTCGCCCGATTGCCCCGGAAGGCATTTTCTTTACCTGCCCGGCGAGACGTGGCATGGTCCGCGTTTTCCGACATATCGCCGTCAAAGGGGCGGCCTTTCATGATGAAGATTTGCAAGCGTTTCGTCGTCCTTTTCATCGCCGCCATGCTGGCGTTGCCGGTCGGCGCCCAGGCCGACGATGGCGCCAAGGAAGTCGTCCAGGGCTTATGCGGACGCCTTCTCACCGTAATGAAGCAAAGTCAGCAATTGGGCTTTCAGGGACGAGTCGAGAAGCTGACCAAGGTGGTCGTCGAGGCCTATGACATGCCGGCGGCCACGAAGGCCACGCTGGGCGTCGCCTATGGCAAGCTTTCCGCCGAGGAAGCCCAGCAATTGACCGATCTCTTCTCCCGTTTCTCGGTTTACAGCTATGCCGAGCAATTCGACGGATGGGATGGCGAGACCTTCGAAGTGGGCGAGCCCAAACCGTCGACCGAGGGATCGCTGATCGTCCCCAGCCGCATCGTTCTCAAGAATGGCCAGGCGACGGAGATCGACTATCTCCTGCATCAGGACGCCGGCCGTTGGAAGATCATCGACGTTCTGCTCGACGGAACGATCAGCCAGACGGCGGTGCGCCGTTCGGAGTTCGTCTCGATCTTCCGCCGGGACGGCTTTCCCGGTCTGTCCGCCATGCTGACCCAGAAAATGTCCGCCATGGGAAGCAAGTAAGGCTTGATGTCCGCCGTTTTGACGCTGGCCGCTTGGGGGCTGGCCGGAGCCAGCCTCGCCGGAATGGGGTATCAGACGGTCGCCGTCCGTCACTTGCGCCGCTTCCTGGGCGGGCCGCGTCCGCGCCCCTCGGCGCGGCCGGCCGTCAGCCTGCTGAAACCCCTGTGCGGCAACGAACCGCATCTCGCCGGAAATCTGCGCAGCTTCCGCGACCAGGATTATCCGGCGGTGCAGATCGTCTATGGCGTGGCTGACGCGGATGATCCGGCGCTCTCGGCCATCGCCCGGGATGGCGACGCCTCGTCCGACGACCGGGAAACGATCGTCGTCGATCCGACGGGGCACGGATGCAATCTCAAGGTCGGCAACCTGCTCAACATGTTGCCCCGCGCCCATGGCGAGGTCCTGGTGATCGCCGACAGCGACGTCCGGGTCGAGCCGCGTTATCTGGACGATGTGGTGGCGCCGCTGGCCGATCCTTCGGTCGGCCTGGTCACTTGCCTCTATGTCGGCCGGCCGAACGACGGACTGTGGAGCCGGATCGGCGCCATGGGAATCAACCACGGCTTTCTGCCCTCGGCCTTGGTGGCGCGCGCCGTCGGACGACATGACGGCTGCTTCGGCGCAACCATGGCGCTGCGGCGCGAAACACTGGATTCCGTGGGCGGACTGGCCCCGCTCCAGGACATTCTGGCCGACGACTGGGCATTGGGTGCCGCTGTTCGACGGGGCGGGTTACGAATCACCTTGGCGGCGCGGCCAGTCGATATTATCGTCCACGAGCCCGACTTCGGCAGTCTGTTCGCCCATGAAATTCGCTGGGGAAGAACCATTGCCGCCGTCGATCGGACGTCTTATATGGCGTCGGTGATCACGCAACCGGTGGCACTGGCCGCCCTGGCCGTCCTTTTGGGCGCCATGGCCTGGCCGTTCGCCGGTGTGTTGTTGGCAGCGTGCGCGGTGCGCCTGTGGGCGATCCGCGCCGAGGAACGGGCGTTGGTTCTGCCCCGCGCCGGCTTGCCGGCGGTGGCATTGCGCGAACTGCTCAGTTTTGTTGTTTTTATCGTCGCCTGCTGCGGCCGTACTGTGATATGGCGCGGTCGGCGGTTCACTATTCGTCGCGACGGCACGCTTGAGAGTAAGGAAGGTATCCCGACATGAAGAAAACGCTGTTCCTCAATCCTCCCTCCTACGAGGGTTTCGACGGCGGCGCCGGCTCGCGGTACCAGGCCAAGCGGGAAGTGCGATCCTTCTGGTACCCGACATGGCTGGCCCAGGTGGCCGCCCTGGTCCCCGACAGCAAGCTGATCGATGCGCCGGCCCGTGGCCTGCTTCTCGACGACATTCTTCCGATGGCCGGCGATTTCGAGATGGCGGTGCTCTATGTCAGCGCTCCGACCTTCCGCTCCGACATCGCGGTGGCCGAAGCCCTGAAGAAGGCCAACCCCAAGCTGATGGTCGGCCTGGTCGGCGCCCATGTCGCCACCTTGCCGGAATCTTCGCTGGAAGCCTCCGAGAAGGTCGACTTCATCGCCCGTCACGAATTCGATTACACCATCCTTGAAATCGCCGAAGGCAAGCCGTTCGAGGACGTCGACGGAATCACCTGGCGCCGTGACGGCAAGATCGTCAATAACAAGGACCGCGCCCAGATCCACGACATGGACGCCCTGCCGATGGTCACACCGGTCTACCATCGCGATCTGGTGGTCGAGGATTATTTCATCGGCTATCTGAAATACCCCTACATGTCCTTCTACAGCGGGCGCGGCTGCCGGGCGAAGTGCAGCTTCTGCCTGTGGCCGCAGACCATCGGCGGCAACACCTACCGGACGAGAAGCGCCGCCAAGGTGGTCGAGGAAGTCGCCCTGATGAAGGAGAAGTTCCCCCAGGTTCAGGAATTCTTCTTCGACGACGACACCTTCACCGACGACCATGCCCGCGCCGAGGAGATCGCCCGCGGCCTGGGCAAGCTGGGGGTCACCTGGTCTTGCAACGCGCGGCCCAACGTTCCCTATGAGACGCTGAAGGTGTTGAAGGAAAACGGCCTTCGGCTGCTGCTGGTCGGCTATGAGTCGGGTGTCCAGGAAATCCTGAACAACATCCGCAAGGGCACGCGCATCGAATATATCCGGCGCTTCACCGCCGATTGCCACAAGCTGGGCATCGCCATCCACGGCACCTTCATCGTCGGCCTGCCCGGCGAAACCCACGAAACCATCCGCCAGACCATCGCCTTCGCCAAGGACATCAACCCGCACACCATCCAGGTGTCCCTGGCCGCCCCCTACCCGGGTACGGCGCTCTACAAGGAAGCGATCGAGAAGGGTTGGCTGAAGGGCGGCGACCTGATCCAGGACAACGGCCTGCAGATCGCGGCGCTCAATTATCCGCATCTGTCGTCGGAAGAGATCTTCGAATCCCTGGCCGAGTTCTATAAGGCCTTCTACTTCCGTCCGAAGAAAATCGCCGAGATCACCCTGGAAATGCTCTCCAGTTGGGACATGATGAAGCGGCGCCTGCGCGAAGGCGTCGAATTCTTCCAGTTCCTGCGCACCCGCAACGACGTCGCCGCATAGGTCCATGCGGCGCCTCCGCTTCCGGCGGAGCGGAGGCGCCGCTCGGGCTTCCCGAAGCCCCGTCCGATAATGTCTGGGGTGGCGGTGGTGCCAGACGGATGATGATGCCCGATCTGGAAAGCGCCGTGTAAGAGGCTCAGCCGTTTCCCTGATCGCAATACCCACACGCAAGGGCGTGCAGCAGGTGCTGCAGTCCAAGAAGGGCCGCCTCCGTTGAGGAGCCGCCTAACTGCGCATTCACGATCGCTCCGTCCAGGGCGAGAGTGGCAGCCCAAGCCATGTGGGCGGCTGCCACATCCGACGGAAGCAGGTCCGCGATGGCGTCTCGCACCGCCTGCTTGTGCTGTAGCGCGATGCCCGTGATCGAGGGAACACTCTCTCCGATCTCCGCGACCGTGTTGGCAAAGGCGCAGCCGCGAAACGTCGATGCATGGAACCATTCCCGCGCCACCTGAAGCACTGGCATGAGCGGCTGTGTCCGTCGGTCTGCGGCTGACTGGGAGGCCCGTGACGCGGCAAGGCTTTCCTTGAACCACGCGATCCACGTCTCGTGCCGCTGGCGCAGATACGCGCGGATCAGGTCATCCTTGGACGGAAAGTGTCGATAGAAGGTCACCTTCGTCACGCCCGCCTCGGCGATGACACGGTCGATGCCCGTGGCACGCACGCCGTGCAGATAAAAAAGGTCCTGTGCGGCGCGCAGGATGCGATCCCGAGCCGAGAGGCCGACAGACGCCGATAGTGGGGAACTCCGTCTCATTCTTTTATGTAGACAGGTCGTTCCACATCCGTCAACGTAGACAGAGTTGTCTACAAAGGCTGTTCCATGACGTCCGCACCGTCCGCCACCCCGCCCTCCGAACGACCGGCCTCAGCGGCTCTGTCGACCATTTGGCTTTTCGTCTTCGTCGTGCTGGCCTGGAGCCTCAACTGGGTCGTCATGAAACTGGCCGTGCAGGACATCACACCGCTCTGGGCAGTCACGATACGTACCGCACTGGCCGCCGCGGTGCTTATCCCCGCCCTTCATGCCAACCACCAACTCGTACGCCCCCCACCTGCCGACTACCCGATCGTCCTCGTGATCTCCCTTTTCCACATGGTCGCCTTCGCGGCCCTCATGACGGCCGGCCTCACTTATGTCTCGGCCGGTCGCGCAATCGTGCTGGGCTACACCACGCCCCTTTGGGTCGCGCCGGCCGCCTTTCTCTTCCTCAAGGAGCGAATGTCATTCCGGCAGATCCTCGGCATCGGGATCGGCATGGCCGGCCTCTTGCTCCTCGTCGGACCAAGCGCTTTCGACTGGAAGAGCAGAGAGGCCATTCTCGGTCATGGTCTCCCGATCCTGGCGGCGATCTGCTGGTCAGTAAGCATCGTCTACACGCGCGCCCATCGCTGGACGGCGACGCCCCTCCAACTCATGCCCTGGCAATGCCTTCTCGCCGCCGCGGTGCTCGCGATCCTCGCCCTCTCCTTCGAGGGGCCGCCGCCTACCCGGATGGGCGCACCCGCAATCCTCGCTCTTGCCTATAACGGCGTGATCGGTACGGCGCTCGGCTTTTGGGCGATGACCGTCGTGAATAGACGGGTGCCGGCCACCACCGTGGCGCTCGGCGTCCTTGCGACACCGGTCTGCGGGATCGGACTAGCCGCCCTTCTCCTCGGAGAAGGGCGGGACCCGATCCTGATCCTCTCCGCGTTCATCATCATGGCCGGCCTCGCCATCGGCACTAAGCCGCGGGCATAGCCTGCGGTTGCCCCCCGGGGGGTCCGAGACGAGCGTCTGAGAGGTACCGCTCGAACTCGCCGTTACTCAACTCCGGTCCCCGACCATCATTCCGCCGCGCGAGCGGCGGCTATCGGCGCATCGGCACCCAGCATGTAATCCCTCGTCCGTGGGACGGCCTGGGGATTGCCGGCCATCTGCATCTGGAAAACCATCAGATCGCCGTAGCGGAACGACGCTTCGGCCCCCGCCAGATAAAACTCCCACATCCGGCAGAACCGCTCGTCATACAAGGCGGCGGCCTTGTGCCACCGGGAGCAAAAGCGCGCACGCCAGTGCCGGAGCGTATCGGCGTAGTGAAGGGGGGAAAGAATCTCCAGATCGGTCACGAACAGGCTGCTTTTTTCCGTGGCCGGCAGAACCTCGGACAGGGAAGGACAATAGCCTCCCGGAAAAATATATTTCCGGATCCATGGATCGGTCGTCGTCGGCCTGCCGCTGCGGCCGATCGCATGAAGAAGGGCGATTCCGGAATCGGTCAGCAACCCCCTCACCTTATTGAAGAACGTGGCGTAGTGGTCGACACCGACATGCTCGAACATGCCGACCGAGACGATACGATCGAAAGTTAGGCCGATCTGACGGTAGTCGATCAGTTCGAAGTTCACCCGGTCATCGAGTCCTGCCGCTTTGGCACGTTGGCGGGCGATTTTCAGCTGATGCTCCGACAAGGTGATGCCGGTCACCGTGACATCGGCCTCGCGCGCCATCGCCAAGGCGAGACCGCCCCATCCACAGCCGATATCGAGCACCCGTTGCCCCGGTGAAAGGCGCAACTTGTCGATGATATGTCTTTTTTTCGCGGCTTGCGCCTGGTCCAGCGTCATCCGCGGGACGGGGAAATAGGCACAGGAATAAAGCCTGTCCTCATCCAGAAACAAATCATAGAAGGCATCCGACAGATCGTAATGATGGGCCACGTTACGGCGGCTCGCGCTCACCGGGTTCCATTGCTGCAAACGGCGGGTCAGCCACGCCAGGACGTCGCTCGGACTGATGACTCCGCCGAACCGCCGGGCGTTGGCCGTCGCCAGGGCCAGGAAATCGTAAAGCGTGCCCTCCTCGATGGTCAGACGGCCCTCCATGAACGCCTCGCCCACGGCCAGCGACGGGGACAACGGAATAGTCCAGGGCAGCCGGGAATCGTGGAGTCGGATCGTGCAGGGCTGGACATCCGGCAACGCCTTTCCCTCAAACAAAAATGATTGACCATTTGAATAAATAACTGTCAAAGATCCATGAACTATAAATCTTCGCAGAAACAAATTCAGGAATGACATCACATATTCCCCGTGCTTTTACGGATACACACTTTGAACTTGCATAGCACTCATCCACAAAATCATATGACAATGCCGTCAGAAGCCATGCCAATTCCATAAAACGCCTCGATTGTAAGAGCAAGCCACACATATTAGAAATGAATTGTACCAATTATTACTATTCCATATTGGAATAATATCGGCCATCATTCCTCTATCCCGCCGGCAATCGTCGGCGGCGGGCATCCCGCCGTTCGCGGTTCCTCTCACTTTTGCTTGCCGATCAAGAGAGTTGCGCAGAGCATCGCCACAACGCATCGGACAGGGAGAATTTCAATGAACCAACTTTCGCGGCAAGCCCCGGCCGACACCCGGCGGAGCTCATCGGATGCGGGGTGGCTCCGCCGGATTTCGGCGAAATGCGGCTTCGAACTGAACTATACGGCGGCGGGTCTGTTCGTCGCCGGCATCGTCATTCTGGTCTTCGGCATTCATTCGGTCATCTCCCCGCACTGAGCGCCCGCGCCATCGTTGGCGCACAAGCCAAGCCCCGGCGACCGAAGACAATGACATGAGCTCAAGGCAGGTGGTTCACGCGATTGCCCTCTGGGGAAGCGGACGGCGGCATCTTGCAAAACGCCCTCGCCGCCCCCAATTGCGCTGGTGTTCCGTTTTTGACGTTCTGAAAGTGGCTGACGGCAAATAAAACACAACCACCGAAACATCCCCGCGACGCGGTCGGCGCATCCTCTGCATGGTCACGGCTGGGCCTATCCCGGAGATCCGCGGATGCTTCGGTAGCGGACGCTACGGATCCCCCCCGCTCCGTTCCTTCAGTGGAGAACCTCATGGGCAGCATCCCCTTCGATCATCGCCGCGCCTGGCTCACCGCCGACGCCACATCCGATCTCAGCCGCCGAGGCTTTATGGTGACCTCGCTTGCCGTCGGCTTCGCCGCGGCGGCTCAGCCGGTGATGGCCCAAGCCGTCACCACGAACGGCGAAGGCCTGATCGCCGGCGAAGTGGCGGTTCCCGTCGCCGGCGGCGTCATGCCGGCCTACCAGGCCTACCCGGCGACGGGCAGCGGCCCCTTTCCCACGGTGATCGTGGTTCAGGAAATCTTCGGTGTTCATGAATATATCAAGGATGTCTGCCGCCGCCTGGCCAAGCTTGGCTATTACGCCGTCACCGGCGAACTTTACGCCCGCCAGGGCGACGTCTCGAAACTGACCGACATCAAGGAGATCTTCGCCAAGGTGGTCTCCAAGGTGCCCGACGAACAGGTGATTTCGGACATCGATTCCCTGGTCGACTTCGCCCGTTCCTCCGGCAAGGCCGACATCACGCGCTTGGGAATTACCGGATTTTGCTGGGGTGGACGCGCCACATGGCTCTATGCCGCGCATAATTCCAAAGTGCGGGCCGCCGTCGCCTGGTATGGCATGGTCGATCCGCCGATGTGGAACGAGAAAGCCATCTCGGTCTTCCAGTTGCTGCCCAAGCTCAAGGTGCCGGTGCTGGGCCTCTACGGCGCCAAGGACACCTCGATCCCCGTCGCCCATGTGGAAACACTGAAAGCCGAACTGGCCGGCACATCTTCCGAGATCGTCATCTATCCCGACGTCGGACATGCCTTCCATGCGGACTACCGTCCGAGTTACGATCGGAACGCCGCCGAGGATGGCTGGCATCGATTGCAAGATTGGTTCAAGAAATTCGGCGTCGCCTGACATTCGATAGAAGATTCCAAATATGGGGCGGCTGCCTGCTGGCGGCCGCCGCCATTTCGCTCTCCGGACCGGCCTCCTCGATCGAAGACGGCAAATGCCGGATCGATACTGAGAGTCTCCAGGGAAACGCCTCCTTGCCACGAACCCTGGCGGCCCTGCGGAACCACCATTCCCTGACGGTGGTCGCCGTCGGCTCCTCCTCCACCCAAGGCTACGGCGCCAGCGACCCCACCCGAGCCTACCCTGCCCAACTGACGGCACTGCTGAAGGCGCATTTCCCCCATTCCGCCATCCATATCCTCAACAAAGGTGTCGGCGGCGATAATATCGACAGGATGCTCACCCGTTTTCCCGGGGACGTCTTCGCCGAAAAACCGGATCTGGTGATCTGGCAGACAGGTACCAACGATGCCATCAATCACATCCCGATCGCCCGGTTTCGCAGCCAGTTGGCCCTTGGCCTGAGCGATCTGCGGGCGCGCGGCATCGATGTCATCCTGATGACGCCGCAATATGCGCCGCAGTTCATCGACGTCGCCGACCATGCCGATTATCTGAAAGCCATGCGCGACGCCGCCACGGCGGCGAACGTCGCCCTCTTCGACCGATTCTCCCCGTCGCGACAGTGGTCCACCGACATCCGTTTCGCCGACAGTCCGGTCCTGACCAGGGATGGCCTGCATCAAACCGACGCCGGCTATCATTGCGTCGCCACGCTGCTGGCTGATCGCCTGACCACGCTGGCGGCGGGACGGTAAACCTTTCGGATCAGGGCTGCTGCTGAGCGGCCGTCAGGATCATCCTGGCCAACTGCCGGGCCAGACATGCGTGAACGAAATTGGCATTTTTCATCTGCTCGGCGGCGGTCGTCGCGGCGGGATCGAAGCGCCCCTGGTCGACGTAATAACGCATGATACCGAAGCGATGCAGGATATTGGCATCCTCCGCCTCGCCGACACGCCAGAGATAATCCAGGTAAGGCTGGAAGTCATAGATCGAGTCGGTCTGCGGGCTGTATTGGATATCCACCAGCATGACGTCGATGCCGCGCTCATGAATCTTCCGCAAGCCATCGGTCAAGGTCTCGCCGAAGACATTCACATCCAGGCGCCGAACGGCGTCGGTGGTGCCGGTCTCCCAGATCACCAGATCGGGGCGGTTCTGAGCCAGATTCGCCTCCAACTGCGCCACCACCATCGGGGCGGTCAGTCCCGCCGCCGTCTTGTCGGTCACGCTGGCGCGCAGACTGGGCATGAGACCGGCCAATTCACCTTCGAGCAATCGAGGATACGCCCGGAAGGCCACCGCCAGACCTTTGCCGGCCCAGGCCGGCGAGCCCGTCGACGAGGTCGATCCGACAAGCAGGATTTTCAAGGGTGCCTTTGCCTGGAGGCGCGCATAAACATGGTCAAGCGGATAGTTGACGATCGCGAGGTCATCCGAAACCGCGCAGGGCTCGTTGGCCTCCTGGGCGAAGAGCCTTCCCTCCGGACAAAGGGCCAGCAGACAGGCCGACAGCAGAAAGACGGCTGGACGCAAGGATTGCGACGCCCTACCCGCCGGTGGCGGGAACAGTCGGCGGAGTCGCAGAATTCCGACGATCGTCACGAACACCCCCGCCGGATTTACCGGCATAGCCCTGTTCCGCTCCCGCATCATGCCCCCCGGCCCGCCACTGCGGATTTTTCCAACTTCCGATACCAGCCGAGGTAATAGGCCGCGGCGACCATCAGGACGATCCCGGCGACACTGACGGCGGCCTGCGCGGCCAGGGTGTCGCTCAATTCAACCAGCAGCATATGCCCCGCGAAGGACAGGAAGATGCTCAGGCAAAAGATTTCCAGCGGATGCTGTCCGCACCGGATCACCGGCTGCAGCAGGCGCCACTTCATGAGCCGGCTGTCGGCCGGTACGGCCAGAATGACCAGATAGGCCAAAGCGAAGAAATGGACGAGCCGCAAGGGTGACAAATCCGTCTTGTCGATCGGATAGAGCATGGATTCAAGCCGATCCGGCAGATAGATCTCAAGGAACGGAAAGTGCCACGTCGATACGACGAACAAAGCGAATAACAGATAAAGCGCGGCAAGAGGAACGACCCAGGCGCGAAAACGACGCATCCAGGGGCGACCATGGGCAACGCCGGCGGCTGCCCCCAGAACGAACAGGAACTGCCAGGCCAGCGGGTTGAACAGCCAGGTTCCATCCGGCCATGTCGGAAAATTCCACGCGAAGCGGCTGGTCGCCAGATAGACCAATCCCGAAATCAGCAGAACGCATTTCGGAAAATGTCGCAACCCCAGAAGAACGAACGGAAAGGTGGCCAAAATCACTATATAGAGCGGCAATATATCCATATTCGTCGGACGAAATTTTAGAAGTATCGCCTGCATTAATGTAATATGCGGTTCATTAAAAAAATTAACGATCCCCATCTCCTCGCTATACATTGGATTATTGAACTTTTCCATCGTATACGCAACCTGCGCCGTGAACACCATGAACAACAGCAATTGCGCGACGTAAAGCTGCCAACATCGTTTGTAAATTCGCGCGGCGACGAACACGAAGCCATTGACGTCGAGACGCCGCCCATAGGCGAGAACGGCCGAATAGCCGGCGATGAAGACGAAGGCCTCGGAAGCGTCGGAAAATCCGAAATTGCGGATCGTCAGCCAGTTCAGGGCATTGGAAGGAATGTGATCGAGAAAAATGAAGATCAGGGCGAGACCGCGAAAAAAATCGAGGCGGAACTCGCGCGGCACCCCCGGCTTCCCGGGCTTCGTCGGTTGTTCGGTCGCGGAACCGGTCATCATCTCGCCGGGACCCCACTTCATTTATGAACGAGGCCGGTGACAGCCCCCTTTCGAAGCCTTCGACGCTAGGCCTCCCGCCCCGCTCTGTCCATGGCGACGTTTCCCGATTGACGCAACACCCCGGTCAATGTCCAATTGCATCCAGGCCTGCCGGAGGGGCTTTTCATGAAGCAAGAAGACGATGCCAAAACCAACCACACCGAAATGGACGCGGAACACAAGGTTCAGATCGGATTGATCCAGGCTCTCGAACAAAGCCTCCAGCAGGGTCGGGGCCGCAGCGACATTTCCTCCATCCTCAATCAACTGGTCGAATATACGAATATTCATTTCATGTCGGAGCAACTGCTGATGCGACTGCATGCCTATCCCGACATCGGCGGGCATGAAATGGAACACGATCATCTGATCGAGCAATTACGCAAGGTCGAGGATGGCTTCGTGGCCGGTGATTCCGAAATGACGGCAAGCGAAATCACCATGCTGAAACGTCTGGTCGTCGACCATATCAAGACCCACGATCAGACCTTCGCCAAATATCTGGCTAAGCCGAAAGATATGGTTCTGGCTGGCTAGAGTTCCCTCCGCTTTCCTCGCAAACCAAGCGCAGCTCAAGGCTTGCGCGGCCGATTTGTCAAGAAAGCGTCATTAGATCGTTCGGCCAGAACAGTCCATTTTGTCCCGACCATTCGCCCCGGCTTCCGGGGCGTCGACGAGGAGGGACTCTCTTGCTGCGACGATTGCTTTTCGGCCTTCTGCTGGCGTTGGCTCAAACCGCTTCCCTGACGGGAATGGCCCAGGCCCAGACGACCATCTGCTACAACTGCCCGCCGGAATGGGCCGACTGGGCGGCTCAGATCAAGGCGATCAAGGACCGCCTGGGCATCACGATACCCTTCGACAACAAGAACTCCGGTCAGGCCCTGGCTCAGATGCTGGCGGAACGGTCCAGTCCGGTCGCCGACGTCGCCTACCTCGGCGTCACCTTCGGAATCCAGGCCAAGAAGGAAGGAATCACCGCCGCCTACCGGCCTGCCAAGGCCGATGAGATTCCCGCCGGATTGAAGGATCCCGACGACCAGTGGTTCACCATCCATTCGGGAACGCTGGGCCTCCTGGTCAACGTCGATGCCCTTGGCGGCAAACCCGTTCCGCAGTCCTGGGCCGATCTTCTGAAGCCCGATTACAAAGGCATGGTCGGCTATCTCGACCCGACCTCGGCATTCGTCGGCTATGTGGGCGCGGTGGCGATCAATCAGGCCCGAGGCGGCACGCTCGACGACTTCACGCCCGGTATCGCCTATTTCCAGGCCCTGTCGAAGAACGACCCCATCGTACCGAAACAGACGTCCTACGCGCGGGCGCTCTCGGGCGAGATTCCCATTCTCGTCGATTACGACTTCAACGCCTACCGCGCCAAATACAAGGACAACGCCAACATCGTTTTCGTCATCCCCAAGGAGGGAACGCTGACGGTGCCCTACGTCATGACCCTGACCAAGGGAGCGCCGCACGCCGCCGACGCGCGCAAGGTACTCGACTTCACGCTGTCCGACGAAGGGCAAACCTTGTGGGCCAAGGCCTTCCTGCGGCCGGTCCGGACCACCGCGCTCCCCCCCGAGGTGGCGGCGAAATTCCTTCCCGACAGCGATTACGCGCGAGCCCGCACCGTGGATTACGGCCACATGGCCGAGGTCCAGAAAAGCTTCACCGATCGTTATCAGGCGGAGGTGCATTGAGCAGCATCTCCGGCGGCGGGCGCATGCTGGTCGTGCTCGCCATGCCGGCCGTGGCGATTTTCACCGCCTTCTGGCTGCTGCCGATGGCCCGTCTCGCGCTGTTCGCCGGGACGGGCCCCACCGGTTGGAATGCCTATCTGGCGGTGCTGACCCATCCCCAATATCTGGCCAGTCTGGTTTCCACCATCCTGCTTTCGATGGCCGTCACCGGGGCGACCCTGATCATCGGCGGCATCACCGGGGTCTTTCTCAGCCGGCATGATTTCCGCGGACGCGACCTGCTGGTCGGCATGCTGACCCTGCCCATGGCCTTCCCCGGCGTGGTGGTCGGCTTCATGGTGATTCTGATGGCCGGCCGGCAGGGCCTGATCGGCCTGATCGCCCAGACCATCGGCGCGGGCAAGCCGGTCTTCGCCTATTCGATGGGCGGACTGTTCCTCGGCTATCTCTATTTTTCCATTCCCCGCGTGTTGCTCACCATCATGGCCGCCGCCGAAAAACTCGACCCGGCGCTGGAAGAGGCGGCCCGTTCGCTGGGGGCGTCGCCCGCCCGCGTGATCCGCGACGTCCTGCTGCCGGGCCTGCGCCCCGCCCTGATCGGGGCCGGCGCCCTGTGCTTCGCCACCTCGATGGGCGCCTTCGGAACGGCCTTCACCCTGGCCACGCGCATTTCGGTGCTGCCGATGACGATCTATACCGAATTCACCCTGTTCGCCGACATGGCGACGGCGGCGGCGTTGAGCCTCGTTCTCGGCGTCGTCACCTGGGCGGTCCTGGCCCTCGCCCGCAATGCGACCGGGGCGGGCGTGGCGGCGGCGGCATGACGACGACGACCCGCCGAGGTCCCCTCTATTGGCCGCAGATGGCGTTCACCATCGCCGTCTGCGCCTTCCTGATCCTGCCGGTCGCCCTGTCGATGCTGGCCGGCGTCAGTCTCAATTGGCAACGAGGTCCGGCCGGCGGCCTGACCCTGCAATGGATCGAACAGGTCTGGGCGCTCTATGCCGAAACCGTCGCCCGTTCGCTCGCCGTCGCCCTGGCCTGCCTTGCCTGCGATCTGGCGCTGGGCGTGCCCCTGGCCTATGTGCTGGTCCGCCGGCAGAGCCGCTGGACCCGCCTGGTCGAGGAACTGATCATGCTGCCGGTGGCCGTGCCGGGCCTGGCCACCGCGCTCGCCCTGATCATTCTCTACGGCGGCCTGCATGACTTCCGGAACAGTTCGGCCTTCATCCTGGTCGGACATGTGCTGTTCACCCTGCCCTTCATGGTTCGCTCGGTTCTGGCGGTGCTGTCGGCCATCGACGTCCCGACCCTGGAGGAAGGCGCCGCCAGCCTGGGCGCCGGCCCCTTTCGCCGTCTGGCGACGGTGGTGCTGCCCAATGCCCGTCCGGGCATCCTGGCCGGATCGTTGATGGTGGTGACGCTTTCCATCGGCGAATTCAACATGACCTGGATGTTGCACACGCCGCTGACCAAGACGCTTCCGGTCGGACTGGCCGACGCCTATGCCTCGATGCGCATGGAAATCGCCAGCGCCTATACCGTGGTTTTCCTGCTGATGATCGTACCGGCGCTGATCCTGCTGCAACTGGCCGCGGCATCGGCGTCCCGCCGATCGAAAAGCTAGTGTGACATTCATGACCTTCGTGCCAGGCCTTGATGACCTCTGGGTCCCCAGTGCCGTGAAAGGTGCCCCGGATATTTTGAACCACCAAGGCACCAAGACACCAAGGCGGCGGAGTGTACCTCAGGCATTTTCCCGCCCTGTCATCGGCTGCCGGCCGGGTGATCCGAAAGGCGCCTTGGTGCCTTGGTGTCTTGGTGGTTTCTAAAAAAGCCGGAGCGCACCGAAACCATCGGGAGGAAAAAGTGCATCTGGCCAATTTCCCACACGCCCCAGTGCAAGGACGCACATTTTGACGAGTATTCCTGCATTCAAGAGCCAACGATGACCTTCAACGACAAAGCTTTGGCCGTGCGCCTGGAAGGCTGCGCCAAGACGTTCCCGGACGGCACGAAAGCGCTCCAGCCGCTCGACCTTTCCATCGGAGCCGGAGAGACGCTGGCTTTCCTGGGACCGTCGGGCTGCGGCAAGACCACACTTCTCCGTTTGATCGCCGGGCTCGACATCCCCGACCCCGGTGGCCGGGTGTGGTTCGACGACCAGGACGTGACGGCAGCGCCGATCGAACGGCGGAAGGTCGGCATGGTGTTCCAAAGCTATGCCCTGTTCCCCAACATGACGGTGGCCGAGAACGTCGGCTACGGCCTCAAGATCGCCGGCATGCCGAGGGAGCGACGCCGCAAACGGGTCGATGAACTGCTGGCCATGATGCGCATCGAGGCGCTGGCCGGGCGCTCCATCGATCAGTTGTCGGGCGGACAAAGGCAACGGGTCGCCCTGGCCCGCGCCATCGCGCCGCGCCCCAGGCTGTTGCTGTTCGACGAACCGCTGACGGCGCTCGACGCCAAACTGCGCGAAACCCTTCGCGTCGAAATCAACGGCTTGCTGCGGCAACTGGGCACCACCGCCGTCTATGTCACCCACGACCAGGCCGAGGCGATGGCCCTGGGCGAGCGGATCGTCGTGATGAGTCACGGCCGCATTGCCCAGATCGGCACGCCGCATCAGATCTATCATCAGCCGTCCGACCTGTTCGTCGCCGAATTCGTCGGCCTGATGAACCGGGTCGACGGTGAATGGAAGGATGGCTGGCTTCATTGCGCCGGAGGACGCATTCCCGCCGGCGCCAACGGCGTCCCCGGATCCGACGGTCCGGGTAACGCCTTGTTCCGCCCCGAACATGCCCGCCTGACCCAAACGGAACGGGCCCATGTCCGGGGAACCTTGAGCGCCGCCTTCTTTCTTGGAGATCGCACCCGCCTTCTGATCGACGGCATCGGTGCCGGGCCGGTCACCGTCGACCTGATGGGGCCGGTTGACCTCGCCGTCGGCGCGACGGTACCGTTGGAAATCCTCTCGCTTACCAGCACGTCTTCTCCGCGGGAGACGGGCGTCATGCCTTCGTGAAGGACGGACCGATGCTGATCGCCCAGATATCCGATACCCATATCAAGACGCCCGGACGGTTGGCCTACGGCCAAGTCGATACCTCGACCGCGCTGACGGCCTGCCTCGCCCATCTCGCACGCCAGGACACTCAACCCGATCTGGTGCTCTTCACCGGGGATCTCGCCGACTTCGGTACGCCGGACGAATACGCCCATTTCAAGCAATTGCTGGCCCCCCTCGGCCTGCCGGTCTATCTGCTGCCCGGCAATCACGACGACCGGGAGGCCATGCGCGCCGCCTGGCCGGACGCGCCTTGGGCCAGGCGCCCCGGCCGTCTGCATTCGGTCATCGAAAACTGGCCGATCCGCATCATCTGCCTGGATACCCTGCGTCCCGGATCGGGGGGCGGTCACCTCGATCCGGAGGACCTTGCCTGGCTGGACTCGACGCTGGCGGAAAAGCCCGGGCAACCGACCATCGTCGCCATGCATCATCCGCCATTTCTTTGCGGCGTCACTCACATGGACGCCATTTCCCTCGACAACGCTCCGGATTTCGCCGCGGTGGTGGCCCGACACCCCCACATCCAGCGGATTCTTTGCGGGCACCTGCACCGTCCGATCCACGCCCAGGTCGGCGGGCGTCCGGTGGTCAGCGCCCCCAGCCCAGCCCATCAGGTGGCCCTTGACCTGGCGCCGGACGCTCCGTCGCGTTTCATCATGGAACCCCCCGGTTATCTTCTGCATCTCTGGGTGCCGAGGTCCGGCCTGGTCACCCATACCATGGTGATCGGCGACTACGGGGCGCGGCATCCCTTCTTCAAGGACGGCAGCCTGATCGACTGACCCCTCTCGACCCGCGATCACGCATGCTGTATCACCTGCCCTGGATTTTCCATTCGCTTCCCTCAGGGGCGCGGCGACGCCCCACCGCGTCGATCGGCGCGCAATCCAGGTGTCTTCAATGGACTTCACACTCCACGGTGACGTGCTCGCTTTGCTGTTTTTCGTGGCCATGGCCGCCGGCTTCATCGACGCCATGGCCGGCGGTGGCGGACTGATCACCATCCCGGCGCTGCTTCTGGTGCAGCTTCCGCCCCTGCTGGCGCTCGGCACCAACAAATTGCAGGGCTGTTCCGGCAGCTTCACCGCAGCCCTCACCATGTTGAAGAAGCGCCAGGTCCGCTTCGCCGACGTCCGGGTCCCGTTCATCGCCGCCTTCCTCGGGGCGGCGCTCGGCACCATCGCCGTACAGCAGATCAACCCCAAGGCCCTGGACGCCATCATTCCGCTGATCCTGCTGGGAATCGGCTTCTATTTCCTGCTGGCTCCCAATGCCGGGGAGGTTGACGGCAAACCCCGGCTCGGCGGCGGCCTCTATCGTTTCGTGCTGGTGCCGATCATCGGCTTCTATGACGGCTTCTTCGGACCGGGGACGGGATCCTTCTTCTCGCTGGTCGGCGTCTCGCTCCGTGGACAGAGCCTGATCGGCGCGACGGCGGTCGCGAAGGTCCTGAACTTCGCCACCAACATCGCCTCGCTCATTCTGTTCATCGCCGGCGGCAAGGTGCTCTGGCTGGTCGGCATGGTGATGGTCTGCGGCCAGGTCATCGGCGCCTACGCCGGCACGCACGCGGCCATCAAGGGCGGCGCGCGCCTGATCCGCCCGCTCATCGTCGTCGTCTGCTTCTCGATGGTCGGCCGTTATTTCTGGCAGAAAGGCTTTCTGCCGTTTTAAACAGGAAACCCGGCGCGGGAGATGTCCCCGCGCCGGGTTTGAAAAGGAACCGGCACCCGTGAAACACGAGCGCCGGAAGTCAATCACAGGGCCAGATTGCTCAGATCCTTGCCCTTCGCCGCTTCCGCCTTGCGCTGGTCGTCAGGCATGGCGATCAGGCCCTTGCTCGCCAGATAACCGTTCTTGCCCCACGCCTTCTCGGAGGTGAATTCGGCAATGTATTCCTTGATGCCGGGGATCACGCCGACGTGGCTCTTCTTGACGTAGAAATAGAGCGGACGGGACACCGGATATTTGCTGCTGGCGATATTCTCGTAGGTCGCGGTCTGGCCGTCGACGGTCGCCGCCTTGATCTTGTCGCCATTCTGATCGAGATAGCTGAAGGTCAGGACACCGACGGCGTGCGGCTGGCTCTGCAGCTTCTGCATGACCAGGCTATAGTCTTCCGAAACCTCGATGAAGGCGCCGTCTTCGCGCACCGCATCACAGGCCACCTTCTTGGCATCGCCGGAGAGCGCCTTGATCTCGGGGAACTTGGGGCAGGCCTCGTCCATCACCAGCTCGACCAGGGCGTCGCGGGTGCCATGGTTGGAGGCGGGGCCGAAGACGACGATGGCTTCAGCCGGCAGGGAGGGATCGACGTCGCTCCACTTCTTATAGGGGTTGGGCACCAGCTTGCCGTCAACGGGGACAGTCTTGGCGATCGCCTTGAAAATCTGTTCCTTGGTCAGGGCATATTTCGGACCGGCCTTGGCATTGGCGATCACGATGCCGTCGTATCCGATGACGATTTCGGTGATGTCCTTGACGCCGTTGGCGGCACAGGCCGCCACTTCGCCGGCGGTAACGCGGCGGGAGGCGTTGGTGACGTCGGGAGTGTTCTCATCGGCGCCAGCACAGAACAGCTTGAAGCCGCCGCCCGATCCGGTGCTTTCGACCACCGGCGTCTTGAAGCCGGATGTCTTGCCGAAATTCTCGGCAACGGTCGTGGCGAAGGGATAAACCGTCGAGGAACCGACGATCCTGATCTGATCGCGGGCCTCGGCATTGGCCGTCAGGGCCACCGTCGCCATGGCGGCGAAAACGAACATCTTGGCATTCATAACCGGAATTTCCTGGCTGTGGAAAAAGACGGGCACATACTGCCTCTTTCCTCCTCCACAGCCACGTGACACTCCGATGACAAGATGAATCCTGTAAAGGTCTATCAGTCGGCGGCGCTGAACTGATCGAAGGCCTCCAAGGCCTGGGCGCCATAGATGACCGAGGGGCCACCGCCCATGTAGATGGCCATGCCGATGGTCTCGAGAATTTCCTCGCGCGCGGCGCCATGTTTGCGGGCGGCCTTGGCATGGAAGGCCAGACAGCCGTCACAGCGGGCGGCGACGCCGAGGGCGAGGGCGATCAGTTCCTTGGTCTTCGGCGACAAGGCCGCGTCGGTGGACACGGCGGCGTCCATGGCGCGGAACGCCTTCATCACATCGGGAATGCCCGTATGCAGCTTGGCGATGGCCCCGCCCAGGTCGCCCGCGATCTTCTGCCAATCCTTAACCATCGTGCTCTCTCCTTATTATAACGGCCCTTGAAGTCATCAGTGTTGAGTTTCCGCATCCGCGGAAACCCTGGCTCAGACGCCACTCGGGCTTAGTGCCCGCGACCACCACGTCGGCGCGGTTATCGCGGAACGGGCCCTTAGCGGCGAACAGCCCAGATCAACGGCTCGCCGGGATAATCAATGAATGATGGGAATTCTCCGGATCGCTTTTACCAGGATCATGCCGACCGCCATGGCGACGACGAACGGCAGCACCCGCCCATCCAGGGCGAGATCGGCGATGGCCGGCCCGGGGCACAACCCGGCCAACCCCCATCCGATGCCGAAGATGATGGAGCCACCGATCAGACGGGCGTCGATCACCTTCGAAGGCGGTTCGGGCAAAGGCGAGCCCGACAGAGAAACGCCCCGACGGCGTCCCAGATAATAGAATAACGCGGTCATCGGGATCGCCGCCGCCATCACACCTCCGAGGCTGGGATCCCATGCCCCGGTGATATCGAGAAAGCCAAGAACCTTGGCGGGGTCGACCATCCCCGACAGTGCCAGGCCGGCCCCGAACAGCAGGCCGGCGACGACAGCAACGACACTCCGCATCATGATCCGATCACTTTCACCAGGATGACGGTCAGCGCGGCGCTCGCCATGAAAAACGCGGTCGCGGCCAAAGAACGCCGCGCCCCCCTGGCCAGCCCGCAAACCGCATGGCCACTGGTGCATCCATTGGCCAGGCGAACGCCGATCCCGACAAGCAGACCGGCGAAAAGCAGCCTGGGCGTGGGAACCAGGGCAAGGGATCTGGCCGGATCGGCAAGAACCAGCGCGCCAACCAGCAAGCCTGCGAAAAACAGCACGGACTCCGACGCCCGGGCCGGCCAGCGACCGAGCAGCGATTGGGCAAGACCGCTGATGCCCAGAATCCGTCCGTTGACCAGATAGAACAGACCCGCCGCCAGGCCAATCAAGCAGCCGCCGGCCAAGGCCAACACGATGTCATGCCACATGACGGATTTCAGCTTTTCGGTCGGGGACAGGTCCGCAGCCCCAATAGGGCATAGGCAGGGCAAAAGGAAACCGCCGCCGTCGCCAGAGGCAAGACGCCGATCCAGGCCCACAGCGGCCCGCCGAGAAGAGCCCAGATGATCAAAGCTAATCCGAGCACGGCCCGGGCGGCTCGATCGATAAGACCGATATTTTTTCCGAACATCCGCGTGGTCCTCCACCATCAAGGAGCCGAGAAACGATGCGTCATCGTTTCATGAGCCCTTGGTTGCTTGGAATAACGACGGAGAGGAGACCATCCAAAAGGGGCCTCCGTCTGTAACCTAGTCACAGGAGGGAGCGGGGATCGCTCACGGCCGCCAATGCGTCCGGCTGCAAGAGTACGATGGATCCGCGCCCCAGCTTCACCCAACCGCGGCGTTCGAAATCCTTCAACTGACGGCTGACCACCTCGCGGGCGGTCCCCAATTCGACCGACAGCGTCTGATGGGTGGTCCGGATCGCTCCCTCCCTGACGGGCTGATCGAGCAGTATCTGGGCGAGACGAACATCGATACGGCCGAAAGCCACCTCCTGGAGCAGACACAGCAGATCGGCCAGACGCTGACCGCAGGCACCGAAGACGAAACGTCGGAAAACCGCCGACCGCCCGAGCAGATCGTGGAACAGGGCATCGCCGACGACGGCCGCTCGAACCTCGGTTTCAGCGACGCCTTCGGCACTATAGGCCTCGCTGGCCATCAGGCAGGAGGTGGTCAGGATGCAACTTTCGCCGCTTTCCACCCGATAGAGCACCATCTCGCGTCCTGACGCGGCGACCTTCTGGACGCGGACCTTGCCATGCAGCAACAGCAGGAAATTGTCGCAAAGCTCTCCTTCGCGGAACAGGACCGTCCCCGCCGGCAGAGTGACCAGCCGGGCGCCGTCCCTCAGCGAGCGAGCGGTCTCGGCGTCCAGTGCCTGGAATTGAGGAAAAAGAGGTAGCCAGTCTGATTTTACGGTCTTCATTTGGAAAATATGCGCTTTCAATGGGCCTTTCGCCAGATCGCCCTTTGCGCGCGGAAAGATCCAAGAACCGGCAACTCCCTCGCGAAAGGCATAGCGATGGACGTTTCCCTCCCTCAAAACATCTGTGCTATGTTATTTCAATTAGTAATAACATGAAATTAATGCTGATTATGGCGGCTGCGCTTTCTCATGTCTGGACGGCTACCACGATGGCGGATGCCCGAAGGACCTTGTGGAATCATTTCATCCTGGCACGGGCGCTGGGACGAATGGCCAGGATGACCGCTGCCCAGGCGGCCGATGGCGCCATTCCGTTCTGCTATGTGGACACCCATGCCGGTTCGGGCCGTATTCCCAAACCCGGTCCACTCCTCGATCGTCTGTTCGCCGAACGGCGTTCCTTTGCCGCCGATGATTATTTCGCCGGGCTGGAACCGCATCTACCGGACGATGAGCATCCCGGCTCCTGGGTGCTGGCAGGGCGGGTGATCGGGTCGGCCGGCGGCGAACGCCTGGTGGTCGAAATCGACGTTAATGACATCGACGCGACCCTGGTCGCCAAGGGACGGGGCTACCGCGAGGGAACCTGGGTCCGCTTCTGGAGCCTGGACTGGTTTTCGTTCCTGCGCTCGCAACTCTCGCTGCGGGCGGCCCCCGATTTCGTCTTCATCGATCCGCCGGCGGACGACGCCCGCGACCCCACTTTTGCCATCGATGCGGCGTTGCTGCTGGAGACTCTCAAGGTTCCCTACATGATCAGCTATGCCATCGACGCCCCGCAGGCGCCGATCGACCAGATCGGCCGCACCGGGCTGGAACTGATGACGGAAGATGGCGGAACCGGCATTCTGCTGGGCGGTGGCGCCGAGACACTGCTTCTCGACATCCTGCCCGACTTGCGTCTGCTGGCGGGTCTGCTGGGCGGGACCTTCACCACCCGCCTGCCCCGTCATGATGATTACAGCATCTGAGCGCACAACGGCCGGACGTTTATGGAATTTTGATGAATTCCCCCGTCGAAGCCTTACGGGGAAAGGCCCTACAGTTGCCGATGACGCTTCTCGGGCCAAGCACGCAGAGGCGTGCGCCAAGGCCAAGGGCTTGAACAACAAGCCGCAAAACGTTCTGGAAACAGGAGATCCGTCACGCTTGCCGACGGCCTGGACTACGGAGATGGAAAATGTGGGTTCGTCAACTGCGCGATTTGATCGGCCAATATCGCCAGGCCCTGCTGATCGCGGCAGGTGTCATGGCCATCGCCTGGCCCCTGTCCCGACATCTCAATAACGGCGACGAGGCCTCCCGCGCGCTCGTCCGGGTCTATGACAACACCCCGCACTTCGAATGGCGGCTGGTCGAAAAGCCCCATCCGACGCGATGACGCCCGCCCGGAAGGGCGATCAGATTTCGTAATTGAGAACGGCCGGAGGTCGCGGCGCGGTCGCCATATCGCGTAAACTGGTGTTGTCGAGAATTTCGGCCGTCGCGTCGCGCACACGCTGCATGACCCGCCGGATCAGGCAGGCGTCTTCGCTGGTGCAGTCGGTGCAAGGACGATAGGCGGTCTGACTGACGCAGGCCACCGGCGCAATGGGTCCGTCCAGAATACGCACGATCTGCCCGACCATCACCTTGGACGCGGGGCGGGCCAACATATATCCCCCCCCCTTGCCCTTCTTGCTGGACAACAGACCGTTGTTCTTCAGTTCGAGCAGGATGGTGTCGAGGAACTTCTTGGGAATTCGCTGACTTTCGGCAATATCCGCCACCAGAATACCGCCCTCACCTTCCCGTTCGGCCAGATAGAGCGCCGCCTTGAGACCATATTTCGCTTTTGCCGAAAGCATTCTAGCCCTTCTCCGTGGCCCGCGAGAGTGCCTCAGCGGCGTTTCTCATGTCAATGTCCGCGCGTGAAGCGCAAATTTCGCAGGCGAAGTCGAAGCGCCCTCAATATCATCTTGCGGGATGAAAAAGAAGAAGCGTGTCCCGATTACGCGGAACACGCTTCTTTTTTCTTACACGGAAACCGTTCGGCAATCAGGCGGTTTCCACCTCGGAGCCGACCGCCACCGGCTTGGCCGCCGGCTGATGGGGAAGAGTGCACATCAGCAACACGCTGACGAAGCACAGGATGGCCACCACCAGGAAGCCGGTATTGGTGTTTCCGGAAAGGGTGTCGGCATAGGCTTTGATCTGCGGCGAAACGAAGCCGCCCAGATTACCGATGGACACGATGAAGGCGATCCCGCTGGCGGCGCCCGTTCCCCCCAGATAACGGGTGGGCAGGCTCCAGAACACCGGCTGGCAGGCCACCAATCCGGGAATGGCGATGCAGAAGGCGAGAACCGTCAGGACCGGAGTGGTGATCACCGACAGCGAGGCGAAAGCCAGAATGCCGGCCGCCAGCATGCAGGTGGCGACCACGCGGTGATTGTCGTGGCGATCGGCGAATTTGGTGGCCAGACGCATGGCGAAGATGGTGCAAAGCCATGGAACCGACAGCAGCAGACCGACCATGAAATTAACCTGCCCGCCCATCGAGGAGGCGAGCTTCGAGGGAAGATAGAAGGCCAGGGGCGCATTGCCGATCTGGATGCAGAAATATATGGCGATGAACAGCAGGACACGGCCGCTTTTCAACACGCCGAACACCGAGTTGGGGGCGTTCTTCACCTTGACCGCCTCTTCCGCCTCGATTTCCGAGATCAGCGCGGCCCGCTCGTCCTCGGCCAGCCATTTGGCCGTTTTCGGACGGCTGTCCAGGTAAAAGAAGGCGATGACGCCGACGACCGAAGCCGACAGCCCCTCGACGATGAACATCCATTGCCAGTTGGTGAAGCCGAACATGCCGTGCATATCCAGCAGGTAGCCCGAAAGGGGGCTGCCGAACAGCATGGCCAAAGGCACGCCGAAATAGAACAAGCCCAAGGCGCGGGAACGCTGCTTGGCCGGGAACCAATAGGTCAGGAACAGAATGACGCCGGGGAAGAAACCGGCTTCGGACGCTCCCAGCAGGAACCTTACGACATAAAAGGAGGTTTCGGTCGTCGCGAAAATCATGGAGGCGGAAACCATGCCCCAGGTCACCATGATCCGGCTCATCCAGATCTTCGCGCCGATCTTGTGCAGGATCAGATTGCTGGGCACTTCGAAGATGGCGTAGCCGATGAAGAAGATGCCGGCACCGAAGGCATAGGCGGCATTGCTGATGCCCGTATCTGCCTGATAGGCGATCTTGGCAAATCCGACATTGGCCCGATCGACGAAGGACAACGCATACATGAGGGCCAGGAATGGAAGCAGCCGTACCGCCGATTTTTTGATCGCCCTCGCCAGGGCGTCCGCGTGAACCGTCGCCGTCGTAGTCATCATTTCCTCCGTTTGACGATGCCCCGGTCCATCACCCGATGGCGGCGGCATTTTTTTATTTTGCTTCAGTAGGATGGAGCTTCAGGAGATCCACTCCGCGCCGTGCGGATAGGCGAAGCGGTCCAGGGACTGCTCCTTCATCGTGACGCTGTATCCGGGAAGCTTGGGCGGCATGTAGCGGCCGCGCCTGATCACGATCGGTTCCACGAAATTCTCGTGAAGATGATCGACATATTCCAAAACCCGGTTTTCCAGGGATGCCGCCACCGCGATGTAATCGAACAGAACGATGTTCTGGGAATACTGGCAAAGGCCGACGCCACCGCCATGCGGGCAGACCGGAACCCCGAACTTCGCTGCCATCAGAACCACGGCGAGAACCTCGTTCAGGCCACCCAGGCGGGCCGGATCCAACTGGCAGAAATCGAAAGCCTTGGCCTGGAAGAACTGCTTGAACATCACCCGGTTATGGGCATGTTCCCCGGTGGCCACGCCGATGGGATGGATGCGCCGGCGAATCTCGGCATGCCCCAGAACGTCGTCGGGACTGGTCGGTTCCTCGATCCACCAGGGATCGAACGCCGCCAGCTTGCGCATGTTCTCGACGGCCTGATCGACATCCCATGTCTGGTTGGCGTCCATCATCAGTTTGCGGTCCCACCCCAGTTCCTCGCGCAGGATGCGGGCCCGGCGGAGATCCTGTTCGATATCCGCGCCGACCTTCTGCTTGAGATGAGTCCAGCCGTCGGCCACCGCCGCGCGCGCCAGGGTGCGCATCTTCTCCTCGGAATAACCGAGCCACCCGGCAGCCGTGGTATAGCCGGGGAAACCCTGTTCCAGCATTTCACGTTCGCGGGCCGCCTTGCCGGGTTCCACCCGGCGCAGAAGGGCGATCGCCTCCTCGGGCGTGAGCACGTCGGTCAGATAGGTGAAGTCGACGCAGCGGACCAATTCTTCCGGCGACATGTCGACCAGCAGCTTCCACACCGGCTTGCCGGCCTGCTTGGCCCAAAGGTCCCAAATCGCATTGATGATGGCCGCCGTGGCCAGATGAATGACGCCCTTTTCGGGACCGACCCATCGCAACTGGCAGTCACCGGCGACGATCTCATGCCAATAAGCGCCGAAATTGGCGGTGATGTCCTCCAGCGTCCGGCCGACAACGAACAGCTTCGCAAGCGACTTCACCGCCTCCACGCACAGTTCGTTGCCGCGTCCGATGGTGAAGGTCAGGCCATGGCCCTGCAAACCCAGGGAAGAATCGGTTTCCAACGTCACATAGGTGGCCGAATAGTCCGACGTGGCGTTCATCGCGTCGGATCCGTCGAGGCTTTTCGATGTGGGGAAACGGATATCTCGGGCTGTGACCCTGGTGATCGTCGTGGACATTTCATTCTCCGATAACCGGGGGGCGGGCCCGCTCAATCAGGCCTCTAACCCCATCCGATGTTGTTCTCTAATGATTAAAAACATAAAAATTCACCACATCTCAATATGTTTTTTAATGACAAAATGTATTTGAAAAAACCACAATGGCTTATCAACACTCGTTTTAAGTGAATAATTCGGAAGAACACCGCCATCGCGCGATCAACGCCCGTCCGATATTTCGGAAAACGATCAGCCGCCGAAATAGGCGGATCAGCCCCCGGTGAGGGCGGTGGGGGAGAGGGTGATGGAACTGAGCATGGTGGCGCGAACCGTCCGCATATGAGCCCGGGCGGCCGTCAGACAGGCTTCCCGATCCCCGCTTTTCAGCGCCGCGATATAGGCGAGATGCTCCTGGATCGCCACAATATTGCGTTCTTTTTCATCCGCCTTGTTCCACAGGTAATGATAATGAAAGACAATTCTCATTGTGGCATGGAAATTATCCATGAACCTGTTATGCGATGCACTATAGATAAGACGATGAAACCGTTCGTCGAGTTCCGAAAAATCACAGAATCTCGTCTCTATTTCAGAGAGAAGAAGTATGTGCTGACGCTCCAAAATATCTAATTTTTTCCATACAGGATGAGCTTTATCCAATTCGCAATACTGTTGAGCCGCCCTTAATTCAAAAAGTTCACGAACATCGCAGAGCTCCTCGGCAAAGTCGTTATTGAACCCGAGAAAGACCCAACTGCTGTTGGGCATCCGTTGAATAAATCCATAATGGCTAAATCTATTAAGATATTCTCGAATGGCTGAAGGCGAAACACCAAACTGCCTGGCCAGATCAAGTCCATTTATGTGCTGACCCGCACGGCAATCACCACGCAGAGTCCACTCCATAAACTTTCTCTCAATAATTTCCTCGACGGATTCCGTCTGAAAGTCTGGAAAATACTCTACTTCTTCTGGATAGCGGGTCACAATTTTTTGCCGTCCCGCCACCGTTACGATGCCGGCGTCGATAAGCGCGTCGAGAATTGAACGAACGGTGGTCCGGCTGATCGCCAGCGATTGGGCCAAAGCCGTCTCCGGCCCCAGGTCGTCACCGATCCGGCGCTCCGCGATGCCGGCCAGGCAGCGGTTATAGGCACGTTTAAAAATTGTATTCGTCTTCATTGCCGTACGCCCTCGCTCTCAAAATAGAGACGCACAAGCCGGTTGTTTTTTACAGAAAGATTTTAGTCGTTAAAAAACATTTTGACAACTGACCGGTCAAATTGTTTTTTATCGATAATAGTTTTTTAGCCGGAGGGCGGTATCCACAAAAAGTGATCCGCTTCCGGGAACGGGAGAGTTCGGAAATGAAAGCTTTGATGATCGAGGGCGTTAACGCCTGCGCACTCCACGAGGTGGAGGATCCTCTGCCGGGTCCGGGCGAGGTGCTGCTGGCGGTTCGTCACGTCAGCTTGTGCGGATCCGATCTCGCCACCTTCAAGGGGCTGAATCCGCTGGTCGAACTTCCCCGGATTCCCGGCCACGAGATCGGCGGCGAGATCGAGGCCGTCGGCCCCGGCGTTCCCGCCGCCTTTGCCCCCGGCAAACGGGCGATCGTCGTTCCCTATACCAGTTGCGGGACCTGTCCGTCCTGCCGCAAGGGACGATTCAACGCCTGCCGCAGCAACCGCACGCTCGGCGTCCAGCAAAATGGCGGATTGGCCGAACGGATCGCGCTGCCTTATGGGAAGTTGATTCTGAACGACACCCTCGCCCCCCGTCATCTGGCCCTGGTGGAACCGCTGTCGGTCGGCTTCCACGCGGTGAGGCGCGGCCGGGTGGAAGCCACGGACAAGGTGGTCGTCATCGGTTGCGGCATGATCGGCATGGGTGCCATCGCCGGCGCGGCTCATCGCGGCGCCGAAGTGATCGCCATCGACATCGGAGCCGCCAAGACGGATCTGGCCAAACGCTACGGCGCCCGCCATACCATCGACGCGAGGGACGAGAACGTCATCGAGCGCGTGATGGAATTGACAGCGGGGGATGGGGCCGATGTCGTCATCGAGGCGGTGGGACTGCCCGCCACCTTCACCCAGGCCATCGATCTCGCCGGGTTCTCCGGGCGCGTCGTCTATATCGGCTATGCCAAGGAGCCCGTCTCCTACAAGACCCAGTTCTTCAATCTGAAGGAACTGGACATCATGGGCTCGCGCAACGCCACGGCGGCGGATTTCGAAGACGTCATCACCTATCTGGAGAACCGCTCCGAATCACCGGACGATCTCATTTCCAAGGTTTTCCTTTTCAACGACGCCGCCAAGGCCCTGCCCTACTGGGCCGCAGAACGGGACCGGACGGTCAAGGTCATGATCGAGCGCTGAGTTTCGCTGCGAGCGATAGGCGCCATCAAATGGCGTCAACCGGAGAGGCTCCGCCGTGCGCGCGGCGGAGCTGTCTCCAGGTCTCCAACGGACCGGAGGATAAATCCGCAGTCTCGATCTGATCGAGTTGAATGTGGGCAACCGGCAGATTGAACCATGGTACCGCCGGAAAACGGTGATGCGCCGCGTGGTAGCCCTTGTTGTGCTGAAACCAGTTCAGCACGGGATGCAACCGGGTCCGAACCCCCGCCACGGTGTTGTAGTGATCGGCGATCTCGGACCAGTAAAAGAACGCGTACCGGCACCAGAGCAAGGGCACAACCCAATACAACAGAAATGGCCCCAGCAGGCCGGTGGCCCAAGCGACAGCGAAAGCCACCCCCCAGGCTGTCGCCAGACGCCGGGCGCTTTTAGGCGATAATCCGCGCAATTGCCGAAGATAATGCCATGCGGGCCAGCCGATCAGGGGCCGCAAAAGCCAGACCCAGGCGATATTATGCGGACGATCTAATCCGAAGCGTCGATAATCCTCGACAAGATAATCTCCGGACTTGCCCAGTTGGCCATGGTGGCGCAGATGTTCGGTCTTGAACGCCTCCATGGTGCGCAGGAAGGGCAATCCATAGACAACGTCCAGCCGCTCGTTGAGTTTCCTCTCGGCAAACAAATTGCCATGCGCCCCCTCATGCAGCAGGGCATCCCCCAAAGCATATTGGAACGCCCCGATCACCCACAGGGCGGCAATCGTCACCAGCGGATTCCCTGCCCATTGCGCGATGGCGATGGCGGCGAAAATCCCCACCCAATCCCGCAGAATGGCGAAGACCGCCTTCCGCCCATCGCGCACCGTCAAGGTCTTGATCACCGCCGCGTCAATCATGAACTCTCCCTTTCCAGACCCTAAACATGTGGCGCGCGACGGCATTCGGAAAGGGGGGAGCATTGCGGAAAGGAATTGGCGGCGTTAAACAAGACCATCCTGCGAGCGAGGCGACGCTGAAACAGATCATCGAGCGCAAATGCGTGAAAGCCTGGGCCGCCATCCGCTTATCGCCGATGACTTGGGGCTCCTGGTCGCTGCTGATCCTGATCTGGGGCGGCGCCCTTCTCGCCGCGGTCTATCTGCGCAACGCCGCCATCAAGGATGCGGAGACCGATATCCGCAACATGACCCGGGTCATCGCGGCGGAAAGCGAAGTGGTGTTCCGCGATACGGAAACGATCCTGCTCGCCACCCGCCATATCATTGAAAGCGACAACGGGTTCGAACTGGCCAAGGCCGAACAACTGCTCACCTCCCGCCAGGCACTCGCGCCCTATCTTCATTCCGTCTCCATCGTCGATGCCGAGGGGCGTTTCCGTTATCTCAACAACTTTCCCCAGCCGGCGGACGATCACACAGTGACGACCCGGGAGTGGTTCGCCTCGACCCGGGATACGCCGACACGCGACCTGATCATTTCTCCACCGATGAAAAGCAGCTTTTCACCGGGAAGTTGGCTTATCCCCTTGAGCCTGCGCCTGGAAAACCCCGATCACAGTTTCCGCGGCGCCGTCATGGCGGCCCTGGATCCGGCGTTTTTCATGGCCCTGTTCCGCGACTTGGATCTGGTCAGCGGCAGCGCCGTCACCCTGCTCCGCCGCGACAGCATGGTCCTGTCGCGAAATCCTTTTGACGAGACCCTTCTCGGAAAAAGGCTGTTGAACGGCCACATCTCCCGCATGTTGCAGAGCAATAAGGTCGCGGTTTCCCGGAATATCAGCGTGGTGACCGGCGATGCCCGCGTTCTCGGCGGACGCGTGCTCGACAGCTTTCCCGTCTTCGTGGCGATCTCCATGCCGGAGGCCGCCATTCTGACGGTCTGGCGCGCCCAGATGATCCTGATCATCGCCGCGACCCTCATCATCTCTCTCTTGCTGCTGGTCGTCATGTATCAATCCGACCAGACGGCCCGGCTCGATGCCAAGAGCGAGGCGATGCAGTCCCTGATCGACGCCAGCCCCAGATCTCTCGCCACGTTGCGGCGCTCCGCCGAAGGGCCCTTCGTCATCGACGCCGCCAATTCCCATTTCGCCGACCTTTTCGGCCGTTCCCTGCCCGATATTCTCGACCAGCCGCTTCGCCCCCTTCTGGAGGGCGCCTCATCGAGTCCTCTGCCCCATTCCATCGACGATCCGAAGGGAGTGCGCTGCGAAATCATTCTCGACACGCCCCACGGCCCCACCGAGACGCAACTGCTGTTCACCCCGGTCGAAGGCAAAAACGCCCCGCCCGGTTCCATTCTGGTCACCACCCTCGACATGGCGGCCAGACGCTCGGCGGCGCTGCGTGAATCCGAGCGCCATCTGTTCGAGGCACTGGGACGCATGGCCGGACAGATCGCCCACGAAATCAACAATGTCTTGCAACCGATCCTGAGCCACGCCTCCCTGGCGCTGCATGCCGCCCCCGACAACGAACAGGCCGCGACACATCTGCACGAGATCCAGAAAGGCGTTCGCGCCGGGAGGGAGATCGTGCGCTCGGTCCTGACACTGGCGGGAAACAAGACCGTGTCCCGCGAACAGCGATCGGTGGAAGAGGAATTACGCGGCGCCCTCGACCTGATCAGACCCACCGTCCCGGATCGTATCACGCTTGACACCGATCTCCATGCCACCGGCTGGCGGGCCCCCTTGGCATCGGGAGAGATGTTTCAGATCCTCAGCAATCTGGTGCGTAACGCCATAGATGCCATCGAGGGATCGGGCACTATTCGCATCGAACTCACCCCTTGCGAGATCGACCTGATCGAATCGGTCGTCCTCGGTCTGTCACCCGGCAACCATGTGCAATTGCTGGTGATCGACACCGGTGCCGGCATGGAGCGCGAGATCGTACTCCGGGCTCTCGATCCTTTTTTCACCACCAAGCCTTTCGGAAAAGGCGTCGGACTGGGTTTGTCGACCGTGCAAAGCATCGTCGCCAGTTTCGAGGGAAGCATCAGCTTGTCCTCCACCCTCGGCAAGGGAACATCCATAAGGATTCTTTTCCCCAGTGAGAAATCCCTGTGCTAGGTTTCCATCAAGGGCGCGTTGAGAAGCGCCACGTCCTATTCTCTATTATTGAACCGCGGACGGAGATGGCGGGGTCCATTCCCGGCAAAGCAGCTTAAAGAGATCGAACGAAATGGCGAAAATATTGGTCGTGGAAGATGCCGACGCGGTGCGACGCGCCATCGTCGCGGTCCTCGCCACCCTTGGTGGGCACGACGTGCTGTCGGCCGCCGACGGTGGATCGGCACTGGAAATCCTCGACCAACAGGAAATCGATCTGGCGATTACCGATATCTGGATGCCGGGAGAAGACGGTATCGCCTTCCTGAGAAAGGCCAAGGCCAAGCGTCCCGACCTGCCGGTCATCGTCGTGACCGGAGGCGGCCCGGCCTTCCCGCCGATCGAACTGTCGCTTTCCGTGGTCGAAGCGCACGGAGCCGACGCCGTTCTGATCAAGCCGTTCGAAGACGCAGACCTCCTGGCTGCCGTCGCGCGGCTCACGCGCCATCCGTCTTGAACGGCTTGGGAAACAGCTCGAACAGAACTTTTTCCAGAAGATCCCGTAACGACGCCTGCTCCTCATGATCAAGAGTGTGCAGCGCGTTCGCCAGGGCGGCCAACGGATCGCGGTTCAGCAAGTCCAGTCCGGCCTGGCTCAAGGACACCACGCGGATACGGCTATCACCAAGATCCGGCTCCGTTCTCACCAGCCCCTTGGTCAACAAAAGCTGGATGGTCCGCGACGCGGAACTGACGTTGACGCCCGTGTAAGCGGCCAACCCGCTGACCGTTCGTGCAGATGAACCCGCCTTGGCAAAGTAGCGCAAGGCCGACCACTGGACCGGGGCCAGCTCTCTCGTAAAGCAGAGATTCTGGACCTGACGCCCCAATTGCTCGACCAAAGCCGCGATCGCCAAAGCGGAGGCGTTGTTTGGCCTCACGCGATTGTCCCCTAAGGCTGTGTCGGACTCATTCATAGCACTGCTTCAACTTTTGCGCACCGGAAGCGTTATGCAGGGCAGCCCAACTCTCGGTCACATGTTTGCATATTGCAAGTATATGCCTTTCGCGCTATTCTCCATGCGTGCCGTATGACGTGAGCGCGAGTTCACGTTTTTTTTCGGCCAGAGATAACAACCTATGGATGCCGACCGGGTCCGCGATCCCCCTATCGCCCCCCCCTGGGCCGGCTTAAGGATAGAATTACGATGGCAAACACACCGACCCGTCCCCGGGCCAATGACGCGGATCATTATGTCGGCGCCCGCATTCGTGAACGCCGCATTATGCTGGGTCTTTCCCAACAGCAGATGGCCGACCTGATCGGAGTTACCTATCAGCAGGCGCATAAGTACGAACGCGGCATCAATCGGATTTCCGCCGGACGCCTTCATCAGACCGCGCATGTTCTGGGCGTGCCGGTCGGCTATTTTTTTGAAGGACTGGATGAGCAGCGCAACCAGGATCTGACATCCCGGCAGCGCATGTGCCTGGAACTGGCCAGGAACTTCTCAAGCATCGTCAACGAACGCCACCAGGAGGCCTTGAGCCAGCTGGCCCGCGCCCTGGCCGCCGAATCCGCGGCGTCCTGAAACTCCACCGGTTCAGCACAAGGAACCGCCGCCATCGCCGAGGCGGGCTTGCCTCTTCGAGCCCGCCTCCCGGCACCTGGTCCTCGACCAGCTATCCCCCGAAGCGAAACAGCTTGCGTGGCGAACCGTCCAGAACCTGGTCGCATTCGGCGGCGTTGGGCAGCCATATACTGAGAATTTGACGGGCCTCGGCCGGATTGGCCACCCTTTCGAACTGGGTGTGCGGCCAGTCACTGCCCCAGACCAATCGATCCAGGCCGAATTCCGCTTTCAGTAGGGGAATTGCCGCCTGTGCGATCGCCCTGCCGGCGGAGCCATTGCGATAGGCCGCCGACAGCTTCACCCAGACCTGGCGGCTTTTGCCGACCGACAGAAGGTAACGGAAGCCCGGGTCATCGATGCCCGCCACCGGGTCGGGCTTGCCGAAATGATCGACGACCACGGTGCAGCCACTGGCCAGCAGAGGAGGCAAGAGTGCCGGTAGACGGCCGGCCTCCGCCTGCAGCTCGACCTGCCAGCCGAGGCGGGAGATATCCCCGAGATGGCGGCTCCATTCCCGGCTAGTGAAAACAGGATCGGGCCTCCCCAGAAGATTGAGGCGCACTCCGACGACACCTTGCCGATCCAAGACCTGCAAGGCATCTGTCTCGATATCGGGCGCCACCACGGCGATACCGCGCAGACGCGACGGCATCGATGTCAGCGCTTCCAGCATATAGCTGTTGTCGGTGCCGAGAAAACTCGGCTGCACCAACACGCCGTGTGACATGCCGTTGTCATCGAGCATCGCCAGATATTGCGCGATCGTCGCATCGTAGTCGGGGGCGTAGCGACGTTCCCCGGCCAGCGGCAAATCGCGCGTAAAGACATGAGCGTGGCAATCGATGGCCACAAAGTCCTCCTCGGTCAGTCTTTTGAGAACGTTCCCGAGCCGACCGCCCCGTCAAGCGCCTTGCCGCGGGTTTCGGGCAGCATGAGGACGGCCAGAACGACGAGACTGTAAGCGATGCTGGCATCGATGCCGATGGCCGCCCCCAAAGACATGCTGCCGCTCATATGGCCGATCAGGACCGGTAGGCCGGCCGCCAGAATTCGGCCGAAATTATAGCAAAAGCCGACGCCGGACCCGCGAATGCCGGCCGGATACAACTCGTTGAACAACGCCCCCATGCTGGCGGGAATGCCCGCCGCGCAGAAACCGAGGGGGAAGCCCAGGGCCAGCATCAACCCACCGCCGATCGGCAACAACAGATAGGAAACCGTGACCGCCGTGCATCCCACCGCGAACAGGGCCACCGTCCGCCGGCGTCCGATACGGTCGAGCAGTTGCCCCGCCGCCAGACAACCGCAGCCGAAGGCGACGATGATGACGCCCAGATAAAGGCCGGTGCCCATGACCGAAAGACCGCGCTCGGTCTTGAGAAAGGTCGGCAGCCAGGTGAACAGGCCGTAATAGCCGCCGTGCGCGCCGAAACCGAAAAGACCGCCGATCAAGGTCACGCGCAGGGTTTTGGGGGAGAAAATGCCCAGCAGCGAGGTGGTGAACCCCTGTTTGGAACCGGATGTGGCGGCGGCGGCCCTGGTGGGCTCGGGGATGGCCCTCTGCACATAGATGACCAGAAGGGCGGGGATCAGACCGATGCCGAACATGACCCGCCAGGCGAGATCCTGCGGTACCAGCGAGAAGACCGCCGCATAGAGCAGGACGGCGGCGCCCCACCCGACGGCCCAACCGCTCTGGACCGTGCCCAGGGCCTTGCCGCGATGCTCAGGGCGGATGATTTCGGCGATCAATACCGCTCCGGCCGCCCATTCGCCGCCGAAGCCCAGGCCCTGCATGGCCTTCAGGATCAGCAACTGTTCGAAATTCTGGCAAAAAGCGGCGAGGAAAGTCGCGGCGGCGAACCAGATGATGGCGATCTGCAGGGCTTTGACCCGTCCGATCCGGTCCGAAAGGGCTCCCCCCAGCCACCCGCCCAAGGCCGAGGTGATGAGGGTCAGACCGCTGATCAGCCCGGCATCGGTCTTGCTGACGCTCCAACTGGCGATCAGGGCGGGAATGACCAGACCGAACATCTGCATGTCGAGGGCGTCCATCGCCCAACCGCCAAAGCAGGCCCAGAAGGTGCGCTGCTCAACCGGCGTGATCTGCCGATACCATTGAAACATGCCGGCTCCCCCCCTCGTGAAACGACAGGACCATAAGAGATAGTCATTTATATGAATAAGGAACCAGCCCGACCGCCCATTGTCAATGGTTGGCGTGTCGACAGGAAGAGCAACCGCGGAGTGAAATCGAGATTGTCAGCGAATTTCAATGTGATAGCGAAAGGTCGATGCGGGGGCGCAGGACCGCCGCCATTCCAAAGGTCCCCCATGATAGCCGAAGGCCAATCGCTCGATCACCACGACAGGGGATGCCTGCGGCAGCGAGAGGATGGTATCGAAGGGGGCGGCCACCCCCTCCACCGTCAGGGTCTCCTCGGCGGAAGCGACGATTTCGCCGCAGAACCTTTCATAGGCCGGATAAAGCAGGGCGCCCATTTCATCGAGAGGCATGGTGAGAATCGGTTCGAAACGGGCGCGCGGCAGCCAGATCTCCTCGGCGAGAACCGGCCATCCCTTGATCAGGCGTTGACGCAACAGGCGGATCACCTCGGTGCCGGTCGGCAGGCGCAAGGCCTTGATCACCGGGTCGGGGCCGATCAGGCCGGAGCGATCGAGAATCTTGCTCTCCGGCACCTCGTGACGTCCTTCCGGACCATGAAAGCGCAGGAAACGAAAAAGCGAGGAATCGAAACTCGGCCGGCGAACGAAGGTGCCGCGCCCCTGGAAACGCTCGACCAGCCCCTCGTCCACCAGCGTCTGGATCGCCTTCCTGACCGTTCCGACGGCGACACTGTGGCTGGCCGCCAGTTCCGCCTCGGTGGGAATGGCCTCTCCCGGCCGCCAGACGTGGGACGCGATCTGAGCGGCGATTTCATCGCGCAGACGCTGATAAAGAGGAAGGCGTTGATCGACGTTGCCCATATCGGCAAACCACTTTTCAAAGACGAACGAACAAATGAACCGGAGCAGGCCGTCGGGGGCAATCAAAAAAGTGCGGCATCATGACGCCTGCGGACGACGGCTGACCGTCAGGACCGAGAAAATCGCAGCAGCGTAAAGCAACCCGATGGCCAGGAAAATCAGATGGAACGCATGGTGGTCCAACAGAGCGCCAAACAGCAGCGGGGCCGCGGTCGAACCGGCATCGAGCCCGGAATAGACGAACCCGAACACCTTGCCGGTCGCCCCGGGCGGCGTCGCCCTCTTGACCAGGATATCGCGCGAAGGCGCGGTGCAGCCCTGCGCCAGTCCGGCGAAAAAGACGATCGCCGCAGCCCCGATGAAGGGCATGAAACCGCCGGCGACGACAATCAGAAGCGCCGCACAGACGGCAAGGCCGCCGATCGCCACTTCCACATGGCGGCTGGTGCGATCCGCCAGTTGTCCGCCCAGCAAGATCCCCAGGGCGGAACCGACCAGATAGGCGGTCAGCGCGGTGGCCGCGGTCTGCAGGCTCACCCCGTAAAATTCGATCAGCGAGGCGGTTGAAAAGGTCTGAAATCCGGTTCCCGCCAACGCGGTCAGCAAAAAGTAGCCAAAGGCCATCATGATCGCCGGCGAGGCGATCAGCCGGGCATAGGGAATGGATCCGCTTTGTTTATCCAGTCCATCCCGATGCCCCACCGGATCGCCCAGGACCGCGCCGTAACGAACCAGCAGGGCGATCACCACAAGCCCGGACAGACCGGCGGAAAGCAAAGCCACCCGCCAGCCGACGGTCACCGAGAGACCGCCGATCACCACGGGCGCCAGGGCGAACCCGATGGTCCCCAAAAAGGCGTGCACCCCATAGGCCCGCCCCAGCCGCTGCTTCGAAACGCGCGACGAAAGCAGGGAAAAATCCGCCGGATGAAAGACGCTGTTGCCGACGCCCGCCAAAACCGCCAGCGGATAGAACATCCAAAAAGCAGTGACCAATCCGGACAAGCCGACGCAAGCGGCCATCACCGTGACGCCGGCCAGCAACGCCGGCCGCGCGCCATAGCGGTCGACCAGAATGCCGGCGAACGCCTGACAGATGCCGGAGGTGAGATAGAAGGCCGTCGAAAGCGAGCCCAATTCCAGATAGCTGACGGAAAAAGCCTCATGCAGGCTGGGAAACAGCGGCGCCAACGATAGCTGGAAGAAATGGCTGATCAGATGGGCGAGGCCGATCAGGCCGATGGTCAAGGCATCCTGCCTTAGCAATTGTCGGTCGGAGGAAACGATGTCCATCGAAGAATTCCCGTGCAGGCCCCGGTCGGAAACAGCCCATGGCGGGGCAAGGTGCGGATCCTATCCAAACTCGTCCGGCCAACCAAAGGATCTCTGAGAAAAATGCAAAAAAGGGCGGAATGTTTTGAGAATCTTCCCGTCCTGAGGCAATGTGCCCCCATCATTTTTGGGGGAAGTCATGTCGGACTCGTCGAAAGACGGATTTTTACCGTGTTGGAAACTGAAAACCGGAGGCGTCATCGCCCCGGATGAACGTTTACCCTGGGCGCAGACCATCATCGTCGGAATCCAGCATGTGGTCGCCATGTTCGGCTCGACCGCGCTGGCTCCGATCATCATGGGCTTCGATCCCAACGTGTCGATCCTGTTTTCGGGCATCGGCACCCTGATCTTCTTTCTGATCGTCGGCGGCCGGGTGCCCAGTTATCTCGGATCGAGTTTCGCCTTCATCGCCGTGGTGATGGCGGTGACCGGCTATGCCGGCAGCGGCCCCAATCCCAACATCGGATTGGCGCTGGGCGGCATCATCGCGGCGGGCGTCGTCTATGTGCTGATCGGCGCCATCGTCACCGTCGTCGGATATGCCTGGGTGGAAAAGCTGATGCCGCCGCTGGTCACCGGCGCGGTGGTGGCCGCCATCGGCCTCAACCTGGCGCCGCTCGCCGTGAAAAGCGCCAGCGGATCGGGATTCAACAGCTTCATCGGGCTGGCCACGGTCGTCTTCGTCGGCGGTTTCGCCGTCTATGCCCCCGGCATGGCCCGGCGCCTGCCGATTCTTTTGGGCGGCCTGGCCAGCTATCTTCTCTATCTGGTCGCGGCCAACGGATTGGGGTTCGGCAAGGCGATCGACTTTTCCGGTGTCGCCCAGGCGGCCTGGTTCGGCCTGCCGAATTTCACCGCACCGGTCTTCTCCGGTTCCGCCATGGGGCTGATCGCCCCTATCGCGGTCATCCTGGTGGCTGAGAACCTTGGACATATCAAGGCGATCGGCGCCATGACCGGACGCAATCTGGACGCCTATCTGGGACGCGCCTTCATCGGCGACGGCATCGCCACCATCGTCTCGGCCTTCGGGGGCGGCACCGGCGTCACCACCTATGCGGAAAACATGGGCGTGATGGCGGCCACCAAGATCTTCTCGACCCTGGCCTTCGTCGTCGCCGGCCTGTTCGCCATCGTGCTCGGCTTCTCGCCGAAATTCGGCATGCTGATCCTGACCATTCCCGGCCCCGTCATCGGTGGTCTGGAACTGGTGATTTTCGGCCTGATCTCGGCCACGGCGGGACGCATCTGGGTGGAGAACAAGGTCGACTTCTCCAGCCCCCGCAACCTGATCACGGCGGCAGTCACCCTGACCGCCGGGGCCGGCGATCTCACCCTCCACCTGGGCGGGTTCACCCTGGGGGGCATCGGCACCGCCACCTTCGGCGCCATCATCCTCTATCAGTTGCTGCGCGAAAAGGCCGCCTGAGGCCGCTGAGTACTCCGTCCCCCCCCGGGCCTCGGGGGGTAAGAGGGGTAAAAGGCCGGGCTTCACCGTCTTCTCCCTCGCCCCTTGTGGGAGAGGGAGGGACCCGCTCTCGCGGGAGGGTGAGGGGGAAAAGTCGCACGATACCTGAGAGTTTTCTTCCGCCTGTCGGCGGGATGCCCCCTCATCCCAACCCTTCTCCCACGAGGGGAGAAGGGCTTTTGCCCGCCCATTTTCCCCTCTTACCTCGGGTCCCGGGGGCCCACCGGTATCACAGATAGCGCGCGACCATATTTTCCAGATATTCCTGACGGCCCGACTGTGCGCGCGGCTCGGTGTTGCGCCGCTCCACGTCGGCGGCGATATCGGCCAGCGACAGCTCACCCTTCAGCAGGGCCTGCCCCTCGGGGGTCTCCCATCCGGCGTAGCGGTCGGCCACGTGCCCCGCCAGGCGGCCGCTTTCGATCATCTCCGCGGCAACCAGCAAGGCGCGGGCGCAGATATCGATACCGCCGACATGGGCATACAGCAGATCGACGGGGTCGATCGACTGCCGACGGATCTTGGCGTCGAAATTAAGGCCTCCATTGACGAAGCCGCCCCCTTGCAGCACGTGATAAAGCGGCAGGGCGACGTCTTCCACATTGTTGGGGAATTGATCCGTATCCCACCCCAACAGGCCGTCACCACGATTGACGTCGAGCGAACCGAAAATCCCCAGCGCGTTGGCCAACGCGATCTCGTGCTCGAAGGTGTGGCCGGCCAGCATGGCGTGGTTGGCCTCGATGTTGACCTTGACCTCCTGTTCCAGGCCATAGCGCTTGAGGAAACCGTAGACGGTCGCGGTATCGAAATCGTACTGATGCTTGGTCGGTTCTTTGGGTTTGGGCTCGATCAGAATGGTGCCGTCGAAACCAATCTTGTGCTTGTAGTCGACGACCAGGGAGAGGAAACGTCCCAACTGGTCGAGTTCGCGCCTGAGGTCGGTGTTGAGCAGCGTCTCGTACCCCTCGCGGCCGCCCCACAGCACGTAATTCCGTCCGCCCAGCCGCCGGGTCACGTCGAGGCAATTCTTGACCGTGGCGGCGGCGTAGGCAAAGACCTGCGGATCGGGGTTGGTCGCCGCACCCGCCATGAAGCGCGGATGGGAGAACAGATTGGCAGTTCCCCAAAGCAGGCGGACGCCGCTCTCCTCGATCTTGCCGGCGAGGACGTCGGCCATGACCTGAAAATTGCGCAGCGATTCCGCGAAATCGGCCCCTTCGGGCGCGACGTCCCGATCGTGAAAGGTAAAGAATGGCACGCCCAGCAGTTCGAAGGCGTCGAAGGCCACATCGGCCTTCAGCCGCGCGCCGGCCAGGCCGTCGCCTCCCTGCCACGGCCGGTCGAACGTCGCCTGACCGAACGGATCGCTCCCGGTCAGGCAGAAGCTGTGCCAATAGCAGACGGCGAAGCGCAAGTGATCCTCCATCCGCTTGCCGAGCACCACGCGGTCCGGCTGATACCAGCGATAGGCCAGGGGATTGGAGCTGTCGGGTCCTTCGAAACGAATTGGAGCGATGTCGCCAAAGAATGCCGTTTTCATGATTGGGCGAACTCCTTGAGTGCGGGGTAGAGCCGACGGTAACGCCCATAGGCGTCGTCATAGGCCGCGGTCCACTCCCGGTCGGGAGCGATGGTCGCGGCCACGGGAGGAGGCGTGCAAACGCTGCTTGTGTCGGCCTGACGAACCGCGCACAGCGCCAGCCTTGCCGCACCGAAGGCCGCCCCAAGTTCGCCCCCGGCGGGCAGATCCAGCGGCCGGTCGAGAACCGTCGCGATAATCTTCAACCACAACCGCGACTGGGAACCGCCCCCCACAGCCCAGGCGCGGGGGATCTCGGTGCCGGCGTCGGCCAGGACGCGAAGGCAGTCCCGGAAGGCGAAGGCCACGCCCTCCATCACCGCGCGGGTCAGAGCCCCACGGTCGGTCGCGTGTCCCAGCCCAACGAAGGCGCCGCGCAAGTCAGCCTGGTTGTGGGGGGTCCGTTCGCCGCCCAGGTAGGGCAGGAACATCGCCTCGCCGGGCCCGCCCAGACGGTCGCCGAGCGCGTCCGTAAGCTGCGGCGCGTCGATGCCGAACAGGTCCGACAGCCAGCGCAGACTGTCGGTCGCGGCCAGGATCACGCCCATTTGGCACCACATATTCGGAACGGCGTGGCAGAAGGCATGAACGCCCGCCTCCGTGTTGGGCGCAAAGCGGGCGGTCGGGGCGAACAGGACTCCCGACGTGCCCAGCGACAGAAAGGCGTCGCCCGGTCGAACGGCGCCAATGCCGCAGGCGGCGGCCGCGTTGTCTCCGCCGCCGCCGGCGATGGCCACCGTCCGGGTCATGCCGTAGCGGGCGGCAACCGACGGCAACAGCGTTCCCGACACCTCTCCCCCTTCGACCAGACGCGGCATCTGGCGGCGGGACAATCCGCAATGCTCGAGCGCCTGATCCGACCAGGCGCGCCGCCCGACATCCAGCCAACAGGTGCCGGCGGCGTCCGACATGTCGCTGACATGCTCACCGGTCAGCCGCAGACGGATGAAGTCCTTGGGCAGCAGTACCTTCTCGACGCGCCGAAAGACATCCGGCTCGTGCCGGGCCAGCCAAATCAGCTTCGGCGCGGTGAATCCCGGCATGACGACATTGCCGGTAATCCGCCGGATGTCGGGGAATGCCGTTTCCAGGGCGACGCATTCGGCGGCGCTCCTGGTGTCGTTCCACAGAATTGCCGGGCGCAAGGGACGATCCGCGCCATCGAGGACCGTCGCCCCATGCATCTGGCCGGACAGACCGATGCCTTCCACGGCACAGATCTCCGCCGGATGCGCCGCCGCCAGCGCGTCGAGAACGGCAAGGCTTGCCCGCCACCAGTCCTCGGGATCCTGTTCCGACCAACCGGGATGAGGACGGCTGACCGTCAGCGGCGCGCTGGCGCTGCCGATGACCTGCTGACCTTCGGTCATCAGGATCCCTTTGACGGAAGAAGTGCCGAGATCGAGTCCTACAAACATCATCGCCTCCCAGGCCGCCTCCCTTTTCTCCCGCCATGGGGAACGGGGTTACGGCAGGTTGTCCCGGACGAATATGTCGATGCGTACCCGGGGTGGAATGAAACCGGCGCGCCCGTCGCTGAACGCCTTCAGTGTCTGCACGGCATTTTCCACTTCGTCACCGGCCTCCTGATGGATAACCGCGTCGAAGGTCCCGGAGATCAGCGCGCGCCGGGAATGCGGGGTCAGCTCATGGGCGACGACCGCCACATCGCGCTGACGGCCGCGCCTCTCCAGCGCCTCGATGATCCCCCGGTTCCCCGCTCCCATGCTATAGAGGCCGATCAGGTCGGGATGCTCGTCCAACAGGCTGCCGACCAGTGGCGCGGTCACCCGGCTGTCGTCGCGCCCTTCGACCACCGGCAAGAGGGTCTGCCCGGGGAAATCGCGCAGCATGGTCTGCTCGAATCCCAGGCGGCGGGCGACATGATCGTCCAACATCAGAAAGCCGGCGATCAGCGCTATGCTGCCCGTCCGCCCGCCCAGGAAACGCCCCAGGAGCGACGCGGCGACACGCCCCGCCGCCAGATTGTTGATCCCGATACAGTCCAGACGGCGGGACGGCGTGACGTCGGAAACCAGGGTCACCACCCCGATGCCGCGCTCGACCAGGGCATCGATGGCTTCACGGACCTCCGGCGTGTCGATGGCGACGACCGCCACACCCATGGTTTCAGCAAGATCGATGCAGCCCAGCACCCGACAAAGATCGACGCTGTCGAATTCGCGATAATGGATCTCGCTTACCAGGATGCGCTGATCGGCCAGGCGGCGGGCGGCGGTCCGCACCTGCTGCCCGAGATGGGTCATGAAAGTGTTGCCGGCCACCTCCGGCAGGACGAACTTGAACCGGTATTCGCGGCTGGTGGCCAGACTGGCCGCGAAGACGTCACGACGAAAGTCAAGCCGCTCGATCACCTTGTTGACACGCTGAACGGTTGTCGCGCTCACGCCCTTCCGGCCGTTGATCACCCGATCCACGGTGGCCAGGCTAACCCCGGCTTCGGCCGCCACGTCATGGACCGTCACTCGCCTCACTTGGGATCGCTCCTCGAAATCCGCACATACCCGCCATGGGCGTCCGAAACCCCGGCGGCACTCGATTCAGTAGCACGATGCATGAGGTACGTAAATCATCATTTCGCCACTCATGATTTTCTTAAAATTCGGCCTTTTCCGCCATTTTTTATAGAAACCACCGCAGGACACGATCTTAAGTAAACGTAAACAAAGGTCATATGGGGAAATAATTGATGTACGCTCTTCACACGTGATAGTTTTAATATGTCTCGATGGCGGGCAGACCGGGCGCTTACGTCGCCAGGTTTCACCCGTACTCCGGGAAGGCCATGGAATCGAAGCAAGGAAAGGAAACGGAACCGTCGCACCTCCCGCGGGTGCCATGACTGATCCGAGTGCCGAAGAAGCCCAAAAGAAGATCTCATAATTTTCTGGGAAGGAATGAAGAGAATGTGGAGTTTCCTCACGCGCCTGATCGGCAGCGTCGCGTGCGCTGCGTCTCTCGCCCTGGCCGCCGGCCCCGCGATGGCCGACCAGGCCCATCCGAAAATCGGTTTCTCCATCGATGATTTGCGCCTGGAACGCTGGGCGCGGGATCGCGACTACTTCATCGAAGCGGCCAAGACGCTGGGGGCCACCGTCGACGTGCAGTCGGCCGACGCCAATGAACAGCGCCAAATCTCGCAAATCGAAAATCTGATCTCCAAGAAAGTCGATGCCATCGTCATCGTGCCCTTCAACTCGAAGGTCCTGACCAACGTCATCGCCGAGGCGAAAAAGGCCAATATCAAGGTCGTCTCCTACGACCGGCTGATCCTGAACGCCGATGTCGACGCCTATATTTCCTTCGACAACGAGCGGGTCGGCGAGATCCAGGCCCAGGGCGTCGTCAAGGTCAAGCCGAAGGGGAACTACTATCTGCTGGGCGGCGCCCCCACCGACAACAATGCCAAGCTTTTGCGCAATGGCCAGCTCAAGGTCCTCCAGCCCCTGATCGATAAGGGCGACATCAAGGTGGTCGGCAGCCAGTGGGTCAAGGAATGGAACCCCACGGAGGCCTTACAGATCGTCGAAAACGCTCTCACCGCCAACGACAACAAGATCGACGCCATCGTCGCCTCGAACGACGCCACGGCTGGTGGCGCCATCCAGGCCTTGAGCGCACAGGGCCTGGCGGGCAAAGTCGCCATTTCCGGCCAGGATGCCGATCTGGCGGCGATCCAGCGGGTCAACGCCGGCACTCAGACCCTATCCGTCTATAAGCCGCTGAAACTGATCGCCTCGGAAGCAGCCAAGCTTTCGGTGCAATTGGTCCGCGGTGAAAAGCCGACATACAACAACAAACTCGACAACGGCATGAAGCCCGTCGACAGCCTGCTGCTGACGCCGACGCCTATCACCAAAGAAAACGTTTCCCTACTGATCAAGGACGGCTTTTTCACGCAACAGCAGATCGACGGCAAATGATGACCGGACCGGGGGACTTCAAAGTCCCCCGGTCTCTCATTTTTCCGCCAGCAGAAGAGCGTGAACGATGGCTGAATATCTCCTTGAAATGCGGGGAATCGTCAAAGAATTCTCCGGCGTCAAGGCCGTCGACGGCATCGACCTCAAGGTCCGCCGGGGCGAGGTCATGGCCTTGTGCGGCGAGAACGGCGCGGGAAAGTCGACGCTGGTCAAGGTTCTTTCCGCCGTCTATCCCTATGGTACCTGGGACGGCACCATTCTGTGGGAAGGCCGGGAACTGAAGGCGTCGTCGATTCGCGATACCGAGCGGGCCGGCATCGTCATCATCCATCAGGAACTGATGCTGGTCCCACAGCTCTCCGTCGCAGAAAACATTTTCCTGGGACATGAGCCGACCCTGCCCGGCGGCCTGATCGACTTCGAAACCATGTACTCGCGGGCCGCGCAGCTGATGGCCGAGGTCGGCATGCCGCAGATCAAGACGGCCCTGCCGGTATCCTATTTCGGCGGCGGCCAGCAGCAGTTGATCGAAATCGCCAAGGCGCTCAACAAGAACGCGAAACTCCTGATCCTGGACGAGCCGTCCTCCTCCCTGACCAAGAGCGAGATCGACGGCCTGCTGCGCCTGATCGACGGCCTGAGGGCCAAGGGAACCGCCTGCGTCTATATCTCCCACAAGCTTGAGGAGGTGGCCGCCATCGCCGATCGGGTCACGGTCATCCGTGATGGAACCCTTGTCGGCACGGCTCCCATGGCCGATCTGTCGGTGGACGAGATCATCCGGATGATGGTCGGGCGCGAGATCAAGAATCTCTATCCGCGCGAACCCCATCCTGTCGGCGATGTCATTTTCGAGGCTCGCGGCATTACCTGCTATGACATCGACAATCCCGCGCACAAGCGTGTGGACAACGTCTCCTTCACTCTGCGCCATGGCGAGATCCTGGGCATCGCCGGACTGATCGGGGCGGGACGGACGGAACTGGTCAGCGCGCTCTTCGGCGCCTATCCGGGGCGTAGCGAGGGCGAGATCCGCCTCGATGGTGAGGTGTTGCGCATCTCATCGCCGCGCGCCGCCGTCGCCAAGGGCATCTGCATGGTGCCCGAAGACCGCAAGCACCATGGAATCGTCCCCCAGATGGCGATCGGGCACAATATCACCCTCTCGACACTGCCGCGCTTCGCGCCCTCCCTTCTGATCAACGAGGAAGTCGAGCTTCAGGCAATGCTGGAGGAGATCCGCCGGCTCGGCATCAAGGCCGGCAGCCCGGCCCTGCCGATTTCCAGCCTGTCGGGCGGCAATCAGCAGAAGGCCGTCATTTCCAAGATGCTGATGCCCCTGCCCCGCATCCTCATTCTCGATGAACCGACGCGAGGCGTCGACGTGGGCGCCAAGTACGAGATCTACAAACTGATGTTTGAACTGGCCCGCCAGGGCATGTCGATCATCATGGTGTCGTCGGAACTCCCCGAAATTCTGGGGATCAGCGACCGCGTCCTGGTGATGGGCGAGGGACAATTGCGCGGCGATTTCATCAACGAATCTCTCACTCAGGAGAAAATATTGGCCGCCGCCATCACTCAACTGCCGCTCGCCGGATAAGGGTTCCGCAGGAGACGACGATCATGATTTTTGCTTTCAAGCGCCTGAAGGACGTTTTCTCGCGTTACAAGATTTTGACCCTGCTTCTGGCGATCTCGGTGATCTGGGGCCTGTTCACCTATATGACCGGCGGCGACTTCCTGACCCCCAGGAATTTTTCCAACCTGCTGCGGCAGATGGCGATCACCGGCATGCTGGCGGCGGGAATGGTGTTCGTCATCATCGCCGGCGAGATCGATCTGTCGGTGGGCTCGCTCCTCGGTCTCCTGGGTGGAATCGCGGCGATCCTCGACCTTCGGTTTCACCTGCCGATCGTCGTCACCCTGATGCTGGTCATCGGACTGGGCGGGCTGATCGGACTGGCCAACGGCTATTGGGTCGCCTACCAGCGCGTCCCCTCCTTCATCGTCGGACTGGCGGGCCTGATGGCCTTCCGGGGGATCCTGCTGGGTGTCACAGACGGCTCGACCGTCGCCCCGGTTTCCGGCGCCCTGGTCCTGGTCGGCCAGGGCTATCTGCCGTTCCTGGTCGGCAAGGGACTGGCCGGCGTGCTGTTCGTCTTGCTGGTCTGGACGACGTTCCGCTCACGCAAGCGGCACCGCGCCTTACTGCTTCATGTGCCGCCGTTGTGGCAGGATCTGACCAAACTGGTCGGAACCGGAGCGATCATCGCCGGCTTCATCACCATGTTCGACGCCTATCGCGGCGTCCCCATCCCCGTGCTGATCCTGTTGCTGATCCTGGGCCTGTTCTCCATCATGGCCAACCGCACGGTATTCGGACGGCGCATCTACGCGATCGGCGGCAATCTCGAAGCCACCAGGCTGTCGGGGGTCAACGTCCAGCAGGTAAAGCTGCTGATTTTCGTGCTGATGGGGGTGATGTGCGCCTTCGCCGGCATCACCACGACGGCACGCCTGGCGGCGGGATCGCCTTCGGCCGGCAGCCTGGGCGAGTTGGACGCCATCGCCTCCTGTATCATCGGCGGCACCTCCATGCGGGGTGGCTCGGGGACCGTCTTCGGTGCGCTGATCGGCGCCCTGATCATGGCCAGCCTCGACAACGGCATGTCGATGCTGGACGTCGACAATTTCTGGCAGATGATCGTCAAGGGCGCGATTCTTCTGCTCGCCGTCTGGCTCGACGTCACCACCGGCTCGAAACGCTGATGCGGCTGCCAGCCTGACCGAGGCCGCCCCCTTATTGCCAAGGCTCGCCTTCGCGGAAAGGGAAAGCCCGGCATCGATATACATTAATTTTATAGATTTAACATAGCCAGGATAATACTGTTGTATTTCAATCATATTATGCATGGAATTTTTGTTGAATGCGCCCGACATACCTCGCTTGCGTCCTGCTGCTCGCCCATGCAACCGTGGCGCAAGCCGAAACTTTCCCTGATATCAGCCACCTGGCCTTTGCAACACTGAGCGATACCAGTAAGCTCACGGTGATCGACATCGACAAAGACCAAGTCGTCGGAGGGGTCGAACTGGGGCTGAAACCCAGCCAGATCGAAATATCCCAGGCATCGCCGGTGCTGGCGGCGACGGATGGCCGATCCAACCGCGTCGTTCTCGCCGATCTGGCGGCAGGGCGAACCTCCGACATTTCGCTGTCCTTTCCGGCGCGCCGCCTGCTGACCAGCCCGGATGGGCAGAAGCTGGCCGTATCCGATCTGACGGGCGGGCATGTGGCGGTCTTCAGCCTGCCCAGCGGACGGGCTTTGGCCAATCTGTCGGGCCTGCCCGTACTTTCGGATCTGCTTTTCGCCGGCGACGGATCGGCCTTGTTCATTGCCTCGAATGACCTGGACGGTCTCGGCGTCATCGACATCGCGCAGGGAAAGATGACCGCGAAGATCACCCCTGAACCGGATGCGGCCCAGCGGATCAGCAGCATCACCCGCTCCGCCAACGGCCGCCTGATCTTCGCCCGCAGCGAAAAATCGGGACTGATCGGGGTGATCGATTTGCGCGCAGGGAAACCCCTGCCTTCCATCCAGGCGGGTCCCGGCGCCGTCACCGCCACCCCATCGGGAAGCGGGGCCTACCTTCTGCTTACCAACGAATCGAAACGCAGTTTTTCCATCGTTCACGGCGATGATTTGACCCCCGGCGCCGAATTGGCGGCCGCATCCGGCTTGGGGACAACCTATACCGGCTGGTTCGATTCGGTGGCCTTCGTCCCCAGCGCCGACAAGCGCACCCTGCTCGTCTACGATCTGTGGCGCATGTCGAAAGGCGGAGATATTTCCCTGCCGGCCGTCCCCGGCCCGGGAACCGTCACCGCCGACGGCACGAAGTTATACCTTCCCCTGAAAGACAAAAGCGCCATCGCGGTGATCGATGCGCGTAACCGTCGCCTGTCCTCGGTGATCGCATTGGATGGACATCCGACCGGAATAGCGGTGGGCGCCGGATATGGCATCTGCCACTAGTCTTACTGAGTCACAAAATATCTACATTTTGTATATGTATGGTTCTTGTATCGCAAAATGAGGTATAAGGGGAAGATTCATGCTTCAGCAGGAGAAGGCTGATATGGATCTCGTTGCGAGTCTGGACAGTGGATCGCGTTTTGAATCCTATGTCGATGCGCTTGTGGCGGTGGTCGGCCACAGCGACCGAGCGGAACCACTGAGGGATTACTGCGTTGGCCTTTTGATGCCGGGCGAGCGCAAAAGCGTCGAGCCGATGGCGGCGGTAACGGCGCCAGCGCGCGTTCCTGCACAACACCAGTCGCTGCTTCATTCTATCGGTAACGCGCCGTGGTCGGACGCGGCGATGTTGTCCAGGGTGCGGGATCTGGTGCTACCGCCCATCGCGACAATTTGCTGGCCGCGCCGCGTCCGCAAGAGTGGTTGATCATCGAGTGGCCCGCTGATGAGGCTGAACCAATCAAATATTGGCTTTCCACCCTTCCCGAAAACATCGCTTTCGACCGCCTGATCGACCTGACCAAGCTGCGTTGGCGCATCGAGCGCGATTACCAGGATCTCAAGCAAGAGGTCGGGCTGGGCACTATGAAGGGCGAGGTTGGCGAGGGTTTCACCATCACGCCACACTCTGCATCGCCGCCTACGGCTTCCTGATCTCCGAAAGGGAGACTATTCCCCCCTCAGGACCACGTTGCGCCGCGAAATTCACGAAATCTGCCGTTCCCGAAGGTTATCGACCCAGAGCCGCCGCCGATCCGGCCGCAGCGGCACATCCCCAACTCAATCACCACGATGCGACGACGGATCGCCGTCGCTCTGGCCAGACGACTGGCACGATGTCCCTGCTGTGCCAGGCCAATCAAGCCGACGAATCAACCAATTTTATGACGCAGTAAGACTAGGGTCCGTGTCGTCGGTTAGCGACTGATATCGTGCTGATGGCCCCAAAAACCGTCATGGCCGTGTCGAGCACACGACCATCCACGTGATGGGAACGAACGACGGAGACTTGTTCGGGGCGTGGATGCCCGGCTCAGGGCCGGGCATGACGTCTTTTGGTTGAAAAAGCCGCGAGAGCGGTAACTGACGACAGGCCCTAGAAGGAGTACTTCACACTTCCCTCGACGCGACTGGCAGACCCCTTCGAAGCCGTCGTCCCCGTGGCTGTGTCCGATTGTGGCGATGACGTTTCGATATGACCGTAAATGTATTCGATACCGACGTCCGTGCTGGAGATTGGGCTCCAGATCAAGTTGACATGTACCGAACTCAAGCTCTTGATCGGTTTCTGGGTGTCGCCGCTCGGCGTACTGAAATGATCGTAACCATAAGCAGCGCTGCTGCGTAGAGCATCGGTCCAAAAATGCGTGTAACCGACGACACCGCCCCAGATATCGATCGGCTTGATGGCGCCATTGAGAAGGACGGCAGAGACTCCTTCTCCTTGCTCAAGATAGCGGCCGATACCATTGCCATCGACGGTCTGCAACACCAGCTTATCCTTGCCGATGGTCTTGATGCCGACGCCGGCCAGCACGCCGTAGACCAGCTTGTTGGCGTGCTGCTGGTCTACGGTCGTTCCCGCGTCGTTGGTCAGATAACGGCCCAGACCGGCGACAGCGACGTGTCCCCAGGACGGATCGACGCTATAGCGGACGACGACGTCGGGGATTCTGTCGATATGATTGTCGGTCACGCCGGTCGCCGTCTTTAGGTCGGCAGAGGGTCTTTCGACGGCCACATCGAGGCTGCCGGTGGGAAGCGCCGCAGTATAGCGCAACTGCGCCTGACGAGTCGCCGCCCAACCGACCGGACCACCGAAATCGAGGGTTTCCGGACCACCGGTATCGAGGTCGCTGAAGGTCGACCAGGTCTGGCCGGCGGTGAAACCGGCGGCGCTCACATAGGCGTGACGCAAGCGGAAGAAATTGCCATTGCTGCTGGTGTTATAGAAATCGCCTTCGATGACGCTCTTCACTTCGCCCAAACGATCCGTGTTGGTCAATGTCGTCAGATTGAGCCGGCTTTCCTGTGCACTGAAATTCACCTGACCGTTACGATGGGACGCCGCCGACTTGTCGAGCGGGATTGCCGTGGGGTCGAAATTGCTTCTGTTGTAAGAAGCCGGATTGCCGCTAGCGCCGGACCCGGAAATGTTGCTGCTGACGTCGTCGGTGACATCGAGCTTCACGTAACCGCCGATCTTCACCGACGTATTCGTGCCGGGAATGGCTAAATAGCCGGGTTTACCGGTATTGGCGGCAAGCGTCGGAACCGGTGCGGGGGTGACCTGTTTCTGTTCGAGAACCTGCTGCTGGGCTTCGACTTTTTGCAGGGCGCTGCTCTGGCTTTGCACCTGGGCGCTCTGGGCGTTGACCTGCTGCTTCTGATCCGTCACCTGGGCATTCAGGTTGTTGATCTGCGCCTTCAGGTCCTTGACTTGGGCTCTCTGCTCCAGGACCTGACTTTTCAACTCGTTGACCAGAGCCTTCAAGTCACCGATTTCATCAGCATGTGCCGGGATGGGAGATGTCGCGGCTCCCACCCCCAATGCCAAAATGGATAGCATTCGCATTCTATTGCGCGCCAACTTAACCTCCTAAAAATATTTTCTGAAGTTGGCGAGGCCCGCATTTTAATAAATACCGCCTCACCAACTTCAGTCAACAGTATGTATTTATACACGTAATCATTTATAACACCCCAAAATACGTTGGAAATTAAGAACTATCACATATACTATACAGATAACATATAATATCTATATTTATATAGATATAGTATTACTTGTTTTTATAAATAATTTTAGGAGTTTCCGCCTTTTGGGTTCGGTGGAATGTACTCACGCGTCGTCAATTTTTCGCCTGGTCCCAAAAGGCTCGCGTTATCCGCCGCCCAATCACGCGGCACCTCCGCGGTCACGCAATTTGCGAAGAAAACGCTGGGTTCGTTCCTCCCGTGGATTGTCAAAAACCTCGGTCGCCGTCCCTTGTTCGATGATGGCGCCGGCCTCCATGAAAATGACGCGATCCGCCGCATGACGGGCAAAGGACATTTCATGAGTCACGACAATCATCGTGCGGTGCTCGTCGGCGAGGGCGCGGATCGTCACAAGAACCTCGCCAACCAATTCCGGATCCAAGGCCGACGTTGGCTCATCGAACAACAACACATCGGGCTGCATGGCCAGGGCACGAGCGATGGCGACGCGCTGCTGCTGCCCGCCGGACAAGCGTGACGGATAGACATCCGCCTTGTTGGCCAAGCCGACCTTGGCCAACAATTCCCGACCGCGTGCCACGGCCACGTCACGGGATTCCTTTTTTACGATGATCGGTCCCTCGATGACGTTTCCCAAGGCGGTTCGATGCGGGAACAAATTGAAATTCTGAAAAACGAAACCGACATGCTGACGCAAGTTGCGGATCTGGGCTTTCTGGTGTTGCAAGCCCAAGGCGCCGTCCACCTCGATCGCCCCCACCTTGATTCGCCCGCTGGTCGGTATTTCCAGAAAATTGAGGCAGCGCAGCAAGGTTGTCTTGCCCGAACCGCTTGGCCCGATGATGGCCAATACCTCCCCCTTGGCCACCGCGAGGTCGAGCCCCTGCAGGATCGGAGTGCCGCCAAAATGTTTCGTCAAAGACTGAACGTCGATCATGGTCCGTCAGGTCTCTTGGACATGGAGGGAGACACGGGCCTCCAGGCGAAGCTGCAGCCACCCCAATACACCCGACAGCACCCAGTAAAGTGCCGCCGCTGCCAGATACATCGTGAAAACCTGGTAGGTTCTTGCCGTAATCAATTGCGCCTGTCTGAATAATTCCGGCACTTGAATCGTCGCAGCCAATGCGGTGTCTTTTACCAGACTGATAAAAGTATTTCCCAACGGCGGCAAGGCAAGCCGTGTCGCCTGTGGCAGGACCGTTCGCATCATCGTTTGAAATGGTGTCATGCCGAGTGATTCGGCGGCCTCGATCTGCCCCCGATCGACCGAAGCGATGGCCGCGCGCCAAATCTCGGCCGTATATCCCCCGACATTGAGCGAAAGACCGATCAACGCCGAGGGAATGGGATCGAGCCGCAGACCGAACTGCGGAAAACCATAGTAAATAACGAACAGTTGGACCAGAAGAGGCGTCCCGCGAATGAAGGAGACGTAAAAGCGAGCCCCCCCTTTAAGAAGGGAAACCGATGACCTCCGCATCAAGGCCAAAATGAAACCTAGAATCAGGCCAAAAAGCATGCCACCGACCGCAAGCTCGACGGTGTAGGCGGCCCCCTTCAGGAGAAAGGGGAGAGACTGTATCAGCAAATCAATGGAATTGTTCACGACGTTACTTCGTCACATCGAAGCCAAACCATTTTTCGGAAATTTTCGCGAGGCTTCCATCTCCGCGTAATTCGTCGATAGCCTTGTCAACCGCCACGCGCAGGACCAGATCTCCCTTACGGAAGGCGATCGACTGCTCCTGCTTGGCGAACGGCTCGCCGGAAGCCACAATCTCTCCATTGTATTGTTTGACCAGATTGGCAACGATCAAACGGTCGTTGAGCACGGCGTCGATCCGGCCGGCAAGGAGATCCTGATTGCGAGTGGAATCGTCGTCATACGTGCGAATGTCGGTCTTTGGGGAATTGGCCTTCAGCCATTGCTCGTAATTGGTGCCGAGCACGACGCCGACCTTCTTGCCGGTCAGATCCCCGGGGCTCGATATCTTCGGATCATTGCCCCGCCGCGTAATGATCTGGATGCCCGAAATCGTGTAAGGTTGGCTGAAATCATATTTCTGCCGCCGTTCCGAACTGACGGTCACCTGATTGATGACCACGTCGAACCGCTCGGCATCCAAGGCCGCCAGTATTCCATCCCATTTGGTCGGCAGGAACTCCGTCTTGACCCCCAATTTTTTGGCGATGGCATTGGCGAAGTCGACCTCGAAGCCGACCAGTTCGCCTTTCTCGTCCTGGTAGTTGAATGGCGGATAGGTACCTTCCAACCCGACGCGTAACGTGCCGCGCTGCGTGATTTTGGCGAGCGTGTCGGACGCGGCATGGGCGTTCGGGCCGATGCCGAAACCGGCGGCAAGCACAATGGCGCCGAAAACGATACGGGAAAGCCGGAAAGACATCGTCGATCACTCCTGTTCGAAATACGCAAGGGCCCGCCGGCATGCCGATGATCCCCAAGACCGACCGACACGCCACCGGGAACGAAGAGTGTCCGCCTACCACGCCGGCAGGATGGCGCCCTTGAAACGGGTCTCGATGAAAGTTTCGACTTCCTTTGATTGATAGGCGGCGACAAGGATCTTGAAGACCGGCTTATCTTTGTCTTTTTCGCGGACGGCAATGAAATTGCCGTAGGGGTTGTTTTGCCTCGGCTCCTGGATCAGGACGTCTTTTTGGGGATTGAGACCGCCTTCCAGGGCATAGTTGGTGTTGATGACCGCCGCGTCGAAGTCGTCGAGCGACCGTGGGAGCTGCGCCGCGTCCAATTCAACGAATTTAAGGGCCTTCGGATTGCCGGAGATATCGAGGACGGACGGACTCCGAACCTTATCCTCCTTGATGGAGATCAGGCCCTTGGCCGCCAATAAAGTGAGAGCCCGGCTACCGTTGCTGGGGTCGTTTGGGATGCCGATCTTGGCCCCTTCAGGCAATTGATCGATGGCCTTGATCTTCTTCGAGTAAAGGCCGATCGGCTCGACGATGGTGAAGCCGATGGGCACGATGTGGTAGCCATGCGCCTTGATCTGAGCGTCAAGATAGGGCTTGTGCTGGAACGCGTTGGCATCGAGTTCGCCGTTATCGAGCGCTACGTTGGGTAATACGTAGTCCGAAAAAGCGACCAACTGAACGTCAAGTCCTTTGGTCGCGGCCACTTTCTTTGCCACCTCGGCGATTTCCTCCTCGGCTCCGCCGATAACGCCAAGCTTGATCTTTTCAGCGGCCTGGGCCGAGGTTGTCAACAAAACGGCGGCCAAACCGGCAACAAAACCAAGCCCCCGCAACCACATCCGGTCATATCGCAGCATCATTATTGAACTCCAAAAAAATGTAGTTCATATATATACTCCATTAATTAAGTATTCTGATTTTACGCGACACACAACCATGATTTTTCAAAATTTTGTTAAATAACACCATTGCGAGTGTGAACCTTCGGTAACAAGCCGCGATTTTCCCACGTTTAATCAGGTGATCATTCTCAGCCGAGAAATAACTTAAAATATATGTTGTTATGATAATTTTTTGACTAAGATGATAGGCTGTGAAATTCTGACGCAAATAAGCTCCCCTGTTTATCCGGGGAAGGGGCTTCATTCTGCAGAAGGGAATTTACCATGGGTTTTGAATTTCGCTATTTGACCGCGGCGATCACCCTGGTCCTCGGCCTTACCGGAGCGGCTCACGCTGATCAATTGGCGGATATCCGGAAGGCCGGCGTATTGCGCGCTGCCGTGTTCGACAGTAATCCACCGTTCGGTCTGGTCGACGAGAAAACCCACAGTCTGGTTGGTTATGATATCGATTTCGCCAAAGCCTTCGCCGACAAGATCGGTGTGAAGTTAGAGTTGGTTCCGACCAATCCCGCCAACCGCATTCCGCTTTTGACATCGGGCAAGGTCGACCTGATCGTTGCCGATATCACGATCACGCCCGAACGCGCGAAGGTCGTTGACTTCAGCACCCCCTATTTCGTTACCGGCCAGCAGTTTCTCGTCCCGGCCGGCAGTCCTGACAAACTTGACGGCTATGCCACCGCTCGCATTGGCGCCGTCAAGGGAACAACCGGAGAGCAGGCCTTGAAGACGCGTTTCCCGCAGGCCCGCGTCCTTTCCTACGACGACGTTCCGCTTGCGCTGGCCTCGTTGCGCAATGGCTCTGTCCAGGCCATTACCCAGGATGCCGAAATCCTAGCGGGCCTGCTTGCCGCCGCGCCGGACAAGGACAAGTACAGGCTTCTGCCCGAGTTGTTGAGCAAAGAAGAAATTGGCGTCGGCGTAAAGAAGGATGAAACGGCACTGCTTGCCGAGGTCAATAAGATTTTGGTCTCCTTGGAACAAGATGGCCAAGCGGGACAGATCTTTGAGCGCTGGTTTGGAAAAGGAACCAAAGCACCAGAACCTCGTAACTTTAAGATCGTTGCTCCGTGAACCATCCGGGAACCGACTTACTCTCTTCCGGTTCGCCGGAAGAGAGACTTCCCATGATTGAATTCCGTGACGTGCATAAGTTCTACGACAAACTGCATGTCATTCGCGGGATCGATTTGTCGATCACCAAGGGAGAGGTGGTTGTCATCTGTGGGCCGTCTGGTTCGGGAAAGTCCACGCTCATTCGCCTCGTCAACCAATTGGAGATCCTGTCCCGGGGAGACATTCTTGTCGACGGACAAAGCGTTGCATCACTCCGCAGTCGGTCGCTGCGGCAACTCAGGACCCAGATCGGGTTTGTCTTCCAGCAGTTCAACCTTTATCCCCATCTTACTGCCGAACAGAACATCACTCTTGCTTTGCGCAAAGTCCTGAGCATCACGCCCAAGGACGCGACGCTCAGGGCGGTGGAGCTTCTTGAGCGTGTTGGACTGGCCGACAAGCGCCAGGCCTATCCGGCACAGCTCTCGGGGGGCCAGCAACAACGGGTGGCGATTGCCCGAACGCTTGCCATGCGCCCCAAAATCCTGCTGTTCGATGAGCCGACCTCGGCCCTCGATCCGGAAATGATTGGCGAAGTACTTACCGTGATGCGCGATTTGGCGACGAGCGGCATCACCATGCTGGTGGTCACCCATGAAATGGGGTTCGCCCGAGAACTCGCCGACCTTGTGGTCTTCATCGACCAGGGCGTTATTCTTGAGAATGCCAAACCGTCCGACTTTTTCCTGTCTCCCCAGCATCCGCGCACCCGGCAATTTCTCCGACAATTGCTCTCGCCACTGCATACTGCAAACGACTGATGGGAGGCTTGACCTTCGACTGGATCGGCGTGCTGGGCGGCGCCCCCCTCGAATGGTTGGAACTCGGGGTTCTGACCACCCTTTATGTGACTTTTGCCGGATTTCTCGTCGCCACTCTCATCGCCATCGTATTACTCGGCCTGCGGATTTCCGAAAAACAGATCATCCAATGGCCGGCGATCACCGTTGTCGCGGTCTTCCGCAATACGCCTCTCCTGGTCCAGATCCTTTTCTGGTATTTCGCCGGTTTTGGTCTTTTACCGGCGGATTGGCGCGCCTGGATCAACGATGACCATTCCTGGGCCATGTTACCCGGCGGGGTTGGGCTGCTGACGCCGGAGTTCCTGGCGGCGACCTGGGGGCTTGGCGTATTTTCCGGCGTCTTCATCGCCGAGGAAATTCGCGCAGGCCTGATGGCCGTGGCGCCCGGACAACGCGAAGCGGCGCTGGCCCAGGGTTTCGGTCATTGGCGCTGTCTCGGTTATATCCTCTTGCCGCAGGCCCTGGCCAATGCTTGGCAACCGGTGGTCGGTCAATATCTTAACCTGATGAAGCTGTCTTCTCTGGCGGCCGCCATCGGCCTCGCAGAGATCACTTATCAAGTCCGCCAGATCGAAAGCTACAATTCCCACGCCCTTGAGGCGTTTGCCGTGGGAACGCTGCTTTACCTGGCGATAGGCATGGTGATGGGGCAGATCCTGCTCCGCTGCGGCCCAAGGAGTGGAACGATGATCCGGGGAGGGATCCGTCGTGGGCCTTGACTTCACCGTTGTCGTTCGGAATCTCGATTATCTGCTTTGGGGGCGCCTGGCGGAAGGTGAGTTGGGGGGGCTCTTGCTGACGGTCATCATGGCCGTCAGTGCCGGCGCCTTGTCTTTGCTGCTCGGCATCACCCTGGCGGTGATCGCCTGGAGATATGCGGCAATCCCCCGCAAGCTTCTATTCCTGTGGGCAGAGCTGATTCGAGGCGTACCGCTCATCTTCGTTATCTTCTGGCTCTATTTTCTTGTGCCGGCGTTGTTCGGCGGCGGCATACCGAATGCGCTTTCGGTAATTCTGGCCCTGGCCTGGTTCAGTTCGGCGGCCATCATGCACAGCGTCCTGGCCGGACTGCAGGCTTTGCCGTGCAGTCAATACGAAGCCGGCATTGCTTCGGGATTCACGGAATTCCAGGTATTACGCTGGATCCTGCTGCCACAGGCGCTGAAAAATCTCATCCCATCATTCGTCGGATTGTTTGCCTCCCTGATCAAGGACACGTCGCTCGCCTTCATCGTCAACGTTCCGGAACTGACCATGGTGGCAAGCCAGGTGAATAGCCGGACACAACTTTTTCCGACCGAAATATTTCTGTCCATCGCGGCTTTGTACTTTATTTTGTGCAGCGTTCTATCATTGATTGCGCGCAGCATCTCCAACAGATGACGGAAGAAAGCGGCGGAAAAACCACGACCGGCGAAACGGCATCCGACACCTTCGGCTCCGTCAGGCGATAGCAGACCATAAATCTACTGATTTAACAGATTTAATTGACTCACATCACCGTGATGCCGTTATATTCCCCCTATGGATTGTTCATCGGGCACTATAAACATAATTTTTATGTTATTTGCCGCGCGGGGACTTGAAGGAAAGGATTCGGCGTCATGGGGACCATTGGCGGAAAATTGCTTGGACGAAACGGCGGGCTGTCGCGGCGCGGCCTTTTAAAGACGGCGGGGGCCGCCGGCCTCGGCCTTTCGACGGGCCTGTTCAGCCCAGCGATTTTGCATGCGGCGGAGCCGAAAAAGATCAAGCTCGCCTGGTTTCCCAACGCCGCCTGCCTGTCGCCGGTGGCCGCCGCGCAGCATCGCGGCATTTTCACCAAGCACAATCTCGACGTTGAATTCGTCAATCTGGCCGGCACCACCGATCAACTTCTCGAAGCCTTGTCGACCGGCAAGGCCGACGCCAGCGTCGGCATGGCGCTGCGCTGGCTGAAACCGCTGGAACAGGGCTTCGACGTCCGCCTGACCACCGGCACCCATGGCGGCTGCCTGCGCCTGCTGGGTTCCAAGGACGCCAAGGTCACCAGCTACGAGAGCCTCAAGGGCAAGACCATCGCCGTCACCGATCAAAGCAGCCCGGCCAAGAATTTCTTTTCCATCGTTCTTTTGAAGCGCGGCATCGACCCCACCCGGGACATCGACTGGCGCCAATATCCCGCCGACCTGCTGCCGCTTGCCGTGGAGAAAGGCGAAGCCCATGCCATCGCCCACCAGGATCCGGACACCTTTCGCTTTCTGAAGAAGACCGATCTGGTCGAAATCGGCACCAATCTCTCGGATGAATATGCCCATCGCGTCTGCTGCGTGCTGGGCATCCGCGGCAGCCTGCTGCGCGAGGATCGTCCGACCGCGGCGGCCATCACCCGGGCCTTGCTGGAGGCGCAGGATCTGACGGCGGCCCACCCGGAACAAACGGCGGAATCCTATGCGCCCTATGTCGCCAACACCAGCCAGGAGGATATCGTCGCCCTCTTGAAGACCCATACCCACGGCGAACATGCTCTGGGCCCGGTCCTGCGCCATCAACTCGCCCAATACACCGATGAATTGAAGCTCGTCTCCGTGATCCGGCCGACCACCGATTCGGTGAAGTTCGCCGAGAAGATCACCGAGGATGTTCTCTCGTGAGGAGGTTTTAACGTGGACGCCACGATCGAAAGCACGACGACGCTGGCCCCGGACCAGGTCGCCTCATCCGAAGACGCCCCGCCTCGTCTTTGGCTTGGGGGGCTCGGCGCCGGAATCGCCTGGCTGGCAGCCGCCTTGGTGGTCGAGTTCTGGCCCAATTTCGATGATTGGGCCTATACCACCGAGTTGGCCTCCGCCGCCGGCGCCCTGGGTGGCGGACTGCTGTTCGCGAGCGTCGCCGGGCGCCGTCTGCCGGGCATCGACCGCCTGCGCTCCCTGGCGCCATGGCTAGTGGCATTGGCGCTGTTGTTGACCTCCTGGGAAATTTTCACGGCCAAACTCAATCTGCTGCCCAGACCCTTCTTCGCTCCGCCGCAAGCCTTTCTGGAGGTCTATTTCGAGGACTGGCGCCGGCTCGGCGAATGCGTCATCCGCTCGCTTCTGTTGCTGGCTCCCGGCTTTTTCATCGGCGCCGCGCTCGGCTTCGCCTCGGGGGTGGCCCTGGGCTGGTCCCGCATCGCCGGCTATTGGGGACATCCCATTCTGCGGCTGATCGGTCCATTGCCCGCCATCGCCTGGCTGCCCATCGCCTTTTTCGCCTTCCCCTCCAGTTGGAGCGCCAGCGTTTTCCTGATCGCCCTGGCCTCGGGCATTCCGGTGGCCATCCTGACCTGGTCCGGCGTCGCCGGCGTCAACAGCGCCTTCTACGACATCGCGCGCACCTTGGGCGCCAGTCAACGTTTCCTGGTGCTGAAGGTGGCGGTCCCGGCAGCCATGCCACACGTCTTCGTCGGCCTGTTCATGGGCTTGGCGTCCTCGTTCTCGGTACTGGTCGTCGCCGAGATGATGGGGGTCAAGGCCGGCCTCGGCTGGTATCTGCAATGGGCTCAGGGCTGGGCGGCCTACGGCAATATGTACGCGGCCCTTCTGGTGATGGCCGTGATGTGCTCGGGCCTCGTCACGCTGCTGTTCAAGATCCGTGACCGGCTTCTGGCTTGGCAGAAAGGATTACTGCGATGGTAAGCGCCGCCGCGCGCCGGTTGGACGCGCCCGATAACGCCGAAGGAATGCGGCTCGACTTCCTTGGCGTCAACCATGCGTTCGCTCTCGAAGACCGGCCGCTGCCGGTTCTCGAACAGATCCGGTTCAACGTGGAGCCTGGTGAGTTCGTCGCCCTCCTGGGGCCGAGCGGCTGCGGAAAATCCACCTTGCTGCGCCTGGTCGCCGGACTGGAACCGCCGACCCAGGGGCAGATCCTCGAGGACGGACGGCCCATTACCGGTCCGGATCCCTCGCGCGTGGTGGTTTTCCAGGATCCCACCCTTTTTCCCTGGCGAACGGTCCGCGACAATGTCGCGCTGGGCCCGGAAGCCCAGGGACTTTTGAAAAGCCATAGAACGCGCATCGACGATGCCCTGGCTCTGGTCGGCTTATCCGGATTCGCCAAGGCCTATCCCCACCAGTTGTCGGGCGGCATGGCCCAGCGCGTGGCCCTGGCCCGCGCTCTGGTCAACGATCCCCGGCTGTTGATCCTCGACGAACCGCTGGGCAAGCTCGATTCCCTCACCCGAATCAGCATGCAGGGAGAACTGGTCGAGTTGTGGCAACGCTCGGGCTTCACCACCCTGCTGGTCACCCACGACATCGAGGAAGCGCTGTTCATGGCGACAAGAGTGATCGTCTTCAGCGAACGGCCGGCCCGGGTGAAGGCCGACATTCCGATCGACCGGCCTTACCCCCGCCACCGCGGCGACCCCAAGCTGGTCGAACTGCGGCGGCACCTGCTGGAACTGTTGGGCCTGGCCCAGACCTGGTAACATCACGTCTCGATGAGGGGATGGGGCATTGCCTCCGTCCCTTCGTCAGGGATGAATCAGGCCGAACGTCAGGGCTTTCACCAGCGCCTGCTCATTCGTGCGGGCCCCCAGCTTGTCCCGCGCATTCTTCAAATGAAAACTGACGGTCCATTCGGAAATGCCTAAACGACAGGCTATGATGTCGAGGCGCAACCCCGACGCCAGCCAATGAAGGCTCTCGATTTCCCGGTTTGTCAGAATGGGCGCCTCCTGCCGCCGCTCGGCTTCCAGACCGGCCGAAACACGCATGGCGAGCGCCGTGGCAATGCTGATGAGATCGGCGCCGTGCTCCCAGGCCAACCCAGACAACTCCCTTGCCGAAAGGGAGGAGTATAAGGAAACGATGGCATGATCATCTGGAGAGCCACCCCAGAATGGAATGAAGAAATTCGATTTAAAACCGGACGCATCTATTTCTTCAAAAAACTCAAGTAATCTTTCATCTTTAATATAAAGAAGACCAATACCGCTCCCCCAGGGAAATAATGAGAAATGCCTTTTTTTCATTATTTCAAAGGCCACGGTTCCATTCGGATTTTCGTCCGCCACTTCCAACCACAACCGCCCCAAGGCGGGATCCGTACTGCTGAAAATACGCCGTCTCGGCCGATCAAATGGCGCGATGACGATGGAAAGCGCCTTCACTGAATAATATTTTTCAATGTGCAGATTAATTGCATTAATAGCGCCGTCACAATTTTTTGATGCGGATATCACCTCGATAAGATCAAGCAGAATCTGCTGCTGCCCATCTATCATGCGACGTTTCCTCGTCGTCATCATTTCACTATCTCATCAAAAAATTAGATCAATTTTTTTCATAAATCAACTTACCTCCAAGGATTCTTGGGGTTGTCCTTTTTTGATCGAAAATGTCATACCAGATGGAGTAGCGATTTTCCTTCATTCAGAAAAATCGCCTTTAATTAAAATTAATTTCTGGACATCCGCTCATGACGCTTGGTGACCTTCAGATTAATATTAAGATCATGATCGCCATTGCGGTCATTGCCGTCATTTCTATCATTGGTAGTATTTATGGCGGCCGGCAAATCATCCATGTCCAGGAGACCTTCTCCGACATCATCGCCCATGAGGAGGCGGTGAAGCTGACCAACGCGCGTGCGGCCCGCTTCGTGACGGCCTATATGCGCGACATCTACTCCCTGGTGATGGAAACGACCACCGAGGGCAACGCCAAGGCCAAGGCGCGGGTCGAGGCGACGGAAAAGGAGCTTTGGGCCAGGGAGAAGGAAGTGTTCGACCTCCTTCCGAATTACCGAGAGGAGGTCGAGCGGGCCTATGCCCCATCCCGCGCCGGCATCGAAGCCTGCAGACCGGTTGTGAAGGCGGCCGCCGAGGCCACAACCGCCGAAGACATCGCGCAGGTCGGGCTTCGCATGAAAACCGAGTGTGAACCGAAGCTCTCGGAGGCGCAGGGCAGCCTCACCAAACTGACCAACACCCTTATTGCCGGTGCCGACCGGCGGGCCTCGGACGCGTCCAATACCGCCCGGGACACCTCCACCCTGCTGCTCGCGGGCAATGTGGCCGGCTTGTTCCTGGGGATCGCCCTCATGCTGTGGATTGTCCGCAGCGGCATCACCAAACCACTGGCCATACTCGGCAAGGAGATGGAAAACCTGGCCGGAGGCCGCCTCGACACGAACATCGAGGGCACCGCCAGGAAAGACGAGGTCGGCCAGATGGCCCGGACCGTGCAGGTGTTCAAGGAGAACGCCCTGCGCATCAAGGAAATGGAGCGCGAACAGGGGGAAGCCGCGGCGAGGGCCGAGGCCGAACGCAAACGCGCCATGCTCGCCATGGCGGATTCGTTCGAAAGTTCGGTGATGGGGCTGGTCAAGGGCGTTTCGACGCAGGCGACCGAGATGCAGGCAACCGCCCAGAGCCTGGCGGCGGGGGCCCAGCAGGCCTCGGGACAGGCGACGACGGTCGCGGCCGGCGCCCAGCAGGCCTCGGCGAATGTTCAGACCGTCGCCTCCGCCACCGAAGAACTTTCTTCCTCCATCTCCGAAATCAACCGTCAGGTGGCCGAGGCCGCGAGAATTTCCGCCACGGCGTCCGAGGAGACCTCCTCCACCAACATCCGGGTGGAAGGCCTGGCCAAGGCCGCCGACAAGATCGGCGAGGTGGTCCAATTGATCAACGACATCGCCAGCCAGACCAACCTTCTGGCGCTCAACGCCACCATCGAGGCGGCGCGCGCCGGCGACGCCGGCAAGGGCTTCGCCGTCGTCGCCGGCGAGGTGAAGAACCTGGCCAACCAGACCGGCAAGGCCACCGAGGAAATCTCCGGTCAGATCACCGCGGTCCAGGAGGAAACGAAACGCACGGTGGAAGCCATCCGCACCATCGGATCGATCATCGAGCAAGTCCGCCAAATTTCATCGGGAATTGCCTCCGCCGTCGAGCAGCAAGGCGCGGCCACGCAGGAAATCGCCCGGAATGTCCAGCAGGCGGCTCAGGGCACCCAGGACGTCTCGCAAAACGTCGTGGGAATTTCAGAGGCCACCAACAATGCGGTGGCGGGTTCCCAGCAAGTGCTGAACGCCGCGGGCGAACTTGCCCAAAACTCGGAGACCATGCGCCTTGAGGTCACCCGGTTCCTGGATGGCGTCAGAGCCGGATGACCTTTGGGTCTCTTTGATGAGAGCGGAAAAGCGCGTCGTTCACGAGCCAGCAACGGACAATCCCCCGGTGGCACCGGCATCCTTGCCCATAAGCGCTGGCATAAGAAAAATACCCCCTCGCCCCTTGCGGGCGAGGGTTAAGCTAGGGCGTGTCCTCAATTGCGTCTTGCATGAGAAATTTTCTTGTAAAAACAACGGTAGGGGTAGGGAAGTTTCCTCCCCTCCCTCCGAACCGTGCGTGCGGTTCTCCCGCACACGGCTCTCCAGTCGTTGGTTTCCTCATCGGGAGTGTCTCGCTTGAGCAAAGGCTGTATTGAGGGTGAAGAGACCTTTCCCCGCGAAGAAGGCGTTGGGCCAGCGCTGATGGTCGGCTTTGCAGCGTCCGATGCCGGGCCGCTTATCGTGCTTTCGCAGGATCGCGCGCAGCCGTCGCCGGACGAAGCCGTCGATGAAGCCGAATACTCCGGGTGTGGCGTGTTTAAAGTAGCCGAACCACCCTCTCAGCATCGGATTGAGGTCGGCAATGATCCGTTCCAGGCTGTCACCCCTGCTACGGATCGTCCGGCTCCTCAATTTGTCCTTGATCGCCTTCAGGCTCTTCTTGCGCACAAGTCGCTGACCCGCTTCGAACCGATAGCCAAGGAAGTCAAATCCTTGTCCCGGTTGCCGGCTATCGCCGACCCGAGTCTTGTCCGGGTGGAGCGTCAGGCCGTTAGCCGTGACCCACGCCTCGACTTGGCGAAGGGCGGCCATGGCCTCGTCTTGCGTCCGACAGAGGATCACGAAGTCGTCGGCATATCGCACCATCTTGCGACCGCTTTGCTCCATCAGGAGGTCCAGCGGGTGCAGGTAGATGTTGGAGAGCAGCGGCGAGATCACGGCCCCTTGCGGGGTTCCCGTCGTCGGCGTCCAACTCGTCATGCCCTTCATGATGTCCTGTTGAAGAAAGCTCTTGAGCAACGCCAGGACGACCCCGTCGCTGATCAGGATCTCCACCTGGGCCATGAGTTGTTCGTGCGGAATGGTGTCGAAGTAGCTCTTGAGGTCCGCGTCCACCACGTAGTGGAAGCCTTCCCTCAAAAGTTGGTCGACTTTCCGCAACGCATCCTTGCAGCTTCGTCCCGGACGGAAGCCGTAGCTGCCGGAGCGGAAGTTCACTTCAAAGATAGGCTCCATGACCATTTTGAGAGCCGTCTGTACGATCCGATCCTTGACCGTTGGGATCCCGAGCGGACGGGTGTGCCCGTCAGCCTTGGGGATTTCCACCCGTTTGACCGGGCTCGGCCGATAGCTACCGTCCTTCAAAGCGATGTGAAGTTCCAGCAGATATCGATCCGCTTGGTCCGCGAATCGTTCGATGCCTTGGCCATCCACGCCAGCCGCACCCTTGTTCCGCGCAACTTTCCGCCACGCGGCATCCAAGGTTGTCGGCCGGATGACCTTGTCTATCAGGCTGAACCATTTGCCTCCGTTGACGCCGTTGACCAGCGCCGACACCATGCGATCCGTCCAGATCGAAGCTTCCGCCCACCACCATTTCGGGTCGCGGGGTTCTGTCTCTTGTTTAGCCCTCGCGGGCACTTCCGAGTCTACGTCTTGCTGCATTCCGGGCTTCTCGCATCCAACTTCCTGCCCCCCTTCCCTACGGGCGGCTTTGCTACCCGCCCCTCTCACCGCAGATGCGGCACCAGTACTATGAGGGTTCCGACTCCTGCCGGTCTCACCCAGACCGACAGGTCTCTCCGCTTACTCCGCTTTGCCTTCCCGGCATTCCGACCTCAACCACGCAATCTGTCCGCTGGTCGCTTTATCAGTCGCATCAGCGCCAACAATTCTTTCCAGGCTTCGCCATGAATGAGCAGGCTCGCCACAGCATCACGCCGAAACAGGTTCGTTATCCTACGGACTGCCGATTCACCTCCAGTTGCTCCCCACCCCGCCTCGCGGCGACGCAGTTACTTTCGATTACGAAGCCGCGACCGACTCCGACACGGACTTACACCGTGCAGACAAAGCGTCCTCACGGACGCACTCATTCCCGCACAGGCGGGAATCCAGACTCTTACGTGCGTAAGCACGGAAACAGAGTCATCCCGCCGCGGACGCGGCTCTGAGCCTGGATTCCCGCCTTCGCGGGAATGACGGCAGTCCCAACTGAGGACACGCCCTAGGGCGTGTCCTCAGTTGCCGGGATATCGTGCTGATGGCCCCAAAAACCGTCATGGCCGTGCTCGACACGGCCATCCACGTGGTGGGAGCGAACGGCGGAGACTTGTTCGGGGGCGTGGATGCCCGGCTCAAGGCCGGGCATGACGTCTTTTGATTGAATCGCCAAACCAAAATACCGGAAGAGCGGTAAATGACGACACGCCCTAGCGCATATGGGCATCCTTGCCGGTGCCACGCTTTTATCCACGGCGGGCGAAGACCTCCTTGGCGGCGAAGAGGCCATTGAGCGCGGCCGGAAAACCGGCATAGACGGCCATCTGCATGATGATCTCGGTGATTTCCTCGCGGGTCAGGCCGACGTTCAGGCCCGCCTCGATATGGACCTTCAACTGGGGACTGGCGTTTCCCATCGCCGTCAACGCGGCGATGGTGGAGATCTCGCGACTCCGCAGATCGAGGCCCGGCCGACAGTAGATATCGCCGAAGGGAAATTCGAACAGGTAGGTCGCGAAATCGGGAGCGATATCGGCCAGCGCGGCGACGACGTTGTGTCCGGCCTCTCCGTCTATTTCGGCGAGCGCGCGCTTACCGCGTTCCAGGCGGCTTTCGTTGGTGGGCTGTTGCGTCATTGTCCATCATCCTCTGTTCCGTGCCGGCATAGCCGGCGATTTTGGTGTCAAGGACGAGAAGGCTGGCCTGCAGTTCGGCAAGATGGTGGCGGACGTGTTCGCGATGCCGTTCCAGGAGCTCCCGGCGCTCCGCCTCCGTGCCTTTGCCCCGCGCCCGCAAGGCGGCATAGCGGAGCATTTCCCTGATCGGCATCCCGGTCGTCTTCAGGCGTCCGAGAAATTCGATCCAGACCAGGATGGAGGCATCGTAATCGCGTTGGCGGGAGCGGTCCCGGTCGGCATAAGGCAGCAGCCCGATCCGTTCATAATAACGGATGGTATGAGCCGACAGTCCCGAACGCTTCGCCAGTTCACCGATCTTCATGACAGCCTTCTTTCGTCACGACGCAATCGAGGCTAGGGGTTCGAGCGCACTCGAAGTCAATAGGGTTTCCGGAGGCCGGCCACAAAAGCGAACGGCGCCGCGTTTCAAGGCGGCGCCGTCGAATACCTACTCTCGGTGATCTGACCCGATCACCTCTGCCCTCAATCGCCGGGCGGGTTTCCCCGCCGTCGCGTCAGACCGCCTGAATGGCGGTCAGGGCGATGGTGTAGACGATGTCGTCGACCAGGGCGCCGCGCGACAGATCGTTCACCGGCTTGCGCAGGCCCTGCAGCATCGGGCCGACGCTGACCACGTTGGCCGAACGCTGCACCGCCTTGTAGGTGGTGTTGCCGGTGTTGAGGTCGGGGAAGACGAAGACGTTCGCCCGGCCCGCCACCTTGCTGTCCGGCGCCTTCTGGCGGCCGACGCTCTCGACGCTCGCCGCATCGTACTGGATCGGACCGTCGATCAGCAGATCGGGGCACTTCTCGCGGGCGATGCGGGTGGCTTCGCGCACCTTCTCGACATCGTCGCCGACGCCCGAGGTGCCCGTCGAATAGGAGATCATCGCCACCCGGGGCTCGACACCGAAGGCCTTGGCGGAACCGGCCGACTGGATGGCGATGTCGGCCAACTGCTCGGCCGACGGGTTGGGGTTGATGGCGCAGTCGCCGTAGACCAGCACCTGATCGGGCATCAGCATGAAGAACACCGAGGAGACGATGCTCTGCCCCGGCGCCGTTTTGATCAGTTGCAGGGCCGGGCGGACGGTGCTGGCCGTCGTATGCACGGCGCCGGAAACCAGGCCGTCGACCTCGCCCACCGCCAGCATGACGGTACCCAGGACCACGGTGTCCTCAAGCTGGGCGGACGCCTGCTGCGGCGTCAGACCCTTGGATTTGCGCATCTCGACCATCGGCGCGACATAGTTCTCGCGAATCTTCTCCGGGTCGAGAATCTCGATGTCGGCCGGTAGGGTCAAACCCTGGGCGTCGGCCACCTGGCGGATCCGGGTGGGATCGCCCAGAAGGACGCAGTGGGCCAAGCCCTTTTCATGACAGATGACGGCGGCCTGCAGAGTACGCGGCTCGTCGCCTTCCGGCAGAACCACCCGCTTATTGGCCTGCTTGGCCAGTTGCACCAGCCGATTGCGGAAGGCCGGCGGCGGCATCTTGAGTTCGCGCGGTTCGCCGATCTTCTGCTTCAGAGGCGCCGTCGTCACATGTTCGGAAATATACTCGATGACCTGCTCCATCCGCTCGGCGTCATCGCCGCCCACATGGCTGGACAGGTTGGCCAGCCGGGCCGTCGTGGCATAGGTGTCGAGTTCGGAGGAAAGGATCGGCAAACCGCTCAGCCAGTTGGCCGGAATCAGCGAGGCGATGGATTGCGGCATCTGCTCGCCGCAGGTCAGCAGCAGGCCGGCCAGCGGCACGCCGCGCAAAGAGGCCAGCGCCGTGGCCAGAACGATGTCGCTGCGATCGCCGGGGGTCACCACCAGGGCGCCGGGACGCAGCCGGTCGACCATGTTCTCGACGGAACGCGCGGCGACGACGATTTCATGGACACGGCTCGCCAGATTGCCCGAACGTTCCACCTTGAGGCCGAGACCATTGACCAGATCGAGCAGACGGGGCGCGTTGAGGCGCGGCGAGAAAGGCACGGCGGCGAGCAGCGGCACACCGCCGTCGATGCGGGCCAGATCCTCGCGCAACCGCTCGCCCTTGGCGCCTTCGGGCAGCTTGTTGATGAGAATGCCGGCGAAGGGCTGCCCGCCGACACCGAACTGACGCTGGGCCAGGGCGATATGCTCGGCCAGATCATGGGCGTCGCGATGGGCGGCGGAAATCACCGGAATCAGATTGGCCGACAGGCTGCGGGCCATTTCGGCATTGAGCAGCGAGGCGATTTGCAGATCGGTATTGGGGATCAGACCTTCGATGACCACCACGTCGTTGCGCGCACGGACGGTTTCGACCAGCGCGACCACGTCCTCCAGCAACGCCGACAACTGGCCCTGCCGGACCATTTCCTCGGCATGGGCGAAGGTGATCGGCTCGCAGGTGTCGATGTGGCAAAGGCTCTTGGCGAAGGTGGTGGACAGGTCGACCTCTCCCTCGGCCGCTTCCGGCTGGGAGATCGGCTTGATGAAGCCGACGTCGATGCCGTCGCGCTGGAGGGCGCGCACCAGGCCCAAGGCCATCGAGGTCAGGCCCACGTCGTGTGCCATCGGGGCAAGGAAAAAAGAACGTTGATTCGAATTCTGGCCCATGTCGTTCACTCCCCCGGCTCTCTCATCCGGGCGTTTTCAAACAGTCAACATTTCGGATCGAAGACGGATTCCGCCGATCCGGCGGAAAAGTAAAGGGCGATGGCCACCGCCATCGCCCTTTGAAGATCGTCAGTGGGCGGCCACCAGGCCGGCCAGCTCGGCGGCATCGCGGGCGATCATCCATTCCTCGTTGGTGGGGATCACCACGGCGAGGGGGCCCTTGCCCTTGCTGATCACGCCGGATTTGCCGCGAATGGTCGCTTCGTTGGCGGCATCATCGAGCGCGATGCCGAACACATGCAGGCGATCGATGGTCAGCTTGCGCACCGTCGAAGAATTTTCGCCGATACCGCCGGTGAAGACGACGGCGTCGAGACGCGGCAGCGAGGTGGCGAGGCCGCCGATGTGGCGGGCCAGACGATGGACGAAGACGTCGAGGGCTTTCTTCGCCCCGTCATGGCCCTCGGCCGCGGCGCCCTCGATGGCGCGCATGTCGTTGGACAGCTCGGAAATGCCGAGAAGACCGCTTTTCTTGTTCAGCACATTGTCCATCTCGTTGATGTCCCAGCCGGCATTGCGGGCCAGATGGATCAAGGCGCCGGGATCGACGTCGCCGGAGCGGGTGCCCATGACCAGACCTTCCAGCGGGGTCATGCCCATGGTGGTATCGACGCTCTTGCCGTTCAGCACGGCCGTGGCCGAACCGCCGTTGCCCAGATGCGCGATGACCAGGCCATGGTCTTCGGGATCGAGCTTGAGCAGGCGAACGGCCTCTTCCGCGACGAAGCGGTGGCTAGTGCCGTGGAAGCCGTAGCGGCGGACGCCATGCTCGCGATAGAGCGCCATCGGCAACGCGTAGAGATAGGCGGCCGGCGGCATGGTCTGGTGGAAAGCGGTATCGAAGACCACGACCTGGGGGATCTCCGGCATTTTCGCCAACGCCGTGCGGATGCCCAGCAGATTGGCCGGATTATGCAGCGGCGCCAGATTGTTGTGCGCCTCGATCTCGGCCAGGATGGCCTGGTTGACCACCACCGAGGCCTTGAAGGCCTCGCCGCCGTGCACCATGCGATGGCCGACGGCCTTGACCGAGGTCAGCCAATCATGTTCGGCGAGAATGCGCAGCAGAACGTCGAGCGCGGCCGCATGCCCCTGACCGTTCAACTGCTCGGTCGTCTTGGCATCGTTGATCTTCGCGGTGATACGGGCATCCGCCTCGCCCAGACACTCGGCCAGGCCGGACATCAGGGGCGTCTGCTCACCAGCGGGAAACAGGGCAAACTTCAAGGAGGAGCTGCCGCAATTGATCACGAGGATCAAGGATCCATTCTTCGTCATGACTTATCCCAAAAAAATAAATGCATCATAAGGGGGAGAGTACGAACGCCTAATCAGATCAGGTCACAAAAAGCCCGCGCGACGCGAACAGGCTTCTGGCCTGCTGGACTTGGTCTTGCGTCGGCGTTGGGGTTCCCGCCAAGGGATAGGTCAACCCCAGGCTCTCCCACTTGTGCGCACCCATCTGGTGGAAAGGCAAAACCTCGACCCGCTCCACCGCCGGACCGAGTGATACCACGAAATCGGCTAACTTGAGAATATCCACACTTTTATCGGTGATATCAGGGACCAGAACATAACGAATCCACATCTTTTTGCCAAGCCGAACCAGGCGCTGGGCGAAATCCAGGGTCGGCTGCACCGGATGACCGGTCAGGGCGAGATGCTTTTCGGGATCGATCTGTTTGATGTCGAGAAGGACCAGATCGACAGGGTCGAACCAGTCGTCGGCCACGTTGCCCGCCAGGAAGCCCTGGGTGTCGAGCGCCGTGTGCAAGCCCAATTCCGATTTTATCTTGGAAAACAAGGTTCCGACGAAGGGCGCCTGCATCAGGGGCTCGCCGCCCGAGATGGTGACGCCGCCGGCGATTTTCAGGAAGCCGGCGTAGGGGCGAACTTCCGCCAAGGCCTCGTCGAGCGTCACCTGGCGGCCGTTGTGCAGCTTCCAGGTGTCGGGGTTATGGCAATATTGACAGCGGAACTGACAGCCCGAAACGAAGAACACGAAGCGCATGCCCGGTCCGTCGACCGCCGCCCCCGATTCCACCGAGTGGAGATAGCCCACCGGCGCTTGAACCAGATCTGGGGAGGCCGTCGACGAGACCGCGACCATGGCTTCGTGTCCTTTTATACCAATTCTCGGTGATCGAAACCGATCACCGAGCCCTCAATCGCCGGGCGGGATACTCCGTATCCCTGGGCTTCGCGCCAACGCCCTGTGCGCTTCGCGCACATTCGCGATAATTGCCGGCAAGGCCGGCGGGGCGCGGGCCCTCAATGGGCCAGACCAAGTCTCGATGCGTCATCCTCATCGAGACTTGGTCTTAATCTTTCAGAAGGCGTTCACACCTTCTCGTGGAAGGTGCGGCTGATCACGTCGAGCTGCTGTTCGCGAGTCAGCTTGACGAAGTTAACAGCATAGCCGGAAACGCGCACGGTCAACTGCGGATAAAGCTCGGGATGATCCATGGCATCCACAAGGGTATCGCGGTTGAACACGTTGACGTTGACGTGATGCCCACCGGCGGCCGAGAAAGCGTCCAGGCAATTGGCCAGGTTCTTCTGGCGTTCTTCCGGCAGATGGCCGAGAGCGCCCGGCGTGGCCGAAGCGGTCCAGCTGATGCCGTCGACGGCCGAGCAATAGGGCAGCTTGGCGACGGAAGCGCCCGCGGCCACGAAACCCTTCACGTCGCGCCCGTTCATCGGGTTGGCACCCGGGGCAAACGGCGTGCCGCCGCGGCGGCCGTCCGGCGTGTTGCCGGTCTTCTTGCCATAGACGACGTTCGAGGTGATGGTCAGCACCGACTGGGTCGGCAGGGCGTTGCGATAGAAGCTGGGCTGCGCCTTGATCTTCTCCATGAAGGTCTCGGTCAGCCACACGGCGATGGAGTCGGCACGGTCGTCGTTGTTGCCGTAGGCCGGATAGTCGCCCTCGATCTTGTAATCGACGGCCAGGCCCTTGTCGTCGCGGATCACATGCACCTTGGCATGCTTGATGGCCGACAGCGAATCTGCCGCCACCGACAGGCCGGCGATGCCGCAAGCCATGGTGCGCAGGATGTCGCGGTCGTGCAGGGCCATCTCGATCCGCTCATAGGCGTATTTGTCGTGCGAATAATGGATGCAGTTGAGCGCCTTGACATAGGTCGCGGCCAACCAATCCATCATCTTGTCGTACTTGGCGACGACCTCGTCATAGTCCAGCACGTCCGCCGTGATCGGCTCGAAGCCCTTGGCCACCTTGGCGCCCGACTTCTCGTCGACGCCGCCATTGATTGCGTAAAGCAGAGCCTTGGCCAGATTGGCGCGCGCTCCGAAGAACTGCATCTGCTTGCCGATGCGCATGGCGGAGACGCAGCAGGCGATGCCGTAATCGTCGCCCCACTGCGGACGCATGACGTCGTCGTTTTCGTACTGGATCGCGCTGGTGTCGATCGAGACCTTGGCGCAGAAGGCCTTGAACGCCTCCGGCAGCCTGGTGCTCCACAACACGGTGAGGTTCGGCTCGGGGGCCGGCCCGACATTGTAGAGGGTGTGAAGGATACGGAAGCTGTTCTTGGAGACCAGCGGACGGCCGTCCTCGCCGATGCCGCCGATGGATTCGGTCACCCAAGTGGGATCGCCCGAGAACAGGGTGTCATATTCGGGAGTGCGCAGGAAACGGACGATGCGGAGCTTGATCACCAGATCGTCGATCATCTCCTGGGCCTGTTCCTCGGTCAGGACGCCGGCTGCCAGATCGCGCTCGATATAGATGTCGAGGAAGGTGGAGATGCGGCCGATCGACATGGCGGCGCCGTTCTGTTCCTTGACGGCGGCCAGATAGCCGAGATAGGTCCATTGGATCGCCTCGCGGGCGTTGTCGGCCGGGCGGGACAGGTCGAAACCGTATTTGGCGCCCATCTCGCGCAGCTCGTCGAGCGCGCGGAACTGTTCGGACAGCTCTTCGCGCAGACGCAGCACGTCTTCGGAGAAGACCGCCTCGTCCAGCTCATGGAACTCGCGCTGCTTTTCCTCGCGCAGGAAGTTGGTGCCGTAAAGGGCGACGCGGCGATAGTCGCCGATAATGCGGCCACGGCCGTAAGCGTCGGGCAGGCCGGTGATCACCGCCGATTTGCGGGCCGCCAGGATGTCCGGGGTATACATGTCGAAGACGCCGGAATTGTGATCCTTGCGATACTTATGCCAGATCTCTTCGATTTCGGCGTCGAGCTTGAAGCCATAAGCCTCGAGGCCGCCCTTGACCATGCGCAGTCCGCCGTTCGGGAAAATGGCGCGCTTCAGGGGGGCATCGGTCTGCAGGCCGACGATGATCTCGTTGGCGCGATCGATATAGCCGGCGTCATGCGCGGTGATCGAGGTCGGCACCAGGGAAACGTCGAGGACGCCCTTGGCCCGTTCCTGTTTCAGGAATTCGCCCAGCGTCTGCCACAGCTTCAAGGTCCGTTCGGTGGCCCCCGCCAGGAAGGAACCGTCGCCCAGATAAGGCGTATAGTTCTTCTGAATGAAGTCGCGGACATCGACACGGGTCTTCCACGCGTCGCCGGCGAAGTCCCGCCAGGGATTGACCGAAAGAGAGGTCTGGGAAACGGCAGTCATCATGAACTCCTAATTCATCTCGCCTTCGAGGGGGGGCTGCAATGACATGGACAACGGGGTTCAAGCCTGTCTGGCCGGGCAAGGTCTTATTCGGAAGCCGGCACCGCGACAGCAAAACCTGCGCTTGCGTGTCCCATCACCACTTTCGTCCAAAAGCGTGAAATCACCTTACTCCGGGTACGGACTAGGCTGGGGGGCTTTCCGGGGAGTGGCCGAATGGGGGAGTGAACGGCGAAATGCGAGGGGCGAGCGGTGACGATGCGCGGGTGAGCGGCGATCGGCCCTTATGAAACCGCGATCGAAGCTTGAGGAAGCCGCCCACGCCCCCGCCCGTCACACCGCCCGCACGTCCTTGAGAAAACCGTGCACGACATCGCGCAACTGATCGGATTCCCGGGTCAATCCGGTCGCCGCGTTCAGAACGCCGTGCGCCGAATGGCCGGTCTCGGTCGCCGCGTCCGAGACACCGCCGATGTTCTGCGTCACCTGCTGCGTGCCCTCCGCCGCCTGCTGCACATTGCGGGCGATTTCCCGGGTCGCCGCGCCCTGCTCTTCGACCGCCGAGGCGATCGCCGTGGAAATCTGATTGATTTCCGAAATGGTCTGGCCGATGCCGTGAATGGCGTCGACGGCCTGACCGGTGGCGGCCTGCACCGTGGCGATCTGCTGGGCGATCTCGTCGGTCGCCTTGCCCGTCTGGTTGGCCAGGGTCTTCACCTCGCCCGCCACCACCGCGAACCCCTTCCCCGCCTCGCCGGCCCGCGCCGCCTCGATGGTCGCGTTCAAGGCCAGAAGATTGGTCTGCGAGGCGATGTCGTTGATCAGGCTGACCACCTCGCCGATGCGCTGGGCGCTTTGCGCCAGTCCCCGGACCAGTTCGTCGGTCTTGGCGCTCTGGTCCGCGGCCGTCGAGGCCACCTGCGCCGAATGATTGACTTGGCGCGAGATCTCCTGGATCGACGAGGCCAACTCCTCGGACGCCGCCGCCACCGTCTGCACGTTGGAGGACGCTTCCTCGGCCGCCGAGGCGACGATGGCGGCCTGACGCGTCGTCTGCTCCGCCGTCGCCGACATCGAGGAGGCGATTTCCCGCATCTCCGTTCCGGACTTGGCCACCGTACCGAGAATGGCCATCACTTTTTCATCGAAGGCGCGCGTCATGGATTCGATCTGCTCGGCCCGGCGCTCGCGGTCGGCCCGATCGCGCCGCTGTTCGGCTTCCACCGCCTCGGCACGGATCATGCCTTCCTTGAACACATGGAGAGCTTTCGCCATGCCCCCGACCTCGTCCTTGCGCTCGGTGCCGATCACCTCGACCGAATAATCCTTTTCGGCCAGACGCTTCATCACCCCGCCCATCGCCACGATGGGACGGGCGAGATATTTGCTGGTCAGCCAGACCGCGAGGGACAGAACCAGCACCAGGCCGAAGGCCTCGGCGATATAGCTCATGCGGATCATCGCCGCCGTCTCGGCCGAGGCATCCGACGCCCCTTTCTCAAGACTGGCGATCGAGACATCGGTCAGCACGGAGAGATCCTTGCGCAATACCTCCATCCGCGGATCGAAGCGCTCCCGCATCATGGCCAGAGCCGCGGTGTTATTGTTGGCGAACGCCGGTTCCCGGATATCCTGGACGGTCTTGAGCAAGGCCTCGTAGCTGGTCACGACCTTCTCGATCTCCGCCGCCTTGGCGGGCAGATCGGCCTTGGTTTCTGCGATCAGATCGCGAAACCGCTTGGCCGTGGCCTCGATATCCCTCTCGACCTCCCGCATCTTCGCCTGATCATCCTCGGCGATCAGGCGATAGACCAGACGGCCGGTTTCGATCTGCCGGGCATTCAAGCGGGCAACCGTCACGGCGCCCTTCGCGTCCTTGCTCAGCAGACGGGCATAAGTGGCGTCGATGGCCTCCATCCGACTGGCGGAAAACACCGTCGCCGCCATGGCGAACAGGCCAAGGGCGCAGAGAAGAACCGTAACCTTCGTCGCGATCTTCAGATTTTCAAAAAAAGACATGAGATTCTCCCGGCCGCAGAACGGACAGTCCCGTTGAAAAAGGCGAAACCTATGGTCGCGTTCATCAAACGGATGACGCGCCCGCGAACAATCTCCCCGCACCCTAAACATCTATTTTTATTTAAAATGTCGCAAATTCATCTATAAGAATGCATGAATTTACCCCGCGTGAAAGGTGTGGACCAAACACCCTATTTCGTCAAGCACGGGTTTTCCCGACGGACGTTCCGCCTGGAAATCAGACGATCCCCAGGCGATCCTTGAGGGAACTCAGGAAACGGCGGCTGACCGGCACCGACAGGCCGGCAGCGGTGGTAATCTCGGCCAGACCGTTATCGGTGAAATGGATTTCCTTGATGCGGTCGGGATTGATCAGATACTGCCGATGGCAGCGGATCAGCGGCGTCTTCTCCTCAAGGGTCCGCAAGGTAAGCTCGGTGAAGCGTTCCTGGCCGTTGGCCCCGACGACGTAGACGCCGCTTTGTTTCGAAGAGACATATTCGATCTCCTCGAATTTCATCAGATAAACCCGGTTGAGACCGGAGCAGGGGATCTGCTTCAACTGGTTGGAATCCTGCAGCACCGCCATGTTCTGCGGCGAACGGTCCCGGCGCAGCCGATGCAGCGTCTTTTCCAGTCTGGCCGGATCGATCGGCTTCAAAAGATAATCGAAGGCGTGTTCCTCGAAGGCCTGGAGGGCATATTCATCGTGAGCCGTCAGGAAGACGATGTGCGGCATCCGCTCGGGCGGAAGCATGGAAAGCAATTCGAGACCGCTCACCCGGGGCATCTGAATATCGAGAAACACCACGTCGGGCTGCAGCCGGTTGATCGCCGCCACCGCCTCCACCGCGTTGGCGCATTCGCCGACGATACGGATATCCTCGGCCTCCTCCAGCAGAATGCGCAGTTCCTGGCGAGCCAGCGTTTCGTCATCGACGATCAGGATGTTCATCATGGATGCGCCTCCTCCAGGGGAATGCGCAGATTGACGCGCGTATAGCGGTCGGGCACGCACTCGACCTCGACCCCGTAGGCGTCGCCGTAACGGTTCTTGATGCGCCGATCGACCAAACTCATCCCCATACCGTCTCCGTCGGAAGACTTTTCGAACAAACCGGCATTGTCCTCCACACTGACCACCAGGTCACTATGATCGCGCACGGCCTCGATCCTGATCAATCCGTCGCACATCAGTTGGGATGTGCCGTGCTTGATCGCATTCTCGACGATCGGCTGCAAGGTGAAGGCGGGGATCCGCGCCTCGCGCAGTTCCTCGGGCATGTCGATATCGACGGACAGATGCGGCGAGAACCGCGCCAGTTCGATCTGCAAATAGGCGTTCACATGCTCGATTTCATCGGAAAGGCTGGCCTCCACGCTGGAGCGCTTCAGGTTCTTGCGGAAAAACGTCGATAGATTCTGCACGAGGTGGCGGGCCTTCTCGGGATCGAGGCGAATGACCGCCGAGAGCGTGTTCAAGGCGTTGAACAGGAAATGGGGATTGACCTGGGCCTGGAGAAGCTTGATCTCCGACTGGGTCAGCAATTGCTTCTGCTGCTCGTAGCGCCCCGCCAGGATCTGGGTCGACAAAAGCCGTGCGATGCCTTCGCCGAGGGAACGGTTGATGGTCGAGAAAAGCTTGGTTCTGGGCTCATAGAGATTGACGGTCCCGATCACCTTTTCCCGCTCGTCGTGCAGCGGCACCACCAGCGTGGCGCCGAGCCGGCAATCGGGGCGGATGGTGCATTGAAAAATCTGCTCGTTGCCGTCGGCGTAAAGGATTTCGTTGTTGGCGATGGCTTGCAATGTCTGGGGCAGTGTAATCGGCATGCCCGTCAGATGATGGTCGTCGCCGATGCCGATGAAGGCCAGAAGCTTCTCCCGATCGGTGATGGCCACCGCACCGACCCCCGTTTCCTCATGGATGATGCGGGCCACCTGCATGGAGTTTTCCTGGTTGAAGCCGGTGCGCAGCACGCCGACCGAGCGGGCGGCGATCTTCAAGGCCATCGCCGAGAAGAGCCCGGACTGGCGTTCGAACATCACCCGCCGGTCCAAGAGGATGCGCATGAACAGCGCAGCCCCCAGCGTATTGGCGATCAGCATCGGCACGGCGATATCGGCGACCAGCTTGGCCGCCGCGTCGGAAGGCCGGGCCAGCGCCAGGATGACCAGCATATGGACGATTTCCGAACACAGGCTGACGATGGCGACGCGAAAGGGATCGAACAGCAGCTCGTTCTGGCCGCGGCGGACCATGTAGCGATGCATCATGCCGCCGACCAGTCCGGAAAAGACGGTCGAAATGGCACAGGCGAGAGCGCTCATGCCCCCCATGCTATAGCGATGCAGCCCACCGGTCAGCCCGACGACGATTCCCACCCACGGCCCGCCCAGGATGCCGCTCAAGCCGGCGCCGATGGCCCGCGTATTGGCAATGGAATCGTCGACCCTGAGACCGAAATAGGTGCCGAGGACGCAGAACAGCGAGAAAACCAGATAACAGGCCACCTTGTTGGGGAAGCGGATGGTGACGTGCATCAAGGGGATGAACAGCGGCGTCCGGCTCATCAGGAAGGCGATGACCAGATAAACACAGGTCTGCTGCAGAAGCGCCACAGTCAGATTGAATTGGCTGATCAGCATCGAAACAGCCGAAGCGCAGCAAGAGACGAAAAGGGCGATAGCATGCCTGGCCTATCATGAAACGGGAAAGACCGGCGCCCCTGCCGGTCTTTCGCCATGCCCAGGCGATCACCGGCGGGGACGCCGACGCCACTCATGGCACAGCAAAGGGCCAGGCTCAATCTTCTATCGCCGAAGTGCACGCAGCCAGTCGAGCCAACCGGCCATTCCGGCCCCCGTTTTCGCCGAAAGCACGTCGATCGGCAAATCGGCGGACAATCGATGAACGGCGTCTTCGGCACGGTGGGGATCGAAATCGTCCAGATGGGCCAACAGATCGGCCTTGGTGATCAGCACGCGACTGGCCTGGCGGAAGATCACCGGATATTTGGACGGCTTGTCGTCGCCCTCGGTGACCGAAAGCAGCACCACGTCGGCATGCTGGCCGAGCGCGAAGCCCGCCGGGCAGACCAGGTTCCCGACGTTCTCGATGAACAGCAAATCGATCCCCTCGAGGGACAGATCATGCAGCGCGTCATGCACCATCGCGGCATCGAGATGGCAGGCCATGCCGGTGGTGATCTGCACCGCCGGAACGCCGTGCCGCCTGATCCGCAGGGCGTCGTTCTCGGTTTCCAGATCGCCCTCGATCACGGCGATCTTCATTTCTCCCGCCAGCGCCTCGATGGTGGCCTCGAGCAGGCTGGTCTTTCCGCTGCCCGGCGAGGACATCAGATTGAGCGCCGTCACCCCCAGGGCATCGAAATGTTCCCGGTTATGCAGCGCCTGGCGATCATTTTCACTCAGCAGATTTTCAATGACTTCGATCCGCTTGGAGAGATTGGGCGCCGTCCCATGGGTATCGCAACCGCATTCCTTACACATCGGCCACTCCCGATTCACCGCCCCCAGACCGGGGCATGCAGCGGGGCGAATCATGCCAGAAATCGCCCGCGCCCGTCTTTAGATTCATGACAAAGCATCCGTTGCTTCGAAACTGTCGATATAGAGCTCCTGGCCGCTGGTCACGGTGATCCGCCCCCCCTGACATCGGTCGCAACGAAAAACGAAGCCGGCGATTTCCATTTCGGCGCCGCAATCGTCACAGCGTCCGCGGATCGGCACGGACTCGACCAGCAGTTCGGCACCCTCGGCGATGGTGTCTTCGGCGAACACCTCGAAACAGCCGATCAGCGCACGCGGCTCCACCGACCGCAGCCTGCCCACCTTGACGGTAACGCTGGCAATGCGCCGGACGCCGTGCCTGGCGGCGTGATCCAGCAAAATCCGCATCAGACCGCTGACGATGGAAGCCTCATGCATCGGATCTGTTTCCACCGGAAAAATTCGCCCGCCGCCGCCCGAAGGCGGCGGCGGTATTCCCGCACCTAGGGGGGCGTTAACGTTCGGTGCAGGAAATGCAGGGATCGATGCTCCCGACAATGAGGGCGATATCGGCCACCTTGCAGCCGGCCATCATCACCTGGAGACCTTTCCAATTGTTGTAGCTGGGCACCCGCCATTTGAGACGGGCCGGCTTGTCGGAACCGTCGGTACGCAGGTAATAGATCAACTCGCCCCGCGGCGCTTCGCTTTTCGCAATGGCTTCGCCGGCGGGGATCTCGGGGATGGCGTCGATGGAGATCGGCCCCTCCGGTATGTCGCGCAGACATTGCTCGATAATGCGCACCGATTCCTTGACTTCGCGCAACCGGATCATGGTGCGGGACCACACGTCGCCGTCGGCAAGCGTCTGGACGTCGAAATCGAGACGGTCATAGACGACATAGGGCGCCTTGCGGCGCACGTCGTAATCGACGCCGCTGGCCCGCGCCACGGGACCGACCAATCCCAGACGGATGGCGTCCGCGCGCGGCAATACGCCCACCCCCTTCGTTCTGCGCAGAAAGGAACCGTTGGTCTCGTAAAGGTCGCGGAATTCGTCGAGCGGCGCCTTCATCCGGGCGAGTTGGGCGGCCAGATAGGCCTTTCCCTCCCCATCCAGATCGTAACGCACGCCACCGATCCGATTGGCGCCCAGATCCATGCGGTTTCCGAAGATCGTCTCCTTGGTGTCCTGCATGATTTCGCGCGTTTCCATGACCTGCATGAAAAGCGTGTCGAAACCGACCAAATGGGCCGTGATGGCCACATTGAACAAATGGGAGGCGATGCGTTTGATTTCATCGGCGACGACGCGCAGGTATTCCACCCGCTCCGGCACGATAATACCCCCGATGCGTTCAAGGGCCATGCAGTAGGAAAAAGGATGGCTGTTCGAACACAGGGAACAGATACGTTCGGTCAGCACGATGTTCTGATGGATATTGCGCTTGGCCACCAGATATTCGATTCCGCGATGCACGTGACCGGCCTGAATGTCGAGCCCGGTCACGGTTTCGCCTTCGACCTCGACCTTGAAATACATCGGCTCTTCAAGAGCGACATGCAGAGGTCCGACGGGGATCTTGTAAGTACTCATGGCGTGCCCTCCCCCTTGCCCTTGCCCTTGGCGATCACCTTTTCCCACAGCCCCTTGGTGGTGGCCGCGTTGACCATCGTTGAATAGGGGATGTACTGGTCGAACACCGCATCGCCCAGGGATTCATCGATGAACAGGCGTTCGGGATGGGGATGCCCCCGCAGTTTGATGCCGTAAAGCTCGGCCATTTCCCGTTCCGGCCAATCGGCGTTATCGAAGAGCGAGGTGATGCTGTCGACCTCGCCGTCAGGCGGGACATGCACGCTTACCGTCAAGGTGTCGCCATCCAGATCGAAATGGTAGGCGATCTCGAAATTGCCGGTGCGCTTGGCCTTTTCCGTGGAATAGGCGGTAATCGTCGACAACCGGGCGGATCCTTCGGCAAGGAACCGGGCCACCGCCAGCAAATCGTCCTTCTCGTCCAGGACGCACCAGGCCGTGGTCACGCCCTTGACGTCGGTGCGAAACTCGATCTTGTGACGATCCGGCGCGGCATCCTTCAGCCCTTCGGCGACGACGGCCTGCAGATATTTCATGACGGTTCTCCTTCGGCAGGAGCTGTTTCAGCCTTGCGGCATTGCGGACACATGGCGCGCAACCGCTCGATCTCGTCGGCGGGTAATCCGGGATACAGCTTGGCCATCAGCGGAAGCGGCGCCGGCATCTTCTGCTTGCCGCATTTGGTGCATTTCTGGAACTTCACCGTCGCCCGTTCGACCAGATCGTATTTTTCCGACTGAAGATGGGACAGATGCCAGTCGTTGGTGGAATGCAGGCCTTCCGATTCGCAGTAAAGCGCGCACAGACCGCAGAAAACGCAGGCGTTGTGCCAAAGATTGAATTCCAGGCCATCGGGCTTCTTCTCGAACTGGATGGCGCCGGCCGGACAGATGCGGGCACAGACCCGGCACAGCGCGCAGGAGTCGGGGTCGAAGCTGATACGGGCCCTGAGCTTCTTCGGTGTAATCGCCTCGCCGAAGGGAAAGGCCTCGGTCGAGGGTCCCTTGAGCAGGTTTCTCAGCAGGACGGGCAGAAAAAACGACATGACCGCCTTCCTCCTAAATCCGCGTTTGCCAGACGGCGATCGCCTTGGCGATACCTTCGATGATCGCCTGCGGACGCGGCGGACACCCCGGAACATTCACATCGATCGGAATATATTGGTCGAGCGGGCCTGCGATCGCGTAGCTGTCGCGGAAGACGCCCCCGGAAATCGGACAGACGCCGACCGCCACCGTAACCTTGGGATCGGGAATTTCCTGGTAGAGCCGCAGGACCTTATCCTTCACCCGCACCGTCAGCGGACCGGTGATCAGGACGATGTCGGCGTGTTTGGGACTGCCGCAATATTGACAGCCCAGCCGTTCGACATCGTAACGCGGAATGATGGCCGTGGTGGCCAGTTCGACATCGCAGCCATTGCAGGATCCGGCGTTGATCCGGTAGAGCCAGGGCGACTTCGTCGACAGCCGTGACAGCAAAGAGGGAATCTGCGCGTTCATTTCACGACCTCGCAAGCATGATGGCGAGACTGGCGATCCCAAGGGCGAGCGGCCATTTGAGGAAGAACCGGAAAGCCTGGTCGATCCGCATGCGTCCCATGCCGGTCCGCACGACGGTCACCCCCAAAACGGCCAGCACGGTGCATTTGACGGCGAAGAGGAGCAATCCAAGGACGCCGTCCGGCCCATTGGGCAGAAACAAGGTGATGCCGAGCCCCAGGACGACGACGCATTTGACCGCCGACATCATCTTGAAGAGACCGAGCGACGGCCCGGAATATTCGAGCAGCGGTCCTTCCAGCACCTCGGTCTCGGCTTCGGGGATATCGAAAGGCAGAACACCGAGATTGGCCGGGAAGAAGCAGAGGAAGGTCAGCATGGCCGGCCACATCCACGGATCGAGGATAAAGGGCCCGTGGACCCGCTGATATTGGACGATCTCGGTTAAGGACAGACTGATCAGGTGCCCCTCGCCGACGCCGACGCGGATGGCCACCGACAACAGGGCCAACAGCACCGGCCCCTCATAGGCCAGCATGATGGACATCTCGCGGGAGAAGCCGATGGCGCCGAAGGGGGAGCCCGACGCCGACCCCGCCAGCATGAGAACCACCGCCGGCACCGCCAATAAATAGAACAGCGTCAGGAGATCGCCCAGTTCGGGGCTCGGACGATAGACGCCATTGATCGGAATCATCGCCGCGGCCAGCACCATGCAGGAGAAACCGGCCAGCGGCGCCCAGCGGAAAATCGCCGCCGAGGACTGGGCCGGGATCATGGTTTCCTTCCGGGAGAGCTTGATCAGATCGAAAACCGGCTGCAACAGCGGCGGCCCGACGCGGCGTTGCAGCCGGGCGGCCACGCGCCGATCGACGCCCTTGATCAGAAGCCCCAGGGCCAGGGCGAACAGGCCGCCCGGGAAGACCAGCACCGAAAAGAGCAGAATCAGACCATCAGACATGCTTGGCACTCCCTTCCTCGGGATGCGCCGCGAGGACGGTGCGGATCAGTCCGTCGGGCGACTCATAGAGGTTGGATGGACCCATCCGGCCCTGCCGGAGGTCGAAGTCGTTACCGCAGAGATGGACGTTGCCGACACGGACCCTGCTGCCGCCCATGCGGGTATAGAGCCACCCCGCCGCCGCGATGATCAGCAGCAGGATGGTGATCGGAGCGTTGCTCCATCCGCCCGGTCCGGGCAGCGGACCGCCCCAGGAGGCGACGACCGCCTCCAGTCCCAGCGACTGCTGGATCCCGGCGATCGGCACCAGCAGCAAACCGGGGAACAAACCGACCAGGACGGAGGCTCCGACGAGGATGCCCATGGGGACCAGCATGCTGGCGGGCGCCTCGACCATTCCGGCGGAAACCTGCGAGGTCTCCCCCATGAAGGCGGCATGGGCGAATTTCAGAATGGCGGCCAGGGTGAACAGGCTTCCCATCAGGGCGGCCAGTCCCAGCAGATAATGGCCGGATTGCAGACAGGCTTGGAAGATCAGCCATTTCGAGGTGAACCCGTTGAGCGGCGGCATTCCGGCGATCGACAGACCGGCGAAAAGGAACAATCCCATGGTCCAGGGCATCTTCCGCCCCAGCCCGCCCAGATCGTCGAGATCGACGACATGAGCTTGCGCGAGGATGCAGCCGGCGGCCAGGAACAGGGTGTCCTTCAGCAGCATGTGATTGACCAGATGCATCAGCCCGCCGGCCACGCCGAGGGCCGAGCCCAGGGATAGGCCGAGCAGGATGTAACCCAACTGGCAAACCGTTGCATAGATCAGCACCCGCTTGACGCCGGTCTGAATCATCGCCTGGGCCCCGGCATAAAGCACGGTGACGGCGGCGACCACCGCCAGCACATAAAGCGGCAGACTGATATCCATGACGGTGCCCAGGCGGGCGAACAACACGGAGCCGCCCAGCACGGCGAACAGTTTCAACACGCCATAGGGTCCGCTTTTCAGCAGAACCGAGGAGATATAGCCGGAAACCGGCGTCGGCGCCGTCGCCGGATGCATCTGATAGTCGATGCGAACCGGCAACATGGCCGCCTTCATCGCCAAACCGACGAGAATCAGCACCACCGCCCCGGCCAGCCAGGGAAGGTCCATTCCCGGAGCGGCATTGCGCAACTGCTCGAAGCCGAAGCCGCCGGAGCGGGCACCCAGCATGGCCACGCCCAGGAACATGATGCTGGCGCCGATGAAGTTGAACAGGAAGTACTTGAACCCTTCGCGCAGCGCTTCCGGCGTCTCCTCATGGATGATGAGGAAGAACAGGGTCCAACTGCTCATGATTTCCCAGAAGGCGAAGAAATTGAACAGATCGGTGCTGGCCGTCATGCCGAGCAGGCCGCCGATCATCGCCAGGAAAAGGAAATAGTAGCGGCCGTGCGCATGGCCGTGGCGCATGTAGCCGATGGAGTGCGACAGGTTGAGAGCGCCGACACCGGCGATCAACAGGGCGAACCAGAAGGACAGGCGATCATATTGGGCGCCTTGCACAATGATGCTCGCCACGGCGGCCAGCATGGCCAGGATCGACAGGACGCCGGCCGCCACGGGATGCCGCCGGCCGAGGAGGAAGGTCAGTCCGGCCCCGATCGCCACGGCGACGGCACTGGCCGGCCAGATCATCTGCAGGCTGGGGATGTCCGCGATCGCCTGGCCGCCGCGCGCGGCGGCCAAATCGGCCACGGGACGGACCAGCAGCACGCCGTAATCCGGGACCAGGCCGCCCAGGATCACGAAAGCGCTGAGCAGACCGGTGGCCAGAAGCATGGAGAACGGTGCCTCGGCCACGGCGGGGCCCTGGTAACGCTCGAAGAACAGGATGCGGAGAACGCGGGCGTAATAGACGGCGCCGATCACGCTGCCGGCCAGAATGATCGCCGCCAACGGCCACAACCCCGCCGCCACGCAGGCATAAATCATCAGGAATTTGCTGAAGAAGCCGGAGAACGGCGGCAACCCCATCACGGCCAGGGCGCCGATGGCGAAGAACAGGCCGGTCAAGGGCATGGCCCGGCCAACCCCCTTGAACTCGTCGAGGCGCTTGCGTCCGAGGCGGAAGATGAAGGAGCCGGCGGCAAGGAACAGCAGGCTCTTCATGGCCGCGTGATTGACCACATGCAAGGATGCGCCCGCGATCGCCAGATAGCTGCCGATCCCAAGGACGGCGACGATTTCTCCGACTTGCGCCAGCGTCGAATAGGCCAGCATGCGCTTCAACTCGCGCTCGCGCAGCGCCTTGATTTCCGCGTAGACGACGGTTACGGCACCCAAACAGGAAAGGGTCAGGCCGAAGGAGGAGAAGGACCCGGCCGGAGACGCTTTCGACAGCAGTCCGGCGCCGAACAGGACGAACAGAACCTTGATCAGGCCATAGACGCCGGCCTTGGTGACGATGCCCGACATCGGCGCCGAAATCGACGACGGCGCCACCGGATGGGCATCGGGCAACCAGCCGTGGAAGGGAAAGACGCCCGCCTTGACGCCCAATCCGACCATGAACAGGAAGACGACCACCGTCGTCACCCCGGAACTCAGTTCGCCGACATGCTGCGCGATCACGCCCATCTCGAAACTGCCGATCTGGGCATGCAGCAGCAGGATGCCGAAATGCATGACATAGGCGCCGGAAGCGCACATCAGGAAATATTTGCGACCGGCGGCGAGCGCTTTTTCACTCTGCTCGTGAATGACCAGGAAATAGGTGGACCAGGTCATCAGCTCCCAGAAGACGTAAAAATTGCCGAACTGCTGCTCGGTGACCAGCCCCAGCAGGGAACCGATGGCGAGGAACAGGAAGAAGTAATAGCGGTTGGCCGCCTCATGGGCGCGGATATAGGAGAAGGAATAGATCACCACCAGCAGGGCGATGCCGGCGAAAACCACGGAAAACAGCCAGGAGACGGCATCGACCGAGCCGTTCTGCCAGGCCAGGACCATCGTCACGGCGGCCAGGGCGATGGCGGCGACATCGCGCAGCCGTCCCGACAGGCAGCCAAGGCCGTAAAGTACGAAGCCGCCGATATAGGGGACCAGAACCAGGAGGGACCAGGGGCTTTCATAATCCGGCAATCCGGTCCCGCCGACCGCGCCGACCAGATGCTGCGCCGCATCCTCCAGGGGTTGCGGAAACAGGCTCATGACGATGGTGGCCAGCGTCAGGACGCCCAGCGGCAGGGCGAGAGCGCCGGGCGCAACCGTTCTGGCGGGCGGCTCGCCCTTTGCCTTCCGGGCGAAACAGATGCGCTGGATGATGGTGATATAGACGACCAGCGAAACGACGCTGGCGATGGTTCCGAACGAGGCAAGCCCCCATTGCCCCTGTTCGACCGCGCCGTAAAGCACGAGAAACTTGGCGAAGGATCCCTTGAAGGGCGACAGCCCCATCACCGAGAACATGGCGAAGCCGAACAGCAGCGATACCATCCGGTTGGACTGTCCGACGCCGGACATGTCCTCCAATCGGGATGATCCCGCGGCGCGGACCAACGGCACCAGCGCCAGGAACAGCAGACCACGCATCACCAACTGATAGCCGAGATGCATGACGGCGCCGGTCTCGCCGGCCACGGACCCGAGACCGAAGCCGAAAAGGACATACCCCAACTCGGCGATGGAGGAGATGACCAGGGCCCGGACGACGTTGCGCATCGAGGCCAGGGCCGCGATCTCGCCCGCCAAGAGAAGCAGCACTCCAACCCAAGCCAGAATTGTTGAACTCAGCATGACGTCCCCTTCCAACCCTCATCCCAACGCCCCGGGAGCAACACATCCCGGCGCGTATATCCGGCACCTGTGATCAGACCAGTCGCGTCCATCGGCAACGGAAACCCTCGGCAGAGTTTCCCGACACTTTGGAGAAGCTTGAAATATCGGTAATTTCGGGCCGCCAACCGGCTTCTTGCCGGTTTTGCGCGCGGGATGTCGAAAGATCCATCATCCTTCTCACCACAGCTTTCATGGGGTCCCCTTTGCCTTATTTTTAGTAAGGCTTTGATTACTACCTACGCCGAATGAGGGTTTGGGTGGGGCCCAATCCGACAAACGGCGCGATTTCATGCTCAGCGGTCGGAAAACACTGTTAAGCGGCCTCATTCGATGGATGAGCGGTAACGGTCGGGATTATGGAAGCAGGCGGAGTCGCTGTCTGTCAGATCGCGGACAGTTCTGCCGATTGTCCGGAGGAGGAAAAAGTGTCGTTCGCCAGCCGAAGAAGATGCAATCCTTCGGGCGGCAGCGAACCGCACGGTTCAAGTCCAACCTTGTCCATAGTTTCTTGTCTCAGGCATGGGAGCAGTCCACATCTGCCCCTATCTGAGTTCATCGGTGTTTATCTGTGCTCCTTTTGACAAGCCCCCGGTCCCGGGCCGGGTCTTCGGGAGCAGCTCGATTGGCCCCAGAATAACCCGCCGGAATCGATTATAAGGAAACGCAGATCAGCGCCGATGAACGCAGGTGAGCACAGATGGGATCGAAGCGTTCCCAGCCTCCGGGGCTCCGAACTCGGGTTTCGACTTTATCAACGCCGGCGTCATGGCCGAACTCGACACGCGACTGTTCGGCACGGGGATGACGACTCCTGGGAGTGGGCCGGCAAATGAAATTGGCGGCGCCAACCGGTTGTTAACCTGAATTCGTTGCCGTGGCAGCGAACCGCTTGACCCTCGCCCCCCGTGGTGAATAGACTTGCCCCCGATGGTTCTTCGTGCCGCCCTCTTGGCGGTTCGGAGTGAAAAGGGAACACGGTGAGGCTTTCGAAAAGAAAGCTGATTCCGTGGCTGCCCCCGCAACTGTGAGCGGGTAGGTTCCGGCACCCAAGATCGCCACTGGCCGTGGCCCCGACGTCCACCGGGGGCCGCATACAGGCTGGGAAGGCTAGGCTGGAACCCGCGACCCGCGAGTCAGGAGACCTGCCATCAGCGTTGCGTGTGTGATGCCATTCCGGGCGGGGTGTTCTCGGGAAGGAGATGGTCGCACCGCGTCCGAGATCTCGAGGTGGATCCGATGCATATTATGGAAGGTTATCTACCCGCGGCACATGCGGCGGGGTGGTTTGCCCTTTCGGCCCCCTTTGTCGTGGCCGGGGCGGTCAGGCTGAAACGTATCGTGGCGGCACGCCCGCAAGCCAAAATGACGCTGGCCGCGGCCGGCGCTTTCACATTCGTCCTTTCGGCCCTCAAAATGCCGAGCGTCACCGGGTCCTGTTCCCATCCGACCGGCACCGGCCTCGGCGCCGTGGTTTTCGGCCCTTCGGTGATGGCCGTCCTGGGAACCATCGTCCTGCTGTTTCAGGCGCTTTTGCTGGCGCATGGCGGGCTTACCACACTCGGCGCCAATGTATTCTCGATGGCGATCATGGGGCCCTGGGTCAGCTATGCCGTATGGCGATTGGCCAGCCGCCTGGGCGCCTCCATCGCCTTTTCCGTCTTCTTGGCCGCCGCCCTGGGCGATCTCGCGACCTATGCGACCACATCGGTGCAATTGGCGCTGGCCTATCCCGATCCCTCGTCCGGATTTGCCGGAGCCGTTCTGAAATTCGGCGGCATCTATGCCGTGACGCAGATTCCGCTGGCCATCGCCGAGGGATTGCTGACCGTCGTCGTCATGAACGCCCTGTCCGGGCGGGCCGGACAAGCCGATGAAATCCGCATGCTGTCGGGAGAGATCGAATGATGATCGCCCAGCATCGCTCGGTGTGGCTCTCCGCCGCCGCCGTCCTCATCATCGCGGCCCCCCTGGTGGTTCCCGGTTTGGGGGGGGACTTCAAGGGATCCGACGACATCGGGACCGACGCCATTACCGAATCCCATCCTGGCTATCAGCCATGGTTCCAACCACTGTGGAAACCGCCCAGCGACGAGATCGAAAGCATGCTGTTCGCCTTGCAGGCCAGCTTGGGGACGGGGGTCATCGGCTACCTGATCGGCCGTCGCCACGGGTCGCGGCGGGACGATGTCACCCGTCGATAGGATCGCCCATCTCAACCGCTGGCGTTTCCGACCCTTGAGCGAAAAAGCATTGCTGACCTTCGGCATGCTTCTGCTCGATATCAGTCTGCCGCCCTGGCCGACAGCGGTCCTGGTGGCGGTGGTGATGGTGTTGGCAACCCTGGTCGGAGCCCGCGTTCCGGCCAGGGTATGGCTCGCCTGCGTCGCCGGTCCGACGGGGTTCCTGCTCGCCGGGACGCTGTCGGTGCTGCTGCAGGTCGACGGCCATGGCATCGGCCTCGCCCCGGGGGGGCTCTCCGCCGCGGCCGGACTGGCCGCCCGTTCGGAGGCGGGGCTCGCTTGTCTGCTGTTCCTGGCGCTCACCACGCCGGCCAGCGATCTGATGACCGGGTTGCGCCGTCTCGGGCTGCCCGCTGAAATCGTCGAGATGGCCCTTCTGACCTATCGCTTCGTGTTCCTGCTGGCCGACACGGCGGCGACGATGAACGCCGCCCAGGCGGCCCGTCTCGGCCATATCGGCCTGCGCCGGAGGCTGCGCTGCCTGGGCGTGCTCATCGCCAATCTGCTCCCCCGCGCGCTCGACCGGGCCCGACGCCTTGAAGTCGGACTCGCCGCCCGCGGCTGGAACGGAGAGATGCGCGTCCTGTCCCGCCGCACGCCGTCGTCCATTCCCACCCTCGCCGGTATCCTGATCCTGGAGACGGCGATGCTGATCACAGGATTGCTTGTGCAATGACACCGCTTTTGGAAGCCCGCAGCCTCGTCTACGCTTATCCGGGCGGCGTCCCGGCCCTGTCGGGGCTGGATCTCGCCGTCAAACGGGGACGCCGGCTCGCCATTCTGGGCCCGAACGGAGCCGGCAAGACCACTCTCCTGCTGCATTTGAACGGCAGTCTGCGCCCGGCATCCGGCCAAATCCTCCTCGATGGCCGGCCGGCCGGCTATGATCGCACCCAACTGACGGCGTGGCGGCGGAGGGTCGGCCTGGTCCTGCAGGAGGCCGACGATCAATTGTTCGCCGCCTCCGTGGCCGAGGACGTTTCCTTCGGGCCGCTCAATCTCGGTCTTGACGAGGCCGCCACCCGCGTTCGTGTCGGCGAGGCTCTGGCCGCTCTGGGGCTCACCGGACTGGCCGAACGGCCGACCCATATGCTGTCCTTCGGCCAGAAAAAGCGGGTCGCCATCGCCGGCGCCGTGGCGATGGCGCCGGAAATCCTGCTGCTCGACGAACCGACGGCCGGCCTCGACCATGCGGGCGCCAAGGGATTGCTGACGGTTCTCGCCGCATTGTCCGCCGCCGGAACCACCCTGGTCTTCAGCACCCACGACGTCGATCTGGCCTATGGCTTCGCCGATGACGTCGCGCTGTTCGACGGCGGACGCATGCTGGCTCAAGGCCCCACGGTCGACATCCTGTCGGATGGCACCCTGCTGGCCGGGGCCCGGCTCCAGGCGCCCTTTTTGCTGGAGATGGGCCTGAAGGCGAAATCGCTGGGCCTGCTCGCGCCCGACGCTCCCTGCCCTCGCCGGCCACAGGAGATGCTGTCCCTGCTGGAACGGTTGATGGCGCGCCCCACCTGAGGCCTCCATAGCCACCGGCGAAATTCTCCTTTTAGTATATTTATCAGAATGATTTCCGCCGAAAAGTAGCAGATAGGATCGCTCGGATAAGTGACTTTTCCCCATTCACCGTTTACCACCAACTCTCGCAAAATATAATGAATACAAAGTACTTTCTCATCATATGGGAAAGTCGGCACAATGCCTAATTCCATACTATTTTTGTGGGATATATCTTGACTTTCCATTGAGCCACCCGCATTGTTGATTTGGGTTGGGGAGGACTTTCTGAGGAGGCCTGAAATGGCCACTCATCTGTTCGAGCAAGCCGCCTCGGGGTGGCCCGATCCCTTCCGCATCCGTCACCGTGAAGACGGAAACGGACGCGCCCCAGGACGCGTCAGCTCCGGGTTCGCCCAAAAATCCGAAGATCCTATGAAGCGCTCCTTGCTCGACAGGCACGACGCGGGACATGACCCGCACGACTGTGGAGGAGACAACAATGTCCAATAAAGATCTAAGCCGTCGTTCCGTCTTGAAATCCGTCGCCCTGGGCGCCGTCGCCCTCAGTGGCGGCACGGCGCTCAACATGGCTGTTCCCGGCACGGCGCAAGCCCTGGTCCGCAAGCTGCCCACCCAATGGGACGAGACCTGGGACGTCATCGTCATCGGCTCGGGATTCGCCGGCCTGGCCGCCGCCGCCGAGGCGGCCGGCGGCGGTGCGAAAACCACCCTTCTGGAAAAAATGCCGACATACGGCGGCAACTCGATCATCAATGGCGGCGTCTTCGCCGCCTGGGACGACAAATGGCATTACCGTGAAAAGCTCAATCTGGGCGCCGACAGCCCGGCCCAGCATTGGCAGGACATCCTGAAGGGGGGCGACTATTACAGCATTCCCGAATTGGCCAAGGAGGTCGCCGACGGCGCTGCCGATGCCCTCAACTGGGTGGTCGAGGATGGCGGGGCCGAACTGCGCCCCACGGTGACGAGGGCCGGCGGCCATACCGCCTACAGGACCCATGCGGCGAAAAGCGGTGTCGGCCGCGAATATACGGAAGCCTTGCGCAAGATCGCCGCCAAGGCCGGCATCAAGCCGACCTTGAATTCGGAAGTCACCTGGATCTGGCGGGCAGACGCGGACCCGAAATCGGCGGTCCTCGGTGTCGAAATCAAGCGCGGCAAGAAGGTTCTCAACCTGCGGGCCAACAAGGCGGTGATTCTGGCCAGCGGCGGCTTCAGTCAGAATGTCGAAATGCGTTCGGCCCACAATCCCCGCCTGACAGCGGAATACAATTGCACCAACCACAAGGGGGCGACCGGTGAAATCCATAAATTCGCCCAGGCGGTCGGGGCCGACACGCTGCAGATGAACTTCATCCAGCTCTACCCTTACGCCGAACCGGAAACCGGACTGCTCGACGCGCAAGCCGTCTATCCGTTCAACGGACCGGGCTACGGCATTCTTTACGTAACCAAGCAAGGCAAACGCTTCGTCAACGAATTGGAGCGCCGCGACGTGGTCGCCTATGCCCAGATCAATCTCGGCAAGGACGCCAAGCCGACCTGGTCCATCTTCAACGAAGCCATGATTCTGCCCATGGGCGGCGACCCGGAAGAGGTCGCGGAGGGTTTGAAGCGCGGCCGTTTCATCAAGGCCGAGTCCATCACCGAGTTGGCCGGGAAATGCAACATTCCGACCGACGCCCTTGTCGATACGGTCAATAAATACATCCAGTATCACAAGGACGGGAAGGATCCGGAATTCAACAAGCCGATCACCCCTGCGATGATCACCCTGGAGAAAGGCCCGTTCTACGCCATTCCGCAATGGCCGGCCGTCCACTTCTGCATGGGCGGCCTGCGGATCAACGCCTCCGGTCAGGTGATCGACGTCTTCGGCAGCCCGATCCCCAAACTGTTTGCCGCCGGCGAAGTTACCGGAGGCATCCACGGCTCCAATCGCCTGGGATCCAACGCCATTCCGACCTGCATCGTGTTCGGCCGCATTGCCGGCCGCAACGCCCTGAAGGCGTAAGGACGACGTCGACGAGGGTTCGTCCGCCGGGACGGACCCTCGTCCCTTTCTGATCGGAGCGATGATGCTGAAACCGCATTTCCTCGCCATCGCGGCGGCGTGCCTTCTTCTTGGCGCCCCGCTCGCCGGACCCGCGCGGGCGGCGCCGCCGGGCGATGCCTGTACAGCCTGCCATCCCGACCTCTCCAAGACATTGCCGCAAAAACACAAAGCGGTCCGCGGCAATGGAATGGCCTCCTGCACTCCCTGCCACGCCACCGGACAATCCGGCGAGGCGGAGACGAACGGTTTCTCGACCCGGCTGCATCTCACCCATGTGCCGCCGGCCGTCAAAGGCGACTGCGCGGCCTGCCACCGCATCGTCCCGGGAAAAAGCTTCGGCCTGATCGGGCAGCCGTTTTCCTGGGGTGCGCCGAAGCCCGCCGATCTCAAATTACTGAAGGAGGAATTCGCTTCCTGGGCCAACTCCGATTTCACCGACCATCTGCATGCCAAGGCATCGGTCGATTGCGCCGGTTGCCATGGCAAGGGGCTCCCCACGTCCGATTCGACGGTGGAAAACGATCGGTGCCTAGCCTGTCACGGACCGATCGAGAAGCTGGCCGGGAAGACCCGCAATGTGGAGTTCCCCAAACGCAATCCCCATTCCTCGCATCTCGGTGACGACATCGCCTGCACCACCTGCCATCACGCCCATGCGGCATCGGTCGTCTATTGCGCCGACTGCCACCGGCTGTGGAAGATGAGCATTCCGGGGGCGGCAAAATAGAAGAGGACTATCCGGGCATGTCACCTGAAACGACATGCCCGGATGGGCGCCGTCCGTACCTGCACTTCCGGGCTGCCCGAAGAGGCTTCGCGGGCATGACGCGGATGTCCCAGATGAAACTCCAAGGGCTTGTGGACCCCATATGACGCCTGCGCTCCGCTACGGCGGGTGGGAAGCGCCGCTCGGGCTTAAGGTCTGTTGGATTCGATAATTTATCGACAGGCCCTGAAAACCGTTCCGGCGATCAGTTCCGCCGCCCCGCCGCGCCGACGAGCGGGATCGGGCAAACCTCCTCCTCCCAATCCGACAGCTCTTCGCTTTCCGTCAACCTTTTCAGGCGACGCAGATCGCGAATGACCAGTTGTTTGCGGCTGACTCTCAAGATGTAGCCGCTCTTGATAAGTTCATTGAGAATCAAGGATGTGGATTGCCGGCTCGAACCGATCAGGGTGGCGATTTCTTCGATCTTGTAGTCCATGGTGATGGAGACGCCCCCATGGACCTTGCATCCGCGCTCATTGGCCAGATCGAGAAGAAAATAGATCAGACGCTGTTTGACGTCGCGGAAGACCAGGCCCTCGATGATCCGGACGGCGCTTCCAAGGCCGCGCCCCATGCTGCCGATGATGGCGACGGACAGGCCCGGGATGGTCTTCAACGCGTTTTCGAAATTCCTGAGGCTGGTGACCAATATCTCCGACGGCTTCGTGGCGACCACCGACATTTTGGCGTGCGTCGTGAACACGGCTTCCGGCTCAAGGGTGAAAAGCGTGAATTCCCGCCCCTCGCACGAGAGATAGACGCGCAATTCGCCGGACAGAACGATGAAGATACTGTTTTCCGTCGTTCCGGCATCGCAGACGATGCCGTGCTCGGCGATTTTACGGACCGCGAAGCTTTGGAAAAAGCTGTCATGCTCGGGATTCTCAAGAATATCGAAAATGCTGAAGCACTGAGACATCGCGGCGCACAGCCCATAATGAATAGTAATGGCCTCATCATTAAAGCTCATTAATCAACCAAAAGCAAGATGTCCACCAAATCCAAACATCAGCACCTGCTTTCGCCATCGCTATATATTTAATATACATAACCAATATATTGCACAGCCCATGCATAGTCTTTAAGAGAACGACAGGCATCCGGCATGAACCAGAGGAATTCCTTACCCTGAAAGAGGCAACGAAGACCGCCGGCGCCATTGCTGAAAGGCGGCATGCCGGGAACCAATCTTGCGGTTTCTGTGGATAGACTTGGCGCTTGTTTCAAGAACAACCGCCCGGGCGGGCGTCCACTTCAATGCGAAATTTGCATTTCACACCACCGAAACCAACAGGACTTTTTTGTATTATTTCGCGTCTTGGGCCGGCGCTCGCCGCTGCGGGGAAGATGCCCGAAGATGGCGGATCGCATCGGGGAGAACGGCCAACAGATAATCGACGTCGTCCGCCGTATTGCCTTTGCCGATGCTGATGCGCACGCTGGATCGTGCCCGCACCGCCCCCAGCCCCATCGCCATCAGCACATGGGACGGCTCCCGCGAACCGGCCGCGCAAGCCGATCCCGCCGAGACGGAAAGCCCCAACTGATCGAGCGCCGCCACCACCGCTTCGGCAAGAACATTGTTGAAGGACAGGCTCGTCGTGTTGCCGACGCGTGGCGCTCCGCCCCCATTGACCGTGGCGCCGTCGATGGATTGGAGCACCGCCGTCTCCAGGCGATCGCGCCAGCCCCGGATCCATTCCACCGTTCCATCCTCGAACCCCGCCAGGGCGGCCTCGGCGGCCAGCCCGAGCCCGACGATGCCGGGCAGGTTCTCGGTGCCGGCGCGATGCCCCCGCTCCTGGCCTCCGCCATGGATGAGCGGTTTCAACGGTGTGCCGCGGCGGACGAACAGAGCGCCCACGCCCTGGGGCCCGTGAATCTTATGCGCGGAAATGCAGAGCAGATCGCAGCCGAACCGTTCCACCGAGAGAGGAACCTTGCCGGCGGCCTGCACCGCATCGGTGTGAAACCAGACATCGGCCATGGCGGCGAGACGGCCGATCTCCTCGACGGGCTGCAGGACGCCGGTTTCGTTGTTCGCCGTCATCACGCTGATCAGCTTGGTGTTCGGCCGCAACGCGCGACGCACGGCGTCGGGATCGACTTGGCCCGAGAGCCCCACGGGCAGCCGTGTCACCTCGCCACCGAGACGCTCCAGCGCGCGACAGCTGTTCAGCACCGCGTCATGCTCGATAGCGGTGGTGATGACATGATCCCCCACGCCGCAAAGACCGAGAATGGCGCTATTGTCGCCCTCGGTGCCGCCGCTGGTGAAGACGACTTCCGACGGAGCGCAGCCGAAAAGACGCGCAACCGATCCGCGCGCCGTTTCAACCGCCTCCCGCGCCTCCCGCCCACGGCGGTAGGAGGACGACGGATTGCCGAAACCATCGGTGAGCCGGCTCACCATGGCATCGACCACCTGCGGCAAAGGCGGCGTGGTCGCGTTGTTGTCGAAATAGGCGATACGCATTCCTCGCTCCCTCGAATGATCTCGGCAAGGGCTGCTCAGGGCTTGAAATTCAACAGCACCAGCCGATAGCCGGAATCGTCTTGCTGAACGATGTTCATGCACCCGTGGTCCTGCCCCAGGCGGAACATGTTGGCGATCGGCATTCCCAGCATATGGCACAGCAAAAGACGATTGGTGCTGCCATGCCCGACGAGGAGGACATTATCGTCGCCCGACGCGGCGAGTTCCTCCAGCACGCGAACGACGCGCGCCTGACACTCCTTGAAACTTTCCCCGCCCTTGACCCGATGATTTTCGATATCGCGTCGCCGCGCCGCGCATTCTTCGGGATAGGCGGCGGCGATCTCGCTTCTGAGGCGCCCCTCCCATTCGCCCATCGCCCCTTCGCGCAGATCCTCCCGGGCGGTGATCGCGACACCCCGTCCGCCGATGGCGATCTCCGCCGTCCGGCGGCAGCGGGCGAGATCGCTGGAATAAACGGCGCCGAACGACCAGGGCTGAAGCGCCTGACGCAGGCGGAGACTTTGCCGCTCCCCCTCCTCGCCCAGCGGCAGATCGATCCGGCCCAGATATTTGCGGCCGTTATCGCCGCCGGTCGCGCCGTGGCGCAGCAGGATGATGAAGCGGGTCATGTCCCCTCCTCCAGCCGGATCATCCGCTTCCCCCGGCTGACCGGCATCATGTCCGGACGCAACACGACCTCGATCGCCACATCGCTACTCCTTCGCATGACGGGAATGCTATCGAGCGCCTCCATGACGGCAGACTGGAGAGCCATGGCGTCGAGGCCGGGCCGTCCTTCCGCGCGCGTCCTTTGAAACACCTCGATCCGCAGGATCGGGGACCGCCCCTCCCGCAGGAGGCTGGCGGAAAAATCGGCGATGCCCGGTATCTCGAACAGGGCGTCGTCGAGCGCGGCCATGGAAATGTCGCCGCCGCTCAAGGAAACGAGCCCCGTCTTGCGTGTCTCGATGCGGTCCAACCGCCGCAATGCCGATCCGCAGGGGCAAGGATCCTCGACAAGTCTCGCCAGATCGCCCGTCCTGTAGCGGATCAGCGGCATGCCGCGCCGGGTCAGCGTCGTGAAGACGACCTCGCCCAGCGCCTCCGGCGGTAACGGACGGCCTGACCGCGGGTCGACGACCTCGAACAGAAAGTCCGCCTCCTGCAAGTGATAGCCGTCGTGGGCAATGCAATCCACGCCACCGCCATAGCCCATTTCCGTCATTCCCCAGTCCCGGAAGATCTCGCAGTCCAGGAGAGCGGCGATTTCCGCGCAGACGGCTTCTGAAATATTGTCCGAGCACAGCAGGACCCGACGGAGGCAATCCCGGGGCAGCCCCATCGCCCGCCAATGCCGCGCCACGGCCAGAACCTGAACCGGGATGCCGATGAGCAGGCTGGCCGCGTTGCGCGCCCCCAGTTCGGCAACCGCCTTGGCGTCCTGGGAAATCCCCACGGGAACAGGCGTGGCGTCAAGACGCCGGATCGCCCGGGACAACAGGTCGCCGACGCCGCCCGGCCTGTCGCCGGGAAGAAGGATCATGACCTTGTCGCCCGGCCCCGCCATCTGACGCAACCCGTGTTCGAAGAAGCCCAGGGTGACCTCCTGATCCTCCCCGGTGAAGAATATGCGCTTGGGAAGACCCGTGGTGCCCGAGGTATCCAGCGTCACGACGCGACTGATGTCGCCTTGCGACAGGCAGAGGAATTGCAGGGGATCGGCCTGGATATCAGCCGCGGTGGTAAAGGGATATTCGGCAAAATCGGCAAGCGATCGCGGCGGCGCCCCGTCCAGCGAGGAGAGATGCCGGCGATAGAAAGCGCTTCTGCCGCGCGCCCAATCCAGGGTCTGGCGCAAACAGTCCATCTGCCACGCCTCGATGGCGGCCCGATCAAGCGGCGCCCCGCCCAACCCCAGTCGTCCGGCGATCCATCGGTCGAGCGGAAAGACCGCCGCGATCATGAGCGGGGCCGCCGATAAATCGTCTCGCCATTCATGCCGGACAGGTTGAAGGCGCACAGCGGAACCAGTCGCTGATCCGGCGTGGCAACATGGATATAGCATTGGCGCAGCCGATCGAGATCGAGCGTCCAGGCATCCTGGAAAGCCATGCCGGAAATGCACAGGGTCCGTTTCCGGCTGGCCAGAAAGGCGTCAAGACTGTCGGCCTTCATCAGCACGCCGGCGGTCCCGTCGGAAGGGGAGGCGCAGCATTGGTCCGGCGCCGCCCACCGCCGGGCGACGAACCGCCGGGCCCGCTCCGCCTCGTCGGCGGTGGCGCCTTCGGCCGCCGCCGGAGCGCCAGCGCCGCTTCCGCAGCAGCCTGAAGCCTTGGCCGGCGCCAGGCTCGACGTCAATTCGCCGTCCGCGCCGACGATGAAATCGCCGTTGAAGGAGCAATAGGGATTTTCGGCCGTTCCCGGCCGGAAATCGGCGGCCGTAATGGCTTGCCCCATCTGCGCCTCGATCGCCGCCAGGACTTCCGGAATGGTGACGCGCGCCTCGTCGCCGGGCTGCCCGGGATAACGGCCGAAATAGGAAATGGGCTGGAAGTGAACCGTTCGCACATGGGGCGAGCGGGCGGCGGCGAAACGAATGATATCGCCAAGCTGCGTCATATTGACGCCGGGCACCAGGACCGGCACCAGCACGACCCCGATGCGGTATTTCGCGCAAGCGTCGATGGCCTTCATCTTCAGATCAAGCAGATCCGCGCCGCGAATCGCCCGGTAGACGTCGTCGGAAAGGCCGTCGAATTGCAGAAAGACGCATTCGAGACCAGCCTCCTTCAGCCGCCGGACATAGGCGTCGTCGCGGGCCAGGCGGATCCCGTTGGTGTTGACCTGAACGAAATCGAACCCCATCCGGCGCGTCAAGGCGACGATTTCGGGCAGATCGTCCCGAAGGGTGGGCTCACCGCCGGAAAGCTGGATATTCACCTGCCGTCCGCTTTTTCTCAGCGCGGCCAGCCGACGCGAGATCTCGTCGAGATCGGGGTCGGGGGTTGATCCCCCGGCCTCGGCGAAACAGACCGGGCAGGACAGATTGCACCGCTCCGTCACCTCGACGAGCACGCAACAGCTTTGCTGACGGTGATCGGCGCACAGACCGCAGTCGTAGGGGCAGCCCCTGGCCTTCTCCGTTGCTGGAAAGGCAGGTGCCGAGAATGCGGCCAGAGAGCCGCCCCAGGCGTGATAGGAATCCGCGCCACGCCATGTCACGGTCTTGAACGCGCCATGGTCCGGGCAGGTCTTCCTAAGATAGATGGCGTCGCCCTCCTGGACCCGCTCGGCAGGAACCTGCCGCAGGCAGACCGGGCAAACGCTTTCGGTGGTGCCGAGGACCGCCGTTTCGGCGGCCGGGACCGGAGTTTCCTTTTCCGCAAGCATCGGCTGGGGGGAAAGGGGGGCGAGGCATCGCCTGAGGGAGCGGCCCATGCGCCTCTCCATCGCCCCGGTGATTCTGAGGGCGGTGTCGAAACGGCCCCGTGCCGCCTTCAGGCCGGCCGGGTTGGCTTCAAGACGATGGAAGGTGCGTTGAAAGCGCTCCTCCAGAGAAACGACACAGACGCCCTGCACCAGTTTGTCGGCCAGAAAGACGACGGCGCGCTCGTCCGGATCGCCACCGAAGAATTCGAGATCCGAATGGCAGGCAACGATCCGGGCGACTTCTGGATAGCCGAGCCGTTCCATTTGCAGTGCGCCGGCGATCGCGTGGTCGGATTGACCCTTGGCGACGTCGTGGAGCAGGCTTCCGGCGAGAACGAGATCCGCGTTGAGGGGCAGGCCCGCCTCGATCAGGCTGGTGGCGAGCCGTCCGGCAACCGCCGCGACCAAGCGCCCATGGGCAATGACATCGCGGTTCGGCTGCATGTCGGCGAGAATCGCTTCGCATTCCGCCAGCCCCGGAATTTCCGTCCGCTGTGCGGCGGCGCAAAGCGCCGCGTAATCGGCCGGCGTATCCATGTCACGATGAATGCCTTCGTCGTAAACGGCGACATTTTCGGCCTCGGCGGCATGGCGGGCCAGGATGGTGCACAATCCCCCCGCGCCGTCGCCATCGAGAATTTCAGGAAACAAAGCCCGGGAAATCAGCGGTGGATGCCCGTGCCGCCCCTGGAATACGGGATAAAGGACCGACGCATGGCGGTTGGCGAAAGAGCGGCGCAGACGTTCGATGGTCGAGGGCCGGACCAGGGGAATATCCACCGGCAACAACAGGCAGCCACCGCATTCATCGGACAGAGCGCTGATCCCCGCCCGGATCGAGGAATACATCCCCTGGTCGAAATCGGCGTTGAAGACCGGCGTGGCTCCCAGGCTTTCGACGATCGGGATCATTTCGTCGGCGCGGTGGCCCACCACCACGGTCACGGCGGCGATACCGCTGCGCCGGAAGAGACCGACGACATGTTCGATCGTCGAGGTGCGGCCCAGACGAAGCAACGGCTTGAAAGCACCCATCCGCGACGAATAGCCGGCGGCGAGCACCAGCCCGGCGACGGTCCCCGCCCGAACGGTCGCCATCTTGTTCATTCCCGCCCCCCGCCCGCCCGGCCATCGGGCGAATAGTCGTGCCGCGCCAGGATTTCCATCACCTTCCTGAAAGTTTCCACGATCAGGGGCGGGCATCTGGAAAGGCGCAGTCCCGGATCCTTCTCGATGATGTCGTCGCAATTGATGCCGCCGTACCGAACGCCGTATTCGGCCTCGAACCAATCGACCAGTTCGGCCTGCATGATCGGCAGAGCGTCGTCTTCGCGTTCCTCGACACCGCCCCGGCCGGCATACATGCCCAGCACGCAACAGGCCCCCGCCAGGGTGCCGCAAGTCCTGCCACAGCCCATGCCTCCCAGGAGCCCGGACATGGCGCGGACGAGGAGGGGGTCGTCCCTGCCCTGCGCCTCGAGCGCCATCAGAACGAGAACCTGGCTGCATCCGAACCCCTGCAGCGACAATTCGAAGATACGGAATTCCTCGTCAGCCATGGGCAGACCTCCCTGCCGCGTCAACCGAACGCGGCTGCGGTTCCAAGCTCTTTCGCGCGACGAGAAGGACATATCCGGGGCGCAGCCGGCGCGCCGTTTCCGATGACGCCCCGCCCCACAACGCCGCCAACGAACCATGTTCGAAGATGAAGCGGGTCACGAACGCCTTCAGCACATCCGAATGGTCCTCCCAGGCGTCGAGACCAAAGCCCGCGCTTTCCAGCCGGCGGATGGTGTCCTCCTTTTCCAGCAGGCCGGAAAGACACCCGGGCAGGCCGGCGGCATCCTCCTTCAGAACCGCCGGATTGCGCGCGTAGACGTCGGTAACCACCAGCCGACCGCCGGGGCGCAGGACGCGATGGAATTCGGCCATCGCCCGGGCCGCGCTGGGCATCAGCGACAGGCTGCATTCGGCAAGCACGCCGTCGGCTCCGCCATCGGGAAACGGAAGAGCGTCGCCGCTCGCCTGAACGACGAGGCTCTCGCCGGCCCGATGCTTCGCCAGGCGAAGGGCATGCGGGGAAATGTCGACGCCGATGGCGTTCAATCCTCGGCGACGCAGATAGGCGAGGCTGGTTCCGCAGCCGCAGCCGATATCGATCACCCGTTCGCCGGGACGCCACCGCCCGCATTCGACCGCATGAGCGGTGAGTTGCGCTCCCCCGGGACGCAGGGGCTCGCCGGCCCCATCGAGCAGGGAGCCGCTCGCATAAAGGGGATCGGCGCGGCATACCGGTTCCGGTGTCATTTTTCCTCCAGCGCCAATTCGACCTGCTGCATCTTTCCCGTCGCCAGTTCCTCGGGAACGAACACGAGATGGCACTGCGGGCAACGCAACAACTCGACTTCGAACGAATTGCCCATGTAGGCCAGGGTGACCTTGCCCATCGACAATTCCTGGTCGCACTTCCCGCAGATCAGCCGGGGCGGAGGGGCTTTCTCGCCGCTCATGACGATGGCTCCTTCCCCAGCGACATGCGATGGCTATAGACGTTATGAACGGCGAAGCCCTCGCCCCGGGGCGAGTATTCGACCCAGTAGGTCACCGCCGCCGGCTGATGGCTGGCGACGAAATGTCCGGTCTCCCGGTTCAGGATCTTCACCCCCGAGGTCTCGGCATGACGAATGACCCCGCGCATGTCGCTCTCCAGGATCAGGCGTTTCTCGGCCAACGCCCGCACCCCGGGATCGATGAACAGCCTGGGGAGGGGCGAAGGCCCTTCCCCTTCGTCGGCCGGGATCTCCCCCCAGACCTCCCGCAGCAGACGGGCCTTCAGCCGGGCACGGTTTTCCTGGCGGCTGGAAAAACCGGGATCCTCCCTGGCGGCGGGATCGTCCTCCGTACCGAACACGAGGTCCAGGACATGCAGGGCCCGCTTGCCCCGCCTGGCGAAATTGTCGCGGCACATGGCGCAATAGGTGACGTAATCGGCGTCGCTCTCCCGCGCCCGGCGATCGATGGTCTTGTCGGCCACGTCCGGATTGACGAAGGACATCAACCCGCCGAAACCGCAGCAGGAGGTCAGCCCCGGATCGCCGATATCCTGCGACGCCACCCCGATTCGGTCGAGAAGTGCGCGGACGCTCCGCTGCACATCCGCCTCGTCGCGGGTCGTACAGGGATCATGGATGGCGAGCGGACCCGACGGCGGGGCCTTGCGCGCCGGCGGCAGGCCGATCTCTTCGAACAGCGTCCACAGCGAGGTGACCGGAAAATCGGGCCGATGATCCTTGAACACGCGGTAGCAGGACGAACAGGCGGTAATGATCTTCGGGCGCCCCATCCGCTCCCACTCGTCTTCGAGCGATTGCAGGGCGGAGCGGAACAGCCCCTCCTCGCCGCCCCAATGCGCCGGAGCGCCGCAACAGCCCAGCATGAGCCCGACACCACCGGGAAGACGTTGACGCAGATAGGCATAGGCGGCGGCGACGTGATCGGAAGACGAGGCACTCAACTGGCAACCGGGGAAAAACAGGGCGGCGCTCGACGTCGTGCCGGGTTGATGACGGGCCAGCGCGAAGGCGTCGCCGGTGCTGAACGCCATGTCGCGCAAGGCGAAGTCATGGAACGACGGCTGCATCTTGCCCCGCAGCACCATGCTTTGGCGGGCCTCGAGACAGAAGTCGCCCATCGGCAGATGTTCCGGACAGACCGCCGAACACAGGCCGCACAGGCTGCAGGTGTTCGCCATCCGGTTGGCCTTGTGGGCGCCCATGACGATGCAGTCGTTGTTGTAGATCTCGCGGATATAGCGTTTCGGATAGGAACCGTGATGGGCCAGGAAGTCGCAGACCTTCACGCATTCCAGACAATGGCAGGGGAAGCATCGCGTCGCTTCCGCAACCGCCTCGGCGGCGGTGAAACCGGCGTGCAGGTCGGCGGGAACGACCGCCGGCAGCGGCGCGTAATCGCTGGTCTTGGTATAAAGGCGCGTCGGATAGGGGCCTTGCGTCTCCCGGTTGGCGCTCAGGGAGGCGCCTTGAAACATCCGGTCGATGGACATCGCCGCATAGCGACCGTCATGGACCGAGGTGATCGGCGAATAGACGGCGGGACCGTAGCGGTGGCAGCCGCCGGCGAAAATCTGCGGATGGCTGGTCGCGAAGGTCAGGGGATCGATGACGATACGGCCTTCCGCGTCCAGTTCCAGATCGAGGGCGAGATCGGCGACGGAGCGTGAGCCCAACCCCAGATAGGCGGCATCGAAGCCATCGGCCAGCGAGCGGAAACTCATCCCGCCGGCGCCGACCACGGTATTGGTTTGAACGGTGATGCCGAGCGTCCCCAACTGGACGAGATCGGTTTCGATCAGGCTCGCCGGCAGTGGCGGACGCCTCCACTCGCGGATGCGGTCGAACGTCCTGGACTTGGCCTCGAAGACCGTCACCTCGTGGCCCTTGACGGCCAGGTCGACGGCGGCGGTCAGGCCGGAAAGGCCCGCCCCGACGACGGCCACATGCTTTTTCCGTTGCGCCCGCTGCGCCCGGGGCAGGGCGCTCGCCTTGTATCCATGGTCGACGCAGGCCCGCTCGATGTCGTTGATGCGAACCGCTTCGCCGGCTTCCGCCCGCTTGCAAAGCAATTCGCAAGGATGATCGCAAATTCTGCTGATGATGGAGGGAAACGGCAAAAACCGGGCGACGATGCCAAATCCGCCGGGGATATCGCCCTTGCGCACGAACTCCATCATGCCGCGGGCATCGAGATGGATCGGACAGGTCGCCGTGCAAGCCGGAGGAGCCTCCTCGATGCATTGCGCTTCCAGTTCCTGAACTCTCAGCCGCTCCATGGAAATCCGCGCTCCCAGGCCTCATTGATCGTTTTCGCGTGGAATGAAGGCCCCCGGGATGATCCTTGCGGATCACCCCGGAGGTCTTCCGCCCCCCTAGGCGTGGACAGACTCCTTGGCGTTCTTGGCGTCCATGGCCGCCTTCACGGCTTCCGGCAGGGCCGGAATCTTGAAGATGCGGACGCCGACGGCGTTGTAGATCGCGTTGAGGATCGCCGGATGAACGGCGGTCAGCGGCGCCTCGCCACAACCGGCGGCCCCGAAGGGACCGAGCGGACGGGGCGTTTCCTGATAGAGGATGTCGAAATCGTCGGGGATATCCAGCGGATAGGGAATGCCGCAGGCCCTGAGCGAGGTGTGCTTTTCGAGATCGTCGAAGTCCTCGGTCAACGCCAGGCCGATGCCCTGGGCGATACCACCGTAGATCTGGCCGTCGACGGTGGCCTTGTTGATGAGCGTCCCGACATCGACCGAGGTGACGAACTTGACGCAGGTCGTCTTGCCGGTTTCGACATCGACTTCCACCTCCGGCATGAAGACTTCATACATATAGATCGGGAATGGCGAGCCCTGCGCGGTATCGGGCGTGCAGTCGGTGCAGGCCGCGGCCACCCATTTCCCGTCGTAGCGCAGCGGAATGTTTTCGGCGACCATCTCCTTGTAGGTACGATAACTGCCGTCCGGCTTGCGCATGGCGTTGAGCAGCATCTCGCAGGAGACCTTGATGGCGTTGCCGACGAACACGTTCGACCGGCTACCGCCGGACGGGCCGCTGTTCGGCAGATTGGTGTCGTTCATCACCAGGTCGATCTGTTCGATCTTGAGCTTGAGCGGCAGCAGCATCTCATTGGCGATGGTCAGCGTGGAGAGTTCGGATCCCTGACCGTGGTCCTGCCACGCATTCATCACGGTCACGCCGGTGGGCGTCAGTTCGACCGCGGCATTGGAACTGTCCGGACCATCCAGGCCGCAGCCATAGATGCCGAGCGACAGGCCGACGCCCCGCTTGATCTTGTCGGTCGACAGTTTCTTGCAACGGACCTTGGCCTCCTCCCAGTAGGGCTTGATCATGTCGAGCAGGCCCTCAAGGCAGAACACTTCCGGCACTTGCCCGGTCGGCGTGGTGGCGCCCGGCCGGTAGATGTTGCGCATACGCAGCTCGAGCGGATCGATCCCCATCTTCTCGGCAAGCATGTCCATGGCGATTTCACCGTTCAGGAACGCCTGCGGCGAGCCATATCCGCGGAACGCCGAGCCCCAGGCATGGTTGGTGGCGACGGTGAAGCCCTTGGCCCGGATATTATGGATATCGTAACCGGCGCCCATGAATTGGGCCTGGCGCAGGGTGACCAGATCGCCGAATTCGGAATAGGGACCGTGATCGAGCCACCAGTCGTATTCGAGCGCGATCAGCTTGCCGTCCTTGTCGGCGCCCCACTTGGCCGTGATGTTGGCCGGCGAGCGTTTGCCGGTATAGGTGATGTTCTGATACTGGTCGTAGATCAGCGACACGGGACGGCCGGTGGCCAGGCAGGCGGCGCCGAGGATGGCTTCCATGGTCGGGCTGAACTTATAGCCGAAGGTGCCGCCGGTACCGTTCTGAATGATGCGAAGTTTTTCGGGCTCGATGCCGAGACCCGGACAAATCATCGCGTGATGCAGATGCAGGCCGATGCTCTTCGACAAGATGGTGAGCACGCCCTGGTCGTCCAGGAAGGCTTCGCCGCAATCCGGCTCGAGATGCAAGTGCGGCTGGCGGCTGCAATAGGTTTCAAGTTCGACCGTGTAGGCGGCCTTTTCCATCAGGGGCTTGGTGTCCTCGCCCTTGACGACGCCCTGCTCGTAATAGGCGTTCGGCACGCCGGGGTGAATTTCCATGGCGTCCGGGGCCAGGGCGGCGAAGCCGCTCATATAGGCCGGCAGCACTTCGAGATCGACCTTGACCTTGTCCGCGGCGGCGCGGGCATGGGCTTCGGTGTCGGCGCAGACGATGGCGATGGCGTCGCCGAACTGGAAGATCTTGTCCTTGCAGAGGATCGGACGATCCCATCCGTCGCCCTTGTTGGTGGGGAAGGTGATCAGACCGGTGATGGCGTTCTTGCCCTTGATATCATGCCAGGTCACGATCTTGACGACGCCCGGCATCTTCTCGGCCTCGGAGGTGTCGATGCCCTTGATGTTGGCGTGCGACACCTTGGCCTGGACCAGCGCCAGCCGCAGCGTATCCGGCGGCATGTGCAAGGCGACGTCGGCGCCGAAATCCCAGGTGCCGGTGACCTTGGCCCTGGCCGAGGGACGATGATAGGTCGATCCCAGGATACTGCCGTTTTCCGCCGGCTGAACCAGCAGATCCTCTTTCTTCTTCTCGCCGCGCAAAACGGCGGCGGCGTCCATCACGGCATCGGTGAGGGGCTTATAGCCGGTGCAGCGGCAAAGATTGCGGTTGCGATGGAACCAGGTGCGAACCTCGTCCCGGGTCGGACTGGGGTTCTTGTCCAGAAGCACCTTGGCCGACATCAGGAAACCGGGGGTGCAGACGCCGCATTGGGCGGAGCCATGGGCCATCCAGGCGACCTGCAGGGGATGAAGATCGTCGCCCGAACCCAATCCCTCGATGGTGGTGATCTTGGCCAGCGGGCCGATCTTGCTGACAGGGGTCAGGCAAGACTTTATCGGTTTGTCGTCGACGATGACCGTGCAGGTACCGCATTGTCCGGTGTCGCAACAGACCTTGCATCCGGTCAGCAACAATTGATTGCGCAACACGTCCGAAAGCATGGCCTTGGGATCGGTGACGATAAATCTGTCGACCCCATTAATATTCAGTCTTATCCGTTGCATTTTTCGTCTCTCCCATAAGTTTAGAAGCGAGTGGCGTTTCCTGTGGGCGTCAACTCGCGGATTTTTCCTGCACTTCGTCCGATACGAGCTGGAGGCGGCGCATATAAGGCAGAGCCGATTGGCTGTGGCGCCGGACGGCAATCATCTCCGCCGCCACGGCGACGGAGATTTCCTCAGGGGTTGTGGCGCCGATGTCGAAGCCGACGGGCGCATGCACGCGATCGAACTTGGAAGCGGGCACGCCCAGCTTCTGCAGTTCCTTGCACACCGTAATGACCTTGCGCTTCGACCCGATCATGCCGATGTAGCGCGCCTTGGTGTCGACGGCCCATTGCAGGACATGCATGTCCTCGCGATGGCCGCGGGTGACGACGAGAATGAAAGAGGTGTCCGGTGGGTTCAACGAGGCCATGACCTTGTCCCAGTCGTCCGCATAGACCTCCTGCGCCTCGGGGAAGCGCTCCCGATTGGCGAAGGAAACCCGGTCGTCGATGACCACCACCTGGAAGCCGGCCATCTGCGCGACCTTGTAGACGTTCAGGCCCACATGTCCGGCGCCGAAAATATAAAGTGTCGGATCGCCCAGGATGGGTTCCACGAAAACCTCCAATGAGCCGCCGCACACCAATCCGGTGTCGAAGCTGGGATTCTTGTTGAGGTTGAATTCGAAGGTCTCGGGCTTTTCCTGCTCCATGACCTTGCGGGCGCCGGTGATGACCTCCGCCTCGACGCAGCCGCCGCCGATGGTGCCGACGACAGAACCGTCATCGCGGACCAGCATCTTGGCCGAGGAGTAGGACGGTATCGAGCCGGTGGTGGTGATGATCGTGGCCAGGGCGCCTCTTCGCCCCTCGCGACGCAGTCGCACCAATTCCTCGTAAATATCCATGGTGGCTCCATTTCTGCGACTAAGTATTCACATTCCCAAAAGGTCCCGGATCCGTGTGGGGGGTCACCCTCCCATCCGGTTCATCCGGCTCCGCTGACCGTCGGAACAGGCCGCCCCGGCGATCCCGACGGCGAAACGATGGCCGGCGGGTTTCGCGGCGACACCCGCCAGCAGCGCGCGCTCCATCGGCCCGTCGTCTTCGGTGGATCGGATCAAATCCCGTAATTCCAGACTGCTTTCCTGGCCCAGACACCAGGACACGCCCCCCGTGCAGGTCATCCGCACCCGGTTGCACGCGGCGCAGAAGCATTGGCTGATCGCCGCGATGAAGCCGAGCCGGCCTCCGGTCTCCGCCACGCGGTAGAAACTGGCCGGCCCATCTGTGCGGTGGTCGCAGGGAAGAAGCGTCCAGCGGCTCGCCAGGTCCTTGCGCATCTTCTCGACCGACAGAAACTGGTCGGCGCGCAAGCCCGCCAGGGACCCCAGCGGCATCGCCTCGATCAGGGTCATGTCATGGCCCTGGGCACCCGCCCAGGCGATCAGGGCGTCCAGTCCATCCTCGTTGACGCCCTTCTGCAGCACGACGTTTATCTTGACCTGCAGACCGGCGTCCTTGGCCGCGGCGATTCCGTCGATGACCCTTTCGACCTCTCCCCACCGCGTGATGCGGCGAAACAGGCCGGGATCGAGCGTATCGAGCGACACATTCACCCGGCGCAGGCCCGCGGCCCGCAGCCGCCCGGCAACCTCGGCCAGCCGCAAGCCGTTGGTGGTCATCGTCAGTTCGGCCAAACGGCCGAGAGCGACCTCTTCGCCCAACTGGTCGAACAGCTCCATGATGCCCTTGCGGACCAGGGGCTCTCCGCCGGTGATGCGCAGCTTGCGAATGCCAAGGCGAATGAAACAGCGGGAGATGCGCACGAGTTCCTCGATCCTGAGGACCTCGGAATGGGCGAGCGGCAGGGGATCATCCCCCATGCAATAGACGCAGCGGAGATTGCAGCGGTCGGTGACCGACAGGCGGAGATAGGTGATGTCGCGGCCGCAGGAGTCGATCATGACTGTTGGCGCCTTCCCTGTTCCCAAAACCCGGCGCGCCTTGCGCGGCCGTTCCGTTCCGGGTTCCCTTCGGGTCTTTAAAAGCCGCCCGTTCGGGTCGTTTCGTTGTGGTTGAGCGGCATTATGAGGGCCGACCGAGGGGGCTGTCTGTCAGATGCCGGACAGTTTTGCATTGTTGCCCGGTGGAATAGCCCGAGCCCCCCGCGACGCCGGATGTCCCGCGACGACGGGGCCGGCCCGGCGGCACGATCGGCAATGAGATGTTTGATAAATTGTCATGTAGCTGACAGACGGGATGGCGATCGCGCGCCTAGTATTTGCAGACTAACAATCAATAAATCTAGGGGATCCTCCATGAAAGAAATCCTCAAAGCGACCATCGTGCTCGGTGCGATCGCTGTGACCTCTCCCGCACTTTCCGCAGAAAATTGGACGACCCGCCTTCCCGGTGTGACGGAGGGCCTGGCGTCCGGTGCGCTTCCACCAGCGGGTCTCTATTTCGTGAATGAGACCTTCATTTCGCCCACGCGTTGGTACGGCCCCGACAGTAAGAGCACATCGACCCATGTCGATGCTTTCGTCGATGTTCCGATCATAGAATGGGTCCCCGGCATCAAATTGCTGGGCGCCGATTACGCCGCCGGCGTCGCCCTGCCCTTCGATTACGATTCCACCACCAACGGCGCGGTCAACTCGGGCAGCGGATCCGGGATGTACGACAGCCTTCTCATCCCGGCGATTCTCTCCTGGTCGCTGCCGGCAGACTTCCATGTGGCAACCCAGTTGGGCATCTGGGCCCCCGACGGCACCAACAACAAAAGCATCTATGTGCGGAATTCCAATCGTTATTGGGCCGTCGAACCCGGCGTGGGCGTGAGCTGGCTGCATGACGGATGGAATGCCAGCGTGCTGTTCACTTACGATTTCAACTTCCAGAAGAGCGCCGACAACCAAGCGGGGACCACTTATCGCGACTATCAGTCCGGCGATCAGTTCATCGCCGAATACAGCATCACCAAGACCATCAACAAATGGACTTTCGGTGTTGGCGGTTACGGCATGAAGCAGGTCGAAAACGACCAGGTGACCTTGGCAAATGGAACGAAGCATAATTTGACCAACACCGCACCGGTCAAATATGCCATCGGCCCGATCGTCGGCTACAACTTCGGCCCGGTCATCGTTCAGGCCTATTATCATCAGAATCTCGAAACCAAGAACTATGTCGGAGGCGACGAATTCTGGACACGCCTCCTGGTTCCGTTCTGAGCCCTCGGCCACGCCAATGGAAATGGCCGCCGGATGGAACCGGATGGCCATTTCCAGCTTCTTTGCGGCGGTGACGTCATGCTGATACACTGAAAATGCTTGAAACTCGTGGATACAGCGGACGTTCCCATTGGCGCCCTTACCAAGGACCCAATCCTGATGCTTCCACCGAAGACCCATCCCAAATGGAAAGAACTCGTATGCGGAAAGCTGAAGGTCTCCTTCACCCTCCTGGCCACGAAATTCTTCATCACCAGGGTCACCGGACGCGCGAAGATCGACCCCACCACGGAAAATATTGAGCGACTCATTGAAGAGGCTTATGGCTTCTTCAAAAAAAACGAGAAGCTGGCACAAAAGGATATTCAGGCGATTTTTGGGCAGGAGTCGAAGTAATGCGCGCGATGCTTTCGGTGGAAGAGGTCAAGGCGCTGCTCAACACCGGGAAAAGACTTCTCCTGTCTGGTGACGAGGATCTGCTCAGACAATTGCCCAGGGGACAGTGGGTGGGAGGCACCACCCCCTATTTCATCGGTGAAAAGGGCGGCGTCATGACGCGGGCCAAGATCTTCGCCAACGTCCTGCCGCCCGAGGTGGTGAGTTTCGAAACGCGCTTCTACAGCGAATCGCAATTACCGGGAATCGTCGCCGATGAACCTTGTCATGGGTTCAGCTTCGTCATCATTCCGGCCTTCACGAGGACCCACCAATCCTTCGCCGAAAATGTCCAAAGCTACCCCTGCATCTTCGACCGCCCCCTGGTCGGATGGATCGCCGGGGTGGCCCTGGAGGAGATCGGCAAAAGAAAAGCCAAGGTCGTCGACGGCCAAACCGGCCGATGGTCCGATAACAACGCCATCTGCCTGCATGCCGGCCTGAGCGAGAACATCGCCGCCGAGGTCGGAATCGTCAATCCGTTCATCCAGGGCGCCGGCGATACCATCACCGTGGATCGCCCCGGCTTCCGTTTCCGCGAAGCCCACGTCAACGGCGTTTCCGTCAATCTGGCCGAATATTTCCTGTCCCAAGGCATCGACCACAGGCTTCCCCTGGTCGCCAATTATTCGGGGGCGATGGTCAACGTCTCCATCAAGTCGATAGACCAGGCTGCAAAACGCGTGGCCTTTTACGCCCCCCTGTTTCCCCATATCGACTATCGGCTGGCCGTGCCGGTGGAGGACTATCAGGCGGCGTTCACCCGAGAATTCAATAAGATCTGCGCCGACCCCACGCTTTCGATGAACTGCATTCTGAATTTCATCTACGGCGATCTGGAAGGCAAGCGCATCGGCGATTTCATGGGACCGATCACCTTCGGTGAAATCGCTTACGGCCTGCTCAATCAGACGCTGGTCTATATGGTGCTGCGCAAGACCTGAAGGCCGTTCAAACCAGATGAAAGCGACAAAGGCTCCGGCGCCCGCTTTCTAAAAAACTCCGCTTATTTCCAAGGGACAGAATCGGCTGGATGCAGGGCATCTCTTCGGCCGAGATCGATCTTGCCTCAAAAGATGATACTTTTGAATGTACATAGGAAAAAGAATTATTCATCCTGTGGTTTCGTCTCATTCCCTGTCCGGCACCCCGGAGAAAGCCACCGCCGATCAAGGAACGCCATCGGTCCCGCCGTCTTAAGGAGGAGTCCCCCTCATGACGATCAAGATGAAGGTGGTCTTTGGGTTCGTCGCCATCCTGGCCGCCATGACCCTCGCCGGCATCCTCGCCCTCGGCATGCTGTCCGCGCAGAAACCCCGCCTGCAAGCCATGGAAACCGGATCCCGACGCGTCTCGGAACAAGTCATTCCCCTGCTATTGGCGATCGAAAGCCTCAAATATGACGTGGTTCAGGTCCAGCAATTCCTGTCCGACGTCTCGGCCACCCATCACGAGGACGGCTACAAGGAGGCGGAGGGATTCGCCGGAAAATTCTCAACCGATATGGACTTGGCGCGACGAGAGGCCGCCCGTCTCGGGGCGACGGAAATCGAAACGTCGTTGGCGGAAATCGGCAAGCAGTTCCCCCCCTTCTATACACTTGGCCGCAAAATGGTCGGGATTTACGTCAGCGACGGAATCGACGCCGGCAACGTGCTGATGGACGACTTCGACAAGCTTACCGACCAGATGACGACGTCCATCGAGTCCCTGTCGAACAATGTCCGCGCGCTGGTTGCCGGCCAGACCGGAAAATTGACCGAAGACGGCCGTCAGCTACGCGAAGAACACGAAACCCTGTGGACGCTGATGCTTGTCACCTTCAGTCTTTCCGGCGCGGTCGGATTGGGGGCTGCGGTCTATCTCGCGACGCTTTTAAGGACCGCCTTCCGAACACTGGAGTGGGATATGGAAACGGTCCTGTCTCAAATCGATCGGCCGCTGCGCCTGCTCAAAAGAAGCGATGAATTCGGCAAGATCGCCGATGTCCTCAATGTTTTCCGGGACCAGCAGGCCCGCATTTCACATCTGGCCGCCGAGCAGGAAAGGGAACGCACCGATCAGAGCCGACGCACCCGGATCATCGAGGAATTGGCGGGCGTTTTCGACCGTAACGTGTCGGGACTTCTCGACAAGGTCACCACCGCCGCGACCGGCATGACAAACACCGCCGAGGCGCTGGCCGCCGCCGCCGAACGGACCAATGGCGAAGCCGCCAAGGCTTCGGGCTCGGCTGGCGAAGCCTACGGCAGCGTCCAGACGGTCATCGCCGCCGCCAACCACCTTTTCAAGACCATCGATGAAATCGGAGGGCATGTCGAAAAATCGAGTCGTGTTTCACGCACCGCCACCGACGAGGCCGACCGCACCAACATCACGGTCAAAGGCCTGGCGGACAGTTCGGCGCGGATTGGTGAAGTCATCAAATTGATCAACGATATCGCGTCTCAGACCAATCTCCTGGCGCTGAACGCCACCATCGAGGCGGCCAGGGCCGGCGAGGCCGGGAAGGGCTTCGCCGTGGTGGCCAACGAAGTGAAGAGCCTGGCCAACCAGACGGCCAAGGCCACCGAGGAGATCGGCATCCAGATCGGCGCGGTGCAATCGTCGACCCGGGAAGCGGTCTCGGCCATCGGCGGCATCGTTGCGCGGATCGGGGAAATCAACGATATCGCCGCCGCCATCTCCCAGTCGATCAGGCAGCAATCGGAGGACACCGCCGAGATTTCCAGGCATGTGGAACAGGCGGCCCAGGGAACGCAAGCCGTATCGGCCAATATCGACGAGATGATTCAGGCCGCGGCCAATACCGGAAATGATGCCGGACAGGTCCTGACATCGGCGCGAGAGTTATCCGAGGAAGCCTCTCAATTGAAGGAACTGGTCGGCGGCTTTTTGGCAAGCGTCCGTTCGGCGTGATCAACGAAACCCACGCTTCATGCCGGTCAGACCATTTGATGACCGGGCACCCGCAAGAGTTATCAATAGATAATAATCTAAAAGTTGTTATTCCAACGGCGAACCACTCGCATCCGGTTAATAACCATTTACTATTTATTCATAAAAATAATAAACTTCCTGGCCAGGGAACGCTTCTTTTCGGATGAGGATGGACAATGTTTGGTTGGTGGAAGAACCTGACGCTGCGGGCGCGATTCATGGTGATCAGTGGCGTCGGGGTGCTTGGGATGGCGGTGACGGCGACGGTAGCGGTCGCCATCGTCGAGACCAACCGGATGGAAGCGAAGCTCCAGCATTTTTCCGAGAACGAGCTGACGTCGCTGAATGCGCTGGTTGCGGCGGCGCACAGCCAGCGGCGTCAGGACAAGGCGAAGATTTCGGTTGCGGTTTTTGAGAACTGGTTCGAGCGGCGGAATACGGATTATCCGGGCAAGCTGTGGAGCGTGTGGGGACCGAAGGAGGTCGTCTATATGGCGGAGGAGGAGCCCGGGCGGGCTCCGAAGAAGCCGCTGGACGCGATCGACGAGGAGGCGCTGCGGAGCGGCAAGCCGGTCGGCCGTTTTGTGGGGGAGACCTACCGCTACAGCATGCCGATTCTTTACGGGGTGAGTTCGGGGGCGGATTCGCCCAGTTGCCATTCCTGTCACGGCGGCCTGATGGAGGAGAAGAAGGGCGACGTGATGGGGGTGTTTTCGAGCAGCCTGAACACGGCGGCGGAAACGGCGGAGCTTCGGCGGATCATCATCGGGATGGCGGTTGCGGCGTTTTTGGTGACGCTGTCGGTGGTGGTGGTGATCAAGCTGCTTTTCGAACGGATCGTGAGCCTGCCCCTGGCCCGGATGACGGGGGTGATGGGGCGTCTGGCGACGGGCGACGTGGCGATTGACGTCCCCAGCCTGGAGAACCGGGACGAGACGGGGGACATGGCCCGGGCGGTTCAGGTGTTCAAGACCAATCTGCTTCGCCAGCGTGAGCTTGAGGAGCAGCAGCGGTCGAGTTTCGCGGCGCAGCAGGCGCGGGCGGCGCGTCTGGAGGAACTGACGGCGTCGTTCGATCGGGACGCCAGCCAGATCGTGCGGGGTCTGGCGTCGGCGGCCTCGCAGTTGCAGGCGTCGGCGACAACGATGAGCGGCACGGCGAGCGAGACGAGCCAACGGGCGAGCAGTGTCTCGGCGGCGTCCGAACAGGCATCCTCGAACGTGCAGACGGTGGCCTCGGCGGCGGAGGAGCTGTCGTCATCGATCAACGAGATCAGCCGGCAGGTGGGGCATTCGTCGCAGATCACCCATGCCGCGGTGGAGGAGGCCCGCAAGACGGAGACGGAAGTGGGCCAGCTTGCCGAGACGGCGAAGCGGATCGGCGCGGTGGTGGCTTTGATCAACGACATCGCCAGCCAGACCAATCTGCTGGCCTTGAACGCGACCATCGAGGCGGCGCGGGCCGGGGAGGCCGGGAAGGGCTTCGCGGTGGTGGCCGGCGAGGTGAAGAACCTGGCCAATCAGACGGCGAAGGCCACCGACGAGATCGGCGAGCAGATCGCCGCGGTGCAGGGCCAGACCGAACGGGTGGTGGCGGCGATCCAGGGGATCTTGAAGACCATCATCGAGGTGGGCGACATCGCCGGCAACATCGCCGCCGGGGTGGAACAGCAGACGTCGGCGACGCGGGAGATCGCCCGCAATGTCGAGCAGGCGGCGGCGGGCACGGCCGAGGTGAGCGGCAACGTGACCGGGGTCCAGGCGGCGGCCGACCAGTCGAGCCGGGCGGCGGCCGATCTCTTGAGCGCCTCGGACGATCTGGCCGCCCAGTCGACCCGCCTGAAGGGGATCATCGACGGCTTCCTCAAGGATGTCGCCTCCAACTGATTTCGGTGGACAATGCCGGAACGGGGTCCCCATTTGGGGATAGGCCGGCGGCCGTGCGTCTGAAAAAATCACCCCATGATCAGACGAAGACAGTGGGTGACGGCGATGGCAAGAATATTGGCTTTTGAGACTGGCGCACCGACGGATGACGATGCCGCCAGCCTGTTCGAACTGGTGACCGAACGCTTCCGCAACGAGGCCTTTTCCCTGCTGAGCGAATGCCGGGCCTATCTTGAGGAGGCCGACCTGCCCCGCATCGGCGACGCCACGGACGACCAGCTTCTGGCCAGCCGCGAGGCGCACCGCGTCGCCGTCCGCCTCAAGGACCTGATGACCCGCACCCTTTCGCTGCATGCCTGGTCTTGCGGAAAGATCAGCACCAACGAGGCTTTTGGGCAGCACCAGCGGCTGCAGTTCCGCGATTATTGCCTGGAGAGCGCAGAGCCATCCGCTCCGGGCCTGCCGGAGCGCATGCTCCATCTGTGTGAAGACAGCCTCGCCCTCTATGAACGCACCTGCAATCTGGAGGACACCCTTCTCGATCTGCATGGCCTGTCGAAAAAGGACCAGACCGAAGCGGCCTGAGAGGGAGATACGCTCCCAGGAACCGGGATCATCGGCGCACCAGCCCCGTGATCACCGCCGCCGCCAAATCCCGCGAAATCGTGGCCGGGATCTGGACGCGGGAGCCGCCACTTGCCACAGGGGTTCCCCCCTGTGGCCTTTCAGCCCGTTGCTGGAGGGAGGTTTGGCGGTTTCGCGCCAAGCCCCTTTCTTATCGACATCCCCCTGGGCACTTCCGAAATCATGATTGCAATCATTGGCAATGACTAATTGCCGTTTCGCAGTAAATTTTTCTCAATTTGTAATATTGAACGTTAATTAATATGCAATTAAAGGTTGCATAAACAAGATCTCTATTGATCTGTGACGACCATCACAGCAATGTCCCAGCTTAGATGTATAATAATTTAAAAATTAAGCCCATCTTTCTGGCTGACATGAATAATTTCGCAAACAGTGATATTATCATGAATTTATTCCTATACTTTACTATTTCGCATTCTGACAGGACATATAGTTGAATAATATTCATAAACAATTATATAAAATATAATTTATCGATAAATTAGGGCCATTTTAAATAATTCGGAGAATTTTCATGCCTATCTTTAATAACGTGAGCGCAAAAATAAAGTTAATTATGTCGTTTGGGGCCATTACAATTATCGTATCCGTTATGGGTATCGTGATATTCGGACAGTCTCACACTGTCCGCGCCACCACTCAATGGAATGATCATACGTATGAAGTGCTCGCCCAAGCTGGAGCGATGCTCGACGGAATGATCAATCAGGAAACCGGCGTGCGCGGGTTTCTCATCTCGTCAGACAAGAATTTCCTCGCCCCCTATCACGAAGGGCGCAAGCAGTTCGACGAGGCATGGACGAAGACCAAGTCTTTGACCTCCGACAATGCGGCGCAGCAAAGCCGCCTTGACGACCTGCGAAAGCTGGCCGTCGCTTGGCAGAACGACGTCGCCGATCTGGAGATCACTCTGATGGGCAACGCCACCACGGCCGAGAAGGCGCGGGCTATGGAGGCAAACGGAGCCGGCAAGGTGTCGATGGACGCCTTTCGCAAAAAGCTCGTGGAGATTTCGGAGGTCGAGGCCGGATTGCTGACCAAGCGCCGGGTAGATCTTTACGCCTCACTGGATGCGGCAGATCTCACGATTTGGGTCGGAGTGGGCTTCTGCCTCGTTCTTGCCGCCGCCTTTGGCGTCGTTCTTTTCAAAGCGCTCGTCTCGCCCATCCAGCGCATGACGGGAGTCATGGGGACGCTCGCGTCGGGCAATCTCGATATCGAGATTCCCGACCGTGAGCGAAAAGACGAGGTCGGAAGGATGGCGATGGCCGTCGAGATCTTCAAGACCAATGCCCGGGAGGTTGAGCATCTGCGGATCGAGCAAGAAGCCCAAAAGCAGCGAGCCGCCGAGGAGCGCAAACAGGCGCTAAGGCAATTGGCCGACAACTTCGAGGCCAAAGTATTGGATGTCGTGAAGGTTGTGGCGTCGTCTTCCACCGAGTTGCAGGCGACGGCACAGTCGATGTCGGAAAACGCCACTCATATCGCCGCCAAGTCGTTAACCGTCTCCACCGCCGCGGAACAGACGACGGCAAATGTGCAGACGGTGGCATCGGCGAGCGAGGAGCTATCCTCGTCGATTTCGGAAATATCGCGCCAGGTAACGGAATCGGCGAAAATCTCGACGGATGCCTCGGAAGAGGCGGCACGGACCAATACGATGGTGCAAGGATTGGCCAATGCCGCTGACCGAATCAGCGAAGTGGTGAGTCTGATCAACGATATCGCGAGCCAAACCAATTTGCTGGCGCTAAACGCCACCATCGAAGCGGCCCGGGCCGGTGATGCGGGCAAAGGCTTCGCCGTCGTGGCGGGCGAGGTAAAAAATCTGGCCAACCAAACAGCCCGGGCTACTGACGAAATCGGCCAACAGATCGCCGCCGTTCAAGAGGAAACGCGCAAGACCGTCGAGGCTATCCAGGGTATCACCCAAACCATCGAACAGGTCCGGCGGATTTCCTCAGGTATCGCCTCCGCCGTCGAGGAGCAGGGGGCCGCGACCAGTGAAATCGCCCGCAATGTCGAAGAGGCCGCCAAGGGAACCCAGGACGTCTCATCGAGCATCGGAGACATCCATCGAAGCAGCTCGACGACGGTGGCTGGCTCCGAACAGGTCCTGTCTGCGGCGAACGAGCTTGCCGTCAATTCGGAAAAGCTGCGCGGCGAGGTGACCAACTTCCTGGCGGAGGTCCGCACCGCATAGTGCCGCGTTTCATCTTACCGGCAGGAGGAAAGGGCGAGGGAAAAGGCTATGAAGATCGCCCTTTTTCCCCGCTCAGGCTACCGAGCGCGATTCAATCCAAATGCAACACGCTCTATTCGCAGATCGTCAACGCCACCTGCTTGCAGGCAAGGTTGACGGCGATGACCCGCCAGCGGACGCCGCGGGCCTCCGCATATTCGTGGAAGGCCCGGAATTCATCGTCGCGCCAGGTGCGATTGCCGATGAATTCGTCGAAGACCAGCACGGTTCCCGGCCCGATACGGCCGGCCAAGGCGGTCAACACGGTGCGCGCCGAGGAATAGATATCGCTGTCGATGTTGGCGAAGCGCACGAAACCGTCGTGCGTGGCTAGGAAGACGGGCAGCGTATCTTCGAACCAACCCGGATGCAGCGTCACGCAGGGCGGCATGGCCGGCATTTCCCGCCCGGTGGACAACACGCCGCGCGGCGCGCTGCCCCACGCCTCGGGCAGGCCCTCGAAGGAATCGAACCCGTGCGCCTCCTGCCCCGCCGCCCGGGCGATCGCCGTCAGCGACGTGCCGCGCCTGACACCGAATTCCAGGACGAGCCCCGGGCGTCGCGCCTCGCCCACCGCCCAGGCGAGCAAAGCCGGCGCCATGCCGAACAGACGAACCCCGGCATCGAGATGGGGCAGCAAGGCCGCCGCCGAGTCCGCCACATAGGCATGCTTGCGGCTGCATGGGCGGGGCGACCGGCCGGCCAACAGATCGTAAGCGGCCAGCATGGCCTGATATTTTCCATTGGCCTTGGGACAGGCGGCGGCGCGGTGCAGCCGGCGTTCGGCCTCGGGCCAGCCCAGCAGATCGAGAGCCGGCGCATGGCTGCCGTACCAGGCGGCGGCGCGATCGGGCACGCGGCCGATCAACGCGTCCCAACTGGCCAGACTGCCCTCCGCATCGCCCAGGCAGGCCTGGCTCATCGCCTTTTCATAAAGCAGGTCGTTGCCGGGCGCCATCGCCTCTCCGGCCAAACGGATGGCGTCGGCGTAACGGGCGTCGCTCCGGTAGGCGCAAGCCAGCGCCTCGGTCAGACCCGGCAGATCGGAGGCTCGCTCGTGAAGGTCCTCGAACACCATCGCCGCGGCCCCGGGATCGGCGGCCAGCAGATAGGCCCGGCCCAGCAGCATCCGGGTCGCCGGATCGTCGTTCTCGCCGACCGCCCGGAGCAGATGGTCGAGCGCCGCCGGCGCCCGCTTGCGGCCAAGCCAGGCGGCGCCCGCCACCACGGCACGGCCGGGAGTGTCTTCCGGCATTTCCGCCAGCAACCGCAGCGCCTTGTCGAACCGGCCGGCGGCGACGTCTTGCGACGCCTCGGCCAAAATGTCTGATGTCGCCACGAAAGAACCGCTCAAGAGATTGGGAACCGGCGCACGCTAGCGCAACCTCGCCCGCACTGCAAAAAATCCAGGCCAAAAAGAGCGAAGTTCCCATTGGAAGAAGCCCACCATTAGAAAGAACCGCTCTGGCGGATCAATTGTTCAAGCTTGCTTATCTCCTCCTCGGTGAGCGCCATCTTCTGCACTTCGGTCAGGTGACCGTTTCCGACCAGTTTGATCGCACGGTACGGATCATAGCTCCGATCGTCGAAACTGCTGCGGTCGTTGCGCCGCCGCTCCTCCTGGCGCCGCAGTTGCTCCTGCGTGGCGTCGTCGGCCCCCGCCCCCCCGTAGCCGATGACCTCGATGGTGATGATCGATGGCAGATCGGTGGCGCGCGGGCCGGTCTGTCGCGATTGCTTCGATGCCTCGTCAGCGGCGGCGGCGGACTGTCCGGCGGCATTGGACGCGGACATGAGTCCGCCGAGATTGGGCATCGCCGCCACCGGAACGCCGGTAATGCTGCCGCTGGCCTGGATGTTCCACGAGTTCAGCACCTGCAAGGCGGCGATAGAGATATTCCCGGTCGAGCGGATGCCGGCGTCGCCGGCATCTACCACGCCGTTCGGGGCGATCAGGTCGACGTCACCGGCGGTCACACCCGGCAGCGCGGCCAGAACGCCGATGCCTCCGCCAGTGACCAAACCCGACAAGTCACTTTCGACGCTCCCGGTGTCGGGATCGATTTTGACGCGGCTCGGCGGCGCCGCCTTGACCGATTTCCCCGCGGCGCCGGCGGCGATATCGCCATAGGTCGACCAAATCGTCACATCGCCGCCATCCAGCGTGAAAACACGAGATGTCCCGATGATCATGTCGCCGCTGGTGAAGATGTCGATGTTGCCGCCGCCCTCGGTGATGATGCCCTGGTCCTGCGGCTGGCTGTCGCGCGAATAGCCGACGGAAAGTGAGCCGCCGGGAACCAGTATCGAGATGTCGCCGCCTTGCGAGGTTTTGATTTCACGCGATGTCATCCGGACGTCACCCTTCCAGGAATTTCCGGAAAAGAGAGCCTTTATCGCCGAGTACCCGTCCTGATAGCCGCGGTTGGCGGCGCTGCTGTCATTATGGTCGCGCCCGGCGTCGCGTAAGACCAGGAAGAAGGCGTCCAACGCCCATTGTTCCTTCTTGGTTTCGCTCAGCCCCCCGAATGCGCTCCACACCGCCGAGGACGAGGTGTCGCTCAAGCCGAGTTCTTTGCCCAGTTCGCTCAGCACCCGGTCGACGGTGCCGTATGTCATCGTGGAGGGATTGAGGAACTCGGCGATGAAGCTGCTGAAATCCATGCTGTCGCTCAGCCCGCCGGAGGTGCCGCCGGTCAGGCCCGCGGCAAGGATGATCGAGGACCCCTTGTCGGAAAGATACGGGTTCGATTCGTTGCCGATGGTGACGATGCCGGCCGACGTGCCATTTGAACTGGCCCCGACCGTGGTGCTGACGCCGAGGTTGACGTCGTCGCCCGCCAGAACCTCGATCGTTCCCGGACCGGCCACCTGAATGTCGCCGCTCTGCGGCGAGAGGGTATAGGCTTTCGACGTGGAGACGAAATAGGCGCTGGCGTAATAGTCGGCCAAGGCCTCCTTCAACCCGGTAGCGTTCGCGTCATAGGCGACGATGGTGCCGCCCGCCGCGATCAGGCTGACATCCGAGGCGTTGATGTTCTGGATATAGAAGGCGATGTCGGTGATGTCGCCGCCGGCGATGATGCGGGTTGCCTTGGGCGAGAACAGCTCGATGCCGGTGATGTCGCCGCTTTTGGCGTAGATGCGCACCGGTACGCTGTCGTTCTTGTGAAGAACGTAAGAGGCATGATTCAGCATCTTTTCGGCCAGCGTCTGATTGGTGGCGCCGGTAATGGTGGTGCCGTCCTCCACGGTCGCGGATGCCGCGCAGGAGTAGGCCAGTGTGGTGCAATTGTTCACCGGATTGGTGATGGAATTGAGCTGGCCCGGATCGGCGTCCGAAATCACGATCTCGGATTCGTTGACCGTGCCAGCGGAATATTTGGAACCGCTATCGACATAATAGCTGCCGTTGATGGTGTCGGCGGCGAACAGGGACAGCGAGCCGGTGCTGGAGGGAGCGAGATAAATGCTGCCCTTGATGTCGATGTCGCCGGACAGCGCCTCGACGGTCAGATTCGACGGCATCAAATTCATGAAGGATTCGAGCATCGTCGTAGCGGCCGTAGTCATTCTGACATCAAGGCGCAACCAGGCCCGCTCGCCAGATACTATCGATGAAGACAGGCCATTGCTGGAATTGTAGCCCAAGATGGTTTGGTACCAGCTATAAAGCAGGCCGTCGTTTTCCAGCGTGACATCGCCGGCGAGCGAGGCGATGGTGACGCTACCGCTTTCGTCATAAGTGGTGAAATAGGTCCGCTTGGTGTAGCCGTTGAGGACACTCTGCGGCAGGCCGAACACATTCGCCACCGAACCGATCAGCACATCGCCGTTCGCCTCCACCGTAAAGCTGCCGGTGCCGAGGAACAACGTGGTCGGCAGCCATTTATCGGAATCGGAAAGGTCGCTGTAGGCCGCGAGCGCCGTGATATAGCCGGATTTTTCATAGGCCAGCAGCGCAGCGGCATCCGTCGTTCGCGAGGCGTTGGTGGTGATGGAGCCACCGGCCTTCAGGAGGCCGGTGCCGTCCTCGACATAATAGACGCCGCCGCTGATGTCGCCGCCGGCGACCACCGTCAGATCGCCGCCGCCATAGGTGGTGAGGATCTGGCTGGCGGCCGAAGACGTGGCCATCCCGTTCACGGTGGTGGTTTTGGTCATCCAGGCGTTGGTCGGCACCACGGCATCGACATTGCGGATGTCGTTGCCGGCCTTCAGCACCACATTGCCGCCGCCCAGCGCCCCGACGCCTTCGTAGAAATTGCTGAAATCCACCCACCAGGTGGTCGAGGCGACATCGCCCTGATAGGTGCAAATGGTCCCGCTGGTGCAGGGAATCGTGGTGAAGTTGCCGGAGGTATCGACATAGGAGCGGCGGTTGAGCCAACTGGTCGGCATTTCCTGGGTCGAATCGTCGATCAGGACGCCATCGCCGATATCGGTCAGACGCTCGATGTTGTTCTGGGCGACGATGGTGACGTTGCCGCCACCTTGGCTGTATTGGGCGGCGGTCTGGGTGAGCGTCTGATAGGCCCCACCGACGCCGAGAAGAGCGGTATAGGTGGTGACCGGGGTATCGAACAGGGTGGCATCGGGCACCACCTGAGTGCCGGCGGTATAGATCGCGGTGAAGGGGTTCAGCAGCTCGACATCGCGCCCGGCATAGATGCCGATGTCGCCGGTGCCGGTGCGGATCACCTGATAGAAGCTGACCGAGTTGTAATAGGGATCGCGGCTGGTGGCGGCGCTCGTGCCCGAGGTGTAATAGCCGTTGGTGTCGGAACTGCCGTAATCGGCGGCGGTCTTGCCGACCAGCACCGAGCCCTTGCCCGAGGCCAGTTCCGCCAGGGACAGCACGTCCCGGTAATTGGCGGCGCCAAGATCGGCGCCGGCGACGATGCGATAGGTCCAGGAGGTCGAACCCGCCGCCGTCAGCCCGTAATACATCGTGCCGGCGGTGGTGCTGAGGGTGCCGGTGAATCCGTCGGTCAGCGAATTGTAAAAACGGATATTGCCGGCCGAGCGCAGGGTCAGGGTGCCGGCGACATTGTCGGTACCGAAGCGCCAGGTCGAAAGGTCGAGATCGGCGGCGGTGGTGGTAAAGACGTTGCCGAGCGTCAGGTCGCCGCCGAGCAGAAGTGCCGGATTGCTGTAGTAGCTGAGGCTGGTGGTTTCGGTGGTCGCGGCATAACCCAGCGACACGCTGCTCAAGGTGGTCCCGATCGGCACGGCCAGCACCAGCACCCCCATGGCCGTGGTCGTCACCGTTCCCGAGGAGTTAAGTGTAATCGTCGTGCCCGCCGCAAGATTGCTGAGCGTATCGCCGGCGTTGAAGTTAACTTTGGTTCCGGCGGGCGTGATGTAATATCCCGCGCTGCCGACCGTGAAGGACGGCGATGATTCGTAGGTGACGGTATAGGTGCCGGCCGGCAGCGCAACCGATTTGGTGGCGTATGTCCCCGACCCGACCGACGTGCCGAGGACAATACTGGTTCCGGCGGAAGTGGTGGTAATGTTCGCGTTCGTCAGGTTCAGCACTGTATCGTTGACCGACAACTGCACCGTGCCGCTGCTGCCGATGGCAGTGATGGTAACGGTGGCGGCCTTGTCGAACACCATGGTGGCGCCGGCCGGCACGGCAAAGGTGGCGTTGGCGCTGAAGGTGGTTTTTACGCTGGGATCGGTGGTGTAGTAATAACCCGAATCCGAAGCTTTCAGCGTACCGGCGGAAAGAACGCTGGCGGTGGCGTAGGTGACGGTGCCGTTCAGCGAAGTGCCGCCCCGGATGGTGACGCTGGCCGAATTGTTCGTCAGCGCCAGCGAACTGGTCAAACTGTAAACGGTTATCGTGCTGCCGCTCCTATTGTACAGATAACCGCTCGTCGCAGCGTAAACGGTTGCGCCGGCCGGGACCAAGGTGCCGCCGTTGCCACGGGAGGCGATAGGAACCTGTGTGGTCGAACCGGCGGCGATATAATACAACGTATTATCATTTGTCCCACCCAACGTTACCGCCGACGTAACTACAATTTTACTGCTGGTGGTGACGGAAATTCTTCCATTAACGGTATTTGTGCTGTTGATTATACTTGTTGCTGTTGATCCCGCAGTCGCGGTGAGCGCCGACGAGGTCGACAAGGTGCCCGAGGCGGCCAGCACGATCGTATAGGCGGTGCCGCCTTGCAGCGTGACCGTGTCACCGGCGGCGAAGCTGGTGGTCCCGGAACCGGTGGTGTAGGTGCCGCTGCTGGTGAACGTGACGGTGATGGTGGTACTCGGCGTGGTCGTAAGCGCCCTGAAGGCGCTGCTGGTGTTGAGCCCGCTGCTGGCGGCGAGGCTGACGGAGACGCTGCCGGAGCTTGCCGCGCTGTCGATTTCGACGCCGGGGGTGATCTTGGCGACGCTTTTCAGAGTACTGTCGCTGTTGGTCCCGAACAGCCGCGATTTGATCGCGGCGCCGGTGTCGGACATCACATTGCCGTTATGATCGTAAAGGACGCCGCCCGACAGCGTGCCGAGGAAGTCCTGGGCATCGTATTTGGCCTGAAGTTCCACCGCGTCGATCGAGCCATCGGTGGCGGTGTAGATCTTGTAGGCCTCGACGGTGATGGCCGAGGCATTCCTGATGGTGCCGTTGACCGGGGCGATCAGCACATCGGTGTTGGCGGCGGTGCGCGGCGCGCGCAGGTAAAGCGTGCCGCCGGCCGCGCCATTGACCGACAGATCGATGATGGACCCCGCCTCGATATCGATGCCCAGCGTGCCCTTGCCTTCGGTCTCCAGATCGACGCGGCCGCCTTTCCCTGCGTCATCGAAAGCGCTGCCGGAAACATCGAGCTTCGCGCCGCTTTGCAGCACGACATCCTTCGCCGCCGCGAGGTAAATGGCCCCGCCGGTGGCGCCACTGGCGTCGATCGATCCGGTGCCGGTGACGGTGATGCCGCCCGCGTCCGCCGATAGCGTGTAAGAGGCCGCCTTCGCCGTCCCGTCGATGGCCACGTCGCCGGTGCGTACCCGGTAGTCGCGCAAGGCGGTGAAGCCGCCGCCGTTGAGCAGGGCGTCGATCGCCGCAGTGCTGGCAAGACTGCCGACATCGAGATAGAAGCCGCCGCCGGTGCCGCTGGCGCTGCCCGCCGCGCCAAGCAGCGAACCGTTCAAAGATACGATCCCGTTGGGCGCGCTGATCAACAGAGTGCCGGCACTGCCGCCGCCGGATTGCGCGGTGACCGACAATGTTCCGCCGTTCAGCGCCACCGAGCCCTTGTCGGCGATCAGCTTGACGTAACCGCCGCTGCTATAGAGGGTATAGTCGTCATAGATTTCCGCCTCGCCGGCGGCGCTCAAGGTGGCACCGTCCGCGATGGAGATGCCGCCTGTGGTCGCCTCAAGCGTCAGCGAGCCGCTGGGCAGCACGATATCGGTGCCGCTCACGGAAATCGTATTCGCCGTCAAAGTCAAATAAGCGGCCAGGCCGCCGCTCACCGCCGCGGTGGCGGCGTCGGTCGTGTTCACCGTAAGAGCGCCGCTGACGGTCAAGGTCCCTTTCGATCCCGCCGTGGCGGTGATCTCGGGCGTGCTGATGGTCAGATCGCTGCCGACCGTCAGATTGCCGGCGCCGTCGAACAGCAGGCCCTTGCTGGCCGCCAGGGTAACACCGGTAAATTGATTGATGGCGACATCGCCCTTGTCGATGGTCAGGGTCGCGCTATTGATCGTCAGGCCGCCGGTTGCGGTTGCATCCGTTCCCGCAGCGGTGGCCGCCGCGCTATTGCCGAGCGTAACCGTCTCGGCATTCAACGTGACCCCGCCGCCATTGTCGTAACCGCGAATTTCCGGCGTCTGCAGCGTGAGGATGCCCGACGACGCGTTGCCGATGCTGCCGCTGCCGTAAATGTCGATGCTGCCGTAAGAGGTCAGCACCACGGTCTTGGCCGCCGCCATCATCGACACCAGCTTGTCGCCGGCCAGCGTGATGCCGCTATAGGCCGGCAGGGTGCCGGCATTGTCCAGCACCAGGGTAATCCGGTCCGCCGCCAGCTCGACGGTATCGGCCTTGATGACCAGACTTGAATCCACCGCCGCCTTCGCCGAGGAATTCAAGATCACGGAACCGGCATTGGCCAGATTGCCGCCGCTGTCGAGACCGGCCAGAACGACGTTCGCCCCGATCGTCAATATCGGAGAGGTCGAACCGCTGGTGCCGAGGCGGGACACCGAAGCGGCGGCATCGGAACTGACCCGCAATGCGACGCCGTCGCCGCTGCCCGAGGTGCCGGACCTGCCGATGGTCAGGCTGGTGGCGGCGCCGGAGAGCGTCCCTTTCTGCTCGATCCTGGCGCCGTCCTTCAAGATCAGATCGTCTTCGGAAACCAGGATGATGTCGGGGCCGGTCAGCGCGGCGTTCGCATCGTCGACGGTGATCGTCGCCACCTTGACCGTGACGACGTTCGTACTGTTGCTGATACCGCCGATCAGCAGGGTTTCCGCGCCGAAGGCGTTGAGCTGGCTGGCGGAGAGGATCAGCGTGCCCGCGGCATAGGACGAGGTGTCGACGCTGCCGTCGACGATGGCGATATCGCCACTGCCGCTGATCTCGACAAGACCGGCGTAGCCGCTATTCGCGGTATCGCCGGACGACAGCACCGATCCGCTCAGCGTCAGGGAACCGGCGGTTATTTGCAGGATACCGCCATCCTTCGGCAGACGCGGAACGCTGTCTCCGGCGGCCGTCGCCCCGGCCGCCAGCGTCGTGTTGGCGGAATAATCGGTATATTTCGACTCCGTCCGCACCACCGCGCTGGGCGTGACGGTAAAAAGCACCGTCGCGGTCGAGCTTGCCGCCTTGCCGGTAAAAGCGTTCACCACATAGCCGGAAGTGACCGCCGAACCATCGGCATTGGCGCGGGTCACGGACCCGCTCGACACCGACACCAGATAGGCGCCGGAAAGCAAGGCGTAGCGGGCCGGCAGCAGCGTATAATAGCCCGAGGCGAGACCGTCGATGCCGCTTAAATACACCGTGGTGCCGACGCCGATCGACGAGTCGGAATACTTCGAATCCGTCGAGAGCGGCGCGTAACCGGAGCCATAGTTGGGAATGATGGCGTATTGGTTGGATGCCGCCAGCACGTCGGTGGTGCCGCCATTGCCTTCGACCCAGGTGTAGGCATAAAGATCACCGCTCCCCGAGATGTCGACTTCCGAGCCTTTCCTGCTGTCGATCGTGGCGCCGTACAGCTTGACCGTCTTGCCGGAGACCCCGGATGCGGTGATGTCGACGCCGAGCGGATTGCTCCAGACACCGTCTTCGCTGACCTCGCCATAGGGAATGGTCTTGCCGTCCGCCGAGACCGACAACACGCTGCCGCCGCCCAGCGCCAGCGTCGTCACGCTCGGCGCCAGCCGACCGGTCACCGGATCGTAGTCGCCGGCGGAGGACGTTCCGGCCGCGGTGGGATTGCTCGAATCGTAGCCGATCTGGATGGTGCCGATCGGTGCGCGCAGCGTGCCTTCGATGTCGACGACCGAGGCATAGAGATCGATTTCGCCGCCGGCCGACAGCGGCGTGGCGCCAACCCCCGAAGGCAGAATGGTCAGCATGCCGACCGAGGTGGCGCCGGGATTGACGATGATCTTGAAGATGCTGCTGGTCGGAACGTAAACCTGGTTCGCCGTCAGCGTCACCGTTCCCGTGGCGTCAAGGGTGCCATAGCCGCGGATGTCACCGCCGGTCGCGGTAAGAGAGGTGGTCGAGACGCCTTCCAGAATAAGATTGCCGACATCGATCAGCGTCGTGGCGTTGACCGTCAGGCTGCCGCCGCCATATTGAGTGGACGGCGCGTCGCTATATGCGGTGCTGCCGGCGAAGGTGATATTTTTTCCGACGGCCAACGCATTGCCGAAGGTGCTGCCGAGCGCGACATAGGGCGCGTTGAGGACGACGTTGCCATCGGCATAAAGAACGCTGGTGTATGTCCCCGAGTTGATGGTGGAACCGGTGGCGACCTTGATGCTGCCGGACGCCGTGATCGCCACATCGCCGGAAAACCGCACCGTGCCGCCCAGGACCAGCGAAGAGAAGCCGCCGCGGTTGAACTGGTCGGCGGAGAAATAGCCCAATTCCGCGATATCGCCACGGACGGGGATCAACCCCGAAAGAACGCCGTCCACCGTCGTCACGCCGTTGCCGGCGACAAGCGTGACCCCCTTATAGACCGTGTCGTCCTGCGTCACGTAAAGAGAGGGGGTGAACGACGATGCTATATCCTGGCCATTATCCCCGGTCAGCAAGACGCCGGAACTGACATTGAGCGTGCCGCCGGAAGCCTCATCGCCGCCCGCCGACCCGAGCAGGGTCGACTTGACCAGCAACAGGTCATTGCCCGCCAGGGTAATGGTTCCGCCACCGCTTTCCACGGTGGTGCGCAGATAGCTTCCGGCCCCGGACCTTGCGTCCAGGGTGCTGCGCGCGGAGCTGCCCGAGCTGTCCGCGACATTGATCGTGCCGATGGCGCCCGAAACATCCAGCACCGACCCGCTTTCGGCATAGATATCGCCCGAAAGCGCGATGCTGCCGCCGGACAGCACCGTGCCGGTGGTAAAACCGTCGATGTCCGTCGTCAGAACCGTGGCGCCGGCCGTCGATATCACGGAATCGGCGCCGAGATAGACGGTCACCGAGACGTTGCCGGAGGACGGGTTATGCGTATTCAGCTTGTAGGCATTGCCGCCGGTGATCGAGACGCTGCCGCCGGGCACGGAGATATCGCCCAGCATGGTCACCGTGCCGCCGCCGAGACTGACTGAGCCGCCCTTGACCGTGCTTCCCGATGTTCCCGGCGCGATGTCGACGACCACCCCTTTGCCGATGACCAGATCGCCGCGATAATCGACTTCCCCCGTCAAGGCGACGTCGGTTTTCTTCCCCAAAGCCTTCAGCGTCAGGTTGACCGGGCTGCGCAAGGACTGCTCGTCGAGATAGGTGGCGAACGTTCCCGTATCCTTCTCCAGCCTTTCGCTCACCACCTGGGGCGAGATCACCGTATCGTCCGCCACCACTAGGCCGGGGATGACCGTGGTGCCATAGCTGTGGGCGGCATCTTCCCATTGACCGTAGCCCTCGATGGTAAAGCTGGAAAAACCGCCCTGACTGAAGAAGGCGGACGACAGCAGAATGACGTTCCCGGCATAGGCGGTGGTGCCGCCGATCTGGAACCCGGGCGCGATCAGCGTCAGGCTGCCGCCGGTGGCGCCCTCTCCGGCATAGCCGGACAGCGTGGCGTCCAGCGTCAGGCCATATTGCCCTTCGACGCTGATCGATCCGGCATTGCCATAGGTTATCACGTCCTTGGCGCTGACCTTCGCGCCGCCCGAGACGTCGATCGCGCCGGTCGCGGTCAAATCGGTCAGATCGCCGTAGATCGTGACCGTGCCGCCGCTGGTGACCATCGGCCCGCGATAGTCGTCGCGCAACAGATCATAGGCCTCGCCGGAGACGTCGATCGTACCGCTCAGCGTTACCGTGGTGGGATCGACGGGATAGGACGTACCATAATAGGAACGCGCATATTCGTTGATCGCCGAGTATGCGTTCAGCGTCACCGTACCGCCGTGATAGATCAGGTCGCCGGCGATATCGATGTCATGGGCCGTAATCGACAGCCCGCTGCCGCTCAGGGTTTGCGGCTGCAGCGTCACGCCGGCGGGAACGGTGACCGACCCCAGCGTATCGACGATGGTGACTTTTTCGAAGCCGTCGCTGCCGAAGACATCCGAACTGATATAGAGATTGTATTTGTGCGTGTCGTCGAGCGTTCCATAGCTATTGCTGGAAATATTGTAGGTAAAATCCGCAGCCTCGGACAAAACGTTATTTTTATCGATCGTAATATCGACGCCGTAAAAATCCGTCAAAAGATAGGCGCCGGAGACCGTGGTATATTTCTGCAGCGTCAAGGCCAGGGTGGATACCGTCGGAATGGCGGTCTCCGCCCAGGTCGACGAGGACGACGTCTGATACTCGCCGGTGATGACCGAGCCCAACAACGTGCCATCCAGAACCGGAGAGGTCGTGGTGATCGACAGGGAACCGCCGTCGCCGCCTTGAACGAAACCCGCCCGGTAAACCGTGCCGACGCCCGGCAGGAAGCGGTTCGTAAAGGTCTCCGACGTTCCCCACTTGGTGGAGCTTACGGTCTTGCTTCCCAAAATCGCGTCATAGACGATATCCGGCGTCGCATTGGAGATCGCCACCCTTACGCCGCCGGACGTCTCGAGATAGGTTTCGGCATGGACATAGCCGCCTTGATAGGCGATCGAGCCGCCCGACACATTCACCAGCGAACCGGATTTCAAGATTACCGCGTCGCCGGCGGAAAGAGTTACCGTGCCGCCGTTGGTGGAAAGTTGCGCCACCGTATGATTGACCAGGTCGGCGTAACCGGACACATCGGCGACCGGCGTGCCGATCCAGGCGGTGCCGTCATAGGTGCCGCTTTTCAGCAGATCGACATAGACCGTCGCCTTATAAAGAATACCGTCGCGTTGCAGCGGCGAATCCGCCAGATCCGCGGACAGCAATTGAACGGCGATCACCGTGTCGGCAACCGATTCCTCGACATCGACCAGACCGGCGACATCGATGATCGCCCCGTTGTCGAGATAAATCTGGCCGTCGGACGCGTAGAGAAGGCCGTCCGTACTCTTGCCGACGATCGCCGACCCGGCGTAGGTGCCGGCCTTGATGGTGACCTTGCCGGCCGGCGCCAGGAGCATCGCATCGTCCGCCAGATAAACGGCATGCCCCAGGACATCGATCTGCGAGCTCAGCACCAGCGACGAGCCGGCATAAGTGGCGGTGCTGTCGATTTCCGGCAGCACCGTGGTCAGGCTGCCCGCCCCGAACTCCACCAGGCCGGATTTAAGCGACGTAATTGCGTAAGTCGTCCCCGAAACCGAACTTTCCACCGCGCCATACCGGGCATAGAGGCCAATGCTGCCGTTCAGCGAAACCGATGTGGTCGCTTCGAGAACGCCGTTCTGATAAACGCTGGCGCCGGTCAGCGTAATATTGCCCTCGTCGGCGGCGACGATGCCGTTGTTGATCACCGTACCGGCGGAAAGCGTCGGATAAAGGGTGGAACTGACGGCGCCGACATAGGCGTCGAGTCCGCGGATCGAGGCATCGGAGGAATCGTGGGCGGCCAGCAGAACTTGCAAGCCGGCAGCCAGGATCGTCTGGCCTTTGGGTGTCGAGATTATCCCGTCGTTGGTGACGTTGGCGCCGGCCAGGAGGACGCGGCCGCCATTGCCCGCGCTATCGGCCACGGCGTTGATCTGCGCCCCCGCCTCGACGACGATGTCGCCCGGATTGCCGCTATAGGTGGCCGAATCGCTTGAGCTTACGGCCGTGTTCAGCGTGGACAGGGCCGACAACTGATATTCGAGCTGGGAGACGCCGCTCGTTGTCGGATTGTTGAGGATGCCGTCCTCGTAGAGGGTCTGGTTGAGCCAGAGCGAACTGGCGATCAGCGTATGGACATTGACCTGGGAGGAGCCGCCGAAGACGATGCCGTTCTGGTTGACGACATAGACCGAGCCCTCGGCCTTGATGGTGCCTAAAACGACGCTGGGAGCGATGGCGTTACCGGTGATGCGGTTGAGGACGACCCAGTCGTTGGAACCGTCGGATGCGGTGCCGGCGCTCTGATTGAAGTACAGCGTCGTGTTCTTGCCGACGTTGAAGGTGGTCCAGTTGGCGATGGCCTTTGCGGCGGTCTGTTTCACCGTGACGGTGGTGGTTCCGTCGCCGTTGCTGGTCTGGGTGGGCGTATCGACATTGGTCCAGGAGGTGACTCCATTGGCGACGCCGGTGCCGGCGAGCCCGGAGTCGGGCACCAATCCGTTGCTGGACAGACCTTCGGTCACAGTCACCGTCGTGCCGTTGGACAACGTCACCGTATTGCTCGCCGCCGCCGCCCTGGCCGCCACTTGCGCGGCCGCCGCCGCCCTGAACGAGGTCGCCGCCTTGGTCAGATCCGCCGTCACCTGGGCAGTCGAGGTCGTCGTGGATGTCGTCGTGCTGGAGGTGGTGCTCGCGGTACGTTGGGTCGTCGCCAGCGCGCTGCTGAAATGGCCCGCCCGGGCGGGGCCGGCGGCGATCAACAGCGTGAAGACACTGACGCCGGCCAGCAACATGCGGCGGTGGGAGCGATGCCGGTGAAAAGTGCGCGTCATGATGGTCCTCTTGGCTGTAAGTGTCGCAACCGGCGAGGCAGGGCTCCCTCTCCCCCCGTGGGAGAGGGCTGGAGTGCCCGGACCTCTTGGCACTTTCAATGTCGTCAGGTCACCGTCGTTCAGGCCGCCGAAGCCTCCGCCGCGGGTTCGGCGACGGGCGCGGCCTTGGCCAGCTTGGGCAGTTCGGCGCGCAGCCAGGCGAGCAGTTCCTGGAGCAGGCGGTCCCAGATTTCGACATGGGCGCGCAGGTTGCCGGAGGTGACGCCGCCCAGGCCGACGACATCCATGTCGAAGATCAGCCAGCCGTCGGGCGCGCCGCTGCCGCCGGCCAGTTGTAGGCGGGCGAAGCGGTGGGTGGCGTTCCACCCGTTGACCAGCGCCAACGGCAGTTCGCCCCTCACCTGAAAGGCCGTGCGGAAGGTGGCGTCGGCGAAACGGGCGACGCCCGGAGGCGTGCCGTCGTCCTCGTCCGGCAGGGGATTGAACAGGCGCAGCTCGAAGCCCAGCCCATTGGTGGCCGAGCTAAGGACCGGCACGCCGTCGGCGCCCTTGGCCTCGCCCACCCGGTAGCCGGCGGCCTGAAGCGTCTCGCGCAACAGGGCCGGGGTCAGAAAACGATGGAGATCCGTATCGGTCATGTCGTGGTCCTTCACTTCTTCAGCGTGATCTTGGCAAGGGCGAGTTCGTTGAGGACCGGCGGGTCCTTCTGGAGGAGCTGGCCGAGATAGGCCTGGCGCAACTGCTGGGCCTTGGCCTGACGGAGCCGCTCGACCAGCGCCGGCTTGATGTCGGCAAGCGGGGCGGTGCCGGCCGGCTTGGTATCTTGCAGCTTGATGATGTGCCAGCCGTCCTCCATGCGGATCGGGTCGGAAACGGCGTCCTTGGCCAACCCCGCGACGGCAGCCTTGATCTCCGGCACCAGCTGGCTTTCCGCCACCCAGCCGAGTTCGCCGCCCTTGCCGGCCTCGGCGGGCGTGTCGGTGGTTTCACCGGCGATGGCGGCGAAGTCGGCGCCCTTGGCCTTCAGCCTGGCCACCACCGCGTCGAGCTTGCCCTTGTCCTCCTTGTCGCCCTTGGGCGCGCCGATGAAGATCTGGGCCAGCCGATATTGCCGGGGGACCACGAAGGCCGATTTGTTGGCGTCATAGGCCGCCTGCACCTCGGCGTCGGAGGGGTAGCCGTCGGGGACCTTGACCACCGAGGCCAGATAAAGCTCGGACAGGGCGGCATCGCGAACGCGGTCGAGCTGGGCCTTGGTCGCGGCCTTCTGATCGAACTTCTTGTCCAGCGCCTCCTTCAGCACCAGACGCTGGGCGAGATAGAGCCTGACCGCCTGCCCCAGCCTGGCCGGATCGGCGGCGATGGCCGCCCGTTCCGCCGGAGCCAGGGTCTCGACATAGGCGCGGACGTCGTCGGTGGTCAGATCGGCGCCACCGACCCGGGCCACCACCTCGGCCGGGTTGGTGCTGGCGACGGCCGAGGCGGCTTCGGCCGCGGGACAGGAGAGCACCACGGGCAGAAGGCCCGCGGCCAGGAACAGTGCAAACTGACGCATGATCGTTCTCATCGCTGATATGCCTTCCAAAAACCCGTTTCCCCCATGGGGAGAGGAGAAAAAATCTCGATTCCCTGCCGGCTCGAACACCCCCTCACCCGCTCGCTGACGCTCGCCGCCCTCTCCCACGAGGGGCGAGGGCTTGGAGAGCCCTTCCCCCCTTGCGGGAGAATGGTTGGGATGAGGGGGCGGTTAGGGGTGATGACGATGCGATTCAAAATGGTATGATTGTCGGGATGTCGACGGATCTCGCCCGTAAGCTGCGCCGGGACGCCACCGATGCCGAGATGGCGATGTGGCGAATGTTGCGGGCATCCCAATTGGCCGGCGCCAAATTCCGGCGCCAGCGCCCCCTTGGCCCCTATATCGTCGACTTCATTTCCTTTTCCCATCGCCTGGTCATCGAATGCGATGGCGGACAGCACGCCGGTAGTTCCGATGACGCGAAACGTGACGCCTGGCTGGCCTGCCAGGGATTTCGCATCCTGCGTTTCTGGAATCACGATATTCTCACCAATCCGGAAGGGATCCTGACGACCATTCTGGCGGCACTCGGTTCGCCGTGATTTCCGCATGCCCGAAAGGCCCGTCTCCCCCTGTGGAGAAAGGAGAGAAATCCCTACCCCCCGCCGGCTCAGACACCCCCTCACCCGCAAGGGGCGAGGGCTGGAAAAGCCCTTCTCCCCTCGTGGGAGAAGGGTTGGGATGAGGGGGAGCGGGAGCCGGCTCATGGTCCGGCCCTCTGGTCGAGCAGCTTGTCCTGGAAATCCTGGGCGAGGCTCTGCAGTTCAACCCGCTTGGTGCCGACGAAGGGTTCGTGGGCGGCAATGGCCTCGGCGACATCGACATCCTTCAGGCGGTCGAGGATCTCGTTGCCGACCTTGAACAGCAGGGCATTCTTCGCCTCGCAGGTTTCGCCCCGCTTGGTCAGCCCCTCGACCGCGCCGGCCAGCCGGGCCCGCTCGGCCTCCCTGGCGCGGGCCACCTCGGCCGCCTGGTTGTAGGCGGCCTTCCATTTCTCCAGGGTTTCGCCCATCTGACGCGCTTGTTCGTTCTCGGCGGCCAGGCGGCGGTTGAACTCCGCCGCCATCCGCTCGGCCTCGGCGCGGTCCACCGCCGGACCCGCCGCCGGTTTCTTCTGGTCGAGTTGCGCCTTCAAGGCGGCGATCAGCTTGTCCTGGTCGGAGACCTTGGCCTGCAGCTGCGCGCTCGAATCTTCCAGGGACCGCTGCTGCGTGATCGCCTGACGCAATGCGTCCCTGAGCCGCGTCTCGGTCGCCTCGTCGGCCCAGGCCGGGCCGGCGGCGAGGAACAATAGGGCGGCCAGGGCGGCTCTCACCCTCCCACCGCTGGCGCGGCGGGCCCCTCCCTCGCCCGCTTGGCGGGAGAGGGAGGGGCCCGGCCGATAGGCCGGGAGGGTGAGGGCAAACCCGAGAGGCATTTTGTGATCGCCCATGATCAGAACTTCGCGTTGATGTCGAGGAAGACGACGTCGGACGAGTAGGCGGCCCCCGCGATCGAGTCGGCGGAAAGCCAGCGCAGGGAGGTCCACAGATTCTTGGACAAGGCCAGATTGCCGCCGAGGATGTACCCCCGGAGATTGGTGCCGCCCATGCCGAAATCGGAGTCGGTGAAGGCGTCGACCACCGCGTCCGATTCCAGGTATTTGTAGGCGAGACTGACGGTCCAGTCCCAACGCTCCTTCAACGCCGGACTGCCCACGGTCAGGCGCAGCATGGCGCCGGTGTCGCCGCCCGTGAAGGTGCTGTTCACGACGTTGTTCCAGGGATCCCTGGTCAGAATGGAGTTCTTGTTGAAAGCCAGATTCTTGACGAAATCGCCATCCAGCGTGACACGGAACGGCTTGGCTCCCAGCGGCTTCAACCCGTCGTAATCGGCCTTGCCGGTCAGCGCCAGTTCATGGAAGGGCGTGGCCAATCCGAAATACTGATATTCGTGATTCAAGGTCGAACTGGAGCTGTCGTAGTTATAATTGTTTCTGAGCTTGAAGTAGGTGTTGCCCTTCTGCGCGAAGGAGGGCGCGTAATTCTGGCCGCACGAGGTGTCGTCGGCGCTGCAGGTGACCGTTCTGCCTTCGACGTTCTGGAAATAATAGTAGGCGGCGCCGACCTTGATCCCCGTGTCCCTGGAGACCTTCCAGTCCGTACCGGCCTGCGCCGCGTAGAGCCACTTGTCCCGGCTTGCGCCGCCTTGGTACTGCGAGTCCTGATTGGTCGAGAAATTGAGGGCGGTGTCGTAGACCGGGAACGTGCCGACGGTGACGAAGGGCGTCACACCCTCGGCCACCTGATAACGCCCGGACACCGCCACCCCGTCGAAGTTGAGATCGTTGTTCCACACCAGATCGGTCGAGAAGAACGGATTGGCGAAACGCCCGGCGACGGCGGACAAGCCGTAGTTTTCCATATTGAAGGCGTCGTAGCGGATATTGCCGCGGTCCAGCCACAGGCCGTATTTGCTGAAATTGCCGCCGGAACCGCCCAGGGTCTGGTTCTCCGACACCGGCGACGAGCTCTCGCCGGTGGCCAGCCTGACCTCGGTGGACAGGCCGTCGCCGATATCGACGCCGACGTCCAGACGGGCGCGCAGCCGTTCCCGCTCGCGATCCTTGTTCCAGTTATAGTAGGGCACGTGGCTGAGCGAGGTCGTGCTGGCGAGATCGACCGGCGTGCTCTGCGTGTTCAGTGTGTTGAAGTTGGCCTGATCGTCCGTGTTCAGCGTGTTACCCTTGGGGAACATGTCCTCCTCGGAGCGGAACCGCACGTCGCCGGAGATATGGATTCGCTGCATCCACTCCGGCATCTGGTTGGGCGCCGCCCAGCCCTCGTCCTTGGCTTGCGCCATCACCTCCTGGCGGACCTCGTCCTTGATCTGATCCCTGACGATCCGCGGCACATATTGCACATGCACCGCGCCGTCCTTGGCGGGTGCCTCCGGTGCGCTCGCCTGCGCCTGTGCCCGGGCCAGGGCTTTGGCTTTGGCCTCGTTGACGATGCCGTCGGCCTCAGCCTGGGTCAGCAAGCCGCGCTTGACCATGATGTCGAGCATGGAAAGCGCCACGTCGCCGGAAATCTCGGCCGCGGGCTGCGCTTGTCGGGTCTGCGCCAGAGCCTGCGGCGAAGCCGCCGCCATGGCCATCATGGAAACGGCCAGCAGCTTCAGGCGGCGGGTATGCACGTGTGAGTAAATCATTCCATAAATCCCCTGACGTCTTGATCCGTCGTTTCACTCAGCTCGGCCGTCTGGCGGTCATCCGCACGACGATGGGCATGGGCATGTCCTTGGGCGGCGGCTGACGGAGCGTCATGCCTTCCAGCACCTCGCGCTCGATGGCTTGATCGACCTCGGCGTCGTTGGTCGAACCGGCCAGCTGCACCCGTTCGATGCGCCCCTGGGCGTCGCTCCACACGCGCAGTTCGACCCGCGCCTGGGAGTTCCTGGTCTTCCTGTTCTTGCGCATGGCATCCTCGATCTGGTTCTGCACGATCGCCGCGTACCAGCCCCAGCGGGAGCCGCCGCCCCCGCCGCCGAGAATGCCGGTGCCGCCTTCCTTGCCGCCCAGATTGAAGGCGTCGCCCGGCCCCTCGCCCTTGGCGTCCAGGGCCAGGGGACCGGGCGGCGGCGCGTCCGCCTTCGGTTTGTCCAATGGCTTGTCCATCGGCTTGTCGGGCCGGGGCTCGTCCATCTTCACCGGCGTCTGTTCGACCATCTTCGGCTGTTCGATCTTCGGCGGTGGTGGTGGAGGCGGCGGCGGCGGCAGAGGCTGCAGCTTGACCATCATCACCTCGGGAACCTTCCGCACCGGCTGGCCGTCGCTCCGGGTCAGCAGGAACGCCGCCAGCCCGATCACCACCACCGCCGCCACCCCGGCGCCGATGGCCGGTCCGTGGTCTTTGAGGAACGGGTCAAGCCGCATCGTTCACGCTCCCGGCGCCGTCGCTCCACCCCATCGTCATGGCCGGACTTGATCCGGCCATCCACCGGCCGGAGACTGACGACACCGTCCGTCCCTGCCGTATGGATCCCCGGGTCAAGCCCGGGGATGACGGAGAAAAAAGGACCGCGCGTTCCATCCGCATCACTTCACCAGCGGCTTGGTGGCGAGACCCACCTGGGTGATCGACAGCCGGCCCAGCAGGTCCAGCACATCCATCACATTCTGGTACGGGGTCTGGCCGTCGCCCTTGACCACCACCGGAAAATCCGGCGTCAGCGCCTTCTGACTGGCCAGCCGGCTTTCCAGCTCGGGCAGGCTCACCGGCAGGGTGTCGAGGAAGATCCTGCCCTCATTGGTCACCGTGATCGCCTTGGTCTGCGGCTTGGCCAGACTGGGCGCGGCGGAAGCCTTCGGCAGGGTCACCTTCATCCCCTGCACGGAAGCCGTCGTCATGATGATGAAGATCACCAGCAGCACATAGGCCAGGTCCAGCATCGGCGTGATGTTGATGTCGTCGTACGGCTTGGCGTCGTCCTTGACCTGCATCGCCCTTACTCCGCGATGCCGGCGGCGCCAACGGGCGCCCCTTGTGTCACGCCTCCTGGCGCTGCCAGGTCGGCCCGGTGCCGGTAGGCCTCGGCCGTCTTGGTCAGCAGAACGTCGATGAACACCTGCATGTCGGCGCTCGCGTCCTTGATCCGCGAGATCAGGTAGTTGTAGCCAAACAGCGCCGGGATGGCGACGAACAGCCCCGCCACCGTGGCCACCAGCGCCGCCGCGATGCCCGGCGCGATGGCGTTGACGTTGACGTCTCCGCTGGCCGCGATCGCCGCGAAGGTGATCATCACGCCGACCACCGTGCCCAGAAGACCCAGGAACGGACCGCCCGAGATGGCGATGGTCAGCAGCACCATCAGCCGGTTCAGCGCCTGCGTCTCGCGCACCAGACCGCTGTCGAGCGAGGCCCGGATCGAGGCCAGGGCCTCGGCCGACAAGGCCCGGCCACGGACGGTCCGGCCCGTATTGGCGCGGTTGCGCAGTTCCTCGACGGCGATGTGGTACAGACGATAGAGCGAGGAGTCGCGGAGCACCCGCAGCTCCGCCTCGCTCAGCTTGCCGCCCAGCGTCGGCGCCGCCTTGGCGTCACCACGGTCGAGAACCGTCAGATCCCCGGCGACATGGCGGAAGGCGTCGTGGAACTGCAGATTGGCCTTGCCCAGGCGCCCGACATACATCGCCTTCTCGGCCATCACGATCCAGCTGATGAAGGCCATGATCAGCAGGATGGAGATCACCACCCAGCCGTCCATCGTCACCGAATGCAGGATCACCCCGAAATAGCCGCCCGACCAGGACGAGGTCTCCTCGTCGCCGCCCAGCTTCAGGACCTTGGCGCCATCGGAGCCCTGTTCGAGCGCCGCCAGACGGATGAAGCCGGCCGGCCGGGCCACCTTCGAGATCTCAAGCTCGTCCAGCTCGCCGGCCAGACCGGGAGCGGGAGCCGCGGCTTGCGGGTCGCCGCCCAGCGTCATCGGGCCGGACAGCGGCGGAACCGCCACCGCCACCGCCCCCACCGGATTGCCGTCCACCGACAGGCTCACCTGGGCCGCCGACACCACCGCCAGGTGATGCCAGGAATTCGCCGGCAGCGCCGCCCCCACCGTGCTGCGCTGCGCCACGCCGTCGCGCGTCACCTCGACATAGGGAACCCCGGCGTCGAGCCCGATCACCAGGCCGTTCGCCCCCTCGCGGCGCGAGAACAAAACCCCCGCCGCCTGCGCCGTTCCCGGCTTCAGCCACGCCGACCAGGTGAACGGCGCCCCCTCCGCCCAGGCCAGCGACGGCGAGCCGGCGATGGTCACCGTCGTCTGCCCGTCCAGCCGCAGGCCGGGGCCGATCAGCGCGCCGTCGCTGGCCTGGCCGGCGCTTTGCGCGTTGTTGCCGTAGGCCGTGGCGTCCTTCGCCGGCGCCCCGCGCTCGGCGAAGTGATAGGCCAGCACCGTGTCGGCATCGAAGGCCGAGGCGGACGGAAGCGCCGGCGCCTTGGCATTGCCGTAATAGACAAAGAAACTCGTCTGCGCCCCGGGTTTCAGATCCGCCACATCCACCCAGACGAAGGCCTCGCCCAACAGCGAATCGTATTTCTCGATCTGGAAGGGCAGCGGCGTCTTGTCGTCGGAGGCGATCACCCGGAGGTCCGAGCCGTCCTGCTTGCCGGCGTCGAACTTGAAGTTGCCGGCATGCAGCCGGACCAGCACCGGCGTCCGCCCGATCGCCTCGGTGATGTTGGCCCCCGTCGACCCGGTATCGACGCTCACCGGCTTGCGCAGGGACCAGTCGTCGTTCCACCAGGCCTGCGCCGACGTCGGAAGAGAGGCGAGCCCGGCCGCCAGGCCGAATAATACCGTCAGAAAAGATGTCGATCGCATGTCAGATCCTCGTCGTTACTGGCCGCCTTCAGAACTCGCTCCACAGCCGGAAGGTCAGGCGCGGGTCATAGCGTTTGGTCGAACTTTGGCCGAGCAGCGGCACCGCGAAATCGGCCGAACCGTTCAGGTAATCCCAGAAC
>NZ_PIUM01000007.1:0-1212 GCF_002845745.1 Telmatospirillum siberiense | reverse complement strand
CCTTCAGAACTCGCTCCACAGCCGGAAGGTCAGGCGCGGGTCATAGCGTTTGGTCGAACTTTGGCCGAGCAGCGGCACCGCGAAATCGGCCGAACCGTTCAGGTAATCCCAGAACTTGCCGCGCGTGCCGACGCCGATGCTGGCCAGATCGAAGGCCGAATGCTCCTCGGCCAGGGCGTCGTGAACGGCCAGATGTCCGCCCTCGGCGAAGGTGTAGAGGCGCCATTCGTTGATCACCGCGTCGCCCAGCCAGCGGCTCAAGGACGGGCTGCGCAGCTCCACCGAGGCCAGCGCCGCCGAATCCCCCAGAACCTCGCTCTCCAGGTAGCCGCGCACGCTATCCAGGCCGCCGGCCGAATATTCCTCGTTGGAGATCAGCGCCGCGTTGGCCGCCTGTCCCTGCACTTTGCCGAACAGTTGCAGCCCTTCCGGCAAATCCTGCGTGCGCGAGACATCGCCGCGGAAATAGATGAAGTCGCCGCCCGACTTGTAGCGCTTGTTGTCGAAGGCGCCCGGACCGCTGCCCAGGCCGCGGAAGCCGAAAGTCACCCCGGCATTGGCCTGGGTCAACGTGCCCTCCCCCTGCCAGGTGCCGCTCCAGGTCGTCGTCACCGGCCAGTAGGTGATCGGCGTCTCGTAGCCGCTGCCCCCCGTGCTGACCGCCTCGTGGAAGTTCTTGTAGTCGGGACCCGTCGACAGCGTATGGAAAAACCCTTCCTCGCCGGGCAGGGTGATCACCGCCCGCGTCCCGATCACCTGGCCCCGCCCGGCCACGTCCATGCTGCCCAGGCTGTTGACGTTGCTGTCCTGGTTCACCCCGTAAAGCAGGAAGCTCACCTCGCTCCAGCCCGGCACCCGCGCCAGATAGGACCCCGAGAACACCTTGGCGTCCTTCGGGTTCTCCGGCGCGATCTGGTAGCTCACCGACAGCGAATGGCCCAACTGCCACAGATTGTCGTAATGCAGCGTGCCGTTCAGCCGCAGCCGCGTCGTGTTCGCCGAATAGCGGTCGTTCAGCTCCAGGCTGCCGTGCAAGGGAAGCTTGTCCTCGACGGTCAGATCGACATCCACCGTCCCCGGCGTCGTCCCCGCCCGCAAACTGGGCGTCACCTTGCGGTCGGGAAGCTGGTTCAACGCCACGATGTCCCGCGACACCGCGTTGAAATCCGGAACCGTCCCCTCCGTCAGCGACGGCGCGTCCGCCTTCACCGC
>NZ_PIUM01000077.1 GCF_002845745.1 Telmatospirillum siberiense | reverse complement strand
CACCGGCCTTATATGAGGGGCGGCGTGTCAACGGGAAAGTTTTTTCTGGAAGAGCTTTCTGGTTCAGGCAAGCATGGGGGTTTGGCCGACCATCGGGTCGGCCATGATGGGCAACGAGAGAAGCGGTGAAGGCCGGCTAGGCCTTCGAGTTCCTCACTACTGTTTGGGCCGATCGGCCTGGTTGGGGGGCGCGACGGCTGTCGCTGGGTGGCAGGGTGTTTTTCGCGTTTTGCCGAGCAATCTGAGCCATTGGAACCGCTGAGTCGTTTGGAGTGAGGACGGCCTGCCGAGACGAATGAAGTGACTGAGGGAACCACGGGACACGGGATGTGGGCCTTGTATTGCGGATCCGGTCAAAGACCGCGATCACCTTATATCCGGTTGAGCTTGCTTCGCTCACACCCTAATCCCCCTTGCTTCAGGGTAAAGGCCCAGGACAGGGTGGCGCTCATCTCCGTGTCGGCATAAGCCCAGGCCGGTACCAGCGCACACCCCATCCCGGTTTCGTCGAGGGTTCCCGCCCTCAATTGCTTGATCTCTGGCAAACCACCCGGTTCATTGGGTCCGGTCGTCTCAGTCGGCCAGGATGGCGCCTTCCGGCACGACCCCGGTGGTGGCGAACTTCCACAGAGCGATCAGCAGTTTGCGCGCCATTGCCACGATGGCGATTTTGCGGATACGGCCCTTCAAGTCGCCGACGCGTTCATGGAACCACTTGCTGAGTGCACTGTTGGGCTGCCACTGGAGCCACAGCCAGCCCAACTCGATCATGCTGCTTCGCAGGCGTCCATTGCCGGCCTTGCTGATGCCTTGTTCGCGTTGGATCCCACCACTGCGCCACGGACTGGGCACCAGGCCGGAATAGCTGCCGATCTCGCTGCGGTTGGCAAAGTCCTTGTACAGGCATTCACAGGCCAGAACTGTCGCCAACACCGGCCCAATGCCCTTGAACCGCATCAGCATCCGGATGATGCGGCCGATCCGCGTATTCCACATCGCCAGATCGGCCATCTCCTTTTCAACTTGCTTCAAGGCCTCTTGGACCAACCTCAATCGTTCGACTTCGCGTTCAATCTCGCGAAGTAATTGCAGCGGCAAGGGACGACCATCGCCGGTACTCTTTTCCTTCAGACGATCCTGGAAATCCGGTCGCAGCGGGGTGACGTGATAGATCCCCTGTACGGCCAGCAGCCCCTTGATCCGGTTGCTATGCGCGGTGCGCTCGCTCTGCAGGCGCTCGCGTTCGCGCGGCAACCGGCGGGCATCTTCCTCCTCGACGCTGGGCACCCGGCACACCGAACAGGCCCGCGGTTCACCGCGCTCGTGGGCCATCACCGCCCGCAGCAGCATCTCCACGTCCAGACCATCGCTCTTCGCCCGCCGCTGGCGCCGGTCGACCGGAAGACTGGCCGGATCCAACACCAAAACCTCGAGACCGCGCTGTTGCAGGATGCGGGAAAGCCAGAAGCCGTCCCGCCCAGCCTCGTAGCAGAGCACAACGCGCTCGCAGCCGGCGGCCTTTCGCGCCCGGCTAATCAGCTCCATCAGACGATCGAGGTCACTGCAAGAAATCTGATGGCGACTGATCTTGCCGTTACGGGGGTCGACCAGGCCGATCACCCAACTGCTCATGCTCAGTTCAACGGCGACGTAAATCGTGGCAGCATGCTTATGGGCGACGGGCACGACGAGGGCTTGATGCGTCATAGCAATATCCTTCTGAGGCTTTGAACACCCGAAGGATATCAATCCTTCCTAATGTCCGCCGCCTCATAGGATCTCCGTGCC
>NZ_PIUM01000076.1 GCF_002845745.1 Telmatospirillum siberiense | reverse complement strand
GAGCCGCGTCTCGGTCGCCTCGTCGGCCCAGGCCGGGCCGGCGGCGAGGAACAATAGGGCGGCCAGGGCGGCTCTCACCCTCCCACCGCTGGCGCGGCGGGCCCCTCCCTCTCCCGCTGACGCGGGCGAGGGATCCATCAGCCCCTCGCCCGCTTGGCGGGAGAGGGAGGGGCCCGGCCGATAGGCCGGGAGGGTGAGGGCAAACCCGAGAGGCATTTTGTGATCGCCCATGATCAGAACTTCGCGTTGAGGTCGAGGAGAAGAACGTCGGAGGCGTAGGTGCCGCCGGCGATGGAATCGGCGCTCATCCATTTGAGACTGGTCCAGACATTCCGGGCCAAGGCCAGATTGCCGCCGAGGACGTAGCCCTTCAGGTTGGTGCCGCCCAGACCGAAGTCCGAATCGTTGAAGGCATCCACCACCGCGTCGGATTCGATGTATTTGTAGCCGACGGAAAAGTTCCAGTCCCAGCGGTTCGCCAGCTTCGGCGTGCCCACGGTGACCCGCAGCATGGCCCCGGTATCGCCGCCGTTAAACTGGCCGTTCGCGTCGTTGTTCCAGCAGTGCCCCGACGTGTCGCAATCCTTGGCGTTGATGGCGGACTTGTTGAAGGACAGGTTCTTGACGAACTCGCCATCCAGCGTCAGCCGGAAGGCCTGGTCGCGGAAGATCGGCTTCAAGCCGTCGTAATCGACCTTGCCGGTCAGCGCCAGTTCGTGGAACGGCGTCGCCAGCCCGAAATACTGGTAATTGTAGGCGGTGCCGGACGTATAAGTGCTGTAGTTGTTATTCCTCAAGCCCATATAAGTATTACCCCGCTGGGCGAAGGTCGGGCGGAACAAATCGGAGCCGCAGGTGATGTCGTCGTAGGCGCAGCTGGTGGCCTTGCCTTCGATATTGTTGAAGTAATAGAAGGCGGCCCCCAGCTTGACCGCGGTATCCTTCGCGGGCTTCCAGTCGGTGCCGCCCTGGGCGGCGTAGAGCCACTTGTCCTGGCTGGTGGTCTTCTCGCTGCTGTAGGTGGAGAAATTGAAGTCGGTGTTGTAGACGGAGAAGGCGCCGACGGTGAAGAAGGGCGTCACCCCCTCGGCCAGCTGATACTTGCCCGATACCGCCACCCCGTCGAAATTGAGGTCGTTGTTCCAGATCAGATCGGTCGAGAAGAACGGATTGGCGAAGCGCCCCGCCGTCGTCGACATCCCCCATATCCCGGTATTAGCCGGCTCGTAGCGGATATAGGCCTGGTCCATCCATATCTGGTATTTGCTGAACTCGCCGCTGGACCCGCCCAGGGTCTGGTTGGTCGACACCGGCGACGAGCTCTCGCCGGTGGCCAGCCGAACGCCGGTGGTGAAGCCCTCGCCCAGATCGGCCTCGACGCCGACGCGCGCCCGCAGGCGCATCCGTTCGCGCTGCTGGTTCCAGTTGCTGTAGGGAACGGCGTTGGTGCTGGTGGCCCCGTTGGTGGAATTGGTCAGGGAGGCGACGTCGAGCGGGGTCGACCGGGCGTTGATCGAGGCCCAGTTGATCTGGCTGCCGTCCCCCTTGGTGTTGCCCTTGGGGAACATGTCCTCCTCGCCGCGCACCCGCATGTCGCCGGTGATCTTGATGCGCTGCGTCCATTCCGGGGTCTGATTGGGCGCCGCCCAGCCCTCGTCCCTGGCCTGGGCCATCACCTGGCTCTTGATCTCTTCCCTGAGCTGCTTCTTCACCACCTCGGGAACATATTGCACATGCACGGCGCCGTCGTTGGCCGGCGCCGGCTGCGCCGCCGTCTGCGGGGCCGCCCCTTGCGCCGCCTTGGCCGCGTCGCGGGCCCGGGCGTCGGCGAGGATCTTGTCGGCCTGCGCCTGGGTAATCACGCCGCTGGCCACCATCGCCTCGAGAAGCGACGGCGTCGAGGGCGGGGCGTCGGCCGCCAGCGCCGGGGCCGCGGCGCTCAACGCCAGCAGCGAAACAGCCAGCGCCATGGCGCGACGGGTCGAGTGGTTCACCTGTAACATCGGTCTTCCCCTGAAATATCCGTTCGATTGCGTCAGCTCGGCCGTCTGGCGGTCATCCGCACGACGATGGGCATGGGCATGTCCTTGGGCGGCGGCTGACGGAGCGTCATGCCTTCCAGCACCTCGCGCTCGATGGCTTGATC
>NZ_PIUM01000075.1 GCF_002845745.1 Telmatospirillum siberiense | reverse complement strand
TGCTTGAAGCATATCGCCAACATGTCGCCGAACGCGCCGCGTTTGGCATTCCCCCGTTGCCCCTGAGCGCGTCGCAGACGGAAGCTCTGGTGGCGTTGTTGGAAGCCCCTCCCGCGGGAGAAGAGGCTTTTCTGCTAGATCTTTTGACCCACCGGGTTCCGGCGGGCGTTGACGACGCGGCGAAGGTTAAGGCCGTGTTTCTGGAGCAGGTTGCGAAGGGTCAAAAGAAGGTCGGCCTGATTTCGCGCTCGAAGGCGACGGAGCTTTTGGGAACGATGCTGGGCGGCTTCAATATCAAGGCGCTGATCGATCTTCTGTCCGACGCCGAGGTGGGGACGGTTGCCGCCGAGGGTCTGAAGAAGACGCTTCTGGTGTTCGACTATTTCCACGATGTGAAGGAACTTGCCGACAAGGGCGTGGCCAATGCCCGCGCGGTGGTTCAATCGTGGGCGGATGGGGAATGGTTCACCTCGCGTCCGGAGGTTCCGGCGTCGCTGACGGTGACGGTGTTCAAGGTGACGGGGGAGACCAATACGGACGACCTGTCCCCGGCGCCGGACGCCTGGTCGCGTCCGGACATTCCGGCGCATGCGCTGGCCATGCTGAAGAACGCGCGTCCGGGGATCACGCCGGACGAGGCGGGCACGCGGGGTCCGCTGAAGCTTCTGGAGAGCCTGAAGGCGAAGGGCCATCCTGTGGCCTATGTGGGCGACGTGGTGGGGACGGGTTCGTCGCGCAAGTCGGCGACCAACTCGGTGCTGTGGCACACCGGCGAGGACATCCCCTTCGTCCCCAACAAGCGCTTCGGGGGCGTATGCCTGGGCAACAAGATCGCGCCGATCTTCTACAACACGATGGAGGACGCCGGCGCCCTGCCGATCGAGCTCGACGTCTCGAAGATGGAGATGGGCGACGTTGTGGAGCTTCGGCCCTATGAGGGCAAGGCCTTCAAGAACGGGCGGGAAATCGCCTCGTTCCAGGTGAAGTCGGAGGTTGTCTTCGACGAGGTGCGGGCGGGCGGTCGCATTCCGCTGATCGTCGGTCGCGGCCTGACGGCGAAGGCGCGGGAGTCTCTCGGTTTGCCGGCCTCGACGCTGTTCCGCCAGCCGGCGGTTCCGGCGGATACGGGCAAGGGCTTCAGCCTGGCCCAGAAGATGGTCGGACGGGCCTGCGGTCTGCCGGAGGGCAAGGGGGTGCGTCCGGGCAGCTATTGCGAGCCGAAGATGACGACGGTGGGCTCGCAGGATACCACCGGGCCGATGACGCGCGACGAGCTGAAGGATCTGGCCTGCCTGGGCTTCTCGGCGGATCTGGTGATGCAGTCGTTCTGCCACACCTCGGCCTATCCGAAGCTGGTGGACGTGAAGACGCACCATGAGCTTCCCGGCTTCATGTCGACGCGGGGCGGCGTTTCGCTGCGTCCGGGCGACGGGGTGATCCATTCCTGGCTGAACCGTCTGGCGCTGCCGGACACGGTGGGAACCGGGGGCGATTCGCACACGCGTTTCCCGATCGGCATCTCCTTCCCGGCGGGCTCGGGGCTGGTGGCCTTCGCGGCGGCGACGGGGGTGATGCCGCTCGACATGCCGGAAAGCGTTCTGGTGCGGTTCAAGGGCAAGATGCAGCCTGGGGTGACGCTGCGCGACCTGGTCAGCGCCATTCCGCTCTACGCCATCCGCCAGGGTCTGCTGACGGTGGAGAAGAAGGGCAAGAAGAACATCTTCTCCGGGCGGATCCTGGAGATCGAGGGTCTTCCCGACCTGAAGGTGGAACAGGCCTTCGAGCTGACCGACGCCTCGGCCGAACGCTCGGCGGCGGCCTGCACGGTGCGCTTGAACAAGGAGCCGATCCTCGAATATCTGCGCTCCAACGTGACGCTGATGAAATGGCTGATCGCCAACGGCTATGAGGATCGGCGGACGCTGGAGCGCCGGATCAAGGCGATGGAGGCGTGGATCGCCAAGCCGGTGCTTCTGGAAGCCGACGCCGACGCGGACTATGCGGCGGTGATCGACATCGACCTGGCGGAGATCAAGGAGCCGATCCTGGCCTGTCCGAACGATCCGGACGATGTGAAGCTTCTCTCGGAGGTGGCGGGCGACGTCATCGACGAGGTGTTCATCGGTTCGTGCATGACCAACATCGGGCACTTCCGGGCGGCCGGCAAGATCCTCGACGGCAAGTCGGACCTTCCGACGCGCCTGTGGGTCGCGCCGCCGACCAAGATGGACGCGCTGATCCTGACCGAGGAGGGCTATTACAGCGTTCTCGGCAAGTCGGGGGCGCGGATGGAACCGCCGGGCTGCTCGCTGTGCATGGGCAACCAGGCGCAGGTCCGCAAGGGATCGACCGCCATCTCCACCTCGACGCGCAACTTCCCCAACCGTCTGGGCATCGACACCCGCGTCTATCTGGGCTCCGCCGAACTGGCCGCCGTCTGCGCCCTGCTCGGCCGGATCCCGACGGTGGAGGAATATGTCGCGCGGACCGGAGTCATCGGCGAGAAGGCCAAGGAC
>NZ_PIUM01000074.1 GCF_002845745.1 Telmatospirillum siberiense | reverse complement strand
ACCCCGGGGAAGCGAGGTTTCCCCGGGGGGCTGGCGAGCGAAATGCCCGTTGTTTCCGTCATCAGAAGGACACGGTCATTCCGGCGTTGAACGACCGGCCGGCGGCCGGCAGCGCCCCCATGGCGGCAGTGCTGTTGGTCGCGGTCCAATAGGAGACGTAGGCCCCGCCGTTCGGATCGTAATATTGCTTGTTGAACAGGTTGTCGATGCCGACGGCCACGGTGATGTTCTCGTAACGATAGGACGTCTTGAGGTTCACGATGGCGAAGCCCGGCGTTGTCTGCTCGTTCTGCAGGGGATTGGTCACCGATTTGTCATTGACCAGCTTCAACTCCGCCGTGCTTGTCCACTCCCCCAGGCGATGGGTGAGGTCGATGAACGCGTTCAGCGGCTGCATCCGGTAAAGGCGCTGTCCGTTGTTCATCTGCATCCCCTTGACCCAGCCGGCCGTTCCGGACAGGTCCAGATGGCCGATGTCCTGGCTTTTCAGCAGGGACTTGGATCCGGAGAGATCGAAGCCGTAAAGCTGGGAATCGTGGTTGGCGAACTTCAGAAGATTGATGCCGGGTGTCGAGCCCGTGCTCAGTTTGTCGACGCCGATATAGTCCTGCACATAGGTGTAATAGGGAGTCACCTTGACTGCCCAGTCGGATCTGGCGGCGTCGTGCCAGCCGGCACTGGCGCTGATGGTGTTGGCGATTTCAGGCTTCAGGTTCAGATTGCCGACATATTCGGCACCGTTGCCGAACCAGCCGATCATGCTGGCCGCCATGGATCCGGTGGACCAGGCATAGCGCTCGTAGAGATTGGGCGAGCGGGTCTTGCGGGCGAAACCGAACTCCTCGGTGTTGATCGGTGTCGCTTCGTAGCGGGCGGAGGCCGTCAGGTCGTAATTGACGTCGGTCTTCTTGTGATTCTGCGTATTGAAGGCGTCCGCGTCGGCGGCATAATTCGACATCATGGTGTTGTATCCGGCGACATTGCCGGTATCCATCAGGATGACATCGTTGCGTACGCCCAGGAGCGACGTCCACTGGGCGTCCCACTTTTTTTCCCATTCGGCGAAGGTGCCGATCTGTTGCCGGCTTCCCTCGTTGATGTTGATGAAGGTGTCGGGCCCCATCATCATCATGTCGACCGGGGGCCACCAGTCGCTCAGACGATAGGCGTGATATTCGTTGCCGACTCGGATGACGTCGTTGCGGGTTATCGGCAACTCGGCTTTGAGCGAATAGCCGGCGTCAGTGCCGTTGGTGTTCATCGGCATATGGCCGGTGGTGTTCCGTCCTGGCAGGAAGTTCATCTCATGCTTGGCATTCTGCCAATAGACCTTGGCGTCAAGGGTTCCCCAGGTGTAATCGCCCTTGTAACCGGCGTTCAGATAGTTGCTGGTGTTCCCGGTCAGATCCATGTAGGCGTTGGGAAAACCTTCATACGGGGTCAATTGATGGCCGGCCCGGATGGTCAGGTCGTGTCCGTCGTTGCTGAATCCCAACGTCACATTGTGGCTTTGGGTTTCGAACTGGCTGTTGAAGATCCGGTCTCCGTTGCCGTCATGGGATTCGCGAGCCCGTGTCCATGAGCCGTCATAGCCGAGGCTGACGTTTTCCGTTGCCGCCGTGACGTTGCCGTTGGCTCCGATCTGCCGGTTGATGCTGCGGAAGAAGGTCGTCGCCGATCCGCGGGCGGCATAGCCTTCACCGGATTTGGCGAACATCGGTTGGGGCGGGTCGACCGTGATGCTGCCGCCGATGCTGTCGCCTCCGGCGCTGACCGGGGTGATGCCGGCGACTTCGGAGAGATGTCCGCTGTTGGACGGCGCGATGTAGGACAGCGCCGGATTCATGTGGTTGGGGCAGGCCGAGGTGATCGGCATTCCGTCGACCAGGGTCTTGATCCGGTCGTCGGCCAGCCCGTGGATGATCGGCAGGCTGGAAATGCCGCCGCCGGTCGCCAGGGCGACGCCCGGCTGTCCGGCAAGCAGGGATGCCGTATCGCTGGCGCCCAGGATGCTTTTGGCGCCGATCTGGTGTTTGTCGACCTCTCCGCCTTCGAGCGGGCAGGTCATGTCGGAGGAGGCTTCGACGGTGATGGGGCTAAGCGGCGTCGCCGTCTGCGCGAAGCCCGCGCCGGGCATGAGAAAAAGCGTCGAGACGGTGGACATGAGCGCGGCGGCCGAACCCCGGGACCGGCGTCGCCGATGGATGAGAGTGGACATCTTATAGGTTCCCCAAAGCATGGAAATGCTGTCGGCGTGGCGGCATTGCCGCCACGCCCCTCGAAAGAGGCTGCGATTATTTTTGAAAATCAGTCGGTTACGGTCTTCCCGTGTAACAGGGGTAAAAGCCCTTCTCCCCTCGTGGGAGAAGGGTTGGGATGAGGGGGGGCTGCCTGACAGGCGGAGGAAAATTCTGAAGCTTTGTGCGACTTTTCCCCTCACCCTCCCGCTAACGCGGGCCCCACCCTCTCCCACAAGGGGCGAGGGAGAAGGCTATGAAGCCCGCCCTTTTACCCCTCTTACCTTCTGTGATTTGGTTCGCGTGAAGACTGTCACCGGTGTCAGGCCGGTCGCGGCGGGGCGCGGGCCTGATAGCGATGGGGAACGAAGGAGGAAGGCGCCCGCCGATCGGGCGGCAG
>NZ_PIUM01000073.1 GCF_002845745.1 Telmatospirillum siberiense | reverse complement strand
ATCGGCGACGACCTTCTTCCGCAGCATCAACCGGCAGATCGGAGCCAACGGCAACGTCACGGCGGCAACGGAAAACGTCAGCCTCGGCTATGACGGCTCATGGACACGGGCCCGCGAATCCCATGACGGCAACGGAGACCGGATCTTCAACAGCCAGTTCGAAACCCAAAGCCACAACGCCACCCTGGCCTTCCGCGAAGACGGCCATGAACTGACGGTCCGGGCTGGCCACCAATTGACCCCATATGAAGGTTTTCCCAATGCCCGCATGGACCTGACCGGCAACTCCAGCAACTATCTGAACACGGGCTACACCGGCGACTACGGCTGGGGAACGATCACCGGCAAGGTCTATTGGCAAAACGCCAAGCATGAGATGGACTTCCTGCCCGGACGGAACACCACCGGCCATATGCCGATGAATACCAATGGCACCGACGCCGGTTATTCCCTCAAGGCCGAACTGCCGGTCAGCCGGGACGACACCCTGCGCATCGGCAACGAATATCACGCCTATCGCCTGAGCGATTGGTGGCCCCCGACCAGCAAGACCGCCAATGGCATGATGAGCCCCAACACCTTCATCAATATCAACGAAGGCAGCCGCAATCAGCTCGGCACCTTCGCCGAATGGGAAAGAAAGTGGGATGCCCAATGGACATCGCTTTTCGGACTGCGCAACGACGTCATCATGATGGATACCGGCAACGTCGCCGGCTATTCCAACAACGCGATGGCCAAGTACGGCGTCGATTCGGCGGCCTTCAACGCCCAAAGCCATAAGAAGACCGACGTCAACTACGACCTGACGGCAACCACCCGCTTTGAAGCCACGCCAATCAACACCGAGGAATTCGGCTTCGCCCGCAAGACCCGCTCCCCCAATCTCTACGAGCGCTATGCCTGGTCCACCGGCGCCATGGCGGCCAGCATGATCGGCTGGTTCGGCAACGGCACCGAATATGTCGGCAACCTCAACCTGCGCCCGGAGACCGCCAATACCGTCAGCGTCAGCGCCGGCTGGCACGACGCCGCTCGTGAGGATTGGGCGGTCAAAGTCACGCCCTACTACACCTATGTGCAGGATTATATCGGCGTCGACAAACTGAGCACGGGCTCGACACCCGGCATCAATCTTCTGAAGTTCGCCAACCACGATTCCCAGCTTTACGGCTTCGACCTGTCAGGCAGCAAATCCCTGGCGAAGCACCAGGATTACGGTGACGTCGACATCACGGGAACGGCCGGCTGGGTCAAAGGCATTCAGATGAACAACGGGCAGCGCCTTTACCGGATGCAGCCGCTGAACGCCCTGATCAGCCTCACGCATCATTTGGATGGCTGGAACAGTACGGCCGAACTGAAACTGGTCAATGACAAATCGGTCACCAATCCCTTGCAGAACGAGCAGACGACGCCCGGCTTCGCCATCGTGAACTGGCGGACGTCCTACAGCTTCGAGAACATCACCGTGGCCGTCGGCATCGACAACCTGTTCAACAAGCAATATTACGACCCGAACGGCGGGGCCTACGTCTCCTATTGGCGGGCGACCAACACCTCGGCCGCCATGGGCGCTTTGCCGGCCGCCGGCCGGTCGTTCAACGCCGGAATGACCGTGTCCTTCTGATGACGGAAACAACGGGCATTTCGCTCGCCAGCCCCCCGGGGAAACCTCGCTTCCCCGGGGTAGTGCCTGGAATCGCCCTGTCCTTCGGTCCGCTGCAACTCGGCTGGGACAAGGATGAGATCGCGCGGAAACCCGCTCCGCTTTCCAGCCGGCTCCGGTCCTGGAGAGACGGCAAAGGGTTTCCGGCCGCGAATCATCCCGCACCCCTTCGATAATCCCGGACCACCGGATTATCTGCCTTTAAAATCCATAAAATTTGTATACCATGTAGATGGCTGCCATAAATCATGTGTAATTTTAAATGTACAACGTGAAAAATAAGTAAATTATCGACGGCAGAATAATCACATCCCTTTGCGGTGGCTGAGGGAAACGAGAATGAGTATTAATATTCATAAAATATGGGTATTCTATATCTCTTGGTAGCATGATCCATGGGTTTTGATCTGCGTCAAGGCACGCGGATATGAACAGTGGATAACCAGATAGGATCAACGCTCCCGCCGGCCAGATCGAGGCTCGGCCACGAGCGGAAACCGGTCGATTAAGGAACCATGGCGCGGCGGTGGCACCAACTCTTCTCCCTGCTGAAAACGGCGAGGCTCTCCCTGCGGGGCGAGGACCGCGCGGCGATCCCGCGCCGTGCCAAGACGCCCCTGAAACATCTGCTGACGGCTTGGGCGGGAGCGGTCGTTCTCGCCATCAATCTTTTCGGCTGGACGGGAACGTCCCTATCCGACGCCTCGCCGCAGGCGATGGATATGGCGATGCTGGACGGCACGCCGCTGTGCGAGCATGTCCAGCATCATTCCCCCCAAGACCAGCGAGGCAACGCCGACCACGGCAAGATGGTCTGCCCCGCCTGCTTCCCCTTGGGCAACGCCTCTTCGGGCGCGCTGACCTCCGGCCCGCCGACCGCCCAGACGGTGGCGGCGCCGCTCGTCGTGGAGCGGGCTCTGCCGCCCGATCGGCGGGCGCCTTCCTCCTTCGTTCCCCATCGCTATCAGGCCCGCGCCCCGCCGCGACCGGCCTGACACCGGTGACAGTCTTCACGCGAACCAAATCAC
>NZ_PIUM01000072.1 GCF_002845745.1 Telmatospirillum siberiense | reverse complement strand
CGGGGCGACGGCTTTCACCGCGCAGACGGCGTTGATCGATCCCACCACCGGGGTTTCCTATTGGAACGAGATCATGGTGTGGAACGATGCCAATGCCAACGGCGTCAGCGAATGGAAAATGAGGCACTTCAAACGCGCAGCCTGAGAAAAGCGGGTGCTGCCACAAAAATTTCATCTCAAGGTTGTGCGGTTTCAGTGGTTCCAAAAACGTCTATAGGAAGAGAAGCCGCAGACGATCCCGGTGGGGGCTGTGGCTTCAAAGGGTCGGTTGGGGCATCGAGACATTGGCGTCGTCCACCACAGCGAACATCCGCGTCATCAGACGAATTCATCTTGCGCAAGGGGAATGGGGAATTGCCGTCAGTGATTGAGAAGGATCGGTTCGACAGCCAAAGCGCGGATCGGAGGAAGTCGACTCTGCTCATGTTTATCCTGTTGATCGCCGTTTTGATATTTGCCCCTGGTGGGGAGGCCGTCGCGGATCCAGAAGCGAAAACCGTCATGCCAGCAGGACAGACGTTCCGCGATTGCCCTGATTGCCCCGAAATGGTGGTCATTCCCGCGGGGAGCATCGCGATCGGGTCGTCGGACGCAGACACCGAGAGGGATCTCGAATCCATGCCGCAAGACGAGACCGCAATCGATAAACAGTCTCTCGTGATGGAGCATCCGCAACATTCGGTAACCATCGGTCGATCGTTCGCTTTGGCGAAGTTCCTCGTGACGCGAGGTGAGTTTGCAGCCTTCGTTCGGGAGACTGGCTATTCAATCAATAGCAAATGCACGGTCTTGGTTGATCACAGATATCAAGAGCGGGCGGAAGCGGGATGGCAAAATTCCGGCTTTTCTCAGACAGATCGCGATCCTGTGGTCTGCATAAGTTGGCAGGATGCGAAAGCTTACGTTGCTTGGTTGAACGGCAAACTGCGTGACCGATCGTTGATGGCGGGTAACGGTTCGTATCGCCTGCCGAGCGAAGCCGAATGGGAATATGCGGCGCGTGCGGGGACGCAAACGGCTCGCTGGTGGGGCGATTCTATCGGTTCGGGTAACGCCAATTGCGATGGTTGTGGCAGCCGCTGGGACAGAAAACAAACATCACCGGTCGATAGCTTTCGCGCAAATCCTTTCGGACTCCACGACATGCTGGGAAATGCATGGGAATGGATGGAAGACTGCTGGAATGAGAGTTACGCGGGGGCGCCGGCAGATGGCAGCGCATGGATGGCTGGAAACTGCGAACGGCGTGTGATGCGTGGTGGTGGATTTGCTAATCGGCCCTGGGTTCTGCGATCAGCCCATCGTTCCAAGTTCGCCCCTAATAGATCAAGTAATTACATAGGACTTCGTGTCGCCAAAATGCTTCCGTGAAATGGAACGTTTGGGGATGTGGAAATATCGATAATCGCACTTTGAATGGAGGGTGTCATGGGTGCTACTGATGTGAACACTTTTATCGGTGCATACCATGCCTTTGTCGATGCATTGCGCGGTTGGGATCGTAACGATCAAAATTCGCAGGTTGCGTTGGAGGCTGCTGCAACCGCGCTCGCTGCCGCCGTGCCACCTTTAATAAGTGAGAATAGTAAAATTGCGGCGGCGGCGGGTTCCATTGGTGTTGGAGCCTCGCTCGTATCCCTGAAATCTGATTTGAAATCTTACGATGATGCTGTGGACCTTAATGACAGTCGGGCGCAAAATTCGGCTCTTCTAGGAATTATATCCGATGTCTCAGGCGCCACTGCGGGTACCGCAGTTCTCTTTACGCAGGCGCAGCCTGAACTGGCTCCTGAGTTGGCTGTTGTTGCGGCCGGTGCGCAAACCATTAGTACGGGCGCGTCCGTCGCCAAGCTCGCGTATGATGTCGGTGGGGATATCCAGAATTATCTCAATGAGCTTGGTAAAGCTTTTAGCGATGGCATTATTCAGGAATTCAACGACTTTCAAAATTTTCAGGGCGCGTATAATGCATTGTCCGGTTGTTGCATAAGTGCCGCAAATGCTGCGGAATCTGGTGCCACGGTTAATCTGTATTCCAATAATGGTGTCTTTTTTTCGTCCATGACAAGCGCGGCGAATGGGACGCAAAATGAAACAATATCGGTAACCGCCGTAAAAATAGCCGCAAACGGCAGCACCTCGTCTTCGGTCACGACGGCTGCGGAACAATCCAACAACATCTGGCAAGTCACCCTTTCCAACGGCACAGCCCTAAGCATCACCGGATCGCAGAACTTCGCCAATGGCGCTGCCAACCTCAGTCTCGGCGGCAGCTTCTATTTCCAGGACGGGGCCGGCAACGCCTATGCCCTCGATCCCAGCCAATCGGCGAACGGGACCTACCAGATCACCGCCCTGTCGACCGGCGCGACAATCAACCTGACGGCCGATGCCACCCGGCATATGGACCTCAGCGGGACCGGCCTGACCATCGATTACGGCAATGGCGGGCAGTTCCATTGGATAGCCGATGCCCAGGGCGCCACCGGCGACTATTACAACAATGGCGTTCTGGTCGGCACGGTGCGGGGCGCCCAGACCCTGCTCAACGCCGATAGCTTTGGCGCCACCACGGCCACGAGCGTCGGTGGCTTGGGCGATCTGCAACAGATCAACGGCGACGGCAGTCTGGGGAGCCAGACGCCGTTTTTTATGGGCAGCGAAAGCTACGGCCCGCCGGCGTCGAGCGATGCCGCCAGCTTGGAGGCCACGCTCACCGCCGCCGTCCCCACCGACGCTCCGGTGAGCGTCCCCACTTTCAGCAAGACCGCCCTCGGGGTCACGGTGACCGACCTGGCGACGGCGGCGCAGACCGCGGCCGGATCGGGCGGCGACGG
>NZ_PIUM01000071.1 GCF_002845745.1 Telmatospirillum siberiense | reverse complement strand
GTGTACGCTTCGCGGCCGCCGTCACCGACGACCCCGCAACACTCGTTACCAGGCGGGCGCTACCCCTTACCTGGGCCGGACTTCCACCGGCCGGATCGCGCCAGCTTTCCTCACGCACCGCGCAATGCGCCAGCCAAGTCTCGATGAGTCATCCTCATCAAGACTTGGTATTAGCAGGGCAAGCGGGTTCACCCGATTGCCCTGAAACCGCTTAGCCGTTCGGCTTGCTCCCGGGAAGCAGGGAGCACTACAATGACGGGAAATTGAAACGACACGCCGGAACGGCGCCCAACAACGGAAAAATTTGCGTGAAAGAATGGTTCGCCATCGGCTTGGTCGCAGCCGCCCTCTGTCTCGGCGCGACCCCGGTCAGGGCCGATCTGCTCTCCGCGGACGATGAGAAGCTCTACCACGAGGCCTTCAACGCGGCGCGCAACGATCATTACGACTGGGCGCAAGCCGCCGCGGCCAAGGCACACAGCAAATTGCTGGCGAAGGTTCTGCAGTGGCAATATTACACCCAGGCGAACTCCGGAGCCGGATTCGCTGAAATCACCGCCTTCATCCGTGCCAATCCGACATGGCCGCAAATCTCCACCCTGCAACGCCGTGCCGAAGAGGTGATCACCGCCGCCACGCCGGATTCGGTCATTCTCGACTGGTTTTCCACCTCGGCGCCGCAGACCGTCGATGGCGCCATGGCCTACGGCAGGGCGCTGATCAATGCCGGCCAGAACGAAAAGGCGCTCAAACTCTTGCGCGACACTTGGGTCGGCGGCAACTTCGGCCCTATCCAGGAGCGACAGTTTCTGGACACCTTCCAGGAAATATTGAGGGACGAGGAGGACGACGCCCGTTTCGACCGCCTTCTGTGGACTCATCAGGAACAGGCCGCCGCCCGGCAGCTATCGCGCGTCGACGACAGTTTCCGCCTGTTGGCCCAGGCCCGCCTGGCGCTCGACAACGACGAGGCGAACGCGGAAGCCCTGGCCGCCCGCCTGCCCGAGCGTTTCAAGAACGATCCCGGACTGCTCTACGAGCTTGTTCATTATCGTCGCCAGCACGACAAGGATGACCAGGCCATCGCCTTGTTGAGCCACCCGGCCGCCGATACCGTCCATCCGGAAATGTGGTGGACGGAACGGGCCGTCCTGGCCCGCCGGGCTCTTGCCCAGGGCCGCATTTCACAGGCCTACGAAATCGCCCGCCGGCATGGCCAGATGGATGGGGCGGGTTTTGCCGACGCCGAATGGTTTTCCGGATGGATCGCCTTACGCTTTCTGAGCGATTACGAGGTCGCCCTCGGCCATTTCACGCGCATGTTCGAACGGGTCTCTTCGGCGCAAAGCCGGTCGCGAGCCGCCTATTGGGCGGGACGGGCCAGCGACGCCTTGGGACGTGGCGACGATTCTGTACGCTGGTACAACCTCGCCGCGGTGCATATCACGACATTCTATGGCCAGCTCGCGGCCGGCCGGCTCAACCGCGATCAGCTCTGGCCCCTGCCCGCGGATCCGGAACCCACCGCCGCCGATCATGAGAATTTCGAGCGCCATGAACTGGTCCGCGTCGCCCGGATGCTGGGACAAATCAAGGAAACCGATCTGATCCGGCCCTTCATGATGCGCATGGCCGAACTGAGCGATTCACCCGGCACCCGGACACTGGCCGCGGGTCTGGCCAGCACGCTGGGCCGATCCGACATCGCGGTCAGCGTCGCCAAACGATCCGAACGCGAAGGCGTGCCGATCGTCACCTCGGGCTATCCGGTGCCAAGGCTGAATACCGCCGACCGCCCGGAACGGGCGTTGGTGTTCGGAGTGATCCGGCAGGAAAGCGCCTTTTATCACCAGGCGGTTAGCCCGGCCGGCGCCCGCGGGTTGATGCAATTAATGCCCACGACGGCAGCCAAGATCGCCAAGGCGATGAATGTGGTCTTCAAGAAAAAGGAAGCCCTGGCCAACGCGCTGACGCAGGACCCCGGGCTGAATGTCAAACTGGGCTCGGCCTATCTGGAAGATCTTCTGGCTGATTTCAACGGTTCCTACATCCTTTCGGTGGCCTCCTACAATGCCGGGCCGTCACGCGTCAGAAAATGGATGCGGGACCTGGGCGATCCCCGGCAGCCCGATGTCGATGCCGTGGATTGGATCGAAAGCATTCCATTCGCCGAGACCCGTAACTATGTGCAACGTGTTCTCGAAGGTGTGCAGGTCTATCGGCGCCGCCTTGGCGTGACCGATCCGACCCTATCCCTGGAACGCGACGTTAAGCGATGACGCCATGGGGAAACGCGATATGCGGAATTTCCATACTTTCTCAATACGTCCGGCATGGGACTTCCGAAATTAAGGAGAATCTGTGATGAACGTACCGATGTCCGGCGTGAGTGTTTGCGCGTTCGACGCCTATGGCACCTTGTTCGACATTAAAGCCGTGGTCGACAGCAGCCGCGCCGCCCTGGGACCGAAAGCCGATGCGCTGGTCGATCTCTGGCGGCGCAAACAATTGGAATATAGCTGGCTGCGCAGCTTGATGGGCCGGCATTCCGACTTTTGGCACGTCACCGGGGAAAGCCTCGACTATGCGTTCAAGGCCTTGGATATCGACGATGCCAGCCTGCGTGCCCGATTGATGGAATCCTACCTCTGCCCCAACGCCTATCCGGAGGCCAAGGCAACACTTCAGTCCTTGAAAACGGCCGGCTACAAACTGGCAATCCTCTCCAACGGCTCGCCCAGCATGTTGACCTCCGCCACCAAGGCGGCCGGCCTCGATGACCTGTTCGATGTCATCCTGTCGGTCGAATCCGTCGGCATCTACAAGCCGCACCCGACAGCCTACCGACTGGTCACCGACCATTTCGAATGCCAGCCGGCCGGCGTCGCCTTCCTGTCGTCCAACGGTTGGGATGCGGCGGGCGGCTCAGCTTTCGGTTTTCAGGTGGTCTGGGTCAATCGCGCCGGTCAGCCCCGCGAGGTCCTGCCGGCGGCGGCGCATGCCGAGGTTTCCAGCCTCACGGCTTTGCCGGAACTGTTCCGGCTGTAATCGGTGATTGCGCGCGAGGGCTTCGGATCGAACCTCTCGCGCCCTACAGGGCGTGGAGGACGGGTCCGGCGTTTCCGGAGGTGAGGTTGCGATAGCGGGCCAATGCCCAGACCGGGAAGAAGGTCCGGTAGCCGTGGTAGCGCAGATAGAAGAC
>NZ_PIUM01000070.1 GCF_002845745.1 Telmatospirillum siberiense | reverse complement strand
CCCCACCGACGCTCCGGTGAGCGTCCCCACTTTCAGCAAGACCGCCCTCGGGGTCACGGTGACCGACCTGGCGACGGCGGCGCAGACCGCGGCCGGATCGGGCGGCGACGGCACCGCCTATTCGATCACCAACGCCATCTGGGACACGGCGAGCAGCCTGATCACCGAAGCGGGTCAAGCGCTGACCGATGTGGCCGATGTGTCGGCGTCGGAGATCGCCAACGCCCTGTGGCGGCCGTATTACCAAAGCCTGATGAGTTATTTCAACGACGTGCCGGCGGCGACCGGGGTGCTCAACACGGATGCCGGGTCGGTGCTGCTGCCGGGGGGATCGGGGGTGACCGTCGGCGATCTGGTGGCCGCGGCGGTCGACAGCAATCCGACCCCCAGCTTCACCGATCCCTTGCTGCTCGATCTGACCGGGGGCGGGATCGGGGTGTCCAGTTGGATCCGCAGCCCGGTTTATTTCGACACCAACGTCAAGGCGGACGCCAATGGAAATCCGACGACGACGCCGGACGGGATGGAACATGAGACGGCCTGGATGCAGGCCGGCACCGGCATGCTGGTGTTCGAATCGGGCGGCGTGGTGGCGCCGATCACCAACATCACCCAGACGGTGTCCGAGTTCCTGAACGCCGGGACGACGCCGGGAAAATACGCCGACGGACTGGCGGCGCTGGCGGCGCTGACGCAGGCCGGGGCGACGGCTTTCACCGCGCAGACGGCGTTGATCGATCCCACCACCGGCGTCTCCTATTGGAACGAGATCATGGTGTGGAACGATGCCAATGCCAACGGCGTCAGCGATGCGGGCGAAGTGGTCAGCCTGGACAGCCTGGGCATCACCTCGATTTCCCTTGTCGGCAGCGGCGCCACCGACACGGCTCGCGAATGGGAAATTTGGCCCTTCAAACGCGCAGCCTGAGAAAAGCGGGTGCTGCCACAAAAATTTCATCTCATGGTTGTGCTGTTTTGGCGGTTTCAAAACGTCTATGGGAATAGGAAACGAAGACGATCCCGGTGGGTGGGGTGACGGCTTCAGGTGGGTAAGGCGATATCACGTCAGATGGCTGTTCGCGTTCGCGAAAGTTGTCTTGGTTTATGAGGGGCTGGTCGATCTGGGGCAGGATCGAGTCAGATGCGGCAGGGGGGGGCTGCATCGGGCTGCCGATTTTTCAAATCATATTTTATTCAATTGCTTGAGCGATCGAGGAGCGTGCTGTGCTGAAGTCTTCTGTTCTCGTCATGACACTCGTCAGTCTTATTTCGCTTCCCGCATCGGCGGCGGACAAGAAGACCGTTTCGCTGGAATGCGGCGGTGCGAAAGCGACACTCACCTGCACAAAATTCGATGGGGATTCATGTGTCGCGAGCGATCTCGCATTCGATACGCCGTCCGGTAAGCATGTTGTCTCTCCGCAGAGGAAAGACATTAAGCAGGTGTTCGATACGCCAATTATTGCTGACGATATAACGTGCAACACGAGCAATACAAAAGCAGTTTTCGTTATTCAGTATTCTCCTGGTTGTAATTATAGCGAATGCCTGACATTGGATTTATTCGACTTGAGTGGTTATCTATATAAAACGCGTCACAGCAGAATGTTTAGTGAATTTTTTGGTGACGAAGTCAAGTCCATGAAGCAATCACCTTCTGTTACATTGCGGGGTGACTCGAAATGACCGACTTTAGCAGTCTATATGCTTCAAAAGGTAAGGCGTATCCGTCTGTCGTGGCGTGGTCTCATTACAATGACCCCGTTTCAACGAACAACAGCGGCGTGGTCGGAAATCCTCGGATTTGGGGTAACGCGTCGACAGCCGTGCAACAGGCCTCGATCGATGCGATCATTGCGGCGGCGAAAGCAAGTGACCTTGATCTCAACGATACGGCGCTCTTGCTTTCGATTATTCGAACAGAGTCCGGGTTCAATCCGAATGCCGCTGCAGGGTCATCGTCCGCCAGCGGACTCGGCCAGTTCATCAACGGAACGGCTGCGCAGTATGGCCTCACCGCTTCCAATCGTTGGAGTATTGCCGCTCAAGCACAAGCCGCAGTCGATCTTTTTATCGATTGCCAGGAAAAGGCGGGAGATAATGGACAGGATTCCAGCCACATCTATGCCTATTGGCACGATGGTCTTGGCACGGATGGTTACGGTGCCGGTCTAAAAACCTCGAATGCCAGTGTCATGCCCAATGTCAGCGCCTTCACCCAGGCGCTGGTGGCCGGTAATTACGGCCTTGCTTCATCCAGTACCCCTATTTCCCCCGACACGCTCACCACCAATGTCGATGGCACGACCACGTTAACCCGCGTTTCCAATGGTTCCACCTATTCCGAGACCTTCAGCGCGGGTGGTGCGGCGAATCTTTCGGTGACGACCAACGGCCAGGTCACGTCGAGCGATTACGATTCGAGCGGACGGCTCGTCTCCAGCGCCACGTCCGGGACCAGCGATTCCTTTACGGCCGGCGGCAATACAATCGCTATTTCCGGAGCGCAGAGCCTTTTGTCGCAAGGGGCCGGCGGCTACTCCCTGACGGACGCCAGCGGCAATATTTACACCTTGTCGCAACTCAACGACGGGTCGGGTCAATATCGGCTGACCTCGTCGAGCGGGCTGATCAATGTGACGCTCGATCCCAGTATCGTCACCGATATTCAACTGGGCGCCAATTTAAAGATCGATACCGCGCTTGGCGACTTCGTAACGATCAATACGCAGTTCGGATCCGGCGCTTTTGGATTTGTCGGATCTTCGCAAACCGCCTTCAATTCTCCATCGCTGATCAATATCGATCAAAATTACTTTCAGCTTGGAACGCCCAACGGCGGCCTCGGCGCGACATATGACATTCAACCGAATGGTAGTCTGGGCGCGACGATCGCCGGCTTTCTCGGGCTATCCGGGTCGACCGATTTTGCCAGTCTGCTCAATGAGACCAGCGCCCTTCTGCCGTCGCTCACCGCCGCCGTCCCCACCGACGCTCCGGTGAGCGTCCCCACTTTCAGCAAGACCGCCCTCGGGGTCACGGTGACCGACCTGGCGACGGCGGCGCAGACGGCGGCGGGATCGGGCGGCGACGGCACCGCCTATTCGATCACCAATGCCATCTGGGACACGGCGAGCAGCCTGATCACCGAAGCGGGTCAAGCGCTGACCGATGTGGCCGATGTGTCGGCGTCGGAGATCGCCAACGCCCTGTGGCGGCCGTATTACCAAAGCCTGATGAGTTATTTCAACGACGTGCCGGCGGCGACCGGGGTGCTCAACACGGATGCCGGGTCGGTGCTGCTGCCGGGGGGATCGGGGGTGACCGTCGGCGATCTGGTGGCCGCGGCGGTCGACAGCAATCCGACCCCCAGCTTCACCGATCCCTTGCTGCTCGATCTGACCGGGGGCGGGATCGGGGTGTCCAGTTGGATCCGCAGCCCGGTTTATTTCGACACCAACGTCAAGGCGGACGCCAATGGAAATCCGACGACGACGCCGGACGGGATGGAACATGAGACGGCCTGGATGAAGGCCGGCACCGGCATGCTGGTGTTCGAATCGGGCGGCGTGGTGGCGCCGATCACCAACATCACCCAGACGGTCTCCGAGTTCCTGAACGCCGGGGCGACGCCGGGAAAATACGCCGACGGACTGGCGGCGCTG
>NZ_PIUM01000006.1 GCF_002845745.1 Telmatospirillum siberiense | reverse complement strand
CTGGAACGCGGTTGCGACGGTAGTCGGACATGACCGAAGTTTGACATACAACCAGGAAAGGTGGAATGCGCTATGCTTTTCCACCCTACCCCGGTTCAGGTCTTGCCCCCCGCTCGGCGCGATGTCTGGTGTTTTCGTCCCGTTTTCGAAACCGGACCGGCTGTTCACGGCCCGTCACTGCTGTTTCGCGCTCGTCAATGTCAAGGAATCGTTTAATTTTCTCCGCTCTCCGCAGGCTCGGACGAGCAACTTGAGGCGCGTCTACCAAAGGCGCATATTTGTCGGCGGAGGTATCGATGGATCGAGACCAGATCATCGCGACATTGCGGGAACATCAGAAGGAACTGCGGCAACGTGGTGTTCTCAGGGCCGCACTGTTCGGCTCAACTGCGCGTGGTGATGGCCGTCTTGGCAACGACATCGATATATTGATCGATCTTGATCCGGTGGCGCCGATCGGTGTTTTCGAATATGTGGGTTTGACTCAATACATCAGCGACCTTTTTCCGGTCCCCGTCGACATCGCCAATCGCGCCAGCCTCAAAGCAACTGTGCGCCCCCAGGCGGAACGCGATGCCGTTTACGCCTTCTGACCGAACGCGCCAAGCCCTTCTTGATATTCTCGACAACGCCGAATTGGCCTGTTCCTTTGTCGTTGGAATGACTTGGCAAGAATTCGTGTCAGACCGCCGGACGTTCTATGCCGCCACCCGGTGTCTTGAAATTATTTCCGAAGCCAGCCGGCGCCTTGATGACGCCACGCGCGAGCGTCACCCCCCATCTGCCGTGGCGCGCGATCATGGGGTCGGGCAATGTCTATCGGCATGATTATGACGACGTTGCCGAACAACTGGTTTGGCAGACGGTGCAGAACAGCCTGCGTCTCTTGATCGATGCCGTAAACATGGAACTGAACGGTGGCGACGATGCAAAATGATCTTTGTCGACATTTGAGCACATCATCGCCAAGGGCGCCGGTGGCAGGCTGGTCCTGCCGGCGGCGATTCGACGCCGATTCACGTCGATCCTGAACAAACGACAGCTTTCAACGCTTTCCGAATCCATATCGGTCATTCGAAGACCGCATTCTCGGTCAGGACAGGGCGGGCCGGGTTGGCTATGGTCGGCGTCACCGGGGGGATGAGGCGGCAACGATGTCGAAAACCAGTCGATATGCGGAAAGGTTCAACAGACTGTTCGACCATATCGACCGGCATCTGTCGGAAGACTTGTCGATAGAAATATTGAGCGAGGTCGTCAGCTTCTCGAAATTTCACTTTCAACGGCAGTTTTCCGATTATTGCGGACTCAGCGTCGGCAGATACATTCAACTGATGAGGTTGAAACGGGCGTCCTATCGGCTGGTTTTCAACAAATTCGACCGCATCATCGACATCGCCCTCGATAGCGGTTTTGAAAGCCCGGAATCATTTGCCAGGGCTTTCAAGAATACCTTCGGGCAGACGCCGTCCGAATTCAGGAAAGCGCCGGCATGGAAACCCTGGACGGAGCGATATCAATTTCCGGATAGAGGAGGAAAACAGAAAATGGACGTGCGAATAGTGGACTTCAAGGAAACCAAGATCGCGGTGCTGGAACATCGCGGCCCGGTCGATTTGCTGAATAATTCCGTGGCGACGTTTATTGAATGGCGCAAAGGGGGAAATCATTCGCCCGTCGGGTCCAGCCTGACGATCGGCATCGTCTACGACAATCCCGAGACGACCGAGCCCGAAAAGTTTCGCTTCGATATCTGCGGTTCGGTCACATCCGACATTCCCGCCAATCCGCAAGGCGTGGTCAACAAGGTGATCCCCGGCGGCCGTTGCGCCGTCGTGCGGCATTTCGGCGCGCATGACCGGATCGGCGAGTCCATTTACCCGCTGTACAGGGACTGGCTACCGCAGAGCGGCGAGGAATTGCGCGATTTTCCGCTGTATTTTCACTATTTGAATCTGTTGCCGGAAACGCCGGAATGCGACCTGCTGACCGACATCTATCTTCCGCTGCGGTAATGCCCGGCTTGAGCCACGGCCGTCCGGCACAGTTTGTATGTCGCTTGTATCCGAGTGGTGAGCACAACCTAAAACCGTCATTGCCGGACTTGATCCGGCAATCCATGATTGCATAGATCGGCCGACGTCATTTGAAGCGGGCACGTGGATGCCCGTGTCAAGCACGGGTATGACGACCTTTGGTGGATGAACCGGGCAATGACGGTTTTTGGGTGTAGTCACCACTCAGAAGCACGATATCCAGGTTACTGCCCCCGGGCACCCGCCCTCTCATCCCGCCCCTTTGCCCATCTTATTCAACGCCGAGGGGGTTTGCCCGCGGCCAGCATTTTCAGGAATGCGCCCAGCCAGAGTGGCAATCCGCGCGTCTTCCTCTCCAAAAGGGTCTCGGCGGGAGGGGCCTGGCTCACGGCGGTGTAATGGCGCGGCAGGCGCTCGACCAGGCGGACGGCGATGCCCATCGAGTCCGATGCCGACCATTTCCCAGGCGGTAGCGAGGCGATCGTCGTGGCGAAAATCCGCGCGGCGGTCTCCTTCGGCAGGCCGGACAATCTGGCGGCTTCCCGCCAGGGGTCGATCCCGAGCCGGGTCAATGCCGAAAGAACCGTCAATTCCAGCCCGCTCTTTTCCTCGCCGACGAGGGCGAAGAGAAATTCGTTGAACTCGGAATGACCGAGGGAAAACTCGGGACGCAGTGCCATCTCATACCTTCCGATTTCACTGGAAAGTGAGTTTGCGGGGCGGTGCCGAAGCACCGTCCCGCAAACTTTTTCCGGTCTGGTCTTAAGGTCAGTAATCGGCGGCGTTCGTCTCGCCGCCCGGCGTTTCCGGTACGGCCTTCTGCGCGATCATCACCTCGGTGGTGAGCAGCATGCCGGCGACGGAGGCCGCGCCCTGCAAGGTCAGGCGGACGACCTTGGCCGGATCGATGATGCCGGCCTCGATCATGTCGACATAGCTGCCCGATCTGGCGTTGAAGCCGTAACTGACATCATCCTTTTCCAGAAGCTTGCCGACGATAATGGCGCTGTCGGCGCCGGCATTGGCGATGATCTGCCTGGCGGGCGCCTGCAAGGCGCGACGCACGATCTCGATGCCGGCCTTCTGGTCCTGGTTCTCGGGATTGAGCCCGCCCAGCCGATTGCTTGCGTAAAGGAAGGTGACTCCGCCACCGGCGACGACGCCTTCCTCGACGGCGGCGCGCGTCGCGTGCAGCGCGTCGTCGACGCGGTCCTTGCGTTCCGCCACATCGACCTCTGTCGCCCCGCCGACGCGGATGATCGCGACGCCGCCCGACAGCTTGGCCAGCCGCTCCTGAAGCTTCTCCTTGTCGTAATCCGACGTCGTCTCTTCGATCTGAGCGCGGATCTGGGCGCAGCGGCTTTGAATATCCGCCTTCGTGCCGGCCCCATCGATGATGGTGGTGGTTTCCTTGTCGATGTGGATCTTCTTGGCCTTGCCCAGCATGTCGAGCGTGACCTTCTCGATCTTGATGCCCATCTCCTCGCTGATGACCTGCCCACCGGTCACGATAGCGATGTCTTCCAGCATGGACTTCCGCCGATCGCCGAATCCCGGCGCCTTCACGGCGGCGACCTTGAGTCCGCCGCGCAGCTTGTTCACGACGAGCGTCGCCAGGGCCTCGCCCTCGATATCCTCGGCGACGATGAGCAGGGGCTTGCCGGTCTTCACCACCGCTTCGAGCAGGGGAAGGATTGCCTGTACGCCGGGAAACCGCTTCTCATGCAGAAGGATGAAGGCGTCCTCGAGGTCGACCGACATCTTTTCGGCGTCGGTGACGAAATAGGGCGAGATATAGCCGCGATCGAACTGCATGCCCTCGACGATATCGAGCTCGCTCTCCAGGGTTTTCGCTTCCTCGACCGTGATCACGCCCTCGTTGCCGACCGCCTGCATGGCCTTGGCGATCATCTCGCCGATTTCGCTGTCGTCATTGGCCGAGATCGTGCCGACCTGAGTGATCTCGGCATTGGTCGACACCTTCTTCGCATGTGTCTTGATCTCTTCGACAACCGATTGAACCGCCATGTCGATGCCGCGCTTCAAATCCATCGGGTTCATCCCGGCGGCCACCGATTTCGATCCCTCGCGCAGGATGGCCTGGGCCAGGACGGTTGCCGTGGTGGTACCGTCGCCCGCCATCGTGCTGGTCCGCGAGGCGACCTCCTTGACCAACTGCGCGCCCATGTTCTCGAAGCGGTCGGAAAGCTCGATCTCCTTGGCCACCGTGACGCCGTCCTTGGTGATCCGCGGCAGACCCCACGATTTGGAGAAAACGACGTTGCGCCCCTTGGGGCCAAGCGTCACCTTGACCGCGTTGGCGAGAAGATCGACGCCGCGCATCAGCTGTTCGCGCGCGTCGCCGTTGAATTTGATATCCTTGGCAGTCATGTCCGTCTCCCTTGCCGTTATGCGGCTTGCGATGTTGCGACAGCCCGATCGATCACGCCCAGGATGTCGGATTCCTTCATGATCATGAGATCCTCGCCATCGAGCTTGACCTCGCTGCCCGACCATTTGCCGAACAGCACGCGGTCACCGGCCTTCAGGTCGAGCGGCCAAAGCTTGCCGTCGCGGTCGCGCCCGCCGGGGCCGACGGCAACGACTTCGCCTTCCGTCGGCCGTTCTTTCGCCGTATCGGGAATGATGATGCCACCGGAAGTCTTGGCCTCCGGTTCGACACGGCGTATTAGGACGCGGTCCTGTAACGGACGCATTTTCATTGAGGTCTCCTGGACCGAAATTTCTTGAAAATCTGGCACTCAGTGAGAGAGAGTGCCAATGCATGTTCGATACATAGGGCGAAAACGACAAAAAGCAATAAAAATAGACCAGGGCTTTTTCAAGTTTCCGGTGACGGATTTATTTCAAAAATATTCAATATTCCAGACCGCATAGAAGACATTATCTTGCCATTTTCCTGATCCATCGCGCCGATATCCATCGCCTCGGCCAAATTTTCCACGACGGCGGCCGCGCCTTCGAAATCATCGTCGCCGAAATAGAAACTGCGGGTGATCAGCACCGCCACGCCGGCCGCCCCGGCCGCCAGCAGGCCGGCCCGCGAATCCTCGATGGCGAGGCAATCGCCCCCCTCCAGCCCCAGAAGAGCCAGCACCTTCAGATAGACGTCCGGCGCCGGCTTCTTGCGGGGCACCTCGTCGCCGGCGACGATGACGTCGAACAGGGCGTCGGCCTCGCTTCCCCAGGCCGCCCGCAGCAGGGCCTCTACATTGGGCCGCGCGGTGGTGGTGGCGATGGCCAGGCGCAGCCCCCGTTGGCGCGCCCGTTCGACCACGGATGCCACGCCGGGACGCAAGGGACAGCCGCCGCCGGAGACCAGTTGCCCGAAACGCGCCGTCTTGAAGCGATGCAGTTCGGCGATCTCGTCCGCCGACAGATGCCGCCGCCCGAGGTTTTCCGGCGCGCGGGCGAAGGCGGCGATCCGTTCCTTGCCGCCCGTCACCCGCAACAGGCGGCGATAAAGCAGGGGCGGCCAGTCCCAGCCCAGCTTGAAATAGGCGAAGGTTTCGTTGAAGGCGCGGCGATGGGTTTCCTCGGTCTCGGCCAGGGTGCCGTCGACGTCGAAGATCAGCGCGGCGAAACGCCCGGCCGGCAAGCTCATGCGAAGACGCGGCTGGCCAGGATGTCCGACGCCTCGATCGACACCACGTCCTCGGCCGACAGCAGGCGGTCGGGATCGGACACCAGGCGATTGGCGTGACGCAGGCGGACGCGGTCCAGCGCGTTCCGGATGGAACGGGCATTGGCGAAGCGCGGCTGCGCCTTGCGCCGCGCGATATAGCGGACGAAGGCGTCCCGCGCCTCGGGCTTGAAACGATAGTTCTGGCCCTGCAGCATCAGTTCGGCCAGGGCCAGCAATTCGTCGTCCCCATAATCGGGAAAATCGATGTGATGGGCGATCCGCGAGCGGAAACCGGGATTACTGTCGAAGAAACGATCCATCCGTTCGCCGTAGCCGGCCAGGATGACCACCAGATCGTCCCGCTGGCTTTCCATCACCTGCAACAGGATCTCGATCGCCTCCTGCCCATAGTCGCGCTCGTTTTCCGGCCGGTAGAGATAATAGGCCTCGTCGATGAACAGTACGCCGCCCATGGCTTTTTTCAGGATCTCCTTGGTCTTCGGCGCGGTGTGGCCGATGTACTGGCCGACCAGATCGTCGCGGGTGACCGAGACCAGATGGCCGCGCCGCAGCAATCCCAGCCGGTGCAGGATGCCCGCCATGCGGAGCGCCACGGTGGTCTTGCCGGTGCCCGGATTGCCGGTGAAGCACATATGCAAGGTCGGCAGGGCTCCGGACAGGCCCATCTTCCGGCGGATCCGCTCGATCAGCAGCAGCGAGGCGATCTCGCGGATGCGGGTCTTGACCGGCGCCAGGCCGATCAGCTCGCGGTCCAGTTCGGCCAGCATCTCCTCGATGCCGGCCGCCGCGAACTCGGCCCGCAGATCGATCGGGCCGGCGATGGCTTCGGGGGTATCGATGGCGTCTTCCAAGGGCATGATATCTCCTTTCAGCCTACCCTTCGTAGCGCCGCCCTTCCGGCCGGTCGGCCGCATAGGCGGTGGTGGTGTAGCGCAGCGCGCGCCCGGCCGCCTCCTCGCGATGCAGGCGAAATCCCGGTTCCTCCTTCGGGCGATTGACCAGGAAGGAGATCTTGACCGATTCCCAGCCATGGCCGGAATCGAAGGCCGAGAGGCGGATATAGCGGTCGGCGTAAACGCGGCGGCATTCGGCCAGTTCCATCATCACGCCGGCGGCGTCGGGCAGATCGAACATCGGCAGGCCCCACATGTCCCAAAAGGTGTTGCGGGGATGAGGGTCGTCGGTGAACTCGATGTTCACCGCCCAGCCCTTGTCGAGGCAATACTGGACCTGGCGGGAGATCTGCCCGTCGGTGAGATCGGGCAGGAAGGAGAAACATCCCTGGGTGATGCGCATGATCGGACTCCCTACATGGAAACGCTGACGGCCGGGGAGAAGTCCGGGGTGTCCGTCGATTGATAGTTGAAGGAAACATCCTTCCAGACATCGATGGCGGCTTTCAGCGGCGTGCAGTGGTTCGCCGCCTGGGCCAGGATCTCCGGCCCCTCCTCCAGGATGTTCCGCCCTTCGTTGCGGGCCAGGATCATCGCCTCCAGCGCGACGCGGTTGGCCGTGGCACCCGCGGCGATGCCCATGGGATGGCCGATGGTGCCGCCGCCGAACTGCAGGACGACGTCCTCGCCCAGAAGATCGATCAATTGATGCATCTGGCCGGCGTGAATGCCGCCCGAGGCCACCGGCATCAGCTTGTTGAGACTGGCCCAGGGCTGGTCGAAGAAGATGCCATGCTCAAGATTGGTCGGATTGAAATCCTCGCGGCAGACGTCGTAATAGCCCCGCGTGGTGAAGGGATCGCCCTCCAGCTTGCCGACCACCGTGCCGGCGTGGATATGATCGACCCCGGCCAGACGCATCCATTTGGCGATGACACGGAAGGAGACGCCGTGCGACTTCTGGCGCGTGTAGGTGGAATGGCCGGCGCGGTGCAGATGCAGGATCATGTCGTTCCGCCTCGCCCATTTGGCCATGGACTGGATCGCCGTGTAGCCGATCACCAGATCGATCATGACGATGACCGAGCCCAGTTCCTTGGCGAACTCGGCCCGCTCATACATCTCCTCCATCGTCGCCGCGGTGACGTTGAGATAGGACCCCTTGATCTCGCCCGAGGCGGCCTGGGCCTTGTTCACCGCCTCCATGCAATAGAGGAAACGCTCCCGCCAATGCATGAAGGGCTGGGAATTGATGTTCTCGTCGTCCTTGGTGAAATCCAGGCCGCCCTTCAGCGCCTCGTAGACGACGCGGCCGTAGTTGCGCCCCGACAGGCCCAGCTTCGGTTTCACCGTCGCCCCCAGCAAGGGACGGCCGAACTTGTCCAGGCGCTCGCGCTCGACGACGATGCCGGTGGCCGGCCCCTGGAAGGTCTTCACATAGGCGACGGGAAAGCGCATGTCCTCCAGGCGCAACGCCTTCAGCGGCTTGAAGCCGAAAACATTGCCGATGATCGAGGCCGAGAGATTGGCGATGGACCCCGCCTCGAACAGGTCGAGATCATAGGCGATGTAGGCGAAATACTGGCCGGGACCGTTGGGCACCGGATCGACCCGATAGCATTTGGCGCGGTACTTTTCGGCCGCCGTCAGACGGTCGGTCCAGACCACCGTCCAGGTCGCCGTCGAGGATTCGCCGGCCACCGCCGCCGAGGCCTCGATGGGATCGACGCCGTCCTGCGGGGTGACGCGGAAGAGCGCGATGACGTCGGTGTCCTTCGGCGTGTAATCGGGCTCCCAATAGCCCATCCGCTTGTATTCCATGACGCCGGCCTTATAGCGATCCTTGCCGCGCACGGTGGTCACGATCTGCTCGTTCATCGGTGTCTCCATCGCTTGATGATTTCACGCCCTCGTCGGGCGGCGGCCATGTCGGCCAGCCTCAGAAAGTGCCGGCGACACGCCGGATCGCACGTCTGGCGGCGGCCGCCACGGCATTCGCCGTGATGGCGAATTCCCGGTAGAGCACCTCCGCCGGGGCCGAGGCGCCGAACCCCGTCATGCCGACGAATTCGCCGGCATCCCCCAGCCAGCGCCACCAGTTGCCGGCGACGGCGGCCTCGACGCCGACACGCGGCCCGGCTCCCAGGACCTGGCGCCGGTAGGTTTCAGGCTGTTCGGCGAAAAGCTCCAGGCAGGGCGCCGAGACGACGGCCGCCGCCACGCCCTCCTCCGCCAGCAACCGGGCCGCATCGAGAGCGACGGAAACCTCGGAACCTGAGGCCATCAGGGTCACGTCGCGCCGCCCCGCCGGCGTCACCGCCAGATAGGCGCCGCAGGCCACCTTGTTGCCGTCCCCGTCCCGTTCCGGCAAGGCCGGCAGCGCCTGGCGCGACAGACAGAGGACCGACGGGCGGCGCCGGGAGCGCAGGGCGCAGGCCCAGGCTTCGGCCGTTTCCACGGCGTCGGCCGGGCGGAAGACCAGCAGATTGGGAATGGTCCGCAGGGAGGCCAGATGCTCGACCGGTTGATGGGTCGGCCCGTCCTCGCCGAGACCAATGGAATCGTGGGTCATCACATGGATCACCCGCACCCCCATCAGGGCGGCCAGACGGATCGCCGGACGGCTGTAATCGGAAAAGACGAGGAAGGTTCCGCCGTAGGGGACGAAACCGCCATGCAGCGCCACCCCGTTCATCGCCGCCGCCATGCCGTGCTCGCGGATGCCGTAGCGCACATAGGATCCGCCGAAGGAACCGGGTTCGACGTCCCGCTGGACCGTCGCCTTGGTAAGGTTGGAATGGGTCAAGTCGGCCGAACCGCCCAACAGATTGGGAAAGACCGGGGCGATGGCGTCGATGACCCGTTGCGAGGCCTGCCGGGAGGCGATCGCGGACCGTCCGGCGGCGAAGCCGGAGGCCACCTCGCCCAGGGCCCGGTCGAGATCGGCCGGCAGTTCCCCGGCCAAGGCGGCGTCGAACCGCCGGCGCAGCACCGGATCGAGATCATCGTGCCGGGCCCGCCAGGCCCCATGGGCACCTTGTCCGCGCGCGCCGCTCCGCCGCCAGGAGGTCAGCACCGCCGGGGGGATCTCGAACGGCGCATGGGGCCATTCGAGCGTCCGCCGGGCGGCGGCCACCTGTTCGGCGCCGAGCGGCGCCCCATGCGCCTTTTCCGTTCCCTGCCGGTCGGGAGCCCCGTAGCCGATCACGGTCCGGCAGGCGATCAGCGACGGGCGGGAGGTCTGCCGCTCCGCCGCGATGGCGGTGGCCACGGCTTCCGGGTCATGACCATCGACCCTGCGCACCGACCAGCCCGACGCGGCGAACCGGGCCAGGGGATCGTCGCCGCAGGACAATGCCGTCGCACCATCGATGGAGATCTGGTTGTCGTCGAAAAGGACGATCAGCCGCGCCAGGCGCAGATGGCCGGCCAGCGACGCCGCCTCGTGACTGATGCCTTCCATCAGGCAGCCGTCGCCGGCGAGGACATAGGTGAAATGATCGACGAGGCCGTCGCCCCAGCGGGCATTCATCAGCCGCTCGGCCAGGGCCATGCCGACCGCCGTGGCGATCCCCTGTCCCAGGGGACCGGTGGTGGTTTCGACCCCCGGCGTATGTCCGTATTCGGGATGGCCCGGGGTTTTCGATCCCCACTGCCGGAAACGCTTCAACTCATCGATGGTAATTCCATCGTATCCCGTCAGATGCAGGAGGGCGTAGAGCAGCATCGAGCCGTGACCGGCCGACAGCACGAAACGGTCGCGGTCCGGCCAGTCCGGGTCGGCGGGATCGAACTTCAGGAAGCGGGAGAACAGCACCGTCGCCACGTCGGCCATGCCCATCGGCATGCCGGGATGGCCGGATTTCGCCCGCTCCACCGCGTCGACGGCAAGGAAGCGCACGGCGTTCGCCATGTCGCGATGCGTGACGGCAGCATCCACCGCCGGCGTCGCTGTCTGAATGGTCATGGCCGTCTCCTTTCCAGAGGACCCGCGGAGTTACGCATCTTGAATTTCCTTGGAGAAGAGCCCCCCAATAACCCCTCGCCCGCTCGCTTACGCTCGTCCCCTCTCCCGCAAGGGGCGAGGGGAGATTTGCTTACCGTCTGAAGATCGCCGGCCGTCATGCCGCCCTCCTTTTGCGCTCGATGAGCTGCAGGATGAGGGGGGTCAGGATCAACTGCATGGCCAGGTCGAGCCTGGCGCCATGGATGACGATGGAATTGGCCCGCGACATGAAGCTGCCCTGCAGCATGGACAGCAGATAGGGAAAGTCGATGCCTCGGGGACTTTTGAAGCGAATCACCACCATCGATTCGTCCGGCGTCGGGATCCAGCGGGCGATGAAGGGGTTGGAGGTATCCACCGTCGGAACCCGCTGGAAATTGATGTCGGTCCCGGTGAACTGCGGACAGATGTAGTGAATGTAATCCGGCATGCGGCGCAGGATGGTGTCGGTCACCGCCTCCGTCGAATAGCCCCGCGCGCTGCGGTCGCGGTGCAGCTTCTGGATCCATTCGAGATTGATCACCGGAACCACGCCGATCTTCAGGTCCGCGTGACGGGCGACGTCGACCGTGTCGGTGACCACCGCGCCATGCAGCCCCTCGTAGAACAGCAGGTCGGAGTCGGGCAGCGGCGCCCATTCGGTGAAGGTTCCCGCCGGCACCCCATGCTGGGTGGCCTCGGCCTCGTCATGGACATAGGTCCGCGAAGTGCCGGTGCCGGTCTCCCCATATTCCCGAAAGACCTCCTCCAGCCGTTCCAGGAAATTCGTTTCGGGGCTGAAATGGCTGAAATGCTTGTTTCCCTGCTCGGCCGCCGCCGCCATCCGCCGGCGCATCTCCTCGCGGTTGAAGCGATGAAAGGCGTCCCCCTCGATATAGGCCGCCGTGATGTTTTCCCGGCGGAAGATCTGTTCGAAGGTGCGCTTCACCGAGGTGGTGCCCGCCCCGGACGAACCGGTGATCGAAATGATCGGATGCTTCTTGGACATGGCCCTGAACGCTCCCGGTCAGATGCGGAAAAAGCCGCGGGTGGCGAATAGCGGCGCGTTGCGCTCGGCCAGGATCAGCGTGTCGAGATGCAGCCGTTCGACCGTCCGGACATTCTCGATCGACCCCATGATCAGGGGGACGCGCTGATGCGGATCCCTGGCCGCCACATCGAGGATGCGCGCGGCGCCGGTCGTGGCGCCGCCCCCCGCCTGCTCGACGATGAAAGCCATCGGATGGGCCTCGTAGAGCAGGCGAAGCCGGCCATCGGCGTAGCCTTTCCGGCCATCGGCCGGATAAAGGAAGATCCCGCCCCGGCTGAGGATGCGATAGGCGTCGGCGACCAGGGAACCGATCCAGCGCATATTGGCCGCCGCCTCGCCGTCGGCTCCGGCGAGGCAGTCCTCGATATAGGCGCGGATCGGCGGATCCCAGTGCCGCTGGTTCGACGCGTTGATGGCGAATTCATGGGACCGGGACGGAATGCGCACCCCGCTGCGGGCCAGCTTGAAGGTCCGATCGCGAGGATCGCGGGTGAAGATGCGCACCCCGTCGCCCAGGGTGAGAACCAGCGAGGTCTGCGGGCCGTAGATGACGAAGCCGGCGGCAAGCTGCCCACTGCCCGGCTGCAGAAAAGCCAGGGCGGGATCGGCCGTCATCGGCAGGATCGAGAAGATGGTGCCCACGCACATATTGGCGTCGATGTTCGAGGATCCATCCAGCGGATCGACGGCGACGGCGATCAAGCCGCGCCCATCGATGCTCTCCGGCACCGGCGATTCCTCGGACAGCAAGAGCGCCACCGGAACGGAGGCCAGCGCTTTCCTGACCAGGGCGTCGGCTTCGAGATCGAGCGCCTTTTGAACGTCGCCGTCGGCATTCCTGCCGCAAGCCCGCCCCAGGCGTCCCGCCAGATCCCCATGGGCGATCAGTTCGGCGATATCGATCGAGGCGGCCGCGATGGCCCGGACCGCCGCCCCGACGGCTGCGCGCAACGGGTCGGCATGAGCGTAACGTTCGATATGCTGGTCCAGAGTCAGACATTGATCCATGGTCCGCTGTCTCCCTTTAGGGCCGCCTCTTTTCGATAAGGCGTTGTCCGCGACGGCGTCTTGAAAGCGGAAAGGGCACCGGTCGCGGAACGAAGATTGACACCCGAGGAAGAATAAGAGAAATTCTAAAATCTTCTATTCGACTAAAGTTTTTCTTATATGTCCAAGCGATTGCGGGACCTGACTCTCAGGCAATTACGCTCACTGGCCGCGCTGGCCACCGGCGGAAGCATCACGGCCGCCGCCGGCAAGATCGGGCTCACCCAACCGGCCGTCACCCTGCAATTGCGGGCGCTTCAGGATTCGGCCGGACTTCCCCTGATGCAGCGGAGCGGCAACGGCATGCTGCTGACCGAGGCCGGAGAGGAATTGCTGAGCCTGTACGCGCGGATCGAGGCCGCCGTCGAGGCCTGCGAAACCTCGCTCGACATGATGGCCGGACGTTCCGGCGGACATGTGTCGATCGGCGCGGTAAGCACGGCGGAATATTTCGTTCCCTTCGCCATCGCCGCCTTCTCGAAGAGGCATCCGGGCATCAAGGTCAATCTCCGGATCGGCAACCGCGAGGAAATCCGCCAGACCTTGCGGGGCTACGATGTCGATTTCGTCATCATGGGGCGCCCGCCGCAGGACATGGAGATCGAACATCACCTGATCGGCGACCATCCCCATGTGGTCGTCGCCCCGCGCGGCCATCCCCTGATCGGCGTCTCCGGGCTTTCCATCGGCGACCTCGCGCGGGAAACCCTGCTGACCCGCGAACCCGGATCGGGGACCCGGACCCTGATGGAACAGCTTTTCGAGGGAGCCGATCCGCCGATCCGCATCGGCATGGAGCTCAGCAGCAACGAATCCATCAAGCAGGCGGTCATCGCCGGCCTGGGCATCGCCTTCATCTCGGCCCATACCGTCGCCCCGGAACTGGCCGACGGCCGCCTGTCCACCCTCGACGTCGCCGGCCTGCCCGTCATCCGCCAATGGCTGGTGGTCCGCCGCGCCGACAAAATCCTGCTGCCCCCCGCCCAAGCCATGCTCGACTTCCTGCGCCAGGAGGGAGCAAGCTTCCTGCCCAGCCTCGCTTGAGGCACAAAAATATTAACACAGATGAACACAGATAAGCACAGATAGGCACAGATATGGCTATACCATCACACGGCGAAAATTAAGTCGTGGACGCCCGAAATTTACGATCAGACCTTTTTTTAGTCCGCTGGCGCGCAAATAATTGAGACACTGCACGATCTGCGGCACCGATATATCGGCGTTCACCGCCTTGAGTTCGACTATCAACTTATTTTCGACGATCATATCGGCCACATAAACGCCAATATTGACCCCCTTGTAGGTCACGCGGAACGGCACTTCACGCTCGACGTGAACTCCCTGAAAGATCAATTCATGGAATAATGCCTTTTGGTAGACCCCCTCCAGAAAGCCATGCCCCAGCGTGTTGGCCACTTCAAACGCCGCCCCGATCACGGTTCCGGTCAGAGGGTCTTTCTGAAGATCGTCCATTTTTCTTTATCTGTGCCCATCTGTGCCCATCTTGTTCATCTGTGTTAACCAACCTCAGCCGAAACGAATCGTATCGCAATTTTTCCAAAATGGAAACGTCCGCTCGTACTTAGGTCCTGGATGTCCCGGGGGCGGCCCCGATGCTATCGTTTCCTTCCCATCGCGAGGTGACGATCCGCTCATGACACTGGCCCTCGAAGTCACCGGCCTCAGCTATTCCTTCGGTGCCAAGCGCGCCCTGAGCGACGTCTCCTTCACCGTCGAGGCGGCGAGTTTCACCGCCCTTTTGGGGCCCAACGGCGCCGGCAAGACCACTTTCTTCTCGCTGGCCACCCGCCTGTTCGACAGCCCCGCCGGGGCCATTCGCATCTTTGGCCGGGACATACGCCATCACCCCGGCGAGGCCTTGGCGCGGCTCGGGGTCGTTTTTCAGGATCCGACCCTCGATCTCGATCTCAGCGTCGAACAGAACCTGCGCTACGCCGCCGCGCTGCACGGCCTCGGACGACGGGAGGCGGGGCGGCGGATCGAACGGGAACTGGCGCGCTTCGGCCTGGCCGACCGCCGGCATGAGAAGGCCCGCCGTCTCAATGGCGGGCATCGCCGGCGGATCGAGATCGCCCGGGCATTGATGCATGAACCGCCCCTTCTGCTGCTCGACGAACCCACCGTCGGGCTGGATGTTCCCACCCGCCGCCAACTGGTCGAGATGGTCCACCGGCTGTGCCGCGAGGACGGCATCGCCGTGCTTTGGACGACCCATCTGATCGACGAACTGGACGGCGCGGACGATCGGGTGGTGTTGCTGTCCCAGGGCCGGGTGCAAAGCCGGGGCACCATCCCCGAGGTCCTGGCCGCCGCCGGCGTTTCCGATCTGGCGTCGCTGTTCACACCGCTCGCCGCGCTCGCTTCATGAAATGGATGATCTGCCTTCACGCCATCGTCCGGCGCGAGCTGCTCCGCTTCCTCAATCAGCCGTCGCGGCTGATCAGCGCCCTGGTCCGCCCCCTGATCTGGCTGCTGGTCTTCGCCACCGGCTTCCGCGCCGCCCTGGGCGTGGCCATCGCGCCCCCCTACGAGACCTACATCACCTACAGCGTCTATGTCCTGCCCGGCCTGGTCGGCATGGTGCAGCTGTTCAACGCCATGCAAAGCTCGCTTTCCATGGTCTACGATCGCGAGATGGGCAGCATGCGGATGCTGCTGACCAGCCCCCTGCCCCGCTGGTACCTCATCACCTGCAAGCTGCTGGCGGGGATCGCCGTCTCGGTCCTGCAGGTCTACGCCTTCCTGGCGGTGGCCTGGCTGTGCGACGACGATGCCCCGCTGTTCGGCTATGTGACGGTCCTCCCGGCGCTGATCGCCAACGGCCTGATGCTGGGCGCCCTGGGGCTTCTGCTGTCATCGCTGATCCGCCAGCTCGAGAACTTCGCCGGCGTGATGAATTTCGTCGTCTTCCCGCTGTTCTTCCTGTCGACGGCGCTCTATCCCTTGTGGAAGATCCGCGAGGGAAGCGAGCTGCTGGCCGACATCTGCGCCCTCAACCCATTCACCCATGGGGTCGAACTGGTCCGCTTCGCCCTTTACGGCCAAATCGCCCCCGTCCCGACCCTGGTCGTCCTCGCCGTCGGCGGGATGCTGCTGATCCTCGCCATCATCGGCTACAGCCCCAGCCGCGGGCTGATCCGGCGCAAGGGACGGTAAACGGCGCCGGCGCTCCCCGCCGGCGCCGCGAGTGTCACTTCGCCGGATTCCACAGGGGAACGACGAAGCGCAGGTAGAAACGGGTATCCTCCCCGCCGTAGTTCGACTGGGTGACGTCATGGGTCATGTAGGCCTGGGTGGAAACCGGACCGAAGTTGTAGCCGACCAGCCCCCCCATGGCGAACTGGCTCTGTTCCTTCGCGCCGTTGGGCGACGTCAGATCCGAGGAGCCATAGGCGACGGGACCGACCTCCCATTTGCCGAAGGTCCTGGTCGCCGTCAGATCGACGTTCAGATAGTCGGGCTGCTTCTGGATGTGGGATTTCAGGTCCTCGCCGCTGGTGCCGTAAATGGCGTGAACCGTGAGATTATAGCCGTTGGCCGCATAGGTGAGAGCGGCGCGCTCGTTGAAGGTCCAGCAGTTGCAGCCCAGACCGGCCTTCGATTCGACGTCGCCCTGCATGGGGGCATAGCCGCCGACGACATTGCTGAAACCCAGGCCGTTTCCGAGATTCCAGGCCAGTCCAACCAGGCCGGCCGGATTGTACATCGAGGCGTAATAGGCCGACCCCGCCGGTTTATCGAGCCCGACCGCCGCCTCGGGAATGGCGATATAGCCCCAGAGCGTTCCGGAGAGAATCTTGACCGGCGAGGAATAGGCGAGCACCGGTATGTTGACTATGGCGCTGACACCGTTGTCCCGCGAGATATAGCTGGCCGTGTCGACCAGATACACCCCCTCGGGGAGCGGGGTTCCAAGCCCCAGCCCGACCGTCTCCCCGGACTCGGTGATCGAGCCGGCGAGCGCGGCGACACCCGCCCAACAAAGTGAGACCGCGCCGAAAACGGCAGACAGAAACGCGGATTTGAATCGTCTTCCCTGTTTCATTTCCCGACCCTCGATTGTTTGGACAAATCAAGGACTTTCGCCCTTCATTGGGGGCGATCCAGCACCTCGATATCGGAATCATGGTAGTCGATTCGTCATATTCCGCGTTCTGATACTTTCGATTATTATTTTAAATCCGCAGAAATTTACTGTAGACGATCAAATATATCGGCTTTCATACGAAAGCATTATTTCATTGCCATTTTTGCTTTGCAGCAATTCATCACTCGCCATGCCCCGGAACGGACACATCCGCTGAGACCTAAGTTCTATAGGTCAGCCCCGTCGCAGGCGATTACCTGACAGATGAGGGGGTATCGAGAGGGGGCCAAGCGGATATCGCCTGCGGCTTGTTGCCGGCCGGATGGACCGCCGCATGCCTTCCCGCCCGGGCCGAAGATCGGGCCTCCCTTCGGCAAGACCCCGCCCGTCACAAATCAGCAATCTGATCTTGACTATTCGAAGGAAGAGTCCAATATTATAAATACCGTCCACTAGAGTGGAGGTTTGAAAAGCGAATGACTCCACCGGGTATAGTTTGAGTTGCCGAACTACTTGGCGCCGGCAACGAGCTTAAAGTCCAAGACAAAACTCGGCTTTCCGAGCGCGGATATTATATCCGCAAGCCACCCCCGCGAGTCATGATTGGCGTTTTAGCGGGGGTGAAGCCGTGTTTCAACTAGCGGTTCTCTTATTGGATGCGAGCCAGATCACTGTCCGGGTGGTTGCCGCAACGCCGATAGTCGTCGAAATCAACCGACAATCCATATTTTACCCGTAGATCCTGCAACCCTTGGCAAAGGCGGACGTAATAGTCCAGCGAAGGAGCGACCTGATCGTGGAAATCGGAACCCGGACGAGGGACCCAAACGATGGAAACGGTGGTCACACCGCGCTCCGCCAGATATTCGGCCTCATCCAGCGTCGCCGATAACGCCTCGTCCTCGCTTTTGAAGCCATTCGGCACGGCCAGTTCGACGCCGCCGACGATTCCCGTGCCCACGTTGCCGCGGCCAAAGATATCGACCGCGCGGACCAGCCTGTCCTTCCATCCCTGATAACCGACCCACTTGGCCTTACCGGGGCAGATCCAGTTGAACCGCTCCTCGTTCAGGACCTCGATGTCGCTGGTATAGCTCGATAGCCCGGTTTTCTCATAAAGACGGCTCAACTGCCGCTCGTTGAAAGCCGATGACAACAGTTGGCTGGGAAAACGGCGGGTGGCGAACACTTCGCCGATGGCCTGCAGCAGATCGACGTAATAGTCGACCTCAAGATCGAACACCTCCTCGCCCTTGACCACCGAACCGGCGGTCAGGCACAGGCTGGTGAAACGTCCGGGCTCCTTGATGGCTTCCGCGATGGTTTCCCTGACGTCCTCGGGCCGGCGCCTGTCCGGCACCCCCAGTTCCCGGCGTTGCTGACGGGTATGGGGCACGATGTCGCAGAAACGGCACCCCTTGTCGTCCGCCCAGAAATAGCAGTAGCTCGACTGGAAAACGTTGAGACGCTGGGGACGCGCGCCGACGACATGGCTCATGGGAATACCGGAACTGGTCGTCTTGTCGTAATAGGCCGGCTTGGGCCACAGATCGACCTCCTCGATGAACCGTCCGCCGTCCATCAGAACGAAACGGCCATCGACGAAATCGACCACGTAGGGATCCTGTTCGACCGGGGTGGGATCGACCAGGATGCTGGTCCCGTCGCGCAGCAGAAGCGATTCCGGCAAAGGGGCGATGACGCCGTCGCGGGAACCGAAAATATAGGGACTGCGCAATTGATGGACGGCGGGATCGACGGCCTCCTCCGCCCGCTTGGTGTAATGCACGCCTCGCCGTTTGACGTCGATCTTAAGTCCGATCAACCGTGGAAACCGGGGATGCCGGGCCATGACCTCGTCAAAAGACGGCTCGACGCGAAAGACCCGCTTTACCAAACCAGCCACTTCAAATCTCCCTCCATCACGAACGGCCATTGGGGCCGCCGAAAAACCGCCGTTTTCCCGGAAGACCCGGGATCACGTAAAACTTCCGCTCAGCCGCTCCGCGCCGCCGCCCGCAGGGCTGAAATGCTCGCCCGCGTCGAGATCGCCTCGGGATCGACCTTCAGTTCCAGCAAGGCCAGACGACCGATCCGCCGCAGCCGTTCGAAGGCCGGAATGAAATCCTCGGTGCGCTCCACCGTTTCGGCCTCGGCGCCATAAGCGCGGGCCAGCGCGGCAAAATCGGGATTGGTCAAATCGGTCCCGATGCTGCGCCCGGGATAACAGCGCTCCTGATGGGCGCGAATGGTCCCGTAGATGCCGTTGTTGATCACCACGACGAGCGGATCCAATCCGTACCGGACGGCGGTGGCCAGTTCGTGAGACGCCATCAGAAAACAGCCATCCCCGGCGAAGGCGATCACCGGACGATGCGGATGCAGAAGCTTCGCCGCCAGGGCCGCCGGAACCCCGTAACCCATGGATCCGTTGACCGGGGAAATCTGCGTTCGGAACCGACGGAACGGATAATAGCGCTGCACCCACCCCGTATAATTTCCGGCGCCGTGGCAGATGATCGCATCCTCGGGCAGACGGCGCGCCATTTCGGCGATGACGGCGCCAAGATCGAGGGCCCCGGCACAGGGCTCCGGGATACGGTTGGCGAACTGCTCGTCCCTGAGCGAGCGGCTCCATTCCTCCCAACGGGAGCGGACCGGAGGCCCGAGCGCGGCCAAAGCCTCGACGAATGGACCGACGGTGGCGGCGATGCCCAGTTGCGGCTGAAAAACCCGCCCCAGTTCCTCCGCTGCAGGAAAGACATGAACCAGGATCTGATGCGGTGTCGGACTGGCGAGCAACTCGTAGCCCCGGCTGTCCACCTCGCCGAACCGGGCCCCGACGACCAGCAGCAAATCGGCATCGCGCACCGCCCGGCCCAGGAAGGGCGCCAGCGTCGTCCCCAACTCCCCCACATAGACCGGACTATTGTTATCGATGATGTCCTGACAACGGAAGGACGAGGCGACCGGCAATCGCCAAGCCTCGGCGAAGGCGGTAAAGGCGCCGGCCGCCTTTTCGCTCCATCCGGGACCGCCGACGACGGCCAGCGGACGCTTGGCATGGCGGAGCAGCGACAGCAGGCGCTCGATCTGATCCGGACCGGGATAAGCCTCGATGGGCGGCACGGGCAAGGGATCGACGGCCTGGGCGCTTTCCTCCAGAACGTCCTGGGGAAGCGCCAGCACCACCGGTCCCGGCCGCCCATTCACCGCCGCGGCGAAAGCGCGGGCCACGGCTTCGGGAATTCGGGCCGCCGAGGAAACCTCCTCGACCTGCTTCGCCAGCGCCCCATACATCTGGCGAAACTCGACCTCCTGATAGGCCTCCCGTCCGCGAAGCGCCCGCTTGACCTGGCCGATCAGAAGAACCATCGGGGTCGAATCCTGAAAGGCGGTATGCACGCCCAGCGCCGCGTTGCACGCCCCGGGTCCGCGCGTGACATAGCAGACGCCCGGCCGCGCGGTCAGCTTTCCATAGGCCTCCGCCATATAGGCCGCGCTCCCCTCATGCCGGCAGGTGATCACATCCAACCGGTCGCGGCGGTCGTAGGCGGCATCAAGGAAGGCGATGAAACTTTCGCCGGGAACGGAGAAGACCATGTCCACGCCCTGCGCCAGCAAGGCGTCGGCGAGAATGGCGCCGCCTGTCCTCGGCTCGCGGATATCGGCGCGCATGGCCGTCAACTTCCGCCCTCCCCCACCTCGGGAAAGAAATAGTCCCTCCAGGAGGACGGAGCGTTCCTGAGCGCGCCGGTCCGATGAAGAAAATGGGCGATCTGCTCGGTGGCGAAGGGCGTCACCGAATAGCCTCCGGCCGCCGGATTGGTAATGACCCGCTCGATGACCTCGGTCGGGACGCCGGGCTTCTCCTCTTCCACATAAATGCGGACGGCGGCGGCCTTGTCGCCGGCGATAATGTCGTCGGCCTCCCGCAAGGCGGCCAGCACCGCCACGTTCAGCCGGGGATTCTGCTGGCGGAAGCGGGCGGTGGCATAGATCACGTTGAGCGTCGCCGGACCGCCCAGGATCTGATGGCTGGAGGTGACCTTATGAATGCCGGGCGAGGAAAGCTGCAGCACGCTGTAAGGCGGCGGCACGAAATGGGCGGAGATGCCGGCCTTGCGACTGAGCATGGCCGCCGTGGCGTCCGGGTGATTCAAACTGACGGTCAGCCGGTCGAGCTCATCATGATGGCCCTCGCCGAAAGCCTTTTCAGCGGCGATTTGCAGCAGTACCGACTGAATGGAAACCTTGACGGCCGGAACCGCGATACGGTCCTGGTCGGTGAAATCCTTGATGGAACCGACCCCGGTATTGTTGCTGGTGAGATCGATGTCGAGGGAATCGAGGGCCGCAACGGCCCGCACGTCGAGGCCGCCACGGGTTTTATCCCACAGCGTCAAAGCCGGAGCGATGCCGGCAACGCCATAGTCGATGTCGCCGGCAAGCAGCGCATCGTTAATCGCGGCGCCGCCGTTGAATTGGGCGAAGCGAACCGTGACCGGCCCGAGGCCCGCCGCCGCCGCATGCTTTTCGATCAAATGGCGGCTCTTCACGATATGGATCGGCAGATAGGATAAACCGTATTGGAAGCTGATCCGAACCTCGTTCACCTCGGCGACCCCGGATCCATGAGCCGCCGCCCAGAACGCGACGGCCCACGCGACGATCCGGAATCCTCTCAAGCCCGCCATTTCCCCACGCCCTCCCAAGCCTCTCGGCCATTACAGAAAACATGGGTATATTTTCCACATAATCCATAAATTGTATAGGTAATAAGATTCAAAATTCCACACCTAGCGCAGTCATCGCATTCTCATTGGAAAACTTACGTTTATGGACCGTATTTTTCCTTCCCTATCCAGATATGCACTGTTAATCTATCCATTAGATAGACATTATGAAGATGTAAAATGAACAGAGCGATACAGCCCCGCCGGGCGGTAACGGCGTTTACCTTCCTCTCGGCGGCCGTCACCGGTCTTTTGTTTCTGATGGCGCCGACGACCTCCGCCCGGGCCGAGGTGTCCGAAGTTCGGATCGCCCAGCAGTTCGGCATCGGCTATCTGCCGTTCCATGTGATGAAACATGAACGGCTTTTCGAAAAGGAAGCCGCCCGCCAAGGTATCGACAATCTCAAGGTTTCCTGGACCAACCTCGCGGGCGGGGCCGCCGCCAACGAAGCGCTTCTGTCCGGCAGCCTGGATTTCGTCTCCGGCGGCGTCGCCCCTTTCGTCACCCTGTGGGCCAAGACGCGCGGCAATCTCAACGTCCGGGGCGTCGCCGCGCTCGACGCCATGCCCATCTATCTGGTCACCAACAATCCCCGGGTGACCTCGCTCAAGGATCTTTCCGACAAGGACAAGATCGGTCTGCCGGCGGTCAAGGTGTCAATCCAGGCGGTCACCCTGCAGATGGCGGCGGAACAGGCCTTCGGCGAGGGAAAGCATGACGCGCTGGACCAGTGGACGGTCACCTTGCGCCATCCCGACGCCTATGCGGCGCTGGTTTCGGGAAAGTCCGAGATCACCGGTCACTTCGGCGGCTCGCCCTATCAGGAACAGGAACTCGCCCAGCCGGGAACGCGACTGCTGGTGAACTCCTACGACGTGTTGGGCGGCCCCGCCACCTTCAACCTCGTCTGGACCACCCAAGCCTTCCGCGAAGCCAATCCCAAGGTGTACAGCGCCTTTCTCACCGCCCTGCATCAGGCCGAGACCCTGATCAACGAACACCCCGACGACGCCGTGGGCATCTACCTGGCGGAGGACGACCTCAAGCTGGACCCCGCTTTCGTCCGGAAACTCATTACCAGCCCGGAGACGAAATTCACCACCACGCCCCTCAATGTGACGAAATACGTCTCCTTCATGAGCAAAACCGGCGCCATCAAGACGTCGGCCCAAAGCTGGAAGGATCTCTTCTTCCCGGAAATCCACGGGGAGCCGGGAAGCTGACGATGCTCGCCCAGCCGGCCGGAACACCCGTCGAAGCCGCCCGCGCGGCCCGGGGCGGGCCGGTCCTCCGCGTCGAAGGCGCGACCCTGCAATATAAAACCCACCGCCATCTGGTGACGGCCACCTATCGGGTGGGGTTCGATGTCTTCGCGGCGGATCGCTTCATCCTGCTGGGCCCCTCGGGATGTGGGAAATCGACCCTGCTGAAGGCCATCGCCGGTTTCGTCAAACCGGTTGAGGGCAGCATTTCCCTTCATGATCGCGTGGTCGACCGCCCCGGTCCCGACCGCATGATGGTGTTCCAGGAATTCGACCAGCTCCTGCCGTGGAAGACCGTCCGGGCCAATGTCGCCTTTCCGATGGTTGCCAGCCGGAAATATGGACGCCGGGAGGCCCTTGAGCGGGCCGATCACTATATCGGCCTGGTCAATCTGGGAAAATTCGCCGACACCTACCCGCATCAGCTGTCCGGCGGCATGAAACAGAGGGTCGCCATCGCCCGCGCCATGGCGATGGAGCCCGACATCTTGTTGATGGACGAACCCTTCGCCTCGCTCGACGCCCTGACCCGCCGCAAGATGCAGGACGAACTGCTGTCCCTTTGGCATCAGGTGCGGTGCACCATCGTCTTCGTCACCCACTCCATCGAGGAAGCCATTCTGCTGGGCAACCGCATCCTCGTGCTGTCCCCCCATCCCGGCCGCGTCCGGGCTTTGCTGGAAACCCGGCGGGGGGCGGACGGCCTGGTTCCGTCCGAGGATTTCCGCGCCTTGCGCGAGGAAATCCAGCAGATGCTGTTCGGGGAGAACATCGTCCAGGAAGGAGCGGGCATCTGATGAGCCGCGAATTCAACGAGGCCACCTTCGGCCCGCCGTCCGAGGAGTGGGCGGTGGTGGAGCGTCCGCTCCCCCTCCTGCAAAGGCTGTTCGCCCATGCCGCCCTGCGCCGTCTCCTGATTCTGCTGGCCCTGGCGGCCGCCTGGCAGGGCTATGCCGTGTGGGCCGACAACCCCCTGATGTTCCCAAGCTTCACCGAGACGATCGATGCCTTCTGGACCGACATCCGGTCGGGCGTCCTGCTGATCAAGACGGGCAATTCGCTCCGGGTCCTGTGCATGGGCTACGCCATCGCTGTGGCCGCCGCCGCCCTGATGGCGGGGCTGGCCATGACCACCCGCCTGGGCGACGATCTGCTGTCGACCCTGACCGCCATGTTCAACCCGCTGCCGGCCATCGCCCTTCTTCCCCTGGCGCTGCTGTGGTTCGGATTGGGCACGCCCTCGATCCTTTTCGTGATGGTCCATGCCGTGCTGTGGCCGCTCGCGCTCAACGCCCATGCCGGTTTCTCCGGCGTCAGCGACATCCTGCGCATGGCCGGACGCAATGCCGGTCTCAGAGGCCTGCCCTTCATCACCGGCATCCTGATCCCCGCCGCCTTTCCGGCCATTCTGACCGGGCTCAAGGTGGGATGGGCTTTCGCCTGGCGGACCCTGATCGCCGCCGAACTGGTTTTCGGCGTCAGTTCGCGATCGGGCGGACTGGGCTGGTACATCTTCGAAAACAAGAATCGCCTGGAAACCGCCAGCGTTTTCGCGGGCCTAAGCACCGTGATCCTGATCGGGCTGCTGGTCGAAGTGCTGATCTTCCGCACCATCGAGCGGCATACCGTGCGAAAATGGGGGATGTTGCGTTAAAGAAAAGGACACGAGAGATGCCCCGTCTCACCCTTCGCCAGGCCGCGGATCTTTCTGCCGCGGCCCTCGCCGCCTCCCGTATCGCACCGGACACCGCCGCCAAGGTCGCCGCCGCCCTCGTCGTCGCCGAAGCCGATGGCCTGTCCTCGCATGGACTGGCCCGCCTGCCCATCTATGCCCGACAGGCCGAGGTGGGAAAAGTCGACGGGTTCGCCCGCCCGCGGCTGGAGCATACCGCCAGCGCCGCCATGCGCATCGATGCCGGACACGGCTTCGCCTTTCCGGCGATCGACCTGGCCATTCAGGAAGGCTGTCGCGTCGCTCTCGAAGCCGGCACGGCCGCCGCCGCCATTCATCGATCGCATCATGCCGGGGTCCTCGGCCACCATGTCGAGGCGGCGGCCGACCGCGGACTGGTCGCCCTCGCCTTCGCCAATACGCCCGCCGGCATCGCTCCGTGGGGCGGACGCGACGCCGTTTTCGGAACCAACCCCATCGCCTTCGCCGCCCCCAGGCGAGCCGCGCCGCCCCTGGTGATCGACCTTTCCTTGAGCAAGGTCGCCCGTGGCAAAATCATGCTGGCCCAGCAAAAGGGCGAAGCCATTCCCGAGGGCTGGGCCCTGGATGCGCAGGGCCGGCCGACAACCGACGCCGAGGCGGCCCTGGCGGGCACCATGCTGCCCATGGGCGACGCCAAGGGGGCGGCCCTGGCCCTGATGGTCGAAGTGCTGGCCGCCGCATTGGGCGGCGCCAACTTCGCCTTCGAGGCCAGTTCGGTGCTGGATGATCGGGGAAATCCTCCCGGCATCGGACAGTCCTTTCTTTTTCTGTCCCCCCAACGCCTGGGCGGCGACGCCTTCGGCGACCGCCTGGAAATCCTGCTGTCCGCCATCCTCAACCAACCCGGCGCCCGCCTTCCCGGCCAACGCCGCCTTGCCGCCCGCGCCCGCGCCGAAACCGAGGGGATCGAGATATCCGCCGATCTGCTCACCCATATCGAACGCCGGGCCGGACGGTCTTTCGAAGGAGAAAGTCCATAATGAGCAGTCCCGATTTCATCGTTCACGATCCGCACGACAGCGTCGGCGTCGCCGTCGTCGAAACCATAGAGGCAGGCCGCACCTTGACCGGATGGGTGATGGAAACCGACACCACCATCACCCTGCAGGCCAAGGATCCGATCCCCCTGGGTCATAAGATCGCGCTTCGCGATATTTCCAACGACGAGACGGTCCTCAAATACGGCCAGGACATCGGCCGCACCGTCGCCGCCATCGGCCAGGGCCGGCATGTCCACGTCCACAATCTCAAGACCAAGCGGTGGTGATATGAGCACGACTTCAGGCAAAAGCTTTTGGGGCTATCGCCGTGAAAACGGCCGGGTCGGCGTGCGCAACCACGTGATCATCCTGCCGCTCGACGATCTGTCCAACGCCGCGTCGGAAGCGGTGGCCAACAATATCAAGGGCACGCTGGCCTTGCCGCACCCTTATGGCCGCCTGCAATTCGGCGCGGACCTCGAACTGCATTTCCGCACGCTGATCGGCACCGGGGCCAATCCCAATGTCGCCGCCGTGGTGGTGATCGGCATCGAGCCGGGCTGGACCAAGCGGGTGGTCGACGGCATCGCCAAAACCGGCAAGCCGGTGAGCGGATTCTCCATCGAGGGCCACGGCGACATCGCCACCATCGCCGCCGCGTCCTACCGGGCAAAGGAATATGTGCACTGGGCCAGCGAGAAGATCCGCGAGGAGGCGCCGATCAGCGATCTGTGGGTCTCGGTGAAATGCGGAGAATCGGACACCACCTCGGGCCTGGCCTCCAATCCGACGGTGGGAAATTTCGTCGACAAGCTCGATGCCCTGGGCGCCACCACCTGTTTCGGCGAAACCTCCGAACTGACCGGCGCCGAGCAGGTGTGCGCGACAAGGGCCGCCTCGCCGGAGGTGGCCGAGAAATTCCTGAAGACCTGGTCGGATTACAACGACTTCATCCTGGCCAACAAGACCAATGACCTGTCGGAAAGCCAGCCGACCAAGGGCAATATCGAGGGTGGCCTGACCACCATCGAGGAGAAGGCTTTCGGCAATCTGCAGAAGATCGGCAGAAAGGCCCGCTTCATCGACGTCCTCGAACCCGGCGAGGCCCCGGCGAAGGGTCCCGGCCTCTATTTCATGGACACCTCCTCGGCGGCGGCGGAATGCGTCACCTTGCAGGCGGCGGCCGGGTTCGTCGTGCATCTGTTTCCCACCGGCCAGGGCAACGTCATCGGCAACCCCATCGAACCGGTGGTGAAGCTTTCCGCCAATCCGCGAACGGTGCGCACCATGGCCGAGCATATCGACCTCGACGTGTCCGGCATCCTGCGCCGCGAATTGACCTTGGACGCGGCCGGCGACGCGCTGATCGACATCGCCCTCAGAACGGCCAACGGCCGCCTGACCGCCGCCGAGGTGCTGGGCCACCGGGAGTTCGTGCTGACCAAGCTTTATCGCAGCGCCTGATACCGAAAACGAAGGTTTCGCCCGCCCTCGGAACGGTGGAACGAAGCAAACGCCCAAGGGGCCGGCCCCTCGTCAATCCGGCCCCTTGCCCCCCTCCCCGCTCTCCCAAAAAACGTACCCCATCGCCGCCGTCCGCGTAGCGGACGGGATACATAGCATTTCCAAATGTACAGGCGAATCTATTATATTTTACCAATCTACTAGACTGATTGATTATGCACATCTCGCTCATGCGGGAATTGGCGGGCGCCACGATATCGCGCCGTCGCCAGACGACCGATCATTTTGGGGGGATTGGGGATGTTTTTGGGATTTCGCAAGCGACGGACTCCGGGCGGCACTTTCGCACTGCGCGTGGCGGCACCGCTGGGTATCGGCCTCGGCGCGATGATTGTCGGCACCATGCCGGCCCGATCGGCGGATGAAACCGCTAATCAGGATGTGGAAAACGTGGTCGTCACGGCGACAAAACGCAATGAATCGCTACAGAAGGTGCCTCTCGCCGTCTCGGTCGTCGACGGCGAACAAGCCGCACAGGAAAATCTCAACAATCTCAACGACATTTCGAGCATCGTCCCGAGTCTCAATTTCCGTAACGGCGCATCGAATAAGGATCAGGGCCTGTTTATCCGCGGCATGGGCACCGTCACCACCTCGCCAGGAGCGGAACCCTCGGTATCGACGGTTATCGACGGCGTGGCGCTGGACCGCCCCGGACAGGCCACCCTCGATTTGCTGGATGTGGAGCGCATCGAGGTTCTGCGCGGACCTCAGGGAACGCTTTTCGGCAAAAACGCATCCGCCGGCGTGGTCAACATCGTCACCCAGCAACCGACGGAAGAGGCGCATGGCTATGGAGACGTTTCCTATTTCGGCGGAGGAGACGAATTCCGGGCCAAAGCCGGAGTATCGGGCGCGCTCGTTCCAGGCAAGGCCAAGGGCCTGCTGAGCGTGCTGAGCAGTGATTACGGCGGCAATGTGACCAACGTCTACAACGGCGACAAGGTCAACGGTTACGACCATAACGGAGCCCGAACCAAAATCGAACTGACGCCATCCGATACTTTCCGGGTGCTGTTCGCCGCCGATTACCTGCATTCCCGGGAAACCATCCCGAGCGGAGTCATCAGCAGCACCAATATTACCTATCCAGGGGGCGTCACCACCGCCAATCCGGCTTTCGCCAATCTGATCTCACCGGTACAAGCCAGCGCCGGCAACACCAATATCAACACCAACACCAACACACACGCCGACGATGACAACGGAGGCGTGTCAGCGCAGTTGGATTGGTCCATCGGCAATCACACCCTGACGTCGATCAGCGCCTATCGTAAATGGAAAAACGGTCAGCTTCAGGACTTCGACAGGACGTCATCGTCGCTCAACAAACAGATCGTCGACCACGGCGAACTGGATTTCGACCAGATTTCCCAGGAGTTGCGCCTGGCCTCACCGACCGGACAGTTCCTCGAATATGTCACCGGACTCTATTATCTTCATACCGTTGACGATGAGGTCTACAGCAGGACGGATACCGCCACCAGCGGAACGGTGAACAACGGTACCGCCCGCTATGGAACCCGCGGAGACAACTATTCCGCCTTCGGAGAAGCCACCTTCAACTTCACCGACGATTTCCGGGGCATCGCCGGAGCCCGGGTGATCCGCGACGAACTCAGCTATTACCATGGCCGCGTCTCGACGGCGGCCGATACCGGCATCAGCGCATCCTCGCCCTATGCCACCGGAAATACATCGGACCTGGGATACGCCGATCGCGTCGGCCTGCAATACGACCTCACCCGCAAGGCCACGACCTATGTGACCTATTCGCACGGCTACAAGGGGCCGGCCTACAATGTCTTTTTCAACATGGTCCCATCGACGCAAGGAGCGGCACTCAAGGCCGAAACGTCGAATTCCTACGAGATCGGCCTGAAAACCAAGACATTGGAGGACCGCCTTCTGTTCAACGCGGCACTGTTCCACACCACCTTCGACAACTACCAGGCCAACTTCCCCAATCTGGTCAACGGCGCCGTGGTGACCAATCTGATCAATGCCGGCCAGGTCTCCAGCCGGGGCTTCGAAGCGGACTTCACCGCCAAACCCTGCAAACAACTCACCTTCACCGGCAATCTGGCGGCGACCGACGCACGCATCGACCATACCTTGGTCACCCCGAAAAACTGGCCGATCAACGGTGAACCGCTCCCCTTCACACCAAAATGGAAAACCAATCTGCGTGCCGACTATCGTATTCCCGTCAACGAGGATTATGCGATTACCCTCGGCACCAATTATCGTTGGCAAAGCAAGGTTCAATATGACCTGAGCGAGTCGCCCGACACCATCCAGAAAGCCTATGGCATCTGGGACGCCGACATCTCCCTCAACAATCTGGCCTCGTCCTGGCGGATCACCCTGCTTGCCAAGAACGTCCTCGACAAAACCTACTCCTCCTATCTGCAAAGCAGCGGCGCGACATCAACCAGTGGTACCGCTGGTTACGTCTACCGGTGGGTTCCCCGGGATGCCGAAAGATATTTCGGCATCAATCTCCGCAAGGACTTCTGATCATGGAAAGCCTCGCGGTGAGGGTGCGGGAAAATGCACCGTTCCACGGACGCTCCGGACTGCTCCTGGGTCTGGTGATCACCGCGGGGATTCTCAATTATGCCGACCGTCAGATCATCGCCGTTCTCAAACCCATGCTGGAACAGGATCTGGGATGGTCGGACAACGACTACGGACGATTGACGGCGACGTTTCAATTTGCCGCCGCGGTAGCCTTTCCCTTCGTCGGGTGGATCGTCGACCGTATTGGCGCGAAATGGGCCAATCCGGTCGCCGTGGCGTCTTGGAGCCTTGCCGCCATGGCCCATGGCTTCGCATTCACCTCGGGACAATTCCTGGCGGCCCGCGTTGCCCTGGGGGCCACCGAAGCCATGGGCACGCCGACGGCCATCAAAACGCTTGCCCTTCTGTTCGATGCACGGGGACGCGCCATGGCGCTCGGCATCATGAATGGCGCGGCCAGCCTGGGCGCCATCGCCACCCCCCTGATCATCCCATTTTTAGCCCTGGCCGTAGGGTGGCGCGCGACGTTCCTGTTGACCGGTGCCTGCGGATTGGTTTGGGCATTGGCGTGGTTGCCGCTGGCCGGGCGCAAACGCTGGAGTCCGCAGGAGGAGGATGGCGAGTCCGCCAGGCAGGTACCCTGGAAACCGATTCTGACCGATCGCCGCACCTGGGCGATCGGAGGCGCCAAGGCCCTGTCCGATCAAGCCTGGTGGTTCCTCCTGTTCTGGACGCCGGATTTCCTCCATCGCACCTTTCATCTCGACTTGGGCGAACTGGCTCTCCCCATCGCCAGCATCTATCTGATGGCGGCGATCGGCTCGCTTGCCGGAGGAGGCATTTCGACATATCTGCTGCAGGCGGGTATACACCCGGAAAGCGTCCGCAAACGCGCCATGCTGGCGGCGGCCGTGATGGTTACACCCATCCCATTCGTTTTACTGACCGGGGAGGTCTGGGCGGCCGTCGCGTTTCTGGGGCTGGCCCTGGCCGCCCATCAGGCTTTTTCGGTGAATCTGTTCGCCCTGATCACGGACGTCATTCCCGCCCGCCGAGTCGGCCGTGTGACCAGCATCGGCGCTCTTTGCGGAAATCTAAGCGGTATGCTGGTGCTGCAGACGGCCGGCTGGATCCTCGGCAACGGAGGAGGTTATCTCCCCTTGTTCCTGATGACCGCCGGCGCCTATCTGCTGGCTTCGCTCTGGATCCATTGGCTGCTGCCGAACCGGCTCCCGGCCCCCGCCGTGGAAGCCGTCGCCTGAATCGCATGGCTCAAGCGTCAGCCGTTCGACGTCGGCCAGCAATTCCGCCGTGACCTTGTGCACGATGTCGCGAAAACTCTCCACGACGCCGGGAGTAGGCCCAATGTTGTCGGATTCCATCACAGTGAAATTCAAACTGATGGTCGGTCGGAAACGTCTGACGCAAACACCCAGCCGTCGAAATAAGGGGGCCGAGAATGGTTCGGCCACCATCACGCCAAGCCCCGCCTCGACGAAACAATAAGCGGGATAGGACAATTGGGTTTCAACGAAACGCGTGACGCTGACCTCCTCGGACAGGAAGGTCCGGTCGATCGCGTCCCAGATGGCATCGGCTTCGTGCATCGGTCCGATCAGGCTCTCCCCCTCGAGATCGCTCACATGGATGAGAGGCCGGCTCGCCAGGCGATGGTCGGCGGGAAGGACGCAAACATATTCAGCTTTCGCCAGCGTCGCGGTTCTTATTCCCTGCTTCGGCTGAGCCTGAACACCGAGTCCCAGATCGGCCTGCCCCAGGAAAACACGATCCTCGATGGCGCGCTGGTTCTGCGCCTCGACCGTAACCTTGATGTCGGGAAACCGGTCATGGAACAACGCGATCGCTTGCGGCAACACCCCGCCGGCCAGCGCCGGAAGTGCCGCAACGCGAAGCGTTTCCACCGGATGCGCGCGGATTCGGCGTGCCGTCTGCTCCAGAAGATCCAAGCCGGTAAAACTTTGCCGGACGGCGTCGAAAAATGTTTCCGCCCGCCGTGTCGGCATCAAACGACGGCCATGACGCTCGAAAAGTTGAAAGCCGATGGCCCGTTCCAAATCGGATATCAAACGGCTGACCGAGGGCTGGCTGATATGCAGCATCGCTGCGGCGGCGGTGATCCCTCCGCTCAGCATGACCGCCCGAAACGCCTCGATTTGTCGCATCTGCATGGCTTCATAGTATTGCCGAATGATCAGCAGAATCAATTCGATTTGACTTATATAGTAGGAAAATAGACTACTTGTTCACCGGAAGCCGCATATTCCCTAGTTTTCGCGGAATATCCGGGATGAAACCTCCAATCGCTTACGAGGACGCCCATGCCTATCGCGCTCCGCCAGAAATTCCGCGACGAGCCCTCTTTCGACGAGGTCACCGCACAGCATCCGCGCTTTCCCCGCCTGGTGGCGCGCAAGATCGACGTGCAACGGCGCGGGGTCCATTACAGCAAGCGGGCGCTTGAAGCCGTGGATCCGACCCGCCACCAGATATACACTTGGGAAAATGTGAATTATCCGCATTCCCTGTTGCTGCGCGATGGAGGGACCATCCTGGTCATCCCGCAGCCCGAGGAACGCGATCCCTACGTGGTTGATTTCATTGACGAACGCTTCATGCTGCTCGACGCCGGCCAGGCCGTCGAGGAGGTCGAGATCTGGCCGAAACCAAAATATTATGACAAGAAAACCAGTTCAGGTCGCTTGATGCGAGAGGTCGTCTCGGCCCGCCCCCAACGGCTGGACGTCTTCGTCACCAGTTTTTGTCATTTTTTCCATGTCGATGATCAAGGATGCAAATTCTGCAGCCTTCCCTATCACCATCGCCAACTGCGCAGCGAAAATGGCCTTCCGACGAGACTGCAGGCAAGCGACATCCGGGAATGCATCGTTGAAGCCCTGAAAGAACCGGGCCGCTTCGCCAACATTCATATTACCGGAGGATCGATCGTCAAAGGAGTCGAAGTGCTCGACATGGAGGTGGACTATTACATCTCCCTGCTGCAAGCCATCGGCGAGGCTTTCGAAGCCCCAAGATTTCCCAGCCAGCTTTTGGCGACGGCGTTCAATGAACGGCAACTGACCCGGCTTCGCGAACAAACCGGCCTGGGCAGTTTCACCGCCGACATCGAAGTTCTGAACGAAGATCTGTTCAACTGGATCTGCCCAGGCAAGGCACAGTGGGTCGGCTATCGGGAGTGGCAAAATAGGCTGATCCGAGCGGTCGACATTTTCGGCAAGGGCAATGTCGGCACCGGTATCGTCGGCGGCGTCGAAACGGCAGCGCCGAATGGGTTCCGGACGGAATCCGATGCCCTGCGCGCGACGTTGGACGAAGCTGAATATCTTGCTCAGAACGGTGTCACCACGGTTCACACGGTCTGGGCTCCGCAAATCGGGTCGCAGTTCTACCATCTGAAGGCGCCGTCGCTCGATTACTTCATCCGTCTCGCCCGCGGCCTGCAGGATATCAGGGAAAAATACGGGCTGTCGGCCGACTTCGATGACTTCCGCCGTTGCGGCAATCACCCGGATACCGATCTGGCCCGCCTTCAATGAAGTTCTGAAATCGCGAGGGAAACCCATGACAGCCAATCTCAGCCAGGAAGTGATCGACCTCCTCAACGATCCGGAAACGACCAAGGTGCTGGCGACGGTCGACACCGCGGGCGAACCTCACGCCGTGGTGAAGCAATCGCTTCATCTGGGCGAGGACGGCAACATTCATTATCTGGAAAGAATCGAGTCCTCGACTACCAACCGCAATCTGGTGCGCAGCATCTGGTTCGACGGTTCGGTCGCCATCTCCCTAACCGGACGCAACGGACGCACCGTGCAGATCAAGGGCAAGCCTATCAAGATTCACGTCTCCGGTCCGCTTTTCCTGGACCATTATAACCGGTTGCGGGCGACCCTGGGGGATTCCGACCTGGCCGGCGTCTGGGTCATCGAACCCGAACGGGTGATTGATCAGGCGCTGGAGACGAGACGCGCAATTGAGGCGGAAAAGCATCCCCACTTCATTCACCTCGATCGCCTTGCCCGCCATTGAGCGGGGCGGCCGCCCAGGTAGCCTCACCGCCCGTTTTCGATGGCCAGCCGCATCAGTTCGGCGGAGTTCGAGACATGAAGGCGGGTCTTCAACTGGGAACAGGTGTTGGCCACAGTCTTGTAACTGACGTCGAGTTGCGCGGCGATCTCGCTCAGGGTCTTGCCCTGGCCGAAGAGGTCGAACACGGCCCGTTCGCGGCGGGTCAGGCCCGCCAGCGGATGCCTCGACATCCCGCCGACACCGGCCAGGGCCAGTTTTTGGGCGACCGGGCGGCTCAGGTAGGGGGCGCCGCCCAATACGGTCGCGGCGGCCTCGACGATGGTTTCAGGATCATCGCTCTTGGTGACATATCCATGAGCACCCCGCTCCATGGCGCGGGTGGCGTGGGCGGCATCCTCGTGCATGGAAAACACCAGGATGCGGACGCCGGAATCCAAAGCCAGCAAGGGGGCGATGAGGTCCAGCCCCGTCCCGTCGGGCAGGTTGAGATCGAGAAGGACCAGGGCCGGCGCGACCTCGCTCATCAAGCGAAGCGCCTCGGAGGCGCTGGCCGCCTCGACGACCTCAAGCCCCCCCCAGCCTTCCAGCAGCATGCGGCACCCCGCGCGGACCACCGCGTGATCGTCGATCAGCAGCACGCGCTTCTTCTCAGGCATGACCCGCCCCCACCATCCCGACCAGGGGGCCGAGGGGCAACAACGCCTCGAGAAGCGTCCCGGTCCCGCCGCCACCGTTCACCGTCACGACGCCGCCATGCCCCTCGACACGCTCATGAATGCCAAGCAGGCCGAACCCCCGCCGGCACCCCTCGTCACGTCCACGGCCGTTGTCGCCCACCGCCACATAGGCCACCGGGAAATCGGGATCGCCCCGCCATGACGGAGCAATGGAACCGAAGCCGCCCGCCGGCCCGCTGCCGATCTCGACGACCACGCGGGAAGCGCCGGAATGCCGAGCGGCATTGGTCAGACACTCCTGGATGATCCGGTAGATGGAAAGGGCCAGGGATTCGTCGGATGGCGCCTCGAAATGGACGCAGCGGAACTGCCAGTCGACCTCCGGCGCGCGGCCGCGCCAATCGTCCACCAGCTGACCGACGGCCGCGACCAACCCCAGATCATGCAGGCCCAGCGGCCGCAGTCGCCCAAGGATTCGCCGGTTCAGCCGTTGCAGATCGTCGACCAGCCCAAGGATGGTCTTGGCGTGATCCGTTTCCGCCGTTTCCCGCGCCGCACGAACGATACAGGCGGCCTGCGCCTTGATCCCGAACAGACAGGGCCCCAATTCGTCGTGCAATTCGTGCGCGAGCATGTTGCGCTCGCTCTCCTGCACGGAGATGAGCTTCTGGATCAAAAAGCGGTTGTCGCCGCTGATCCGCGCCAATGAACGGGCCAGACTGTTGAATTTCATGCCGACGTCGGCGAGTTCCGGAACGTCGAAGGGAGGCAGGCTCGCGTTGAAATTTCCCTGTTCCAAACGCCCGAGCCCCTGGCCGAGCAGAAAAAGGGGATGCAGGGCTTGGCCGACCAGCCAGAAGACCACGCCGACGAACACCACCATCAACCCCAGCAGCATGGCCCCGCCCAGCACCATCTCGTCCCACAATTCCGAGATTTCCCCGGAAGGATCGCCCGAGATCACCACCTCGCCCAGACGCCGGCCGTCCATCATGATGGGATGGCGGAGTTCCCAGGGCGGCGGACGGAGAAGATCGAAAAACCACCGCGGCGGCGTCCCGGACGTCACCGAGCGGCCATCGGCACTTTCCCCGCCGGCCGGCCGGCCGGAGACCGCCACGCTTACGCGAACGTGGCGCAAGGCCGGCAGGGATGCGATCACCGCTTGAAGGCGCGTCATGGCGTCGGGCGCGCCGGGCGGCAAGGCGGCGACGGCTTCCGCAGCCAGATGATCGGCGAGTTCGGCCGCCGAAGCCCGCTCCGCCACCACCCGCAGCCGCGCCTGATGGACCATCACCAGCAAGGCGGCGATGGTCGTCACCACGACCACGCTGACGAAAATCAGGATCAGCCGCTTGCGCAGAGAACCACCTCCCCCGAAGACCGGCCGGCGACCGGGATATCTTTGGATGCTCCCGTTTTATCAAGGCCCCCGTCGCCGCGCCATGCTGCCTAAGTCTTAGGGCCTGGGACGGAATTACCGAACCAGGCTCTCCAGCCCGAGCAGCGCCTGAGCCCGCCGACAGCGGAGCGTAGGCGTCATATCAAACCTAAGGCCTGTGGATAATTGGCAATTGTCCGGATGTACTTCGTCCTCTTGATCGTTCCGGTGCGCTCCGGCTTTTGATGAACCACCAAGGCACCAAGACACCAAGGTGGCGGAGTGTGCCACTGGCATTTTCCCGTCCCGTCATCGGCTGTCGGCCGAATGCCTGTGGCGCGGATTGGCCGCCACCGGATGATCCGAAAGACGCCTTGGTGTCTTGGTCTCTTGGTGTCTTGGTGTCTTGGTGGTTCAAAATATCCGGGGTTTCCTTTCATGCCATCGGGGAACCTGAGGCAACGGGAGAAGCCTTGAGGCGCCCCCCTCAAGGGGGCATGGCCGTCTGAATGTCCACGCGCCCTTAGAGTCCCGGCGGACTCACGCGCCGCTCGGGCTAAAATGGCCTGGTTTAAAACGCCACCCGGACACCTCCCCAGAAGCTGCGGGGCTCGCCGGGGCTTTCGAAGCGGGTGTCGGTGAAGGAGGGAAAGAGCGAGGTCGGATTGCCCAGGGTGCCGGCCGTCGCATATTTGCGGTCGAAGATGTTCTGAACCCGGAAGAACAGCTCCAGGCCGGGCCGCAGCCGGTAGGAGGATGAGGCGTTGACCACGGCGAAAGCGGGGATTTTCGGCATGCTGTTGGATTCATCCCCCCGAATGACGCGGTCGGAGGAGAACCGCAGATCGCTTCCCACCGACCATTGGTCGGACAGGGCATATTCCGCCCCCACTTTCAGCGTATGCAGCGGAATGCCCGGCAACCGGTCGCCCCGCCGTACCTGGATGTTGCCGTTCGCGTCGGCCGCCGTGTTGTTGGGACTTTGTATGGTCAAGGGGCTGTCGAAGGTGGCCCGGACCAACCCGTAATCGGCGAACAGCCGCCAGGATCCCAGGCTGGCGTCGAGGCCGGCCTCCAGGCCCTGGCGCAGGGTGGCGGCGGCGTTGGTGAAATAGCCGCTACCCAGCAGCGACCCGCTACTGACGAAGATGATGTCGTCGGTACTTTTCGTCGTAAAGGCGGCCAACGACCATTCGACCCGGCCCGTCCCCGCCGGCAGCCGCCCCCGGGCGCCGATCTCCCAAGTCCGCGCGATCACCTGCTTCAGGTCCGGGTCGGAAACAAAGGCGTTGGGAACCCGGCAAGGCTGATCGGGATCGGCGCAACTCAATTCGGCGGCGGTGGGCACGCGGTTTGCCTCGCTGTAATTGACGTAGGTCGTCAGTCCGTCGACGACCTGCCAGGCCAGACCGAGCGAGGGATTGAAGCGCTGGTAGTCGTGCTTGCCGGAAAGAGCGCCGCCCAAGCGGTCCTGCAGATCCTGCTGGGCGAAATTGAAGCGGCCGGCGGCGGTCAGATGCAGATGGTCGGTCAGGGAAAAAGTGTCCGAGACATAAGCGCCGTAGTAGGCATTGTGCGCCCCCAGGGATACCGAGTAGGAAGAACCGCCCAGATAGACGCCGCTGCCCACCACGGCGCGGGACGAGGACAGCTCGCCCAGTTCGGCATTGGTATTGTAATCGGTCCATCCCTGATCCGTGCTGACGCCGAAGACGGCATGGTTGGCATGAGCGGCGACGCGGCCCTCGTGGGTGATCTGCGCCGAGGCCCCCATCGACTGGGTCAGGGTCACCGTGTTGTTGTTGATGCCGTTGCCCCCCAAGGCGGAGGAAATGGTGTTGCCGGCGCGATCGGTGATCGGACCGTTGTCATCGCAGAGAATGCCGTCGTTGGGATCGGCGCAGGCCGAGATCCCGCTGGCGTCGCCGTTGTGGGTGGCGGTCCGCAGATGCCGGTAATAGGCGCCGCCCTGTAGCGACAGACTATCGGACAATTCGTAGCTGCCGCGCAGATCGATCGCCGCCAGGGCATTCTGGGTCTGGTCGGGGCTGGTGAAAACCGCGCTACGGTTCTCCGCCAGCAATTGCACCGGCGACGTCCCCAACCCCGATAGATCGGACGCCGCCAGGGTCACCCCGACGCCCAGTTCCAGAGCCTCCTTGCGGAAGGCGAGATCCGTGTAGTTCTGGATGAGCTTGGAGCGGGACGATTGGCGCCAACCATCGTCGGTCTGCATGGCGACCCCCGTATAGAAGCCGAAGCCGCCGAACTGCTGTCCCGTCTCCACCATCGTGCGGGCCCGTCCGAACGAACCCGCGGCGATTTCCCCATCCGTCCCCGGGTTGGTAAAGCCGTTCTTCATTTTCAGTGTCACCGCCCCACCCAGGGCGTTCAGGCCGAAGACCGGATTTGAGCCCGGCAGAACCTGGAGCTTATCGATGGCGAAAGAGGGATTCATGTCCCAATTGACCAGGTCACCGAAGGATTCGTTCAACCGCATGCCGTTTTGATAGACGGCCAATCCTTCCGAATCCCCCAGCGTCGGCGAGGCGTTGAACCCCCGGAAGCTGAGGCTGGGTTGCATCGGATTACCGGCATAGTCGGCAACCGACACCGCCCCCAACCGGGCATTCAACAGATCCGCGGCACTTTGCGGACCGGTGGCGCGCAACGCGGCCGGGTCCACCACCTGCACATTGACCGGCAGCTTGTCGCGATCGACGCCACTGCCCATGACGGGGGCCACCCCGACCACCACCACCTCTCCCAACGAGACGGGCGCCCCGTCTTCGGCAAAGGCGGGAGGACAAAAAATCACCGCGGGGAAAATACCTAAAGTGAGACGTCGCCACATGCAGCCGCTCCCGATTTGACACCACCCTTGTCAGAAGGGATTGCCGCAACAATACTTAATTAAAACAATGTATATTAATTGTCATAAGGTATTATAAAACACAAAAAATCTCTCTTGATTTTCACTTCATGGAGATACGACGGGAATATTTGTAAATAAAATCGGGAAGATTCGGCAAAATTTTGCTTATGGCAGATTGATTCCCATCATCTCGAGCCGTCGGGGGAAGCGATCCGACCGTCCGCCTGAATGAACAAGGTGCGGGTGGCGTAGGACAACCAGAAGCGATGGGCGCGCATATAGTCCTCGCCGATCAGCATGTCGGCCTCGGTGGCTGGGAAATCCATGATTCCCACACCCAATCCGTGGATGGTTTCGCCGGCAACCCGGACCGTCCCCTTCGCGCCGGCGTCCGGCATTCCGGCGACCATGCCGATACGCTCGCCCGACGACCGGGCGAGCATAATGCCGCTGGCCCCCGTATCGAAGATGGCACTGAAGATATTGCCATTCACTTCGACCGGCATCGCCAGCCGCCGGGACCGGGTCAGCCATACCGGAACCGTCACGTAACCGCCATCCCAAGGCGGCGAAAGCGTCGTACAGCCATTGACGCGATAGAGCGTGATGGTCCGCGCGGGAACATCGAAATCGACGTCATAAGCGGACAGCAGATCGGCACCGATCAGACCGGCCATCGTCACATTGGCGGGAAACTGCCCGGCGGCGGCCGTCGGTTGACCGAGCGCGATCACCGCGACGCTCTTGCGCCTGTAGGCGATGCCGCCGAATTCCAGTTCGTCCAGCACCGCATTGCTGACCCAGGTTCGTCCGCTGACGCCGGAGCTGGTGGTGAAGCGGCCGGGATCCCGGGGAAGCCTCAAATATTCGACGGTTTCCGGCGTGATGACGGTCCCTTGCGCGCCGGTGTCGATGCCGATGGCCACCCTGTGGCCATTGATGGAGGCGGCCACCGTCGGCATGAAACCGTTGAACGTGACCGGCAGGACGGCCTGGCGCTCGATGCGGCATTCGCCCCGGGCGGCCGATCCGGGATGGACGGCCAATCCGAAACACAGCGCACAAAGCCCCAGCCGACGCCCGGTCACGGTCAATCCAAAGCTTCCCTTCCCACGACCCTTCGCCCGAGCGGGCCCGAGGACATTCGGCAATCGGCCGGACGCACTCCGTCCTCTTTTGATGGTTCCTGTGCGCTCCGGCGTTTGGTGAGCCACCTTTACGGTTTCCGGGACCATCAGCGCGATATCCCGGTAACTGACGACGGGCCCTAAACCGACAGATGGGCCTCCATCCGGAGCTCCGCAATGTTCCGGACGAATGGGTCATCTCCCCCCTTGAATTTCAGAACGATCATTTCCATAATAGATCCATGCAAACGCCCAAGCTCTTCGCCGTGACCGATCCGAACGCCCATCAAGGCCCGGGCCGACCACGCGAATTCGACATCGATGAAGCCGTGCGGGACGCCATCGAGGTGTTTCGCCAGCGCGGCTATCACGGCACGTCGGTGCAGGACCTGACGGAGGGCACCGGGCTCGCCCGGGGAAGCCTTTACAAAGCCTTCCACGACAAACGCTCATTGTTCCTGGCCGCCCTCGACCATTACACCGCCGGATCCCTGCAGCGCATCGGGGACACATTGTCCCAACCTGGATCGGCCCGCGCAGCGATTCGCGACACCCTGATGGGATACGCCCGCCGCGCCGCGGAAGGGAAAGGTCGGCAAGGCTGCCTGCTGACGGCGTCCGCCATGGAATTGATGCCCGAGGATGTCGAGGTCAGCGCCCTGATCAGCAGAATGTTCCGGCGCATGCAGGACTTGTTCGCCGCCGCCGTCATCCGCGGTCAGGCGGCGGGCGAAATCCCCCGCGAATATGACGAGCGGGCGATCGCCCGGGCCCTGCTCTGCACCGTTCAGGGGCTGCGCGTGCTGGGCAAGACCGGCCCCAGCGAACAGGAAACGGCGGAAGTGGTCGATCAGGCTTTGAAAATTCTCGATTGACCGACCCCCTGGCAGGTCAAACTTGGCTTAATTTGGAACCATTCGTTCCATAATAGAAAAAGGATCGGAGAAATGACGATGGCTTCGGTACCAGCCGCGAACGGCGCGGAAGCGCTTGATCCCAGGCGGTGGGCCGCGTTGGTCGTGCTGCTCACCGGGGCCTTCCTGGCCCCCCTCGATTTTTTCATCGTCAATATCGCCATGCCGTCGATCACCACTGGACTGGGCGCCACCGCCGCCGACGTGCAGTTCGTCATTTCCGGCTATGCCGTGGTCTATGCGGTCTTCCTGATCACCGGCGGACGCCTGGGCGATATCTTCGGACGCAAGCAGATCTTTCTGATCGGATTGGCCGGCTTCGCCCTGGCCTCGGCCCTGTGCGGCCTCGCCTGGTCGCCCTTCTCCCTGATCATGGGCCGCCTGCTGCAGGCCCTGGCCGCCGCCGCCATGGCGCCGCAGGCCCTCGCCTCGATCCATGCCCTGTTTCCCCCGCATGAACGGGGCCGCGCCTTGAGCATCTATGGCGTCACCCTCGGCCTGTCCTCGATCGTCGGCCAATTGCTCGGCGGCGCTCTGGTCGGCGCCGACCTGGGAGGGCTTGGCTGGCGGCTGATCTTTCTCATCAACCTCCCCATCAGCATCGCCGCATTCGCCGTCGCCATCCCGCTTCTGCGCGAGACCCGTGACGGTCATCGGCCCCGCCTCGACGCCGGAGGCGTCGTCCTCTCGGCAATGGCGCTCACCGCATTCGTGCTGCCCTTGATCGAGGGGCGGGAACATGGCTGGCCCTGGTGGGCCATCGCCACGCTTCTGAGCGCGCCCCTGTTCGCCGAAGCCTTCCGGCGTTATGAAATCGGCCTGGCCGGGATGGGCGGGGAACCGCTGGTTCCGATCGAGGTCTTCCGCTCGCCCGGACTGCTCAGAGGGCTGGCAGCGATCGGCACGCTCTATGCCCTGGCGGCCTTCTTCCTGACCTACTCCATCTATCTGCAGGACGCCCTCGGACGGACCGCCCTGCAGGCCGGCCTCGCCATCCTGCCGTTTTCCCTGGGCTTCCTGCTGGGCTCGACCGGCAGTCCGATGGCGGCCCGGCGTCTGGGGTCGGCCTCGTCGTCATTGGGCTTCGCGCTGTCCTCGACCGGCCTGATCGCCACATCGCAGGTCGCCGCCATGGCTCCCCCCGGCGCCATGCCGCCCACCGCCCTGATGGCGCCGTCCCTTCTGCTGATCGGATTGGGCATGGGATTTTCGATTCCGACCATGATGCGAGTCGTCGTCGAGCGGGTCGAACCGCGGCGCGCCGGTCTGGTCGGCGGCATGGTGAACTCGACCCTGCAAGTCAGCGCCGCCGCCGGCGTCGCCGTGCTGGGCGGATTGTTCTACACCGTTCTCGGAGACAGGACGGACCCCGCGCAGGTGACGCACGCCTTTTGCGTCACCTTGCTGGCCATCGCCGGCTGCCACATCCTGGGCGCCGTTCTCGCCGCCGGCCTCGGACGGCGGCAAAGTTGACTTTACACCAGATCTCGGTGATCGGACCCGATCACCGAGCCCTCAATCGCCGGGCGTGCTTGCCGGCCCCCTGTCTTTCACCAACCGGGCGCGAGATTGGCGGCGAGGATCGGCCAGTCGCGAGCCCAGCAGCAGCCATGGGTGAAATCGGAAACTTCCCGCAGTTGTACCGGCGCTCCCGGCGGTAAATGCTTGATATAGGAGGCGACCACGTCGGTACCGACCGCCGTGTCTTTCTCCCCGGTAAAATGGATCTGCGGCATGGCGCCCAGGGAGCCGGCCACGTCCACCGGATCCAGGGATCCCGCCAATGGTGACAGACCGTCCCGCTCCGTCCAATAGCCGAGATCGAGATCGGCGACCACGGTGACGATCTGGACGACATCGTGACGCCCGGCGACGAGCAGAACGGCCAGCGCGCCGCCCCCCGAATAGCCGACCAGTATGATCCGGGCGGCACCGGCGCGGGCCTTCAAGGTGTCGATGGCCAGCCCCATGCCCTCGACCACTTCGGGCGCGTAACGCCGGGACGTCCACATCGGCGTCGCGCAATTCCGGCCATGGGCCGGCAGGGTATATTGGCAAGGCCGCGCGATCCAGGCCACCGACGCCCGCCCGGGATGGGCGAGGGCGAGGCGCAACGCCACCGGATCGGTGGGAGTTGGATCAAGCGAAGGCTGCCGGGGGTGGACAAAGGCGAAACCGTCACCCTCCAGATAGACGACCAGGATATCGCCGCCGCTGCGCGGCGGCGCGCTGGCGACCGCCAGATCGAAGGATCCCGACGGCAGGATTTCCCACCGCCAACCGGCGTCTTTTGTCAGAGACGGCCCCTCCGCCTGGCGCGATGCACAGGCGCCCAGCAGCAGGACCAGCAAAAGAAAGCTCAAGGGTCTGCTCATCGGATCTTATCTCGCAAGGCCGCCAGTTCGTTTGCCATACGCGCCAGGGTCCCCGGCCAATCGCCTCGCGCGCTTTGCCGAAACAGCCGGGTCTGCGGATACCAGGGCGTATCGGCACGGTCCATCAGCCAGCGCCAATCGGGAATGAAGGGCAGCAGGACCCAGACCGGACGCCCCAGGGCGCCGGCCAGATGAACCGGAGAGGAATCCACCGAAATCAGCAGATCGGCGATCGAAAGGATGGCCGCCGTATCTTCGAAATCGTCGATCTCGTCATCCAGCGCCAGCAAAGTCATGCCGGCGGGCGGCGTCTTGGCCTCGGCGGCCTTCGGCCCCTTCTGCACGGCGAGAAAAGTGACGCCGGGCATGGCCAGGGGCGCCAGATCGGCCAGGGTCATCGAACGGTTGGCGTCGTTATGATGGGCCGGCCGACCGGCCCAGACCAGGCAGACCAGCGGCCGCGGAAGTTTCGCCAGACGCCGCCGCCATTTGGCCACACGGGTGGGGGACGGTGACAGATAGGGGATGGTGCCGGGCAGATCGTCCAGTTTCAGCCCCATCACCATCGGCAGGCTCATCATCTCGCAATGGACGTCGAAGGCCGGAGGCAGCGTGCCACGGACGATAAGTTCGTCGGCCCCCTTGCAGCGCTCAGCCAAAGACAGGCTTTCCCGGTTGATTTCCAAAATGACGTGGGCCTGGCTGCGTTCCTTGGCCCAGGCGACCATGCGGATGAATTGGAAGGTGTCGCCATAACCCTGCTCGTCGTGAATGAGCAGGGGCCGCCCCGGCATGGGGCGGCCGTCCCAGCGCGGACGCTGTACCTTGCGCTCGATGCGGGTGGTATGGGACAGACTGTAACGGTAATGATATTCCCGCCACCCCCGCTCGAACTCTCCCATCAGCAAAAGGGTCTCGGCCAGATCGAAACGCCCCGACAGATCTCCGGGAACGGCTTCGACCAGCATCTCCTGAACAGCCCGCGTCTCGGCGAGACGACCCTGCTGGCGGCTGAGTTGGGCCAGGAGACGCCACAACGGTATGGGGCCGCTGCCCGAAGCCAACAGGGGCCGCACGATGGCCTCGGCCTCCTCCAGCCTGCCTTGCGCGATCAATGCATGGATCTGCTGATCCACGACGGAAGCGTCCACGATGGTCACGTCAGGTCGACACCCAAGGCCGTCAGCAGGGGCTCCAGGTGACGGGCATGAGCCTTCCAGCGCCCCATCGAGGATTTATAGATCGGACGACGCACCTGGTTGACGCTGGCGGTACGGATCGTCCTGCGGTTTTCATGGAAGTTGAGGCAGCTCTCTTCCCACGGCAATCCGAGGAAATCGATCAGACGTTTCGCCTCTCCTTCGAGATCATCGACCACCGCCTCGTAATCGACCTCAATGAAACGGTCCTTGGGCAGCACTTTCCGCCAATGCGCCATCAGTTTCTGGTAGGCGACATGGAAGCGGCCCAGTTCGGCCAAATCATAAGTGAACAACTGTTCGGCGGTGAACAGTTTCGTGTAACAGGAAAGACAGGTATCCACCGGATCGCGCCTGCAATGGATGATCCGCGCGTTGGGCAAAGCCAGGCGGATCAGCCCGGCATGCAGGAAATTGGCCGGCATCTTGTCCACCACATGGAGCCTGCCCTGGGCCAAGGGCTCGACACGAGCGAGATAATCGCGTCCGATCCGTTCCCATACGGTCTTGTCGAATTTCACCACATCCTCGGGATAGACGCCGATGCCATCGACGATCCGCTGCAGCTGGCTCAATTCACCCCCCCCGAGCACCTGGGAATGGGAGGCGAGGATCTGTTCGATCAACGTCGTTCCCGAACGGGGAATACCCACGATGAACACCGGCAGCGACGACGGCGCCCCTACCCCGCGACAAGATTTGAAGAGCGCCGGTGAAAAGACTTTGGCGATCCGCCGCATCCATTCGGTGGTGGCGCCGATGTCGAAATGAAAGGTGGAGCGCTTCAGGCGGTTGCCTTCGTTCAGATGGTAGAAGGCCCGGTCGGAATTCCCCACATCCAGATAGGCCTTGCCCAGGGTGAAGTGCAAAGCCTGGCTATCGGCCAGCGAGCGCGTCCCGCCGTCCAGCAGCATGTCTTCGATAGTCCGGATATCCGGATCGTTCTCGGCAAACGTCTTGAGATCCGAACGATTGAACAAGGCCTGCGCCGAACGGGGAAAGGAGTCGAGAGCGCGATCGAAAGCGGCCCGAGCCTCGTCCTTGCGCCCATTTTCCATGAACAGGATGGCGCGGTTGACCAGGGCGTTTTCCGTCGCCAAACCCGGCAGGGACGCCGCCCGGTCGAATGCCTCAAGCGCTTCGTCGAAACGGCTCAAGGCCTGCAAGACCTGTCCGACGGTGTTGTGCGCGTCGGAACTTTCGGGCGCATTCTCCACCGCGCGCTTGGCCGATTCAAGAGCCTCGGGCAGCCGTTCGAGCCGGATCAGCGACTGGGCTCGCGCGGCGAGCCCGCCCGCATGCATGGGAGCGAAAACCAGCAGTGCGTCCAGCCAGCGCAAGGCTTCGGTGAACCGGTAGCGAGAGGACTCCACCGCTGCCAGATTGATGTAGGCGTCCGCCATCTGGGGATTGAGATCGATGGCGCGGCGAGCCTCGGCGGCAGCCTCGTCGAGGCGGCCACGATCGTTCAGGAGATTGGCCAGATTGCTGTGGGCCTCGGCGTAATTGGGATTCAAGGACAGCGCCTTGGCATAATAGCCTTCCGCGCGGTCCAACCGCCCGAGGCGCTTGCAGGTGTTGGCTAGGTTGTTGTGCGCCTCGGGGGAATTTTGCTGCAAGGCCACCACCCGCTCGAGGCAGGACAGGCTTTCATCCAGCTTTCCCGCCTCCTGCAGGATGATTCCCAGATTGTTCCAGCCGGCCACAAGATTGTTGTCGAGGGCGACGGCCCGCCGTCCGGCCCGTTCGCCTTCGGACAGCAAGCCCTTCTGCCGGCACATCTCGGCGAGGTTGCTGAAATAGACCGCCGGCGCCCGTGGCGCCTGGCAGGCCAGCCGCAGATGCTGCAGCGCCAGATCCAGGTTGCCATAGGCATGCGCCATCACGCCCATGAGATGAAGAGCGTCCGCCTGTCCGGGCCAAACGGCCAGAACGCGCTGGCAGAACAACTCCGCCTGATCGGCCTGCCCGGCGTTCCAGTGGGCATAGGCGCGAGACAGAGCCTCCTCGATGCTCAAATCCTGGGAGGGGGCTGGAGCAGACGGCTTACGGGCCATGGTTTCTACCTAGTTCGATTTGGAAAGGGACTGCAAGGCGGCGGACAAGCCTTCCAGCTTGATCGGAATGTCCATGCCTTTCTTTTCCGATACATTGTAGTGCAGTACCAGCTTTTTTCCCGTCGAGAATTTGGCCATGGCGGTTTTGTCCAATACCGCCATGGCCTCGCAGCCTTCCGCGCCGCAACGCTCGAACGGCAGGAGGATCGGTTTCGAATCGTCAACGCTGAGACTGAAGCCCTGCGGCAGCATGACGCCCAAGGGGGCGGTCAGCGACATCCCGGTCTGGTCGGATTTGTCCGTCGGGAAGAAACGGATATGGGCGAGCACGGAGTTTTGCGGCATGGCCACGGCGAACTGCTCGATGACGCAGGACTGTTTGCCGTTCGCGTCCTTGTTGCAGGTCTTGTTCCAAAGAGGGGCCGGCGCATCCGCGGCCCCGGCGGAAGAGGCGGCACAAAAAAGGCCAGCCAACACAGCAATGGTGAATGATGATTTCATCGTGCAATCACAGCCATAACGTAAACACCTGATGCAATTAATAATTCATTGGTTGCGATGCGCAACCCGAAAATGATTAATCGGCAGCAGCGGGATAGCAAGAAGACAATATAAAAATAATCCTCAAAACCCCTAATTCAGCCATGACATTCCGACGAGTCCTTCCAAAACGGCAAATTGTGACAATCTGTTTCAGATTCTTCGTCGCCTGTTACAAATAAACAACAAATTAGAAATCCCCCTGATATCAACGGGAAGAAAGATGATGCCTACTGAAAAGTGTTGGTATGGAGCCCTCTCGAATGTCGGTCGAGCAAGTCGTCTTGGACAAGAAGCTGATCTTTACGGTAACAGCCGGACGAACGGGGACTTCCTACCTGACCAAATTGCTCGAAGCCGTTCCGACGGTCAGTGCCCATCATGAGCCCAAGCCGAATTACGTCGATGTCTTGCGTCGGGTCCAGAGCAATCCCTACATGGCCTACGACTTCCTTTTCAAACAGAAGATACCGGCCATCCGGGAATGTCCCGGCGAGGTCTATGCCGAGACATCGCATCTGATTTGCAAGGGCTTCATCGAGCCGATGATCCGCATGGGCCTGCGTCCGGCCCTGATCATACTGCGCCGTCCGCCCCGGGAAGTGGCCTGGAGTTATATCCTCCGCGATTGCGTCCCCGCCTGGTCGACGCTCGGCATCGCCTATCTGCTGGATCCGCGCGATCCCGGCGTAATGCCTCTTCTCCGCTGGGAAACGGCCAGCGCATACCAGCTTTGTTTCTGGTACGCGCTGGAGATGGAGCGCCGTCAACGCCACTATGCCAAACTGGCCGAAGATCTCGGACTGCCGGTCTTCGACGTCACCAACCGGGAACTGAACGACTGGCTTATTTTCTCCGAGATGCTTGATACGCTGGACCTGCCGATCACCGACAAGATCAGGCGGGCGCACGCGGCCATCAGCAAGAAACACCACAACCAGAATCCGAAACAGATGGATCTACCCATCGATGACTCCCTGGCCACGCAAGAAGAAGATATCTGGGACGCGGTCAGCCATTACGAACCCTTCCTGCGTGATCACGTCACCCACCGTTACGCAACGTTGTCCCAGGCCGCCTGACGCCACTCAAGGCCGAAACCCTCAATTTCCGGGGCTACAGGGTTTCGGGAATGGGATCAGTCTTGCCGTCAACGAACGAAAATTGCGGGATACACCCTCCCCCTGAACCAGGCGCGCATCGTCGCCCAGCACCTTTTTCCAGTCGTGCCTTCCTCGTCAGAAGGACGCCGACGCTGCCGGTGGTGGCGACAATGCGAACCGCCATGCCGCCGCCCTCAACCGTACGGACGGTTTTCCAGCCCATTGTATATAGCTAACAAATAGTGCGACTTTTCCTCCGATCGCAGAGAAGAGCATCTGGATGCCATGCATAAAAACTGAGCGCTCCTGCAATTAATTGTCCGCGCTCCGGGCATTATTTCAATTTCAAGCCCACCCATTCGGGAATCGCGGAAATCCGCAAAATAGCAACCATTGATCTTATCTTGACGTCACCCCACATCGACTAATTGTGATGTTTCCGGATAGGTACTCCCCATGATCAATCTGCGAATCAATGGCGACATGAGAGCGGTCGACGTTCCCGGAGATATGCCGCTGTTATGGGTTCTCCGCGATATCCTGGGCCTGACGGGCACTAAATTCGGATGCGGCATCGCGCAATGCGGCGCCTGCACCGTACATCTCGACGGTATTCCCGTCCGATCGTGCCTGCTGCCGGTCGGCACGATCGGAGAACGGGCGATCACGACGATCGAAGGCATCGCGGAAACGCCCAATGGCGCCAAAATCCAGAAAGCCTGGCTTGATCTCGAAGTGATCCAATGCGGCTACTGCCAATCGGGACAAATCATGTCGGCCACCGCATTGCTGAATGTCACCCCAAACCCCGACGACGCCGACATCGATGCGGCGATGGCGGGAAACATCTGCCGTTGCGGAACCTACGTACGGATCCGTGAAGCCATCAAACAGGCGGCCAAATCGGTTTGAACAGGCGACCCGGAGTTAGAACATGTTCGACGCGACAGCAACGCGAGCAGGCCCGACAAGACGCACCTTCCTGAAGGCCGGAGCCGCCGTCGGCGGGGCTTTCCTACTGGGGTTTCACCTGCCTTCGGCGATGGCCGCAAATGCGGAGACGACCGTTTTCGCGCCCAATGCCTTCATCCGCATCGATCGTCAGGGCAAAGTCACGTTGATCATGCCGCAAGTGGAAATGGGGCAGGGCATCTACACCACCGTCGCCATGATCCTGGCCGAGGAACTCGACGCCGCCTTCGATCAGGTCGTGCTGGAAGCGGCTCCGCCGAACGACGCGCTTTACGCCAATCCGACATTTCGTATCCAGGTCACCGGCAATTCCAATTCGGTCCGGGCCTTCTGGCTGCCCCTCCGCAAGGCCGGAGCCGCCGCCCGCGCCCTGCTGGTGGAAGCCTCGGCGCGGATTTGGCAGGTCGATCCGGCGACATGCCGGACCGACAGCGGCGAAGTGTTCCACGACGCTAGCGGACGCAAGGCCTCCTACGCCGCGTTGGTGGAACATACGGCGGGCTTGACGGCGCCGGCTGATCCGCCCTTGAAGTCGACGGCGAATTTCAAGCTCATCGGCCAATCGCTCAAGCGGCTGGACACCCCCGACAAGGTCAATGGCAAGGTGATTTACGGTATCGACGCCATGCCGCCGGGCGTGACATTCGCCACGCTGGCCGCCTGCCCGGTATTCGGCGGCAAAGTCGGCCATGTCGACGACAGCAAGGCCAAAAGCCTTCCTGGCGTCCGCCAGATCGTCGTGCTGGACGATCTGGTTGCCGTGGTCGGAGATCACATGTGGGCGGCCAGGCAAGGCCTGGAAGCGCTCAAGATCACCTGGGTCGAAGGGCCGAACGCCGCCGTCTCGTCGGACGACGTCTGGAAACAGCTCCGCGCCGCCAGCGAAAAGGAAGGTGTCACGGCCCGATCCGTGGGCGATGCGACCGGCGCCCTGAGCAAGGGCGAATTGATCGAGGCCGCCTATGAGTTACCCTTCCTCGCCCATGCGACGATGGAACCGATGAACTGCACCGTTCATCTCACCGCCGATTCCTGCGAGATATGGGTCGGTTCGCAGGTATTGTCGCGGGCACAGGCCGTGGCGGCCAAGATCACCGGGCTGCCCCTTGAAAAGATCACGGTGCACAATCTCCTGATCGGCGGCGGATTCGGCCGTCGCCTGGAGGTGGATCACATCGACAAGGCCGTGCGCATCGCCCAGCAGGTTGCCGCGCCGGTCAAGGTCGTCTGGACCCGCGAGGAGGACATTCGGCACGACGTCTACCGGCCGGTCTATCGGGACCGGCTTTCCGCGACCCTGTCGGGCGGGCGGATCGTCGGCTGGAAGCATCGCATCACCGGGTCATCGATCATCGCCCGCTGGTTGCCGCCGGCATTCCAGAAGGGCATCGACATCGACGCCATCGATAGCGCGGCCGACATTCCCTACGACATTCCCAATCTGTCCGTGGACTATGTGCGCGACGAACCGCCCGCGATGCCCACCGGCTTCTGGCGGGGCGTCGGCCCCAACAACAATGTCTTCGCCATCGAAAGCTTCATGGACGAATTGGCCAGGAAAGCCGGCAAGGATCCTGTCGCCTTCCGCCGCGACATGCTGGGAAAGGCACCACGCTTGCAGGCGGTGCTCGATCTGGCGGCGGCCAAGGCGGGATGGGGCAATCCGCTGCCGCCTCGCATGGGCCGCGGCATCGCGCTGCAAACCTCCTTCGGCAGCTATATCGCCACGGTGGCCGAAGCCGAGGTGGATGAGGCCGGCGAAATCCGGGTCCGCCGGATCGTTTCAGCGGTGGATACCGGCATCGTCGTCAACCCCGATACGGTGGTGGCGCAGGTGCAGGGCGGCCTGATCTTCGGACTGACGGCCGCGCTGTACGGTGAAATCACCATCGACAGGGGCCGGGTCCAGCAAAGCAACTTTCATGATTACCGGATGCTGCGCATCGATCAGACGCCGGCCATCGAAGTGCATCTCATCAAAAGCGGAGAGGCCCCCGGCGGCATCGGCGAAACAGGCACCACCGCCGCGCCGCCGGCTCTGGGCAACGCGATCTTTGCCGCGACCGGCGTACGCTTGCGACGCCTGCCGATCGATCGCAGTCTTCTGGCCGGAAGGAAAGTGGGATGACCTTATCCTCCAACGGAATGCTCATCCGAACCGGCATCCTCGCCGTCATCGTCATCGTGGTCGTCGCTTTCTTCTGGTTTGTGGTCGGCCCCGGTCCGCTGGATTTCGCGGGCGGCAAAACCGTCGCGATTGCCGCCTACAGCGGAGCAAATCCCACCGGCGTTCCCGTCGAATTCGCAAAAGACGATCTCGTCACGCGCGGCCGGTATCTGACCCAGGCCGCCGACTGCCAAGCCTGTCATACCACGGAGGGAGGCCTGCCTTTCGCCGGCGGGCGGGCATTCAAGACACCCTTCGGCACACTCTATTCCCCCAACATCACCCCGGATCGGGAAACCGGGATCGGCACCTGGACCGACGCGGACCTGCTGCAGGCCATCCATCAAGGGATCAGCCGAGACGGTACGCGTCTCTATCCGGCCTTTCCCTATGCCGCCTATACCTATCTCGCCGATGCCGATGTCCTGGCGATCAAGGCCTATCTGTTCAGCCTGCCGGCAGTCCATAACGCGCCGCCGGCCAACAGCCTCGCCTTCCCCTACAATCAACGCTGGCTGATGGCCATCTGGTCGTTTCTGTACAATCCCGACCAGCGTTTCCAGCCGAACGCGGAGCGCAGCCCCGAATGGAATCGCGGCGCCTATCTCGCCGAGGCGCTGGGGCATTGCGGGGACTGCCACACGCCGCGCAATCGCCTGCAGGCATTGGACAATCACCGGAAATTCGCAGGCACGGTCGTCCAAGGATGGCGGGCCTACAACATCACGGGAGATCAAGACACGGGCGTCGGCGCCTGGAATAATGCCGAACTGACCAGCTATTTATCGACCGGCCATGCCACCGGCCGGGGCACGGCGTCGGGGCCGATGGCCGAAGCGGTCGATTTGAGCCTCGCCCATCTGAGCGCGACGGATCACGCGGCCATTGTCGCCTATCTGCGCAGCGTCCCGGCCATTCCATCGCCCGATCTCCCGGCCCCCAAGGCGGAACCGGCGCCAGCCGCCCCGAAACTTGGGACACCGGCGGGCATCGATTCGCGAGGCCAGAAACTTTTCGCGGGCGCCTGCGCGGGGTGCCACGATTGGACCGGCGTAAGCCCGCTCAGCCCCTTGGCAACTTTGACCGGCGGGCGTGCGGTGAATGATCCCAGCGCCGCCAATGTGGCACAGATCATCCTTTTGGGGGCCCTGCGGCAGACGATACAAGGCGTCTCGATCATGCCGGCGTTCGGCAGCGCCTACTCCGACGTCGAAATCGCCGCCCTCGCCAATTACGTCGTCGCCCGTTTCGGAGCCAAGCCGTCGGCGATCACCGCTGAGGAGATCGCCGAGCTTCGCCGGATGCAATGAGCGTGAGGATTTTGTTGATTCGACAATTTATCAACACGCCCTTGGCTCCCCTCTTCAGTCAGTCCACCGCCAGGATGACGTGGGATGCCTTGAACAGGGCGCAGGCGCGGTCGCCCACCGTCAGCGGCAACTCCTCGGCGCTGTCCTTGGTGATGACGGCGGTCAAGGTCTTGCCGTTGCCGATATCGAGAATGATCTCGCTGTTGACGCCGCCGTCGATGCGTTCGATCACCGTTCCCCAGATCAGATTGCGTGCCGAAACGCGAGGCAACACATCGCCGCGCGCCAGCATGACGAAGGATGACTTGACCAGGGCCACCGCCTCGCGGCCCGGCGCCAGGCCCAATTCCTGAGCCCCGTCCTTGGTGACCACGGCGACGATGGTGTTCTCGTCGGAAACCTTCAACGTCACCTCGACATTGACCGGTGCCCAGCGGATGTCGGTCACTTGGCAGCGAAAGGCGTTGCGGGCACTGGTTTTCATGGCGACGCTCCAGAACAGAAGATCGGTGTGCTCATCCAACCCATCCTCGGCGATGGCCTGCGATATGCGGGAAAGCTTTTCCTCGAGTCGCCGGAAGGCCGCGATCAACCGACGTCCATCCTCGGTGAGTTCGGCTCCGCCGCCGCCACGACCGCCGGCCTGGGCGATCAGCGCCGGACGCGGCAGCAGATTGTTGATGGCGTTGATGCCGTCCCACACCGCCTTGTAGCTGAATCCCAGCGCCCTGGCCGCCTGGGTGATGCTGCCATGGGTGGCGACGGCCTCCAGCATGGCGATCCTGTCCCGCCCGATAGGACCTTGCCCCTTGCCCCGCAAAGCCAGCAGAGCCTCGATTTTTCCGTCGACCATCGCCTCGCCCACGTTGTGTAAGTCTCTTATATAGCGTGAGCATCGAAGCCTGCGAAGGTCAATCGAAAACCGCGCGTATCCGAAGAGCCCCGGTCCATGGCCGGGGCTTTATCACGACGATAAGGACCTGGGACGAAAGTCACTTGCCGATGATGACGTCGGACGACTTGATGATCGCGGTCACTTGGTCGCCGACCTTGAGCGCAAGCTCATCTGCGGCTTCATTGGTGATCGACGAGGTGATGAGATCACCACCGCCGGTGGCCACCTTGAGAGTGGTGGTGACGGTCCCCCGATGAAGGCTTTCGACCTTCCCCTTCAGGGCATTGCGGGCGCTGAGCTTCATGACGCACTCCTTTTGGGCGGTTAAGCGTCTTGGCAAGTCGATCCTGTCGCGGGACATCCGTCCCTCCGGAACCGGCCAAGAATGCGCGGCGCCTCCTGCCGCGTCAATCGCAGTGAAAAGCTTACGCTTTTGATTGACGACACGCTCAAACGGTCGAGCCCGTCGGGAATGCCCATGGTATCGGTGAAGTCCCGGATCTCCACCTCAAGGCGGCGGGAGGAGGAACCGCTCAGAAGGCCCTCATCCCTCGCCACGGCAGATGGTGCAACACCAACGCCAGGAAAATAAGCCCACAGCCGGCCAATTGAATACCGCCGATCGCGGTGCCCAGACAGATGAGGGCAAGCAGGGCCGTCCATACGGGCTCCAGGTTCATGATCAGCGCGGTATGGCTGATCGGCGCGGTTTTCTGGCCGCGAACCAGCAGGAAGAATCGCAAGGACGTGCTGATCAGCACGCTGGCCAGGAACCAGCCGACGGCCTCCATCCCCACCGTCGTGGGCCAGCTTTCGCGCGCCGCCGACGTGGCCAGGCTCAACAGTCCCACCACCATCAATTGGATGGCGGCCAAAGGCATCACCGGAATGCGGGAAGCGTAGCGGTTGTTCAAGTTGAGATAGAGGGAGTTGGTCACCGCCGTCCCCAGGAAATAGAGATCCGCCAGGGAAAAGCCGATGCCGTCCTTCAGCGACAGGCAGGCCAATCCGGCGGTGGCCACCCCGACGGCCAACCAGGTCGCGCGGCTGACCGGAATGCGAAACAGCACCCGACCGAACAGGGGCGCCACGATATTGCCCAAGGCGCAGATGAAGGCGCCGACCCCCAGATTGTCGGAAACCAGCAACCCCGCCACCCAGAACATCATGGACGCACACATGGCGATCCCGGTCAGTACCGACCGTCGAAGGTCGCGCCGTCCGAGCGAAAGCAGCGGACGGAATCCGAAGCAAGCCAGGATGAGTCCCCCCAGCAGGAAACGCGCCCCCATGAAGAACATGGTGGGCAGACTCTGCAGGGCGTAAAGCGAGAAAAACCATCCCGCGGCGGCCAGTATGGTGACAAGGACAAGCAAGCCGTCGGCTTGCAAACGGCGATCGGAAGGCATCGGTTTCCCTGGGAAGACGCATTAAGAAAACGAGGGGGTGCCCCCCTTGGGCCTAATGGTTTACTCCCAAACCATCCCCTTTTTCAAAGCCGATCCTCGGCTCCATCGGTATTGATAATAATTCGCAACATCGATATGCTCGGTGGGACCGGGCGGCTGAGATCGGGCGGCTTTTCCGCGCCGTTCCGTTACCGGCGCCCTTATTCGTCTTGCGAGAGAGTCCGGCGATGAAGATCAGCGTGATTTACGGTACCGACACAGGCACCACCCGAACGGTGGCGAAGACAATCGCCAGGAAGTTGCCGAAGGCTTCGCTCCGCCATATCACCGACGCCAGCCGCGAGGATTTCGAAAGCAGCGAATTTCTGATCCTGGGTTCGCCCACCTACTGCCTCGGCGAACTGCCGGACGATTGGACGAAGGCTCTTCCTCTGCTTTCCGCCGTCGACATGACGGCCAAGAGGGTCGCCCTGTTCGGAACCGGCGATCAATTGAACTATCCGGATTCCTTCGTCGACGCCATGGGCATTCTCTACGACGCGGTGACGGCACATGGTGCCGACGTCACCGGACCGACGGAGGCCATCGGCTACCAATTCAACAAATCGGAGGCTCTGCGGAACGGCAAATTCGTCGGACTGGCTCTCGACCTGGACAACCAAGCGAACAAAACCGAGGCACGCATCGAATCATGGATTCAGCAAATCATCTGACCGGTTCCAGGATGCAGATCCTGGTCAACAGCATCTACGAACTGAACAAGGGCGTCCGCCATCTCTTCCTGCTGACCGCCGGCAGGACCGACCTTCCAAGGATCAGGAACAGACTGGAAGTCGAAGGCGTGGATTATTTCGTCCAGGACATCAACACGACCAAATGCAATGTCTTCTTCGGCAAGGCCGCCCTGGTGCGGACGGCCCGCCATATCGCCGGAAAGCCGCTCAATCAGATGTCGCCGGAAGAGGACTTCATGCTGGGAACCCTGCTCAGCTATGACAAGGAACGCCAATGCGAGCGCTACCTTTCCATGATCGAAGCCGGACCCCGAATGCGCATGGCGGCGGGATGAGATGCCGGGCGGCGAGGTCCCTCCCGCGAGTGCCCTTCAGGAAACGGTACGATCCATCGAATCGGCGGAATCGGTAAAACCGGCTGATTTGACCAACGGAAAAGGCCGGCGGCGATTGGTCCGTGAGGTTCCCTTCTCCGCTTCCGGAAAAAGAACCCAAATCCCCATGGCCAGGAACGGTATCGATTCAAGCAGCACGCGCGTTTCGGAGATGACGCCGAACACAAGGATCGAGACGACCGAGGCGACCTGGACAAGAGCCAATGAAAAATACCGACGGAAATCTCGCACAGACAAAATAAACGATAGACATAGAATGCAAATCATAAGGCATGGAATAAGCATATTGAAATAAAAATTGATATTTTCGAAAAAATTCTTAATAAAATTAACATTCATCACAAAATTGTTTTGAAAATTCCGCCCTGCCATCTCCGGCATATTGAACAGCGCGGGACCGACCTCTTTCACAAGAAGCAAGTCGCGCAGCATGTTCAACAAGACAAGCCCACTGCCGAAGCAAACAAGCCCCGCGACGAGCATCGCCCATTGCGGGCGGGCGCGATCCAGCACCGCCTTGACCAAAGGATCGGCAATCATCCACAGCGCGATGTAAAGACCGCTCTCCCTATTGAATATCGCCACCGAGAACAACACGGCGAACCAGCGCCAGTCTTTCCCGGTCAGAACAAAATAGGTGAACAGCGTGAATAGAATGATGCTGGCATGATCCCACGCATAAAGCCACGGAGGGGCCAGCAACAAACAAAACAGCAGATGGAACAGGAAAAAGGCCCCCCAGGCCGCCCGGCGCCCGAAACACCGGTCGGTCAGGCTCAGCATCAACCAACCCGCCAGGGCGGTCATGGCAATGACGAAAAAGATGTGCGCCAGGGGGAATCCACCGGTCAGGATGGAAAGCCCCTTGATGATCCAGGGGCTGAGGACGCGACTTTGAAAAACCCGCCAATGAGGTTGGCCCTGCACCACGCCCAGGGCCGCATCGATGGAATTCCTGTATGCCGCCCCCAGGATCAACAGGATCATGCGAAATTGCGCAAAGGCGAACAGCAGCGAGACAATCACCCAGCGAACATTTGGCACCCAGCGAACATTTGGCACCCAGCGAACATTTGGCACCCAGCGAACATTTGGCACCCAGCGAACATTTGGCACCCAGCGAACATTTGTCGTGGGAAGCCGATCCGCAATCCGAAAATTCCTGACCAAAACCGAAGCCTTCCCGATGCCGATGTTGCGCATGCCGCGACCTTCATGCTGAAGTCCTGGAGAATAGCAGGGAGGCTTCCCGGACGGACGCTTAAGCCCGAGCGGCGCTTGAGCGGAGCGGAGGCGTCATATGAAAGCTAAGGCTTTGGAGCGATTGTTTCGCCCCAAAGCCTTAGCAAAAATCCATCAGGATCGGTACAAAAAACGGCCGTTCAGTAAAACATCGAGCCGACCTCAGCAGTCGACGAAATTCACCGCCAATCCCCCCAGCGACGTCTCCTTGTACTTGGATTGCATGTCGGCGCCGGTCTGGCGCATGGTGGTGATGACATTGTCCAACGAAACCCGGTGGCTGCCGTCGCCATGCAACGCCAGGGAGGCGGCAGCGATCGCCTTGAGGGCGCCGAAGGCGTTCCGCTCGATGCAGGGGATCTGCACAAGCCCCCCCACCGGATCGCAGGTCAGGCCGAGATTGTGCTCCATGCCGATTTCGGCGGCATTCTCGATCTGTTCGTTGCTGCCCCCCAACGCCGCGGCGAGACCGGCCGCGGCCATCGCGCAGGCGACGCCGACCTCGCCCTGACAGCCCACCTCGGCGCCGGAAATCGAGGCGTTCATCTTGAACAGCCCGCCGATGGCGGCGGCGGTAAACAGAAAAAGACGCAATCCTTCGGCCGTCGCCTCGCGGCGGTGGTCGCGATAATAACGCAACACCGCCGGGATCACCCCCGCCGCGCCGTTGGTCGGCGCGGTGACGACCCGGCCGCCGGCCGCGTTTTCCTCGTTGACCGCCATGGCATAGACGCTGACCAGATCCATGATTTCGTGCGCCGCCGGATCGTTCGCCGTGCCGCCGGAACGCAGCCGGCCGTAGATCGCCTTGGCCCGCCGTTGAACCTTGAGTCCGCCGGGCAGCGGGCCATCCATGGACAAGCCGCGTTCGATACAGTCGAACATGACCTCCAGAACGCGCTCGACATGCCCTTCCACCTCGGCCGGGGGCCGTGCCGCCGCCTCGTTGGCGCGCATCAGGGCGGCGATAGAGAGCCCGGTCTCCTTCCCGCGGGCAAGCAATTCGTCCGCCGAGGAGAAGGGATGGATATCGCCATGCGCCTGCGCCCCGGCGCCGCCGTCCGGATCGTCCTCGCGCAGGATGAAGCCTCCGCCGATCGAGCACCAGGACTCCTCCATCAGAACGCTCCCCCCGGCATCGCGAGCCAGAAAGCGCAGCGTGTTGGGATGGCGTTTCGGCGGGGTGAGCGTATCGAACAGCAAGTCGCGCTCGGGATCGAAACCGACCGATCGCCGCCCGGCTAATCGAAGCGCCTTCGAATGCCGGACTTCGGCGACGATGACATCGGCCTGATCGGGCTCGACGCTCGCCGGCTTTTCGCCGGAGAGGCCCAGAATAACGGCCTTGTCCACCGCATGCCCGCGCCCGGTGAAAGCCAGGGATCCGTAAAGCGTCGTCTCGATGGCGGCGACCCTTTCCAGCACCCCGCGACTTGCCAATCCCTCGGCGAAGGCCGCGGCGGCCTTCATCGGGCCGACGGTATGCGACGAGGAAGGACCGAGGCCCACCTTGAACATTTCAAAAACGCTGATCATGCCTTATCCGTGATTGGGCCGATGGAACGGCCTGAACATTAGCCCGGCAACACCCGTTCGACCAGACGAACCCAGAAGGCGGCACCGGTGGCCAGGGCGCCATCGTTGAAATCGTAGATCGGGTTGTGCAGCGCCGCCCGGTGGCCGTCGTCTCCCACGCCCATGAAGATATAAGCCCCCGGAAGACGTTGCAGCATATAGCCGAAATCCTCCGAGGCCATCGAAGGTGGACAATCGGTCGTCACCGAGGACCGTCCCACCACCTCCTCGGCGGCCCGGGCCGCCTTGTCGGCCGAGGCCGAAGCATTGATCGTCGCCGGATAGCGGTGTTCGTAGACGACGTCGGCCACCGCGCCATGGGCGGCGGCGATCGATTGGCTGAGCCCCCTCAGGAGCCCCTCGATGTCGCGCTGCACCTCGGGCGACATGCAACGGACAGTACCACGCAGAACCACGCTGTCGGGGATGACGTTCCAGGTATCGCCACCGTGAATCTGCGTAACGCTGAGCACGGCCTTTTCCAAAGGGCTGACCCGGCGGCTGACGACGGTTTGCAAGCCGAGGACGATCTGCGCCGCGACGACGATCGGATCGATCCCGGTTTCCGGCATGGCGCCATGGCAGCCGCGCCCCGTCACGGTGATTTCGAAGGTGTCGAACGCCGCCATCATGGTCGAGCCGTTGATGGCGAATGACCCCAAGGGCAAGGCCGGCCAATTATGCAGGCCGAAAATCTCCGAACAGGGGAACAGATCGAACAGGCCATCCTCGATCATCCGCCGCCCGCCCCCCTCGTTCTCCTCGGCCGGCTGGAAAATGACGTGGATGGTGCCCTGGAAATTCCGCCGCCGGGCAAGCTGCCGGGCGGCGCCCAGCAGCATGACCGTATGGCCGTCATGCCCACAGGCATGCATTTTTCCGGCGATCCGCGAGGCATAGGGCAAGTCCCCCTTCTCCTCGATGAACAGGGCGTCCATGTCGGCCCTGAGGCCGATCACCGGACCGGAGCCGGTGCTCAAGGTCCCGACCACGCCGGTCTGACCGAGGCCCCGATGGACCGCGTAACCGTCCGCCGCCAGTTGCGCCGCGACCAGATCCCCCGTCCGGATTTCGGTGAAGGCGGTTTCGGGATGGGCATGCAGATCATGCCGCCACCCGGTCATCATTTTCAGGATATCGTCGTCCAGAACCGTCATCGTCCCCCCTCGCCTCAATGCCGGAAAAACTGGGCGATCAGCGTCGCGCCGATGAAAGTGCCGGCATTGGCCAGGAACGAGGTGACGATGATCGGCCAGCCGAGACGGCGGAACGCCGGAAGATCCTTGGCGACCGAAAGCCCCGCATAGGCAAGGATGGGCGTAATCAGGGCGAGCGGGCTGATCTTGCCGGTCCAGCTTGAGATTTCAGTGGCGTAAGGCATGCCCGGATAGGTCAGCACCATGCCGACGATCGAAACCCAGCAGACGATCGGCGCGAAGGTGAGCCCCAGGCGGAAGATGGCGAAACCAACCATGGTGGTGGCGAAAATGATCGCCATGCCCGGCAAGGCGTCGCCCACCGCCGTATGAAAACCGATATTGTTGCCGATCAGCGCGATGACCGCCGTGACGAACCAGGCGATCACCCACTCCGTCAGGCTGAAGGCCTTATGCGGATTGGAACCGACGGCCTGGCCGTCCAGTCCGCCGGTGGTGGCCCGTTCCCGTAGGCCGATCCTGCCCAGGACCGGCATCAGCACGCCATAGGCCCAGATGGTGAAGGGCAGCGACAGGAAAAGCGTGAAATAGGTACCGACCGTCGTCGTCAGGAGATTGGCCGCTCCGGCGAAAACGGCAACCTCCTTGGCGACTTCCGGAGACTGTTGCGCGGCGATGGCGCCCGAGGCGGCGGCCATCATGCTGCCCGAACCGACGCCGGCGCCCATCGCCAGGGCGATGGGATCGAAAATATTGAGGCTGGCGATGAAACCGGCCAGAAGCCCGATGAAGACGGCGCCGAAGACCGTGCCGGTGAGATATTCAGCCAGGACGCCCCGGCCTTCCGCCGAGTCGAGGCCATATTTCTCGCTGATGATGGCGAGGCTGGGCTCCCGTCCCACGGAGAAGGTGGCGCCGATAGCCTCGCGTCGGATTCCTAAAAGCAGCGCGACCGGCAAGCCGAAGACCATGGTGCCGAAGAAATGCCCGAACTCCTGGAAGATCAATGACCAGCCGGAGGCCACGACCGACGGCAGGGATCCCCCGACCAGCAGGCCGAGCTTGGCGATCAGCAGGAACAAGGCCGGCTGGAGGAGACTGGCCCCATACCACTGGGTCTCGGGACCGGCCCCCACCGGAGCCGGCAGGAAACGGGAAAAGACGCTGAACAGCCCCCCGAGAAGCACGGACCAGACCAGGGGCATCAGCAGGATCTTGCCCGGCCCGACCTGGAAGCCGATGGTGCCGATGCTCTCGGCGATCACCACGATGAGAAAACACAGAAGATACAGCCTGATCTTGCTTGGCAGCAAAGATCCTTGCCCGGCGTTTTGTCCGTCCATCACGAAGCCCCCTGTCGCCATACCGGCCCAGCCCCGAAGACGCCGGACCACGAAGGAAGCGACTGTGGCACAGGCCCGCCCATCACAGACATACGCTTGGATCTTTTTTTCCGTTGCCTATGATGCAACGCTCGAATGAAATCCGGGAGCGGTCCCCATGGACGAACTGCGCATCGCCTATCTGTTCGAAACCACCAAGGCCGGCAGTATCCGCGGCGCCGCCGAACGGCTGCAAGTCAATGCTTCCACCATCAGCCGGCAAATCTCCCTTCTGGAAAAGGACCTGGGCATCCCCCTCCTGGAGAGACTTCCCCGAGGCATCCGCGCGACCGAGGCCGGACGCATGCTGGTCGACTACTATGCCGATCAAAAGGTCGCCCGCGACGATGTCGTCGCGAAAATCCATGAATTGAACGCCCTGACGCGTGGGACCGTCCAACTCGTCATTGGCGAAGGGTTCATCGGCGATCTTCTGTCCGGGCCGCTGCAGGAATTCTGTAGAAGCCATCCGGGGCTGTCCCTGTCCGTCGACGTCATGGCGACGGACGGCATCATCCGGGCGATCACCGAGGACGAGGCGCAGATCGGCCTGGTGTTCAATCCACCCTTCGACGAGCGGCTGAACACCACCGCGCGGATCAGCCGGTCCATTTGCGCCATTGTGCCCGTCGGCCATTCCGTGGCCAAGCTCGGCCACGAACCGACGCTGGCCGAGTTGCTGCCTTATCCGCTGGCCTGTTTGAGTTCGTCGTTCGGGGTGCAAAAACTGATCGACGACGCCACGCAACGGGACCGCGTCCATCTGCACTCGTCAATCCGCACCAACTCCTTCACCCTGCTGCGCAAATTCGTCGTCTCGGGGCTGGGCATCGCCCTGATGCCGGGCTTCGTCGCCGCCGAGGAACTGGCGGATGGCCTGGTCGAGGCGGTACCCATCGCCAACGACATCCTCAAAGCCGCTGAAATCCACATCGTCACCCGGCACGGCCGGCAATTGCCGCCATCGGCCCTGCGCCTGCTGGGCCATCTCAAATTGCATCTCAAGGCGTTCTACGCCACGGCGAATGCCTGACAACCTTATATGGGCTGCCCTGAGGACCTGACGCGAAATAATCGCGTCAGGTCCTCAGGTTATAAATGACGCCCGCGCCTCCGGCTTGGGCGGGCTCAAGCGCCGCTCGGGCTGTAGAATTTGATATGGCGCCTCCGCTCCGCTGTCGGCAGGCGAGAGGCGCCACTCGGGCTAAGGCCTGTGGACATTCGGCAATTGGCCGGATGTCGTTCATCCTCTTGATCGTTTCGGTACGCTCCGGCTTTTGATGAACCACCAAGACACCAAGGCACCAAGGCGCCTTTCGGATCCGCCAGCGGCAGCCAATCTGCGCCGCAGGCATTCGCCCGCCAGCCGATGACAGGACGGGAAAAGGCCAGTGGCACACTCCGCCACCTTGGTGACTTGGTGCCTTGGTGGTTCAAAATATCAGGGGGGTTCCTTTCATGCCATTGAGGAACCAGAGGCAAAGAGAGAAGCCTTAAGCCTCCCCATCAAGGGACAGGACCATGATGAATGTCCACAGCTCCTAAAGGAGCCTATTCCGTCCCAGGCCCTTACCCGAACGAATCCGCCATCGCCGCCTGCAACCAGGCGATGAAGGCGCTGGCGGCGGCGCCGGGCGACAGGTCTTGCGTCATGATGAAATAGCGCAAGTTGCTCAGGGGCTCCTGATCGACGGCGGGCACCAGGCGCCCGGTCTCCAATAGCGGCTTGACGACCAGCGAGCGGCCGAGCGCCACCCCCATTCCGCCGACAGCCGACCGATAGGCGAGCTGGGCGAGATTGAAAAACTGGTTCTGGCTCGGCCGCCCCCAGGGCGTACCATGCCTGTCCGTCCAGAAACGCCACTCGTCGGTGGGAGACGCGCAAGGCAGCCATGGCTCGGTATCGTGCAGGAGAACCACCGGCCGCGCGCTTCCCGCGGCCTCGCCCTCCGCCCGATAGGCCGCCGAACAAACCGGAAAGACCCGTTCGGGATGATCGAAGGCGACCACGCTTCCCTTCGGCGGCTCGGGCCCGTAACGGATGGCGATATCGATGCCCTCGGAGACCATCCGCGCCCGGTCGAGGTTATGCATTTCGCCGAATATCGCGACATCGAGGCCCGGATGATCGGCGAGAAACGGCTCAAGCCTGGGTACCAGCCACTCCAGCGCCAGGGATGGAACGCAACTGACCCGCAGCGCGCCGGAGGCGGATGTCGCGTGAAGCTGAAGCAGGGCCGCCGCCATCCCCTCGAATCCGGCGCGCGTCGCCTCGTAAAGCGCCTGACCGGCGCTGGTAAGCTGCAGACCGCGCTTGGCCTTATGGAACAGCGTCACCTCGAGACGCAGCTCAAGACGTTGAATACGCTGGGTAACGGCGCTTTGGGTCACCGCCAGGATGTCGCCCGCGCGGCTGAAGCTCCCCGTTTCCGCCGCAACCCGGAAAAACCAGAGATCGCTGGCCAGACGCGCATCCAATTGCCTGATCATCATCGAACTATAAGCTCAGCTAATACATGCCGCCAGAGCATATAATTCGTCGGTCGCCCAAAAAAAAGGCACTGTTGATTTATTCAGCAATCTGACCGGCGGATACCGATGACCAAGCCTCTCTCCGATTACGACTCACGCGCCTCCAACACCATTCCAGCCGCCGTCGGACAGGGGGTTCCTGTCGTCTGGATGAACCCCCGCTATCGGAATACCGCCGAGATCCTTCCCACCCTGCCCTTTTCGATCGTCGACGTGGAGAACACCGAGAAACGCTGGCGATGCTTCGATCCCCTTCTGGCACGGCTGTTCGCCGAACTGGAAACCGGCCGCATCGATTCTCCCCTGCTGTCGCTGGACCCGTCCAGCCGGCGACGCATCGCCGGCAACGACGACGGCGCCGTTCTGGTGAAGGCGGATCACGCATTGCCCATCACCGGATGCATCAAAGCCCGGGGAGGCGTTTACGAAGTTCTGGCATATGCCGAGACGGTCGCCCTGGAGGCCGGCCTGCTCTCCCCCGGTGAAAACTACGCATGCCTCGCCGAGCCGGGGGTCCGGGAGCTCTTTGCCAAACACTCCATCGCGGTGGGCAGCACCGGCAATCTCGGATTCAGCGTTGGGGTAATGGGACGGGCCCTGGGCTTCAAGGTCGAAGTCCATATGTCGCACGATGCCAAGGATTGGAAGAAGCGGCGTCTGCGCGATATCGGCGCGACGGTCGTCGAACATCCCGGAGATTACGGAAGCGCCGTCGCCGCGGCCCGGGCATCCTTCCTGGACAAGAGCTGCGCGCATTTCATCGATGACGAGGATTCCATCGCCTTGTTTCTCGGCTACGCGGCCGCCGCCTACGATCTTGAGCGTCAACTCGCCGCCTTGCGGATTCCCGTCGACAGCGCCCATCCGCTTTACGTCTACCTGCCTTGCGGCGTGGGAGGCGCGCCGGGGGGCGTCACCTTCGGTTTGAAATTGCTTTTCGGCGATGTCGTCCATCCGGTGTTCGTCGAACCGGTCGCCTCGCCCTGCATGCTGGCGCAACTCGCCACCGGCATCGACCGGTCGGTCAGCGTCTACGACATCGGATTGGACAACCACACCGCCGCGGACGGCTTGGCCGTTGCCCGCGCCTCCATGCTGGTGGCGCGCACCGTCGGCGAACTGGTGGAAGCCGTCGTCACCGTCCCCGACGATGAGCTTTTCCTGTGGCTTGGCGATCTTTGGCGGGAATCGAACCTGCGCCTGGAACCATCGGCGGCCTCGGGATTCGCCGCCGCCCAACGGTTTTGCGCGGCCACCCCGGGGCTCGGCGGCAATGACCGGGCGACCCACGTGATCTGGACGACGGGAGGAGCTTTGCTCCCCGAAGCCGAATTTCAGGAAGCACTGTCACGCGCCAGAGCATTAGCCAAAGCAGCCGATCGATAAAGATAATGCTGGAATATCAAGAAAACCACGGGCCATTTGTTCAGGACGAAACATGATGAATAGCAGCGTTCCTAAAAATAAGAACATCAACGTTCTTGGACTTGCCCTTTTATACATCGCATATTGCATGTCCTATACGGACAGATTTGCGATGTCCCTCTCCCTTACCCATGTGGGTAAGGAATTCAGCCTGAATCCGACGGAGCTCGGCCTCGTCCTGAGTGCTTTCTATATCGGCTACTCGCTCATGCAATTGCCCGGCGGCTGGCTGGCCGACCGGTTCGGCTCCAAGTTCGTGGTCATCACGACGATCGGGGCATGGTCGATCTTTACCGTCTTCACCGGCTTCGCCTGGTCCTTCGTCTCCCTGATCGCCATCCGCTTCATCTTCGGTATCGCCGAAGGGGGCTTCCCTGCCTCGGCCGTCAAGGCGGTATCGGAAACATTCAGTGGTGAAATGCGCCCCAAGATGACGGCGCTCCTCATCTCATCGAATTACGTCGGCAGCATGATCGCCCCCTTGATCATGGCTCCGCTCATCATCTATTTCGGGTGGCGTCACGCCTTCACCGCCATCGGCGGCGCCGGACTGCTCTTCGCGCTGGCCTATTACTTCGCCGTTCCCTACGAAAAGCCCGGAGCCGACGGGTCACGGGATTCGAAACCACAAGACTGGACGAGCCTGCGGGAACTTCTGCGAAACCCGCTGCTCTACCAGCTTCTCATCACCTGGTTCTGCCTAAGCTGCGTCAACAAAGGGCTGGATGCCTGGATGCCGGCCTATCTGCTGCAGGCGCGCGGGCTCAACCTGAAAGCGGTGGGCCTTCTCACCCCCCTGCCCTTCGTCATGGCGAGCATCTCGACCGGCCTGGGCGGCTGGATCATGATCAGGTTCTTCGATGGACGAGAAAAGTATCTGATGACGGTCAGTTGCATCTTGACTGGAGTTTTCTTGTATATGATGTACACTGCCTCGACGGTTGCTGGGGTAATCACTTACCAATCCATTCTCTATTTCTTCAAGTCTTTCGTCTTCGCCACCGCCTTTTCTCTGCCGGCCAAATTGTTGAAGGACAATCAGGTCGGAACAGGCATCGGTATGGTCAATCTCGGCGGACAGGTCGCCGGCTTCGTCGCTCCCTTTGTCATGGGCGTGCTGGTCAGCGAATTCGGAACCTACGACGCGGCCTTCCAGTTCCTGCTCGGCGCCACCGTCATCGCGACCCTCGTGTCCTTGACCATCCGGACGCGCCCCGCGTCCCGGACCGCCGTGCAGAGCGCGTGAAACCTCCCTTCGAACCGACCGACCGATCTTTCGGAGCCCCAATCATCATGTTCAAACGTTTCGGAATATCGCTGAAGCTGATTTCGCTGGTGTTCGGCGGTGTGGCGGGAATCGCCGCCCTGGCCGCCTTTGCACTCTATTTCATGCATCAGGCGATGCTCGACGACCGGGTGGACAAGGTGAAGAACCTGGTGGAAACCGCGGTCACCGTGGCGAAGAGCTATCATGACCGGGCCCAGGCCGGCGAGTTCGACCAGGCCACCGCGCAAAAACTGGCCAAGGAACAGATCCGGGCCATGCGATACGGCAAGGGCGAATATTTCACGATCTTCAATCGGAAGGGCATCGCCGTCATGCACGCCCTTCTTCCCAAGACCGAAGGGTTGGACAGGACCGACAACCAGGACGCGACCGGCATTCCGATCGTCCGGCGCTACATCGAAATGGTGCAGGGCAAGGGTGGCGGCGCGCTCTTCTACATGTTCCCCCGGCCGGGGGAGAAGGTGCCCGTTCCCAAGGTATCCTATGCCCTGGGGTTCGAGCCGTGGGAGTGGATCGTCGCGACCGGCATCTATATCGATGACGTGGACGCGGAGTTCACCCTGGTCGCCACGCGTTTCGCCATCATCATCGGGATCATGGCGATCATCCTGGTAACCGGCGGCCTGCTCATCTCCCGCAACGTCACCGGCCCCCTGCGGCGTCTGGTCGCGGTGACCGAGCGCCTGATCCATCATGACTTCTCCGTCGAGGTCAGCGAAACCGGACGTCACGACGAGATCGGCGTCCTGGGTCGCGCCATCGACGTCTTACGAACGGAAGCCGGCCAGGCCGACGAATTGCGCAAGGCGCAGGAACGGGAAAGGGACCGGAACGAACAGGAGAAGCGGCGCCTGATGGAGGAACTGGCCGATCATTTCGACGCCAGCGTCAAAGGCGTGGTCCAGACGGTGGCATCGGCCTCCACCCAGTTGCAGGGAACCGCGCAATCCCTGTCATCGGTGGCGGAACGGGCCAGCCATCAGGCGGCGATCGTCTCGGAGGCGTCCGGCAAGGCCAGCGGCAATGTGCAAACGGTGGCCTCGGCGGCCGAGGAGCTCACCTCCTCGATCCGCGAGATCGGCCGACAGGTCAATGCGGCGGCCGATGTTTCTGGAAACGCCGTGATCCAGGCGGAAAAAACCAATCAGATCGTCACCGGCCTGGCCGGTTCGGCCGATCTTATCGGCAATGTGGTCAAACTGATCAACGGCATCGCCGGACAGACCAACCTGCTGGCCCTGAACGCCACCATCGAGGCGGCACGGGCCGGCGAGGCCGGAAAAGGTTTCGCCGTCGTCGCCGGCGAGGTCAAGTCGCTGGCCAATCAGACGGCGAAAGCCACCGAGGAGATCTCGCAGCACATCACCGGCGTGCAGACGGCCACGGCGGAAGCGGTGACGGCCATCCAGGCGATCACCACGACGATTTCGGAAATCAGCCAGATCTCGTCGGCGATCGCCTCGGCGGTCGAGGAACAGGGAGCCGCGACCCAGGAGATCGCACGCAATATCGAACAGGCGGCAGTCGGCACCGAGGAGGTGTCGCGCAACATCGCCGGGGTCACCGAAGCGGCCACGGAGGCCGGACAGGGGGCGGGCCATGTCCTGTCGGCCTCGACCGAATTGTCCAAGCAGTCGGACAAGCTGCGGGCCGAGGTCGAACAGTTCGTCGCCCGCGTCCGAACCGCTTGAAAGGTGTACGAGGCTTAAGAATCACCCCCTTCGCCCCCTCTTACCCGCTCGTCCAGGGGGCCGTTCCGGCGGCGAAATGGCGGATCAGGAAATCGGCGAGAACCCGCGTCCTGATCGCGCGCGGCTCGCCGGCCGGCATCACCAGATGCAGGGCCAGGGGCGGCGCCGACCAATCGGTCAGGACCGCTTGCAGACGCCCCTCCTCCACCGCCTTCCAGGCAATGAAATCGGGCTGCAAGGCCACCCCGATCCCGGCGGCGAGCGCGGCGTCCAAGGCGTCGGCGTTGTTCGCCTTCAGCCGGGCGGCGACGGCGACCGTCTCCTCGGCGCCGCTGGGACCGGTGAACCGCCACGTCTCCCCCGTCGCCAGATAGCTGTAGCCGAGACAGGCATGCTTTTCGAGATCCCGGGGATGCTCCGGAACGCCATGCCGTAAAAAATAGGCGGGCGTGCCCACCACCCAGCGGCGAACCGGACAAAGCCGCCGCGCGACCATTCCGGAATCCGGCAAATCGGCAATTCGGAGCGCCATATCGAAGCCCATCGCCACCAGATCGACGACCCGATCGTCCAGATGAAGATCGACGGTGACTGCGGGATAGGCGTTCAGAAACTCCGGCAGGATCGCCGCGACATGGCGTAGACCGAAGGACATCGGAGCGGCCAGGCGAACCCGCCCGCGCGGCGTGGCCGACTTGGCCTGCGCCTCGGCTTCGACGGCCTCCCCCTCCGCCAGGATTTGCGCGGCGCGTACGGCAAGGACCCGGCCTGTTTCAGTCACCGAAAGCCGACGGGAGGTCCGATGGATCAAACGCTCCCCCAGACGCGCCTCCAGCCGGCCGATAATCTTCGAAACCGTGGGAGCGGACATCCCGAGTTCGGCGGCGGCCCCGGAAAAAGATCCCAGTTCCACGACCTTCGCGAAAACCGCCCATGCCTCCAGATCGGGAAGGGACATCTTCTTACCTAAAGAAATGGAAATGATATCATTCCATAATTGCCATTTTTATCGGCCTGGTCGAGCCCTATCTTCTTTTCACGACAAAGCCATTCCCGGCTGTTAACGGAGGTTAAAATGATCGAACTTCGGCCTTATTCACAATTGGGTGGCGCCGATCACGGCTGGCTGAAGGCCAAGCATCACTTTTCCTTTGCCAGCTATTACGACCCCCGGCGCATGAGCTGGGGCGACCTGCGGGTGTGGAACGACGACGAGATCGCCGTCAATACGGGCTTTCCGCCGCATCCGCACGCCGACATGGAAATCGTCACCTATGTCAGGGAAGGGGCGATCACCCATAAGGATTCCCTTGGAAACGAAGGTCGTACCGTTGCCGGCGACGTGCAGGTGATGTCGGCGGGATCGGGCATCCGTCATTCCGAATACAATCTGGAAGACGAGACGACACGGATTTTCCAGATCTGGATCGAACCGAGGAGCAGCGGCGGCACCCCCTCCTGGGGAACCAAACCCTTCCCCAAGGGCAAGCGGTCCGGGCGTTTCGTGACCCTGGCCAGCGGCTTCGCCGAAGACGACGCCCTGCCCATCCGGGCCGAGGCCAGAGTGATGGGCGCGACGTTGCGCGCGGGTGAACGGATCACCCTGGCCATCGACCCGAAACGCCACATCTATCTGGTGCCCGCCACCGGATCGGTGGAAGTGAACGGCGTCACGGTGAATGCACGCGATGGCGCGGCGATCACCGAGATCTCCTCGCTCGACATCACCGGTATCGCCGACGCCGAGGTGGTTCTGGTCGACGCGCCGTAAGGAACGGCCTGCCAGCCCAGGATAAAAGGAGTGGCACCGGCCTTCGTGCCGGTGTTCTCCAAAAGGCGACCCACTTCCGGCTCTCGCCGGAACACCGGCGTCCCTGCCCATAGAAGAAAATCTCCCCTCGCCCGCTTTGCGGGCGAGGGCTTATCGCCACCCGGAGGAGTGTTTCGTCTAGGAACTGCGTCCGGTTTCGGCAAGGAACCAGACGCGCAGTTCGGCTTCGTCGATCCAGTTTTCCAGAAGACTGGTACTTGCGACATCGCCGTGCTCGTCGCACAGGCTGTGGGTCTGCCGCATCCGCTCGGCCAGGGCCGCGTTGTCGGCGCACAGTTCCGCCAGCATGGCCGGCGGAGACAACAGGTCTTCCTCATTGCCGGCGATCTGGCTCAGTCGCTCGATATGGCCGATGGAACGGATGGTCGTCCCGCCGATCTTGCGGACACGTTCGGCCATCGCATCGACCAGGGCGAGAATCTGCGACGCCTGATCGTCGAAAAGCAGATGATAATCGCGAAAATGCGGCCCCGAGACATGCCAATGAAAATTCTTCGTTTTCACGAACAGCGAAAAGACATCGGCGATAAGGGCGTTCATCGCATTGGAAACATCGTCGACCGCTTCGATGGAAAAGCCCCCCAGCGATTCCGACGTTCTCTTTTTCTCAATTTTCCGGGCCATATTTTACACCGTAACTATGTCTAATATACAGGGGTCACGAGATGCGGATCGCGCTTCCGCGCAGGCGATCATTCGAGAATGCGCGCGAAGAACTTCCCGGGACTGACCCCGACCGTACGCTTGAACTGGCGATTCAGATGACTTTGATCGAAGAAGCCACAGAGTTGCGCCACATCGGCAAGCTTGAGTCCTTGCTTGATGAATTTCATGGCTTTATTGACGCGATATGTTCTCAAATACTGGTGCGGAGTTACACCGTATTCATCACGAAATTGTCTGATCAACACGAACTGATTGACGTTGGCAAGTTCCGAAAGTGATTGCAGCGTTATTTCCGAGTCGTAATTTTCCCGCATATACTCGACCACGTCACGGTGGCGCCTGTTTGATCTTCTTTTATTTTCATTGGTTGCCTTCTTATGTGTCACTTCCGCGATATCGCGAAAAAGCATAGCGAGACACGTCGATTTCATCAGAGCGCATTCGCGACTTTCAAAAACGGAAAGCGTATGAATAACCCTTCTATGCAGGTCCTCGTGATTCAGAACCGGGTTCGAAAAATCGAACGTTCCATATTCACCGTCTCCATGCGCATTTAAAATATTTTGCAATCCCTCCTGCGAAATATGAATCTCGTGACAATCGGATCCATTCACTTCGTCGCAGTGGATCGTTTTCGTGCTGAAAACCTGCCCTGCGTCACGCAAAACCACGCTTCCCGGGGTTTCATGGTAGGTCCGCCCGTCCTGGTTGCTCAACCAGGACGACCCACGGAAGGCGAGGATGACGACCTCGTCGTGAAAGGCGTTGTTCATTTCGAGAAGGTGTCCGCCGGGGAGAACGCGCCTCACGAAAGAACATAATTTATCGTCTATTTTGAAAACTTGAGGTGCATTTGAGCAATTCGGAACCACCATCTTCATCACTCCACATGACGCCACGCCATTTTCAACAACCCGTCACGATTAAACAAAAAATACTCAAGATATTATTATTTTATCACTCAGGCTTTTACCTGAAATGGGGACGCCGTCACTCGTTTTCACCATTTATAGAACGATATTTTTTTGAGATATCTTGGCAGGCAACCAACAAAAAGGCGCCGACCAGCCCCAGATGCTCATAAAAGGCATTGGCGCTCATGAAGCGTTCCACCCCCGACATTTCCCAATAGCGATTGGCGAGGAACGTCGCCGCCAGGGTGAAGAATCCAAGAGCCAGCGCGCCCGCCCAGCGCCCGACGCCGCCCAGGATCATGACCGAGGCGCCGAGTTCGAGAACGATCACCAGGACCGCGAGAAGAGACGCCGGGGCCAGACCGAAGTGGGTCATTTCGGCGACCGCCCCGGCAAAGTCCGACGCCTTCACCAGTCCACCCTGGAGATAGGCGGCCGTCAATCCCAGCAACCCCAACCATCTGACCATGGCGGAGGTCCCCCAGGGACGCAGCGCCACGACGACCATTCGTTCGACGTCCGACATTTCATCTCTCCATCAGAAGGCCCAGCAGGCACATCCCAGGGCACCCCAGAACCCTTTCAGATCGGACACGGGAATGCGGCCGGACCAGGCCTGGGCATGATCATGTCCGTGGACGGTGCAGGAATGCGCGCAGCCGCAGGATGTCGCCAGCCGGTGAGACGTGCTGTCCGCCGCGGATTGGCGGTCCGCCCACCCCGCGTAACCGCCGAATGTGCGCACCGGCGACCAATCGGGCATGGCCGGAGGAAGAGCGCCCTCGTCAAGGCCGGCGAAATCTCCGGCGCCCCAGACGATCTTGCCGCCGACCATGGTGAGTTCGGAGGTGAGGAACGAGATATCGGATTCGGCGCAGGAAAAGTAATCGCGATCCGGCACGATCAGATCGGCCAGCTGTCCGGCGACGATTCTGCCCTTCTTGCCCTCCTCGTCGGAAAACCAGGTGACGTTCTCGGTCCACATCCGCAAAGCGGTCTCGCGATCCAGGCAATTGCGCTGCGGCGTCAGGCGCAACCCGCCGACGGTCCGCCCCGTCACCAGCCAGGAAAGAGCGACCCACGGATTATAGGAGGCGACGCGGGTCGCATCGGTCCCGGCGGACACCTTGACCCCCATCTCCAGCATCTTGGCGACCGGAGGGGTCGCCTCGGCGGCGCCAAAACCATAGCGCTCGACGAAATATTCGCCCTGGTAGGCCATCCGATGCTGGACCGCGATGCCGCCGCCGAGAGCGGCGATGCGCTCGATCGAACGCTCGGAAATGGTTTCCGCGTGATCGAAGAACCAGTGCAATCCCTCAAGCGGAATATCCTGATTGACCCGCTCGAACACGTCGAGCGCGCGGGAAATCGTCTCGTCATAGGTTCCATGCAGGCGCCACGGCCAGCGGTTCTCCGCCAGGATGCGGATCACCCCTTCCAGATCGCCTTCCATGTCCGGCCCCATATCCGGCCGGGGTTGGCGGAAATCCTCGAAATCTGCGGCGGAAAAGACCAGCATCTCGCCGGCGCCGTTGTGGCGGAAATAGTCGTCGCCCTGCTTGTATTTCGATGTCCTGGTCCAGTTGAGGAAGTCCTCCTTCTCCTGCTTCGGCTTCTGCGTGAACAGGTTGTAGGCCAGACGGATGGTCAGATGCCCATCCTCGGACAGCTTGCGGATGACCTCGTAATCCTCGGGATAATTCTGCGATCCCCCGCCGGCGTCGATGGCGCCGGTAACCCCCAGACGGTTCAGTTCCCGCATGAAATGCCGCGTCGAATTCACCTGATAGTCGAAGGGAAGTTTCGGCCCCTTCGCCAGGGTCGCATAAAGGATGGTGGCGTTGGGTTTGGCCAGCAGCAATCCGGTGGGATCGCCCTTTTCGTCGCGAACGATCTCGCCACCGGGAGGCGCCGGCGTATTGCGATCGTAGCCGACCGCCCGCAAGGCCGCCGCGTTCAGCAACGCCCGATCGTAAAGATGCAGCAGGAACACCGGTGTTTCGGGCGCCGCCGCGTTGATTTCATCGATCGTGGGCAGACGCTTTTCCGAGAACTGATGCTCGGTGAAGCCGCCGACGACCCTGATCCATTGGGGAGGCGGCGTGATGGCGACCTGCCGCTTCAGCATGTCCATGGCATCGGCCAGGGAGCGCACGCCGTCCCAGCGGAGTTCGAGATTGAAGTTGAGCCCGCCCCGGATGATGTGCAGGTGATTGTCGATCAGTCCCGGCAATACGCGCCGCCCCTTCAAATCGACGATCCGGGTGCCGGGTCCGGCCAAAGGCATGATATCGCCATCGGATCCGACCGCGAGAAAGCGCCCGTCCTTGATGGCCACCGCGCTGGCGGAAGGGGCGGACTTATCGAGCGTGGTGAACAGACCGCGATGCAAGATGAGGTCGGGAAAGCTGGGGGCGTTCATTGACGATCTCCGCGAAAGAGGCATTTCAATCAGGAAGGACGACCGGCCGCGTCGTCGGATGCGGCGGCGGGGGCCGCGCTCAGGGTGGGCGAAGGCGCGGCCTTCGGCAGATGCCCGAACATGTGCGGCTTGACCTGCTGGAACCAGCTGTGATCCGCCGATTGACGCTGCCACATGTTCTTGACGACGGGCGGCACCTGCTCGCCGATGAGGATCCCCAGCAGCCCGACCAGGGCGATGACGGGCGGAGCCGGAGAGCGCACATTGATCAGGCCATAGACGGCACCGACCAGCAGACCGGCGGCCAAGGACAACAGATAAGCTTTCATCGGCGGATATCCCTCTTCATGGACCAGGTGTCCGGCGATCCTTCGCCACGCCCTTCGCGGATCCCGCCCCGGGGGAGGCGGGATCCGCTCGCGAGGGCGCCGATCAAGGCGTGCTGATCACCTTGTGGGGGAACGCGCCTCGCTGGGGGGCCTTGTGAACATGGGTGTAGGCGTAATCGACGCCCATGCCGTAGGCCCCGAAATGCTCGCGGACGACCGTCATGACGCCATCATAGGTTTCCCGACGGGCCCAATCGCGCTGCAGTTCGAGCAGGACGGTCAGCGTCGTCATCGAATGGGCCCCGGCCGCCTCCATGCGCCGCACGGCGGCATCGTGGGATTCGGGGGAAGTGCCGCCCGAGGCGTCGGTGACGATATAGATCTCGTAGCCTTCCTCTATGGCGGACAGGGTCGGGAACAGCAGGCAGGCTTCGGTCCACAGGGCGGCGATGATCAGCTTCTTCTTGCCCGACGCCTTGACCGCGGCAACCAGCGTCTCGCTGTCCCAGGAGTTCATCGATGTCCGTTCGATGGGGTCCTGGCGGACCACATCCAGAAGTTCCGGCCAGATATAGCCCGAGAAGGACTCGGTTTCGACCGCCGTCAAGATGGTGGGAATGCCGAAGATCTTGGCGGTCTTGGCCAAAGCCAGCACGTTGTTCTTGAGATATTGCCGGTCGATCGACGTCACGCCAAAAGACATCTGAGGCTGGTGATCGATCAGAATGAGAAGGCATTCATTGGGATTGATCAGTGCCTTTGCATTAAAAGTCATCATTGTCTCCAATTACTGATAAATACTCATTCCATCCGGAGATGAACGCTGAAAATTCATCCCCTGATGAAGGAAAGAAGCTCTTGATTGACGATGTTCTTATGGGTCGTGCACAACCCGTGCGGCGCTCCCGGCACGACTTTCAAGACCCCCCGCGGCAGCAGCTCGGCAGCCAGCTTCCCGGTCGTGGCCAAGGGCACGATTTGATCGTCGTCGCCATGCAAGACCAGGGTGGGAATCGTCATCTTCTTGAGATCGTTTCGGAAATCCGTCTCCGAGAACGCCTTGATGCAGTCATAGTGGGCATTGAGGGCACCCATCATCCCCTGCAGCCAGAAGGTTTCTCGGACACCGTCGGAGACCTTGGCCTCCGGACGATTGGCCCCATAGAAAGGTATGGTGAGATCCTTGAAGAACTGGGCCCGATCGGCCAGGACACCCGCGCGGATGCCGTCGAAAACCGACATCGGCACGCCATCGGGATTGAAGTCGGTCTTGGCCATGATGGGGGTCACCGCCCCGATCAGAACCGCCTTGGCGACGCGCTTCGTCCCATGGCGCCCGATATAGCGGGCGACCTCGCCGCCGCCGGTCGAATGGCCGACGTGAACGGCGCCATGCAGGTCGAGAGCCTCGGTCAGGACCGCCAGGTCGTCGGCGTAGGTATCCATGTCATGGCCGGACCAGGGCTGGCTGGAACGGCCATGACCACGACGGTCATGCGCCACGACACGAAAACCGTTCGAGGCGAGGAACAGCATCTGATCCTCCCAGGCGTCGGCCGAAAGAGGCCAGCCATGACTGAAGACGACCGGCTGGCCATGGCCCCAATCCTTGAAATAGATCTGCGTGCCGTCTTTCGTCGTGATTGAGGTATTGCCCATCTTTGACGCTCCATTTTTTCCGTGTCCGCCGGAAAGAGTGCCGGCCCGATCCGCCGCCAGGGCATCGCTCGCGAAAGCTCCACCACCGATTGCCGAGGCGATGAAGGCGCCACCCTTCATAATCAATCTTCTTGAAATATTGATGGTTTCATTTGAATGAATCACACCCATCACAGAACTACGCTTATTATTACATATAAAAATTTCATATTCATACTAATGTAACACTTTAATTTCGCCCAGTGACGAGATATTCTCACGAGAGACCAATCCAATATTGGATGAAATTGACCATTTTTTAAAAAATGTAAAAAGTATCCTGTATTTTTTTATGGTTTATTTGATACACGCAGAGCCGCCGCAAATAACCATAAATAAATACATGTCTTTATGTTTTATATTTATATTCCACTACATATATAAAATATTTTTATTTATAAATTTTTTATATCGGAGACTCATGATGAAAAAATCAACAACTCTTACATTTTTACTATCATTTTTATCCGGATATGTTGACACGGCCGTCTACGTCTACATGGGCGGCCTCTTCGTCGCTCATGTAACCGGCAATTTCGTTCTTCTCGGAACGACGATGAGTGGGCAGACCGGCGGCGGCGGTCACAATGGCATGGTCGCGCTGCAGCTTCTCTCCTTCCCGATCTTCGTCGGAGCGGCGGCTCTGGCGACGGCCATCGGCGAACGGACCGGCGGCGGCAGACGGGGAACCCGTTTTCTTTTCGGCCTCGACTCCGCCATCTTCGCCCTGGTCGGGGCGGTTGCGCTGGCGGGGTGCGAGATTCGTATCGCGGGATCGCTGCTGCTGGTGGTGGCGATGGGATTTCTCAACACGGCGCACCGGCTTGATCCGACGCTCGGGCCACCCTTCACGGTGATGACCGGCAATGTCACCGGAATGGCGGTCTCCCTCGCCAGGCTGGTCGGACTGGCCCCGAAGGCCGATGCAAAAGGGGGCCCGAAGAGCACGGTTGCGGCAACAGCCATACCGGTGGCCGGCTTTTTGTTCGGTTGCGCCGGCGGCGCCCTGGCCCAGGCCTATTGCGGACTCGGCGCCATGGTCGTCCCCGCCTTGATATTGGTGGCCGGCCTGTTCGCCGCGGCCTGAAAACCGATCCGCAAGGCGCAGGAATTTCGTGTTCCTCAAGACCATCCCCGGGAGATAGGATGGCGGCTCGTCATGCCGGAATTCCGGACGGCCGAACCCACCCGGCAAGGATCAGGCCGACGCATTGCCGTCGCCCGCGACGGCCCGGCGGGCAGAACGATGATCGGATGCCATTTGCTTTCGGGGCTGAGTTGAACGTTCAAGAGATATTCGCCAACGCCCTTCGGCATCATCAGGCGGGGCGCCTGGGCGAGGCCGAAGGGCTTTACCGGCAGGTGCTGGCGATCGACGTCCGCCACGCCGACGCCCTGCATCTGCTTGGCGTTCTGGCCGGCCAGGTCGGGCGCAACGACATCGCGACCGACCTGATCTCCAAGGCCATCGCGCTGAACGATCAATCACCGGACTTTCACATCAACCTCGGCAATGTCCTTCTGATGCGAGACAGGCCGGAGGACGCGGCGGGCTCCTTCCGGCGCGCCCTGGCCCTGAGGCCCGATCTGGCGGAAGCCTATTACAGCCTGGGCCTCGCCTTGCAGAAACGGGGCCGTCGAAACGAGGCCGGAACCGCCTATCGCCGCGCTTTGGCCCAGAAGCCGGATCATGTCGAAGCATCCTTCAATCTCGGCAATATCCTGCAAGAACAAGACAAACCGGAAGAGGCGATCGCCTGTTACAACCGCGCGCTGCATTACAGACCGGACCAAGTCGAGGCATATTGCAATCTTGGAACGGCCCTACAGGCGCGAGGCAGGCAGAGCGAGGCGGCGGCCACCTATCAACGGGCGCTGGCTTTGAAACCGGACCTCTCGGCAGCCCACTATAATCTGGGCAATACCTTCCAGGCCCAGGACCGGCTGGAGGAAGCGGTGATTTCCTATGGACGGGCGGTGGCCTGCCGACCGGACTATGCCGAGGCCCAGGGCAACCTCGGCAATGTTCTCAAAGAGCAGGGAAAACTGGCGGCGGCGGCGGCGGCCTATGGACGGGCGCTAATCCATAAGCCGGACTATGTCGAGGCCCATAGCAACCTCGGCCTGACCTTGCAGGTCCAGTGGAAGCTGGGGGAGGCCGTGGCCGCCTTCGGACGGGCGCTGGCCTACAAACCGGACCATGTTGAGGCCCTCAGCAATTTGGGAGTGGCCCTCCTGGAACAAGGCAAGGTGGAGGAGGCGCTGACCTCTTTCGCGCGGGCCCTTGCCTGCCAGCCGGACTACGCCAACGCTGAACTCAACCTCACCGTCAGCCAGTTATACCGGCCGGATGTCGGATTGGCGGATATTCTGGCCCTGTCGCGTCGCTGGAACGACATCCACGCCACCCGCTTCCAGGACCGCTGGCCGGACCATGCCCGCCCCCGGAACACTGAGGAAAAGCCGCGGCTCGGCTTCGTTTCGGCGGATTTCCGCCAACATCCCGTGGGACTTTTGGCCATTCCGGCACTCGAAGGACTGGCCAGGGCCGGATATCCCCTGATCTGCTACAGCAACAGCAATGACAACAGTTTCAGGGAAGATCGACTGAGGGCTCGCTTCGCCGGGGCGGCGACGGAATGGCGATCGGCGGCCACGCTCTCCGATGACGCGCTGGCCGATCAGATCAAGGCCGACGGCATCGACATCCTGATCGATCTTTCCGGTTACAGCGCCGGCAACCGTCTGCTGGTTTTCGCCCGCAGGCCGGCCCCCATCCAGGTGGCCTGCTGGATCGGCTATCCGGCCACCAGCGGACTGGTGGCGATGGATTACGTCCTGGCCGACCGTTATCAGATACCGCCCGGAGCCGAGGCTTTTTACACGGAAGCGGTGGTCCGGTTGCCCGACGGCTATGTCGCCTTCGAACCGGCACCCGACGCCCCGACGGTAAGCGGACTTCCCGCCCTGTCCCGAGACGGCGTCACCTTCGGCTCGTTCAACGCGCTGAAGAAGATCACGCCGGAGGTGGTGGCCGTATGGAGCAGTATCCTCAGCCGGTTGCCCGCCAGCCGGCTGCTCTTGAAAACGCTGGCCCTGGACTGCCCGGCGACGCGGCGCTATTACGCGGAAATGTTCGCCGCCCACGGCATCGGGGAAGAGCGGCTTCGGTTCGTCGGCAAAACGACGGCCGAGCAGCATATGGCCTGGATGGGGCAAGCCGACATCGCCCTCGATCCGTTCCCCTATGCCGGCGGACAGACGACCCTTGAAGCCTTGTGGATGGGACTTCCGGTGATCAGCCTGCCCCGCGAAACCTTCGGCAGCCGCCATTCCCTCAGTTATCTGTCGAACATCGGCCTGGGCGGATTGGCGGCGGCGACCCCCGGGGATTACGTCGAGCTTGCCTGCGATCTGGCCGGGGACCTTCCCCGTCTCGCCGATCTGCGATCCGGGTTGCGCGGGCGCATGCTGGCCTCACCCCTGTGCGATGCCGACCGCTTCGCCCGCGATCTGGGCGCGGCCCTGACCACGATGTGGCAACGCTGGCACGACGGCCGACCAGCCACCCTCATCGATATGACCTGAGAGGCGTCGCTGAAAAACGCCTCCCCCGCCACGAAAGCCGATTCACGCGCCATCGGACATAGGGGCTGTTGAAAAATTATCGAATCAACAGACACTAAAGCCCGAACGGCGCTTCTCGCCCGCCGTAGCGGAGCGCAGGCGTCATATGGAATCTTAGTGTTTGGAGCGATAATTTCGCGGCGAGCCCTAAGGGCCGCGAATTACCAAGGGTCGCGGCGACACAATAAACCAGTTTATTTACAACATTCTACAGATACCACCCGCCATCGATCGCACGGAAAATTCGGGAGAAACATCATAAAATTCCCAGAATTGCATGAGAGTTCGAAGTGGGTTGAGAAAATTGCATTGCACGACAAACCGCATACGGATGCATTCTGACGGTAAGATTTTGTAAATTTACTACATTCTGAGGTCATGATGCGTAGCTGTGCCACCACTGTCTATTTCACTGTCGCCGCCCTCGTGCTTGTCACCGTTATCGGCGTCACCCACACGGAAACCGCCAAAACCGGCAACCCCGCCCTCGCCCAGGCGATGTTTGCCGATGAGGCCCATGTCGCCGGCCACGGCACGACCAGCGAACAGAACGACTAAGCTTTCTACCGGCATTTGATGGATCGGATCGGATCGGGCCTGAACCGCTCAGGCTCGGTTGTCCGGATCATCATGAAGGCTGTTTTATTCGATCTCGGCGAAACCCTCTACAGCTACGAGGGTCTCCCGCTAAGCTGGAAAGACCATTACCAGGCCGCCTGGAAGCGGGCCCTGCAAATGGCGGGACTGGATTGCGCAGACTATGATCTGAGCCTGGCCGCCGCCCATATGGAAAAATTCAACACCCGTATCGTCATCCGGGATGAGGAATTCAGCAGCGACCACATATTTGACGGCGCCCTGCTTCAGCTGAAAATAGATCAGATCCACCGGGAGAAGATCGTCGACGCCTATTTCGGATATTTCAGGCAGGCATTGCGCCCTTATCCCGAATCCCGGAAGGTTCTCGAAATTTTGCGGCGCAATGGGATCCGAACGGGCGCCCTCACCGATGTCGCCTATGGAATGCCGGCTCATTTTGTCGAAGACGATCTGCGGCTCTGCGGCATTCTCGATCTTTTGGACGTCTGGTTCACATCGGTTCATGTCGGCTATCGCAAGCCGCATCCTCGGGGATTTTTAACCCTGTGCGAGGCATTGGAAATAGCGCCGTCCGAAGCCATATATGTAGGCAACGAGGAAAAAGACGTCGTTGGGGCCAAAAATGCGGGATTGACGGCGGCCCTGGTGAATCGCACACCGGGCGCGAAGCCCGAATGGCGTCAGGATCATACGATCACGAGTTTATTGGACTGCCTCGAAATCCTGGAACTCGGTGGCCAAGCCGATGGATATCGGCGCTAAGACCAAGGGACAATGAGGCGAGCCGCGTCAGTGGCTCGCCGGTATCAAACGATACATCCTCGCAGCCCTCCTGAGAGGATGTATCGTAGCGCTCATGGTGCGTTGCACCGCACGTTCCACGCCATGGCCGTACTTGGCGGCGTCGCGTAAACCGACCTGAAGCAGATGGCGATCTGATCGCCCGCTGCTATAGTGGGTGACAACGCCACCGTCGCGCTGCATGTCGCGTTTCCCGGGTTGCCCCCGACCCCTCCGGGATTGAAATCGCAGACGCTTTGCGCCGACCTTGTGCCGCCCACACCAAGGCCCGTCGAGCCCTTCAAGACGACGATCGCGGCATCCAGATCCGACCATGCGGCGGGAGCCGTCGTCAGCGCCCCTTGAAATGATACCGCGCTGCAGGTACCGGCCACCGGAACCAGGATCGCCGCGGTCGGATTGACCAGGCTTTGGGAATAGACCGCCGTACTGATACCGGACACGGCGAAGCAGTTGCTGGAGCCCCCGACGGGCGTGCTCGCGGCAATGCCGCCACTTGAGCCCGCGAAATTGAATAACGTCTGTGCGACCGCTCCATTCGCCACAACAGCCGCCAGCACGGACACGATCACCACTTTAGAGATTTTATATATCATAAAATCACCTTTTGGTTGTAATTGTCATGGCAGGTGGTCCCAGATGCGGCTTCTGTCAAGAGTGCTAAAAAAAACGGGACCAGCTGGGTCGCGGGGGAGCGGATCGGGCGGTACCGTTGAAGCGGCGCCAGCGACGGCTGCCGGGATCGTTACCGATATGAACTTTGCGCATTCCACATGATTAAAACGAATAAAACCAATCACTTAAAAATATTATAAGCGACCGATCCGCCCTATCGGCACGATGCGCATCCATCACATCGAGCCAGGTTTTCGCGTCTCCCTCGAACGCCAATAAATTATTTCATGCATTTTTCGTGTCTTTTTTTTCCGCTCGGTGGCATTTTGCGCCCGCGCCCGCGCAACTCAGTCGGGTCCCCGGTCATGGGGATTTGCCATCGGGAGGGCGGCGCCATGAACCATGTCGCCGAACCCCGGCTTAACCTGTAACTGCAACGGAACCATATTATGCCACGCCAAACGCCCCTCTCCGATGTCCGAAATATCGGCATCGTCGCTCATGTCGATGCCGGAAAAACGACCACCACGGAGCGCATCCTGTATTACACCGGGCGCAAGCACACCATCATCGACATTCATGATACCAAGGATCTGAAGACCTCGACGACCACCGACTATCTCGAGCAGGAACAGAAGCGCGGCATCACCATCCAGAGCGCCGCCGTTTCGGCCTTCTGGCGCGGCAAGAAGATCAACGTCATCGACACCCCCGGCCACGTCGACTTCACCATCGAGGTGAACCGCTCCCTGCGCGTGCTCGATGGCGCAGTGGTGGTGTTCGACGGTGTGGCCGGTGTCGAGCCGCAGTCGGAAACCAACTGGCGCCTGGCCGACAATTACAGCGTCCCGCGCATCTGCTACGTCAACAAAATGGATCGCAGCGGCGCCAATTTCAAACGCTGCGTCGAGATGATCCGGACCCGCTTGGGCGCGCGGCCCCTGCCGATTCAACTGCCCCTGGGCTCGGAAGACAATTTCAAGGGCATGATCGATCTGGTCGAGATGAAGGCCCTCGTCTGGGATTCGGACGACAAGGACGCCCAGTGGCAGATCCTCGACGTCACCGACGACCTGGCCGACAAGCTGAACATCACCGTGTCGGAAGACCGCGAGATTCTGGCCAATGTCGCCAGCTACCGGTCCGAATTGGTGGACACCGCGCTGGAGCAGGACGAGGAGGCGATGGAAGCCTTCCTCACCGACGGCACCGTCCCCTCCCCCGACATTCTTCGCCGCGCGCTCCGCAAGGGCACGCTGAACTCGTCCTTCACCCCGGTTCTGTGCGGCTCGTCCTACAAGAACAAGGGCGTCCAGCAGGTCCTCGACGCCGTTGTCGATCTGCTGCCCGCCCCCACCGACGTCCCCGCCATCAAGACCGTGGATGCCGACGGCGAACCGATCGGCGAGCGGATCTGCTCGGATGACGAACCCTTCTCGGCACTGGCCTTCAAGGTCATCAACGACGCCTATGGCGCGCTGACCTTCATCCGCGTCTATTCGGGCGTGCTGACCAAGGGGGCCTCCATCCTCAACTCCACCCGCGGCAAGCGCGAAAAGATCGGCCGCATGGTCGAAATGTTCGCCAAGGAAGCGCAGCCGGTGGAAGAAGCCCGCGCCGGCGACATCATCGCCCTGGTGTCGCTGAGCGAGACCGAAACCGGCGACACGCTGTGCGACTCGGCCAATGAGGTGGTGCTGGAACGGATGCGCTTCCCCGAGCCGGTCATCAGCGTCTCGGTGGAAGCCAAGACCAAGAACGACCAGGAGAAGTTCACCACCGCTCTCGGCAAGATGGTGCGAGCCGATCCCTCCCTCCGCCTGGAAACCGACCGCGAGACCGGTCAGACCATCCTGCGCGGCATGGGCGAGCTGCATCTGGAAGTCACCCTGGACCGCATGCGGACCGAATTCGGCGTCGAAGGCAACATGGGCAAGCCGCAGGTGGCTTACCGGGAAACCTTCACCCAGCCGGTCACCCATACCTACACCCATAAGAAGCAGACGGGCGGTTCGGGCCAGTTCGCCGAAGTGAAGATCGTCTTCGAGCCGACGGAGCGGGGCACGGGCTTCCAGTTCATCGATGAGACGGTGGGCGGTTCGGTGCCGCGCGACTATGTTCCCTCGGTGGAAAAGGGCTTGCGCCTGCAAAAGGAAGACGGCGTGCTGGCCGGCTTCCCCACCGTGGATTTCACGGCCACGCTGGTGGACGGCAAGTTCCACGACGTCGATTCCAACGCGCTGACCTTCGAAATCGCCGGCAAGGGCTGCTTCCGCGAAGCCATTCGCAAAGCCAACCCGATCCTGCTTGAGCCGGTGATGAAGGTGGAAGTGGTGACGCCGGAGGATTATCTGGGTGACGTCATCGGCGATATCAACCGTCGCCGTGGTTCCATCCAGGGTCAGCTGGAACGGGGTAACAACATCGCCGTCGAGGCCGACGTGCCGCTCTCCGAAATGTTCGGCTATATCGGCCAGTTGCGCGGCATGACCAGTGGCCGGGCCTCCTACACCATGGAGTTCTCCCACTACGATCCGGTGCCGCGTCAGGTCGCCGACGAAATCGTCGCCCAGATGAGCAAGGCGTCGTAATCGAAGTTGGGGCGGGAAGGCGATAATTTCGCCTTCCCGCCCCAAGATTCGACGCGTCAGGGCCTCAACGGGCCTTTGGCATATCCCGCGCTATAAATCCTCTGTCCGCAAAGACGTCGTCCCCGGACGGATCCCCGGCATCCAGACCTCTTCGCGTTTGGCGATGTTGGCGCGGATTGCCTGCAGCCCCCGGATCAATTCTTTCCGATTGTCTCCGCCGTCGCCTTCGAGGCGTTCGGCGACGACCACTCGCAAGGCGTCGATATGCAGGCGCACCGCCCGCATTTCAACCTCGCCGAAACCGATCCGATCGCTGATGAAATGGCAGAGCTGGGCGGCGATTTCGGTAATCAGGGGATAGCCGAAGCTTCCCCCCTGCCCGGCCATGTCATAGGCGGCCTCGAACAGGGCGCGCATGTTGTCCGTCCGTTCCCCGGGCGCCGCCGCCCTGGCCCGCCTGAAGAAGATCTGCAACCGCGACAAGTCCTTCCGGACCCGGATAAGGTAGTCGTCCTGGAGATCCCTGATCGCGGCGTCGGCCCGCAGCACGGCATCGTCATCGACGCCCCACGGAGAATAGGGCACCCGCAATTGGAATTGGGGCGGAACCGGGATAAGCAGCGGCTCGCTGGGAGAACCGCTATTTTTTGGCTGGTACCAGACATCCTCGGCCTGGGATGATGCCGGTTCCGGCGGAGTATAAAGCTCGTTACCGACGTCTTCGGCATAATCGTCGTAAAGGAGTGCCCGAATTTCCTCGGGCGTGACGACGACCGGTGGATCTTCGTCGACGACCTGGCCCCAGGCATCCGTCTCGACGGCACGGGGCGGGGTCCGGCGCCGATCCATGCCTTCGAAGTCGGTCTGCTGCCAACGCTGGCTGGGACCGAAATAGTCCGGCGTGCGGATGAATGGACGCGGATATTCGATGATGGTCCTGATCCGCGCGAAAAGCGCCTTGGCGGATAAGGGCTTGCAGAGGACGTCATGGGCGCCGGCGGCACGGGCATCGGCGATATGATGCGGAGCGGTCGCGGCGCTTAGCACGAGCACGATGGCGAAGGGATTGGGGCTGTCGTCCGCATTGCGCACCATGCGGACGAAGGCGTCCCCATCGACGGGCCGCGTGCAACGGTCGCAAAGGATGATATCGGCGGGGGACGAGCGCAGGCTGTCGAACGCCTCCCGGCCGTTGGCGGCCTCGGTGACGGCGCGCACGCCAAAGGCCCGCAGCATGCCGCAGACGACCCGCCGCATATCGCGATTGCCATCGACGACGAGAACTCTGGCGTTTTCCAGGCTATATCCGCTCATCGGCTTTGGTCTTCTACCGTGACATCACCTTGAAAAAAGATAAACCATAGATGGTGATGTGTCGCGCCCATCCATACTGCATGATGATATTTCTTTTTTCCGACCCAAACATTTCGCAGGCCCCTCATTCATCACCCCGTTTGCGGCACCGAGGGCCCGTTGGGAAATAACCGCGTCATTGAGAACGTGAGCACAACAACGACGATGAAACAAGTAAAGCATTGATTCATCAACAGCCCCTTAAAATCCCCAGGTGGCCTTCAACAATCCGCTGTGGCTCTGGTAATTGGGCCGCGTCTCGCCCTCATATTCGGCCTTCAGCGTCAGGCTGTCCGACTGTTCCAGCGTTGCCGACAGGATGAGGCGCGCCCCGTCGGCCGGCACGGTATCGACACCAAGAGACGCCTTCGGTATTTCCTGACTCATCTTACAATCCCGCCACGACAAGAAAACCTGTCAAGTCAACACCACGTCAATGAAACGGCAAAATGAAAATTAAAAGGGAATTCATTCAACTTTTAGCTATCGAAACACATCACTCACAACATACCCCCATATTCTCTCAACGATTATTATAGTGAAATGGCCCATGATTAAGAGAGTTTCAAGATATGAAGGATCCATTCCGTTCGCGGCACCAACATGACATTCGTATTATCGGAGACGAGCCGGATGGCGGCCTCGCCGATGATTACCAAATTGCGAATAACCGCCGAAAAATAACCACCGTTCAGCAAATTAAATCCGGTAAATTTCTGGAAATTCCCTAATTTTCGTGTACCGTTTTACAGCACTGCTCAGAAAATCGGGAATACGCGACACCCGAGGGGAATGATCAGATGGGGCACAGCAAACCCGCGCCGGCCACGCTGCCATCGCATATAAAGCTCGACCACGTGGTATTCAGCCGGTTCGCCGAATGTCTATTTTATCTATCCGCGCCCAGCGAAGAATTCGTGCTGTCGGTAAACATCGGCGGCAATCAGGTGGTGTTGCCGGTAGCCGGAATCATCAAGGAATTCGTTCTGGGTCCGGCGGACGTCGAGATGCTGGAGCTTGTCGGTCAGTCTTTGCGGTTCGTGCGTGGATTGAGGATCGGCGACGCCTTGCCGAAGGAAGTCCTGACCGGCGAAGCCAGTTGGGAGGTCTCGCAAAAGCATCAGATGCTGGCCCGTCAACGCGTGCTGATGCAGTTGGTGAACTGGCTGATGGGGGTTGAGACCTTACTGACGTCGCCCGAACAGCTGATGCAGTTGGCCAACGACCCGACGACCAAGAAGAAGGTCAACGAGGCCTTCGGCGAGGCGGCGGAGCGCCTCGGTCTCGGGCGTGAAAACCGCGAACAGATGCTCCCCTATGTCGAAAAGCTCTCCAACGAGCTTTCCTATGTCGAAGCCTTGCGCGAGATCGTCGAATCGATCCGCGCCATGCTCGGCAAGGTCGAGGGGCTTCGCAAGATCTATCAGCGCGAGAAGACCCTTCTGCAGACCCTTGACCAGGTGCGCAAGCTGATGCTGGTGGCCGTTGCCGAATTCGATGAGCGCATTATCGAACTCGACGCGCAGACCGGCGAGATCATCGCCGTGCTACAGAACCTGGAACGCCAGGTTCTGTTCATTCGCGAGAAGCGGGATGATCTCTATGTCCGCCTGCTCGCCTGGCGCGAGGTCATCGACGAGTGGCGGAGAGTCGATGTGGCCATGTCGCTGAAGATGGAGAACGTCATCGCCCGGTTGTATCAATTCCTTGCCGCACGCTACATGAAGACCGACGAATGGGTGTTGATGACTCAGCTTCAGCTCCGGGCCGAGAACATCGATGATCTCAAGAAGAAGAAAAAGGTGCTGGTATGGTGATGTGTGGCGAAAAGACGATACTCGTGGTCGAGGACGAGGGCTTCGCGCGCAAACACGTGGTCATGATTTTGAGCAAAGTCGAGGGATGCTCCATCCTGGAGGCCGTCGATGGACCTCAAGCCACAGATCTTCTATCGAGCAAACAGGTGGATCTGATGATCCTCGATTTGCATCTGCCGAACGCCGCCGGTGTTCAGCTCGTCAGCGGTTTGGATCTCCTGCATCAACTTCGGGCGGGAGAACTGGGGGCGCCGGCCAAGCTGCCGGTCATCGTGGTGACCGGATCGGATGACGTGATCGCCGAACGCATCGCCGGTGCCATGGGCGTGACCGCGTTCCTGCACAAGCCGGTCAGGGCGGACACGCTGCGCCAGGCTGTCGCCGTGGCGCTGAACGGGTCGGAATCATAAACGCCGTCATGACCTAAGATCGACACGGGCATCCACCTGCGGAAACCATACAATGTCATTTGCCCCGACCATCCGGATATCCGTGTCGAGCACGGGTATGACGATTGTATTTGGTGGTGGGACGAATGAAATAAGCCCCGCCGAGAGAAAGCAGTCTCCATGTCCGTCACCAACCCGAACCTTCCCAAATCGATTCAAGCATTCAGGACCTATACCGCCCAGATGTTCCTGCGCGATATCATGGCCGGACTTACGGTGGGACTGGTCGCCCTGCCGCTGGCAATGGCCTTCGGCATTGCTTCGGGCGTAACTCCGCAAGCGGGTATTTACACGGCGGTGGTGGCAGGCTTCCTGATTTCGGCGCTGGGCGGCTCACGCACCCAGATTGGCGGACCCACAGGGGCCTTCGTGGTGATCGTGGCGGGAATCGTGGCCCATTTCGGGATGAGCGGCCTCGCCATGGTGACGGTGATGGCCGGCGTTCTGCTTCTGTTGATGGGTCTCACCGGCCTTGGCGCCGCGGTTCGCTTCATTCCGCGGATGGTGGTGATCGGCTTCACCAACGGCATTGCCGTCCTGATCGCCTCGACACAGGTCAAGGATTTCTTCGGCCTGCGCACCGGGGAGGTCCCCAGCGAATTCCTGCCCCGGATGAAAATGCTCGCCGAGAACTTCGGCAGCTTCAATCCGGTGGCGCTGGGGCTGGGCCTGGGAACATTGGCGATTCTGCTGTTGCTGCCGCGCTTTACCAAACGGGTTCCGGCGTCGATCGTCGCCCTGCTGGTCTGCACCGGCGTGAGCGTCATCTTTCACCTGCCGGTCGAGACCATCGGCAGCAAATTCGGTGGAATCCCTGAAGGGTTGCCGCCTTTCGCCGTTCCGGAATTCCACTCGGAAGATATTCTGCCGTTGATTCCCTCGGCCTTTACCGTGGCGATGCTGGCGGCCCTGGAGAGCATGCTCTCGGCTGTCGTGGCCGACGGCATGACCGGAGACCGGCACAACCCGAATGTGGAACTGGCGGCGCAGGGAATAGCCAACATGCTCTCGCCGCTGTTCGGAGGCATTCCCGCCACCGGAGCCATTGCCCGCACCGCGACGAATATCCGGGCGGGCGCGCGCTCGCCGGTCGCCGGAATGGTGCATGCGCTGACGCTATTGGGCATTCTGCTGGCAGCCGCGCCGCTGGCCAGCTACATCCCGTTGACGGCGTTGGCCGCGGTGCTGTTCGTGGTCGCCTACAACATGGGTGAGTGGAACGAGATCGGTGGCATTCTGCAGTTGGATTTCACCGCCAAGTCGGTGTGGGTGGCGACTTTCGCGCTGACGGTCTTTGCCGATCTGACGGTTGCCGTGGGTGTGGGCTTCACGCTTGCCGCCCTGCTCTACATTCACCGGGTGGCCGAAACCACCTCCGTGGCGCCGGTCACCGAGGAATACATCCGGGATGGCCTGCCCCACAGTCTCCAGGGCCGCATCCTGCCGCCGTTCGTGACCGTTCTGCGCATTCACGGGCCGTTCCTCTGGGGCACCACCGAGAAGCTGGTGGAAGCGACCACGGATCTGGAGGTCTTTCAGCCGGTGGTGATTTTGCGGCTGCGCAACATGACGGCAATCGACGCCACCGGCATTCACGCCATCGAGACCTTTGCCAGGCAACTCCAGGACTCCGGACGCACGCTGCTGCTGTGCGGAGCGATGCAGCAGCCATCGAAGCTGCTGCACGGCGAGCGTTTTCTTGACCGCATAGGCCGCGAGAACTTCATGGCGAATATTCAAACCGCGTTGGACAGGGCGAAAGAGATCCATGCGGCGGCGGAGGTGTCAAAGGCAGGCCCGTGATTGAGCGGCTCCGATAATCAAAAATTTACAATATGAGGAAACAGCAATGAGCAAGACGCTTGATATTGAAAGAGAAAGTCGTATCGCCTCAATGGGGATCGATCAAAATACGCGCGAGGTGATAGCGGAGTGCAAGCCCCTCATCGAGACGATGATCGAGGGCGCGGTCCGGGATAGCTTCTCAAAAATCATGAAATCGCCGGAGGTCCAGAAAGCATACGCCGGCGTTAATCTGGAGGATGCCGTCGCCGCCCAGCGATCTCACTGGGTCAATGATATATTGCCGGCACAGTTTACAAACGACCAAATGGAACATTGCGTCACCCTCTTCTCCAAACGACAGAAGCAGGGGTTGGCGCTGCGTTGGTATTTCTGCTTCTATACAAATGTTCTTTCCAGAATGATCATCTCCGTGTCGGAACATTATCGCAAGAAGCCGGACAAACTGCGCGCGGCGGTGGAAGCTCTTACCAAAGTCGTGAATTTCGAAATCGAGCTGGCCTCGGCCGCCTACATGCATTCCGCCCAGGAGCAGGCGGCGACGGTTCTGAACGGAACCGCCACGGAATTCGAACAGAACGTTTCCAGCGTGGTCGGTACGGTCTCTTCCTCCGTCACGCAACTCGAGGCGGCGGTGGAGACCATGGCAAGCGTGGCCAACCAAACCGCGAACCAGGCTCAAACCGCGACGAGAGCCGCGCAGAACACCAGCGCGAACATCAGCACCGTGGCCTCGGCAACCGAGGAACTGACGGGATCGATTCAGGAAATCGCCTCGCTGGTCGGCAAGTCGGCCCAGATCGCTCAAACGGCGGTTGGCGAGGCGCAACGGACCAATCAATTGGTTCAGGGTCTTGCCGACGCGGTGGGCAAGATCGGCGACGTGGTCAATCTCATCAACAACATCGCTTCCCAGACCAACCTCCTGGCGCTGAACGCCACCATCGAGGCGGCGCGGGCGGGGGATGCGGGCAAGGGATTCGCCGTGGTGGCCGGCGAGGTGAAGAATCTCGCCAATCAGACCGCCAGGGCGACCAAGGAAATCTCCTCGCAGATCTCGGCGGTTCAAAACGCCACGCATGACGCGGTGAACGCAATTCAAAGCATCGGCAACACGATCGGCGACATTAACGAAATCTCGACCTCCGTCGCCTCGGCGGTGGAACAGCAGAGCGCGGCGACGCAGGAGATCGCGCGCAACATCGAGGGAGCCTCGCAAGGCAGCGTCCAGGTCAATGAGACGATCGTCGCCGTGGGGGGGCTCGCCGGGAAAACCGACACGACGGCGAAGGAACTGTCCTCGGCGGTCGTGATGCTGTCCACTCAAGCAACACGGCTCTCCGATCAGGTGGAGCAGTTCCTTGTGAAAATTCGCGTCGGGTAATTCGTGGAGGAATATCTCGCCCTCGTGGCGATCGCTTGGCGAACGGCACGCAGATCAAGGCGGCAAACGTTAGAATGGCGATCATCGCCCAGGCATCGTTGATGGCTTCGGTCAGCGAGGCTTTTTCGACCAGAACCCGCACGATTTCCTGCGTATCGGCATTGAGCGGTTCGGTCCAATGGGCGGCGAAATATTGAAGCGGAAGACCGACGAACTTGGCCGTCGCCATATCGCCCGCGCGCAATCGTTCGATGATTTCGCCGCTATGCAGGACCGAACGGCTGTAAATGACGGTGTCGATCAAGGCAAGACCGATGGCGCCGCCGAGATTGCGCATCAGGTTGAACAGGCCGCTCGCATCGGGCACGCGGCTCGCCTCCAGGCTGCCGAGGGCCAGCCGGGTCGGCGGCAACAGGCAGAACATGATGGCCAGACCTCGGATGATCTGGGGCCAGAGCATCCCGGCATAGTCGGTTTGCGGCGTTTGCCCCGCGCTGAGCCCGAGACCGGCGGCAAATAACGCAAAGCCGGCCATCGTCAGCAAACGGGCGTCGAGGTGCCGCTCGAGCATGACGGCAACCGGTGCGATCAGGAGCTGCGCCACGCCGGTCACCAGCATGGTCGTGCCGATCTCCAACGCATCATGGTCGCGCACGAAGGCGAGAAAGACCGGCATGAGATAGACCGAGCCGAACAGCCCGATTCCCAGCACGAAACTCAACAGGCAGCCGATGGTGAAACTTCGATCGCCAAAGCTGTGGAGATCGACGATGGGATGGGTCGCGCGGATGGTACGTCGCACGAAGCCGGCCGAACCGGCCAGGCTGAGAACCAGCAACCCCTGCACGAGGCCGGAGGTCCAGCCCCGGTGCGGCGCCTCCTTGAGGGCTATTTCCAGCGCCGTCAAGGTGATCGCGATCAGCATCAGCGACGGAAAATCCAGTGTTCGGGCTTCTCTCAGCCGCCCCGGCGTTTTCGGCAGCAGGAAACCGGCAAGGACGGCAGAGAGGATGCCGGGGACGACATTGATCAGGAACAGCCAATGCCAGGAATAAGTGTCGGTGATCCAACCGCCCACCACCGGACCCACGGTCGGCGCCAGGACCGCCAGCACGCCGGCCAGCATGGTGGCGAGATCCTGGCGCTTTACCGAAAAAAGAAGGAAAACAGCCGAGAAGACGGACGGAATGAGAGTCCCGCCGGAAAATCCCTGCAATACCCGCCAGGAAATCAATAGGGCGAAGCTGTCGCTGGCGGCGCAACCCAGGGAGGCCAGCGAAAAAATGGCGATGGCCAAAACGAACAGCCAGCGCATGCCGAGCAGCCGCGTCAGAAAGCCGGTGAGCGGAATCGCCACCACTTCGGCGATAAGATAGGCGGTCTGGATCCAACTCATCCGGTCCGGCGCGATGGCCAGGGCGCCCTGAATCGTCGGCAGCGACGTCGCCACCACCTGAACGTCGAGAATCGCCATGAACATGCCGATGCACATGGTCGCAAAACCGATCCAGGTTTTCGTCATCGGCCTTGGCGCCAATCCGACATTCCCCACCGGCATCAGGCGCCACGCTCCGACAGCGCGGCATTCTCCGCCCGGATGCGGATGGCCAAAATGACGGCATTCGCCACCGAAAAGACCAGCGCGTACCAGAACAAACCCAGACAGAGCGGCAGGATGGCGATCTCGCCGATCACCACGAGATAATTGGGATGAGACAGAAAGCGATAAGGGCCGCGCGTCACCAGCGGAGCACCGGGAAGAATGATGATGCGCGTCGTCCAGCGCCCCGCCAGGGTCGTCAGCACCCACACCCTCAGCCCCTGCAAGACGACAAAGATTGCCAGCCAGCCGGGATTGAGGGGGCGCGCCCAGCCGAACAGCCATAAACCCGCGAGCCAGGAGGCATGCAGCAGAACGATCAGCGGATAGTGCCCCGATGCGGCCTCGAACGCCCCTCTTGCCACAAGAGCCGCCGTATTGCGCCGGGCGAGCCAAAGTTCGGCCAACCGCTCCGCCGTGACAAGGACCAACAGGAGGGCTGCGGCCGTCATGCGGCCTTCTTGAGAGAGACGCAACTCGCGGTGAAGCCCGGCCCCATCGCGGTCAATAATGTCCGGGCGGGAAGCCCGGCCCGCATGATGCGCTCCAGAACGAAGAATGCGGTCGGGGCCGACATATTGCCATATTCCACCAGGATGTCGCGCTCGTGGTCGAGAGCCCCCTGCCCCAGCGAGAAGGCACGCTCCAACGCGGTGAGGACCTTGGTGCCGCCGGGATGGAAGGCGAAGCGGTCGATATCGCCGAACCCCAACCCGGCCCGGTCGAGAATTCCGTTTACAGCCGGGGCCATATGCTCTTCCGCGAAGGGCGGTATGGCGCGATCGAAAATGACCCCGAATCCTTGAGGATCGATCGACCAGCCCATGATGCCGAGGGTGTCGGGCCAAGTGTGCTGGCCGCTCATTTCAATGTCGGCAATGCCTGTTTCGCCGGCCCGCAGCACGCAGGCCGCGGCACCGTCGCCGAACAGCGCGGTGGCGACGATGTTCGCCTTGGTCAGTTCATCGAGGCGAAACGACAGCGTGCACAGTTCGAGCGCGACCAGCAGCACGGTGCTGCCGGGACGGGATTGAGCGAGGCGGGACGCCAGTGAGAGCCCGGAAACGCCCCCGGCACAACCGAGGCCGAATACCGGCACCCGCTCGACGTCGGCGCGGAAACCCATGCGACCGGCGACCCGGGCTTCGAGGCTGGGCGTCGCGATGCCAGTCGACGAAACCGTGACCACCGTGTCGACCTCCGCCGCGCCGATGCCGGCGGCATCGAGCGCCTTGGTTGCCGCATCGACGAATAAACGGCAGCCACCATCCAGATAGGCTTCGCTTCGCTCGGGCCAACCCAACGGTTCGAAATACCATTCGAGGGGCCGCACCGCGTAGCGCCGCATAATTCGGGCGGTCTTGAATACCTTTGCCAAACGTTCGAAATCATTGAACCGAGCGGCGAATTCCCGCTGCGCCGCGGCGGCGACATCGACCTGCTCGAAGCAAAAAGGCGGCACGGCGGTCGCAACGGATAAAAGCTTGGCGGACTGGGGCATGAACGCACCTGCATGAGAGGACGTTTATTGTTCCGGCGATTGGAGACATTTCCTTAAAACCAGCCTGGCGACGACCCGCCGATGTGACCGCGAGATGGCAGGTCACGGGAGTTCACGAGCTTTCCGATGGAGCACTGTGAATGGACCAGGCTTGGTCGTGATCGGCCGGACAGAACATATGAATGGGAGGCTAGGCGCAGGCGGAGCTTCAGGGGAAGGCTCGGAATCTACTCAGAGGGACGCGGGTGGCGGAAGCTGGGAGACCCTCCTTTGGGCAGGATGACTTTGGCGGTAGAGTGAGCGCGTCGGCCGGCGACAGCGCCCGTTTTGCCCGTCCGCCCCGGCGCGCCGCGCGCGATCATGATTTCCACAGGTAAAGGCGACGACGGGGGAAGACCAAAACCACGAGGAGAGGGATACGCCATGAATTTCGAATTTGCGACGGCCGGCCGGATTGTCTTCGGCATGGGAACCGTCAAAGATGTCGGACGCATGGCGGCGTCCATGGGACGCCGCGCTCTGCTGGTCACCGGCGCCGCGACCGAGCGGACGGCGCCGCTCCTGGCAAGCCTCACCCCGCATGGGATCCAGGCGATTCGCTTTGCCGTGCCCCACGAGCCTTCCATCGAAACGGTCGAGCGGGGCGTCGCCTTGGCCAGGATGGAAGGCTGTGACATGGTGATCGGCTTTGGCGGCGGCAGCCCCCTGGATGCCGGCAAGGCGATCGCCGCCATGCTGAGCAATCCGGGGGAGGTCCTGGATTATCTGGAAATCATCGGAAAAGGACGCGCCCTGTCGCAGGCGCCGCTGCCCTTTATCGCCATCCCGACCACCGCCGGAACCGGGGCCGAGGTGACGAGGAACGCGGTTCTAAGCTCCCCCATCCACAGAATGAAGGTCAGCCTGCGCAGCCCGCTGATGCTGCCCCGTCTGGTCGTCGTCGATCCGGAATTGACCTTGAGCGTCCCGCCGGCCGTCACCGCCGCCACCGGACTGGATGCCCTGACCCAGGTCATCGAGCCGTTCCTCTCGAACGCGGCCAATCCCATCACCGACGGGTTCTGCCGCGAGGGCATGGCCCGGACGGCGCGGTCCCTGCGCAAGGCCTTTGCCGACGGCAGCGACGCCGCCGCCCGCGAGGACATGGCCATGACCAGTCTTTTGGGCGGTCTTGCGCTGGCCAACGCGAAACTGGGCGCCGTGCATGGGTTCGCCGGCACCTTGGGCGGGATGTTTGAAGCGCCGCACGGCGCGGTTTGCGCCGCCCTGCTGCCCCATGCGATGTCGGTGAATGTCAAGGCCCTGCTCACCCGCGATCCTTCCAATCCCGTCTTGGCGCGCCATGACGAGGTGGCCCGGATTCTGACCGGCAAGGCGGGCGCGACCGCCGTCGACGGCGTGGCCTGGATCCGCGAGCTCTGCGCCGACCTGAGGGTGCCCGGCCTGGCCGCCTACGGCCTTCGCTCCGACCATTTCGAGACGGTCATTGCGAAAGCCGCCGGCGCCAGCAGCATGAAGGGCAACCCGATCCTCCTGAACGCGAAGGAAATGGCCGAGATTCTGAGCCGAGCCCTGTGAGCCCCCCGACACGCGGATTAACGTGAAAAATCAGACAGTTGCCCAGCGTTTGCGGCGCTGGTGCGGCATTCGCGCATTGACGACGCCGCACGCCGGTTTCAGGCAGCCCTCGGATGGACCGTGGCCAGCGGCGCGACCTCGCGCACGGTTCGCCACGACGGGGCTTTACTACCCTATCACCTTTCGCAGCGCCTCATTGATCCGCGATTGCCATCCCGGGCCACCGGACCATCATCCATATCCGGGTGCGTTTCATAAAGGATCAGATACGGCCCTTCGACGAGGACGCGCGCAGAAGGGCTGATGTCGCGGCAACGCGGCCCAAGCCGAGGGTGATCAAGCAACTCCTTCGTTCTGGTTTCAATGCGATCATAGACCCTCTCGGCCGCCAACGGATCGTCGAGGCCGATAACCACGTAGATATCGAGCAAATCCCGCTGCGCCTGGGGCGAGCGGAACAATTCAACCGGCAACGTCCGGTTCTTTCCTCGCTTCCTGCAATCGCCGCTGCGCCTCCAGCCTCAGCGCATCAAAACTCAATAGCTCAGCGGGGCCACTGGCCTTCCCCTCACCCCATAACTGACGAAGACGCTTGATATCCTCCTGTCGCAATTCGCGCTTGAATTGCCAGTCCCGGATGGCGTCCCGGACAACCTCGCTGGTCGTCGCATATTCCCCAGCATCGACGGCGGCCCGAATGCAAGCAAGCTGCTCGCCGGTCAGGGCAATACTGACTTTTTGGACATCGGGCATAGCGAATCTCCAAATCTCTAACTTGGGCAAATCTTACTACTTAGTAGCAAGATTTGCCCAAGAAAAGCGCTTGGCCTCCGTCGTCCCGCTGGATTTCGGTGCCCAATGAAATCACCGCAAAGCGATGGCCACGAACGAATTTCACGTCAAATATAACGTTTCCATTTTGGAAAAAAACTATAGTTTATGCTGCTATTTCAACAAATTCCGAGCATCCATCACGTCACCATGCCCCACTCCGACTCCATCACGCGTTTCCAGCGCGATGTCTGCAAGAACCGGTTCATGGCGGGCCAACTGCGTTTGCGACAGGCAGAGACGTGCACTGTCTGCTTCAGAACGATGGGTTCAAAGGGCCTCGTCATCCACCATATGGATTACGCCCACGAGTGCACATGGACGAACACGATTGTCGTCACCGTAGCCAAGGGCAAGAGATCCATCCCGGATTGTCAAAGCTGCCATGCGGATGACATGCGGAGATTCAATTCGTGCCGCCGCCGACTTCAACTTCTGCATGGCCGATGTCATTTCGAATATCACCGAGGCCAGAAGGCCCTGCGTCCTATAACCTAATCAATTCCACCGCCGCCGTTTTCTTCAACGACAGGAACTTTGTTAAAGAGGCGATCGTATTACCCGAAGTTTCGTCGGCAACCTCCTTCTCCTGCCAAATGCGATGCGCCGCGTCCTTGAGATTCTACAACCTCGCGCCATCGTCGCTGGCCTATGACCGATTGCCGGAGGCATTGAGGAAGGGCCAGCCCACCCCGTCACGCAGCGGGCGGCTTCCTGCTCGCGCGGCTCGCCACGGACAAGGATCTTCAGGGGCGAGGCCTTGGCGGCCAGCTCTTGCTCGCCGCTGGAAAACGCTGCCTGCGTGTCGCGGCTGAAAGCGGCGGAATCATGATGGTGATCGATGCCAAAAACGCGCGGGCGGCTGAATGGTATGAGGGTTATGGAGCGCTGCGGCTTGAGGATACGCCGCTGACGCTCGTGCTGTCGCTCAAGACGGTACGAGCGATCCTTGATGAGGTCGGTAAGCTCTGAACGCGGCCCAGCGGCGCGACCTCGCGCGCGGCCGATAGTCGCTCCGGAGCGACCATGCTGCTTGGAAAGGACATTTAATCCCTGCTCCGTTACTGGAAAAACACATTGCCGTCGAGGACAGGCGCCTGCCGTTTCCCGAAAAATCAATGACTTATACATCTCATGGCGCTGGCCGAATTCACCATAGCGCCATAGAACACACAAAAATATGATGTGCAGACAATGACTTAGCGGCATCCCCGGCAGGGATGGCGCCACTGCTTCATCTTGCCTTACACCGGCTTTGATCGATCCACCGCCCCACTCACGCCCCCTTACGCTCTCCTCCCCCTTCCCGGTTTCCTGATTCGTCACCACTCTCCTCGCCTGTTTCCTTCCGACCGGCTTGCCGTTGCTGCCCGTCCAGCCTACATTTATGTCAATCTTTGACATAGGAGATCCCCCTTGGCGACCAATGTCCATCTCACCCCAGAATTGGAACGCTTCGCCCATGAATGCGTCGAGGGCGGACGCTACAACAATGTGAGCGAGGTCGTGCGTTCGGCCTTGCGTCTGCTGCAAGAGGCGGAAGATCGCCGCCGACAGTTCCAGACGATGTTGCAGACCGCCGAGGCGGAAGCCGACCGCGAGGGCACGGTCACCGTCGAGAGCATTCTGGCGGAGGTTGACGGTATCATCGGCGCGGCCGAACAATGAGCGCTGCGGTTCTGTCGCCGGCCGCGCGGCGCGATCTGCTGGCCGCCGTGCGCTGGATCGCCAAGGACAACCCCGCCGCCGCGCGCGCCTTGCGCGACGGGATCGTCAAAGCGGCGGAACGCATCGGCGAGCACATCCATCTCGGCAGTTTGCGGCCCGAACTGGCGGGGGAGCCCTATCGCTTCGTGACGCTGACCGGTTTTCCCTACGTCATCGTCTACAATGCCGCGCGCCAGCCGCCGTTGATCGTACGCATCCTGCACGGCGCCCGCGATCTGCCCGAGATGTTGCGAGGGACGTGACGGACGATTTATTTCGCTACGCTTCAGTATCAGCAACACCGAACCAATCGCCGACAGAACCCGTCCTCGCGCTGCATCCGCGCGCCATCGCGCTCTACTTTATTGATATAGAGCCGGATGATTTTTGACGGTATCGCATAGCGATTCCGTCAAAAATCATCCGGCTCTAAGCGAACGGACCAGTGACGCGCCTATCGCGGCACCAGAGCGGCACCGGTCGATCAACTGGCCGGCGGCCCGGACTCTGCCAACAACCGCGTCACCTCCGCCTTGAGAACCGGAAGATCATGATTCACGACGTCCCACACCAGGATCAAGTCAACGCTCCAATAGCCGTGGATCAGGCGATTGCGAAAGGCAATGATACGTGCTCAAGGGATATGTCCGTTTTCACGAATTGCCGGGGAAAGTCGGGTGGCCGCTTCGCCGATGATTTCGAAATTGCGGATAACCGCATCCTGCACCATTCGCTCCGCCAAGAAAGCGTCCCTGCCGCCCGAAACATAGGCTTCGATCGCAGCGATGCTATCGGCGATATGGGCAAGGTACGGTCGATTGGATTTCACAACAGACGAGCCTCGGCCTCGATATATGGACGGAAATGAGGACTGAGGCCACGCTCGGATACCAAATCGACCCGCCTGCCCAGCAACTGGGGCGAGACCAGGTGGATCCATTCTTTCAGTAGGATCGCCGGCACGCGATCCCACTATTGTTACGGGCAGATGCGGCGGAGGGCGTCGTCATCAAGCAAGTCTATAATCGTCAGCGACTGCACGCCGCGCTCGACGACCAACCGCCGTTCGCATGAAAGCCAAGGATCGTGAACACTTTATTCCTCATCATCACTTGGCTTGCATGGAGGATCCGCTTCCGGGCAGTCACAGTTGTCGGTGGAAGCATCATCGCCATCTTGTTCAAGGAAACGTGGCCAATTCTCCCAACTATCCTCGACCTTCGGAACATGATCAGACCATCGCCGCCAAGACTCTTCGCCAAACTCGTCGGCATCATGATCGTCCTGATCACGCGTTTCGGCATAGTCTTGAAGAAGATCGCAAATTCGCAGGGCCTTCTCCCGAAGTTCGCCCTCAATATCCTCCTCTCGACCTTCCAAAATGGCGCCCACCTCAAAACGATCAAGAATATCGCTTTCGACGGACCTCCCTTTTGCTCCGCCGATTGCCTGGTCCTGGCGTTTCCATGCCGCCAGCAAAACCCCAGTCACGGTCACCGGAATTCCGTCGGACACCGCGCCAGGATGCTCGTCGATCTCCTTCAAAATCGGAGCCAAAGGGGATTTCTTGCCGATCCAGTTCATATAGGCGATCGCCGCGTCATCCTGTATGGAATCATCGCCCAAGAAATCGTCTTTGTCGGCTCCAAACTTGCCGGTCCAGTCAGCGGGATTGTCAATGTCGCCGTCTGGGTCCAATGCTTCAATCTGCCGGAGAGCGGGAGTCCGCATCTGGTAGGCGCCCAGCGCCCGGCCATCCTTATGGACTTTGCGATAGTTGCCCTCGGGACTTCCGGATTCCAAAGCCCGCAACCCCGCAAAAAGGCCGGACGCAAGGATCTCCTCATCAGTTGGCATTCTTTAACTCCCCGACCCCCGATTGGTCCTCGCGTCCGACCCTTTCCTGCCAACCGTCCGTGTCATAAGGGACCAAGGGCTGCCGAGGCCTCCCTTTTGCCTCGGTAACATGTCCCAAAAGACTGCTGACGATTCGCCGAAAGGCATTGCAATTGGGATGTTTCCGATTGTTTGGATGCGATTTGTGCCTTTGAATTTCAAGCATAAAACCCAATTCGATACTGCTATCGAGATCGTCCTGATCCAAGCCTGCCTGGCGGAAAACCTCCGGGAAGATGCGCCGCGCCTCTGCGACGACCTCGCGAAACGTTGCCGGTGGGGCGGCGCATATTTCGGCCATTGCTTCCACAGTCCCCACTTGCATGGCCATCGATTGGGCCTTGTCTCTGGGAGTTCTCTCGTCGGGTTCATTTTCCGCCAACGCCATTGCGGGGAAAGTGACCAGGAAGCCGACAAACAGGCAGGTCCGGGCGGCAAACCAATCTCCCTTAAGGAACGAGCGCATGTCGGGCCTTTATTTGGACGTGACGATTCTCGCACATAATTTTCCATATATTTTCCAATATGGCAACAATTGCGCGAAAAATCAGCCAGCCCCCGCACCGCAACCGACGTTCAATGTCATGAAAAAGCCCGCCAATTCATTGAATCGACGGGCTTAATGATGGTAGCGGAGGAGGGCGCCGGCCAAGGCAGTCCGGTGATGGAGCGATGGTGTTGAACGTTCAGGACAGAGTCGAGAGATCCCGCCGACCGTCTGCAACACGAACGATTTGGTGAAGCCGTCTTCTCGTACACCTTGAAGACACACAATTGACGGAATCGACGGAGTGATGTTATTTTAGACGTGTAGAATTTCGAGAGGAAGCCGCCATGCCCCGCGCCGCCATCGATGACAACAAGAGGATGAGCCTGCGGGTTTCGCCGGAGGTAAAATCGCGGATCGCGCGCGCGGCGGCGCTTAAGCATGCCGATCTGACAAATTTTGTGACGCAGGCAGCGCTTCGTGAAGCCGATGCCGTCATTGCCGAGGCCGAACGCATCACCTTCTCCGAGCGTGACTGGATGCGTGTTATGGACCTGCTGGAAAACCCGCCGCCGCCGAATGACAGGCTCCGCGCCGCGGCCAAGGCGCTGCCGAAGACGATATGACACTTCCCGATTGGCATGAAGAGCCGATCAGCAAATCGCATGATCGGAAGAGTTTCGATTGCGGCGATGCCGATCTAAACGGATTTCTCCAGAAACACGCCCGCCAGAATCACGAAAACGGTAGCGCCAAAACGTTCTGTGCGATTGACGATGCGAACCCGGCGCTGGTACTCGGCTTCTACAGCCTTGCGCCATCGTCGCTGGCCTATGACCGATTGCCGGACGCATTGAGGAAGGGCCAGCCCCGTCACGCCGCGGGCGGCTTCCTGCTTGCGCGGCTCGCCACGGACAAGGATCTTCAGGGGCGAGGCCTTGGCGGCCAGCTCCTGCTCGCCGCTGGAAAACGCTGCCTGCGTGTCGCGGATGAAAGCGGCGGCATCATGATGGTGATCGATGCCAAAAACGCGCGGGCCGCCGAATGGTATGAGGGTTATGGAGCGCTGCGACTTGAGGATACGCCGCTGACGCTCGTGCTGTCGCTTAAGACGGTACGAGCGATCCTTGAGGAGGTCGGTAAGCTCTGAACCGTGGCAGCCGCAACGATAACCTCGCGCGCGGCCGGTAGAGGGCCGCAGCGGCGGGCAGCGAGACGGAATGCCGCCACCTATGGGTGGCAGACCGAGCCGGGCACATGGCCCTCCTGTGCGCCGCCGAGGTGGCTGCCGAGGTGGGGCGAGGTCGGCGAACGAGGCGATGGACCGCCCACCGCCGTGCTGCCTCTGACAGTCTCCGATTCACCCTTCTCGCAATCGGCATCGAGTCGGGCGACGCCGCCCGGACGGTGCGGCGCCTAGTCCGGCGCTATAAAGCCGAGGCCCGGCGGGGCTGGGAGGAAGGGCGATGAGCAGACGGCAATACGAAGCCCGGCGCCAGTTGCTAGGCGGCAGGACAATCGCAATCTAGGTCAAAGACATCACCTGTTCACCCGGCTGGTGCGAGTGGACGCTAGTACTCACTCGCCATTCGGCGTCCCACATCGTGAAAGGCACGGTCATGGTCAATTACAGCGTTCACCCGCTTGATGGCGGTTTCGAGAGAGAATGGCGGGCAGGCGAACACCTTAGAGACTTGGAGATCGAAATCTCTCACGTTTTCGAGCGACAGGCTAATGCCGTCCCCTTCGATCTCGATCCGAATCCGCCGCACCACGTCATAAATGTGTGCCGGCCACCCGAGACTTTTTTCGGGATGCGCATCGGAATTCTCGTGGGGGAAATTTGCTACAATCTTCGAAGCGCCCTGGATTATCTCATTTTTGAGTTGGCCAAACTGGATTCCGGTTCCGTGCAGAGCGGCACGCAGTTTCCGATTATGGACGCGAAAAAGGACTTCGATAGACGCGGCAAAACTGCCTTTCTCAAAGGCATCAACGCCAGCCATATAGCCGCAATCGAGGGTTTGCAGCCGTACATGGGATGCAACTGGACTGGCAGCCTCCGCGACTTCTCCAACGAGGACAAGCATCGGCAATTCGTTGTTGGCGGTGGCCAAACTCGGATTACCGTTTGGTCGGCTCTCGATACCGATTTGTCCAAAATTAGAGGAATGACTTATGACCGTACAGCAGTGCATCCAGCCACCGGCGCGAACGTGCCAGTGAAGGTGCACGTCGCCGGAACGGTAGCGTTCGATAATGGATTGCCGATCCTTGAGACGCTCCAAGAACTTAAACGCAATGTTGCAGACTGTCTTGCTGACTTCAAGCCTGAGTTCTAGCAGAAAGAACGTGGCGCATCTCCGCGCGTCAATCATATTGGGCGCAATCTCAATCTCACATCGCGCCCAACAGAGCTGATGAACCGATCTTAGAAGAGGTGGCTGCAGACTCTCAATTGGCCGCTTCGAGTCATGAGCCGTCACTCACCACGTTTTCAAGTGTGCAACCAAAAGCGGATACGCCGCCGGCTGCCTCACGGCCTCGCTGTAGTTGGCGGCACACAAGCGAATGTGATCTCGTCGACCGATCCCCCAGGCAAAATGACACTGCCGCGCTCGACCTGGATAACCGCGATTTTCTGGTACTTGGCACATATCTCACCGGCCTTGACCTGTACCGCTCTTGCCGAAATGACGACATGGTCATAGCGGATGGCGCCCCCGTTCGCGTCCTCTGACTCGACATTGTACGAGCCTCCCCAAACAGCCACGCAGCCTGAGAGCGCGAAGGACACAATTATCGGGTTGATGACGCCAAACCTGTTGCGCATTTTCACTTCCTCCACAGCCTTTCTATCGCGGCCGTTTTCCTCTGCCCAGCCCGTCTCATCGCCGTCTGGTCGAGGTTGTCGTAGTGGTCCGTCACCTCGAACACGAGGCCCTTAAACAACTCATGTGGGACTAAATTAGCACCGCCTAGCGGCTGCCGTCATCTTTGGCTAGTGGGACAACCGAGCCTCCGTCTCGGCAACAAACTGTATCACGCCTAAACCACCGCCCGGTCCCCGTTCTGACCCGACACTGGGGCACCCAGGCCGTCCAGGACGGTCGTCAACAGCGGCCTATCCCGCTCCGCCGCGAGCGGCGGCAGAGCGCGGCGCATGTAATCCAATGCCGCCGGGTTGGACCGGAGCAGCGCCAGTAGGACGCCGCCGAGGACGATCTTTCGCCGCGCGTCCACCTTCCGATCCGCCGACGCCGTCCGGGCGACGGCGGCCTGCTCGACGGCCTTCTGGCGGCGTTTGACCTCCGCAAGTCGGGCTTCGAGTTTCGCCCGCCGCGCCTCCAGTTCTTCGACCTGCCCCATCGTCGCCTCCCTTGCCTGATCGAGCATTGATGTAGGCCCAACCAGGCGCCGCAAAAGTCGCTTGTGCACTCTCTGTTTTTGTCCACATGAGCCTCAGGGAAAAGGGCTGGCCGACCCAGAGCCGGGCCAGCAAAAAAACCCGAAGGGCGCACACTTAGCATTGCCGGGGCAATGCGTGCGTCGGGGAGACCCCGAACCCCCCGGCGGCCGTGGGCCGCCAATCGGGGGAAACCCCCGAACCCCAGGACGGGAGAACGGACGATGGCAGCGCAGCGGGAACGGTGGCAAGTGGTCAGTGCGATCTACCACTGCAAAGTGCGGAGCCTCAGCAGAGCCGCCGGCCAGTCGGCCGTACCCGCCAGCGCCTACCGGCGCTGCGCCAACATGACGGACGAGAGGACCGGCCAGCCGGCACCCTATGCCCGCAAGCGCGGACACCTGGCGGGCGGCCTGGTCGGCTGGGATGGCGAGGCCGAGGGACTGTGGAACACCGCCGAGGCGGCCGAGAAACGGCGCGACGCCAAAGTGGCGCGCGAGGTCGTCGTCGCCCTCCCGGCCGGCCTGCCGCTCGCCGACCAGGAGGCCCTTGTTCGTGGTTTCGCCGAGGCCCTGGCCCGGCGCCATGGCATCGCCGTCCAATGGGACATCCACGCGCCGTCCAGGGCGGGCGACCAGCGCAATGTGCATGCACACCTCCTCCTCACCACGCGCCGCGTGGTCGCTGGCCGACGGCTCAGCGAGAAGACGCGCGAGTTGGACGTCAAGCAGACCAGCGGACAGCACCTCCGCGCTTGGCGCCGGGACTGGGAGGGGCTTGTCAACGCCGCTTTGGAGCGGGCCGGCTCGACGAAGCGTGTTGATTGTCGCAGCCACGCCCAGCGCCACCAGGACGAGGGCCGAACTGGCCCGGCGCCGGAGCCCATGACGCACCTCGGGCCGGCGCGGACAGCGTTGGAGCGGCGCGGCCGGCGGACCAGGGCCGGCGCCCGCAACGACCGCCTGGCCGAGGCGGCGCGGCTGGAAAAGCAGCTTGCCGGCCTCGACCGCCAGCTTACCCACCTGCGCCGCCAGGACCGGCCGAGCCGGGCACGGTGGCACCTTGGCCGGGCGGCGGGCGCCACAGGCCGCCTTGCTGCCTGGTCGACCGGCGCGACGGTGGCGACGGTCCTGCGCCTGGCCGGGGTCCGTGTCCGCCGGCCCCGGTTGCCGACTAGGGCGGCGGGTACGCTAGTCTCCTCGAGCGCCGGCCTGGCTGCCGAGGCTGGCCGAGCCGTCGCCCGGGCCATCCGCCGTTGGCGGGCCCGGCGCCAAGTGCCTCCGGAGGTGCGCGCCTGGTGGCGTGCTGTCGTCCGCCAGCAGGCGACGGCGGACACGGACGCCCTCCGCCGCGAGGCGTTCCGGGCCCTGGCCTCGCGCTACCCCGACCACGGTGCGCGCATGGGCGCCCTGCGTGCCGCATCGGCAGCGTTGCCCAGACGGTGGCGCCTGCGATTGGCGGAGGCGGATCAGGCGGCCAAGGCCGCCCGGCTGGCCGCCGTGAGCCGGCCGGCGACGGCGGTTGACCGCGCGGCCGATGCCCTGGCCGCCGCCGCGCGGGGTCGCGCGCCGACCATGCCATCGACCGGTCCGACCGTCCCATCGACCGGCCGGACCATGCCGACCGTCCCATCGACCATGCCATCGACCGGTCCGACCGTCCCATCGACCGGCCGGACCATGCCGACCGTCCGACGGCGGGCGGATCGACCAGACGACTGGCCGCGACCGGTCGCGCGGCCGGTCGATGCCGCCCGCCGTCGAGGGAAGACCAAGGCCGACGGCTCCAAGGGCGATGAGGCCCGGTGAGCCGAACCAACATCCACAACAACAGAGGGAGGAAGAAATGATGATCTACAACAGGCGGGGGGCGAGCGCTCCAGAATACGCCGTCCTGCTCGGCTTGGTGCTCGTCGCCGTCGCCGGCGTGGCCGCATCCGTCGGCGGTCGGACGGTCGGCCTGCTCGGAATCGGCGGCTCGCATGTCGCCGTCGCGTCCTCAGTTGCCGATCAGCCGTCCGACCAGGCCGGCGGCAAGACAGCGTTGCGGGCGCCGGTCTGGGACACACCCCAGACGCTCGGCACGATCAGCCAGTATGCGCCGTTCGCACTCGACCAGGGCGCGATCAAAACCCTGGTCGCGACCGATCCACAGGGCGGGGCGATCACCTACGCGGCGCCTGCCATGCCCGCCGCCCTGGCTCTGGCGGCGACCGGCACGATCACCGGGACCCCGACCCAACTCGGGGCCCAGAGCTTTACGGCGACGGCGACGAATGCCGCCGGCCTGTCGGCCAGCCGGTCGTTCACGCTGACGATCTCGAACCCACAGCGATACAACTACGGCTCCTCCGTGCTGACCGACGGCCAGACAGACTACATCTGGTCGTGCAGCAACCAGCAGCCGAGCGTGATCCAGGACAGCATCTTCTACACCGTCGCGCCGTCCGGGGAGGTCCCGGCCACCCTACCGACCTCCGTCGCTGTGGCGCCGTCGTCGGCCGCGCCGTGGGGCTCCTTCCACCTGTGCGACCCCAGCGTGGTCCGGGGGTCGTTCAGCTACTTCGGCACGCCGTACAGGTACGCTATGTTCGCCACCGGGACCCCGCTCAACGCCTCGACCGACAACAGCGTGGGAGTGGCCTACGCCAACGACCCGGCCGGGCCGTGGACCGTCGCCCCGACGCCTGTCGTCGCCAACCCCTACGCGACATCGGCATGGGGCGAGGGTCAGCCAAGCGTGGTCTACGCAAGCGGCAGCAATGTGCTGCTGACATGGACGGACGGCAGCCCGACCCTGACGCGGACGGAGGCGGCATGGATCACGCTGTCCAGCCAGGCCGGCGACAGCGGGCCGGGCTGGTCGATGACGGTGCCATGGGCCATCAGCGGTGGCGGCCTCCGCATGACGACCGCAGCCGGCGACTACTTGCACGACGCCGACATGTCCTATGACCCGGCGTCCGGCCTGGTCTACGCGGCCCGGCCGGTCGGGCCCTATCCGACAGCCGGATCGACGCAAGTCGAGAGCGCCGTCGAGGTGGATAGCCTGCCGCTCGCGAATTTCCTGGCCGGCAACGGCACCTGGAGCAGGGTCGGCGCCACCATCACTTCCGCGCAGTCGGGCGCAGGGCGCAACGACAACCCCGCGCTCGTCCGGAACATGGATGGAACTTTGCCCGCCGGGGCAGTCGGCCTCGTGGACACAACGGCGGCCGACTGTATCAGCCCAGCCATTGCAGGATGCTGGCCGGCCTCGCTGTGGACTTACCGGCTATGGCTGACCAGCGTTTCACGGTGATTGCGAGGACAGGATGCACGACAACGACACGCACGATGACGATGACGGGCAGGCCGGGCCGCCGTGGTCCAGGCCAAAGGCGGCGCTGGCCGAACAAGAGGCAGCCAAACGGGACGAGGCGGCCCGACTGGGCGTCGTAGCGATCAGGGTGGCGGAGATGCGCGACACCCTGTTGCCGGCGGGGAAGCGATTGGAAGCCGCTAGACGCCTCCTGCGGGGCGACCTGGTGGGCCTTCTAACGGCCGACGAGAGGGCCTACGCCGAGGCCGTCGTCGCAAACTTCTGCCGACCGCCCCTGCCCGTGCCGGCGCCTGTTGGACGCAAGAGGCCGAAGGTCTAAAGAGAGACGGCCGGATCGGGTTGGGTCTCGTCGTCCCTCCGATGCACAACCCGCTACGCCGCGCGGTGCCCGCCCGGCCGCCTTCGTGGTCGTCGGCTCGCGCCACGCTGCGGCGCCGCTATACTGAGCCTCCTCTACACGCTCCTCTGCGCCCGCCCCGCGACTTGCACACGGGTCGGGCCGGAATCCCACTATGGCCGCGTCTGGCCTCGCTTTGGCCCCAGGCGGGCGGCAGGCTTCGCGGGTATCCTTCTGCCCGTCCCTGACGGGCCGGGGATTGCTTGGCAGGACGCGAACAACAGCGAGGTGGCCGCGAGGACCATCGCGCGGCGGAAAAGCCTGGATCAGCGGAGGCGGCGGAAAAAGAGGCTTCCGCAGGGCTGTGCCCTGCACCCCTTGACCTGTCAAACATCCCGTCAAAAATTTCCGCATTCGCATTTGACAGGAAAAAAGCCAGCCAACCCATTGGATTGACTGGCTTAATTTGGTAGCGGAGGAGGGACTTGAACCCCCGACACGCGGATTATGATTCCGCTGCTCTAACCAGCTGAGCTACTCCGCCATAAAGTTCGGAAGGCGGTTTTTATCGGTTTGGGGCCGGCAAGTCAAGGCACCTGTTCAGAGATTCTGTGGGTTTCCGTCGCGGCGGATCCACCCGCCCCCCAGCACGCGCTCACCATCGTAGAACACGCAAGCCTGACCGGGGGCGACGCCTTCCTCGGGGTGCAGGAAGCGGACGTCGGCGCTGCCCGCCGGTCCCAGGCGCAGCATGGCCGGCACCGGTTCGCGAGTGGAGCGGATCTTTACCTGGACCGCCCATTCCCTTGCTTCGGCTTCGGCTTCGGCTTCGGCTTCGACTTCGGCCTCGCCCAGCCAGTTGACGCCGGACAAGGCGACGGCGCTCCGGCCCAGGGCCTCCTTGGGGCCGACGACGACGCGGCGGGCGGCGGCTTCCAGGCGGATCACGTAAAGGGGGGGGCCGCCGCCGAGTTTCAGGCCCCGCCGCTGGCCGACCGTATAATGGATGATGCCCTCGTGCCGGCCCAGCACCCGGCCGTCGACATGAACGATGTCGCCGGCTTCGATGGCGCCGGGGCGCAGCCGCTCGACCAAGCCGGCATAATCGCCGTCGGGAACGAAACAGATGTCCTGGCTGTCGGGCTTGACCGCCACCGGCAGCTCGAAGCGCCGGGCGATGGCCCGCGTCTCGTCCTTGCTGCCCATGGATCCCAGGGGAAAGCGCAGGAAGTCGAGCTGGTCGCGGGTGGTGGCGAACAGGAAATAGCTCTGGTCGCGGCCATGGTCGGCGCCGCGCAGCATATGAACGCCGGAGGGCGTCTCCTCGCGGCGGACGTAATGGCCGGTGGCCAGGGCCTCGGCCCCCAGATCGCGGGCAATGCCGAACAGATCGCGGAATTTCACCGTCTGATTGCACAAGACGCAAGGGATCGGCGTTTCGCCGGCGACATAGGAGTCGGCGAAACGCTCGATCACGTCCTGGCGGAAAGTGCTTTCATAATCGACCACGTAATGGGGAATGCCCAGCCGGTCGGCGACCCGGCGGGCGTCGTGAATATCCTTGCCCGCGCAGCAACTGTTGGCGCGGCCGACCGCCTGGCCATGGTCGTAGAGCTGGAGGGTGACGCCGACGACGTCCCAGCCCTCCTCCTTCAGCAGGGCGGCGGTGGCCGAGGAATCGACCCCTCCCGACATGGCGACGACGATGCGCCGGCCCATTACATCTTCTCCATGCGATAAAGGGCGCGCCGGGTCCGGGAATGGAACTCGCGCCGCCATAAAACGGCCACCACGGCCAGGGTCGCCAGGACGAAGGCCAGCGGATGGATGAACCAGCCCAGGCTCGCCAGGGCGAAATAATATCCCCGCAGTCCCTGGTTGAAGCTGCGCGCCCCCAACTGACTGATCCGCGCCGCCCCCGCCGCGAACGACGCCTTTTCCTCGTCCGCCGCGTCGGGACGGGGGGCCGCCCCCAGCAGGATCGTGCAATAGGTGAACTGCCGCAGGCTCCAGGTGAACTTGAAGAAGCTGTATATGAAAATCAACCCCAGCAGCAACAGTTTCGCCTCGAACAGGTCCTTGCTGACCGTCGAGACGAAAGGAATGCCCTCGATGGTGGCGTAGGTATGATCGACCGCGCTGGCCATCGCCGCGACGCCGCCCAGAATCAGCACGGTGGCCGAGGCGAAAAAGGCGACGCTGCGCATCACATTGGCAAGCAGCGTTCCGTCGACGATGCGGTTCTCCCGATCGACCATCCTGCGCATCCAGGCCAGGCGCTGGCCATTGACCGCCCCCGTCAGGCTGATCTTCGAAAGCCTGGAATAATCGACGACGTAACCAAACGCCTGCCACAGGAAGAACGAGAGCACCGGCGCAACCACATCGAGGGTGGAGGCATTCAAGGTCAGGTTCAAAGACATGAGAAAAACGTTCATTGGGCCAAGGTCAGACCCATCTCCCAAAAATCGGTTTCCAGCCGGACGGCCTGGCGGAACACCCTCAACAGGCCCTCATAGCGGCCGGGACCGCCCCGGGCCGCCATCAGACGGTCGATCTGCGCCACCTGCGCGCCGGCCAGGGCCTGATAGTCGGCCCCCGCATAGGCGTCGATCCATTGGCGATAGGGATTTCCGGCCAGACCGGATCCGGCGGCCTTCCTCAGACGCGCTCCGATCTCGGCATAGCCGATGATGCAGGGAGCCAGGGCCACATGCAGATCGAGCAGGTCGCCCGCCACCCCCCTGTCGAGGACGAAACGGGTATAGGCCAGGGTCGCGCGGGCCTCGGCCAGACCTGCCATTTCGGCCTTGGTGATGCCCCAGTCGTGGCAATATTTCACATGCAGGCCCATCTCATCGAGGATGCCGGCCATGCCGGCGGCGGCTTGGCGCATATCCTCCAGGGTCTCGCTTTTATAGACGGCCAGGCCATAGGCCCGGGCGAACTGGATCAGGAACAGATAGTCCTGACCCAGGTAATGCCGGAAACAGTCCTCGGGCAGGGAACCGTCACCCAGGCGGTGCACGAAGCCATGCCCGACGAAGGCCTCCCAATCGACGGCCGCGTCGGAGCGCAAACGGGAGAACAGTGTCTGCCGGGGGGACATGTCGCTAGTCCCGTTCGTCGATCCAGGCCATCTGGATGGCCTCGAGCAATCCTTCATTGGACGCCGCCGGATCGTCGTCAAAGCCGGGCAAGGCGCAAACCCAGCGATGCAGATCGGCGAAACGCAGATTGACGTTGTCCGTCTCGGGATGCGCCTCCTCCAGCGCGATCGCGATGTCCCTGCTATCGGTCCAGCGCATGCCGGGTCTCCCCTTTGCCTGCCGCCCCTACTTGTCGACCATCATGTTGCGCGTCGCCGCGGGAAGAGTCACCTCCAGACCGTCGAACGCCGCCTTCATGATGATCTGACAGCCGAGACGCGAGGTCTGGCTGAGACCGAAGGCCAGGTCGAGCATGTCCTCCTCGTCGTCGCTGGCCGCCGGCAATTTGTCGAACCACTCCGGCGCCACGATGACATGACAGGTCGAACAGGCCAGCGAACCCTCGCAGGCGCCTTCCAATTCGATCTTGTTGCGATGGGCGATCTCGAGAATGGACAAACCTTCCGGCGCCTCCACTTCGTGGCGGGTTCCGTTAGGCTCGATAAAAGTCATCTTCGGCATAAAAGCCTCTCTCCTTAATCCGGCTTCTGTTCCCCGCCCAGGCTTTCGCCGAGACGCTCGATGGTCTGTCCGGCCAGGGCCTCGCGGATACCGCGATCCATGCGGCGTTCCGCAAAGGTCTTGGTCGCGGCCTCAAGCGACGCGGCCGCGGCCTGGACGCTATCGCGGTCGCCGTCCCGAACGGCGGTCTCGACCTCTTCCAAGGCGGTATGAATGACGGCCTGCTCGTCGGCCGACAGCAGTTCGCCGTCGGCGGCCAGGGCGGCGCGCACCGCCAGCAGCGAGCGGACCGCCTCGACGCGGGCCTCGGCCAGCAGGCGGGTCTCCATGTCCTCGCGGGCATGTTCGAGGGAATCGCGCAGCATGGTCGCCATCTCGTCGTCGGTCAGCCCGTAGGAGGGCTTGACCGAAACCTCCTGCTCGATGCCGGTGACGGCTTCCTTCGCGCTCACCGTCAGCAGACCGTCGGCATCCACCGCGAAGGTCACGCGGATGCGCGCGGCCCCCGCCGCCATCGCCGGAATGCCCGACAACACGAAGCGGGCCAGCGACCGGCATTGATCGACCATTTCCCGCTCGCCCTGGACGACATGGATCAGCATGGCGTCCTGGCCGTCCTGATAGGTGGTGAACTCCTGGGCCATCGCCACCGGAATCGAGGTATTGCGGGGAATCACCTTCTCGACGATGCCCCCCATGGTCTCGATCCCCAGGCTGAGCGGCGTGACGTCCAGCAGAAGGGTATCGGATCCGACGGTCAGGGCCTCGGCCTGCAAGGCGGCGCCGACCGCCACCACCTCGTCGGGATTGATGTCGGCCAGGGGTTCGCGGCCGAAGAATTCGGCGACGCGGCGCCGCACCAGCGGCACCCGGGTCGAACCGCCGACCAGCACCACCCCCTTGATATCCTCGACGCCGATGCCGGCATCGACCAGCACGCCGCGGCAGATGGAGATGGTCCGTTCGACGAAGGGCTTGGCCAGGGTTTCGAAGGTGGCCAGATCCAGGCGATGCCGGCTGGTCTTGCCGTCGATCTCGATCATCCATTCGCCCCAGGGGCTGGCCGACAGGCATTCCTTGGCCATGCGGGCCGTCGCCAGCGCCTGTTTCACCTCGGCCGAGGTGATGGTGACATCGCCCAGGGTCTTGGCCCGTTCGGCCAGGAACGCCTCGGCGATGGCATGATCGAAGTCGTCGCCGCCCAAGGCGGCGTCGCCGCCGGTGGCGCGCACCTGGAAGACACCCTTCTCCATGCGCAACAGCGAAATATCGAACGTGCCGCCGCCCAGATCATAGACCGCGTAAAGCCCCTCGGCCTGATTATCCAGGCCATAGGCCAGGGCCGCCGCCGTCGGTTCATTGACCAGGCGCAGCACATCGAGCCCGGCCAGACGGGCGGCATCCTTGGTGGCGCTGCGCGCCGCGTCGTCGAAATAGGCGGGCACTGTGACCACCGCGCGGCCGACCGGCTGGCCCAGCGCCGCTTCGGCGCGATCCTTCACGGCACGCAGAATATCGGCCGATACCTCGACCGGGGTCAGCGTCCGCCCCGACACCTTGAGGCGGACCATGCCGCCGTCGGCGGCCGTGTCCAGTTCGAAGGGCAACGTCCCGGCCAGGGATTTGACGTCGGTGACGCCGCGGCCCATCAAGCGTTTGACGGAGCTGATCACCGTCTGGGGATTGTCCAGCAGTTCGCGGCGCGCCTCGACGCCCACGATCACCGTCCCATCCATGCCATAGGCGACCACCGAGGGAATAAGCCCTCCCCCCTTCTCGTCACGCAGGACCGAGGCTTCCCCCCCTTCCGCGACGGCGACGACCGAATTGGTGGTGCCAAGATCGATCCCGACCGCGGCGCCCTTGTCCTCGGCATGCGGAAACGGCGTTTCTCCCGGTTCGTTGATCTGCAACAGCATCAGATGCCAGGCCTCGTCATACGGATTTTGCGGGAGCGGGCCTCCTCGGCCAGCTTGCCCAGATATTTCATGCGGGTCGTCAGCTTGCCGGCGACGTCCAGGTCCTGCTCGGCGAAGGCGCGGGCCAGATCGGTCTCGCACTGCGCCATTTCACCCTCGGCCTGCGCGGCCAGCACGGCCACCTCGTCCGGGGTGTCGGCCTCGGCCAGGGCTTCGCGCATTTCCATGGCCTCCATCAGCAGCTCCGGATCGGTCACCGTGGCGGCCTGGTCGACGTCGACGACGCGCCCGGCCAGCCGCAGCAGGTAGGCCGCCCGTTTCAACGGGTCCTTCAAGGTCTCGTAGGCGTCGTTGAGCGCCGTCGCCTGGGCCTGCGACAAGGCCCGTTCCTTGGGCGCCCGGGTGGCGAAGCGGTCGGGATGCAAACGCCGCTGGAAACCGAAATACTGACGGTCCAGCTCGGCCGGATCGAGGCTATAGGCGCGGCGAAGGCCCAGCCGGGTGAAATGGTCGACGTCGCCGGGCGGCTGCACCGCCCCGCAGGTCGAACAGAACAGGGCCCGGGGAGAAATCGGTCCCTTGCAGGACCAGCACGGCACGATCGCGCCGGAGGAACTGGATTGGTCGAACTCGTTCATAAAACCTGCCCGCTTTCGGGAGACCGCCGCCAGTCCGGCGGACGCGGCCTGGCGACGGAAAATTTCCTCAAAGGATCAGACGTGGAAGGACTCGCCGCAACCGCATCGGCCCTTTTCGTTGGGATTGCGGAAGACGAAGCCGGATTGCAGCTTTTCCTCGACGAAATCCATCTCGGTGCCCAGGATGAACATGGTGGCCTTGGGGTCGATCAACACGGTCACCCCCCGGGTCTCCACCACTTCGTCCATCGGACCCTTTTCTTCGGCGAATTCAAGGGTATAGGACAACCCAGAGCATCCCTTCGTGCGCACGCCGATGCGGATTCCCAGCGTCGGCTTGTCGCGCCCGGAGACCATCGCCTTGACACGCTCGACGGCGGCATCGCTCAAGGTCAAAGGAGCCATACGTTCAGCCATGCTTCCATCACCTCTTCCAAAAACCGCCCGTCACTGGGCGGCGTCTTCTTCCAGACCGTTCTTCTTCTTATAGTCGGCGATGGCAGCCTTGATAGCATCCTCCGCCAACACCGAACAATGGATTTTGACCGGCGGCAGGGCCAAATGCTGCGCGATCTCCGTGTTCTTGATCTTTGCCGCCTCGTCCAGCGTCTTGCCCTTCACCCATTCGGTGACCAGTGAGGACGACGCGATGGCCGAACCGCAGCCGAAGGTCTTGAACTTGGCATCCTCGATGATGCCCTCGGCGCTCACCTTGATCTGCAGCTTCATCACGTCGCCGCAGGCCGGCGCTCCGACGAGGCCGGTGCCGACGCCGCCGTCGCTCTTCTGAAACGAGCCCACGTTGCGCGGGTGCTCGTAGTGGTCGATGACCTTCTCGCTGTAAGACATGAAGTCCTCCGTCAAAACTCTTGGAAAACCACCGGACGGCGCCCGGAGGCGGCTTTTGTCAATGATCGGCCCACTGGATCGATTTAATGTCGATCCCTTCCTGATGCATCTCCCACAGCGGACTTAATTCGCGCAGGCGGCTCACCGCCTCGACGATGTGTCCGATGGCGTAGTCGATTTCCTTCTCGGTGGTGAAGCGCCCGATGCCGATCCGGAGGCTGGTATGGGCCATTTCGGCGTCCAGCCCCAAGGCGCGCAGCACATAGGACGGCTCCAGCGATGCCGAGGTGCAGGCCGAACCCGATGACACCGCGATGTCCTTGACCCCCATCATCAGGCCCTCGCCTTCGACGAAGGCGAAGCTGATGTTGAGATTGCCGGGAATGCGCAGTTCCGCGTCACCGTTCAGATAGACCTCGGGCAGGCGTTCGCGCACGCCCTTCAGCAGGCGCTCGCGCAGGGCCGTGAGGCGCTTGGCCTCGGCCGGCATCTCCTCGCGGGCGATGCGGCAAGCCTCGCCGAAACCGACGCAGAGCGGCGTGGCCAGGGTGCCCGAGCGCATGCCGCGCTCCTGCCCGCCGCCGTCGATCAGTGACTGCAGGCGAACGCGGGGCCGGCGGCGCACGTAGAGCGCGCCGATACCCTTGGGTCCGTAGATCTTATGCGCCGAAATGCTCATCAGATCGATGTTCATCGCATTGACGTCGAGCGGGATCTTGCCCACCGCCTGCGCCCCGTCGGTGTGGAAGAAGACGCCCTTCTTGCGGCAGATCGCGCCGATTTCGGCCAGCGGCTGGATGACACCGATCTCGTTGTTGACGGCCATCACCGAGACCATCACCGTCTTGTCGGTGATCGCGGCCTCCAACTCGTCGAGCCTGATCAGGCCGTTCTTCTGCACCGGCAGATAGGTCACCTGGAACCCATCCTGCTCAAGATGGCGGCAGGAATCCAGCACGCATTTGTGCTCGGTCACCACGGTGACGATGTGGTTCTTCTTTTCGCGGTAGAAATAGGCCACGCCCTTGAGGGCGAGATTGTTCGATTCCGTCGCCCCCGAGGTGAAGACGATCTCCTTCGGATCGGCCCCGATGATGGTGGCGATCTCTTCCCGCGCCTTCTCGACCGCCTCTTCGGCTTCCCAACCGTAATAATGGTTGCGGGAGTGGGGATTGCCGAAACGTTCCGTGAAATAGGGCAGCATCGCCTCGACGACGCGCGGATCACATGGAGTCGTCGCCTGGTAATCGAGATAAATCGGCTGCGTCAACCCGCTGTTCTGCGTGCCCTGAATTGCCGTCATGTCACTCATCCTCGCCTCTCCGGCGGCATGGAACGCCGCCAATCATTCCCGTGTGTCTCATGCGACCCTCGCTTGCCGATCCCCCGCCCCGAGGCGCTGGATCATCGAACCAAAGGCTTCCAGGAAACAATCCACATCCTGTTCCTCGCTGGCCCAGCCCAGACTGACCCGGATCGCCGAGCCGGCCAGATCGTCCTCGCCCATCGCCGTCAGCACATGGCTGGGCGCCACCTTGCCCGAACTGCAGGCCGAACCGGTGCTGACCGCGACACCGGCCAGATCGAGCCCCATCAGAAGCGTCTGCGCCGACACTCCCCGCACCGCCAGGCAGGCGGTATTGGGAAGCCTGGGCGCTCCGGCACCGATCACCACCAGTCCCGGCGCCTGCTCGCCGGCAGCTTTTTCCAATCGGTCCCGCAAGCGGGCCAGCCGCCCGGCCTCGTCCGTCTCGGCCATGACCGCCTGGGCGGCCGCGCCGAAACCGGCGATGCCCGGCAGATTTTCAGTCCCCGAGCGCCGCCGCCCCTCCTGACCGCCACCGGCGAGCAGAGGCCGCAATTCGGCGTCCGGATCGGCCAGGAGCAAGGCCCCCACCCCTGTCGGACCACCCAGCTTATGGGCCGACAGGGCAAGGGAATCGACCCCCAGCGCGCCAATGTCCACGGACGTCTTGCCCACCGCCTGCACCGCGTCGCAATGGACGAGGGCGCCATGGGCCCTGGCCAGACGCACGACTTCGGCGATCGGCTGGACCACCCCGGTTTCGTTGTTGGCCAGCATCACCGCGACCAGGGCGGGCTCGGAATCGGCCGCCAGGGCACGCTCGAGAGCGGCCAGATCGATCACCCCGGAACGCAGCACGCCGACCGTCTCGCCGGGCCGGGCCTTCAATACCGAAGGATGTTCGATGGCGGAGGCCAGAAACCGCCGCCGGTTCCAGCCGGTGATCGCCAGGGCGTTGGCCTCGGTCCCACCGGAGGTGAAAATCACACCGCGCGGGTCCGCCTCCAGAAGGGCGGCCACCGTTTCCCGGGCTTCCTCGACCAGACCGCGGGCGGCCCGGCCGAAGGCATGCACCGAAGAGGGATTGCCCGGAACGCCCATGGCACGCAACGCCGCCTCGCTGGCGCAGGCCCTCACCGGCGCCGTGGCGTTGTAGTCCAAATAGGCGGCGAGAGAAGTCATCCGTCTGGTCCGTCCCTCTTCCAAGTCCCCGCGGGGGGCTTACTGCGCCGCGGCGATGCTGCCGCCGGCGGCCGGCGTCCCGTGGAATACGCCGCTGCTGCCCAGAAGGCGGCGGTCGACCACATCGCCCAGGGAGACCGAACTCAGATAGAGATAGATCTGGTTACCCAGTTCCTCCCACAGATCATGAGTGAGGCAGCGGCCCTTGTGGTTGTGGCAACCGGCCGGCGAACCGGGGGTGCAGCGGGTCGTCTGGATCGGCTCGTCGACGGCCAGGATGATGTCCGACACGCGGGTCTGCGGGGCCGGACGAGCCAGCAGGTAACCGCCGCCGGGTCCGCGCACGCTCTTGACCAGACCGCCCTTGCGCAGCTTTCCGAAAAGCTGTTCCAGGTAGGACAGGGAAATTTCCTGGCGATCGGCGATATCGGCAAGAGCCACCGGGCTGCCATTGCTGTTGCAAGCCAGATCGACCATTGCCATGACGGCATAGCGTCCTTTGGTGCTCAGTTTCACGTCATTTCACTCCCACAGATCAAGTTAAACTACGCGCACTCTTGCGCGGCGAATCGGTCGTATCGCGCAATTTCTCCGAAGGCGGCAAAGCCGGTGCGGACTTCCGCCCCGGCTTGGTCTTCTGACCCTCCAAGGCGTTAATCTGGCTGCGCAGCCCAACGATTTCCTGATGCAAGCCGTCGATGATCCTCAGCAGCGGATCGGGAAGCTCGGCGTCGCATCCATATGCCAGAAACTCGTGTTCCTTGCCGCGGGGCTCGACCATCCGCGCCGGAATGCCCACCATGGTCACTCCCGCCGGCACGTCGTTCAACACCACGGCATTGGCGCCGATCCGGGCCCCTTCGCCGACGACGATCGGCCCAAGAACCTGAGCCCCCGAACCGACGATCACGCCGTCGGCCAGAGTCGGATGGCGCTTGCCCTTGTGCAGCGAGGTGCCGCCCAGGGTCACCCCCTGATAAAGAGTGACGTCGCTGCCGACAACGGCCGTCTCGCCGATGACCACTCCCGTCCCGTGATCGATGAAAAGCCGCTCGCCGATCTCGGCGCCGGGATGGATCTCGATCCCGCTCAGCATTTTCCCGACATGGGAGGTAAAGCGACCGAAAAGATGAAGCCCTCGCCTCCAGAACCAATGCGCCACGCGATGAAACAACAGCGCATGCAACCCGGGATAGCAGAGTAAAATCTCAAGGTTCGAGCGCGCCGCGGGATCACGGAGACGAATAGATGCAATTTCTTCCCGAAGTCTCTTGAAAACCATAGTCATCAATATGTTATTGTACGCGGCATACGCACAGGGGGTTCCGGGGCATCCGCTCCGGGTGACCAGCGCTCGACGGTGAATATAAGATGCCCGACAATGCTGGTCAAGATTGACCAAGCGCGAAGGTCAGTTTGTTTTACATTAATTCATACCGGGTTGGTCAGGTTTGGCCAAGACGGTCAAAGATGGATCCGACACAACACAATGCCCGAAGTCATTTTTAACGGACCGGATGGACGGCTGGAAGGCCGCTACCACCACGGCAAGCAGCCCAATGCGCCCATCGCGCTGCTGCTTCACCCCCAGCCCCAGCATGGCGGCACCATGAACAACAAGGTTGTTTATGCCATGTACCATGCCTTCGTGCGCCGGGGATTTTCGACTCTGCGCTTCAATTTCCGAGGTGTCGGTCGGTCACAAGGCCGTTTCGACAACGGTCAGGGCGAACTTTCCGACGCCGCCTCCGCCCTGGATTGGATGCAGTCCTTCAACCCCAACGCCGCGAGCTGCTGGGTCGGCGGTTTTTCGTTCGGCGCCTGGATCGGCATGCAATTGCTGATGCGCCGGCCGGAAATCGACGGATTCGTCTCGGTGGCCCCGCCGGCCAACGTCTACGATTTCACCTTCCTGGCGCCCTGCCCGTCGTCCGGCCTGATCGTTCACGGCACCCAGGACGATCTGGTGCCCGAGGCCAGCGTCGCCAAGCTTGCCACCAAATTGTCGAGCCAGCGCAACATCACGGTCAATTATCGGACCATCGCGGGTGCCAACCATACCTTCGGCACCAAGCTCGATGAATTGAACGTGACGCTCGACGACTATCTGGCCGGCATCTCGCTCGAACGCAGTCTGGCCGCCGCCGGTTAAACCGCACCCGGCCGGTGCAGGCGGCCGCCGCCCAGAGGCCGGGCGGCTCCGGTGGTGCCCGGCCAGGTCAAGGGCAGGCCTTTCAGGCTGCGCACCGCCAGGAAGGCGAAGGCCTGCGCCTCGAGCGCGTCGCCGTCCCAGCCGACCGCATCGACCGGCTTGACCGGAGCCGGCAGGCATCGGCGCAACCCGGCCATGATAACGGGATTGTGCCGGCCGCCGCCGCAGACCAGCCATGTCGCCGGGGGCGCCGGGAAATGCGCCTGGGCCAGTTCCACCGCTGCCACGCTGAAGGCGCTCAAGGTCGCCGCCCCGTCGCTTGCCGACAGACCCTCGACCAGGGCTCCGGCGATTTTCGCGAAATCATCGCGGTCCAGGGACTTGGGCGGCAGCCTGGTGAAATAGGGATGCGCGCGGAACGCCCGCAGGGCTTCCTCGTCGACCGTTCCATCCGCCGCCAGCGCCCCGTCCACATCCACCGCCCGCCCGGTATGGCGCAAAGCCCAATCGTCGATCAAGGCGTTGCCCGGTCCGGTATCGAAAGCCAGCAGGCCGCCATCCACGCCGATCCAGGTCACATTGCCGACCCCTCCCAGATTGAGCACGGCCAGCGGACGGGCCAACCCCTCCGCCAGAGCGGCGTGGTAGACCGGCACCAGGGGCGCCCCCTGCCCGCCGGCCGCCACATCCTCCGAGCGGAAATCGTTGACGACGGAGAGCTCCAACCGCTCGGCCAGCAGGGCGCCGTCCCCGATCTGCCAGGTCCGCCCCTGCTCCGGCCGGTGCAGGATGGTATGGCCATGGAATCCGACCACCGCCACCTCGGCGCGGGAGGTTCCGCTTTCGGCCAGCAGATCCCGGACGACCTCGGCATGAAACAGGGTCACGTCCCGCTCGACCTCGGCCACCGGACCGACGCCCCCCAGTATCCCCCGCAAGCGTTGGCGCAAGGGTGCCGGATAAGGACGGGTCAGGCTGGGGCCGAACTCAGCGACACGCTCGCCGTCGGTGCGGATCAAAGCGGCATCGACCCCATCGAGAGACGTGCCGGACATCAGGCCGAGACTGAGCAGAAGCGACGACAACGAGCGGACCTCCGGAGCGAAAATCAATGCGTTTTCTCATGACAAAAGGTGCTCCCGTTGTACGTCAATGGCAATCGTGCTAAACGGGCCACCCCGGCATCAAAGACCCGGAAACCGAATATCAGCTCAGGCGATTTCCCATGACGACCCTTCGCTCCGATTTCCTGCACACCATCACCGAGCGCGGATTTTTCAATCAATGCACCGATCTCGATGGGCTCGACAGCCGGTTGAGCGCGGGAACGGTGACCGCCTATATCGGTTTCGACTGTACCGCCGATTCCCTGCATGTGGGCAGCCTGCTTCCCATCATGCTGCTCCGCCATTTGCAGAAGAGCGGGCACAAGCCGATCGTATTGATGGGCGGCGGCACGACCCGGGTCGGCGATCCCTCCGGCAAGGACGAGGCGCGCAAGCTGCTCTCCGACGACGATATCGCCCGCAACATGGCCGGTATCAAACAGGTGTTCGGCAAGTTCCTGACCTTTGGCGATGGCCCGACCGATGCCGTGATGGTCAATAATGCCGATTGGCTCGACCAGATCAACTACATCGCCTTCCTGCGCGATTTCGGCCGGCATTTCTCGGTCAATCGCATGATGAGCTTCGATTCGGTGAAATTGCGCCTTGAACGCGAGCAGCCGCTCAGCTTCCTCGAATTCAATTACATGATCCTGCAGGCTTACGATTTCCTTGAACTGTCGCGCCGGCTGGGATGCGCCCTGCAGATGGGCGGCTCGGACCAGTGGGGCAACATCGTCAATGGGGTGGAATTGGGCCGCCGCGTCGACGCCCGCGATCTGTTCGGGCTCACCGTGCCGCTGATGACCACGGCCTCGGGCGCCAAGATGGGCAAAACCGCGCAAGGCGCCGTCTGGCTCAACGCCGAACGCCTGTCGGCCTGGGATTACTGGCAATTCTGGCGCAATACCGAGGACGCCGACGTCGGCCGTTTCCTGAAATTGTTCACCGAACTGCCGATCGACGAGATCAACCGGTTGGCCGACCTGGAAGGCGCCGAGATCAACGAGGCGAAGAAGATCCTGGCCAATGAGGCGACGCGTCTGGCCCATGGCGCCGCCGCCGCCGCCCAGGCCGCGGAAACCGCGAAACGCACCTTCGAGGAAGGCGCCGCGGCCGACAGCCTGCCGACGGTCGCCATCCCCGCGGCGGAGTTGACGACGGGCATTCCGGCCTTCGCCCTGTTTGCCCGCGCCGGGCTTGCCGCATCGAACGGCGAAGCCCGGCGTCTGATCAAGGGCGGCGGCGCCAAGATCAACGACGACGCCGTCGGTAGTGAAACCGACCTGATCGGGACGCCCCATCTGAAGGACGGGGTAATCAAGCTGTCGGCGGGCAAGAAACGCCACGTCCTGATCAAGGCCGAATAATACCAAGTCTCGATGAGGATGCCTCATCGAGACTTGGTCTGGCCCATTAAGGGCCCGCGAGCTTATGCGAGCGAAAGCCCAGGGTTTCGGAGAAACCCGCCCGGCGATTGAGGGCTCGGTGATCGGGGCCGATCACCGAGAGTTGGTATAAGACTCTATTTGAGGTCGAGATGCGCGCCGTCGCAGAACGGCGGCTTCGACGTCTGCTTACAGGCGCAGAAGCGGACCTTCATCGCGCCACTGGGCGTATAGGCCATCGGCGTCAGACCCGTCCCGGCATGGGAGCCGTCGCAAAGCGGCTGGGTTTTACTGCGCCCGCACCGGCACCAGTAATAGGTTTCCCCGGCGGTGAGCTCCATGACGATGGGCCCCTTTCCCGCGACGATCGGCTTTTCCACCATAACGGCACCTCCTTGTCATTCAACCGCGGACGCTCCCGCGCCGTCCGGTCAGCTTGCCCCTGCAAGACGCCGCAAAGCCAAGATAAAATCTTAATATTTCAAATAATTGGCATTGACGGGGAACGAGCGGGTCGCAGGGCCGGGGCCGGCTTAAGCGCCTATTTGTCCTTGGGACGGACTTCCGTCTCGCTGCCGTTGTCGAAGATGTCGAACAGCTTGCGCAGCATCCCCGGCGTCAGGGCGGACAGGGGATTGACGACGACGGTGGGATCCTTGGACGGACCGTTCATCGAATAATTCATCGCGAAGACCCCGCCCCCCTTCTCGCCCGAGAACAGCGACCCCAGCACGGGGATATTGCCCAACGCGCTGTTGAGCGCGTAGATCGGCACCACGGTGCCCTCGAGGGCCATCATATCGGCGTCGAGATCGACCTGACCCTTGACGGTCAGTCCGAGGGCCGTCCCGGCGGCGCGGGCGTCATGCAGGGCCAGAACCCCGTCGGTGAGGGTAAAGGGTAAATCCAGCGTGGAAAAAGGGATGCCGCTTCCCTGCAGCAGATCGACGATTCCCGTCAGCGCCGCCACGGTCAGCAGCCTGGCCAGGGCCGGGGCCTTGACCAGTTGGAAATCGCTGACCGTCAACACCCCTTTGAGAGGCTGGCGGGGATCGGCATCGTCGTAGGACCCTTCGACCAACAGTTGCCCGCCCAGCATATTATCGAAGATGTCGAAATTCTTGAACACCGCCCCGGCATCGCCGCTGGTCATCTTGAGCGAGCGGCGATTGGCGCCGGCCGGCTGGATTTCCACGTGCAGGGGCTGTCCGCCCCCAACCGTGCCATCGATGCGAATCCGGCGCCAGTCGCGGCGGTCGCGCGTCATCGCGGCCGAAACGTTCCTGAGCACCCCCTCGTCGGAGACCCACACCTGGGCGAACTTGGCCTGAATGGCCAACGGCAACTGGTCTTCCCGCAGGGGCTGCTCGCGATGCTGCTTGGGGGTCGTCACTTTCTTGTCGGTCTGATGGTCGGACGGATCGCCAGACACGATCTCCCGCGCGTCGAAACTGTTTCCCGACAGGTCGAAAGCGGGACCTTCGCCCTGGCGCAGCGTCACCGTCGCCTGCACATCGGTGCGCGCGAATTTCACCTTGTCGAGGAAAATCTTGCGCAACTGCCCCTTTTCGAAACTACCCTGCCCGGACACGTCGAGGCCGTTGGAACTGCCCAGAGAAAAATGCGGCATGTCGCTCAAGAGACCATCGGTCAGGCGCAATTGCGCCGATGCGTGCCCCCCGACAAAAGCCTTCTTTTCCCAGTTCAATCCCGTCAATTGCATGGTCGCTTCGGTCAGGTTGGCCTGCACCTCGATGTCGCCGCGCCCCGATTCGTACATGATCGCGGTGAGGTCCACCGGCACCGGTCCGGCCAGGAAGGGCGGCTGGAACGGATCGGCGTCCAACCCGACGAGGCGCCGCTCGGCGTCCCCAAGCACCGCCGAGACCTGATAGCGGCTGCGGAAAGGCGAGCCCCTGCTGAAATTTTCCCGCCACCGGATATCGGCGGGCATTCCGCCCAGCAGGGCCTTGCCGGAAACGTCCATCCCCTTGGGATCGATGTCGAGAGAAAGCGCCCCCTCGCTGAGGTCGAGGCCGAGGGCGACGTCGGGCAGGCCGAAATGGCTGGTCTGCGCCTGCGCCCTCACCTTCATCTGATCGAAGGTCAGCTTCTCCAGCAGAGGAAATTTAAGAGCCAGCGACGTCATCGCGTCGCCTTTCACTTTGGTGGGCTGGACGCCCAGCGCCTGAGCCCAGGACAGCGGCTTGCTATCGATCAGGCGCAGCGCGTCCTCCACCGGCCCGGTCACCTTGAGCGAGATATCGGCGAACTGGTCCGGGGCCGACAGCCCTCCCAGGATGACCTTGCCCTCCGGCACCTTGAGGCCGAACACCTCACCGCTTTTGACGTCGATGGTGAAGGTATCGGCGTTGAAAGTGGCATGGGCGTTGACGTTGGCGATCGGCGGCATGGGATGCAGGTACTGCACCGTCACCCCTTCGGGCACCACTTCACCGTCCAGACGATCGATGCTGAGATCATCGAAACTTTGGCCGGCCAGGCGGTGGGCGCTCAGATTGGCGGAGGCGACACGGACACGGCCCCGCGACAGATTGGCCAGGATCCAAGTGCGGGGATTGGGCGCGACCACAGGCGGCCAGGCGCCCTTCAGCGTGTCGAGCGGCATGTCGTCGACATGCGCCTGCGCCTCGACGCGGCTGGCGCCCCCGATATCGTCGACCCGGCCGGTCAAACTGATCAGCGGCCCGCCCATGTCGACCCGCAGTTCGTCCAGCACCAGGGAATTCAAGCCGTCGACCAGGGCTCCCTTGAAGGCGACGGATTGGACCGGCCAGGAAACCCCCAACTGGGAGGAAGCGTCGATCACCCCCTCGCCGCCGACCAGATCGAAGCGGATGTCGCGCAAACCCTGATCGATGGAGTACCGCAAGGCGACCGTGCCGCCGGTGGGCAGGTGCAAACCGGCAATCGGCTGGAGGGCGGGCGCCAGAGACGCCAGCAGGGAGGGCCGGATGCCGCCGAAGGACAAGGTGGCGTCGACGGCCTGATCGGTTGCGTTGAAAAAACCGTCGGCGTCGAACCTCGCCTGGTCACCGGCCAATTGCAGATCGATCCGGGCATGGCCCGCGATACCCCGCTGGTCGCGGTTGAAGCGCAGATCGGCCCGCGGCGCATGCCAGCGGACTCCGAGAATCTCGTCATCGACGGCAAGGTCGCCGTCAACGACTTCGATTCGTTGAAGCTGCCCGCCGGGATCGCTGCCGCCCGGCGGCTCCAGCAGGACATGGAAGGCTTCGAGGATCGCCGGAGACGATTTGGTGCCGGTCTCCTCGTCATCGCCCATGCCGAACTGAATCTGCCCCTGTGCGTCGCGCCGCAGGCGGATGACGGGATGGCGCAGGCGCACCCAGCGCGGCGCGATCTGGCCGCGCATCAGCGAAGGGCCGGAGAGCGAGACCTGCAATTCCGGGACGGCGGCGATCACTTCCCGCTCTCCCGAGATGGCGCGCACGTTCACGGCGCGGATCTCGATGGTCCGCGTCTCCTTGTTCCAGGCAAGGACGGTCTTTTCCAGCTTGACGGCGAAACCGCCGTCGGGGGCGCTCAACGCATCCTCGATATAAGGTGTGAGAAGCGAGAGATTGAGGGGAGCTTCGGACAGCCGGTAACCGAACCAGGCCACGAAGACCACGACGGACGCACCGACGGCGCCGAGAAGCTGGAATAGACTTCTAACGGTGCCGTGCACCACCCTTCGCGACCTCCCCGGAGTAAGCTTGACGTTTGGCCGAGCTTTGCACCAGTCTGGGAAAAAATACAATGTTTGGATGACGCCCGTTGCCTTTCATCATCAAATCAGAGCGCCTGCCCGATCCCGCCGATCCAGCGATGGCTGAACGCAACCGGGAACGTTGGCTGGAAGACGCCGCCCAATGGGAGGACGCGGCGCTCGTCGCCTTCGCCAGAAACCTCGCCGACGATCCGGCCCGGCGGCGCCTGCTGGATGCCGTTTTCGGCAACAGTCCCTACCTCACCCAAAGCCTGATCCGGGAACCGGATGTCCTGCGCCGTTTCCTGTCCGACGGGCCGGATCCCACGTTCGAAGCCGTTCTCGGCACCTTGACGGCGGACAACGAAGGCGCGGAGGATACGCCAGCGGTAATGGATCGCCTGCGTATCGCCAAACGGCGCGCGGCACTGATCATCGGGCTCGCCGACATCTGCGAGCTATGGCCGCTGGAGGCCATCACCGGCGCCCTGACCCGGTTGGCCGACGCCACCCTGTCCCATGCCACCCGCCATCTGCTGGGCCGGGCCCATGGCGCCGGCGAAATCGTCCTGCCCCATCCGGACGCGCCCGACCGGGACTGCGGACTGGTGATCCTGGGCATGGGGAAGCTGGGAGCGGGCGAGCTCAATTATTCGAGCGACGTCGATCTGATCATCCTCTACGAGGAAGGCAAGGTCGCCTACCAGGGCCGCCGCACGGTGCAGGAGTTCTTCGTAAGGCTGTCGCGGGATCTGGTCCGCCTGATGGAGGAACTCACCGGCGAGGGCTACGTCTTCCGTACGGATCTGCGTCTGCGCCCCGATCCCGGATCGACCCCGCTTGCCATTTCCTTGGAGGCCGCGGAAACCTACTACGAGGGATTCGGCCAGAACTGGGAGCGGGCGGCGATGATCAAGGCCCGGCCCGTCGCCGGCGACCTGGAGATGGGCCGCGAATTCGTCAAATTCCTTCGCCCGTTCATCTGGCGCCGACATCTCGATTTCGCCGCCATCCAGGACATCCATTCGATCAAACGGCAGATCAACGCCCACAAAGGCGGCGGACGAATCGCCGTGGCCGGCCATAACATCAAACTGGGCCGCGGCGGGATCCGTGAAATCGAATTCTTCGCGCAAACCCAGCAATTGATTTGGGGTGGCCGCCAATCCGACCTCAGGACGCCCAAAACCACCGACGCGCTCACCGCTCTCGCCGCGGCTGGCCATGTCGACCCGGCCGCCGCCGGTGAACTGATCGAAGCCTACGGATTTCTGCGCCGATTGGAACACCGGCTGCAGATGATCGACGATCAGCAGACCCAAACCCTGCCGGAAGATCGCGAAAAACTGCGGGCTCTCGGTGTTTTCCTGGGTTTTGGCGGATTTGAGGGCTTCGCCGAGGCACTGACCGGAACCTTGCGCACGGTGGAAAGCCATTATGCCCACCTGTTCGAGGACGCGCCGCCCTTGTCAGCCGAGGGCAATCTGGTCTTCACCGGTGGGGAAAGCGATCCGGAAACGCTGAAAACCATCACCGGCCTCGGCTTCACCCAGTCGGAAGCGATCTGTTCCGTCATCCGGGGCTGGCATCATGGACGGGTGCGGGCGACCCGCAGCACCCGGGCGCGTGAAATGCTGACCGAACTGACGCCGGCCCTGCTGGCGGCGCTCGCCCGCACGGCGGACCCGGACGCCGCCTTTCACCGCTTCGACGGCTTCCTGTCGCGCCTGCCCGCCGGGGTGCCCCTCTTCGCCCTGTTCTCCGCCAATCCCAGCCTGCTCGATCTGGTGGCCGAGATCATGGGCGATGCGCCTCGCCTGGCCGAATGGCTGTCGGCCAACACCACCCTGCTCGACAGCGTGCTCACCAGCGGCTTCTTCGATGCGCCTCCGCCCCGCGCGATCCTCGTCGAGGAGGCGTCCCGGGTTTTCGACCAGTCTGCGGACTATCAGGAAATGCTCGACGTGGCGCGGCGCTGGGTCAACGAGCAGAAATTCCGCATCGGCGTCCAGACCCTGCGCAATCTCCTCGATCCCCAGCAGGCCGGACGCCATCTGTCCGATCTGGCGGACGCCGCCCTGGCCACCATACAGCCCCGCGTCGAAGCGGAATTCGCCCTGCAATACGGCCGCGTCCCCGGCCGCGGCATGGCCATCGTCGCCATGGGCAAGATGGGCAGCCGGGAAATGACCGCGACATCGGATCTCGATCTGATCCTGGTCTATGACATGGAAGACGATCTGGACCAGTCGGACGGCGTCAAGCAACTCACGCCCAGCGCCTATTACGCCCGCCTGACCCAGCGGATCATCAACGCGCTGACCGCCAAGACCGGTGAAGGCGCCCTGTACGAAGTCGATATGCGGCTGCGTCCCTCCGGCAACGCCGGCCCCATCGCCACCAGCCTCTCCGCCTTCGCCCAATACCACGCCAACATGGCCTGGACGTGGGAGCATCTGGCACTGACCCGCGCACGGGTGATCACGGGCAACGATTCCCTGCGCGGCGCCATCGAGGAGGTCATCCGCCAGACGCTGGAAAGCCGCCGAGATCCGGTCAAGCTGCTGGTCGATGTGGCGGATATGCGCCTGCGGATCGCCCGCGAACACAAGGCGGATTCGCCCTGGGAGGTCAAACATCTGCGGGGCGGCCTGGTCGATATCGAATTCATCGCCCAATATCTTCAACTGCGCTGGGGCGCCGATCATCCCTCCCTGATCCGCACCAACACGGACGACGTGCTGGCCGAAGCGTTGCGCTTAAATCTCCTGCCCCGGGACCAGGGCGAGCTGCTGCGCGACGCGCTCCGTCTGTGGTCGGCCATCCAGCAAGTCCTGCGCCAAAGCATCGAAGGTCGTTTCGACGAGGAAAAGGCCCCGGGTCGTTTGAAGGAAGTACTGGTACGGGCGACCGGGAGCACCCATTTCGAGGGTCTGCGCGTTCTCATGGACGAGCGGGCCCGGCAGGTTATGGGCCTTTACGAACAACTGATCGATACTCCCGTCGGGGCCTTGCGCACGGCCCTGGGGGAGAATGCGGACCTGAAGGACAAGGAGTCTTCATAAAATGACCATCGACGTCGGTTCCAACGCCCCGGATTTCACCCTACCCACCGACGGCGGCGGCAGCCTCGCCTTGTCGGCTCTGCGGGGCCGGAAGGTCATTCTTTATTTCTATCCGAAGGACGATACGCCGGGCTGCACCAAGGAGGCCTGCGCCTTTCAATCGGCGCAACCCGATTTCTCCGGCGCCAACGCCGTTGTCGTCGGCATCTCCAAGGACGACCAGAAGAGCCACGACAAATTCAAGACCAAATACAGCCTGGCCTTCACCCTGGTTTCCGACACCGAAGGCAAGGTCTGCGAGGACTTCGGCGTCTGGGTCGAAAAAACAAACTACGGCAAGAAATACATGGGCATCGAGCGTTCCACCTTCCTGATCGATGAAAAAGGCGTGGTGCGCAAGATCTGGCGCAAGGTCAAGGTCGACGGACATGCCGAGCAGGTGCTGGCCGAAGCCAAGGCACTGTGACCTGGACGAGCCTTGCCGAAGCCGCCGTGGCCGTGCTGGCCACGGCGGAACCGGCGGGAAAAGTCGAACTGACGGAAATGGCGGCGACGGCATGGCGGGCGGAGACGATCCGATCCTTGGGAGCCGTTCGTCCACCCGATCGGCCCGCCCGGCCGGCCCGGCCGCAGACCCTGCCGCCGAACCGCATGCCCAAGCGGCGTCTGGGCGGCGCCGGGGGCAGGATCGCCATGCTGCATGCCCTGGCCCATATCGAACTGAACGCCATCGACTTGGCTTGGGATATCATCGCCCGTTTCGCCACCCCCGATCTTCCCAGGGCGTTCCTTGACGACTGGGTCGTCGTCGCCCAGGAAGAAGCAAGGCATTTCACCGCCCTCGACGAGCTTCTTGGTGAATTGGGGTCCGCCTATGGAGCCCTGCCCGCCCATGACGGCCTCTGGGAGGCGGCGCAAAAGACATCCGATGATCTGCTCGCCCGGCTGGCGATCGTTCCGATGACATTGGAGGCCAGGGCGCTGGACACGGCGCCGGCCACCATCGCCCGTCTCGCCGCGGCGGGGGAGACGGCCATCGTCTCCGTGCTGGAAAAGATCCTGGAAGACGAGATATCCCACGTGGAAGCGGGCGTCCGGTGGTTCCGCCACCTGTGCGAAACCACCGGATTGGATCCGGCCCGTCATTACCAGGCCATCGCCGGAGCCCATTTCACCAAGGGCCTGAAGGCCCCCTTCAACCGTGCCGCCTGCGACCGGGCCGGGTTTCCGCCGGCCTATTACGAACCGCTGGCCGTGGATTGAGCGTGGTTCGTCACGGCACCTTGAATTCGAATTTGTGGCATTGGCTGCAGTAATTTTCCGACTTTTCATGCTCGTGATGGCAGATATTGCAATCGCTGTTCTTGCCATAGTGCGGCGAATTATGGGGATTCGTCGGCTTGAGCTGAGCCGTGGCCGCTGAAACCGTTTCGCCGTCATGGCATGTCAGACATTTCTTCGCGCTGACCTCTTCCGGCTTTTTCGGATCGGCGTGGCACTTCGCGCAGGTCACGCCATTCAATTGATGAATGTGCGACAACGGAAGCTTTCCGCTCAGACTTTCCGGAGTCTTCTGTTCATGACACTTCAGGCAATCGGCCATTTTCTGACCGGTCGTCGATTTGTGCCTGGCCGGTAATGGATTGGTCGCGCCATGGCAGGCCTGACAGTCGGCCGCCGCCGCTCCGGGGAGCTGCTTCGGCGCGGCGGCGTTTTGGGCCGAGGCCGGGGACGCGGCCAGGACACCGATGAGCCCCGCCAGCAGGATGGCCGCAAAACCGGCGAGCCAGCGGCTCCGGCTCTTGGAAACAATCTCGTTCATTGAATTTCTCGCGCAGAATGGGGGCCGGTCCCGGAAGGCAGAGACACCCCCTGCCTTCCTTTCGGAAACGGAACCGCCGGGGGACTTTCATCACCCGGCATCAGCCTTCCGAATGGTCAGGACCAGGGTTTCTCGGCCGCCGCGTTCCGGCCGGCGATACGGCCAAAAACAAGGCAGGTCGGTCCGGAGACCGTGCCCAATCGAACGGCGCCATGGACGCCGCCGACCGACTCACCCGCCGCATAAAAGCCAGGGATGGGCTGGTCGCTGGCGATATCGGTGACCTGCGACAGGGCGTTCACATTGACGCCGCCCATGGTGTAGTGAACCTTCGGCAGCAGGCGCTGCACATAAAGCGGGGCCGTGCCGAGCGGTTTGGCTTCCTTGTTGAGGTAACGGTTGAATTCCTCGTCCTTTCCCTGGGCAAGGTAGCGGTTGTAGTCCTCGATGGTTTTCTTGAGCGCATCGGCTGGGATGCTGTAGGCCTGGGCGATTTCATCCCAGGTGTTGAATTGACGGACCACCCCGCGCTCGATCAAGGCCGGCAGCAGGTTCTTCACGCCGCCCTGCAGATTGGCGTCGGCGATGGCGATGCAATTCTGCCCCTTGTTGATGAAGCTCATGATGATGTCGGCCCGGAGCTTGCGGTTGGCCAACTCGCTGATGAACCGCTTGCCCGTCGTGGTATTGACCCAAACGCCGAACATCGCGGCACCTTCCTGGGCGAAATGCGGTCCCAGGCCAAAGCCCTTTTCGTCGGGGCTGCCCCAGGGGCCCACTTGAATCCAGCTCAACTGGATCGGCGTGGCCCCGATCCGCAGCGCCTCGCGCAGCAATTCCGAGGTGGCGCCGGGATGGTTGGTGCAATCCATGCTGCCGGTCAGTTTCGGATCCTGCATCAGACGGAAAGGCACATCCTGGCCGAAGCCTCCATGCGCTAGGACAACCGCCTTTCTCGCCCGGATGGTCACGACCTTGCCGCTGTTCGCGTTGGGGAACGAATATCCCGTCCGCACTTCAAGCCCCTTGACCCGGCCGTCCACGCCGTCGCGCAGGATCTTCTGCACATAGACCCGCGTGCGGACGGGCACGCCGATGCCGTCGAGCTTCGCCAACATCGCCTTGATGACATCGGCGCCGCTTTCCGACGGGGTCATGTAGGTACGGGGAACCGAATGTCCGCCTTCCTGCATGAGGTGGTCGGTATATTGGACACCGAATTCGTCGATAGTCCATTTCACGACCGGCCATGATTGTTCCGCGACGATCTTGACCAGTTCCGGATGGTTGAGGCCCAGCCCTTCGCGCACCATGTCGGTGGCCAGCAATTCCGGCGAATCGGTCAACCCCTGCGCCTGCTGAAGCGGCGAGCCGGCAGCGGCGAAGCCGCCGCCATTGATGATCGAATTGCCGCCCGGGGTCCGCATCTTCTCGAGAATGACCACCGAGGACCCGGCGTTCTTCGCCTCGTAGGCCGCGGCCAAACCGGCGAAGCCGCTGCCGATGACCACCACGTCGTAAGTCTCGTCCCATTTCTGGGAAGACGTCGCGTTCCAACAAGACAGCGGGGCTTCTTTGGCAACCGCGGAAGCCGCCAAACCGCCGACCGCGGCGCCACCGGCGACCACCTTTCCCGCCGCCGCCAAAAACCCTCTTCTGCTCGTTTTTTTCATATCGTCGCTCATAAGACGCCTCTCCATTTCTGATGAACACCCGGCCCGCGTTCCGTTCTCGGAGGAAATGGCTCCATCAGCGCCCTCGAAGGGCCCGAGTGCGCCAGGCCACCCCCGGCCACAAATAAAAAACAGACAAGCAATCTATATTTAAAAAAGATATCGACGCCCGATCTGCTGTTTTAAATAATTATATGTTTTGAGTATTCGAATAATCAGCCACGCGCATGACCTCGCTTTTCTCTACCTTCACCCTGGCACGAGAATAGCCATTCGAAAATTGTGTATTTTCCGGCGAAGTGATCGGTATTCCCGATGAAGGCCTTGCCGATTTCCGAAATAGGAGGGGCCCCCTCATGTCGGAGGGGCGGCGGCGCTTCCTTTCGATCGATCAAATCATGACAGGAAGGCTGCCCCATCGGGGTTTCCGATGAATCAATCGGAAAATACCTGGTTTCGTCCCAAAATCGTTCATGCCATTATACACATATAATAATTATGGCTATTCGTCGGGCCGCTTGGGGAAGAGGCGTGACGAAATAGAAACAGGGGGGTGGGAAACTATGTCCAAGACAGCGATTCTCGCGATTTCATCTAATAATAGAAAATCATTAGATGAACGTGCCAATACGAGAAATTTTCGTTATTCTGCTCCGCCCTGTTATAATTTGCGGAGACACCATACGAAAACTGATGCCCCTTAAAAGGTACGGCCTCTTCCATCGTGCCCCGGCCATCTGACGATCCGATCGGCTGCCGACACGCATCCTTGGATTTTCTGAGGATGCATTTGAAAGAAACCCGTCTGACGCTGCACCGCCGCTTTCCGCCGCGGTGCCGAAATCTCGTCGGTCATGGAGCGCATCCATGGAACCCAGAGTCCTGCTACCTCGATTGTCCTTGAGAAAGATCGCCTGCTTCGTGGCGACCGCCGACGCGGGCAGCGTAAGCGCCGCCGCCCAACGGCTCGGTCTTTCGCAAGCTGGATTGTCGGAAGCGCTGAGCGATCTTGAAAAGGATCTCGGCATCAACCTGTTCATTCGCCAAAAGGCGAAGGGCGTGACGATCACCTGCGCCGGCCAGCAGATCCTGCCGGAAGCCAGGCAGCTCGTCCGTCAAGTCGAGGAATTCCAGGCCCTGACGCGGGGATCCGGCACGCATTTGAGCGGCGAGTTGACCATCGGCTGCTTCCACACCTTCCTGCCGATCCTGGCCCCCGCTTTGCTGACGGAATTTACCGCCCGGCATCCCAATGTGAAGGTTCGCTTCGTCGAAGATACACAGCGCAACCTCGAACATTCGATGCTGGCGGGAACCATCGACATGTCGATCCTCTACGACATCGATGTCGGACCGGATTTCGAACGGCAGCATCTTTATTATTCGGAAGCATACGTTCTTCTCTCCCCTCAGCACCGCCTGGCGAATTCGACCGATCCGGTCGATCTATCGCTTCTGGTGGACGACCCCTACATCCAACTCGACGGATTGCCGGGACGCAACGATCACGTCTTTTCCACCCTGGGCATGAAACCGCAAATCGCCCATCGCTCGACCAATTTCGAAATGATCCGCGCCCTCGTCGCCCGCAACCACGGCTATGCCGTGCTCATTCAACGACCGAAGCACTGTTGCACCTACGAGGGACTCCCCCTGGTCATCAGGCCGATCGCCAATCCGGTCCCTCCGATCGCGGCGATTCTCGGCTGGCCCAGCAATATTCACCTCCCCCGTCGAGGCCGGGCCTTTATTAATTTTTGCCTGGAGTTCTTCAAAGAAAAAGAACATCGATAACTCCGATGAAGTAATCGGAAAATACTATATTTTACAATATAGACATACATGTCATCGTTCTCAGACAATAACACTCAAGTCATTAGAAGGTGATTTGAGGTATACGTCAGGGAGCAATGCCTCACATGCATAAACTAAAAACATTATTAATTGGAAGCACCGCAATCACGTGCATCCTTTCCTTGCCGGCAATGGCGAGTGAAGCCGATTTGCTGAAGAAGATCGATGCGCTGGAAGCGCATATTCAGGAAATGCAGAACACCCAACGCCAACTGAGAAAGGAACTCGTCGAGCAGTCTGAAGCAAACGCCGCCGCCCGGGCCGCCGTCGGCAGGATCGAGGCGATCGAAAAGAAGGCCGCCAACGATCAGGCAACAGCCTCGGCGGAAGTCAAGGCCGCCGTCGCCAAGGCGGAAGCCGTCCAGAAGACATCGTTCGCCGGTGACATTCCCGGCTCCTTCAAAATCCCGGGAACCGAGACGTCGATCAAGCTGGGCGGCGCCGTGAAGATCGATATCGCCGACGACCTGTCGAACAGCCTGGGCGGCTCTGCCACCGACTGGAACGGCATCGGTTTCAAGGGCTCATCGACGTCGCATCGCGGCGGACAGGTGCAGTTCACCGCGCGGCAATCCAGACTGTCACTGGAAACCTATACGCCGAGCGAAGTCCTGGGGCCGGTCAAGGCCTTCTTCGAAAGCGACTTCTACGGCGGCGGCGGCTCCTATCAGGGCACCGTCGTCGGCCCCAACCGCAGGGACACCAATTCGGCCTATTTCCGCATCCGCCAAGCCTATGTCGAGGCCAGCGACGTCCTGGTCGGGCAAACCTGGTCGACCTTCATGGATATGGCCTCCAGTCCGGAAACCCTGGATATCGGCGGCCCGCCCGGCTTCAACAACGGCATCCGCCAACCCATGGTCCGCTATTCGAAAAAGGCCGGGCCGGGCAAGCTTTATCTGGCCGTCGAAAGCCCCGACGGCGACTTCCAGGGCGCCAATCAGGCTCAGTTCGCCACGGGTGCCAGCGTCCCCAGCACCAATAGCATCGATGTGGCGCCCGACGTGGTGGTGAAATACGAATACAAAGCCGACTGGGGTCAGTTGACCACCTCGGCGGTCGGACGTTGGCAGACCGCGAGCGCCGGCGGTGGAACCGTGGTCGGCTCCTTCAACGGTCGCGCCGACGCCTTTGGATACGGCGCCCTGTTCGGCGGCCTGGTGCGGCCGGTCGAAGGCGCAAAGAGCGGCGTTCAGTTCCAGGTGCTGGGCGGCAACGGAATCGGCCGCTATATGGCGCCGACGACGTCGACCAATTACGAATATGGCGCGGTGGTCGACCAGAAGAACAAATCCCTCGAATCCCTGTTCGCCTGGGGCGCGGGCGGCGGACCGAAGATCTACTGGGCCGACCAATGGCGCAGTTCGTTCATCTATGGACACTCCCACGTCAGCAATTATCACGGATTGCTGCCGACCTCGTCGCTCAAGAATCTGGACGGATTTGTCGCCAACCTTTTGTGGAGCCCGTTCCGCAATCCGGCGTCCTACATCGGCCTGGAATACACCTACGCCCACGTGGAGAACTATACGATCCCCACGGCGGCCCTCAGCAACAAGGGGGATGCCAACCGCTTGCAGGTCAGCGTTCAGTACGCCTTCTAGCATCCGAGAACATACATTTTCTCCTCTCCCGCCAGAGGCGGGAGAGGAGCTCATCTGAATGTCCACGGACCCTATCAGATTGAATCGCGCTCGTTAGCGTTTGAGCGACAGGACCTGACCTCGGCCGACACCGGAGATGGCACCGCATGGATCCTGCCGGGACATGTCATTTCAGATGACATGTCCCGGTGGCGTCGCGACGAAAAAATCTTCACGGCAATCGGGCGTTGCCGCGATGCAGGATCATGGTCTTGGCTCCGCCCAGTTGATCGACGATCAGCAAGACCTTCTCCTCCGGCTGGGATTGCCCGCAGCCCAGAGCCTTGCGGATATTCCTGCTGAAATAGTCGAGCCCGGCCGGCAGATAGATGCAGGGCTGGTTGATCGCATCGACCAGCGCTTCCCGGGCAACGGCGTCGTCCAGGATTTCGGTACTGGTGCGCAAGGCCGGACAAGGTTTCAGGTAGGGAAGGAAAAAGGGCACGTACAGCACCCATTGACGGCATACCGATGTGCTGTTGACACCGAGCGCCACACTGCACTCACCGGCAGCCACCGGCGAAGCCAGTTCGCGGGCGGTGCATAACCGGGGGGCGCCGCGAGGAATCCCCCCCTCTTCGGCGGCGACCAGAGAATGCCCCGTCTTCAGCCAATGCTGCAGGAAGGCGTTCCGGACGCTTTCCTCCATTCCGACCTGCTCGGCAATGAACAGATCGGCCACGCCATCGGCGAGCAGACCGACACAGGTTCCCCAGAATCCGACGAGACAGGCCGCGAAAAACACCACACGCCGCCGGCTTTCCCGGACCTTCAAGACATAGGCGAGACTGAAACTGGCGCTCCCCAGAAGCAGGGCCATCACCATGGAGAAGAAAACGACCGACGTCATTCGCCCTCCCTTCACCCACAAAGTCGAGGGTCAAATTCCACCTTAAATAGAATAACCCAAACCGGCTTTCAGGTCACGAGACTCGATTGCCCCGCCGATTTCCTTTCCGGCATTCTCAGGCGCGGGACCGCTGGCAGGACCTCCATGAATTAGGTGGCGACGGAGGGGTCTTGCCCCCCTTCAAGCGAGAGTATCCTGTACCAGCCATTCTCCGCGCAGAGTTTCGCGGAGTGCCTGCTTGATGATCGCGGCCAGATGCATGGCCGTAGGACCGATATCTTTGTCGGCCCGGTAGAGCACAAGACCGAGCGACGGCAATTCCGGAAGCCCGTAAGATCGCGGATCGAGCAACCGCACGGATGGCGGCGGCCCGACCGGCGTTCGCAGCGCGATGCCGAGACCGGCGGCGGTCGCGGCCCAAAGCCCGCCAAGACTCGGGCTGACGAAGGCGATACGCCAGGCAAGGCTTTGCCGGTCGAGATGTTCGCAAGCGATGGTGCGCAGAAGGCATGGCGCCTCAAGCGCGGCGAGCGGCAGCGGTTCTCCGCTCTCCCGTCGCCATACCGGATCGCCGTCCGCCGCGCCCAGCCAGCATAGCGGCAAGGCCGCGATCCGTTCGACCGTAGCGGGTGCGCCGCCGCCGTCCCAGGCGAGCGCGAGATCGAGATGCCCGGAGGCGATCTTGTCTTTGAGTTCACTGTTGCGCGCGATCCTCCCCTCGATCCTGACCTTGGGATGGGCACGGGCGAAACGGCCGAGCACCTGGGGCAGCACCGTTTCGCCGAAATCCTCCTGGAGCCCGAGCCGAATCCAGCCTTCAAGCTCGACGCCTCGCAAGGCGCTCACCGCCTCGTCGTTCAGTTCCAGCAGGCGCCGGGCATAGGACAGCAGCGCTTCTCCACCATCGGTCAGCGTCAGTCCGCGACCCAATCTGCGCACCAAGGCCACACCGGTCTGTTCCTCCAGCTTCTTGAGTTGCGCGCTCACCGCCGAGGTGGAGCGGCCCAGCCGATCGGCGGCACGGGCGAACGATCCGGCGTCCATGCCGGTGACGAAGCTGCGCAGAGCGTCCATGTCGAGGTTGGTCAGGCGCATCACAATTATCCAAAATATCAGGACTAATAATCCTGAATAATCTGATTTTCAGGACAATGGTGCCGTTCCATCATGGGCGTGTCAATCAGGTTCATGGAGGCCATCATGCCTTTCACCCGAGTATCCCTGCTCGCAGGGAAGTCTCCCGACTATCTCGCCGCCGTTTCCGATAGTCTCGATCGCGCCCTCGTTGAGGGTTTCGAGGTACCGGAAAAGGATCGGTTCGCCGTCATTCATCAACACCGGCCCGAAGAGCTGATTTTTGACCGCACCTACCGAGGCGGGCCGCGTTCGGACGATTTCGTCCTTTTCCACGTGACGACGGGCAAAGCACGATCGGATGAAGCCAAGCGGGGGTTCTACCGACGACTGGTCGAACGCCTTGCCCAAGCGCCGGGTATCAGGCCGGAGGATGTGATGGTGGTGATCGCCAACTCGACCTTCGAGGACTGGTCCTTCGCCTCCGGCATTTCCGCGGCGGTGTCGGTGGAGGAGAACGGCCGATGAGCAATCCTTTCGAGATGAGCTCGGCCTGCCCGTCGCGCATGACCATAAAGCGTGCCGGAGACGGCATCGCACGCGCACCGGAGGGCTTGGCGAGTGGCCCATTCCTCGTGCAGATGCTGCTGTCGAGCCGTACCGAGGGCGAGATGACCGCCATGCGCGCCTTCATCGAACCCGGAGTGGCCACGCATTGGCACAGCCATCCGCTCGGGCAGCTGCTGTTCGTGCTGGATGGCGTCGGTCTCGTCCAGCACGACGGCGGCGACGTGATCGAAGTCCGTGCCGGAGACTGTGTCTGGTTCCCTGCGGGCGAACGCCATTGGCACGGCGCGAGCCTGATCAGCCCCTTCAGCTATGTCAGCGTCCAACCGGTGAAAGATGGTACCGCAGTGACCTGGTTCGAGCCGGTTGATACCACGGGAGATCACCCATGATCGCCATGCAATACAGCTTCGTGCTGCCGGCCGACTACGACATGGCGATCATCGAGCGGCGCATTCGCGACAAGGGGCACCTGCTCGACAGGTTCCCGCGATTGCGTTTCAAGGCGTACCTCTCCGCCCGCAAGCGGGACGACGGCTTCACCAGCGCGGAAAACCTCTACGCACCGTTCTATCTTTGGAACGAACCGGAAGGACTCAACGCGTTTCTGACGAGCCCCGGCTTTGCCGTGCTGGCCCGGGATTTCGGCTGGCCAGTCGTCCGGACATGGGTGGTTTCGCACGCCGAACTCGGCCCCGAGCTTGGCGAAGCACGGTTCGCAAGCCGGGAGATCGTGCCGATCCCGCCCTATTCCGATCTGGCGTCATTCCAGAGAAACGCCGTCACCGATGCCCAAACGGCGGTTCGGGCCGGCGCGCTCGCGGCGGTCGCGGCCTTCGACCCCACGGCCTGGACGATGGTGCGATTTCGGCTTTGGCGTGCCTTGCCGGAAGGACAGGAACATCGGAGTCAAGACCACCAGACTTATCGGGTAGGGCACGTCTCCTTGCCCTGAGGCCCTTAGGCTCTGGGCCGAAACAATCGCTCCAGAGCCTAAGGGTTTATATGATGCCTGCGCCTCCGGCTTCGGCCGGCTCATGCGCCGCTCGGGCTGGCGCATTGAGCGCCCGCGCCATCGTTGGCGCGAAGCCAAGGGTTTCGGAGAAACCCGCCCGGCGATTGAGGGCTCGGTGATCGGTTACGATCACCGAGAGTTGGTATTAGTATCCGTCCGCCGGGCAGACCGACGCCACTCCCTGCTCCAGGCCGTCGATGCTGTCGGCGATCAGACGCGCCAACTGGCTGGTTCCATCCGACAGGGCGGCGGTCGCGGCGTCCGCGGTGAGAGCGGGCAGCGCCACGGTGATTCCGGCCCGGCAGGTGGCCGATGCCCCCTGGGGCAGACGGCGGGCCGTCCATGATCCCTCGACCACGGCGGAACGCCCGGGCACAGCCTCGAATCGCTCGATCTGCAAGGCCAGACGATATTGCGGCACGCCGCCGGCCCCGGGTGAAACGGGAGCCTGATAAACGTCGGCGGCGCGCAGCCGCCGCCACAGGGCGTCGGTGAGGATATGCCGGATCTCGTCGGGCAATGGCGCCGCCCAATGATCACCGTCACGGACATCGAGTTGACCACCGGCTCCGGTCAGCACCACCTCCTCGCGGTTGAGGCGCTCCGGCACCGCCACCGGCAGGATTTCCACCAGCCTTCGCGCGCTGCCGGAAGCCGGGGCCGGCTGAACCAGACCGAGGGCGTGATAGCGCGGCGGCGCCGACGTTCCACAGCCGCCCAGCGCGGCAACCAGGATCGTAGCCATGAGGCCGCTCCGCAAGAACGTCATTGATCCTCTCCCTTCCTGCCGCGCACCAGGGATTCGGGGTGCCGGTTCAAGCTGTCGGACAGCGCCTTCAACGAGCGGGTGGCCTCCGCCACGCCGCGCAAGGCCTGCCGGGTATCCTGTTGCAGCGGGGAATCGCCGGCCAGCGAAGCCCGTGTCGTCTCCATGGTCCGGCGGACCTCCTGAAGGCTGTCGCGGATCTCGGGCAGGATATCGCTGTCGGTCCGCCCGACCAGCGTATCGATCCGCTTCAAGGTGGTATTCACGCTGACCAGGGCGTGATGGGCATCCTGGCCCAGGGTATCGAATGGCACCTTATCCAGTTTGCGCAGGATCGATTGCACCTGCTGCTGCAACTCCTGCATATCGCTGGGAACGGTGGGAAGTTCCATCGGCTGGGCGCCGGCGTCGAAACGCACCCCCGGCGCGTCGGGAAAGAAATCCGCCGCCACATAAAGCTGACCGGTCAGAAAGCTGCCGGTACGCAGTTGCGCCCTCAATCCCCGACGCACCAGTTCGGCGAGGCGGGAGGCGCGGAACTTGCGATCCGTGCTTTTCATGACGGCCTGGGGGGCCAGCCGGTCGGGGTAGATGTCCACCATGACGGGCGCCGAAAAATCCCCGGCGTCAGGATCGAATGTCAGACCGATGGAACGGACCACGCCGATTTCGATGCCCCGAAAATCGACCGGAGCCCCCACCGCCAATCCCCGGACCGATTGTCGGAAGCGCATGACCACCGCCTCGGGTTCGCCATCGGGCGTCTTCATGGCGTCGGCATGACTGGCGGCGAGGGAAAACACCGCTCCATCCTGGGCCGGCTGGTCGGTACTTCCTGCCGTTTCGAAGGCGATGCCACCCATGAGAATCGAGGCCAGCGATTGGGTTTCCAGCCGCACCCCGGCGGAATCCAATCGCAAATCGACACCGCTGGCGTGCCAGAAACGGGTCTCGGTGGTGACAAAGCGGTCATAGGGGGATTTGACGAAAACACCAAGAGCGATGCGATGCCCATCCGGTTCCAGGGTGAAGCTTTCGACATGCCCCACTTCGATGCGGCGGAAATAGACCGGCGAGCCCATATCGACGGATCCGATATCCTCGGCCAGCAATTTGAAGCGATGCCCGGGAACGTCCGAGGCGACCACCGGCGGCGTGTCGAGGCCGACGAAATCAGTCCTGTCGTCCGAGGAATGGCCGGCATCGACGCCGATGTAGGATCCCGACAGCAGCGTTCCCAGGCCCGACACGCCCGATCCGGCGAACCGGGGACGGACGACCCAGAACCGGCTGTCGGCAACGGCCAGTTGGCCGGCCTCCTTCACCAGTTCGATGGTGACGACCACCCGCGCGCGGTCCTGGCTCAGCCGGACCGTCTTGACCTCGCCGATATCGACGTCCTTGAATTTGACCTTGGTCTTGCCCGGCTCGATCCCTTCGGCCGAGGAAAAAGTGACGGTAATGGTCGGCCCCCGCTGCATGATGGCCTGGACCACCAACGACAGGCCGATCACGGCGGCCAGCAGGGGAATGATCCACACCATCGAAAACCGCCATCGCCGGGGCGGCTCGATCACCGGCTCGGGCAAGGCGTGAAACGGCGGATTGGGGGAATCAATCATGGTTTTCCTTAGAAACCGGAGGATCCCAGATCAGACGGGGATCGAAACTTCTGGCGGCCAACATGGTAAGGACCACAACGGCACCGAAGGCGGCCGCCCCCGAGCCGGCCTGGATCACCGCCAAACCCTGAAAATGCACCAACCCCACCATCAGCGCGACCACGAAGACATCCAGCATCGACCAGCGACCGACCATCTCGATGATGCGGAAGAGCACGGCCCGCTGACGCCGGTTATAAACCGACCGCCGACGGACCGTCCAGGCCAGGACGCTCAAGCTTCCCAGCTTCAGCATCGGGACCAGGATGCTGACGAAAAAAATCAAGGCCGCCAGCCCCTGGGAGCCCGACGTCCAGAAATAGACGATGCCGCTTAAGATCGTGTCCTTTTCGGCGCCGAACATGGACGAGGTTTCCATCACCGGCAGCATATTGGCCGGGATATAAAGGATGGCGGCGGCCATCAGATAGGCGCAGCTCCGCGACAGGCTGTCGGGCTTTCGCGGATGCAGTTCGGCCCGGCAGCGCGGGCAGCGAATGCCGGTTTCCTCCGCTGCGTCACGGCAAAGCAAACCGCAATGGGTACAGGCGACAAGACCGGCATCGCGAGCCGACATCACCGTCATCGAAAGGCACCCTCGGGATCATCCCACAGCGCGCGGGGGTCGAAGGTCAGAATTGCCGCCATCAACAGGGTGAGGGCGGCGAAGGCCCACAGCGCCACCCCGGGCAGAACATGGGCGAGATGGGAGAGCTTCACCAGGGCGACCAGCATGCCGAGCATGAAGACCTCGATCATACCCCACGGACGCAACCCTTCGACGAAGCGCCAGAGCGTCGCCGGCCGCCCCCGCCGGAACGTCAGAAGCAAGACCAGCATGGCCAGAAGATCGACCAGCGGAAAGAGGAGCGTGGTGGCGAAGACCAGAACGGCGACCAACTCTCGCCCTTCCCGCCACAAGGCGAGAATGCTGCCGTAAAGCGTGGCGCTGTTGGTCTGCCCCTGGATCTGCAGATCGACGATGGGAAATACATTGGCGATCACATAGGTCAGCAAGGCGCAGACGACCAGCGGCAACAGTTGATCGGGGTGCAGATGGGGATGACGGTAAAGCACGGCACCGCAACGGACGCACCGGGCCTTGGCGCCGCGTCTCAACGCCCGGCGGCGATGCAGGGCATCGCATTCCGGACAGGCCACCAGATGCCCAGTCATGATGCCCTTGCCCGCAGTTCACCCATCGGGGAGGCGGCGGAATTGATCGGCGTCACCGTGCGTCCTCCCGTCCAGCCACCCGCCTCGAAACGACAGATCATCATCCGAAAATAGCCTGAAACCCTAGAGGATTCAGAAAATCCCGCAAACGGCGACGGAAAGCAATTTCCACGATCGGCCTTTTTTCACATGCCCCTCGAACCCGAGGCCGTTCCATTCCGAACGGACGGAGCCCGACCCCAAGTCCGAGCGGCGTTAAGTGAGCCGGGATGATCACGGCGATTTGATGGCGCCATCCGGGCGGCGCCGTCGGCGTTGAAACATCAGATGCAGCAAATGCCGAACCTCGGCGGGCGGCATTTGCTCGACACGCCGGTATTGGCTGCCGTCCGGCGTGCGTATGAGCAGTCCATGGTCGACCAATTCCCGGCGGAGCAGCACGTGATCGCCAACGCGCTCGCCCGCCTGGATGACCTGGTTGACCTGGCGTTCGTTCAGCACCCGTCGCGCCGGAATGCCGGCCCAGATCACCCACAGACAGGGAAGACGGCAGGAATATTTCCCGGGCCACCGGATCAGATGCCCCTCGGAGTCGAAATATCGCAGCAATCGTTTGACGTCACTGGTCAGCGCCCCCTCGTCCGGCGCCGTTTCCGGTTTTGCCGCCATCGGCGGGATCGGACCTGCGTCGACCTGGGTGCGGAAATGCTGGAAATTCCGATAACCCGATGCCCGGACCAGCATATTGAGCATCTGCACATGCCCCGGCGCCTTGGCCTGGTCGCTCCACTGCTTGACCAGCGAACGCGCCAAAACCGAAATATCCTGGGCATGGAATGGGTAAAGAGACCGCGACATGGTCGAATCCTTCTGAAACGTGCCGAGCCGGAAAGGCTTGCCATTGGTCGCCGTTACGGCCTGGCACGGGAATTCGAGCCAAGCGGCGCTGTTTGCGCCGAAAAGGAAAAGCAGGTTTAGCGTTCCCGGAAAAGGGATGGCGACGCCTGGGTGAACTGCCGACCGGGGCGAAGAATAGCCCTGGAGGAGGTCGGGAATCAAGCCGGGAGCGTCAAGGACACGGCAACCTGCTCAGGTTAACGGGCGGGACTATCTGGCCAAGCGTCGTAAGAGGCGCCAGCTCACCGCGGCTCAGATCAACCCTGTCCGTAGTTTCTTGTCTCAGACATGGGGGGCAGTCCAGGGCCTGCCCTTATCTGCGCCTATCTGTGTTTATCTGTGCTCCTTTTGACAAGGCCCCGGTCCCGGACCGGGCCTTCGGGAGCAGCCCAACTGGCCCCGGGATAACCCGCTGGAATCGATCATAAGGAAACACAGATCAGCACAGATGAACGCAGATGAGCACAGATGGGCCCGAAGCGCGACTGGCGGCCGGGGCTCCGAACTCGGGTTCCGCTTTTGTTAACATCGGCGCCAAGGGCGATGCCGGCCGCCCGGCCGGCATCGCTTCACGAACCTTAGCGGACGAGGCAGGGCTTCTTGTTGTCGAAGCGCCAACCGGGAATCAGATATTGCATCGCCACGGCGTCGTCACGGGCACCCAGGCCATGTTTGAGATAAAGCGCGTGCGCCTTTTCGACCTCCGCCATGTCGATCTCGACGCCCAGGCCGCCCCGCTTCGGCACATCGACCCAGCCGCCCTTGATCAGGAAGGGCTCCTTGGTCAGGCGCTGGCCGTCCTGCCAGATCCAATGGGTATCGATGGCGGTGATCTTGCCGGGCGCGGCGGCGGCCACATGGGTGAACATGGCCAGCGACACGTCGAAATGGTTATTGGAATGCGAGCCCCAGGTGCGCCCCCATTCATGACACATCTGGGCAACCCGCACCGAGCCCTGCATCGTCCAGAAATGGGGGTCGGCCAGGGGGATATCGACGGAGTTCAACTGGATGGCGTGTCCCATCTGGCGCCAGTCGGTGGCGATCATGTTGGTCGCCGTCGGCAATCCGGTGGCCCGGCGGAATTCGGCCATCACCTCGCGGCCCGAATAGCCGTTCTCCGCCCCGCACGGGTCCTCGGCATAGGCCAGCACGTCATGACGGCCCCGACACAGGGCGATGGCCTCGGCCAGCGGCCAGGCGCCGTTCGGGTCCAGCGTGATCCGGGCTTCCGGGAAATGCTTGGCGAGAAGACTGACGGCCTCCATCTCCGCTTCGCCCGACAGCACGCCGCCCTTCAGCTTGAAATCGTCGAAGCCGTAACGGGCGTGGGTGGCTTCGGCCAGACGCAGCACCGAGGCGGGCGTCAAGGCCTCTTCATGGCGCAGCCGGAACCAGTCGTCCTTGACGTCGGGAGCGGACAGATAGGGAAGATCGGTCTTGCGGCGGTCGCCGACATAGAACAGATATCCCAGCATCTTGACCCGTTCGCGCTGTTGGCCTTCGCCCAGCAGGGCGGCAACCGGCACATCCAGGAACTGCCCCAGCAGATCGAGCAGGGCGGCCTCGACGGCGGTCACCGCGTGAATGGTGATCCGCTGATCGAACGTCTGTTGGCCGCGTCCGCCGCTGTCACGGTCGGCGAAGCGTCCGCGCATGGCGTTCAGTACCCCGTGATAGGCGCCGAGCGGCTGGCCGACCACCAGCGGAATCGAATCCTCCAGGGTTTTGCGGATTGCCTCGCCGCCCGGCACCTCTCCTACTCCGGTATGGCCGGCATTATCCGTCAGGATGACGAGATTGCGGGTGAAGAAGGGACCGTGCGCGCCGCTCAGATTGAGCAGCATGCTGTCATGTCCGGCCACCGGAATGACACGCATTTCCGTGACTTTCGGCGCCGCCGAGAAACTGTTTTGCGAAGAGATCTTAGTCATTTTTGGAGTCCTCCCAGAGACGGCGTGTTCCGCTGCAACACGAACCGTTTGATTTCGCCGACGACCAGAAGATAGCAGCCAATGGCGCCGAGGGCGTTGGCGGCGACAAATACGAGGGCGGCGTCGAAGTTACCCGTCCCCTGCACGAGATAGCCGATGACGATCGGCGTGGTGATGCCGGCGGTATTGCCGAAGGTATTGAACAGACCGGCGCTCAAGCCCCCGATTTCCTTGGGCGAGGTGTCCGAGACCACGGCCCAGCCCAAAGCCCCGACGCCCTTTCCGAAGAAGGCGAGCGCCATGACGCTGACGACGATCCAGTCGACGTTGATGTAGTTGCAAGCGATCATGCTCATCGACATCAGCATGCCGACGACGATCGGCACTTTGCGGGCCAGGGACAGTGAGCCGCTTTTACGCAGCAGCAGATCGGAGATGACGCCGCCCAGGACGCCACCCGTGAAGCCGCAGAGAGCCGGCAGCGAAGCGACGAAACCGGCCTTCAGAATGGTCATGCCGCGTCCCTGGACCAGATAGACGGGAAACCAGGTGATGAAAAAGTAGGTGAGCGTGGTGATGCAATACTGGCCGATATAGACGCCCATCAGCATGCGGCTTTTCAGAAGCTGTTTGATAAAGCCCCACTGCGGGCCGTTGTCGGCCTTGGCCGCCTGTTTCTGATCCATCGAGACGAGGCCGCCCCCCTCCTCGATATAAGCCAGTTCGGCGGCATTGATGGATGGATGGTCCTTCGGGCTGTGCAGGATCTTCGCCCAGACCAGGGCGACGAGGATGCCCAGCACTCCCATCACATAGAAGACGTATCTCCAGCCGAACTCATGGGTGATCCAGCCCATCAGCGGAGCGAAAATCACCGTGGCGAAATACTGGGCGGAGTTGAAGATCGCCGAAGCGGTGCCGCGCTCCTTGGTCGGAAACCAGGCCGAAACGATCCGGCTGTTGGCCGGAAACGACGGCGATTCGGACAAACCCACCATAAAACGCAGGACGAACAGCGTCGTGATGGCGTAGCCGGCCGCAATGATGCCCACCGAGCCCTGGAGCATGGTGAAGAACGACCAGAGAAGCAGGCTGGCGATATAGACCGGCTTGGAACCGAAGCGGTCGAGCAGCCAGCCGCCCGGCAACTGACCGATCACATAGGACCAGCCGAAGGCGGAAAACACATAGCCCATGGCCACGGCATCCAGCCCCAACTCCTTGGCAGCCTGTGGCCCCGCGATGGATAACGTCGCCCGGTCGGCGTAATTGATGGCGGTCAGGACGAACAACATGAAGACGATGAGATGACGAACTCGGCTTCTTTTCGTGTCCGCCAGGTTCTTTTCTGAACTCATGGACGTGACTCCCCGATGATCGCTGTTTTTTGGATCGCCGGGCATCGCTGCCGGGCGATGAAAGCGCTTTCATTTCCACTGATAGCGCTTTCATAAAATCACTGCAAGCGCTTTCATATGCCTTTAAACCATCGTTGAGCAGGAAGCCCTTGGCATTCCGGGATCGGCCTGATTTGATCGGTATGCGTTTTGTGCGCTTCCATCGCGACGCAAAGACCACCTTCGACCACCTAAAAGGCCTTCTGGTGCCCGGATCATTGCCTCCCGACGACCCGACAGGGTCTTTGAAACAGATCGACCCCACGCCCGGTGAACCGCACCCCGCCCCTTCCGCCTCGGGAGCGATCACCCTGGGCGATGTCGCCCGACTGGCCGGCGTCTCGCCCAGCACCGTCTCCCGCGTGCTCAACCGCCCCGAACTGGTCAATGCCAAAACCACCGAGGCGGTGCGGGCGGCCATTGCCGAAACCGCCTATGTTCCCAATCTGCTGGCCGGGGGACTCGCCTCGAAACGCAGCCGGCTGGTCGCCGCCATCGTGCCGACCATTGCCAATTCCATCTTCACCGAAGCCGTCGAAGCGCTGACCGACCGCCTCGAGGAGGCGGGATATCATGTGCTCCTCGGACTGACCGGTTATCCGGCGACCCGCGAAGCCAAACTGGTCGAGGCGATCCTGAGCCGACGCCCCGAGGGCGTCTTTCTGACCGGGGTCAACCATGCCCCGGAAACCTATCGCCGTTTACGCGCCGCCGGCATCCCGGTGGTGGAGACCTGGGACATCACCGACAATCCCATCGATGTGGTCATCGGTTTTTCGCATGCCGCCGTCGGTCGGGCCGTCGCCACCTACCTGACGGACAAGGGCTACCGCCGTCTGGCCATGGTTTGGGCGGACGACGAGCGCGCCAAGATCCGTCGTCAGGGTTTTCTGGCGGCGCTCTCTGAAAAAGGCATCGGGGATGTTCGCACCAGCATGGTGCCCGCACCGGGCAACTTGCAGCGGGGACGCGAAGGCCTGGCCCGTCTTCTCGATGAGCCAGGCCCCTCGCCACAGGCCGTTTTCTGCAGTTCCGATGCGCTGGCGCAAGGCGTCCTGGCCGAAGCCCAGGCCCGCCATCTGACCATCCCCGGAGACCTGGCCGTCATCGGCTTTGGCGATCTGGATCTCGCCGCATACACTTATCCCGCCCTGACGACGGTGCGGATCGACCGCCACGCCATCGGCCTGAAGGCGGCGGAGGCGATGCTGGCCCGGATCGACGGCCGTCAGGAGGTCGAGAGGACGGTCGATATCGGCTTCCGCCTGATCGAGCGCGCCAGCACGTGATGCCGTTCCGGGCTTAACCCGGGTTAAATCTCCCTACAGGGAGGCGCCGCCACAGACGAATATGCGCTGGCCGGTAATGCTGGCCGCCAGATCGGACAGCAGAAAGGCCGTCAACGCGGCAACCTCCTCCGGTTTGACGAAGCGTCCGATGGGCGGCAGTTTCGGCTGAACGCCGGCCCGGCCTGGATCCTTGAGCATCGGCGTGTCGGTCGCGCCCGGTGCGACGACGTTCACCGTCACTCCACGCGGTGCCAATTCGATGGCCCAGGAGCGCGCCAGTCCGACCATGGCGGCCTTGCTCGCGGCATATTGGCTGCGGCCCGCCGCCCCTTCGGCGGTGCGGCTGCCGATCAGAACGATACGCCCGCCATCGGACATCCGCGCCGCGACATGCTCCACCAGTTGCGTCGCCGCCTCGACATGCAAACGCCACATCAGCCGCGCGGCATCGGGAGGCACCTCGCCGATCTTACCAACGCGCATGACGCCCGCGGCGTGCACCAAGGCCGATACCGGGGGTAATCCGGACAGAGCCTCGCTCACGGCGGCGGCGTCCAGCAAATCAACGGGCGTGACATGAAGATGCGGATGAGCGAAAGGCGGCGCCCTCCGGCTCATTCCCTCCACCCGCCATCCCTCTTGCAACAGATGCCGGGCAATGGCGGCGCCGATACCCGAACTCACCCCCGTAACGAGCGCCCGCCGGAAGATTTCCCCGTCACATGGATCAGACTGGTTGTTTGCCATCGGGGCCGCTCCCGGCAGAAGGTTAATCCGCGCTTCCAAGAATCGTCCGGCACGCCGCCGGCGGCTCCGGACGTTGAACCTTCAAGGGATCATGCGGCTTCGGTCGCGATTTCCAGTCACCGCTGATGATCCAGGACTGCAACTCCCCCCCGCATCCGTCGCCTGGCGGCAACGGGGCCCCCGGGACGCATTCGGCGTCGCCGGGCTGGCAATGCAGGCGCACATGGAAGTGATCGTCGTGTCCCCACCAGGGACGCAGGACGCGAAGCCAGGCGCGGTCATCCCCCGCCCCGTCGCACAACGCTTGCTTGATGGCGGGATTGACGAAGATCCGCTCGACCCGGGGATCCGAGGCGAAGGCGTGCAGGATGGCCGTCTGGGCGGGGCCCCATCTCCCCGGCAGGAAGGTTCCGTCTTCGGCCAGGACGCCGTCCAATGCCGGCGTCGTCCGCTCCTCCTCGGTCAGGGGGCGATCGGACAGGCGGAAGAGAATGTCGACGTCGATCCCCGTCTGATGGCTTCCATGACCCGAGGCCATGTGCCCACCCCTGGGCTGGGCGATGTCACCGACCAGCAGCCGCCAGGGCGAAGGCGTTTCCCCGGCCTTTTCCATGAGGAAGGAGATCATCGACGGATGCCCCCAGAACCGGTTGCGTTCCGGCCTCAGCGTCTCCCAGCCACGGCCCGACAAGGGCAGGGCTTCGGCTCCGCTCAAGCATCCGTTGGCGGGACTGCCGATGGAATGGCCGGAGCCGGGAAACGGGGTCTCGCGAACACGGCTGGTCAGAGCGGATGCCGCAAACCCCTCGCCCGCCGCCGGCGTTTGCACCGCGAAGGCCGCCAACCCCACCAGGAGCAGGCCGAACAGGCGGAAACGGCGGCAGCGGCGATGGATCATTCGGTTTCGGTCTGACCTCCGACACCGCCCTGGATCCGGGCGGCCAGAGACGCCGCCATGAAGGGATCCAGATCGCCGTCCAACACGCCCTGCGTATCCGAGGTCTCGACGCCGGTACGCAGATCCTTCACCATCTGATAAGGCTGCAGCACATAGGAGCGAATCTGGCGCCCCCAGCCGATCTCGGTCTTGGCATCGGCTTCTGCCTGGGCAACCGCCTCGCGCTTCTGCAATTCCGCTTCGTACATGCGGGCACGAAGCATGTCCCAGGCCATCGCGCGGTTGCGGTGCTGTGAGCGGTCGGCCTGACAACTGACCACGATACCGGTCGGGATATGGGTAATGCGGATGGCCGAATCCGTCTTGTTGATGTGCTGGCCGCCAGCGCCCGAGGCGCGGAAGGTATCGATACGGCAATCCGACTCGTTGATCTGGATGTCGATGCTGTCATCGATCACCGGATAGACCCAGACCGAGCTGAAGCTGGTGTGCCGACGCGCCGCCGAATCGAAAGGCGATATGCGCACGAGGCGGTGCACCCCGCTTTCCGTCTTCAGCCAGCCATAGGCGTTATGGCCGGTGATCTGCAGGGTCGCAGACTTGAGGCCGGCCTCCTCGCCGGCGTTTTCTTCCAGCCAGACGACCTTATAGCCATGCTGCTCGGCCCAGCGCATATACATGCGCAGCAAAATCTCCGCCCAATCCTGCGCCTCGGTGCCGCCGGCACCGGCATGAACCTCGATATAGCAGTCGTTGGAATCGGCCTCGTCGGAAAGCAGGCTTTCCAGCTCCATCTTGCCGGCCCGTTCGCGAAGGGCCCGCAAGCCCTCCTCGGCGTCGACGACGACGGTCTGGTCGTCCTCCATCTCGCCCAACTCGATCAAACCCAGGAAATCGTCGCGATCGCGTTCGATGCTCCGCACCGTGCTGACCGACTGTTCCAGGTGAGTCCGCTCGCGCATCAGCTTCTGCGCGGCGGCGGCATCATTCCACAGGTCCGGATTCTCGGAGCGGGCGTTCAACTCGTCGAGACGACGCAGAGCATTGTCCCAATCAAGATGGCGCCGCAACAATTCGAGCGACTGATTGATGTCATTGGCGATCGCCTCGATTTCGGCGCGCATATTGGATCCTATGGTCGCGGGATTTAAGTCGGAGAGGGTCGTTTTAGGCGAAACGGCCCCCCCTCGCAAGTCTCTCTAGAACGTGATGTCTTAAATCCGCATCACGCTCCAGCTAGTTTTCCAAGCCCTCACAGGGCGCGGGCTCAATGGCCGCTTTGGAGTATCCAAGCGTCAAATTTGACGCTCGGATGCTCTAATACAATCCACCGGCCTGCGGGATGGCCGGCTCGGCCGGCGCCGGCCGTACCGGCACGGCGGCGGGCGCCGCCGGAAGAACCGGTTGGGCCGGCGCCGACGCAGGCATGCCGGGCGGCAAAAGGCCCTCGCCGCCGGCCGCGTCCGCAGGAAGGTTTCCCGTCTGCGCCTGCCCGACGGGCTGATCCTCGGCGGCGCCGACGCCGGAGATCGTCCCATAGCCCAGCCCCATCACGCCGGCATCGTTGTCGAGCACCGATTCCTCCACCCCGGAAGGCACGGTATCGGGTTTGAATGCCTCGTAGATGACATTGTTATCGCCAGGCTGCGCCGGCTTGCCGGTGGCGGCGTTCACCCGCACCAGACGGATGCCCGACGGCACGCGGAAGGGGGTCGGCGGCTTGTCCTTCAACGCCTCGGTCATGAAATCGCGGAAGATCGGGGCCGGAATGGTGGCACCGAACTCATGCTGGCCGAGACTGACCGGCTCGTCGAAACCGACGAAAACACCGACCACCAGGTCCGGCGAGAACCCGATGAACCAGGTATCCTTGGAATCGTTGCTGGTCCCCGTCTTGCCGGCGATCGGCTTGCCGACGGAAGCGACGATGCGCCCCGTTCCACGGGCCACCACGCCCTCCAGGATATGAACCATCTGATAGGCGGTCATCGGATCGACCAACTGCTCGGCATTGTCCGGCACGTCGGGCATGTCCTGGTCGGTATAGAAGGTCGTCTGGCAGCTCGTGCAAATCCGGGTGTCGTGACGGTAAATGGTAAGACCGTTGCGATCCTGGATGCGGTCGATCAGGGTGGGCGTCACCTTCCGCCCGCCGTTGACGATCTGGGCATAGGCCGCGGTCAGTCGAAGCGGCGTGGTTTCGCCGGCCCCCAGCGCCATGGCCAGTTCGTGCGGCAATTTGTCGACCACGCCGAACTTCTCGGCGTAATTGGCCACCTTGGAAATACCGATGGTGGCGGCCAGACGGACGGTCATCAGATTGCGCGACTTCTCGACGCCGACCCGAAGCGTGGTCGGACCCAGATAGTCGTTATGGTCGTTCTTCGGCCGCCATTTGGGCAAGCCGGGCCCCTGCTCAAGCTCGATCGGACCGTCGAGGACCAGGGAGGACGGCGTATAGCCGCTGTCGAGCGCCGCCATATAGACGAAGGGCTTGAAGGCCGATCCGGGTTGGCGGAGCGCCTGGGTCGCGCGATTGAACTGGCTGCGCGCGTAGGAAAAACCTCCCTGCATGGCCAGCACGCGCCCGGTGTGCGGATCGATGGCCACCAGGGCCCCCTCCACTTTCGGAGGCTGCCGCAAGGTATAGGTTTCGGCGCCGTATTTCTCTTTTCCGTCCTCGCTCTTCGTCACCGCCTCGACGGCCACCACGTCGCCCGCCTGCAACACATCCGAGGCACGCCGGGGCACCGGCCCCATGTTCTGCAACGACAGCGCCGGCCGCGCCCAGCGCAGTTCGGCCAGGGGAATTCGGCCCTTGCGGCCGTCGGCGAAACCGACTTCGGCGTGATCGTCCGCCGTCGCCAGCACCACCGCCGTCAACCAGGGCGCCAATTCCGGCCGCGCCGGCAGGGCAGCCAGACGACGGTTCCAGCCGGCTCCGGCATCGATCTTGGTCAGCGGTCCCCGCCAGCCGTGGCGGCGATCATAGGATTCGAGGCCGGCCCGCAACACCTTGGTCGCCAGTTCCTGCAAGGCAGGATCAAGGGTCGAACGAACGTTCAGGCCCCCTTTGTAAAGGGAATCCTCGCCATATTGATCGGCCAGCTCGCGACGGATGTCCTCGGCGAAATATTCGCCGCCGGGGACCAGGACGGCCTCTGCCCGGGGACGGGTCGAAATCAGGTCCGCCATGGCGGCGCGGGCCTCGGCGGGACTGATATAGCCATCCTCGGCCATGCGTCCGATGACGTAATCGCGCCTCTCGCGGAACAGCTGCGGGTTGCGGCTCGGCGCCTTGGGCAGCGAGGCCAGAAAGGCCACCTCGGAGATCGACAGCTCGTCCAGGCTCTTGTCGAAATAGTTGAGCGCGGCGGCGGCAACCCCGTAGGACCCCTGGCCGAGGTAGATCTCGTTTAGATAAAGCTCGAGAATATGCTGCTTGGTGAAGGCGCGTTCGATACGGAAGGCAAGAATCGCCTCCTTGATCTTGCGCGCGAGAGAGACCTCGTTGTTGAGCAGGAAATTGCGGGCGACCTGCTGGGTGATGGTCGATGCCCCGACCGGACGCCGGTCGCTTCCCATGCCGCGGTTCTTCAGGTTGGTCACGACGGCACGGGCGATACCCGCCGGATCGATGCCGGAATGCTGGTAGAAATTCTTGTCCTCGGCGGCCAGAAAGGCGTTGATGACCCGCTGCGGCATCGCGTTGATCGGCACGAAGCTGCGCTTTTCCAACGCATATTCGGCAACGAGCCGGCCGTCCCCCGCATAGACCCGGGTCGTGATCGGCGGCTCGTAATGGGCCAACTGATGATAGTCCGGCAGATCGCGCCCATAATGCCAAAACAGCCCCAGAACGCCCCCGACGGCAACGATGGCGAAAAGAAACAGGGTACTGAACAGGAGAACCAGAAACCTCAACATGACGTCACGTCATCCTTAAGAGTGCATTCGGGCGATCGTCCCGATAACGGATGAATCGCACCTGTGGCGATGCCGGGGGTGCTCCAACTTTCGCCTGAAGCCGGCCCCGCCGTTCCCGACCCGGCGAAACCTCAAGAGCGGCGCGCTTTTTGCGTCTGCGCAAAATAGTGTTCTATCGCCCGCGCCATGGCGGTTGCCAATTTGGCGCGGTATTCCGGACGGCGCAACATCTGCTCGTCCTCCGGGTTCGAAAGATAGCCGGTTTCCACCAGCACCGAAGGAACGTCGGGTGCTTTCAACACGGCAAATCCGGCGAATCTGTGGGTGTTTTGCAAAAGCTGTCGGGTTCCGCGCGAGATTTCCTGAATCAGCCCATGGGCGAACACCGCCGAGAGATTCATCGATTCGCGTTGGACCAGATCGATCAGGATATTGGTCACCTCGGGCGATTCGTTCGACAGATCAATGCCGGCCACAATATCGGCCTTGTTTTCCTTGTCCGCAAGGGCCTGGGCTTCCGCATCCGAAGCGTTCTGCGACAAGGTGTAGACGGACAACCCGCGAATGTCCGGATCCGACACGGTATCGGCGTGCAGGGACACGAACAGGTCGGCATTGTCGGCCCGGCCGATGGACACCCGCTCACGCAAGGGTATGAAGACGTCCCGGTCGCGCGTCAGAATGCATTTGACCTTCCCCCCCTTGTCGAGTTGCGCCTTCACGTCGCGCGCCAGGGCGAGAACGATACTTTTCTCGTAGACGCCGCTCAGGCTTATGGCGCCGGGGTCGACACCACCATGGCCGGGATCGATCACGACGATCGGTTTGCCGGAATGGGCGCTTTTGCGGCCAGACGGCCGCGCCGAAAGATCTGGAGCCGGGGCGGGCGCGGCGGCGACCGGCAGGGCGGCGGGAACAGGGGCGGGAGCGCGCGGCGGCGGCGGCGGCACCGCGCCCCGTGCGACGGTGTCGCCCTCGGGGCGCTTCGCTCCCGAGGGCGCCGGCGGCGGAGTGAGGATGGGATTGGCCTGGGATACGCTTTGCGACGTCGCGGCCGGCTTGGCGGGCACCGGCGGCGGAGCGCCGGCGGTCATGTCGAGAACCAGGCGGTAATGCCCCCCGGCAGCCGGGGGGATCAGGAAAGCCTTCTGAACCGTCACCGGTTTACCAGCGTCGAGGACCAGACGGTCCGGTCCGCCGGCGGACGAATCAAAATGGTAGTTGCGCAAAACGCCGACCGGCCGACTCAACCCCTTGGCCTCGGCCGACCAGGCAAGATCGGGAAATTCGATAACAACGCGCGACGGATCGGTCTGCCCGACCACCTGGAAGGGGATCGACAGCGACAAATCCATGACGAAACGGGTCACGCCATCGTGATCCGCGACGCGAACGCCCGTTACCGCCGGCCGATCACCGGCCATGACCCAACCGGGCAACCCGAGCAGCAGAACGCAGACAATCGTCACGATGCGGAGGAGCAAACCGCGGAACCGCCCCATCGATACATTATCCCTCAACTAAAGGCGCCACTCATATAGCCGAAACGATTCTTCCGGTTCAATGCCAAACCCCTTGATTCCGATTGATCTTCTATCCATTTCGGTAAAGAAGATCTGAATTTGCACAGGTTGAACGCCCGACGCGCATCCCGGCCGCTTGGTGCAACCCGCATCGGGAGGCAAAAACCTTTTATCCAAAAGGGTTGTCCTGTCCGGCCAGCCACCTTGGAACGGGAAGAAGATCATTGCCGGAACAAGGTGCTGCGGGTATGGTGTCGGGACGAAACTCGTGGTCGGGTCCCCTCCTACGGGAGAGGTGAGTCCGGAAGCGTGCACCGCTTTACTTGGCGGTCGCCGCCAACCGGGGTCGCCGGACCAAGTCGGAGTTATCTGCCGATCGGGTTCGTTTGTACAGTTTTCAACGCCGGGCGTGCAGCCCGCCAGGATTCCTTCCTCCATGCACTTCGTCACTCACACGACCAAGACGCAGAATCAGGAAACCGCAGGCGCCGCAGGCTTTGTCGGATCCCTTTGCTGCGTGATGGCGCCCACTGCGCCCGCGACAGCGTCTTGGAGCTTTGAGTTTAATGGTCAAACGTATGTTAATCGACGCGACACACGCGGAAGAAACCCGCGTGGTCGTGGTGAATGGAACGCGTCTCGAAGAATTTGACGTCGAAACCTCCACCAAAAAGCAGCTTAAAGGTAATATCTACCTGGCAAAGATCGTCCGCGTCGAACCGTCGCTGCAGGCGGCGTTCGTCGAGTACGGCGGCAACCGCCACGGCTTTCTGGCCTTCAGTGAAATCCATCCCGACTATTATCAGATCCCGGTTGCCGACCGGCAGGCCCTGCTGGCCGAGCAGCGCGAGGTGATGAAGCAAAGCTCCACCGCCGCGTCGGCGGATTTCGGCGACGGCGACGAGGAACAGTCGAAATCCTCTTTCCATGACGCCTCGGCGGACTCGGCCGACGGCGAGGAGGCTGCCGAAGCGCAAAACGGCAATGGCGAGACCGATTCCGTCGGCGGCGAGGAGGTCGAGGAAGAGGAACGCCGGCGCCCCCGCTCCTTGCGCAATTACAAGATCCAGGAAGTCATCAAGCGACGCCAGATCGTCCTGGTCCAGGTGGTGAAGGAGGAGCGCGGCAACAAGGGCGCGGCTCTGACGACCTATCTGTCCCTGGCCGGCCGTTACTGCGTTCTGATGCCCAACACGGCCCGTGGTGGCGGGGTGTCGCGCAAGATCACCAATGTCCAGGACCGCAAGCGCCTGAAGGCGATTACCAACGACATGGATATTCCGGACGGAATGGCGGTGATCGTCCGGACCGCCGGATCCGAACGGACCAAGCCCGAGATCAAACGCGACTACGAATATCTCTTAAGGCTATGGGACAGCGTACGCGATCTGACCTTGAAGTCGACGGCCCCGGCCCTGGTCTATGAAGAAGCCAATCTGATCAAGCGCTCGATTCGCGATCTTTATTCCCGCGACATCGACGAAATCCAGGTCGACGGCGAGGAAGGCTATCGCCTGGCCAAGGACTTCATGCGGATGCTGACGCCGAGCCACGCCCGCCGCGTGCAGCTTTTCAAAGATCCGGTCATGCCGCTGTTCCAGCGCTACCAGATCGAAGCCCAGCTCGACTCCATGCATAGCCCGGTGGTTCAGTTGAAATCCGGTGGCTATCTGGTGATCAACCAGACCGAAGCCCTGGTCGCCATCGACGTCAACTCGGGCCGCTCCACCAAGGAGCGCCATATCGAGGAAACCGCCCTCAAGACCAATTGCGAGGCCGCCGATGAGGTGGCTCGCCAGTTGCGGCTGCGCGATCTGGCCGGTCTCATCGTGATCGATTTCATCGACATGGAGGAGAGCCGCAACAATCATACGGTGGAGCGCCGCGTGAAGGAGGCCATGCGCTTCGATCGGGCCCGCATCCAGCTGGGCAAGATCAGCGCTTTCGGCCTGTTGGAATTGTCTCGCCAGCGCCTGCGCCCCAGCCTGATGGAAACCAGCTTCCTGCCCTGCCCGCATTGCGGCGGCACCGGGTCGGTCCGTTCGGTGGAATCGGCTTCGATGCATATCCTGCGCGCCATCGAGGAAGAAGGCATTCGCCGCCGGTCCAGCGAAGTCACCGTTACCGTCCATAGTTCGATAGCCCTCTATATTCTCAACCAGAAACGGCACGATCTCGCGGACATCGAAGCCCGTTACGGGTTCCAGGTGTTCCTGACCGGCGATGACTCGCTGGTGCCCCCGGCGCACCGCATGGACAAAGTGCGGTCCGAGACCCCGATCGAACTTCCCCGTCCCATCACCACCGATCAGCCGATCATCGAAGAGCCGGACCCCGAGCCCGAGGTGGAGGAGGTCGACGAGGAGGTCGAGACCGTCGAGGAAGTCAAGACGCAGCCCGCCGAAGTCGCCACGAGCGACGCTGCCGCCGCGGCGGGAGAGGACGGGGAAGGCCGCCGCCGCCGCCGCCGCCGCCGCCGCCGTGGCCGCCGCGACGAGGGAGCCCCGGTCAATGGCGAAGCCCCGGTCGCCGAGAATGACGCCGGTGTCGGAGAGGTCGTCGATGTTGCCGCCGCCCCGGAAACCGCCGCCGATGAGAACGCCGAGGACGACGAAGAGGATGCCGAGGCTGCCGAGGCCATCGCCGTTGCCGACGGCGATCCCGCCCCGCGCCGCCGCCGCCGTGGCAAGCGCGGCGGCCGCCGCCGTCATCGCCGCGCCGATGGCCAGGAGGTCGATGCCGACGGCAATGTCGTGCCGGAAGACGCGTCCGCCGACGAGAACGCCGAAGCTTCTTCGGTCGAAGCGAAGCCGTCCCAGACCGAAACGGTCGCAGCGGAATTGACTTCGGAAGCGCCCGAAGCGGCCGCTCCGGAAACGCCGGCCAAGCCGAAGCGTACCCGCAGGAAAGCGAAAGCCGCCGACGCGGAAACCCCGGCGGAGGCCGCTCCGGCCGAAGCCGCGGTCGCAACGGAACCGGCGCCGGCCAAACCGAAGCGCACCCGCGCGCCACGCAAGAAGGCGGCGGCCCCGGCGGAGACTCCGGTCGAAACGCCTGCGGTAACGGCGGAGATTCCCGCCGCTTCGGAGGATGTTCTCGCTCCGTCTTCGGTCCCGCAGATCGTCGAACCGGTGCAGGTGACGCCGGAACCGGCGCCGGAACCGGAAGCTCCAAAGGCGGAACCGAAGCCGGCGGAACCCGCCGCCCCTCCCCGCAAGGGCTGGTGGAACCGCTTCCTTTGATCCGCATGGAACAGGCGGAAACGCCTTTTTAACGACAACACCCCCGGGTCATCCCCGGGGGTGTTTGTTTATGGGTGGAAGCCGGAAGAGCGGGAGAGGCTACACCACGGGCATGGCCTGAGCCAACCGGCCGCCGAGGCGGACCGGCTCCACCCTCTTAGCCAGACCGGTCGCATCATCGGTTTCAACGAAGACCGCGCAAAGCGTACCGGGCCCCTCGGCCGGGCTCAACCGCTCGCCCGGCAGTTTGCGGACCAGACGGAAGGTCGCAGCCTCTTTCTTCATGCCGATCACGGAATCGTAGTCTCCGCACATCCCGGCATCCGTCTGATAGGCCGTTCCCTTGGGAAAGATCTGCGCGTCCGCCGTCGGAATGTGGCTGTGACTTCCGACGACCAGCGAGGCCCGGCCATCGAGATAATGGCCCAGGGCCATCTTTTCGCTGGAGGCCTCGCCATGAACGTCGACGATGACCGCATGCACGGTGACACCCAGACGCTGACGGGCCATCTCCGCCTCGACGGCGGCGAAGGGATCGTCGAGCGCATCCATGAACAGCCGGCCCATCACCTGGACAACCATCACCTTCCTGCCGCGAGGCGCCGGATAGATGCCGGCCCCCTTCCCAGGCGTTCCGGCCGGATAGTTGCGGGGGCGCAGAACCCGCGGCTCGCTGTCCAGATAGGGCATGATCTCGCGCTGATCCCAACTGTGGTTGCCCAGGGTGATACAGTCGACCCCGACGTCGAAGAACTCTTCGCAGATTTTCGGGGTAATACCAAATCCATGCGCGGCGTTCTCGCCGTTGACGACGACGAAGTCGAGCCCCAGCCGTTGACGCAACAGGGGAACATGCTCTGCGATGGCGTCGCGGCCCGAACGGCCCAACACATCGCCGCAGAACAAAAGTTTCATGACAGCGCCTCCAGCGCAGCGGTTTCAGTAACCACCCAGTCGAGCCGCTGGTCGTGCGGTTCGTCGGGCAGAACGGGCATTTCCTGGGCCGCGTAGGCGATACCGACGGCGGTGACCGTCCGCTTTCCGCGAAGCAAGGCGAGGGTGCGGTCGTAATAGCCGCCACCATACCCCAGGCGGCGGCCCCTGCGATCGAAGGCCAGCATCGGCACCAGCAGCAGATCGGGTTCCATGACGGGCACGTCCGTCGGCGGATGGGCGGTGCCATGTGGGCCGGCCTCCAACGCCATGCCGGGCTGCCAAAGACGAAAGGCCAGTGGGCGCCCCTTGCTCTCCACCACCGGCAAGCCGACACGGCAACCGCGCGCGGCTAACGCCTCCAGCAGCGGACGGACGTCCGCCTCCCCGGCCATCGGCCAATAACCAGCGACCGCGCATTCCGGATTCCAGGGGACGCCGGCCAGGAAAACCGCGGCAATACCGGTTCCGGCCGTCGCGGCGAGACGATCATGGGCCTCGCGGCGGATTGCAGCCGCCCGGCGGCGCAAATCTGCTTTGCCGCCCGAGGCGGACGGAGGCGAAAGGGTCATCAGCGAAGGATGGAACAATCCGGAGAAATGGAAAGGTGGAGCGGAGCCGCCACGGCCGTCCGGCGTATGAAGTCCCTCCGTGGCCTGCGTTTGCAGGTGGGGACCATGTATCGAGACCACGATCTCGACAGAGACAGCCCCCTAGAGTGAAGACATTGGCCCCGGGGAAAAATGCTACCGATCGCACCAAGCAGCGCCCGCTCCGACACAAACTTAGGCTTTCTCCAGACGATCCGCAATGGCGTTGATTTGCCGGGCCAAAACGTCGAGCTTGGTCGACAGCGCGGCATCGTCCTCATCCTGGGTGGCGGCGAGCATCGGGGCGGGGGTGCCACCGCCGTCGCGGCGGCGCAACTCGGCGATTTCGTCGGCCATCATCAGCCCGACCATGACCAGCAAACGGGCGTCGCCCACCTGTCCCACGGCACGCAGCAGTTCGGTGGCGCGGCGATCGACTTCGGCCGCGAGGGCGCGGACATCTTCCTCCTGGCCTTCGTCGCAACTGATTTCATAGGTACGGCCGACCACCATGATGTTGACTGTCGCAACCATGGATCAATCCTCGAGAATGGTCTTGAGGCGGTCAATCACCGCATCGAGGCGAGATTCGACGACACGGGTCGTCTCGTCGGCGTAATCACCGGCGCTGGTCGACAGATCGGCATGTCCGAACAAATCGCCCCGCGGCCTGCCCATCACCCCTTCCAGACGGTGAACCGCCTGTTCGAGCCTGTCTATCGCCGCGCGGCTGCGCGGCAGGGAAATAGTCTCTTGATTCAAGGAACGTAGCCCTCCGTCGGCGAGTGTAGGGATCGCATTTCCTTCCGTCAACGACGGAGGGAGCGGCTCCCGCCGCTCCCTCCGGGCTTCATCACATCCTCAGACGGCTCAACCGCGCGGCGCGCCTTGCAGGATCTTGATGTAATTGGCGCGATCGAAGGCGGTCGGATCGGCGACGGCGTGACGGCTCATCTTGCCGCGAATGCGCGAGACCGACTCGATTTCCCGCTGCTCCAGTTCGAGCTTCAGCCCGTCGAGCAGGGTCTTCATATAGCCGACGCCATGACGGATCAGGGCGGAAGCCGTCATCACCGCATCGGCACCGACGAACAGATACTTAACCACCTCCTTGGCGGTCTGCACGCCGGAACTGGCGGCCAGCGAACCCTTGACATGGCCGTGCAGGGCACCCAGCCACAGAAGCGGAAGGCGGATCTCGCCGCGATGGCTGAGATTAAGATCGCGCTGCAGGGTCAGCTCCTCCAGATCGATGTCGGGCTGATAGAAGCGGTTGAACAGCACGAAACCGTCGGCGCCCGCCGCGTCGAGTTGGCGCACCATATGGCCGAGCGAACTGAAATAGGGGCTCAGCTTCATGGAAACCGGGATCTTCACGGCCTTCTTGACCGCCTTCAGGATTTCCACATAACGCTGCTCGACCTGCTGACCGGTCAGGGACAGATCGGTCGGCAGGAAATAGACGTTGAGTTCGATGGCGTTGGCGCCGGCCTCTTCCAGTTGCGCCGCATAGTCGGTCCAGCCGGTGAGGCTGGTGCCGTTCAGGCTGGCGATCACCGGAATATCAACGGCGGCCCGGGCTTTCCTGATCAGATCCAGATAATTCTGGGGACCCGACGAATCGGCGATGGAAGGCGGCAGATAGGTCGTCGCCTCGGCACCGCTTTCCGCCAGGATGCTTTCGATGTCCTCGATATGCCCCTCGATTTCCTCCTGGAAAATCGACGGCAGGACGACGGCGGCGGCACCGTTGTCTTCGAGCTTGCGGATGTTGTCGACACTGTGCCCAAGGGTACAGGCCGATACGATCAGGGGATTGTTCAGTTCAAGGCCGAGATACTTCGTTTTCAAGTCCATAGAGCGATCCCTCTTGCTTACTGCCTGAGCCCAATTGGCCTCCAGGCTATCTCTTAACCCCGGCAGCGGGCAAGACATCCCACCATAAAAACCATGGGCCCCCTTACTCCGCCTCACGCCGCAAAAGGAATTCACGGCCGATTTTCACCCTGGGCACGCCATCATAGGCGACGATATCGGCGGTGGCGTAAGTTTCCCCCCAACTGTCGGGCAGGAACGATCCGGTGCCGATGACGTCGATCGGCGCATGGGAAAAAGCCATCACCTTGCATTTGGCCGGAGTGAAGCCGGATGACGCGAGGATCCTGACCTTGTCGAAACCGTTCTGGTTCAACTGTTCGCGCATATGCCAGACGGCGGCGGCGGATACCCCGGTGCCGACCAGATGGCGCAGTTCGGCGTCGGTCCGATAACCGCGGATCGATTTCGGCGAGTGGCGTTCGAGAACGGCATAGGAAATCTGCGGATCGAGCCCTTCGAGGAACCGCCCGCCATGGGTATCGAGACGCAGGCCGATGCGCCCGGCCCGCGCCAGTTCGGAAAACCGGCGGCAAACTTCGAGGGAATCCGTGACTTCCTGACCGAAATAATCGACGAGGACGACCAGATCATCATTGGGAAAGGTCTCGTAGAACATTTCCGCGGCGCGCAGCGTCGAACCGGCATAGCCGACCAGGGCATGCGGCATGGTTCCCCGTCCGTCCGGCTGCCCGAAATAATGGGCGGTGGCCGCCGTGGCGTTGCCGACGAAGCCTTTGGCATTGTTGGCCCGACGCGCCGCGTCCGAGCCGACCGACGCGGCATAGGCCATCAACTCGGCCATCTCGGCTCCGGCGCAGTGCCGGGCATCCATGGCCAGGAAAGCCACATGCGGCAGATCGATGCACATGGTGTAGGCGTTGTAGGCGGCGACGCAGGCGGCCCCGAGCTTTTGAAGATAAAGCGTCTCGAGATCGACCAGATGATAGAAGGAGCCTGTGATGAACATCAAAGGTTCGCCGGCACCGACCCAATCGCCTTCCCGGTAGTTGAGCTCGATCTTGAAACGGGTGCCGCGTTCCTCCGCCACCCGCTCCAGCCATTCGACGGCCAGACGCGGCGTCGACAGCACCGGACGGCGCAGGAACACCGCATAGGTGACCTCGCAGTCCCCGTAACGCCCGACGATTTCCTTCGTGCACAGGAAATAGTGGTCGGTCTGGCCCGGAATGTCGCCTATTCGCGACGAGGACCGCGTTTTGACATCCTGGGCCATGGCTTCACTCATGATGCTTGCGCGAGCTTTCGGGCCTCGGCCCTGGCGTCCTTCAACGACTCGGCGATGAGGAATGCCAGTTCCAGGGCTTGGGTGGCGTTAAGCCGCGGATCACAATGGGTATGGTAACGATCGCCCAGGCGCGCCTCGGTGATCGCCTGGGTGCCGCCCACGCATTCGGTCACGTCCTGGCCGGTCATTTCGAAATGCACACCGCCGGAATAGGTTCCCTCGGCCCGATGCGCCGCGAAGAAGGCCTTCACTTCGGCCAGGATGCGGTCGAAGGAGCGGGTCTTGTAATCGCCCATCTTGACCGTGTTGGCATGCATCGGATCGCATAGCCAGACCACCTTGCGGCCTTCCCGCTTCACCGCGCGCAGAAGGGGCGGCAGCTTGCCCTCAACCTGATCCGCGCCCATCCGGGTGATGACCGTCAAACGGCCGGGCTCGTTGTTCGGGTTGAGGATGTCGATCAGGCGCAGCAGATCGTCGGGCGCCGTCGTCGGCCCGGCCTTGCAGCCGATGGGATTGCCGACACCGCGCATGAAATCGACATGGGCGCCGTCGGGCTGGCGGGTCCGATCGCCGATCCACAGCATATGGGCGGAACAGTCGTACCAGTCGCCGGTCGTCGAATCGACGCGGGTCAAGGCCTGCTCATAGGGAAGAATCAACGCCTCGTGCGAGGTGAAGAAATCGGTCTCGCGGATCTGCGGCGTCGCTTCCGAGGTCAGCCCGCAGGCCTCCATGAAGGCGAGGGTTTCGTCGAGGCGGGCGCACAAATCGGCGTAGCGGGCGCCGGACGCGCCGGCGACGAAGCCCAGATTCCACTGATGCACCTTGTGCAGATCGGCATAGCCGCCCTGGGCGAAGGCCCTGAGCAGGTTCAAGGTGGAGGCCGACTGGTTATAGACATGCACCAGCCGGTCGGGATCGGCCTCGCGGGCTTCCGCGGTGAAATCCATGCCGTTGATCATGTCGCCGCGATAGGACGGCAAGGTCACGCCGTCGATCGTCTCGGTGGAGGCCGAGCGCGGTTTGGCGAACTGACCGGCCAAGCGGCCGATCTTGACCACCGGAGAGGCGGCGCCGAAGGTCAGAACCACGGCCATCTGCAGCAACACCCGGAAGGTGTCGCGGATGTTGTTCGGATGGAATTCGGCGAAGCTCTCGGCGCAATCGCCACCCTGCAGCACGAAGGCCTTGCCCTCGGCGGCCTTGGCCAGATGATCCTTGAGCCGGCGCGCTTCCCCGGCAAAAACCAGCGGCGGAAAATTGCGCAACTGCCCTTCAACCGCGGTCAGTTTCGCAGCATCGGGGTAGTCGGGAGCCTGCTGGATCGGCTTCGTCCGCCAACTGTCGGGGGTCCATTTCTCGGCCATCGCTCTTCCTCGGGTGGCAATCGATGAGGGAAAGTCCTCGATATACGCCGAAGAGCGGTCGATTGCCAGTCCGAGCAAAGTGTCCATCGCCGTTTCGGCGAAGTTTCTCGTTCCGACGGTGACTGAAAGGTGATGCCCATGTCGGCTCTTCCCTTGTGTTTCGGAGCGAAATAGTCGCTCCGAAACACAAGGCTTCAGATAACGCCCCCGCTCCACTTCCGGCGGTCTCGGGCCAGGAGGGATCGGGGTGGTTATTCCGCCCCAAGTTCTTATCTTTATGGTAGATTTATCTCTGAGCCGACGCGCGCCGACATTGTGTCGCGCGAGTTTGGGATCCGTACCGGGGATGGATCAATGGCCGCGCAGACACTGAATACGCGCACGGTGCTCAAATCGACAGCCATCGTCGCCAGCGTCATCTGGATTTCCGTGACTTTCTACCAGGAATTCCTTGACGTCGACCCTGAGGACTATGGCTTTCATGCCACCGAGGTGGAGGCGCGGATGAAGGGCTGTGGCGGCTCCTTCCAGCAGCGCTACGATTGCAAGGAGGCGATCATCATCGCCAAAGGGCGCGAGAGCTTCCTTGTCTGGGTGAAAAAGACGACGCTGATCCTGGCCCCTCCCCTGCTTCTGGCTTTCCTGCTCAATCGCACCGGCCGAGGCCGTCCGCACCGCTCGGTGCGCTCTCACCTGGTCCGCCGCCCGACGGTTCCACTCGACAAGCGGCGGGTCCGGTGATGGTCCCGGCGCGTTAAAACGACGGCGGGGCGAGACCGGCGATTTTCGCCAAGTCGACGGTGAATTTGAAGCCCACGACAAAGGCATCCGGAATGTTCTTGGTCCGGAAGGGCTCGGCCGTCTGATCCGGATTGATGATATATTGCAGGTTGGGCGAAAACCTGATGGCGGAGGTTACTTGCGCGCCATAGGCCAACTCCATCATCACCTCATGCTTGGGAATTGAACCGCTGCCACCGGCGGATTGCCGGGCGGCCCTGATTCCGGCCAGGGTCGAATCGCTGAATTGCTGGTCATTGACCATGAAGCCCAAAGTATCCTCGTCGCGGCCGGCGAAGGTCCCCGTCTGGAGCAGGCCCAGTTCATAGAAACGCTCCTCCGACACGCGCCCGGAAACCCGCGTCATCACGATGCCGAACAGCGTCAACCCGCGCTTCGACGCCGAATCGGGGCGCCAGATCATCTGATCGAAACGGAAGAAGCCCCCCGACCGTCCATGATTCGTCGCATAGGGTTTTCCGCTGAGAAGCGCGGTATTGCCGGCGGCGTCGAGCAGCGGATCCGCATAATCGGAATCGTCATACCAACCGCCGATCTGATAGTGGCGCGGCAGAGAATCATTGGCGAAACTCGTCTCATAGCCGAGTTCGAACGGTATCGTCGTTCCCGTCGCATTGTCGGTCCCGAAATCGAAACCATGGGTGGCCGAGGTCTTGTCGTGCGGATTGACCTCATAAGCCCCGGCGTGCAGGTAGATCTTATCGGTCAGGAGAGCCTTCGCGTCGCCGCCCCAACTGCTTGCCGGAAAATAGGTGAAGTTGCTGTCCTTGAAGATGAAGGTCGGATTGCCGCAGGTGGAGTTCGATTGGAAATTGCAATAGATCGGCGAATTCAGAAAGGCGACGTTCGCCACCGTACGGCCGGCCGTGACGTCGAGCCGCCCGTCGAAAAGCTTCTGCTCGACGGTAAGTTCGGCCAGATGAAGATTCTGGGTGCCGTAGATTTCCTGGACCGAGGTGTTGTTACCGATGGCATCGGAGGCGAGATTGCGGCCGTGGCGCTGCGTCATCGCGACATGGGCCGAGGTGCCGTCGAGGCCGGCGATCTTGGCGAAATCGAAATCCGCGCCGAAATAGATCTGTCCGGCGTAATCCGTGCTCTGCCGGATGCCGCCGCTCGGGTTGGTGGCCGCCTCGCCAGTGTAATTGACGCTGAGACTGACGCCATTGTCGAAGAGGACCTGCCCCGGGCTACGATTGGCGTCCGTCGTTTGAGCGAAAGCATTGGCGCCGAAAATCAGGCTGCCGGCGGCGAGCGCGGCGGGGATAAGCGGATATTTGGACATTTCTTTTCTCCTTGCGCCATGCGGAAGGTCATTTGAAGACTGCGGACAGATGTGTGGCATCTGCCGCGCCTTGCGCACAGTTTTGTAACTTCCGGCGAGGCCGGATAAAATTATGACGGTCAAACGACATGACTATAAAAGTCATACCGTTCATATAAAGCTGTTACTCTTTGGCGATCGACTGGTTTATCAGTTTGTTTTTTGACCTGATGTGATGGCAGTTATTTCAGAGTCGATACCCTTCACTTCTTCCGAAGTGGTCAGAATGCGATATTCCAGATCGAATGACTGTCGGCCGTCGGCCGCCAGCGTCTTAACACGGCCCTGTTTGCGTTCGATCTGACGCGGATAGGCATAGCTGGTACCGGGCTCGATGCCGGAGACGTACCCCTGTTTCAGGGTGTCGGTGTTTTTCCACAACGTCAGAACCGGCAATTGCCTGGTATCGAAACCTACGGCGATGCCGCGATCGGCCGCCTTGTTATGGATCATGGCGATGGTCCGGCCGTCTTTGTCCGCATAGGGAACCAGGTTGAAGACCATCTCGTCATAGCCTTTGGTCGGCCCAAGATAGGTCTGCCAGTCTTTCAGACCCTTCTTCGCATAATCATTGAACGGCGAGATCTCTTTGACGGGCGCCACGAACTTCGCCCCCTCTTCCAGGATCGGGGTCCCGAAATTGCTGTGGTAGATGATCTGGTAGTTGCGGTCGTAGTCACTGTTATTGGTCAATTCATCATGGATTTTCACGGCCTTCACGCCCGGGGTGACCGACAGTTCCGTCCATGTTTCGAGAGCGCTGAGTTTAAAGGTGTTTTCTTTCAGCAATCCCCTGACATGGATGGTATGGGGCGCCGCATCGTCAATGCTGACGACAACCTTGGAGGCGGGGGTATTTCCAGCCCGGCCGTGCAAACTCGTCAGTCTGTCGTTTTCCCGTCCCGGATGACCGGTCCATTCGTATCCGCAACGAACCATCATTTCGTTGAAGCCGTCCAGCCAGCCGACGCCGTTGCGCATCTCCAGATTGATGAAGGCGGGATTGACGATTTCATCGACCGGCGAGGTCCAGCCAAAGCGCACATCGCCGCTTTTGATTTCAAGAATGTTCATGCCGCGGGTTGGAATCAGCGAGACCTGCAGATCTTTTGTCTCAATGGTGATCAGCGTGCTGCCTTCCTGCTTGCCGCCATGCAGCGTTTTCTTGGTGACGCTGAAAGGCTGTGCATCCGTCAGCCCCAGTTCTCCGCTGGTGGTTTGCCAATTGGCCTCTTCGATATTACCGGCGACGTCGGTCAGGACGAAATCCTTGGCAAAGGCGGACGCCGAGAACAGCAAGGCCGATATACTCACCGACAACATGACCTTCTTCATAACGTTCACTCCGTTGGCCGTTTTATTTTATTATTTGCGATAATCGTAAGTTGCCGTTCCTGTTGATCGCAGGACGTCTTTTCCTCAAACGACGCCGTCTTGAATTGGTTTTTTCAGAAGTCCAAGCGCCAAGGCGCTGACCGCCGTTCCAGCCGCCAGGGCGACGACATAGAGGCCGAGATGGGTGACGGCATTGGGAATCGGCAGAACGAAGACGCCGCCATGCGGCACCTTCAATTCTACCCCCACCACCATGGAAATCGCGCCGGCGACGGCGGAGCCCGCCATGTTCGCCGGAATGACCCGGAAGGGATCGCGCGCGGCGAAGGGAATGGCGCCTTCGGTGATGAAGGCGAGGCCGAGGATGCCGGCGGCGCCGCTGGCTTCGCGCTCATCATGGGTGAAGCGTCCCGGGAACAGCCGGGTGGCGAGCGCCAGCGCCAGGGGCGGCGTCATGCCGGCGGCCATTGCGGCGGCCATCGGCGTATAGATCTGACTTGCCAGAAGCCCCGTGGAAAAGGCGTAGGCGGCCTTGTTGACGGGCCCGCCCATGTCGAAGGCCATCATCCCACCGATCAGCAGGCCCAGCAGAACGGCGCTCGTTCCCTGCATGCCCTTGAGCCATTCGGTGAGGAAGGCGAGCAGGTTGGCAACCGGCGTTCCAACCAGAAAGATCATCAGCAACCCGGTCAGCAGCGAGCCCAGCAGCGGCAGGATCAGAACGGGCTTCAGGCCTTCGAGATTGCGATGAAGCTTGATATGGCGGTTGAACCAGGCGGTTCCGTAGCCGGCGATGAAGCCGGCGGCGATTCCGCCCAGGAATCCCGCACCGAGATTGGAGGCCAGCATGCCGCCGATCATGCCCGGCGCGATGCCCGGACGATCGGCGATCGAGAATGCGATATAGCCGGCCAATGCCGGCACGATCAGCACGAAGGCCGATTTTCCACCGATCTGGAACAGCGCATAGGCCAGCGGACTGCTCTGCGCGGGATCGTAGGCGTAGATGCCGCCAAGCGCGAAGGCCAGCGCGATCAGCAGGCCGCCCGCGGTGATGAAGGGCAGCATGAAGGAAACGCCGGTCATCAGATGCTTATAAGGCCCGACCTTGCCGGCGGCGCTGCCGCCTGCCGCCTTCTTCGCTGTCGAACCTTCCTGCAAAGCCGCCTCGGCAAGCGCGCGATTGATCAGTGCCTTGCCATCGTTGATCGCGGCCTTGGTCCCGCTTTGGAATACCCGCTTGCCGGCGAACCGGCTCAATTCGACCTGTTTGTCGGCGGCGATCAGGACGACATCCGCCTCGGCGATTTCGGCATCCGTCAGGGTGTTCTGCGCGCCGACCGAGCCTTGCGTCTCGACGCGCACGACGAAGCCCAAGGCCGCCGCGGCCTGGGTGATTCCCTCGGCCGCCATGAAGGTGTGGGCGATACCCGTCGGGCAGGAGGTGATGGCGACGATTTTCCGGGCGGGCGCATCGGTCCCGCCGGCTCCTTCGCCGACACGATCCAGCACCGCCCCCGCATCGGCCAAAACATCGCCGACCGTCGCAGTCACCTGGGGAATTCCGGAAAAACGAGGATCGTCGGCCTTGCCGGGACCAATCAGCAACAGGGCCTTGGCCCCGCTGATCTGTGTCTGTCCGAGCGGGTTCAGCACCCCCTCGGCGGTGCGCACCTCGATTTCGATCGAACGCCTCCGCGACGCCGCTGCGCTTTTGAGCGCTTCGGCGGCAAGAACGCCCGCCACGGTCACATCTCCGGCCGTTATCGACGCTACCAGGTCCGTCATTGTTTCCTCCTCGGCAGATCTGCGCCTGCCGCTTGCCCGCGGCTAAAGGTCGTTCAATGGAATGATGGTCACATCCGCCGCGCGGGCCTCGACCTCCCAGCGGGGCGGTAAATTGGGACCGGCCTGACCCAGTTTGCTGACGGCGAAGGCGGTCGCGAGGCGTGCGATGTCCTCCAGAGCCGCCTCGTCGCGCGATGCTGCGACGATTCCGGCGACCATGGCGTCTCCGGCGCCCACGGTGCTGGCGCAGGCGACGGCGGACAGGGACGCTTGCAGAGTGGCGGCGTCCGACACGAACAGAGCCCCCTCCTCGCCCAGCGAGACGACCACAAGCCGGACCCCGCGCGCCAACAGCACCCGGGCCGCCCCGACGAGGCTGGCCATGTCGGGCAGAGGATGTCCGATCCAGCCCTCCAGTTCGGCACGATTGGGTTTTACGCAGTAGGGAAGAAGACGGACCCCATCGGCGAGCGCCGCCTTCATCGGCGCGCCGCTGGTATCGAGCAGGACGCGCGCGCCGCGACCGGAGAGCGCCGCCGTCAGCTCCCTGTAGATGCCGACGTCGGTCCCGGCCGGCAGACTGCCGGCAAGCACCGCCAAAGAGCCTTTCCTCACCAGCGAGAGAACGGAAGTGGTCACCGCGGCAAAAACATCCGGCGTGATCTCGAGACCGGGCAAATTGATGTCGGTGGTATCGCCGTCATGCACGAGCTTGATGTTCACGCGGGTATCGCCGGCCGTCCTGACGAAACGATCGTCGATGTTCTTGGCGGCGAACAGCGCCTTGAACAGGCCGTCGTTGTCTTTGCCCAGAATACCGGCCGCGCTCACCGGCACGCCCCAGTCGGCCAGACAACTGGCGACATTCACCCCCTTGCCGCCGGCATCGAAACGCACGGCGCGGGCGCGATGCACCGATCCCGGCCGCAGCCTGTCCAGCGTGATGGTCTGATCGATCGCCGGATTGAGCGTAACCGTAACGACGGGGGGCTTCATGACAGGGAATCCAGGGCGCGGACCTGCTGGGCGGTTTCGACGGCCAACGCCCGTTCGGCGAGCGCGCGCAGCGCCGACAATTCACAGCCGCGAAGCCGCGCCTTCACCGCGGGAATATCGCGGGGCGTCATGGAAAGCTCATTGACGCCCAGGCCGGCCAGCAAGGCGGCGCCGAACGGATCCCCGGCGATGCCGCCGCAGACGCCCACCCAGCGCTTGTGCCGCGCGGCACCTTCGACGGTCTGCCGGATCAGGCGCAACACCGCGGGATGCAGGCTATCCGCCTCGGCCGCGAGGTCGGGATTCTGACGATCAATGGCCAGCGTGTATTGGGTCAGGTCGTTGGTGCCGATGGAAAAGAAGTCGACATGGGCCGCCAGGCTGTCGGCCTGAATGGCCGCCGCCGGAACCTCGATCATGATGCCAAGAGGAACGCAAGGCGCCCCGAGTTCGCTCCGGATCCGCTCGCAAGCCGCCCGCAACGCCGAGACTTCGCCCACCGAGGTCACCATCGGAAACATGATCGACAGATCGCCGCCGCCCGCCGCCGCGCGATAGAGCGCGCGCAACTGCGGATCGAGCAGATCGGGCCGGCGCAACAGGAGCCGCGCGCCGCGGACCCCGAGAAACGGATTTTCCTCGTGCGGAAGATGCAGATGCGCCACCTGCTTGTCGCCGCCGATATCAAGGGCGCGAACGATCAGCGGCCGGCCGTCCAGCGCGTCGATCATGCCCCGGTAGGTTTCGAACTGCTCGTCTTCCGAGGGAGGGGTATCGCGTTCGAGAAACAGGAATTCGGTGCGCATCAGGCCGACGCCCTCGCCACCTTCGCGCAAGGCAAGGGGAACCTGGTCGGGACGATTGACGTTGGCGCCGATGGCCACGACATGGCCGTCGCTCGTGCGCGCCGGCAGGCCGCGCTCGGCCTCCTCGGTGGCGCGGCGGCGGGCGCGCTCGGCGATCCAGGACTTGGCCGAGACGAGATCCGCCTCCGACGGCGAGAGATAGAGGCGGCCGGTCTGTCCATCGATGATCGCCGGCGTGCCGTTGGCGACGTCCAGCAGACCCGCCCCGCCGGCAACGATCGCGGGAAGGCCCAGCGTGCGGGCGAGAATGGCCGTATGGGAGGTGGGACCGCCCAGGGCGGTGGCGAGGCCGATCACGCGGTCCTTATCGAGGCCGGCGGTATCGGACGGAGAGAGATCGTTCGCCACGATGATGCAGGGATGGTCGGGCACATCGGTCAATGACCCGGTTTTCAAGACTGGATGAAGCCGGCTGAGAACCCGGCGCCCGACATCACGCAGATCGGCGGCGCGCGCCGCCAGCACGGGATTTCCCAAGGCGGTCAGGCGCGATGCCATCCGTTCGACGGCCTGGTTCCATGACCAGGCGACACCGTGCCCCTCGACCATCAGCTGGCATGTCAGCGTGATCAGGTCGCTGTCGTTCAGCAGTTCGCCCTGTGCCTTGAAAATCGCGGCGTCGGCGGCCCCCAGGCGGCGCGTCGTATCGTCGACCAAGGCGACCATTTGCTGGCGGGTGACGATCAGCGCCTCATGCAGCAGATTGCCGCCTTCGGAGAGTTGCACGGGCACATCGGGGATGTCGTCCTGGGCCGCGGTCAACAGATGCACGACGCCGATCGCGATGCCGGGGCTCGCCCCGATACCCACGATCGCCCGCGGCGCGCCGGATGGAACCCAGCCGTTCACCGGAACCTCGGCCCGTTCGGCGGCTTTCGCCGCATCGGCCTTTTCCTGCGCCGTCAGGCCGGTAATGACCGACCGAAACCGCGCGAGCGCCGTCGCGGCCTGCTCGCCGTCCGCCGAAATGGTGACGCTGTCGCCAGCGCGCAATCCAAGCTGGAGCAGGGCGACGAGATTGCGCGCGTCGGCGATTTCTCCGCCATGGCGAACCTGGATGCGCACGCCCGAACCGCGGGCGGCCTCCACCCAGACCGCCGCCGGCCGCGCATGTAGTCCGACGGGATATTCGACTGCCCAGGTGAAATGTTCCGGAAGATCGACGGCCGGCGCGGTCGCCGCCACGGTGGCCTCATCCTGGGTCAGCGCCTCGACCAGTTCGCCGGCGTCGGTGGCGACGAACAGCCTTTCGAGGCGGGCATCATCCTGGATCAGCCGGGTCAGCCGGCGAAGGATGGTGATATGGCTGTCGGAACGGGCGGCGATGGCGACGACCAGCTTCGCCGTCTGGCCGGGGTTCCATTCGATGCCGCCGGGAATCTGCAACACCGCGAGGCCATCGCGGCGAACGAGACCGCGATCCTCGCCAAGCCCGTGGGGAATGGACACGCCATGACCGAGGAAGGTATTCGCCACCGCTTCGCGGCTGATCATGCTGGCTTCATAGCCCGGCTCGACACAGCCGGCGGCGATCAAGAGCTGACAGGCTTCGCGGATGGCCGCTTCCTTGCTGACCGGGGTAGCCGCCAGACGGATGAGCTCGTTCGCCACGAAGGCGTCGGCCACGGTTGGGGACATGCGAACCTCCCATAATGATTTTTGTTTATCAATGAAAACGATTTCACAAACATCGTCAAGAGGATTCTCTTTGTTTTAGTTAAGTTATGGTTGCCAAAAACTCTCTCTTGGCCATAATGAGGTCACTATATGATTGATATCCTGAGAACGTTTTCATAAACATGCTCGAAAGCCGATGACCGTCAGCATCAAGGATGTGGCCCGTGTGGCGGGCGTTTCCCCCGCCACCGTCTCGCGCGTACTGGGCAACGGGACTGTTGTCAGCGACGCCTTGCGCGCCCAGGTCGAGGCGGCGGTCCGCAAGACCGGATACCGTCCCAATCTTTCAGCCCGCCGATTGCGCTCGCGCCATTCGCAGACGATCGGGCTGATCGTCGCCGACATTCGCAACCCGTTCTTCACCGCCGTGGGACGCGCCGTCGAGGACATCGCCTATCAGGCCGGCCTGCGCGTGATTCTTTGCAACACGGACGAAAATCCCGAGAAGGAGGCGCTTTATCTCCGGCTGATGGAAGAGGAGCGCGTCACCGGGGTGATCTTCGCGCCGACGCGCCAGACGGTGGATCGGATGACGGAAACGCCGCAAAGCTTTCCGACCGTGCTGATCGATCGCGCCTGCCACCGCAGCCAGGAGGACGCGGTGGTGCTCGACAACCATGCCTCGGCGGGCATGCTGGTCGAGCATCTGCATGCCCAGGGCTACCGTCGAATGATCGGTCTGTTCGGCAATGCCAGCACCACCGGCATCGAAAGGCACGATGGTTACATCGCGGCGATGACCCGGTTCGGCCTGACGCCTGATGCGGTCTTCATCCCCCCCACGTCAGAAGCCGCCGAGGCCGAGGTCAGGCGCCGGATCGCCGAGGGCGTGGCGGCGCGGCCCGATGCGGTCATCGCCAGCAACGGCTTGTTGTTGATGGGCGTGGTCCGGGCGGTCCGCGAGGCCGGCCTCGTCATACCGGGGGATCTTGCCGTGGCGGGCTTCGATAACGAACGCTGGACCGAACTCGTCGGCCCCGGCATCACCGTGATCGAACAGCCGGTCGAAGCGATCGGACGCACGGCGATGGCCATGCTGCTCGAACGGCTCGATACGCCGGACGCCCCGATCCGCAAGGTGGTGCTGAACGGGCGCTGCGTCGTCCGCGGTTCGACGGCGGCACGGAGGACGTCTCGGGCCGTTTAAAAACCGCCTCTACAACCCGCGCATCCAATCCGGCCGCAGCCGTTGCAGATCGGACAAGGCGCCGTCGATCTCGGCCAGCAACCGCCCCCGGTCGCGGGGAAGCGTGCCGGCCAGAGCCAGACAATTGGACGCATGGTTGGAGCGGAAGATGACGGGCGCCGGCGGAGACAGGCCAGCGATCAGCAAGCGCTGTTCGGTGAGGATACCCCGGTCGTCCTGGGGTTCGAAATCATCCTCCCAGCGTGACCGGAAACTTTTATCGACTTCGGGCGGCAGGATCAGTTGCAGGGTCGACAGATAATGGGGCGGGGCGAGATTGATCAGATCCGCCGTGGCCGCCGCGTGATCCCCGGCCCACCGGCGCCCGCCCAGTCCCAAAATCACCGTCGCCGAAATCTTCAATCCAGCAGCACGCGCCTTGCCCAGGGCTTCGGCCAGGCGCGAGACTCCGATCCCCTTGCTCACCCGCCGCAAAACCTCGGCCGAGCCGGATTCGATCCCGACATAGACCAGACTCACTCGTTTTGCCCGCAGAGCCGCCAATTCGTCCGGGGTCTTGCGCAGCAGATTCGAGGGTGTCGCATAGGCTGAAATGCGCCGCAGATCGGGAAACGAGGCTGCCAATTTGTCGGCAATGGCCAGCAAGGCGGCGGTGGACAGACCGAAGGCGTCGCCATCGGCCAGGAAGACCCGATGCGCATCCGGCCGCAACCGCGCCAAATGATCGATCTCGGCAAACAGTTGGTCATGCGGCTTCTCATGGAACTGCTTGCCCTTGTACATGGCGCAGAAACTGCATTGATTGAAACTGCAGCCAAGCGTCGCCTGGACGATCAGATTGTCGCCCTCGGAGGGCGGCCGATAAAGGGGCTGGTCGTAGACCATGCGAATCCTCACCGATCACAGAGAGGTTTCAGGACGCTTTTCGCGCAATGTCACCCATTCCTCGGCCACCGTGGGATGAATGCCGATGGTGGCGTCGAAATCCTTCTTCGTCGCCCCGGCGGTCAACGCCACCGCCAACCCCTGCACGATTTCGGGCGCCTCCGCGCCGACCATGTGACAGCCAACCACCCGCTGGTCGTCGCGCTTGACCACCAGCTTCATCATCACCTGCTCGTCGCGGCCGGTGAGCGTATGGCGCAGAGAACGGAACCAGGTGACATAGATATCGACCTCGCCCCAACGCTGGCGCGCGGCAGCCTCTCCGAGACCCACCGTGGCAACCGCCGGCTGGCTGAATACCGCCGAGGGGACCAGGCTGTAATCCATCGCCCGCGGCCTGCCATGATAAAGACCTTCGATCAGGCAACGCGCCTCGGCCAGCGCAACCGGCGTCAGGGCCATCCGGTTGGTCACATCGCCCAAGGCAAAAATTCCCGGCACCGAGGTTTGCGAGAACTCATCGACGCGGATCGCCCCCAATTCGTCGACGGCAACCCCCGTTTCCTCAAGACCGATCCCCCGGCTGTTGGGATGCCGCCCGGTGGCGTAGAGCACGCAATCGGCTTCGAACGCCCGGCCGGCCGAACCGTCCTGATCGACCAGATCCAGACGCAGCGTGCCGTCGCCGCCCCTTTCGATGGCCGACACACGGGTTCGGCTGCGAATGGCGATCCCCTTCTTGGCCATCTCCTCGGCCAGGGTGAGTCGGACATCCTCATCGAAACCGCGCAAAGGCAGATCGCCGCGCGTGAACAACGTCACCTCGACACCCAGCGCATTGAAGAGACCGGCGAATTCCACCGCGATATAGCCGCCGCCGACGATTGCCAACCGTTTCGGCAAGGCCGGCAGATCGAGCGCCTCGTTGGAGGTGATGGCATGGCCGATACCGGGAATGTCGGGCAACACCGGCCAGCCGCCGGTGGCGACAATGATCCGCTCGGCGGAAATGGTCCGGGAGCCAAGGCCGATCCGCCCCGGTCCGGCCAGCTTGGCGCGCCCCTCCAGCACGGTCACGCCGGCATCGGACAGAAGACGCCGGTAGATACCGTGCAGCCGGTCGAGTTCCCGATTTTTGGCGGCGATCAGGCGCGGCCAGTCGAAAGATGGCGTCGGCACCGTCCAGCCGTAGGCCGGGGCATCGGCGAAGTCCTCGGCGAAATGGCTGCCGATCACCAGCAGTTTCTTCGGCACGCAGCCGCGCAGCACGCAGGTACCGCCGACGCGCCTTTCCTCGGCGATCGCCACCCGAGCCCCGCTGGTCGCCGCAAGACGCCCGGCCCGCACCCCGGCCGACCCGGCTCCAACGATGAAAAGGTCGTAATCGAATTCGGACATGGCAGCACTCCTCCACCCTTAAAGCTGGTAGTGGCGCGTGTCATTTTAAATGAAACGGCGCCACGAGAGCCCAAGCTGCGCCCGCAGCCTACCGAAGCCGGGGGAGAAGGCGAGGAAAAATCACATGGAGACTTGGCTGGCCCGTTGAGGGCCCGCGCCATCGTTGGCGCAAAGCCAAGGGATACGGACGTATCCCGCCCGGCGACTGAGGGCTCGGTGATCGGTTACGATCACCGAGAGTTGGTATAAGCCGGCGTCAGGAATTGAGAACCAGGGGGCAGGTCACCTGTTCGCAACGGTCCCAGCCCTGAGCGACCAGGGTTCCTGCGAGAGGATCGGCCACCATGGCCACGCGCGTGTCCTTGTTCAGTACCGGTGGAGCCAGCCAGGTCAGGCGAGCCGGAGGATAATTGAGCAGACGCTCCATGGCGCGTTGCCGGCCGGCGCTGTCCTTGCCGATCGCATGGCCCGCAAGAGGCATCTGACACCAATGGTTGGCCGCCGCCGCCGGGCCCGGACGCACCGCCGCCTCGGTCCTGGTCCGCTCGATGACGCAGCCTTCTCCGGGCTTGACGCCGACCAGGGTGAAAATGGCCGACGCGGCCAGCGGGGTATCGCACAACATCTGGCGGGCCGTGACGAAATCCGGCGCCGTCTCGAATACCTGACGCAGCAGATGGTCTGCCGGCAGACCGCCATGTCGGCTCAATTCGACACGATTGATCAGCCAGTCACCCCTTTTCCCCAAGCGGTGGATTGCCTGGGGCGGTTGATTGAGAGCCGCAGCGAAGCGTCCTTTGGCCATGGCGGAAATGACCCCGACCATTCCCGGCCAGGTCAGCGCGAGGAAGGCGCCCGCCGCGCCGCGCTGACGGGCCAGCACCAGATTACGCCCCGCCCCCTCCACGCGCCAATCGACAACCCGAACCAGGCGGAAATACCCCTGATGATCCGTCACGGCGGCGCTGGTGCTGGAAAAATCCGACATCGCATTCAAGATGTAGACGCCGGCCCCATTCCACAGTTCGGCCAAGCTCTCGAACTCGGCCAGGAAGGGATTTTCGCTACGGCGAAGCCAGGATCGCGTCGCCACATCCCCCAGCCGCAAGCCCAGGGCACCGAAACGCCGCCGCATCGCCAGGCGCAGTTCGGTCACTTGTTCCGGGCAGCTCTTCGCCAGGGCGGAAGCACCCCCGGTTCCGATATCGATCACGGGAATTTCCGGCATCATGAATGATGCCTAGCGGGCGAAACCGTCGAGAATAAATCCCATGATTCCCCTCTTGGGCTGTTTTTATAATCGCAACATTATTTGAAACTTTTCCGAGATAAACTCAAGTCAAAAAGATAATATACGGCTTCTTTGACTGAAAAAAATTCGTGGATATTCGCATATTCTGGTACACACCTTGCCATAATCACCACGACAAATTGCATTACATACTATAATTAATTCAACCCTCGATATAGATTTCAAAATTATTTACAATTTTATCTTCTTATATTGCGAATACAGATCGCGGTCGATTGTTGCGGATTGCCCCCGGGTGGCTTAGCCGGACTATCGGTTTCACGCGCTTGCCCCGCCTAGCCGGCCGGCGGATTGACTTTTTCATATATCTGATATATCAGTCATCCAGTCGATATCGTAAAATGCAAATCAGCTCCGTCCTCATGTTGCCTCTTGGTGAGGCGGACGCTTTGGACCATGATCGCCCCCGCCGAAGGGAAGCCGTCGCCATGGCGGGCGTGTCCATGGCATAACCGCACGTAGATGACACTTCGAAAGTGTTTAAGGAGAGTATTGAATGGACACGCGCCAGAGCATTCACAGTGATCACGCCAAAACACTGGACACGCTGGGTTTGCGCCGCGAATTCCTGGTCGAACGGGTCTTCGTCCCCGGTGAGCTGACGATGACTTACAGCCACATCGATCGCATCGTCTTCGGCGGCATCATGCCCACCGGCGGCACCCTCGGCTTCGCGGACGATCTGGGCAAGGCCTTCGGGGTCGACTTCTTCCTGCAACGCCGGGAATTGGGCTTGATCAATATCGGCGGCGCGGGCTGGGCCGACGTTGACGGCACCCGTTACGACATCGCGCCGGAAGAGGCGCTCTACGTCGGGCAAGGCGCTCGCAAGGTCAGCTTCGGCAGCATCGACAAAGCGAAGCCGGCAAAGTTCTATTACAATTCCGCGCCCGCCCATACCTCCTATCCGACACGGCGGATCACCCTGGCGGAAGCCTCCCCGGCCACGCTGGGCGACGCCAAGACCGCCAACCGGCGCACCATTTACAAATACATCGTCCCTTCCGTGCTGCCCACCTGTCAGCTCTCCATGGGCATGACCAAACTGGAAGAGGGCAGCCTGTGGAACACCATGCCCTGCCACACCCACGAACGGCGGATGGAGGTCTACTTCTATTTCAACATGGATGCCGACACCGCGGTCTTTCACATGATGGGCAAACCGGATGAAACCCGGCACATCGTCATCCAGAACGAGCAGGCGGTGATCTCGCCCAGTTGGTCGATCCACTCCGGCGTCGGCACCAAGGCCTATACCTTCATTTGGGGCATGGTCGGCGAGAACCAGGTGTTCGACGATATGGACCACCTGAAAATCAGCGAATTGCGCTGAGCTGCAGGCCCCATGGCGACGATATCGGATCCCCCGGACGAGACCGGCGAGACGAAAGAAAGACGAGGCCGCGCCCGCAACGCCCGCCCCGCCCTCGTGCGGGCCGGGCCGGGGTCCAATGGAAACAGCGCGGCGGCGTTGATCTATCAGACGCTGCGCCGCGACATCGTCTCCCTTCATCGCAAACCGGGGGATCCGATCATCGAGAAGGATCTGGCCGCGACATTCGGCGTGAGCCGGACGCCGATCCGCGAAGCCCTTCTGCGGCTGGCCACCGAACAACTGGTGGAAATAGCGCCGCAGTCGGGCACCTTCGTGGCCCGGATTCCGTTGAACGCTCTTCCCGAAGCCATCGTCATCCGTCGTGCTTTGGAGGAGTTTTCGGTCAAAAGCGCCGCGGAAAATGCATCCCGCAGCCAGATCGCCTTGCTGGAAGCCAATCTGGAACGCCAGCGCGAAACGGTGGCTGCCGAGGATCAGGACGCGTTCCACGAAGCCGACGAGGACTTTCACGCGACAATCGCCGAATCCGCCGGCTATCCGGGCATCTGGACGGTCGTGCAGCAGGTGAAGCTGCAGGTCGACCGTTACCGCCATTTGACATTGCCGCAACCGGGACGCATGGCCCGACTGGTCGAGGAACATGCGGACATCGTCCACGCCATCCGCGACCACGACCCCAGCCGTGCCGTAGTCAAGCTGGGTATTCACCTCGACGGACTGGTCGACGGGTTGGATGAGTTTCCCGGCAAGAACCCCAGTTATTTCTACGGCGACGTCACCGCCACCCGGAAAAAAGGCGGCAGCTAATCCGCGCCGTGGTCCGGCAGGCGGTGGCGTTTGATCAGCCCCATCTGGGTAAGGATGAAAAGGAAGGTCAGGATCATGCTGCCCGGCACCTTCCATAGCACCCACATCTCGGTGGTCACAACACGGCGGATCACCTCGTTGGCCAGCGCCATGGCCACAAAGAATAAAGTGAAACGGAGTGTCAAGCGGCGCCAGCCGAGTTCATCGAGCGGCAGAGCCTCTCCCATGACCGCCTTCAGGAATGTCCGGCCGAAAAACAGCCCCCCGCCCAGAATGGCGGCGAACAGGCCATAGATGATGGTCGGCTTGATCTTGATGAAGGTCTCGTCGTTGAACCAGAGGGTCAAGCCGCCGAAGACGCCGACGATTACTGCGGTCAACAGCGGCACCAGGGGCACCCGCCGTGCGACCGCCAGGGACAGGATCAGGGCAACCAGGGTCGTTGCCATCAGGGCGACGGTGGCCACCATCAGCCCCTTGAATTCAAAAGCCGCCAAAAAAACGACCAGCGGGAGGTAATCGACCAGGGGCTTCAACCAGGCGGGCGGAGGGGCTTTGCTCATCACTCCACCGTCACGCTTTTGGCCAGATTGCGCGGCTGGTCGACGTCGGTGCCTTTGGCCACGGCGACGTGATAGGCGAGAAGCTGGACGGGAATGGCGTAAAGGATCGGCGCCACGAAGGGATCGACATTCGGCAGCACCAAGCTGACCGCGCGGGCTCCGAGGCGGGCCACCCCCTTTTCGTCGGAGAGGAAGATGACCCGGCCGCCGCGCGCCACCACCTCCTGCACGTTGGAGGCGGTCTTGTCATAAAGCTCGTCCGACGGCGCGATGACGATCACCGGCACCGTCTCGTCGATCAGCGCGATGGGACCGTGCTTCATCTCGCCGGCGGCATAGCCCTCGGCATGGATATAGCTGATCTCCTTCAGCTTCAAGGCACCTTCCAGCGCGATGGGATAGCTGGTGCCACGGCCCAGATAGAGCACATCGCGCGCATCCATGATGTCTTCGGCGATCTCGCGCAGTCGTTCGTCATGGGCCAGCACCTCGGCGACGCGGGCCGGCACCTCGATCAGCACTTTCGACAACCGTTCCTCGGTGGCGTGGTCGATAGCCCCCCTGGCTCGCGCCAGAACCAGGGACAGGCAGGCCAAGGCGGTCAATTGCGTGGTGAAGGCCTTGGTCGAGGCGACGCCGATCTCCGGCCCGGCCACCGTCTGCAACGCCACCTCGGATTCGCGGGCCATGGTGGATTCGGGCACATTGACCAGCGAGATGATATGCTGCCCCTGAGCTTGGCAATAGCGAAGCGCCGCCAGCGTGTCGGCCGTCTCGCCCGATTGCGAAATGAACAGAGCCAGCCCGCCTTTCGGCATGGCCGGCGCGCGGTAACGGAATTCCGAGGCGATATCCACCTCGACCGACACGCGGGCCAATTGCTCGATCCAGTATTTGGCCACCATGCCGGCGTAATAGGAGGTCCCGCAGGCGATGATGGTCACCCGATCGATCCCCGACAGCGCAAACGGCAGATCAGGCAGGGAAAAGGTTCGGCTGACCGGATTGAACATGGTGTTCAAGGTGTCGCCGATCACCTGCGGCTGCTCGTAGATCTCCTTATGCATGAAATGGCGATGCTCACCCTTGCCGATCATCGCCCCCGAGAATGCCGTTTGCTTGACCTCGCGCACCACCGGATTGCCATGGGCATCGCGGATCGACACGCTGTCGCAGGTCAGCACGGCCCAATCGCCATCGGCCAGGTAGGAGATCTTCTGGGTGAGCGGCGCCAACGCCAAGGCGTCGGAGCCCAGATACATCTCGCCGTCGCCGTAGCCGATGGCCAGCGGACTGCCCCGCCGGGCGGCGATCATCAGATCGGAGCGTCCGGCGAAAATGATGCCGAGCGCGAAAGCGCCCTCCACCCTTTTCAGCATCTTGGCCGTGGCCTCTTCCGGACTGGCGCCCTCGGCGAGGTAATGGCTGATCAGCTGAACCACCGCCTCGGTGTCGGTCTCGGATTCGAAAACGTGCCCGGCGGCGGTCAGTTCGGCCCGCAGATCAAGGTAGTTCTCGATGATGCCGTTATGGACGACGGCGGCATATTTCGTCGCATGGGGATGAGCGTTGGTTTCATTGGGAATCCCGTGCGTGGCCCAGCGGGTATGCCCCAGGCCGATGACGCCCTCCATCGGCTGCTCGACCAGCAATTTCTCCAGATTGATCAGTTTGCCGCGCGCCCGGCGGCGGTCGATGTGGCCATTGACCAGCGTGGCGAGTCCGGCCGAATCGTAGCCGCGATATTCAAGCCGCCGCAGCCCCTCGACCAGCAGAGGGGCGACCTTGGATTTTCCGATGATACCGACAATACCGCACATTTTTCGGCCTATTCCTTCTGCTTGTCCGCCGCCTTGCGGGTTCGGAAACGATCAGCCCAACCGGACATCTCCACTTGCGTCCCGCGCGCCACGGCCAACGCGCCCGCAGCCACCTCGCGGGTGATTACCGAACCGGCACCGACGACGGCGCCGTCACCGATCTTGACCGGCGCCACCAGGGAACTGTTGGAACCGATGAAGGCTCCCGCGCCGATGTCGGTGAAGGACTTGTCGAAACCGTCATAATTGCAGGTGATGGTACCCGCCCCGATATTAGCGCCGGCACCGATGCGGGCATCGCCCACATAGGTCAGGTGATTGACCTTGGCGCCGGGCTCGACGGCGGCATTCTTGATCTCGACGAAATTGCCGATATGGGCTTTCTCGTCGATTCTGGCCCCCGGCCGCAAGCGGGCGAAGGGACCGATGACGCAATCGGCGGCGACGCGGGCCCCTTCCAAATGGCAGAAGGCGCGAATCTCCACCCGATCCCCAACCGAGACGCCCGGACCGAACACCACGTTCGGACCGATGACGACGTCCTGTCCGAGCCGGGTGTCCCAGGCGAAATGCACGCTTGCCGGATCGGTCAGCGTCGCTCCGCCTTCCATGGCGGCATGCCGGAGACGGGTCTGCGCGATGGCCTCCGCCGCCGCCAGCTCGACCCGGGAATTGACCCCCAGGAGTTCCTCTTCGTCACCCTCGACGAAGCCGCAAGGCAGTCCGTCGGCCCGCGCCAAGCCGACGATGTCGGTCAAATAATATTCACCCTTGGCATTGTCGTTGGACAGCCGGTCGATCCAACCGAACAGACGCGTCCCCTCGACCGCCATGACGCCCGAGTTGCACAAATCCACCGTCCGTTGTTCCGGCGTGGCGTCCTTATATTCGACGATCGCCTCCAGCCCGGCGGGACCGACCAGCAGACGGCCGTAATGCCCGGGATCCCGGGGACGGAAGCCCAGCACCACCACCGCCGGCGGCACCGTCCCGCTCCGGCGCAGATCCAGCATGGCCGACAGACTGGCCGCGCCGAGAAGCGGGGTGTCCCCGTAAACGATCAGCACGGTGCCGGTGAAATTCGCCAGGGCCGCGCGGGCCTGCGCCACCGCATGACCGGTTCCCAACCGGTCGACCTGCACCACCGTGGGATGGGGCGCCACGGCGGCGGCCACCCGTTCCATGCCGGGGCCGATCACCGTCACCACCCGCTCGGGCGCAAGAGCCTGCACGGTATCCAGCAGATGATTGATCATGGGTCGATCCGCCAACCGGTGCATCACCTTCGGCAGAGAGGATTTCATGCGCGTGCCCATGCCGGCGGCAAGCACGATGACGGCGATATTTTCTTGGGGCATATGGTTCCGCAGACACCAAATGAACTATATGTTGCGTTGTGGCCGGACGGTGCCACAGAAGCGGGGCGAAGGCCAAGTCAATCTTTATTGCACAACATTACACCACCCTTCGCATCTAAGGGGGATCCGTCATCCGTTCGATGATAGGATAGCCCTCTTCCATCCTGCCGAGATGATCGTGAGCGCCTTGGATTCACCCGCTATCGCCGACTTACCCTCGATATCCGTTCGCACGCTGCTGGTCGGTTTGCGCATCGACACCAAAAATCTCGAGCAGGGACCGGTCCTGGCGACCTCGCCCCTGACCATCCGCGCCGGCATTCGCGGCCGGGCCGTGCTGTTCCGCTACGGGGTGGTGGTCCTCTTCGATCTCGACCCGCTGGAAGAGGTTGGTTTTCTCGCCTCGCTGCAACGGCTGGTGACCGAGCCGGTGGACCCGCCGGAAGCCGAGGGGACGCGCCTTTACCTTCATGCCGGAGGCGAGGACCGGGTCGAACATTCCGGCGCCATCGTGATGGCCGAACCGACGCCCGAACGCCTGCAACTGCTGTCCGACATCCTGGGAAAGAACGCCGTCCTCGACCATTACGAAAAGCGCGTCGCCCAGGTTTTCGACCGTATCGACCCGCTGGCCGCGACATTGCAAAGGAAGGGCGATTTCAGTTCGCAGGGCAAGGAGCTGCTTCAGCAGATCGGCGGCGTGCTGATGACCCAGCAACGCATGGTCGGCCGCGTCGAGGTTCTGGACAAGCCGGAGGTGCTCTGGGACAGGCCGGGGCTGGAACGGATTTATCTGCGCCTGGAGGACGAATACGAACTGCGCGAGCGCGGCCGCGTTCTGGACCGCAAGTTGGAACTGATCGCCCGGACCAGCGAAACACTGCTCGAACTCATGCAGAACCGGCGCAGCATGCGGGTGGAATGGTATATCGTCATTCTGATCGTGATCGAAATCATGCTGTCTGCCGGCGACATGATCCTACGCAGTCACTCCTGAGACCAACAGGCACGCTTGGCCCCCATTCCGGGACGTTTTCCAAAACTTGACAGAGCCCGCGCCGCCTCGTATAAACCGGCCTCTTCTTGGAATGGGCGCTTAGCTCAGCGGGAGAGCACATCCTTCACACGGATGGGGTCACAGGTTCAATCCCTGTAGCGCCCACCATTCCAATCCTCCGCCCCGCCCAATACGTCCTGCGACCGGCTCTGTGAGTTTTTTCCTTGGGGTCCCTTGCGGCCCCGCCTGCTTCGCTCCTATGGAAAAAACACTGCCCAAATTGGACAGCTCCATGTGATGGCAACCGACCTCGATAAACTGAAGACCCGCCTCCAGGCGCTCAGGGCGAAAACCATCGCCAATGGCTGCACCGAGGAAGAAGCCCTCTCGGCTGCCGCCAAAGTGGCGGAACTGCTGGATCGCTACGACCTTTCAATCAGCGATTTGGAAATTCGGGAAGAGCAGTGCGCTAAGGTCGCTATCGAAACCAACAGGAAGCAACGGCAGCCCATCTCCTCCTGCGTGCCGGCCATCGCAGACTTTTGCGACTGCAAGGTTTGGCGGGAGAAAGATGAAAGCGGCAAAGTTCTCTTCGTGTTCTTCGGCCTTAGACCCAGCATCGAGATGGCCCATTATGTCTACGACGTGATCGCCGCCGCGATGCAGAGAGCCTGGGAGCAATATTCCCGTTCGCAACGCTTCATCCGCCATTCGCACGATGAAAAAGGGTCGTTTCTATTTGGCATGGCCGTTTCCATTGCCGACAAGCTGACCTCCATGAAGGCCGGCCGCGATGCCGCCATTCTGGCCGACACCGGGCGCAATCTCGTTGTTGTTCGTCATGCCGTCGTTGAATCTGAGTTTGAAAAACTGAACCTCAACCTTCGGCAGGGCCGCGCATCGGGAAAGAAGGTGGAGGCCGGAGCATTCGAGGCGGGACAGTCAGCCGGACAGTCGCTGGAGATCCATCCCGGAATTGGCAAGGCTCGCTGACCGGTTCGCGACTTCGCCAAATGACCGATCATCTTCTCCGACGCTGGGAAAGCTGATCTGCGTGATGATTACAATGGCGAAGCGACATTGCTCATTGAAGCGGCCTGTTTAAAGTCCGTCGCCCTGACGCGCTGTTTCTTTTGCGCGGGATTACGTAACAGCCATCAGGGTAACAACGTAGCCAGGGATTCTGGAGACCGTCGCCCAGACGATAAAATCGGCTTCCCCGGATATCGAATTTCGAACGGCGGCGGCACAGATGTCCACATCGAACAAGGTTCCGCTCTTCGGTATCTCCACCTCCAAGGCGACGCCACGAGTGGCAGGACCGACTCCGGCGGAGCGCATCGCCAGAAGCCCCGCTTTCGTCAGTCCGCCGGGCAGGTCGCAATGGCCGACGCCGACGCGAATCCCCTGACCTCTTCGGAGGACGGCGTTCAGATCGGCAATGTCGATACCGACGAGGCTTGGCTTGAAAAGGAATGATCCCAGGAGTCCCAGGAAGACAGGCAATTGATCAGGGTCTTCGACCGAATGGGTCAGAACCCCGTCGCATGTCCTGTCCCGCCCGACTCCAATGACGAGACGGTCGGCTTCTCGGACCATGTCCAGTTCCACGCACCAGATTTTCCCGGTCCCATTGCCGACAGAGATCACGACAGTTAAAAAATTCATCTCCGCCTCATTGGCAGTTCAGACAGAACTTATGTTGAATGAAATATCAATTTTCATTTGTGAATTAAATACATATGCCATTATTCATCGCGCATTAATAATATACATGGAAACAGACTAAATAAATCACACACTATGACGATGGTTCAAAAAAATACAATAACGATCAAAGACAAAATTTTATCTTTTCTCAGAAATGCTCTTATTTCCATTCCTACAACGTCTACGCGTCACATTCGGACACATCGACACGACTTCACCAACATCGGCCAACACGACCGTTTTTGACGTGGGCGTCGATTATAAACGCCCCCTGACCTTTCTTGAGGGAGCGACCATGACGGACGACATCGCGGCTAAGATCGAAGCTTTGCTTGATGAAGCGGAGAACGCCGCGACGCTGGCCGCCCGCCCTTGGCTTCAGGCGCGTGCGTTTGCAAATCTGGCCTCACACGCCGCTGCGCTCGGAGACGGCCCGCGCTTTTCCCGGTACCTGGACTATGCGGAACGCGGCATCAGACGGCTCAGTCCTTTTGACCGGAGCACGATCATCCTTACCCTTATCCGCGCATGCACGAAGGCAAACATGCCCGAAAAAGCCACGTCATTGGCTGAATCGGCCGATATTGATGCCCGTCGTATCCGTACGCCCTGGAAACGGCGTATTTCGCTTGAGACCTGTTTTCGTAGTTACCTGATCATCGGCGACCTCGACCGAGCACGCGATATTCTCGAATTTCAGGAGAAATACGTGGATGGGGATTATCAGATGTCCGACTTGGCAATCGCCATGGTGAAAATAGGTCGAATCGCCGAAGCGGAAAAACTGGGCCGGTCCATCGGCGATTCCGGTTGCCGCAGCCTTGCTTTGCGAAAGGTGGCGATCGCCCATATTTGCGATGGTAACGCCGAAGCCTGCCACGCGGCGATTGAAGCCATAACAGAACTCGGCTGGAAAGCCATTGCACTTGGAGAGTTGGCCGAACACATGGGGACGTTATTCACCGCAACGGCATCCAAAGCGTGATTATTCCGATGCTGGGCGCTACCGTATTGGAATGGGGAGTATAGGAATTTTGTCATGACCAAAAGTGCGCGCCATGAAAAGGCTGAGAACCTGATGCGCCTTGCTCGAGACATGCAGGGATCGGTCACCGGCCTGACTCTTGGCGAAATCGAGGAGCGCTTCGATGTCAGCCGCCGCACCGCCGAACGCATGAGGGATGCGGTACTCCGCCTATATCCCGATTACCTGGAGGAATGGGCACCGGATGGCTTGAAGCGGTGGCGGATACCGGCCGGGCTCAACCGTACTCCCGATCCTATCCAGGCGGGAGAAATGACGGCACTGGCCGCCGGCGCGGAATCGCTCAGACATGAAGGACGCGAAGAGCAGGCCGCTTTGCTGGACAAACTCGGAGCAAAGCTGAGGACCTATCTGCCGCGTGAGACGCTGACCCGGATCGAACCGGATTACGAGTTGCTCGTTCAGTCCGAGGGTTTGGCTTTCCGCCCCGGTCCCCAGGCAACGATCGAAGGCGACACCCGGGACTTATTGCGGCTCGCCATTCTATGTTCCCAGCAGGTCGCATTCGACTATCGGTCCCGGGGCACCGGATCAATCAGCCATCAAACAGTGGAGCCGTACGGATTTCTTTATGGTCTGCGGCCCTATCTGGTGGCGCGGAGCGCAAATCCGCAAGCTGAAGGTCTGCGCCTTTTCAGCCTCGCCAACATCGACAAGGCCTGGCAACTGAAGACGACCTTTGTACGCGACCCGACGTTCTCACTTGCGGACTATGCCGCCCGTTCGTTCGGAACCTTTCAGGAATCTCCGGTCGAGGTCGCATGGCGGGTCCGCCCCACATCGGCCGAGGACGCCCGCACCTGGATTTTTCATCCATCGCAAACAATGGAAGACCAGCCCGACGGCTCCCTGATCGTAAAATTCCGTGCCGGAGGACTGGTGGAGATGTGCTGGCATCTGTTTACCTGGGGCGGTGAGATCGAAGTGCTGGAACCGCCGGAACTGAAACGGATGATGGCCGAGCAGATATCCTGTTTTACCGGGAATGAGATCGCATGACGCCCTGATGCATGAAAGCTCTCCCAATATTCTGCAAAGCCTCTACTCAGAGGCCATCAGAAGTTCTCCCACCCGATCCAACGAGTCTTTATAGTTCAGACGGATCAATCGTAGGCCGTGAGCACGACACCGTAAGTCGCGCACCGAATCGCGAAACGCACGGCGCCAGTCACGTGACGGTGGTGTCGGATCGTAAATTACCGACGAACACTCGGATCGCCAACGGCTCACCGAAAATGGGAAATCGTCGTCCGGATAGGCATCAAGAGACACTCTCCGTTCTTCAGAAAAATGTTGCCTCTCATCGAACTCAATTGCCAAGCCGAGATCAGCCAGCCAGATGTCGAGCGACAAAACGGTCGACATCGGCTGCAGAAGCTTAGCCAGATCACAATCCGCCTTGCGGTGCCGACCTCTCTTGGGCGCCCCCAGTTCAAGGTCTCGGCGCAATCGAGAGACGGTACTCGCCGCATGATCGGTCAACGCCTCCGCAACTCGGAGTTCATCGGGAGAGCCCTCGCCGATTACATTCGGCAAAGTTAACCAGGGGAAGCGCGCCTCATAACGCGGAGCAAGCCCAAGTTCTTCCAATATTTTACAAAGTGGCCGTATCGTACGCCCAGGGGACCTCAGGGAACAATAGGAAGGGATGGCGCTCAACTGGAAGCCCCTTCAAAAGACCATTCGCGATACGACATCAGTTCTGAATTCTCGCAAAAGGTTGGTGACAGAACTGTGCCGTTCCGCATTACCGTGTGAAGCGAATTCCAATCTTTTGGGGCGCGGTCAATTTCCCAATTTGACGACGATATATATAGGCGTCTGTCAGAAAAAAAACGACGCTTCAGCTTTTGAATACCAGCAAAAGGCAATATCGTATGGGTTGGGTGCAATATAATACGTGAATTACGAATAATTTCTTTCATATTTTTATCAACGTTTTTGTGATAGCCGACCTTATCTCTGCGTTCTCCTTTTTGTGCGGGAACACAACTCAAAATTGCATTCTCCCCACACATAAATAGCGCAGCAGATCCACCTGCAACTTCGAAAATACGCTTTCCGCTTACCAAGAGGTCCAAGAGATCACGCACTTTTCCGATGGACCTATCGCTGCTTTTGTAAAAACACTGGCCTCCCATGGCGTGGCAGCCTTTTTTATCGATTCTATAAATCTCTTTTTCTTCTGTATCTGTCGTCTCTGCAATAACGGTTGTCGCCAGATTTCCAATTGCCTTCCGTATCTGGTCGATGCCTCCTTGGTTGGCGACAGACCATCCCGCACACAACAACAACGCCGAAGGGCGTTTCTGCACGATTTGAGAAATCAGCGGCGCGTTGTCGAACTTTGGCCCCTCATCTCTGCTGAGAACAGGAAAAGAAATCGTAGCAAATGTACCAGGCCTATAAGGTGCTTCCGACATTGAGGCGACAGCGCGTGCAACGTCCCGCTCCGCCTGGAGCATACGAAAATGCCGGCTATTCTGTTTCATTATTTCTCCGCTCGAAATTATTTAGGCTGCTTCCTCATCATCACTGACCACCACTATTATCGACGACTTTATCGCCCACTAGCCACAAATCGGAAGTTGCTCTGGATTTCGTAAAATGAAAGGCTTCACCGTCCTATTGCAGGGATCATTCGCGATACACTTATCGTGCAAAGGATTGAAAGCCCACCCGTGCGCGGTGGCAAGGCCTAATGCAAAGAACTCAAAATGCTAACGTCCATATTTGACGTATCTCCTCTCGAGAATGACGAGGATGGAACCTCAATCAAAGCTAACCCTGACAGCGAGGATGAAACGATGCGCCAGCCGTTGAGGCTTTCTGACATTGTATTTCTCGATCTTGAGGCTTCGGGACTTGGCGATCGCTGTTTCCCGATTGAGATCGGGTTTATCCGGGCCCACGACCTGAGCGGATGGTCAGCCTTGATCCGACCTGCTGACCGCTGGCGGAAAAGAGGGACGTGGGACCACCGAGCCGAAGCTCTGCATGGACTCGACAGAGAAACGCTCGAAAGCGACGGACAGGATGTCAGGGACGTCGCCCGTACTCTTAATGACAACCTTGCCGGCAAGGCCGTTTTCAGCGATGCCGTCGAATTCGATTCGCATTGGCTGGGCATGCTGTTTGAAGAAACCATGGAACGCCCGGCTTTCGACCTTCAGTCGGTAGATCCGTTGTTCAGGAGCCCTGACCTTTTTGCCGATCTTCCAATAATGTCGCAACATCCAGCCGACACACCATTGCAAAAACATAGAGCCAAAGACGACGCCATGGCCCTGGCGCTGCAATTCCGGCAGCAAATTAAATGAATGCGCGGATGCGATAAAAACAGCAGATCGCACCATGGGCCATCTAACGCATTTCCGTGGTCGTGACATCATCTCCGAGCGACAAGAGGGGTGAATGCCTGTTCATCCCATGGCGGCGACGGTCTGGTGGTGACGGCACGGGGGGCCAAATCGAAACGATAGGATCGCCTACGCTTTCCTTCGGCCTTCCGCATCCAGGGTCCGAAAATCCGCATCCGACAAGACGATACCCGCGGCACGAACATTGTCCTCAAGATGGGCGAGCTTTCCGGTGCCGGGAATCGGCAGCATCACCGGACTGCACTTCAGAACCCAGGCCAGGGCGATCTGGCTTGGCGTGGCGCCGGTCTTGCGAACGATCCCGTCCAGGGCCGTACCGGGCTTGGCCAGAGTGCCGGCAGCCAGCGGATACCAGGGAATGAAACCGATGCCTTTGGCCGTGCAATAGTCGAGAACATCCTCGCTGGTGCGGTCGACCAGATTAAAGCGGTTCTGCACGGTGGCCACCGGAAAGACCTTGGCGGCGGCTTCGATGTCGGCGACGCCGACCTCGCTCAAGCCGGCGTGACGGATCAGTCCCTCCTTGATCATGTCGGCGATGACGCCGAACTGCTCGTCGCGCGGCACCTTGGGATCGATGCGGTGCAACTGCCAGAGGGCGATCTGCTCGACCTTCAGCCGCCGGAGGCTCATCAGGACGCATTGACGCAGATATTCCGGCCGCCCGACCGGCGCCCAGATGTTCGGCCCGTGCCGGGTCAGCCCGCCTTTCGTCGCCACCAGGAGCCCGCCGTAGGGAGCCAGAGCCTCGGCAATCAGATCCTCGCTGACGAAGGGGCCGTAGCTGTCCGCCGTATCGATGAAATTGACGCCCAGTTCGGGCAACCGGCGCAAGGTCCGGATAGCCTCGGCCCGGTCGTCCGGCCCATTCCAGATGCCCTTGCCGGTGATGCGCATAGCGCCGAAGCCCAACCGATTGACGGCGATCTCACCGCCGATGAGAAACGGCCCGGATGCCGCCGCAGAAAAGGTGGGGGACATGTCGCTCTCCATGAAAAACGGGGGGGAAACCCGAAAGACACCCGGCAAGTCTAAGCGTTTGCCCAGAAATCACCATGTCATTTCGGGCCAAACGCCCGAAGCGCCGTGTGAGGCGTGGCCGACACGGAGGATCCATCCCAGCCCGACCGTCCGGTGGCGCGGCATGGAGAGTGCAGACGCGGTTATTCAGCACTCGTCTATTATGCTCACCATGAGCCGAAGCACGCGCCCCCCTGAAAAGACGCCACCCCTCCATTCCGCCCAACCAAAGAAATAGAATCCGAATAGTAAAATCAGCTATACCTACTTAGATGTACGCCAAACCCGAAAATATTTTCGTGCTGCCATATTTTCGGCACATTGGCATTGAAGACTGTTCTTTGGCGTTGTAATACCGCATGTGGTAAACTGTCCAAATGTTCTCGTCGAGGTAACCCCCAATGATAAAAGAAACCGCTAAAATTGTATCCGCCTACTTATCCGGTAATCACTTGGCTGAAAATGAAATTTCCGATTTCATTCGCAGCACTTATGCTGCGCTGGTCGCAACAACCTCGCCGGATCCGGTAACGGAAGCTGCCAATGCGCAACCGGCCGTGCCGATCAAGAAGTCGGTTACACCTTCGGCGGTGATCTGCCTTGAATGCGGCAAGAAGTTCAGCATGCTGAAACGGCATCTGCGGACGGATCACGACACCTCGGCCAACGAATACCGCACCAAGTGGGGCCTGCCGTCGACCTATCCGATGGTGGCTCCGGATTACGCGGCGCGGCGCTCGGCTCTGGCGGTGAAGATCGGCCTCGGCCATTCACGGCAGAGCGCGCCGGCCTCGGCCAGCAAGCCGAAACGCGCCTCGAAATCCAGCGCCGAGTGAGGGTCCGGGCGCGAAAGCGCCCGGCTCGTGGCCCGATCCAGACGCTTGGGGACCAAGCGTCTGGATAAGTTGGCCCACCAAATGATTGAATTGTGCTAAGAATCCGACGGGTAGCGCGAGCGCTACCCGTCGGATTCTTAGCACTAGGACATTAAAACGTGACTGACGAAATGAAGCCGGCCGCTGACGTGGTCGGCTTATTCCAGAACGGGGCAAAGGACCAAAGGCGATGAGCCCCGAAATCGATAAGGCCCGCCTCTTACGGGCATTGGCGTTCGAAATCCGACGCAAGATTCCGGCCGGCGACGCCTTGAGCACATGCATCGAACGGGAAGGCCGCGGCGGCCGGCATCGGCTCTACCGGCAAGCCAGCGCCGTTCTCGAAAGCGAAGGGTTCGTGCCCGCCCTGCTGGCTGCCGGCGTCGTTGGCGAAGAAGCCGCGGTCATACTGGATATCGTGATGGCGACCCACGATCATCGCACGCTCGCCGACGCCATCGGCGGCTTAGCCGATTTCCAGGACCGTCAAACCTAAACCCGAGCGACGCTTGCGCCCGCCGAAGCCGAAAAGCGAGGCGGGGCAAAAGCCCCGCCTCGCGATCCCGATTAGATCAACCCCGCTTCAATTTTCATCCACCACCGGCAATTCCAACAAAGCCCGGTCCAGCGCGGCACGATCGAACGGCACATCCTTGAGCTTGCCGGCGAAATAGTCGGTGTAGGCCTGCATGTCGAAATGACCATGCCCGGATAGGCAGAACAGAATGGTTTCGCTTTTGCCTTCCGCCTTGCAGCGCAAGGCCTCGTCGATGGCGGCGCGAACGGCGTGGCTGGATTCCGGGGCGGGCACGATCCCCTCGGTACGGGCCAACTGCACGGCGGCCTCGAAGCAGGCGGTCTGGGCGTAAGCCCGCGGCTCGATCAGCCCCAACTCCAGCACATGGCTGACCAGGGGCGCCATGCCGTGATAGCGCAGACCGCCGGCATGGAAGCCCGGCGGCACGAAGGACGCTCCCAGGGTGTGCATCTTGACCAGGGGCGTCAAATGCCCGGTATCGCCATAATCATAAGCGTAACGGCCCTGGGTCATGGTCGGACAGGATGTCGGCTCGACGGCGACGATACGGGCATGGCTGCGACCGGCCAGCTTTTCACGGATGTAGGGGAAGGCGATGCCTGCGAAATTGCTCCCCCCGCCGGCGCATCCGATGACCACGTCCGGATCGACCCCGGCATCGGCCATTTGCAACATGGCCTCCTCGCCGATCACCGTCTGATGCAACAGCACATGGTTGAGCACCGAGCCCAGCGCGTATTTGGTGTCGTCACGGCCCGCCGCCACCTCGACCGCCTCGGAAATGGCGATGCCGAGAGAGCCGCTGCTGTCGGGGGATTTTTCCAGGATGGCGCGGCCCGCCGCGGTCAGCGGCGAAGGACTGGCGATACAGCGGGCGCCATAGGTTTCCATCAGGGCCCGCCGGTAAGGTTTCTGCCCGTAGCTCACCTTGACCATATAGACCTCGACCTCGAGGCCGAACAGCGAACCGGCGAAGGCCAACGAGGAACCCCATTGCCCGGCACCGGTTTCGGTCGCCAGGCGCTTGACCCCCTCCTCCTTGTTGTAGAAAGCCTGCGCCACCGAGGTGTTCGGCTTGTGGCTGCCGGCGGGGCTGACACCTTCATACTTGAAGAAGATCTTGGCGGGCGTATCCAACGCCTTTTCCAGACCCCGTGCCCGGATCAGCGGCGAGGGACGCCACAGCTTGTAGATCTCGCGAACCGGCTCGGGAATTTCGATCCAGCGCTCGGTCGAAACCTCCTGGGCGATAACCGCCTGGGGAAAGATCGGCGCCAGATCGTCGGGGCCGATCGGCTTACCGGTGGCGGGATGCAGTGGCGGCGGCGGCGGCTTCGGCAGATCGGCAACCAAATTGTACCAAGCCTTGGGAATCCGATCCTCACCCAACAGATACTTCACCCGCTCGCTCATGCTATCCGCCCTTTCTGGCTTTTCTTGACCATGACGGAGCGTTCTACCGCGATCCCGCCGGCAAGGCCAGGGGCTCGTCTGCCACGCCCAGGGTAACCGGTGAACGCGCGCGCGCTGCTCGTCCGAGAATGATTCTCGTCGCGTTGGCGCGTTGAGCGGTGCCCCGAAGCTTTAGCGAAGGAAGCCCGAGGCGGACGGATGTCCGCCGCCCGGCGCCTGAGGGACTAAGAATTTAAACCAGGGTAATCGGGTGAACCCGATTACCCTGCCGCCACGATCCCTCGTCTATTTTTCGCTTGTCCCCATTTAGCCATTGCTCCCCCATTCCCCGGCCCTCATAGTTTTTTTATGACAGAGCAAGACGATATCAAAACCTCGGCGGACGGCTGGCTGTCCTTTCTCGGCAAGCTGGCTCTGCTGCAAAGGGAAGCGGAACGTCGCGGCTTGACGGAGATCGTGCAGTCGACCAAGGAAACGGCCGTCGCCGTCAGCGAACGCTTGAAGAGCAGCGCCCATTGATCGCACGGCCGGAGCCATCCGGGGCAGCCCTCGAAATCGAGGAGCTGGGTCCCCAGAAATTTGCCCTGGCCGTCACCTTCGACGGGCAGCGCTTCGATTGCGGAACCTATATCAGCCGGGGGGCCGCCATGCAGGCCGGACGCCTGTTCATCGACAGGAAAGAGGGCGAACGGGCGAGCATGCGCAAACGACCGCGCAAGAAGGGCGCGTAACGACGCGGCGGGTCATATTTCCGCCAGAATGGCTTTCAAAAGACGCCAGGACCGGTCGACCGAGGCGATCTCCACCCTTTCCCCTGGGGCATGCGCGCCACGAATGGTCGGCCCGAAGGACACCGTATCGATTTCAGGATATTTGGCGCCGATGATGCCGCACTCCAGTCCGGCGTGGATCACCTGGACGTTCGCATCCGCCCCAAACTCCCGCGCATAAACGTCCTGGCAAAGCGCCAGCAAGGCGGAATGGGGATTGGGGGTCCATCCCGGATATTCACCGCTGACGGTGATCCGGCAACCGGCCAGGGTGAAAAGGCTGACGATTTCGTCGGCGAGCATCTCCGTTCCCGACGAGCGTAACGAGCGGACCATCAGACTGGCCGAAAAATCCCCGTCGCTCAGGGAAAGAAGCCCAAGATTGTCCGACGTCTCAACCACATTTTGGAAATCCGCACTCATCCGGCGCACGCCATGCGGCGCGGCATGCAGCGCGGCGAGCAGAGCGGACTGATCGCCCAGGCTGATCGCGGCAGATACCGTGGCCGGCACCGCCTCGACGGCGACGGCTTCGTCGACACCGGCCAGCTCGGCGCGAAACAGCGCCTGCAGATCGGCCAGCAGGGACGCGAGTCCGGCCGCGTCCCGACCCGGCAGCGCGATGTCGGCCCAGGCCTCGCGCGGCAAGGCGTTGCGGGCGGTTCCGCCAGACATGGCGGCCAATCGCAGATTCGTGTTTTTTTCGAGCCGCCGCAGGACTCTGATCAGCAACTTGTTGGCATTACCCCGGCCCAAATGAATATCGACGCCGGAATGACCGCCCCGCAATCCGTGAACGCGCAGACGATATCCATCATAGCCCTCGGGCACGGCCTCGGTACGGCAATGACGGATGACGGCGACGTCGCAGCCCCCCGCGCAGCCCAGATAGAATTCCCCCCATTCCTCGGTATCGAGATTGAGCATCTTCCGCCCGGTCAGCAAGCCCGGAGGCAAGCCACGCGCGCCTCCCATCCCGGCCTCCTCGTCGACGGTCAACAGAACCTCCAAGGGTGGATGCTCCAGCGTCTCGTCTTCCAAAGCGGCCAAAGCCAGAGCGACGCCGATGCCGTTGTCCGCTCCCAGGGTGGTGTCCGGGGCCGTCAGCCAACCGTCGCGTTCGACCGGACGGATTGGATCCCGGGTGAAATCGTGAACGGTGCCGCTGTTGGCTTGGCAAACCATATCGAGGTGGGCCTGCAAAACGACTCCGAGGCGATCCCCTCGCCCCCTGGAGGCCGCCTTGCGGATCAGCAGATTGCCGGCGGAATCGATGGTGGCAGCCAGGCCGCGGGCTTCCGCCCAATCGGCCATATGGCGGCGTAATGCCGTCTCCTGCTTCGACGGACGGGGAATCTCGCACAAAGTGGCGAAATGCTTCCAGACTAGAGCGGGATGAAGATGGGCGATGGCGGTCACGGGAATGGGTACCTGTAGCGGAGGAAAAGGGCGCCGCGATCCGAATGGCGCGGTGTGATGGTTAATATGGGGTGGAATTCCGGCTCCCGCCAATAAAAAGGGTTGTCTGTCCCGGCAAGGGTGGATGAAATGCCGTTTTGAAAAGAGTCCGCGATCTTAATCGTAAAATCGTTTTATGGACCAGTCGCCGCACTGTTTCCGTCCGACACGTATCGACTGGATCGACCAACCATGAACAGGAGCTCCCATGCATAGCGTGTCCCTGCCCGACGGCGAACAAGTTGCGGCTCTCGGCCAAGGCAGCTGGGGATTGGGAGAGAACCGCAACCGCCGCGCCGAGGAGCTCGCCGCCATTCGCGAAGGCGTGGCGCTTGGCATGACGCTGATCGACACCGCGGAAATGTACGGTGAAGGGGGCACGGAAAGCTTTCTCGCCGAGGCCCTCGCCGGATTGCGCGACCAAGTGTTCCTGGTCAGCAAGGCCTATCCCCAAAATGCCGGACGGGCCCGGCTCGCCCAGGCTTGCGAACAAAGCCTGCGCCGGCTTAATACCGACCGGCTCGATCTTTATCTCTTGCACTGGCGCGGCAACGTGCCCCTGGGCGAGACTGCGGAAGCCATGCAGGCCCTGCAGCGGAAAGGCAAGATTCGGCATTGGGGCGTCAGCAATCTCGATACCGAAGACATGCGGGAACTGGAAAGTCTCGGCGGGCAGACCTGCGCGACCAACCAAATTCTCTATAATTTGACGCGACGAGGGCCGGAATACGATCTTCTGCCCTGGATGCAGGCCCGCAGGATGCCTTTGATGGCCTACAGTCCGATCGAGCAGGGGCGGCTGCCGGCGAAAAATGCGCTCAAGGCCATCGCCCAGCGCCATGAAGCGACACCTTTGCAGATCGCCCTGGCCTGGGTTCTGCATCGCACCGACGCCATTGTCATTCCCAAGGCGGCGCGTCTCGACCATGTACGGCAGAACCACGCCGCCGCCGAGATCGTCTTGGCCGACGACGATCTCAAGGCTTTGGACGAAGCCTTCCCTCCCCCGAGCCACAAAGTTCCCTTGGCCATGTTGTGAAGGCTGCCGTCATGCCGCTGATTCGCGTCGCATCGAACAGACAACTGGAGACCACGGCGGAAACGCCCTTCGCCAAGGACCTTTCGACGTTTGCCGCCCGCCTTCTGGGCAAGCCGGAACGCTATGTGATGGTGCATCTGCAGATGGGGCAGACCATGGTTCTGGGAGGAACCGACGAGCCCCTGGCCAATGTCGAAGTGCAAAGCATCGGTCTGCCGACGGCGCGAACCGGAGACTTCTCCAAAGCGCTTTGCGACTTTCTCGAAAAGCGCCTCGAGATCGCGCCGTCACGCGTCTATATCCAGTTCACCGCCGTTCCCGGCGAGTTGTGGGGATGGAACGGCGCCACTTTCTAGGGCCTGTCGTCAGTTACCGGGATATCGTGCTGGTGCCCCCAAAACCGTCATGGCCGTGCTCGACACACGGCTGTCCGGCACAGTTTGTGCGTCGCTCGCATTTGAGTGATGGCAGCAACCAAAAACCGCCATTGCCGGACTTGATCCGGCAATCCATGATTGCATTGGTCTGCCGACGTCATTGGAGGCAGCCAGGTGGATGCCCGGATCAAGTCCGGGCATGACGACTTATAATTGAGCGGCCTCGTATGAATCTTCCTGAATATTGAGGGCAAAATCCGTGCCGGACAGCCGTGGCACAAGGCCGGGCATGACGTCTTTATGATTGAATCGCGAAACCAAAATACCGGAAGAGCGGTAACTGACGACAGGCCCTTGGGCATTGAATCTTTCAATGCCCTGAGCGATGCGATGCTTAAGCCCCGCCAATGGATATCGGCGCCAAGGCCTAAGGAACTCATCCCGACGAACCTCGTCAGGGACTCGCCGGTATTATTCGGCCTGACCCAGGATGCGCAGGAATTCCGGCAGGCTCAATCCGCCCACGGGCGAGCGAACCCACTGCTCCGGCTGACAGGAAGCCTTCAACTCGGAATAAAGAGAATCACTCAGGCCCCCAACCGGGCTATGCCTGACCACGTCGTCCACCAGCGAAGAACTGTCCTTCGGCATTTTCTCATTCCCATAGACGGCCGATCCGCGAAGATCGGCCCCACCGCAACATAAGCGGATGTTTTATATCGCAGTGCAACATAAACGGTGCCATGCTGCAGTGCGAACAGAATGCTGACATGGCAGCCCATCCTGAATCGCATAGGTAGGGAAATACAACTACTGCTATAGGTCTAGGCAGGTACCGCCTGATGCGTATGATGTTTCATCGGTGGGTACCGCACTTCCATGTCTCTCTTTTCAGCCAGAGCCGCTCCATTGTCAGGTGACCGCGGGTAAAGAGGACGGTTCCGTTCCCTATCAAACAGAACCCGGCAGGGCTTGATCCGACAACTCGAAGATCAGGAGGACTGGTGATCGATCCGGATAAAGCGCTTCGGCGGGCAGGACAGCTCCGCATACCCGGATACACCATGTTACCGCGAATTGAAAAACACCGACCCGAATGACGCAGATTACGTAAACAGCATTAACATATAATATACAAAATTCGTTATAGTTGTAACCATAGCTTTATTTCTTTTTTTACTGGATTTGACTTGAAAATTCAGCCCCTTTCGCTAATATACCCGCAATCGTTACAGCATGGCTCGCCTTGCTTAGACATATGGCCATTTTGATCTGGCCCGCGCCCATGCTTTGGGGTGCTCGCCTGGAGAGTGTGATGGACAGTTGGGACGACAATGATTGGCCGATGAACATCCGGAAGAAGGATGAGGAACAGAAACTGTTCCACAAATCCGTCACCTCCGCCTTTCTTCTGCTGTTGGACTGTAACGAACAGCCGCTACCGCTCGACACGGTCCGCGAGTTGTGCCACCAGCCCGAAACCGGCGTTGCGCAATCGGAGCGGCCCAAGCAGGACCATCTCGTACGCGACGTCATGGACGAAGACTACGGGCAGATGCTCGACGTCATCGAAGGATTGAAGATCGGGCTCGCCTTGGGCAGGGATTTCGAAGATGAAATCCTCTCGGCCGATACCATGATGGCGGATCTCACCGAATCGCAGGTTTCCCAAGACGATTTCGATGTCCCCCTGTTCCGTTTGACCGAACGGCGCAGCACCAAACCATCCTGACTGCCCAGGGGGGAATGGGGAGAGGGAGAGCCGGAAGGCGAACAAGTCTCTCCTGGCAATAGTGGAAAAATATTGATTTCCCGGATCTTCTGAATGTGCGACTTTTCTTCATCAACCGTGAAGACGAGAAGCGTCTCATGCTGAATTTCAGCGTTCCCGCCGGAGATCTTCTTTTCAGAGAAGATGACCCGGCGGATTGCGCTTATCTCGTGGAAGAAGGCTGGGTCGAAATCTACACCGAACGCACGGGGTGGCGTCAGTCCCTGTCGCTGATCGGCCCGGGGGAAATCTTTGGCGAAATGGGGGTCATCGACGGATCCCCTCGAACCGCCACGGCTGTCGCCGCGGAAGATTGCAAACTGCTTCGCATCACCGTCGATCAGTTCCAGGCACTCCTTGGCCGTAGTGAACCCTTTCATGCCGAATTGCTGGTCAAACTGGTCGCCCGTTTTCGCGAAGCCCAGCGGGCATGGATGGACGGCAGCCTGTTGCCGCGCCAGGAAAGCTCGGCGATGGGACCGGGCTACAGCATGCTGGCACGTCATCGCGATCTGGCCTGCGCCCTGGATCGCGGGGAAATCGTTCCCTATCTGCAGCCGATCGTCGATCTGACCACGGGACGCTGGCGCGGCTTCGAAGCATTGGCGCGCTGGCAATCCCCCGTCTCCGGCCTGCGCTCTCCGTGCGATTTTCTTCCGCTGGCCGAACGGACTGGCCTGATCCGTCGTATCGACCTGCACATCGCGGAGCGCGTCATGCGAGCGATCGGGTCCATCGGCGGGACGGCTCCGCCCTATATCAACATCAATTTCTCGGCCTGGCACTTCAAGGACGACCGCCTGCTTCCCAATATCCGCGATCTTTTGGAAAAAACCGGGCTGGACGCCCACCGCATGCGGGTCGAACTCACCGAGACCCTGATGCTCGACGATCCGAACCGCGCCCTCAGGATCATGAGCGATCTCGAAGCGATCGGGATCAAACTGGCCCTCGACGATTTCGGAACCGGCTATTCCTCTCTCAGCGTCCTGCACCGCATGCCCATCCACGTCCTCAAGATCGATCGGACCCTGGTTACCGGCGTATTGGCGGAGGGACGCCCGCGCAGCGTGATGCGCAGCCTCATCTCGCTGTCTCGCGAACTCGGCATGGAAATCGTTATCGAAGGCGTCGAAGACACCGAAACCGCGACGATCCTGGAGCAGTTGGGATGCAACGTCGGCCAGGGATTTCTGTTCGCCAAACCGATGCCGATGGATCAGGCGATTGCGGCGTGGAAGGCTATGACGCCACTCTTGTCGAACGGCTGATGAGCCAGGCCGCCGAGTAATCCGGCTTCACCCGATTACTCTGGATCAGGCCGGCCATCATCTCGCCAAGATTGCATGTTCTATTAATAACCATACGGAATTTCGAACGGGCCGTTTCCTAAAAAAAGCCGGAAACGGACCATTCATTCGGAGGACACCATGCGTGTCGTCAGCGCCCAGATCAAAACGATCCTGCTGTTGTGCTGCGTCGCTTTCGGACTATCGGCCTGTGCGGTTTACGAACCCGCGCCCTATTACTATTCGACCCCCGCCTATGGCTATTACGGGCCGGGATACACCTACTCCCCAGGCTATTATTACCCCGGTTACGTCTATTCTCCGTCCGTCGTCATCGGCGGAGGCTGGTGGCATGGCGGCGGAGGACATCATTGGCGATGACCCTCCTCCATCGGTCGGGACCCGCGTTAAACCTGCTGAATGGCGCTCAATTGCCAGGGGCCGTTCAAATGCCTGACCAGAGTCCAGACTTCCGCCGATTCGGACGGATGGGTGGCGTCGCCTGACACCAGATCGGTGCCCCCCATCCGCACCGTATAATCGACGGCGCTCCATTTCAGGCTGACCGTGGCGTAGTCCACGGTTCCTTCCCGCCAGGTTTCAAGGACGTCGCCCTTCAGCAGACGAACCTGTTCGACGCGATTTTGCACGCCTTTCCGGGTGTTCTCGCGCAGTTGCTCTTCCATATAGCCGGCCAGTTCGGGCGTCGCCAGCCGATGGAGACCGGCAATATCGCCAACGCTCCAGGCGGTCTGGATGCCGTTCAGAAGGCCTTCGAACGTCGACAGGTCGGAAGAAGACAACTCCACCCCGGGCGTTACCGCCGGTCCGCTCGCCGGGGCCGAGGCGGCCACGGGGGCGTTGGGCCGGAAATCACTCATCGGCACGGTTCCCGGTTGGGCTTGGCGACGAAAGAACCCAATCGCCCAGCGCACCAGAAACACCGCCAGCGCGACCTGCAGGAGAAGGCTGAGAATCCCCCCCATGCCGCCGCCGAACATATGGCCGCCGCCGAACAGCAAGGCACCGATGCCGGCCCCGATGAAGCCGCCCATGACCCCGCCGAGGAAGGGATGACGCTCAAAGAACCCCTGCCGCATCGCCGGAGCGGCCAAGGGCGCCGCTTGTGGCTGCGGCGCGGGCGTATAAACGGGGGCCGGCGCGGCCGCCGGCGGAGGGGTGATGCTGCGTTCGATCGGCTTGGCCGTATTCGGCGTATAAGTCTTCGATCCCCGGCTGCCCATGCTCGAGCCGCTTCCCGCCTTCGCTTCGGCCAAAGCCGGAGCGAAAGCCAGGACGATCGCCACGAGCACGGCTAGAAGCCTGATCCCACCCTGTTGCACCGCATGACCTCGAAATTGTTGAGCGACACTCGTCGCATAGTGCTGCAGATGTACAGGAGGCAGCCCTCCGGGTCAAAGAGACAGATCAGTGATAACGGAGCAATTCGGTGAACGCGCGCGAGTCGTTCTTCCAAAAGTGATTTTCGTCGCGTTGGCGCGTTGAGCGGTGCGTCAGGAAAGCTGGCGCGATCCGGCCGGTGGAAGTCCGGCCCAGGTAAGGGGTAGCGCCCGCCTGGTAACGAGTGTTGCGGGGTCGTCGGTGACGGCGGCCGCGAAGCGTACACAGTGATTGTGCGGGGTGTGGGATTGAGCCACGAAATGCGTACATTGCGGAGGCCGAGCCGGTCGCTCATGGCGAAGGCAATATGTGCGATGCCGTCAGGCGAGGCATCGACGCTCCGTCGGGGTCGTAGGCCACATCACGTACAAAAGGATTGCGACCGGAACCTGAGAGGTCTCGTGTCTGACCGGATGACCACAGTCATGCCGGCCCGCGTTGGGAAGGTGAGGAGCCGTAGCCGACGATGAACGAGCACGAGAAGTCAGACCCCAACATAGTAGCGATGAAGCCGACGAACAAAGCCGGAAGACTGGTGGCGGAGTCGGTGGAGCCAAGGGCGGGGACCGAGGGGAACGCGGACCAGCAACGCACACTCCG
>NZ_PIUM01000069.1 GCF_002845745.1 Telmatospirillum siberiense | reverse complement strand
CCATCGCGATAACGCACGATACCGACGACCTTGTCGAGGAACTCGATGGGCTTTGGCTCTCCGGTGAGGGCGACGGCGCGCTTGTAGAGGTCCTCGATGGATGTCACCGGCAGACCGGCGGCCTTGAGGCGTTCGGCGACCTCTGGGCGCTTTGGGTTGACCGCGATGCCATGGTCGGTGACCAGGACGCCGACGGTCTCGCCGGGGGTGACCAGGGTGGTGACGTGACGGACCACGGTGGGGATGCGGCTGCGGATCAGGGGGGCGACGACGATCGACAGATTGGCCCCCGCCGCCGTGTCCGAATGCCCGCCCGAGGCTCCCCGCATCACGCCGTCCGAGCCGGTCAGCACATTGACGTTGAAGTCGAGATCGATCTCCAGCGCGCTCAGGATCACCATGTCGAGACGATCGACCGCCGCCGCCTTGGAGAACGGGTTGGCGTAGACATTGGTCGAGATTTCCACATGGTTGGGCGAGCTGCGCAGCGAGGCGGCCGCGTCGGCGTCGAAGCTCTGCGTGTCGAGCAGGGTGCCGATCAGGCCCTTCTTGTGCAGATCGACCATGCCGCCGGTGATGCCGCCCAGGGCCCAGGCGCATTTGATCCCCTTCAGCCGCATGCGGTGCTCGAGGAAGCGCGCCGTCGCCGTCGCCGAACCGCCGGTGCCGGTCTGCATCGAGAAGCCGTCCTCGAAGAAGCCGCCATGCTCCATCACGTCGGCCGACAGCCGGGCGATCAGCAATTCGCGGGGGTTGGTCGTCGCCCGCGCCGCGCCGACGCTGATCTTCGACGGATCGCCCACCTGATCGACCTTGACGATCCAGTCCACCTGATCCTGACGGATCGAGGCCGGCGTACTGGGATAGGCCACCACCTCCTCGGTCAGCAGCACGACGTTGCGGGCGAACTGCGCGTCAACCTGCGCATAGCCCAGGGACCCGCAATGCGACCGCCCCGAGGTGCCGTTGGCGTTGCCGAACGGATCGCAGGCCGAGACCCCCAGGAAGGCCACGTCGATGGCGATCTCGCCGCTCTGGATCAGCGCCACCCGCCCGCCGTGCGAGTGGATGTTGATCGGCAGATCCATCAGCCCGTTGGAGATCGCCTCGGCCAGCTTGCCGCGCATGCCAGACGTGTAGATCCGCCGGATGACCCCGCTCTTGATGTGCTCGATCAGCGGCGAGTTGCAGCTGAGCAGCGACGAGGACGCCAGGGTCATGTCCTTGAAGCCCAGGCGGGCGATGATATCGACCACCATATTGATGGTCTTGTCCCCCTCGCGGAAGCCGTGGTGGAACGAGATGGTCATCCCGTCCTTCAGACCGACGCGGCGGATCGCCTCCTCGATCGAGGGAACCAGTTTGCGGTCCAGCTTGGCCTGGCCGTCGGCAAGATGCGGCGTCTTGGCGGCAAAGCCGCCGAACAGGTCGCGCCCTTCGAGACAGGTCAGCCCTTCGAGCCTTTGATTTGAAAGAGTAGTCACGACGTGATCCTTCCCGAAGCTATTTACGGACGCCCGAGGCGTCGGCACGCTGCAACACCCGGTGCGCGTGATTGATGATCGGGGCGTCGATCATCTTGCCGTTCAGCGAGATGACCCCCAGGCCCTGGCGCTCGCCCTCCGCCGCCGCGGCGACGACCCGCTTGGCGTAGTCGACCTCTTCCTGGGTCGGCGCGTAGGCGTTGTGCAGAAGCTCGATCTGCCGAGGATTGATCAGCGACTTGCCGTTGAACCCGAGACGCTTGATCAGATCGACCTCCTTGAGGAAGCCCTCCTCGTCGTTGAGGTCCGAGAACACCACGTCGAAGGCGTCGATCCCGGCCGCCCGGGCCGCGTGCAGCACCGCGCAACGGGCGTAGTAAAGCTCACTGCCGTCGCCGCGCTCCGTCTGCATGTCCATCACATAGTCGAACCCGGCCAGCGCGATCCCGATCATCCGCTCCGACGAGCGGGCGATCGACAGCGCATTGACCACCCCCGCCGCCGATTCGATCGCCGCCATCAGCTTCGTCGAGCCAACCTTCCGCCCGCACTCCTTCTCGATGCGAAGGATCTCCGCCTCCAGCTGGTGGACGTCCTCGGCGCTGTCCGTCTTCGGCAGACGAACCACGTCGACGCCGCCCCGCACCGCCGCTTCCAGATCCTTCAGGCCGAACGGCGTCGACAGCTGATTGATCCGCACCACCGTCTCGATGTCCTGGTAGACCGGAAGCTGCAGCGCGTGGAACACCAGCAGACGCGCCGAGTCCTTCTCGCGCAGCGATACCGCGTCCTCAAGGTCGAACATGATCGAATCCGGCTTGTAGACGAATGCCGTGCTCAGCATCGCCGCGTTCGAGCCGGGAAGGAACAACATGCTCCGCCGTAACGTCATGACAGCGCACTCCAGTTCAGGTCCTGGCTTTCCACCCCGCGCAGGACCGCCGTCTGCACCCGCGCCCGGATCGCACAGTCCAGGGCTCCCTTGTCCTCGACAACCACCAGGCCCGCCTCGACATCCAGCTTGCCCAGCGTCTCGCGAACAACCTTCTCGATCTGCTCCCCGAACTGCCGGAGAACCTCGCTGTTGATCACAACCTCCAACGCCTCGTCCGTCGCGGGCGCCACCTTGACCAGCAGGTCGCTCGATTCAAGCGTCCCGGCCAGCGCCTCCTTCACGATCTTCATATTTACCTCTCACTTGTCCGTCGTTGGACCATGCCGTCCTTCAGTGGCACCGGCGTCCCTGCCGGTGTTCCGGCAAAGCCGGAAAAAAACCGTCAGGGCCGGCAAACACCGGCAGGGACGCCGGTGCCACCAGGACTTATAAAATTCCAGACTTCACCCCGCCGGACGCCACCGGCGGCGAGGCCGGCGTGAAGGACACCGTACGATATTTGTCGTACAGCAACTCCAGCGTCGCCGGCGGAACCAGCGCCTCGATCCGCTCGAACTCCCGCGCATTCAAAAGACGCCGGACCTCCGAGGCGGAAACCGGACCGCCAAGCCGCTCCATCCGCGGGATCTCGATCACCCGCACCGGCGGCGCCTTGCTCGACGCCGTCTGCAGCCACTGCTTCATGTCCTCGTTGTATTTGCGCGTCGTCGGGCAGAACGGTTCCGTGCCCACATAGCGATGCGTGATGCCCAGCGCCGGCGCGATGTAATTGCGAAACAGCAGAAGGTCCACCGCCGTCCGGCAGGGACCCACCATCCCCTTCTCCTTGAAGAAATACGCCGGAAACGTCGCCCGCGAGATCATGTATTCCGAGCCGTGATGAAGGCTCACCTTCTCGATCCCACGGATCCCCGTCTCCACCAGGCGGTAGCGGTCCTTGTAGGAAATCAGCGAGGCGTCCTCGGCCACCACGAACACATGCAGCCAGTCGCAGGCCTTCGCCGCCGCCTCCACCAGATAGCGGTGACCCAGCGTGAAGGGATTGGCGTTCATCACGATCGAACCGATCGCAGCCCCCTCCTTCCTTCCCGCCGCCAGCCGCTGGCAATAGCTCTTGATGCCGACCGGCGTGTTCTCCATCAGGCAGACGTAATCCGGAACCTCGACCAGCGGATAGAACCCGCAGCCTTCGAAAAACTCCACATTCTCCGGGCCCGTATACAAAAACAGATGCCCGTGCCCCCGCTCGTGCGCCAGGTGAACGACCTCGCTCACCAGGCGCAAACTGAGCGATTCCCCACGAAAATCAGGGTCGATCGCTACGCATTTGACGATGTTGCCCTCAAGACCCGCGCAGGCCACCAGGCGGCCATGCGGGCGGCAGACAACGAAAACCTCGATCCCATCCTCGTAATCCAGGCCGCTCTTGCGCAAAAGCGTCTGGATCTCCCCGCGAAGCGAAACCTCGCTCGACGGGTCTACAGGGTAAAAATCGAAATCGTCGAAC
>NZ_PIUM01000068.1 GCF_002845745.1 Telmatospirillum siberiense | reverse complement strand
AGCGTCATTGAGCCGCCGCCGGTTCGAAGCCGAGGTTGACCATGAGCTTGATGAGGACGTCCTTGGCGGCGTCCGAGATCATGGTTCCGGGCGGGAAGATGGATGCGGCGCCGAAGCGGTAGAGGGCGTCGAAGTCCTGGGGCGGAATGACGCCGCCGACGACGATGAGGATATCCTCGCGTCCCAGTTTCTTCAGTTCCTCGCGGAGCGCCGGGACCAGGGTCAGATGGCCGGCGGCCAGCGAGCTGACGCCGACCACGTGGGCGTCGTTGTCCACCGCCTGGCGGGCGGCTTCCTCGGGCGTCTGGAACAGGGAACCGATATCGACGTCGAAGCCCATGTCGGCGAAGCCGGTGGCGATCACCTTCTGGCCGCGATCGTGTCCGTCCTGGCCCATCTTGGCCAGGAAGATGCGCGGCCGGCGGCCTTCCTTCGCCTCGAAGCGCTTCAGAAGTTCGCCCACTTCCTTCATCTGCTTCGAATCCTTTCCAACTTCCGCCGTATAGACCCCCGAGATAGCACGGATCACCGCCTTATGGCGACCGAAGACCTTCTCGCAGGCGTCCGACACCTCGCCCACCGTGGCGCGGACGCGAACCGCCTGCACCGCCAGATCCAGCAGGTTACCCGTGCCGCTGGCGCAGGCCTCGGTGATCGCATGCAGGGCATGATCGACGTCGGCCTGGTTGCGGTTGGCCTTCAGCTTCTGCAGCTTGGCGATCTGGCTTTGCCGCACCGCCGAGTTGTCGACCTTCAGCACGTCGACCGATTCCTCGTCGTCGAGCTTGTATTTGTTCACCCCCAGCACCGTCTGCCGGCCGGCGTCGATGCGCGCCTGGGTGCGCGCCGCCGCCTCCTCGATGCGCATCTTCGGGATGCCAGCCTCGATGGCCTTGGCCATGCCCCCCGACGCCTCGACCTCCTCGATCAGCGACCAGGCCCGGCGGGCCAGCTGATCGGTCAGGCTTTCCACGTAGTAGGAGCCCGCCCAGGGATCGATGATCTTGCAGATCCCGGTTTCCTGCTGGATGAACAATTGCGTGTTGCGCGCGATCCGCGCCGAGAAGTCGGTCGGCAGGGCCAGCGCCTCGTCCAGCGCGTTGGTGTGCAGCGACTGGGTGTGCCCCTGGCTCGCCGCCATCGCCTCGATCTGCGTCCGCACCACATTGTTGAACACGTCCTGCGCCGTCAGCGACCAGCCCGAGGTCTGCGAATGCGTCCGCAGCGACATCGACTTCGGGTTCTTCGGATTGAACCCCTTGACGATCTTCGCCCACAACAGCCGGGCCGCCCGCATCTTGGCCACTTCCATGAAGAAGTTCATGCCGATCGCCCAGAAGAACGACAGCCGCGGCGCGAAATCGTCCACCGACATCCCGGTCTTCACGCCGGCCCGCAGATATTCCATCCCGTCGGCCAGCGTATAGGCCATCTCGATGTCCGCCGTCGCCCCGGCTTCCTGCATATGGTAGCCGGAGATCGAGATCGAGTTGAACTTCGGCATGTTCTTCGAGGTGTATTCGAAGATGTCCGAGATGATCCGCATCGAAGGCGTCGGCGGATAGATGTAGGTGTTGCGCACCATGAACTCTTTCAGAATGTCGTTCTGAATGGTGCCGGTCAGCTTCTCGCGGCTCACCCCTTGCTCTTCCGCCGCCAGGATATAGAGCGCCAGGATCGGCAGGACCGCCCCGTTCATCGTCATCGACACCGACATCTGGTCGAGCGGGATGCCGGAGAACAGAACCTCCATGTCGAGGATCGAATCCACCGCCACGCCGGCCATGCCGACGTCCCCGGTCACCCGGGGATGATCCGAGTCATAGCCCCGGTGCGTCGCCAGGTCGAAGGCGATCGACAGGCCCTTCTGGCCGGCCGCCAGGTTGCGCCGGTAGAAGGCGTTCGATTCCTCCGCCGTCGAGAAGCCGGCATATTGCCGGACCGTCCACGGCTTCGTCACATACATCGTCGGGTAGGGGCCGCGCTTGTAGGGCGCAAAGCCCGGCATGGTGTGCAGATGGTCGAGACCGGTCAGATCCTTCGCCGTGTAAAGCGGCTTCACGCCGATCTTCTCCGGCGTCAGCCAGGCCATCTCCTCAAGGCTCATGCCGCCTTCCGCCAGGGCCTTGGCCTCCCAGTCCTTCAGTGTCGACCCGTTCTTCGCCTGCTCCAGGCTGATATTCGAAAAATTGGGGATCATCGCGCGATCACTCCCAGGCGGATCAACTGGGCCGTCAGCATGCCCAGTACGTCGCCTCCCATGAAGATATAGTCATCGACGCCGGCGGCGTCGTAGCTCGCTTTCTGCTCGCCCGGCGCACCCGCCAGATAGAGCGTCTCGGCTCCCGCCGCCTTCAGCGCCGGCGCGAAGGCCGGAACCAGTTCGGGGTAGAGCTTGTCCGACGAGCACAAGATGGCGATCTTCGCCTTGCTCGCCTTGAACGCCGCAACGCAGGATCCGACGTCCTCGAACCCCTCGTTGCCCGGCGCCTGGATCCCCCCCGCCTCGAAGAAGTTCTTCGAGAAGGACGCCCGGCCGGTGTGCTGCGACACCGGGCCCAGGTTGGCCAGGAAGATGGTGGGCAGGCTGCCCGTCTTCGCCTTCCAGGCCGTGGCCGCGTCGCGCAACCGCTCGAAGCTGTCCGCCAGATGCCGTCTGGGCAGCGCCGGAACCGACGCCTTGCCGCTCCCCGTCGCCAGGATCGCCGCGAAGGACGCCCCCGCCGAAAGGGCCTCGCCGATCGCCTCGACCTGCTCCAGGGAACCGATCTTCGCCGGCTTCAGCCGGCCGACGGTCCGCGCCACCGCCGCCTTGATGTCCGGCGCCGGACGGATGACCGTCTCTTCCAGGATGTTCGGGAACTCCGACACGCCGGTCAGCGGGACCTTCCGCTTGGCGATCGCCTTGTCGCGCTCGCCCATCGTCCGGGCGATCGTCTCTTGCAGGAAACCGCTGGAAAGCGCCGCGACGATGCCGCCCTTGCCCTCGATCTCCTGGAAGAAGCCCCAGGCCTTCGCCGCCATCTCCTCGGTCAGCTTCTCGAAGGACCAGGCGCCGCCGGCCGGATCCGCCACCCGATAGAGGTTCGATTCCTCCATCAGGATCACCTGCGTGTTCCGCGCGATCCGCCGCGCCTTGGCGTCGGGCAAGCCGATCGCCGCGTCGAACGGCAGGCTGGTCACGCTGTCCGCCCCGCCGACCGCCGCCGCGAAGGTCGAGACCGTCGTGCGCAGCAGATTGACCCAGGGATCGATCCGCGTGTACATCCGCTCCGCCGACTTCGCCCGCAGCACCATCGCCGCCGCCTCCTTCGACGCCCCGCAAGTACTGGCCACCAGCGACCACAGCTTGCGCGCCGCCCGCAGCTTGGCGATCTGCACATACTCCTCGCAGCCCACCGACAGGGTGAACGACAGCTGACGGCAGGCGTCGTCGATCGACAGCCCCTTCGCCTCCATCGCCTTCAGATATGCCACCGCCGTCGACAGGGCGATGCCGAGATCCTGGACCTCGCTCGCCCCCGCATGGTGATAGGCCGAGGTATCAACCGACACCGAACGCGTCTTCGGAAAGGTCTTCGCCGTCCACGCCGCCAGCGCGCCCACCTGCGACAGACCGCTCTCCAGCGAATAGGGCAGCGAGCCGCTCGCCGCCAGATGGCCCAGCGGATCGGCCCCGAAATCACCCGCCGGCGCCGTCACCTTCCGCTTCCGCCAGATCTCCGCCAGCGCCAATGCCGCCGGCAGAAACGCCGCTCCAGCCTCCAGCGAAACCGGAACCGCCGCCAGGCCCACTCCGGCCAGCGTCTCCTCAAGACCCGCCAGATCGTGGATGATCACCCCGTCGCGCCCCACCGAGGCGCCGGCCCGCGCCGCGTCCGCGCCCGAGCGCGCCGCGTCGTCTAGCCGGATCACCACCGAGCGGACGCCCCGCGACAGATCGTGACGGATCTCCTTGTTCGCCACCTGCGGGTCCGGCTCCCGGAACTCCTGGCGGATGTCCCAGCCGTGCCGCGTCTTGCCCACCGCGTCCGTGCCGCGGACATAGGGGAAAAATCCCGGAAAACCCGACGGATCCCCCGCCCAGGGCCAGTTCTCCGCCACGTAAAGCGGTTGCAGGTCAACTCCCTCAAGGCTCTTCGTCACCATCTTCTTCTCAAACGGTGCGCCCTTGAGTTCCTTCTCCTCCACGGTCTTCTTCCACGTCTCATAGGGCGTGGCCGGAAAATCCGCGGCTAATCTCAGCTCTTCCTGGTCCATTTGACTCTCATTCCTTAAGAGGG
>NZ_PIUM01000066.1 GCF_002845745.1 Telmatospirillum siberiense | reverse complement strand
CCGACATGCCGATGGTCATGCCGTCTTTGATCAATTCCGCCGCCGTCTCGGCCGGTACGATCTTCGCTGCCAGCGAGGGCATCCGGATGCGATCTCGGTCCATGCAAACGTTCCTTTATCCTGTGCCTGAAAGGCTTTTTCCGTTGATTCCAAACCGCGCGCGGGCATGCCCAGCCCGACCGGGAACGCCCCTTTAAAAACCTTATATTTTTCATGGATATTATGACGGGAAAAACGCACTGACAAGGTTTTCAACGCTACGTCCGGCATTTCCGCCCGAAAAGGGGGCGCGGCAGGGGGGGACCCGCCTTGCGACGAATCAACTATGGGACGGGAATAGCCGCCACATCGGCGTCACCGAGAAAGGCCGGTCCTCTCCAGGATGAACCGGACGATGGCGTCGGGATCGGCGAGATCGAAGCGCGGCAAGGGCAGATCGCCCAGGGGCACGTCGCTCGCCACCGCCACGATTCGGGAAGTGTCGGGCCAGAGCATCGGCTTGCCGAGTTCCGGACGATGAACTTCCAACTTATCGTAGTCTTCGGATTTGAACCCCTCGATCAGCAACAGATCGACAGGGGTCATATGGGCCAGCAACGCGTCGAGAGACGGTTCGCCCTCGCCCCGGATTTCGTGCATCAAGGCCCAGCGGGCCCCCGAGGTAACCATCACCTCGGTCGCGCCGGCCTCACGATGACGGTGGGAATCCTTGCCGGGACGGTCGATATCGAAAGCGTGATGGGCATGCTTGATGGTCGAAACACGAATGCCTCGCAAGACGATTCGCCGCACCAGTTCGATCATCAAAGTGGTCTTTCCCGCGCCGCTCCAGCCGGCCAGCCCAAACACCCGCATCACGTCAGCCTTCCACTCGTTCCTCGCGGCACATCAACGACACAGCGCAACCGGCTCCTCGACACGCGTGGCGCAGATCCGTTGGATGACCTTCGGTCCCTCGGTCTTGCGCGTCTCGATTCCGGCCTCGTAGGAGAGCACCTGCAACCGTCCGCTCGCCGCCCCCAGAAGTTCGCCGGGCGACAACAGATGATCGGGATTGCGCGGCCGATCGTAACGCTCGTTCCCCCTGGCGTAGGTTTCGTAAAGGAAAAGTCCGCCCGGCGCCACGGACTCGACCAACCGGCTCATCAACGGCCGATACAGGTAATTCACCACGACGACGGCATCGAAATCCCGCCCGGCCAATGGCCAAGGCAAGCCGACTTCCAGATCGGCCTCGATGACCTCCGCCACGCCGGCCAGATCGGCGACCGAGGAGACATCCTGGTCGAGCAAGGTTACCCGCGCCCCCCTTTCAAGGAAAAAGCGTCCATGCCGTCCTCCGCCGCAGGCAAGATCGAGCACGCGGGCGCCCGACGGCACCAGGGACGCGAAACGGCTGATCCATGGTGACGGATCGCTGTTCTGACAGCGCGGATTGAACGGCGGCATGGTGAAAATCCCCTTGGTCTTTTTCCTCTTAGGGCGTGTTGATAAATCATCGAATCAACAGGCCCTTAAGCCCGAGCGGCGCCTCTCGCCCGCCGTAGCGGAGCGCAGGCGTCGTATGGAATCTTAAGGTTTTGTTTCGCGACAAGCCCTAATGCCCCCGCAGGTCCGCTTCGTCCTGTTCGGCGCGGCGGATGATTTCACGGATCAAGCCACGGAAAAGCACTTTGTGGATCGGCAGCAAGGCATTCCAATAGGTTATACCCGCCACGCCGGCCGGATGGAAATGGGCCGTCACGCTGATCATCCGCTCTCCTTCGGCCAGAGGCTGGATTTCCAGCTCGAAAGTGGCCGAACCGGGGATGCGCATTTCGGCCAGAAGAGTAAGCCGCTTGTTCTTCTCCACCCCGATGACGCGCCAAAAGTCGAGAGCGTCGCCGACGGCCAGATCTCCGCCGGCGGGACGCCCGCGGCGCATGCCGACGCCACCGACCAGCAGATCGAAGAAGCCCCGCATCTGCCAAAGGACGTCCAGAAAATAATATCCGTTGTCGCCGCCGATGCTGCCCACCTGGCCCCACAATGCCTCCGCCGAGGCCCGGGTTTTCCCCTCGGCCCGCAGATGCTTGGCGTAAAACCCGAAATCGGGCCGGTTCTGGCGATGCAACATCGATCCTTCGACCCAGCGCGGGCGCTCGTCCGCGCTCCGTTCGGCCTCCAGCGCCGCCTCCACGGCCTCGCGATAAGGTTTGAGCGGCAATGGGATCAAATCCGACAGCTTTGCGTCGGCGACCACCAGATCATGTTCCAATCCACCGATCAGGGCCCGCGCCACATTGGCCGGCACCGATGTGACGAGAGACAACCACAGGGAGGACAGATGCGGCGAGAGCAGCGGCACGGGCAGAATGCGCGGATGCCGCCCGACCAGTTCGCCGAAGACCCGCATCATGTCGGCATAAGAAAGGACCTGGGGGCCACCGGCCTCCAAAATGGCCCCCGCCGCCGCGTCGATGCCGGGCAGGCGCACCAGATAAGTCTCGATGTCGTCCAACGCGATGGGCTGACTGAGCGAACTTACCCAGCGGGGCGTCACCATCGCCGGCAGATGGAAGACCAGATCGCGGATCACCTCGAAAGCGGCCGAGCCCGGACCGATGATGATTCCCGCCCGCAATTCCGTCACGGGAACGGGCCCCTCCCGCAGAATTTCACCGGTTTCACGACGCGAGGCGAGATGAATCGAAGCCCCCTCGGCGGGCTGCAGCGCTCCCAGATAAACAATGCGCTTGAGGCCCGCCTTGCCGGCGGCCTCGCGGAAATTGACGGCGGCCCGGCGATCCAGTTCGGGGAATTGGTCGCCTTCCGCCATGGAATGCACCAGATAATAGGCCACGTCCGCACCGGCTAACACGTCGGGCAAACTTTCCGGCTGCAGGGCGTCGGCCTTGAGACAGGCGACATCGGTCCAGCCCCGGGCCTCCAGCGCCTCCCGGCGCCTCCCGACCGCCGTCACCTGGTGACCCGCGGCCTGCAAGGCCGGCACCAGATTGGTCCCCACATATCCCGTGGCCCCGAAAACGACTGCCTTCATCACCCGCGCCTCCCCTCGCTTAAAGCGAGTGAACCCGAGCGTTGCACATTCTCCACCAAGGTCAAGCCATTCGGCGAGGAAGCGCGGGGCAATCGGGTGAACGCGCGCGAGTTGTTCTTACAAAAGTTATTTTGGCCGCGTTGGCGCCATTAGCGCGCCCCGAAGCTTTAGCGGAGGAAGCCCGAGGCGGACGGATTTGCATTATTTTTCGGCAAACAAAATAACTGCCCTGGAAATGGGCATACTCTGAGGTTAAGTTGAAAAGAGGACACCACGGACTAGAGGAGTTCCAATGGCGTCAGGTCGGATGACAGAGCGGACGCCACACTTTATTCTTATGACAAAATGCATCCAGCGTCCGGGGTGTGCCGAAAAAACAGCAGTGACGGGAAGTGCGGCCGTCTGGATCCGTGCAAATTGGAGATGGTGAGGCAGTTCCCCCATGCTTCGTGAACCCGCTCATGACAGTGCCCTTCCTCTGATCGGCATTTATGAAATCAGCAAGATTCTGGGAGCGACGCTCGATCTTGAACAGGCGTTGCACGACGTTCTCAACGTCCTCTCCTCGTTCCTGCAAATGCGCCATGGCGCCGTCGTTCTTTGCGACGAGGAAGGCAAGGCGGCGCTGGCGGCGGTTTCCGGCATGTCCCTGCCGATGGCGCGCTCGGGCGCCCTGAAATATCCCATGGACGCCGTCGAGAAGGTGATCTCCACCAGCATTCCGATGGTGGTCCCGGAAGCCTCGGAAGATCCCCTTCTGGCCGACTATGTCGCGGTCAGCGAGGTCGTCGAGGAGGAGGACATTTCGTTTTTCTGCGTGCCGATCAAGGGCTCGGGACGCCCGTTCGGAGCCCTGTCGGTGGAACGGTCGTGGAATCCCAACGGCCGCTATGTGTTCGAACATGATCTGCGTTTCCTGACCATGGTGGCGACCCTGATCGGCCAGACGGTCAGCCTGCATCGCAAGGTGGCGGCCGACCGCGCGCGACTGATGCAGCATAACGCGCGCCTGGCCAAGCAGATGGCGGAAATCAAGCCGTCCCAGCCGATCAAGGGGCTTGAGGACATCGTCGCCAATTCCGAACCGATGGCACGTGTCTTCGCCCAGGTGCAGCAGGCGGCGCCGACCAAGGCGACGGTGCTGCTGCGCGGCGAAAGCGGAACCGGCAAGGAACTGGTCGCCCGCGCCGTCCACATGCTCTCGCCCAGATCGCAAAAGCCCCTGATCAAGCTGAACTGTGCCACCCTTTCCGAAACCATGCTGGAATCGGAGCTGTTCGGCCATGAAAAGGGCGCTTTCACCGGTGCCATCGGCGAACGCAAGGGACGCTTCGAACTGGCTCACGAGGGCACGCTGTTCCTCGACGAGATCGGCGAGATTTCCGCCAGTTTCCAGGCAAAGCTGCTGCGCGTCCTGCAGGAGGGCGAATTCGAACGCGTGGGCGGCTCGAAGACATTGAAAGTCGATGTGCGGCTGGTCGCCGCCACCAACCGCGATCTGGAAGCCGCCGTTTCCAAGAACGAGTTCCGCGCCGACCTTTACTACCGCCTCAATGTCGTCCCCATTTTCCTGCCCCCCTTGCGTGAGCGGCCCGGCGACATCCCCTTGCTGGCCATGTACTTTCTGAAACGCTTCAATGAGGAGAACGGAAGAAAAACCCGCTTTTCCGAACAGGCATTGACCGTTTTACAGCGATGTTATTTCCCGGGTAACGTCCGCGAACTGGAAAACTGCGTCTATCGGACCGCCACCATGACGCAGGGCGACACCATTGAAGAGATGAATCTCTCCTGTCGCAGCGATACCTGCCTATCGTCGGTTCTTTGGAACAAACGCAACGACAACGAAGCCGCCGCGCAGTCCCCGGCGAATGGGCCGGGGCATGGCAATGGCATCGCCGGCCCACCGCCATCCGCCGCGCCGATGCAACCTCCGGGGGAAGCCTTCGCCCCGGCGGGGTCCTTGGGCGGCGGCGACATGAACGAACGCGAGCGGCTGATCGACGCCATGGACAAATGCGGCTGGGTCCAGGCCAAGGCGGCCCGCCTGCTGGGCCTGACCTCCCGGCAAATCGGCTATGCGCTGCGCAAGCACAATATCGAGCTGCGCAAGCTTTGAGAGCCACCGGGACCTGTCGCGAAATCATCGAGTTTAAGAAGAGACTGATTGTTGGTGGCACCGGCGTCCCTGCCGGTGTTCCGGCGTGAGCCGGAAACGGTCCGCCTTCCGGCGGATCACCGGCACGGAGATCCTATGAGGCGGCGGACATTAGGAAGGATTGATATCCTTCGGGTGTTCAAAGCCTCAGAAGGATATTGCTATGACGCATCAAGCCCTCGTCGTGCCCGTC
>NZ_PIUM01000067.1:0-3257 GCF_002845745.1 Telmatospirillum siberiense | reverse complement strand
CGCCTTCGCGTTCGAAACTTGTTTTGAACAGCGTGCCGTCGTTAGCGACGGGCCATCGTTCTTTGTCATCGTGAATAGGTTTTTCTGATCTGACATATGTTCTGTCGGAGGGTCTTTGAACTCTTTGATGGGACAAGTGTCGTGGGTAACGTGTCATGCGTTGGGCTTGTCCCTACGTATGAAGCGATCAAGCGTCTTAAGGGCATTTCGTGGATGCCTTGGCACTGAGAGGCGATGAAGGACGTAGCACGCTGCGATAAGCTACGGGGAGCCGCGAGCAGGCTTTGATCCGTAGATTTCCGAATGGGGAAACCCCACCGTAAGGTGATCCTGTACTGAATACATAGGTGCAGGAGGCGAACCCGGCGAACTGAAACATCTAAGTAGCCGGAGGAAAGGACATCAACAGAGACTCCGCTAGTAGTGGCGAGCGAACGCGGACCAGGCCAGTGGCCTTGTGTATCAAACCGGAACCGTCTGGAAAGTCGGGCCATAGCGGGTGATAGCCCCGTACGGGTAAAGATGCATGAGGTCCTCGAGTAAGGCGGGACACGTGAAATCCTGTCTGAACATGGGGGGACCACCCTCCAAGCCTAAGTACTCCTCAGTGACCGATAGTGCACAAGTACCGTGAGGGAAAGGTGAAAAGCACCCCGACGAGGGGAGTGAAAGAGATCCTGAAACGGAATGCCTACAAACAGTGGGAGCCTCCTTGCGAGGTGACCGCGTACCTTTTGTATAATGGGTCAGCGACTTAGTGTATGCAGCAAGCTTAAGCCGGTAGGTGTAGGCGTAGCGAAAGCGAGTCTGAATAGGGCGTCAAGTTGCATGCATTAGACCCGAAACCGGGTGATCTAGCCATGGGCAGGTTGAAGGTGGGGTAACACCCACTGGAGGACCGAACTCACGTCTGTTGAAAAAGACGGGGATGACCTGTGGCTAGGGGTGAAAGGCTAATCAAACTCGGAAATAGCTGGTTCTCCGCGAAAACTATTTAGGTAGTGCGTCGTGTGATTACCACGGGGGGTAGAGCACTGGATGGGCTAGGGGGTCCCAAAGACCTACCAAACCTAACCAAACTCCGAATACCCGTGAGTACAGCACGGCAGACAGACGGCGGGTGCTAAGGTCCGTCGTCGAGAGGGAAACAGCCCAGACCGCCAGCTAAGGTCCCCAAATCATGGCTAAGTGGGAAAGGATGTGGGAAGGCCAAAACAACCAGGAGGTTGGCTTAGAAGCAGCCATCCTTTAAAGAAAGCGTAATAGCTCACTGGTCTAATAGCCGTCCTGCGCCGAAAATGTAACGGGGCTCAAGCCATGTACCGAAGCTGCGGATGTGGAGCAATCCACGTGGTAGCGGAGCGTTCCGTAAGCCTGCGAAGGGTCCTCGCGAGAGTGCCTGGAGGTATCGGAAGTGAGAATGCTGACATGAGTAGCGACAAACAGTGTGAGAAACACTGTCGCCGAAAGTCCAAGGGTTCCTGCGCAAGGCTAATCCGCGCAGGGTGAGCCGGCCCCTAAGGCGAGGGCGAAAGCCGTAGTCGATGGGAATCAGGTTAATATTCCTGAGCCTGCTGGACGTGACGACCTCCGTGTATTGTACCGGCTTATCGGATTGTTGGTGCAGTGAAGGGGGTCCAGGAAATAACGCCAGCGTATAGACCGTACTCGAAACCGACACAGGTGGACTGGTAGAGTATACCAAGGCGCTTGAGAGAACGATGTTGAAGGAACTAGGCAAAATGACCCCGTAACTTCGGGAGAAGGGGTACCCGTTGATGGGCAACCATTGGCGGGTGGCACAGACTAGGGGGTGGCGACTGTTTACTAAAAACACAGGGCTCTGCGAAGTCGCAAGACGACGTATAGGGTCTGACGCCTGCCCGGTGCCGGAAGGTTAAAAGGAGGGGTGCAAGCTCTGAATTGAAGCCCCGGTAAACGGCGGCCGTAACTATAACGGTCCTAAGGTAGCGAAATTCCTTGTCGGGTAAGTTCCGACCTGCACGAATGGCGTAACGACTTCCCCGCTGTCTCCAACATCGACTCAGCGAAATTGAATTCCCCGTGAAGATGCGGGGTACCCGCGGCTAGACGGAAAGACCCCGTGCACCTTTACTACAGCTTTGCAGTGGTACTAGGGAATAGATGTGTAGGATAGGTGGGAGCCTATGAAACTCAGGCGCTAGCTTGGGCGGAGGCAACCTTGAAATACCACCCTTCCGTTTCCTGGTATCTAACCGCGGTCCGTGAAACCGGATCCGGGACCCTGCATGGCAGGTAGTTTGACTGGGGCGGTCGCCTCCCAAAGAGTAACGGAGGCGCGCGATGGTTAGCTCAGACCGGTCGGAAATCGGTCGTCGAGTGCAATGGCATAAGCTAGCCTGACTGCGAGACTGACAAGTCGAGCAGAGACGAAAGTCGGTCATAGTGATCCGGTGGTCCCGCGTGGAAGGGCCATCGCTCAACGGATAAAAGGTACGCCGGGGATAACAGGCTGATCTCCCCCAAGAGTCCTCATCGACGGGGAGGTTTGGCACCTCGATGTCGGCTCATCACATCCTGGGGCTGGAGCAGGTCCCAAGGGTTCGGCTGTTCGCCGATTAAAGTGGTACGTGAGCTGGGTTTAGAACGTCGTGAGACAGTTCGGTCCCTATCTACCGTGGGTGTCGGAAACTTGAGAGGACCTGTCCCTAGTACGAGAGGACCGGGATGGACACACCTCTGGTGTACCGGTTGTCGCGCCAGCGGCACCGCCGGGTAGCTAAGTGTGGACGAGATAACCGCTGAAAGCATCTAAGCGGGAAGCTCCCCTCAAAACAAGGTTTCCCTTGAGAGCCGTGGAAGACCACCACGTCGATAGGCCAGGTGTGGAAGCGCGGTAACGCGTGAAGCTAACTGGTACTAATCGCTCGATCGGCTTGATCGCTCATGCGTAGCGACAAGCCCAACACATGACACACAATGCAAACGACACGGGTCAGAAAAACCTAATGAGGAAGCTTGGACGACCTGGTGATTATAGCGAGGGGCCCGCACCCGATCCCATCCCGAACTCGGCCGTGAAAACCCTCTGCGCCAATGGTACTGTGTCTTAAGGCACGGGAGAGTAGGTCGTCGCCAGGTCTTCCAAGCCTCCTCATCCATCACGATAACAAATCTAAACAACCACCCAACTTCCGCGGGGTGGAGCAGCCCGGTAGCTCGTCAGGCTCATAACCTGAAGGCCGCAGGTTCAAATCCTGCCCCCGCAACCAAAA
>NZ_PIUM01000065.1 GCF_002845745.1 Telmatospirillum siberiense | reverse complement strand
GGCATGGACGGGGATAGGACGGGGGCGGGGTTTGACAGCGGACTGGCGGCGTTGGTGCTGTTGGCCCGTTATTTCGGTATCGCCGCGGATGCGGCGGAGCTTCAACACCGTCTCGGCAAGAGCAGCGGCGAGGCGAGCGGAGCGGAGGATCTGCTTCGTGCCGCCCGTTGGCTGAAACTGAAGGCTCGCTTCGTTGCGGTGAAAGCGGAGCGTCTTTCGAAGACGCCGTTTCCCTGCCTGGCGGCGATGACGGACGGCAGTTTCCTGATTCTGGGCCAGATCGTCGACGCCCGGGATGGGACGAGACGTCTGTTGCTGCAACGGGCGGGCGACGCCCGGCCGGAACTGATGGAATGGGAGGATTTTCTCGCCGTCTGGAACGGCCATGTTCTCCTGCTGGCCCGCCGGGCCATCGACGCGCCGTTGGGTCGAAAATTCGACCTCTCCTGGTTCATGCCGGCCGTGTGGCGCTATCGGCGCGTGCTTGGCGAGGTGCTGCTGGCCTCGCTGTTCCTGCAAATCCTCGGGCTGGTGACGCCGCTGTTCTTCCAGGTGGTGATCGACAAGGTGCTGGTGCATCGCGGGCTTTCCACCCTCGACGTCATCGTGCTGGGGGTGGTCATCGTCTCGCTGTTCGAGGTGCTGCTGGGCGCCTTGCGCACCTATGTCTTTTCCCACACCACCAACCGCATCGACGTGGAACTGTCGGCCCGCGTGTTCGACCATCTCATCGGCTTGCCCATCGCCTATTTCGAGGCCAGACGGGTGGGCGATTCGGTGGCGCGCGTGCGCGAACTCGAAAATATCCGCTCCTTCCTCACCGGCTCGGCGCTGACCCTGGTGATCGACCTTCTCTTCACGTTCGTCTTTTTGGGGGTGATGCTGTCCTACAGCGTCGATCTGACCCTCATCGTCGTCGCCTCTTTTCCCTTCTATATCGCCCTCTCGGCCGGGGTGACGCCGCTCTTTCGGCATCGGTTGGACGAGAAATTCCGCCGTGGCGCCGAGAACCAGGCGTTCCTGGTGGAATCGGTGACGGGGGTGGAGACCATCAAGGCGATGGCGGTCGAGCCCGCCCTGCGCCGGCGCTGGGAGGAGCAGGTGGCGGCTTACGTCAGGGCCAGCTTCTCCACGCAGACCCTGGGCAATATCGCTTCGCAGACGGTGCAGCTCATCAACAAGCTGACGCTGGGCGCGACGCTTTATTTTGGCGCCAAGGCGGTGATCGACGGCGATCTGACCGTCGGCGGGCTGGTCGCCTTCAACATGCTGTCCGGCCACGTCGCCCAGCCGGTGCTGCGGCTGGCCCAGATGTGGCAGGACTTCCAGCAGGCGCGGATTTCCGTCGAGCGCCTGGGCGACATCCTCAATTCCCCGGTCGAGCCGCGACCACGCAACGTTGCCGCCAGTCTGCCGCCGATCAAGGGATTGGTGTCCTTCGAGCATGTCTCCTTCCGCTATCGCCTCGACGGGCCGGAGATCCTGAAGGACATCAGCTTTTCCGTTCCCGCCGGCCAGATGATCGGCATCGTCGGTCCCTCGGGCTCGGGCAAGAGCACTCTCACCAAGCTGATCCAGCGCCTTTACACCCCTGAATCGGGCAAGGTGCTGATCGACGGCGTCGATCTGGCCATGGCCGATCACGCTTGGCTGCGCCGGCAGGTCGGCGTCGTCTTGCAGGAAAATATGCTGTTCAACCGGACGGTCCGGGACAATATCGCGCTGGCCGATCCGGCTTTGCCGATGGAGCGGGTGATCGCCGCCGCGCGGCTCGCCGGGGCGCACGATTTCATCCTTGAGCTCGCCAACGGCTACGACACCGAGATCGGCGAGCGCGGCACCACGCTTTCTGGCGGACAGCGCCAGCGCATCGCCATCGCCCGCGCCCTGATCGGCAATCCCCGCATTCTGATCTTCGACGAAGCCACCTCGGCCCTCGATTACGAATCCGAACGCATCATCCAGGACAATATGGCCGGCATCGCCAGGGGCCGCACGGTGTTCGTCATCGCCCACCGGCTTTCCGCCGTGCGCCGCGCCGATCGCATCCTGACCATCGAGAAGGGGCGGTTGGTCGAGGATGGCAACCACGATGCGCTGATCAGGACCGGCGGCCGCTACGCCACCCTTTACGGCATTCAGGCGGGTGTTCATGTCGGCGAGTGACCGGGCCAGGCGGGGTATTGCCATGAATGCCGGGCGTCTGTCCGCCGTCTTGGCCGGGATCCATGGTCGCCTGGCGGATCTTGCCAGCCAATGGCGGCGGCCCGGCCACGAACGGGAGTTTTTGCCGGCGGCGCTGGAAATCGTCGAGACGCCGCCTTCGCCGCTGGGCCGTACGATCATGCTGACCATCGTGGCCCTGGTGGGGAGCGCGTTGCTGTGGTCCATATTCGGCCGCGTCGACATTATCGCGACGGCGCAGGGGCGCATCGTGCCGTCGGGACGCGTCAAGACGATCCAGCCCTTCGAGATCGGGGTGGTGAAGGCGATCCATGTCAAGGACGGCCAGCAGGTCGCGGCGGGCGATCTGCTCGTCGAACTCGACCTGACCACCAATCAGGCCGACCAGCGGCGCATCGCCCGCGATCTTTCCCGTACCCGCCTCGATGCCGCCCGTCTGAAGGGGTTGCTGGGGCCGGCCGGGGGCAACGTCTTCGACGGCCTTGAAACCGAGGCCGATCCCGCCGACCTGGCCACGGCGAGAAGCGAGATGATGGCGCAGGCCGCCGAGCAGGCCGCCAAGCTTTCCGCCATCGACCATCAGGCCGAGCAGCGCCGGGCCGAACTCGAGGGGGTGAAGGCGACCATCGCCAAGCTGGAGGCCTCGTTGCCGCTGATCTCGCGCCGGGCCGACCTCCGCGAGGAGGCGGCCAGGATGGAATACGGCAATCAGATCGACATGCTGACCGCGCGGCAATTGTTGGTCGAGCAGCAGCGCGAACTGGTGGTCCAGGGCCACAAGAAGGACGAGACCGAGCGAGCCATCGCCGCGCTTGCCGCCCAGCGCCGACAGGCCGAGGAGGAGTACCGCAGGACGCTGCTGGCCGATCTCGCCAAGGCCGAGACGCAGATTTCCGAACAGGACCAGGATCTGGTCAAGGCGACCCGGAAGACCATGTTGCAGACCCTGTGGGCGCCGGTCGACGGCACCGTGCAGCAACTCGCCGTGCATACGTTGGGCGGCGTGGTGACGCCGGCGCAGGCATTGATGGTGATCGTGCCGGCCGATGCCGCCTTGGAAATCGAAGCCAGCCTTCCCAATAAGGATGTCGGTTTCGTGCATGCCGGCGAGGAGGCCGAGATCAAGGTCGAGGCCTTTACCTTCACGCGCTACGGCCTTCTGCACGGACATGTCGCCGGCGTGTCCCGCGATTCGGTCGGACAGGACGAGCGCGCGCAGTCGCAACGCGACGCCGGTGACAAACCCTCGGCCCCGGTCGATCCGACGACCCGTGAGCCCTCCTATGTCGCCCATATCGCCCTTGCCGAGACCGCCATCGAGACCGAGCAGGGGGCGACGCCGCTCATCCCCGGCATGGCGGTCACCGCCGAGATCAAGACGGGGCGCCGGCGCGTCATCAGCTATCTGCTCTCGCCATTGGTCCGTTACCGCCATGAAGCGATGACGGAACGTTGAAGGATCGGCCGGAATGCGCCACGGGCAACAAGACATCATCGCGCGGATTCGCCGGCCGGGGTCGTGGATCGGCCTGCTCGTCGGCGGAATGTTGCTTCCCTCGGTCGCGGCGGCCGACGGCATCGATCCTTTCGATGCGGACGGCGACATCCCCCAAACCCCGGCGAGTTCGATGCTGGGGGGCGGCGCCTGCGCTTTTGGCGCCCCCGGCCAGCCCCTGAGCTTGACCGAGGCCGTCGAACGCGCCCTGTGCGGCCATCCCAAGACGATGGCGGCATGGGCCGGCATCAAGGAACAGGCGGCGGCGGTCGGGGTGGCGAAAGGCGCCTATCTGCCGACCTTTTCCGGCTCGGTCCAGGAAATGCGCGATGGATCGAAGACCAAGGTCGTCGGGCATCCCGAACTGGAGACCTCGGTCGTTTCGACCGCCTACAGCGCCGGCATTTCTCTTTCCTGGGTGCTTTACGACTTCGGCGGGAGGGAGGCCGCCCTCGACAATGCGACGGAACTTCTTGCGGCGGCCCAGGCCAGTCACCAGGCGGCGCTGCAACTCGTCTTCGCCACCGTGGCCAAGGATTATTACGCCGCCCAGGCCAGGCAGAGCCTGCTGACGGCGGCGTTGGAAACCGAACGGATGGCGAAACACGGTTTCGACATCGCGACGCGGCTGGTTCATACCGGGGTATCGCCGGTCAGCGACGCCCTGCAGGCCGAGACGGTCCTTGTGCAGGCCCAGGTGGACAGGGCCAGGGCCGAGGGCGACGCGCGGAGCGCCGTCGGCCTGCTGGCGGCGGACATGATGCTTCGGCCGGATACGCCGGTGACGCTGCCGGATGCGGACACCGGCCTCAAGCCGGATGCGGCATTCGAAAATGCGGTTTCGGCCCTGATCGACGACGCGGTGCGCCGGCATCCTTCCGTTCGTGCCGCCGAGGCGCAACTCAGGGCGGCCGAGGCGGGCATCCGCCGGACGGAAGCCGAGGGATTGCCGACGGTCAGTCTGGTCGGCAGATCGAGCCGCGACAATCAGCCGGTCAGCGAAGGCCTGGGGCTGCGAAGCTATGCGGCCACGAAGACCGACAAATATGTCGGTTTGCAGGTCACGGTGCCGTTGTTCGAGGGATTTCAGCGGGAATACAAGGTCCGGCAGGCGAAGGCGCAGACCGAAGCGCAACAGGCCAGCCTGGACGATACGCGCCGGCAAGTCGGACTGGACGTCTGGACGGCCTATCAGGCGGTGCAGACGGCGACGCAAAATCTTGTGCGGAGCGCCAAGCTTCTGGACATCGCCCAACAGTCCTGCACGGTTTCGCAACGGCAATACACCATCGGAACCGGTTCGATGATCGAGCTTTTGAACACCCAGTCCGCCCTGGCCGCCGCCAAACGGCAGAAGGTCCAATCCCTGGCCGACTGGCGGACCAGCCGTCTCGATTTGGCATCGAAGCTGGGCCGGTTGGCAATGGACGGTATCGAGGGCGAATGACGATCATAAAAATCGAGCAATGTGGCCGTTCCCATCAATTGAGGACACGCCCTGGAAGCCACCCTTGTGCTTTTCCGGTATATAGTCGATATTATGGTTGTTCTGGTCAGAAGGTGCGACATGGCGACATGGCAGGTTCAAGAAGCGAAGACTCGGTTGAGTGAGATGATCGAGATGGCCCGCGTGGAAGGCCCGCAGACCATCACGCGGCACGGCGTGGCCCGTGTTGTCTTGTTGTCCGTCGAGGACTACCAGGCACTTGTCGCTCATAAGCCCGATTTCAAATCCTATCTGCTCGGTGGCCCGAAGGTGGAGGACTTCACCATCGAGCGGGAGCCGGATACTGGTCGGGATATCGCGTTATGAGCGGAGGACGGCGCTATCTGCTCGACACCAATATCGTGTCGGAAACGCGGAAGGTGCATATGAACGATCGGGTTCGCGCCTTTCTCACGGAGATGGATGCGTCCAGCCTCTACATCAGCGTTCTGACTGTCGGCGAATTGCGCAAGGGCGTCGAAATCAAGCGCAGAAGTGATCCGGATGCGGCAATTCTGCTCAATGGCTGGGTCGATGGGCTCGAACAGAGCTTTGCCGATCGCATCGTCGCCATCGACACCCCCATCGCGCGGCTGTGGGGGGAATTGTCGTCGGATCGTTCGCGGCCCGTCATCGATACGCTGATCGCGGCAACAGCGCTGACCCATGACATGATCCTGGTGACCCGGAACACGAAGGATTTGGACGGGATCGACGTGGCGTTGCACGATCCTTGGGGCAAAGACCGCCCCGGAGTTCTTTGAGAGCCTGGGGGCGCCAGTGACACGAAAGGATTGGTTCGACAGCCGGAGGATGGGCCGGACGGGAATGTCCGTGCCGCATCATTGGCTCGCCCGCTGCGGCCTGGCGACCGTTCTCCTCTTTGCGCCATGCATGGCGGTGGAGGCGGCAGGGCCGGCCGACGACCCTCCCTCGGCGGCCGAGATCGAGCATGCTCTCGGCGGGGCCGGTGATACCGCGCCCGCGTCGGAGACAGACACCGTCGCTGTGCAAAGCATCGTCGTTCCCTTCGTCGCCGAAGGAGGACATATCGTTATCGAGGCGTCGCTCGACGGCCATCCGCCGCGACCCTTCTTCCTCGATAGCGGTGCCCGGACGACGGTCACCCGGGAAGCCGCCCAAGACCTCGACGCCGCCTCCGATGGCGACAGGCTGATGGCGGGGTTCGGGCCGCATCTGGTCGCCGCGAAAGTGGTGACGGCGCGAAAGATCGCGCTCGGCGCGGCCGTCATCGAGGATCAAAAGCTCCTGGTCGCCGAACTGCGGAACGGCCTGGTCGATCGCGGTTCGAAACCCCGGTTGGCCGGACTGATCGGCGCGGAGCTGCTACGCAAATACACGGTGCGCATCGATTATCACAACCGGCGGCTGACGCTGATTCCGCCCGGACGGTTCGAGCCGCCGGCCGAGGGTTTTTCCTTGCCGCTGACCACGCAAATTCGAGCCCGACGCCGCCGCGCGGCCAAGGACGTCGTGGGAGGGAACGGGGCTGATCTTCGACAAGCCGGAGCGTGAGTTCTTCGAGATCATCGACGTTCTGCCCGGGACCGCCGCCGAGCGCGCTGGCTTGCGGTCCGGTGACCGCGTCGTCGCCGTCAACGGCCATCCGGCCCGTGATCTGGGCTTAAGCGACATCGGGACGATCACTCTCGGTAAGGAAATGGCCCTCGAAACGGCGGACGGGCAGCGGTTCGATCTTGCGGTCGGGCAGATCTTGCCATGAAGGGGAGTATTGGTGCGGACATGGCTGGTCTGCATAGGACGACTTTGAAAATGACGCCGATGTTTGTTCGACGCGGTTATTTGTGACGGCCCATTACGCCGACGGCGGTGCCTTCGTCGGCATTCATCCTGTTCATCGGTGTCTTCAGATGCTTCGGCCTTTCGGACAGAAGGCCGACGAGGGCTTTCTGGCGGCGCGGCTGAGCCTGGGGGAGATGTCGGACAAATGGGCCGACATCGTCCTGGAGGCCGAGGACCCCGCGCTGTTCGCCAGCGTCGACGCGGCGGTGGCGGCGGCCAACAATGTGGCGATGGCCGAAGGACGCCAACGCGCAGCCTGAGAAAAGCAGCCTATGACATAAAAATTTCTTCTTTTGGTTGTGTGGTTTTGGCGGTCTCGGAACGTCTATATGGGAATAGAAGCCGAAAACGATTCCGGTGGGCGGGGGCAGGTTCAGACGGGCATCACACTTTTTATTTAGCGTAAGGCAAGACTGTTTCCGCGAAAGCGGAGACAGGGAGGCAGGAGCTATGCGCCGTCGGCGGCGGTAAGAAGGACGCAAAAAGGCATGAACAGCAATAAGGCGATTTTTCCGGCGGGGAGAGAAAAGACCTCGGTAGGTAGTTGGAATGCGTTTTGCGCTGCCATGGCCGCAATGGTGGTTTCCGTCGTGCTACCCCGGAGAGAGGGGGGAAGACCGTTTAATATTTTGGCGGTATTATCAGCGAAAATCATTCGAGCTTTCTGTCGCCCGCCAAGGAACGGTTTTGTCTCCAGTCTCGTCGCCGGGCTACTGTTTATCTGCGTAATATTCAACACTCTTCCGGCGGCGGCGCAATCTAACGCGGAAGTATCGCCGGCGACCGAGGCTACGCCTTCCGCATTTACGACTTTTCGCGACTGCCCAAACTGTCCGGAGATGGTGACGCTGCCGGGCGGCACTTTCGAAATGGGCTTGTCCGATGAAGACGCGGGGCGCTTGGCGGTGCCGCTGAATTTTCTCGTATCCCTGCGGCCGAAGCATCGCGTCAGCGTAAAGGCCTTCGCGATCGGCAAATACACGGTAACCAGGGACGAGTTCGCGTCATTCGCGCGCGAGACCGGATTTGTTTCGCACGGATGCGAAGTCTATGACGGGCGTACATGGATTAACAGCGGTAGCAACAATTGGCTAGATCCTGGTTTCGATCAGACGGGGCGGCATCCGGTTGTTTGCGTATCCTGGAATGATGCGCAAGCATTTCTGTCTTGGCTTAACACGAAGATCGGACAAGTGGCCGGCAAACGAAACGGCGGGCGTTACCGCCTTCCAACCGAGGCCGAATGGGAATACGCGGTCCGCGCCGGAACGGTGACTTCCCGCTATTGGGGTGATGACCCCTCGGCGCAATGCGTCAACGTCAACGGCGCCGATCAGGCGGAGAAACTGGCCTTTCCAGACAAGACGACGGTCGCTCCGTGCGACGACGGCTTCGTTAGAACCGCGCCGGTCGGGACGTTTCGTCCCAATCCGTGGGGGCTCTTTGACATGCTCGGCAACGTGGAGCAATGGGTTGATGATTGCGGGCACCACGATTATTCCGGCGCACCATCGGATGGAAGCGCGTGGGCGGCGGAAGATTGCCGGGAACATGTTGCGCGCGGCGGGGCCTGGGTGACGCCCCCGCAATTGATCACTTCTTACGACAGGATAAGTTTTCCACCCGACAAACGCAGCGGAGCTTTCGGGTTCCGTGTGGTGAAGATTGAATGAGTATCCTTGCAGAAATAAAACAACAATCGTTTTGAAAGTAATTTGTAGCGTAATTATTTCCCATCGGAGGCGGAAGTGGCTCTAATTGATACGTCCGGTATTTCAAACGCGTGGACGGATTTTCAAAACACTGTGCAGGGCTACAAGAACGGGACGAACACAGCCGGTGACGTTGCTGTCAAAGCGGCGACCCTCGCGTCCGCGGTAAGTTCGTCGATCGATTACACGAATTCCGCGATCAGCGCCGCCGACAAGGTTCTGGGGCTGGCCACCAGCGCGGCAAATTTAAATTCTGATATCAAAGATTATAAAAATGCGACTGCCTTGGATGACCAAACCGCACAAAATAATGCAATCGCATCCATGATCGCGGATGGCGCCACATTCACAGGTAAGGCGTCCGGTATTCTTGGTCTCATCGGAGGGCCTGCGGCATTCGAGGCACTTGAACCAATCGGCCTTGCCGCTGATGGCGTGGCGCTCACCGCGAACGCATGGCTGCTTGCCAACAAGGTTGGACAATCCCTGGCCGATTATTTGTCCGCCGTCGAAACCGCCATAAAGCAGGGTGTCATAGATGAAAGCACCGAGTGGGGCAGCCTGTCTCCGATATCCTTCAATCTGCCTGATCCGTCCGGCCGTTGGGGCCTGAGTACGAATGTATACGGCAACATAAGCGGTGCCAATATAGATCCGACGAGTCCGAATTTCGGCACCAAGGTATTCATCGTTCCTCAAGAGGATGACCAAGGAAATACAATTTGGTCGACCACAACGATTGCTCCGACCAGCACGGGATTCTCGATTGAGGGCATCGGTTCCGATGGTGTCACGTATGATTTGACCGGAGCCTCGTCCGCCAGCTTCACGTCTTCCGGCAATATCCTGGTGTCCACGTCTGGCGGCTCTGCTTTCTCGATTGACCGGGTTACGGGCTATATCTCTGGCCAGAATGCCGTCGCCGGCACAATTGGCGACAATATTGTCAAAATAATAACTCCGCAATCTGGCGATCCCTTCGCGGTTCAAAGTGCCGCATCATCCACGTCATCCGATACCGTATTGTCGGTTGTCCCAGTCACCATCGTTTCCAGGGCCAACGGCCTGACCGAGGTGGATCTGTCCGGCACCGGAACCGGCGTGGTGCTGGACGCGAACAACACCCAGGTGGGCACGGCGCAGGTCTACAGCGGCTATTCGATCGGCACCCTGACCGCCGGCGGTGGTTATATCACGACGACGGGCGGCGCGGCTTACAGCTTCGCCTCCGGGATGAGCCCGGTGATCAACGCCGACGGCACGGTATCGGTGAGCTCAAGCTTGGGCACCCTTTCGATCACGCCGTCGTCGGGGGCGGGAACATTCGCGGCGGCCGGCGGGACGACGGTGGCGCTGGACGGGACGCAGGCGGTCGACCTGACGGCGGCGGGATTGCGGGTGGGCGGTCTGTCGGTCAACGCCGACGGATCGGGAACGCTCGCCGCCGGCGGGGCCAGCCTGTCCTTCGGGGCGGGGTCGAGCCTTCGTCTTTCCGATGGCGGCGCGGTGGTGACCTCGGCGGACGGAACGAACGCGGCGTCGGTGACGTCGGACGGGGGCCTGTCGGTGGACGGGGTGACGGTGGCGGCCGATGGAACGGGTCTGATCGCTATCACGACTCCGGCGGGCGCGGTGGACGGGACGACGCTGACCACACTGATCGACGGGGATGGTCATATCGTCGATCAGGCGTTGCCGCAAAGGGCTGATGGTCGTAGAGGCCATTGGGGACTCCTGTCTTGGGGGGTGAGGAACTGCACAACTTCATTCTCAAGACAGGAGATTTCCCGACGCTATAGGCCGCTTGTCCTGGTGGGCGGTGTTGTCCAGCTTGGCTGCGCTCAACCCGAGGCCAAGCGGACGTCCGCGTGCCGTTCCCAGCGAAGACAACGGTCAGAGGGCTTTGTCACCAGAACGAACAGAGCTTTTCGGACTCTGACCCCGGTTTTCGTAACCCTGTTTTGCATCACGGTCGGGTCAATTGACGTTGTGGCCGCAGAAACGGATGGCCTAGGTCAGTGGACAGGCCTCTGGTGCTCTGGCCGCGACGAAATTGGTGTGAACACGCATGCGGACTTGGGGTCGCACGCGGACGGCCAAACGGCGCCGTTGTATCTTTATGTTCGTCTCTATCTGGGGGACGCCAATTCGTACACCGTTGAGGGGCCTGCGACACCGCTTGGAGACGGCCTCGAGTTGACCGATGGCGAATGTCAGATTCGTGCTGAGAGGCGTGGCACGCAGATGATCGTCACGGACAATCACAGGTGCGACAAGATTTCCGCTGCGTTCCAACACCGAGAGTTCAATCGAATCAAGCAACACATCGTTTTTGGCCATTCTTGGCGAAGCAAGCAACATTGCTCAGAAACGACGAGTGACCAGTGAATTCGCGGGAAAATAAACAGCCTGAGTCCGATGACCAGAAAGTCCGAGATTCGAGCGGATATGGAGAATGATCAATGGCCGACCTTCCTATTTCAACTTCACAATTGCAGGCGGTCATCGCGGCGCAAGAAGTCGGCGGCGGCCAGCGCCTATGGCCAGCTTCTGAGCAACCAGTTCGACACCATCGATAACGGCGGCACGGCCAGGCTGCCCGCGGACGTGGCGGCGCTGGTGGCGCTGGCGGTGCAATTGCAGGCGGCGAAGGCCGACGAGGGCTTTCTGGCGGCGCGGCTGGGCCTGGGGGAGATGTCGGACAAATGGGCCGACATCGTCCTGGCGGCCGAGGACCCCGGCCTGTTCGCCAGCGTCGACGCGGCGGCGGCGGCGGCCAACAATGTGGCGATGGCCGAGGGACGCCAACGCGCAGTCTGAGAAAAGCGGCCTATGACATAAAAATTTCTTCTTTTGGTTGTGTGGTTTTGGCGGTCTCAAAACGTCTATGGGAATAGAAGCCGAAAACGATCCCGGTGGGTGGGGTGGAGAAAGACTTCAGGGGCAGGGCTGCATCACGCAACAATCGGGTGACCGGGCCGTTTCTCGCGGAAAGCGGGAAACGGTGGGGAAGACTGTGGTCGGAATGACGGAAAGGGCACGAAGGGGATGAACAGCAAGAAGGCGGACTCCAGGTCGGGGGTGCCGATCCCTTTGGAACGGTGCCGGTTGGCATTTTGGGTCGCCATGAGCGTGGTGCTGATGTCTGTCCAGGCTCTTGGGGCGGATGGGCAGCAGGCCGGGGCATCGGGAGTTCCGACGAGCCAATGGGTCGACGGGCGAACGCTCCCGCGCTCTTTCAAGAGCGAAGCTGACAAGGCGGTGATCTTCAAGCTTTACGCGCATAGCGCAACGACGTTGACCTATCCCACGGAAGCCGACTTGGCGCACGGCGCATCGAAGGAGGAGATCGCCTTCTGCCGCAGCTTTGGCGAAGACCTTCGCGCCATGCGGGGCATTAAATTCATCGAGCCGATCGCGAGAGGGGAGACGATCGATGATCCCAAATTGCGTGCCTATTGGCCGAAGTGTGAGAAGCTCAAGCCGGATACAGTGATATGGCCGGCTATCGATTCAAAAGGGTTAGACGTTCCACGGGAATATTATCGTACAAAATATACATATATTTATTATGTTAATTTTCTAAATGAAAATCCTGAAAATGATCAATACGTTTTGTATGTAGAAGGTGTTTGTACAAAGGCTAAAAGTCAGAAATGTATTTTTCCAACTTATAACGTCCTGTATCCAGATAGTTGTACTCTCGATGATGATGCCTCACTACAGGGGCGGGACACATACGAAAATCTGTGGGCGGAACAATACGGATTAAGTGCATTAGTTTCTTATCGAGGGAAGGTGTGGTCGCTTAGTATAGAAGATGACGGCGGTGTTCAAAATATAACTCTGTCTAAAAATACATGGACAGGAACAGTTATAGCGTCTCCCGGGGATACTGACGAACTGAGTCCCATAAAACATACTTCTTGTTTATTCCAGAGGCCTCTTTCCCCTCAAAAACCATTGCCTGCGCCAAATAGCGGAAATCGGAGTGACGGAAAATGACCCCGCAAGATGTGGTTTCGAATGCCGCGAGTGCTCTCGGCCTGAGTGAAGGTTCCGAAACATATATTTATTACGATAGTCGAGGAATTCCGACGCTTGGGATTGGAACTGCTCTGGTTGTTGCTTCGGTTGTTAACGGCCAAACAGAATGGTCGGTAATGAGCCAAGCCAAGCTGACCAAGGTACTCGAAGCGCTCGGTGTATCGGCCACCCAGGCGGTGCCGAATACGAATGGCGTTAAAACGACGTACGATCTTTTGCTTGCCGCACTAACCACCGCGGCAACGGCACTTAACAATAACGGCGGTACGGTCCCTGGCTATAATGTAAAAACCCCCATCCAATTTTCCATACCGGGTCTGACGTCGCAGCCGGTGGTGTCTCAAACGGCCGCCGAGACGATCGCGACCATCAAGCTCAACGATCTCTACACCCAGTACAGCGCTGCCTATAATCCCGCGACTTTCGGCTTCGGGGCTTCGTGGAACGCGCTCAATTCCGATCAGCAGGTGTCGATACTGCGTCTTGCCTACAACGTCGGCAGTCCCGGCGCCTCCCTCTACGCCGCACTGACCCAGAAGGATGCTTCTGGCAATCCCGCACCGGATTTCCTGCGGGCCGGGCTGGAGGCGATGGTCAACAGCAACGGCGGCTTTGTCGGCAACACGGCGAATTCGGATTGGTCGATCGCCCAGCCGTTCCTGCAAAGCTGGCTGACCGCCGGGGTGGCGGCATCGGCCACCGACCTCGCCACCCTGGCGCAGTTCGCGCCGCAGATCGATCGCTATCTGAGCGGCCTCATCGGAAAAGGCGCCGGCAGCGACGTCGTGACCGAGATCGC
>NZ_PIUM01000064.1 GCF_002845745.1 Telmatospirillum siberiense | reverse complement strand
ATCGAGGCGGAGGCCTCCTCGGTCGAGGCCGCCTGTTCGGAGGCGCCTTGCGAGAGCTGTTCCGATCCGGCGGAAAGCTGCTGGCTGCCCGAGGCGACATTGTCGGCGGCCATAGCGGCGTCGGCCACCACGGTTTGCAGCTTGGCCAGCATGGTCTCCAGCGCGATCCCCAGCGTATCCTTGTCCGACAGCGGTTTGGCCTGAATCGTCAGATCGCCCTTGGCGATGGTCTCAGCCACCCGGGCGGTTCCTCGCAGATTGGCGATCATATTTTCCAGGGCGATGCCGAGGACGTCCTTGTCCGACAGGCGTTTGGTTTCGACCGCCAAATCGCCTTTGGCGATGGTCTCAGCCACCCGAGCGGTTCCTTGCAGATTGGCCACCATATTTTCCAGGGCGATGCCGAGGACGTCCTTGTCGGACAGGCGCTTGGTTTCGACCGCCAAATCGCCCTTGGCGATGGTCTCGGCCACATGAGCGGTGGCCCGGAGATTGGCGACCATATTTTCTATGGCGATACCGAGGACGTCCTTATCGGACAATCGTTTGGTCTGAACCGACAGATCGCCCTTGGCGACGGTCGAGGCCAGTTCCGCCGTGGCGCGCAGATTGGCCGTCATGCGGTTCATCGCGTCGACCAGATCCTTGATCTCGTCATTGCTGGTGACCTGCACTTGCTGATCGAGATCGCCGATGGCCACGGCATTGGCCAAGCTGACGGCACGTCCCATGCCTCGCCCCAGCGAGATGGCGATCAAGGCCGCGGCGGCGACGGAAATGACCAGCGAGGCGAACAGCACTGAGAACAGGGTGAGGCGAATGGTTTGATAGCGGCTTTCGGCGTTGGCCTTTTCCGAGGCCATGTAGCGCTCGGCAACCTGGATGAGATCCTTCACTTGTCCCTGGATCTGGGCGACTATCTGGCGGGTTTCGCCGGTGGACAGGGCGAAAGCCTGGGTGGAGCTGTGCTGGCGAGCCAGGGCGACGACCTCGTCGTGGATCTTCAGCCATTTGTCCATCTCGGCGATGGAGCGGTCGATGACCAGCCGGTCTTCCGTGCCGGAGGCCTGGCGCAACGTGTCGCGGAGGCGCCTGGCTTCGTCGGCGTTCTCGGCCATCGCCTGCACATAGCGTGCTTCCATCTGCGGATCCGAGGTGGTGATGATATTTTTTTCATCGCGTTGGATCTGATAGAGACGGTTGATAAGCCGTTCCGTCAGAATCGCCTGTTTGGCCTTGTCCGTGGGCTGGGTGGTCGCCGTCATGTCCAAGCGCTCGGACAGCGGACGCAAAGTCTCCACCGTCGCGTTCAGCGCTTGGCGTGCGTCGGTCTGAGCTAGGAGAGCCGCTCTAACTTCGGAATTGCTTTTGGAAAATTGGCGTGTTTTGTCCTGAAGTGCGTAATATTTATCAAGATTTTGCGCCAATACATCAAGCTTTTGTTTTCCTTCATCGGAGGCTATAGAATAATAGTGCTCGCGTATTGTCTTGAGCTGATCTCTGTTGCTGGTGATCTGATTCGAATATCTTTCGATCTCGTCATCCGTCTTGGAAAGCATCATGTTCTTTTCGGCGCGGACGATTTCCAGTAGCGCGCTGTTGACCAGGCCTGCGCTTTTGACCCGTTCGGCGGCCAAGCTAATTAGGCGATCGACCGTGTCGTTAAGCTCGGAGAGGCCGCTCACCGCCACCGCCGCAGTGATTACCGAGAGCAAGATGACGACGCCGAAGGAGGCGGCCAATTTCGTTTTGATGGTAACGCGCATGTCCTAGTCCTTACTGCAAGCGGGCGGTAGTCTTAAGCTGTTGATGGTGTGGATCCTTGGATGATCCTCGGTAGAGCTAATAACGTTCGAACTCGGCATCCCTGCCATCGGCCCCACCGCTCATATCGAGCGGAAAGCCCTCGCCTCTGCCATTGGCCTTGCCGGCGGACGGCTTGCGGGCGGCCGTTGCCTTGTTGCGTTTAGGCGCTGATGCCGCGGCGGCTGGTTTCGCCTCGATCGACGCGCGTGGAGGAGCGCTTTTCCGGCCGGCGTTTTCGATGCGGAAATAGGCGATGGTTTCCTGCAATTGCTCGGCTTGGGCGGCCAGTTCCTCGGAGGTGGCCGACATCTCCTCGGAGGCCCCGGCGTTCTGCTGGGTGACGGTGTCGAGCTGCTGGATCGCGGTGTTGATCTGCTCGGCGCCGATGGTCTGTTCGCGGCAGGCGGCCGAGATCTCCTCGACCAGTTCCGAGGTCTTCTTGATGTCGGGGACCAGCTTGGCCAGCATGTCGCCGGCCTCGGCGGCCACCTTGACGGTGTGGGAGGACAGCGTGCCGATCTCGGCGGCGGCGGCCTGGCTGCGTTCGGCCAGCTTGCGCACCTCGGAGGCGACGACGGCGAAGCCCTTGCCGTGCTCGCCGGCCCGCGCCGCCTCGACGGCGGCGTTCAGGGCCAGGAGGTCGGTCTGGCGGGCGATCTCCTGGACGATGGTGATCTTCTCGGCGATGGTCTGCATGGCGCCCACGGCGCGTGACACCGCCTCGCCGCTGCTCTGGGCGTCGGCCGCCGATTGCCGGGCGATGCGTTCGGTCTGGGCGGCGTTGTCGGAGGTCTGTTTGATGTTGGCGGCCATTTCCTCCATCGAGGCGGAGGCCTCCTCGGTCGAGGCCGCCTGTTCGGAGGCGCCCTGCGAGAGCTGTTCCGATCCGGCGGAAAGCTGCTGGCTGCCCGAGGCGACATTGTCGGCGGCCATGGCGGCGTCGGCCACCACGGTTTGCAGCTTGGCCAGCATGGTCTCCAGCGCGATCCCCAGCGTATCCTTGTCCGAGACGCGCTTGGCCTCAACCGTCAGGTCGCCCTCGGCGATCTTTTCGGCGAGATTGGCCGTGGCGCGCAGGTTGGCGCACATGCTGCTCATGGCGTCGATCAGATCCTTGATCTCGTCATTGGTCGTGGCTCTGATCTGCTGGTTCAGATCGCCGATGGCCACGGCGTTGGACAGATTGATGGCGCGTCCCAGGCCGCGGCTGATGCTCAAGGCCAGCCAGGACGCCGCGGCGATGGCGATCAGCAGCGAGCCGATGATGACGCTGATCAGCGTGATGCGGGTCGATTGAAATTCATGGTCGGAGGAGGCCTTCGATTCCGCCATGTTTGCTTCCGTGGTCGAGATGAGATCTCTCAAGACGTCGTTCGCCGCGGTCAGCAGCTGCAGGCCCTGGCCCGTGGACAATGCCGTGGCGCGGGTGTTTCCCCGTTCATGGACCAGACGGCGGACCTCCTGATCGAGCTTCAGCCACTTTTCCAGATGATTGCCGACGGTATCGAGCGTGCTTCTGTCGGCATCGGAAACCTGGCGGCGCAGATTGTCCAGTGTCTTGCGGACATCCGAGATGCTGGCGTCCAGCTGTTTGGTCCAGCTGTCCATCTGCTGTTCGCTGTCGGCGATGATCAATCCCTTCTGATTCCTGTTCATGTCGATCATGCTGGTTACCAGGCGGGCCGCGAGAACTCCGGTCTTGGCTTTGTCGGCTGAGGCGGACACCTCGTTTTCCAGACGCTCCGCCAACGGCTGAAGGGTATCGAGAAGCAGGCTGAAGACCGGCCGGGCCTCCGTTTCGGAGAGGACTCGTACACGGTTCTCCGAATTGAGACGGGCATTTTCCCGTACTTTATCTTGAACGGAGATGAATTTTTCGGTCGTACTTTTGAAGTTTTCCAACTTTCGTTTGTATTCGTCGTTGGAGATAGCCAGGAGCTTTTCCTGAAGTTGGTTGAGCTCGCTCCGGTACTTCACGATATCGGCGTCATAGCGTTCGATGCCTTGCTCATCGGATGCCAGGATCATGTTCTTCTCTGCCCGATGCAGCTTGATCATTCCCGTTTCCATCTGCGAGGCATAGCGGATGCGCTGGGCTGCCACATTGACCAGTCGTTCGATGCGTTCGTTCATGTCGCCCAGGCTGGCGATGGCCATGATCGTGGCGATCAGCGAGAGCACGATGACCAGACCGAAGGCACCGGCCAGTTTCAGCTTAACCGAGATCCGCATTTACCTTTTTCCCCTTCCGGCCCTGCCCCGCCGTTAATCACTTCAAGAATGGTTTTTCGCGGCGGCCTCCGCTTGAGCGACGGTTTCCGTATCCCCCATGGCGAAGATGCGCTCCATATCGAGCACGATGACGAAATCCTCGGCGCGTTTGCCGATGCCGGAAATGAATTCCCGGCGCCATTTCAATCCGATGTCCGGTGCCTCCTCGATGGAGGCGTCGATCAGGTTCGTGACCTCGAAGACCTTGTCGGCGATGATGCCGACCGTCGTCGGCTCGCCGGCCAGCGGAACCTCGATGACCACGACGCGGGTATCGACGCTTTGATTGAACGGCGCCATTCCGAAGCGGATATGCAGATCGGCGAGAGGGACGATCTTGCCCCGGACGTTGATCAGGCCGCTGACGAAAGGACGGCTGTTCGGTACATCCGTCACCGATACGAGGTCGAGGATCTCCCGGACCGATTCGGCCTCCACGGCGAAGACCTCTCCTTCCAGCCCGAAGGTCAGGACTTCGAGATCTTTTCCGTTTTCCCTACGCATGAGCGAATTCCCATCTTTTCTGTCAGCTCGCCTTGAGCCGTTCTTCCTGTGCCCGGCCGAAGTCGATCAGGTGATCGATGTCGAGGATCAGCGCGACCGAACCGTCGCCCAGAATGGTGGCGCCCGAGAAGGTTTCGACATCGGCATGCAGTTTGGTCAGCGTTTTGATGACCGTCTGATGGTCGCCGATGACCTGGTCGACCAGCAGTCCGACACGCAAATCTCCCGCCGACACGATGACCACCTTGGGGAAGGGTTCCGCATCCGCAGTGACGTTGAACATGTCGCGAAGCCGCAGGAAGGGCACAAGTTCGCCCCGGATACTCAAGAAATTGCGGTTCTTTGCCCGGAGGTTCTGCTCCGGCGTCAATTCCACGCATTCCTCGACCATCGAAAGCGGAATGACGTAGCGACCCAGTCCCACCCGGACCAGAAGACCGTCGATGATGGCGAGCGTCAGCGGTAATTTCAGGGTGATCTCGGTGCCATGTCCCTCGGTGCTGTTGATCTCGATGGCGCCCCGCAGGCCTTCGATGGTGCGCTTGACCACATCCATGCCGACGCCGCGGCCCGAGACGTTGGTCACCTCGCGGCTGGTCGAAAAGCCGGGCTGGAAGATCACTTGGAACAATTCATTGTCCGTGACCTTGGCTCCCGGTGCCAGATAGCCCATCTCCTCGGCCCGGGCGCGGATGCGGGTGCGGTCGAGACCCTTGCCATCGTCCTTGATGCTGATGATGACCTGGGCGCCCGAATGGACAGCCGACAGTTCGACGCGGCCTTCCTGAAGCTTGCCGGCTTGCGTGCGGACATCGGGCCGTTCAAGGCCATGGTCGATGCAGTTGCGGATGAGGTGGATCATCGGATCGTTGAGGCGTTCGATCATCGTTTTGTCGAGTTCGGTTTCCTCGCCGCTGGTGAAGAGCTGAACCTTCTTGCCCAATTCCCGCGACAGATCGCGGACCAGTCGGCGGAACCGTCCGAACAGCGAGCCGATGGGCACCATGCGGATACCCATGGTGTTGTCGCGCAGTTCGGAGGCGAGACGCTCGATTTCCTCCGCCACCACCTTGAGCGCCAGGTCCTGGCTGGCGGTAGCGATTTCCCGCAGACGGGCCTGGGCGATCACCAGTTCCCCGACGCGATCCATCAGATTGTCCAGCCGTTCCGCCGGCACCTTGATGCTGTCCTGAAGGGGCTGGGCTTTCTGCGGCGCCTGAGCCGCCGCGGCTGTCAAATGGCGCTGCTCGGCCAGGGCCGAGGCGACCCGTTCCTTGGAGGCGGCGCCGTCTTTGACCAGGATTTCGCCAAGGCGTTGCTGATTCGACAAGGCCGTCAGAACGGCATCGGGCGGCGTATCGCCGCGTTCGACCAGGATCTCCCCCAGACGTTTGCTCGTCTCTTCGACTTTTTCGACGCGCAGGTCCATGTCGTCGAGGACGAAAATGAAGACTTCCTCAATGGCCGAGCGCGGTTTTTCGGTGGTGAGGACGACGTCCCAGCCGACATAGCAGGCGGACGGCTTGATGTCGTCGAGGGGCGGGACGCGTTCGGTCAGGGGAGAGACGGTGCAGGTGCCGAGATCCTGAAGTTCGCCGATCAACAGCAACGGGTTGGTGCCGTTGTCCATGACGTCTTCGGGAAAGCGGATCTGGATCCGGTAGGTCGCGCTTGAGGTTTCGCCCTGCGTCGCGCCGTCCGCTCCCTCGTCCGTGGCGGCGGCCGTTTCGGCGGTTCCCGCGGCACCGATCGTTTTGGCGAGATTGGCCAGGATTCGCGCGGATTCATCGGACGAGGCCTCTTCAGGCCGTTCGATCAGCAGGCGCAGATGGTCCTTCGCGGAAAGCGCCACGCCGATGAGGGCGCCGCTGGCCGCCACCTTGCCCTTGCGGACCAGATCGAAAGCGTTTTCCAGGCCATGGGCGAAGCGGGCGGCGGCGTCGAACCCGAACATCGCCCCCGAACCCTTCAGGGTGTGCAGGGCGCGAAAAGCCGAACTGATCAACTCTCCGTCTTCCGGAGCGGTTTCGAGATCGAGCAGGGCCTGTTCGAGCTGCTCAAGCAGTTCCTGGGCCTCGGTGCGGAAGATCTCGCCGGGATCGGGGGAATTCATGATCCCAGGACCTTGCGGACGACCCCCAGCAATTGATCCTGGTTGAAGGGTTTGGTGATCCATCCGGTGGCCCCGGCCGCTCGGGCTTCCTTCTTGCGGTCGTCATCCGATTCCGTGGTCAGGAGAAGGATCGGCACTCCCTTGTAGCTGGGAAGCTTTCGAAGTTCCTTGATCAGGGAGATGCCGTCCATGCGCGGCATATTGAGATCGGTGACGACGAGGTCGACCGCCGCGGAGCGGGCACGGTCAAGTCCGTCGGCCCCGTCCGTCGCTTCGACCACCGTATAGCCGGCGCCGCCCAGGGTAAGCTTGACCAACTGACGCATGCTGGCCGAATCGTCGACGGTGAGAACGGTCTTAGCCATGGGGAGAGTTCCTTGAGAGAAAAGTCAGGCCGTGAAAGTGATGAAATCGCAAATATCGGACGAGCCGAGGAACCCGCCGGCTTTGAGGGCGGCCTCAAGCGGGCCGCCTTCCGTGGCGCGGACCGCGAGATCGCGTCCGGCGGCCGAGAACGCGCGCTGTCCGGCGAGGAGCAATTGAATGAAGCTGAGATCGCTGGCGGTCAGAGCCGTGCAGTCGATCGTTACGGGCAAGTCTTGATGAAGCGCTTCGCGTAGAAGGAGCAGAGTCTCGTCCGCTGTGGCGACCGTGCGGGCATCATCTAAGACCAGCGTGACGCAAGTATCGTCAGATTGGTCCATGTATATAGCCTCAAGAACATTATCATTTTGTATAAGACTATATCCATAATGATGCGAAGGAAAAAGAATTTTTCGCAACAAACTATGAAATCACAAGTTAGATCCGCATTTACATAAAATTGTTATATTTTATTACTGATGAAACATCCAGGCTTCTCAATCAAAGATCTCCATCTTTTGCAGAAATTGACGCATTTTGATTGATAATTATTAGAGAGATTCAAAATTCAAAAGAGATGCTTTCCGGCGAAGTCCCTGGGTGAAACGCATCAGGGCTTGACCTCGCGGCCGGCAAGCTGGAAAACTCTGCGCCTCCCACGCGGCTGGATTTCTGGTCGCCGTGGCTGGTGGGGCCCGTAGCTCAATGGTTAGAGCCGGCCGCTCATAACGGTCTGGTTGTAGGTTCGAGTCCTACCGGGCCCACCAATTTCTGACGAAAACAACTGCGTCATTTCCCGATGGGCACTAAAGTCATCGTCCATGGCGGATGCTTCCCATGTCCGCCATGGCATGGCCTGAAGGAGATCCCATTGAAACAGCCGTCCATTTATCTTCCCCATGGCGGAGGACCGTGCTTTTTCATGGATCCGCCTTCCGACGAGCCTGATCGCTGGGTGGCGATGGAAGCCTATTTGCGCAGCCTGCCGGATAGGCTTCCTGGGCGGCCCGATGCGCTTTTGGTCATCTCGGCCCATTGGGAGAAAAGCCGCCCGACCGTGCTTTCTTCCGCCCGCCCCGGGCTGCTGTTCGACTATTACGGTTTCCCGGCCAATACCTATCATCTGACTTGGCCGGCTCCCGGCGCGCCCGCGCTGGCGTCAAGGGTGCGCGCGCTGCTGGCCTCGGCGGGGATCGAGAGTGACGAGGACGCGTCGCGCGATTACGACCATGGCGTCTTCATTCCCCTCAAGGTGGCCTTTCCGGACGCCGATATTCCCGTGTTGCAGCTTTCCCTGCAGGCCGGGCTCGATCCGGCTCGGCATATCGCCATTGGCCGAGCGATCAAAAGCCTGCGCGATGAAAACGTCGCCATCCTTGGCAGCGGGCTCAGTTTCCACAATCTCCGCGCCTTTGGGGATCCGCGGGCGATCGCCCCGGCCGTGGATTTCGACCGCTGGCTGACCGAGGTTCTTTGCGACGGACCGATCGGCGAGCGGGAGCTTGAGCTGGCGCAGTGGAGCCAGGCGCCCGGCGCCAGGATCTGCCATCCCCGCGAAGAACATCTGCTGCCGTTGATGGTCGCGGCCGGCGCGGCGTCCGGAGAACCGGGGCATCATGCCTTCCAGGGAACGATCTGGGGGATGGCGGTCTCGGCTTACCATTTCGGGTAGAGTCTGGGCAGTCGGCAGTAGAAAGATCGCAATTGTCCAAAATGCCGGAAGACATGGAAGGGGCTGGTGTCGCGACGGAGGAAGACGCTGTTTCCGCCTTGTTCGGGCAAGCCCTCGCTCATCATCAAGCCGCCCGTTTGGGTGATGCGGAACAGCTTTACCTGCGGATTCTCAGCATCGAGCCCGGTCATGCCGACAGTCTGCATCTGCTGGGCGTGGTTTCCACGCAGACCGGTCGCCACGCGATCGCCGTCGACCTGATCCGCAAGGCGATCGGCCTGAATGGCCGGTCTTCGACCTATCATTCCAATCTTGGGTCCGTTCTACAAACTCTCGGACGCATGTCGGAGGCCGTCGTCTGTTATCGGCGGGCCCTGGCCTTGAACGCGCAGTCCCCGGAAGCCTACAACAATCTCGGCAACGCGCTGCAGAACCAGAAGCTGCCGGCCGAGGCTCTGTCCTGTTTCCGCCGGGCCTTGGCCCTTCGGCCGGACTTTCCCGCCGCGGCGAACAATCTCGCCATCACGCTTCGGGACCTGGGGCGTCTCGATGAGGCGCTCGCCTGCTGCCGCGCGGCGATCGCCCTCCATCCGGACGCCGGGGGCATGTATAACAATCTCGCCATCGCCTTGCGGGGATTGTCCCGGAACGATGAGGCGTCCGCCATCCTGTTCAGAGCGCTGCAGCTCGATCCCCGGAATCTGGAGGCGATGAACACCCTCGGCAACACGTTCAGGGAGCAGGGGCGGATGAACGAGGCCGTCGCTTGTTTCCGGCAGGCGATCGATCTCCGGCCGGACTATGCCGAGGCCCACAACAATCTCGGATGCGCCTTGCGCGCTCTGGGGCGCCAAGCCGCCGCCGCCGGCTGTTTCCGTCGCGCCCTCACCCTTAAACCGGATTTCGCCGAGGCGCACAATAATCTGGGCCTCGCCTTGCGCGACCAGTCCCGGCTCGACGGGGCGGTCGTCTGTCACCATCGGGCTCTCGCTCTCAAACCAGTCTTTCCGGATGCGGACAACAACCTCGGTATCGCCTATCAGGAACAGGGACGCTTCGAGGATGCTCTCGACTGCTTCCAACGGGTCCTCGCTCTTTCGCCGGGATCCCCTGAGGCTCACAACAATCTCGGCCTGACCCTCGAGGAACTGGATCGGCCGGACGACGTCATCGCCTGTTATCGCAGGGCCATCGACCTCAAGGCGGACTTCGCGGAGGCGCATAAGAATCTGGCGATGGCTTTGCTGGCCCGGGGAGATCTGGGCGCCGGATGGGCGGAATATGAATGGCGCTGGAAGACGCCGGACGGCCTCCGATACCGTCGCGGGTTCGTCCATCCGCAATGGAGGGGGGAGGTCGGCGACGGACGTATTCTGCTGATCCACGCCGAACAGGGCTATGGCGACAGCTTGCAGTTTTGCCGCTACGTTCCCCTGGCCGCCGCCCGTGGCTGGCGGATCGTCCTGGAGGTGCCGGAGCCGCTGCTTCGCCTGTTGAGCGGTTTGCCGGGAGTGGAGCGGCTGGTCGCCCAGGGCGCCGACTTGCCGCCCTTTGACGTCCATTGCCCCATGCTCAGCCTGCCGTTGGCCCTGGGTACCACCCTGGCGACCATTCCCGCAGGGGGGCCCTATCTGCGAGCCGACGATGACGAGGCGGCGCGCTGGGAGCGGCTGCTTGCCGACGAGCCCCATCCCCGCGTCGGCCTGGTATGGGCCGGCCGGCAGCGCAGCCAGCTTCCCCACGCGGCGGCCCTGGACCGGCGGCGCTCCCTGGCTCCGGACCGGTTGGTTCCCTTGCTGGAAGTGACCGGTCCGCGCTTTTTCAGCCTGCAAAAGGACGGCCCCGCCGTTCCCGCCGGCTTTCCCGTCATCGACGTCATGGCCGAAATGCGCGATTTCGCCGATACCGCCGCCTTGATCGTCAATCTCGACCTCGTCATTTCCGTCGATACGGCGGTCGCCCATCTCGCCGCCGCTCTCGGCAAACCCGTCTGGCTGCTCGATCGTTTCGATCCCTGCTGGCGCTGGTTCCGCGGAAGATCGGACAGCCCGTGGTATCCCACGCTCCATATCTTCCGGCAAAGCAGGCCTGGCGACTGGGACGATGTGCTCGAAACGCTCAAGGATCGGCTCCGGCGCTGGTGCGAAGCGGGCTGGGACGAGATGGGCGGAAAATGTTCCGTCGAGCCGTCCGGCGGTGAAAAGGGCGCCGCCGATCCCATCTTATAGAAGAGGCGGTTGCGCCGCCCCCCGCCGCCTGTCTTGAGTCCGCAGTGATCTTTTCTTGAAGAATCGAGTGTTTCCATGCCTGACGTCCGCCAAACCGACCATAACTCCCGCGTTATCCGTCTTTCCGATTATCGTGCGCCGGACTTCCTGATCGATTCCGTCGAACTCGTTTTCGATCTCGGTGAAGAGGACACGCGGGTTACGGCCCATCTGGCGATCCGGCGCAATCCGGAGGCCCTGGATCGGCCGGCGGGTCTGCGCCTGGAAGGCGAGGCGCTGCGGCTGCTCTCGGTGGCCCTCGATGGCGAAAGTTTGGGGGAAAACCGCTATCGGGTGAGCGATGACGCCCTGATCGTCGACGGAGTCGGCGAAGCCTTCACACTCGACGTGGTGACGCTGATTCGTCCGCAGGACAACACCGAATTGTCCGGCCTCTACAAATCCGGCGGGAATTTCTGCACGCAGTGCGAGGCCGAAGGGTTCCGGCGCATCACCTATTTCCTCGACCGGCCGGATGTCATGACCCGCTTCACGACGACCATTCGCGCCGAGGCGAAGCGCTATCCGGTGCTGCTGTCCAACGGTAATCCGGTGGCGGGCGGCGAGGATCCCGATGGGCGGCATTGGGCGCGCTGGGTCGATCCGCACCCCAAGCCCAGCTATCTGTTCGCCCTGGTGGCCGGCGATCTGACGGCGGTGCGCGACGAATTCATCACCCGTTCGGGGCGGACGGTGTCGCTGGCCATCTGGGTGCGTCGCGGTGACGAGGACAAATGCGGGCATGCCATGGCTTCCCTGAAGAACGCCATGGCCTGGGACGAGCGCGTCTTCGGCCTGGAATACGATCTCGACGTCTTCAATATCGTCGCCGTCTCCGACTTCAACATGGGGGCGATGGAGAACAAGGGCCTCAACATCTTCAATACGAAGTACGTCCTGGCCAAGCCCGAGACGGCCACCGACGCCGATTACCAGGGCATCGAGTCGGTCATCGGCCATGAATATTTCCATAACTGGACGGGCGACCGGGTGACCTGCCGCGATTGGTTCCAACTCTCCCTCAAGGAAGGGTTGACGGTGTTTCGCGATCAGCAGTTCTCAGCCGACCAGGGCAGCCCGGCGGTGAAGCGGATCAGCGATGTAAGGACGCTGCGGGCCCGCCAGTTTCCCGAGGACTTTGGGCCGTTGGCCCATCCGGTTCGCCCAGAAAGCTATATCGAGATCAACAATTTCTATACCGCCACCGTCTATGAGAAGGGCGCCGAGGTGGTGCGGATGATCCACACGCTGCTGGGGCCCGACAAATTCCGCAAGGGGATGGATCTCTATTTCGCCCGCCATGACAATCAGGCGGTGACCATCGAGGATTTCGTCTCGGCGATGCAGGATGCCGGCGGCGTCGACCTTTCCCGGTTCAAGCGCTGGTATTCCCAGGCGGGCACGCCCGAGGTCACGGTGAGCGAGCGCTATCATCCGGAAAGCCGGCGCTACGAGATGACCTTTCGTCAGCAGACGGCGCCCTCTCCGGGCCAGCCGGTCAAGGATCCGTTCGTCCTGCCCATCGCCATTGGGCTGCTCTCGCCCGAGGGGCGCGAAATGCCCATCCGCCTGGACGGGGAAGAGGCGGAGGGCCGTCCGGGCACCCGGGTCCTGACGATGACCGGAATGGAACAGACCTTCCGCTTCATCGACGTGGCGGAACCGCCCACACCCTCGTTGTTCCGCGGCTTCTCGGCGCCGGTCAAGGTCAAGGGCGTGCCGCTGGACCGGCTGAAATTCCTGGCCGCCCATGACGGCGATCCCTTCGCCCGATGGGAGGCAGGTCAGCAGGCGGCGACACGGCATCTGCTCGATCTGGTCCACGCCTGGCGCCGGGGCGAGGCCTTGACGGCCGATCCCGATCTGCTCGACGCGTCACGCCGCACCCTGGCCGGTGGCGACGCCGATCCGGCTTTTGCCGCCCTGGCCCTCGGCCTGCCGGCCGAATCGGCCTTGGCCGACGAGATGGCCGTCGTCGATGTCGAGGCTATTCACGCCGCCCGGCAGTTCCTGCGTGGCGAAATCGGCCGCGCCTTGGGGACGGAGCTCGCCGCCACCTACGAACGCTTGACCGACAAGGGATCCTACCGGCCGACGCCCGCGGCCATCGGCGCGCGCGCCTTGCGCAACGCCAGCCTTTCCTATCTGTCGGCCACCGGTACGGCGGAGGCCAAGGCCCTGCTGGTCGCCCAGGCCGAAACGGCCGGCAACATGACCGATACGCTGGCCGCCCTGGGCCTGCTGGGCGACGTGGAGGGGCCTGAACGGGCCGCAGTTTTCCAAGATTTTTACGAGCGCTGGCAGCATGACGATCTGGTGATCGACAAATGGTTCGCCCTCCAGGCCGTCAGCTCCCTGCCCGAAACGCTGGAGCGATGCCGGTCCCTGCTGGCCCATCCGGCCTTCGATCTGCGCAATCCCAACCGCGTGCGCTCCCTGATCGGGGCTTTCAGTCAGGGCAACCAGCTTCGCTTCCATGAGGCGGGCGGGGCCGGATACGCCTTCCTGGCCGAGCAGATCATCGCCATCGATCCGCTGAATGCCACGATGGCGGCTCGTCTGACGCAACCGCTGGGCGCCTGGAAACGTCAGGACGCGGCGCGTCAAAGCCTGATGCGTCTGGCGCTGGAACGCATCCTGGCGGTGGCCGGCCTCAGCAAGGGCACCTTCGAGATGGCCAGCAAAAGCCTGCAATAAGCCGGGGCGCTTGCCTGCCCGCTCTCTCCGGGGGGCGACCTTGGTCGAATGTCCCCGGGGTGTGGATGTGTTCTATCATCCGTTTCGATGGATGATAGGGCATTCCCGGCGGACCCGGACGAAGGGGATGCCTCCGGAAGGCGAAGGAGGTGCCGGGCCGATGGACTATGCGCAGCAACGGCAGGTCGCGTCCTGGAGGTTGGGCGGCATGGCCGCCGTCGTTTTGTTGCATGCCCTCATTGCATACGGACTGTTGAACGGGTTGGCACGGCAGGTCGTCGACGTGGTCCACCAGCCGGTGATGGCGAGGATCATCGCGGACAGCCGACCCCCGGCGGCACCACGGGAATCGCCGCCGCAGCCGGCGGTGATTCCCGTGGTGCCGCCGTCCGCAAGACCGCTTCCCCATCCGCCTCGGATTGCCAGGCTTTCCCCCCGGCCACCCGCCGC
>NZ_PIUM01000063.1 GCF_002845745.1 Telmatospirillum siberiense | reverse complement strand
AGCGTCAGATGTGTATAAGAGACAGACCGCTGGCATGCCGACAAGGGGGACAATCTGGCCAACGTGGTGCGCAACTGGGGCCAAAGCATCGGGATCAGCCCGGTGGTGCACGGCGACTATAGCTACCCGATGGAAGCACCGATCACCATCGACGGCGACTTCGTCGAGGCGGTTTCCCAATTGACCGAGGCCTTTTCCACAGCCGAACCTCGGCCGCTGGTCGACTTCTGGATCGATGGCGAGAATTTCGCCGTCGAATTGACCCTGGGGGGACGCCAGTGACGAGACTCCGCCCCGCCGTCGCCGCCCTGTTGACGCTGCTGCCGTTGCTGACAGGCTGCCCGGCCACCGAAACCTTCCAACGCACCAAGCAGGGCGTACAGCAGAACGCGCAGGAGAATGACCGGAAGGCCGAGGAGGCGAAAAACAACGACACCATCGCCGCCGGCCAGGTCCGGATGCATAACCGGGCATTCGCCGGCGGCCATGCGGTGGTCAATGTGCATGGCGCGCCCCTTCCGCCCTCGGCCGACCATTTTACGCTGAACAGCAAGGGCATCCCCCTGGAAATACGCGACATCGGAACGGAAGTCAGCGCCCAGATCCGTCTGCCGGTCGACGTCATCGACGACACGCCGCAAGGCGGCGCCCCCGCCAACGACGCTGGAAAATGCCGGATGGCCCCCGCCTTCGACGGCCATGTGACGACGTTCCTCGATGCGCTGGCGACCTGGTGCGACCTGACGTGGACCTACCGCGACGGACGGTTGCGTCTGCAGCAGTATGAAACGGCGACCTACAGCTTTTACGCGGAACCGAGCGCCGCCACCGTCAAGACCGCCATGGAATCGTCGGGCACCGCGCCCACCACCAATTCCGGCTCATCCAGTTCGTCTTCTTCCTCGTCTTCGTCGAGCGGGGCCTCGTCCGGACAATCGATGGACCAGAACACGTCGATCTCGACCGATCTCAAGACCTGGGACGAACTGAAGAAGATCCTGGGTGTCGTCGTCAAGCCGGGCACAGTGGAAATCTCGCCGGCCACTCGGACCGTCGTCGTCGTGGCCAAGCACTCCGCCCAGATCGCGGCGAAAAACCTGATCACCGAGATCAACCGCCGTCAGGTCCGTCAGGTGACCTTCGCTGTATCCATTCTCGAGGTCACCACCAGCGAGGCGGTCGATCTCGGCATGAGCCTGGCCGCCGCCGTCGGTGACATGCACGACAAATACAAGCTCACGCTTTCCTCTCCGTCATCGTTGAGCATGACCGGCGCGGGAGCGCTGGCGCTCACCGTCGAGAATAAATCCGGCAGCGGCTCGCCGGCCTCGACGATCAGTCTTCTGCAGACCCTGGGCAACGTGTCGACCAAACAGAATGTGACGGTGACGACCCTCAACGGTCGCCCGGTCCCGGTGATGGTCGCAAGGCAACTCGGTTACATCGCCAATACGCAGATTCAGCAAGCCACCAGCCTGACCAGCAGTTCCACGGTCACCGTGCAACAGGCGACGCTGACTCTCGGGTTGACCATGCAGTTGATGCCCGTGGTGCTCGATGACGGACAGATCCTCCTGCAATACGGCTTCGGCCTCTCATCCCTCAATGCTCTGACGTCGGTCACCGAGGGGGACACGACGGTCCAGACGCCCGATATCAACGTCCGCTCGTCCCTGCAGCAAGCGATCCTGTCTTCGGGCGACTCGCTGATCCTGCTAGGGTTTCAACAAGACGGACTGAACCAGCAGGACCAGGGGCTGCCGGGATTGACCGACAGTCTCGCCGGCGTGGTGGGCGGCAGCAAAACCGTCTCCAACAACAAAAGCTCGCTGGTCATCATCATTACGCCCCAGTTGCGCCGCAACGGAGTTTCAGGCGAATGAGCACGATCGCCCTCGGTTCCACGCTGCTGGCCACCGGCCTGTTCTGGCAGACGGGCGGTTCGGGCGCGGCGGAGGCCAAGCAACGCGCCAGAAAGCTGGCCGAGGCGTCGCTCGGCAGCGCCTCCGAAGGCGGCGCCAACCGTGGCGTATGGACGTTCATCTGCATCCGGGACACGACTCCCAGTCAGTTCGGCCTTTCGGACGACACCCTGAATCACAAGCCGGGCATGGCCTCGGCGGCGGCAATTCTGGCAGACGCCATTCCGGGAAGCTGGGCCGGCATCTTCGCGGTGCCGGAAGGCTGGTACTATGCCGAAACCCGGCGCGGCTACATCCAGCCGGACGGCGACCATCTCTATCCCGCCGACAGGATGGACGATGCCCGACAGGCCATCGAAATGGCCTTGCGCGAAGGACGATGCGAAACATTCTTCGCCCCGGCCGACTTCGGGATCGCCAATGCCGAAGAAAAGAAATTTTCGGACATCGCCCATCTGCCAAGGCGTTCGTTCCTCGCCCCGAACCGGCTGCAACCTCTCGCCGGAAAATTCCCGATTCGCTGGCAATATGCCGCGGCCGTGGCGCTTTTCGGCGGATGCGCGACCGCCGCGTGGCAGCTCTGGCCACAGGTCTTTTCGCCGCCGGCACCAGCCGTTCAGATGACCATGCCCTGGGAATCGCGACAGTCGGGCATTTCGGTGATCCAGCAATGCGGCACGGCGATTCTGTCCTATCCGGATCTTCCCGGATTCGGCTTCCGGCATGCCGAATGCCAGGAAGGCAGGGTCTCCTACACCTATGCGCCATTCGCCCAGTCGGCCATGCGCTGGCTGATGCTGATGGCCCCTCCGAAAGATTGCACAGTGCGGGCCGATACGGGAAAGGAGGCGGTCGCCACCTGCGCCCTCCCGGCCGGCGCCCCCAGGATCGGCCGGCTGAAGCCGCTCAATCAGGACGAGGCGCGACGGGCCATCTGGCAAGCCACCGGCGGCCTGGGACTCGAGGTGAAACTGTCTCTGACGCCACCCCCGCCTCCGTCCAACGGGCCGCCGCCGAGCCCATTCCGCGTAATGGACTTGACGGTAAGCGGCCCGCTTCCGCCGGTCGACCTGATCCGTGGTCTGATGACGGTGCCGACCCTTACCGTCGAAACGATGAGTTTCACAACTCCGAGGAGTTGGTCGCTCAAAGGGAGAGTTTATGTCCGCTGAGACCGAATGCGCCCCGCGAATGTCGCGGCCGGCCCTGACTGCGGCCATCGCCCTGGTCGCCGTCCTGCCCCTGTCGCCATCCTGGGCCGACGCGCCCCCTCCCCCGGCGCTGACGGGCCCGGCCGCGGCGCCATTCGGCCAACCCCAGCCCGCCGGTCAGTCGTCGGCGGCATCTGCGGTCGCGCCTCCGGCCGCGGAAACACAGGCTTCATCGCCGACGCCCGCCTCACGTCCATCCGCCATCAGGCCGATGGAGCTCCCGGCGTCCCTTCCGGACAATTTCCAGCAGTTGGATAAGGCCGAGCAATTACGCCTTCTCCAGGAACAACTGGATGTCTACGAGCTTTACAATCTGTTGGCTCAGAAGCGGAAGAGCATCCTTGAGAATATGGGCTTCGGCACCGCTACCGCGGCGCCGGCCGCCGCCCTGCCATCGCCCCCGGTCAATACCGGCACGACCGCGCCATCGCCCAATAGAAGTTCCGGAGATATTGGATCCAAGCTCAATCTGGCCTTTTTCTCGGGTGGAACGGGCTTCGGACCACAACCGACCGTCCAGCGGATCCACGTCAAGAGCGGACAGCGGGTGGCCGAGATCCAGATCCCCAACATGGGGGTGAGAAGCGTTCACCGGGGCTCGGAACTTCCCGATGGCCGCCATGTCGTGGACATCACCGCCGAGGACGTCATCGTCGCCGACCCCGGACAGGATGGAAAGACGGTTGCGCTCGGCGCACAGGCGGGGACACCGCCCATGGCGTCCGCGCCCCCCACCTTTACCGGCGGCCAGGTTCCTACGAATCGGCAAGGGCATACCCCGTGATGGTCCCGGCGACACAGGTTGCCGGATCGGCCCCGCCGCCGAACGAAAAGGCGGACGATCTGTTGACCGCCGTCAACGGCGTCCTGGGAGACGTCTGTTCCGACCAGGTCCGCGACCGCATCGCCATTTTCGCTTCTGGGCAATGCATGATGGTGGCCAATGCCGACAACCACCCCGAGGTGATGTCGGTATTAGGCCTCGCCAAGCGGCTGGGTTATCCCATGCGCCGGCCGCAGATCGTCGATCATGGCACCCTGAAGGGGGTCTATCACGCCAGCGGCAGCGCCGCCGCCAATATGGTCCCGCTTCGGACCAGCGAGACCAAACGAGCCGAATCGACCGATGGGCATCAACAATTGAAGGCCGACGCCTATCAATTGCTGCAGCGTGCGGTGGCCATGCGGGGCGTGAGCGACGTCATCGTCAAATGCGAGTCCGAATACGCCCGTGTCTACGCCCTGGTCGACGGTTTTCAGCTGCCGCTGATCAAGAACGACTGGTCGCCCCAGTATGGCCAGCGCTTCTTGCGAGCCATCTATGCCTGGGCCGGCGTCGAGGGCGTCGCCGAGCGCGGCTGGAAACAGGGTGCCCATCAGGTCGGACAGATCTCCAAGGGCCTGCCGGCGGGTCTCGATTCGGTGCGTCTGCAAATGCTTGCCTCAGCCTTCGACGGCAAGGAGTTGATCATGCGGTTGATGCCGCGTCCGGCCAACGGACGGGTTCTGTTGCCGGCGCTGGGATTCGACGAGGCGCAGATCGCGCAATTCAGCGGCATCATCGCCATGTCGGACGGCGTCGTCATCGTCACCGGACCGACGGGCACCGGCAAGACCACCACCCTGCATGGCCTGCTGTCGCACTCGCTTGATCTTTTCGAGGGCGACCGCTGGATCACCGTCGAGGACCCGGTCGAGATCCGCCTGCGTCACCCCAATGTCACCCAGGTCGACGTGGTCAAGAACGCCGATAACGAGGATACGGACCAGGCCTACAACGACGCTCTGATCGCCACGCTGCGCTCGGCCCCGAGGCGCCTGCTGTTCGGCGAAATCCGTTCGAATGCCTCGGCCCAGATCGCCATGCGCGCGGCGCTGACCGGTCACGCCGTCCTGACCACGCTGCATACCGAAGGCGCGCTGGGCGCCGTGGCCCGCCTGCTCGACATGGGCATCTCACCGGCGTTGCTGCAGGACCAGAATGTCATCCGGGGTATCTCCTCGCAGCGGTTGCTGCGCAAGCTGTGCTCCTGCGCCATCGATATCACACGCGACCAGTGGGCGGGTTTCTGCCCGTCATGGCTCGACAGCATCTTCGTCGAGCGCGGCAAGGTTCGCGTCCCCAATCCGCATCCGTGCGGCCATTGCCGCGCAGGATACGAGATCGGCCGCAAGGTGATCACCGAGATCATGCAGCCCGACGAAGAGATGCTGTCCCTGCTGATCGGCGGGTTCCGGCAGAAAGCCAAGACTCACTGGAAATCGCTTGGCGGGCGGCCGATGGGCGAACAGGCCATCGTCGGCGTGTTCGACGGACGCTTCGATCCGAAGGAGGTCATGCGTTGCATCAACCTCTGACGATCCGACTGCCGGCCGCAAGGCTGCTTTCGACGATCCTGGCGCCGGTCAGGACGCTTTTCGGCGATGAAACCGCGGCCTTGAAGCGCCGGATCAAACGCGACCATCGCTGGCGGCTCAACTTCTACCGGACGCTGGCCGCGCGCTATCGGACCAACCAAAGCTTCCTGCACACGGTCCGGCGCCTGGCGGAACGGGGGGGGAATCGCCACCCCAGGGCGCCGACCACCCGCATTCTGTCCTCATGGGCCCTGCGCCTGGAACAGGAAGGCGAATTGCTGCACGAGGTGCTGGCCGGCTGGGTGCCGCCGGACGAGCAATTGATCGTCGCCGCGTCCCAGGACGATACCGGGGTCGACCGAGCCGCCTGGCTGGTCGAGAAAAAACTAAACCTGAGCAGCACGGCGCGGACGGCCCTGCTCTATCCCGCCCTGCTGGTCTGCGGCCTGTTCGCCATGCTGTTCATCATCGGCACCAAGGTCCTGCCCATCATCATCTCGATCCAGACCGCCGAAGGCAAGGCGCCGCCCCTGCTGCTGGCCGCCGTGGCCACCCAGGCCTGGCTTTTCCCATTCCCGCTGATCGCGGCCTATCTGGCCATCAGACTTTCCCTGCCACGCTGGATCGGCGACCGCCGCGTCTGGCTCGACCTGCATATGTGGCCATGGACTCAATGGCGCCGCCGCCAGGGAGTGACCTTCCTGCTGGCCTATTCGGCGATGTGGGGCAGCGGCATGACGGACGTCGTCGCCCTGAACGCCATCGCCAAGGGGGCCGCCCCCTGGCTGCGCCAGCGCGTCCAGGCCATCGCCTATTGGGTGGGCGAAGGACGCCCCCTCGGCGAGGCCATGGATCAAGCGGGGTTCGGCTTTCCCGATCCCGACACCATCGAGGACATCGGCGATCTGGATACCACGCCCGACCAGATGGCCGACCATCTGGGGCTGCTGGCCGAGGAAACGTCGAAGGCCATCGAAGAGGAAATGCGCACCATCACCATGATCCTGGGCCTGGGAACCATGGGGGCGACGGCCCTGGCCGTGGCGATGATCGGTCTGTCCATGGCCGGAATGTTCGATTTTTCCGCCAGCATGGGAATGGCAGGCGGACGCTGATCCGGGACGACGTCCCGGACCGCAATGGGATCAACCAGGTGGAGACGAAAGATGATGATCGAGTCGCAAACCCAATTCCGGCGCTGGCGCAAACAGCGAGGCCTGTTCGGTGGCGCGGGGGAACAGCAGATGGTTCTCGCTTCGGCCGCGGTGATCGTCGCCACGGTGGTCGCCATCGCCTATGGCATGCTGGGACGCAGCAAGGCCGAGGCCGAGTTCCAACTGGTCGACGGCCTTGTTAACAGCTTCCGCGACGTCTATGCCGGAGAGGCCTACGGAACGGCCGCGGCGATGATCACCGCGATCACCCACGCCAACCGGCTTGGCGCCGCGAAAGTCCTGACAACGACGACCCTCTCCAATAACTACAGCGGCTCCATCACCCCCACCTCATCCGGGACAAGTTTCCAACTCACCGACACGAACATCCCTTACGCGGATTGCATCACCATCTTACGGCACGTCCCAACCAGCGGTTACACGTCTGTGCAGGTTGGATCGACCACGTTGACGCCTCCCGTCACTTTGGACGATGCGACGAACAGCTGCGCCTCGGGAGCCGTCAATACCATCATCTTCACCGCGCAGTGAGGACGCTGAGTTGGACGGAAGCAAGGACATCCTGGAGCACGCCTGGTGCGACCTATGGATCATCACCACGCCCTTGGGTGCGCAAGGGAGATTGAAGATGACGCCGGCGGCGCCATTGCAGGAGATCGCCTATGGCGGCATGGTGATCGATCTGCATCGGCGGCTGATGGCCGAACGGCACGAACGGCAGAGCTTTCTCGTCGAATGGAACGGAACCGCCTGCCGGGTCAAATGGTTCCGTTCGGGACGCTTCAACGACAACGAAACCTTTGTCGTCCGCCGTCTTCCCTCGAAGGTGCCGGACTTCACCACCCTTGACTATCCCCCGCCGGTAGCCAGCCGGCTGATCGACTGCGGCAGGGGGCAGGGCGGCATGGTGATGTTCACCGGGCGGGTGGCCTCCGGCAAGACCTGTTCGGCCTCGGCGCTCTTCTGCCATTGGCTGAAAGTCTTCGAGGCCGGCGGGGTGACCATCGAGGATCCCCCCGAACTGCCGATGGAGGGGCAGTGGGGGGGCGGCTATTGCTGGCAGCGCGACCTGCCGGAGAATCGTCTGGGCGAAGGCGTCATGGACGCCATGCGCATGGGCATGCGTTATATCTATGTGGGTGAGATCAGGACCCGCGATGCCGCCCGCGAGGCCATCGCCGCGGCGGCCACCGGGCATATGGTGGTGTGCTGTCTGCATGCCGGCGACATCGTCGACGCCATCCATCGCCTGATGCTGCTGGCCAACGCCGGAGCCGACGGCGAATCGGACGCCATGGCATCGATGATCGCGGAAGGGCTGCGCGCCGTCGTCCATCTGAACCCGACCTTCGTCGATGACCGGCCACCGGTGTTCCAGACGCGGGTCTTGTTCCATTCCGACAATGTCGCGGCCCTGATCCGCAGCCGGCGCCTCACCCATCTGCATGGCGAGGTACAAAGCCAGGCGGCCCGGCTGGGCAGGACGGGCTGATGTATTCCGGTCCAACCATCGTCTTGTTCTTCCTGGCCGCCCTGGCCATCGCCCCGTTGGTCTGGGTGTCCCATTATATCGGACCGCAGGGAAGTCCCGGGCGGCAGACCCAGGAAGCCCACGCCCTGGCCGAGGCCATGATGGTCCAGCAGCAGGCGGTGTTGACGGCCGTGCGCGCCAGCGAGATCGGCGCCGGCGCCGTATCGACCGCGAATATTCAGACACTGATGCCGGCGCCGTGGAGCCCCCCCTATCCGTCGGATGTCCAAACCGTCGTCGGCACCACGGCGGCCGCCAGCACCGTGGTCGTCACCTGGTACAAGGGCGCCCGGGTATCGACCGGCGCACTGATCACCGCCATGGCCGACGTCGCCGGCTATATCGGCCTTGACCAAGGATACCTCACCTACCCTCCCACGGTCGGCACCCTGAGCGCCGACGGGAATACCTTCAATTCCACAGGACAATCGGCGCTGACCTTCTCGGCCTCGTTGCAGACGGGCGGGATGCGGGCGGCGTTCGCCGAGATTAAATAGGAGCCGACAACCATGCTTGGCGGAATCTTCGAACTGATGCTCGGCGTCGCGGCGGGAACCATTCTGCTGGTCGCGCTTCTTCCCATGCAGGCAAACCTGAGGGAGTCGGCCCAGGGCGCGGTCGCCGCGTCCCAGATCCGGATGGTTCGCGATGCGGCGGCATCCTTCATCCAGAACAACTGGAGCAACATCTACGCCTGTTCGAGCTCGGTTCAGACGTTCACCCTGACCAATCTGGTCAGTGGCGGGACGACCGGTTGCGGGGCAAGTCTGAGCGGCGGGTTTCTGCCATCGACCATGAGCGGCGCCAGCGCCAATCCGTGGCGGCAGACCTACAATATCGTCGTCCGGAATTCGGGAACCGACCAGATGCAGGGGCTGGTGGTCACCGTGGGCGGCAATCAAATTCCAGCCGCGGTCCTGCCGTCCGTCGCCGCCTGGTCGGGGGAATACGGCGGCTATATTCCCTACGCCAACGACCCCCATACCGGCTGTGCCACCGGAACCTGCGCCGTCGGCGCCAGCGGGTTCTGGAGCGACACTCTGACGACCTATGGCGGAAGCATCGCCTCCGGCACCACCGCCAGCGGCCACTTGGCGGCGGGCCTTTTCTTCAACGGGGGACAGACCATCGCCCCCTATCTTTACCGCATCCAGGTCGCCGGCCATGCCGAGGCCAATGAGATGCAGACCAATATCGACATGAACGACTACGATCTCAACAACGTCAAGGCGATGAACGTCGAGGGGATCGACAAGAATATCGCCAATTCATCGGATGGCCTGGAGGCCAACCGGATGAACATGATCAACAATCTTTACAACGGCACCTACGTTAATCCGGTCTCGGGGTCGACGACCACCGGCCTGACCATCGGAAGATCCACCGACACCGCCGACACGCTGACGGTCGGCGTGACCTCCGGCGCCGGCGGCACCCCGACCGGCGCCTTGGCGGTCAACGGAACCGCCGCGATCACCGGCGACACCACAATCGGCGGAACGACGACGATGAAGGGCAACACGACCATCACCGGCACGACAAAGGTGACCGGCAACATGACCATCGACGGGACGACGGCGCTGGACGGCAATACCAGCGTTACCGGCACTACGACGCTGAATGGCCAGACCACCGTTTCCGGCGGCATGTATGCCGACGTTTTCTATCTGAGCTCCGACGAGAGGTTGAAATCCGACATCCGCCCGATCGAAGATCCGGTCGCCCTGATATCCCAATTGGCCGGCCGGCGTTTCAACTGGAAATCGGACGGTTCCGCCGATTTGGGTTTCATCGCCCAGGATGTCGAGAAAGTATTCCCCGAGGCGGTTTCCCGTTCGCCGAACGGCACCCTGGCGGTGAAATACACGGCCTTGGAAGCGCCACTGGTGGAAGCCGTGAAAGCCCTAGAAGGCAAGGTCGAGGACCTGGAACAACGGCTGGAACGCCAGAAAGAAACGACCAGCGCCACCGATTCCGTCAGCGGAACGGTCCGCTTCGCCAAACCGGTTTGCGCCGACGATTACACGACGTCCGCCGGTGAATCGCGCCCCCGGATCGAGGATGACGGCGATCTCCATGCCGTCACCGTCACCGCCCCCGTCTTCTACCGGCTGGACACATGCCCCGCCGACGCGATCCGCTTCCGCCGGATCTACGCGGCCAACTTTTCCTCCTCCCATCCATGAAGGACGCTTCAATGACCAGGACGTCGACCGTGATACTTCTGCTTTCCGCCGGAGTCGCCTCCACACTGACCGCCTGCAACGGATTGCCGAAGAACGACGAAACCGCCGAACGCCAGAGGCTCGACGGCGAAATACACGATTATCTGACCAGCCATCCGGAAATCCTGATGGAGATGTCCCAGGCCCTGCGCCAGAAACAACAGACCGAGGCCCAGGAAAAAGCCCACGCCGGCATCGCCCGGAATCACGCGGCCATTTTTGACGACGCCAGCGACCCCGTCGGCGGCAACCCCGCCGGCCAGGTGACCATCGTCGAATTCTTCGATGCCGAATGTCCGTTCTGCAAGCGCGTTTCCCCCGATCTCGAGCGGTTGACGCGTGAGAACAACGACGTCCGCATCGTCTTCAAGGAATTCCCCATCCTTGGCGCCGGATCGGTCACCGCCGCCCGCGCCGCGCTGGCCTCGATGAAACAGGGGAAATATGACGCCTTCCACCACGCTCTGATGGCCGACACCACGCCCGAACATCAGTTGGCCGAGCCCCATATCATGGACCTCGCCCGGTCGTCCGGCCTGGACGTCGAGCGGCTGAAACAGGACATGACGGCCCCGGACATCGAGGCGAAAATCGCCGCCAACAAGTCATTGGCGCAAACGCTGGGGATTACCGGAACCCCCGGCCTGATCATCGGCGACCGGCTGACGCCGGGCGCCATGCCTTATGACGCCATGGTTCAGGCGGTAGCGGCGGCTCGGTCCTCGGCTGCGGACCATCGCTGAGGTCGAAAACTCCAGAATCTGGCGCTTGTGCGGGAAGCAACATGATCGTTTCCCGCGCAAGCACCATGTCCGGGCCCCGACTTCCAGGATAGCTGGGATAAAAGCCATCTTGACAAAAAGGTGTTTTATATATCAAATTCACTTAATTTAAACTTGAGCAAGCCGGCTGAGGGGTGATGCTGATGCAATCCGCACATCGTCTGGAGATATCGCACCAGAAACGTGCCCTCCGTCACCACCTGATTGTCCTTGCCGCCTTGCTGATCGCCATGTTCAGCACCAGCGTACACGCGGACGACGATTCAGCCCCTGTCTCATCGACAATCACCAACGGCGTCCGGTATCCGGCCATTGCCGGGGGATCCAGCGCCTGGTTCGACTTCAGTCAAATCTGCAGGGTCATATCCGTCGCGTCCGGTTCGCCCTCCATCCCGGTCTTCATTCCCGGCTCGCAGCAACAATGGACCAGTTGGCTCGCCGCGATCTCGAACGGAAGCTACCAAGGACGAGTGGGGGTACAGGCCTGCTGTCGCCCCAACTCCGCCATCAGCCTTTCCAGATGTGGCGGCGCAGAAGGCAGTGTTACCCAATATGGTCATCTCGGCGACACGGCTACGACCAACGTCGCCTGCCCTTCCGGACAGACCGACAAGGTGACCTATACCTGCGCCACCGACAGCAGCGCCAACGGTGCGTCATGGCAAGATACCACGGAATGCCTCTCCAATGCCTCGATTGGGAGCTGCTCGGTCACCTGCGGCGGCGGAACACAAGCGGTCTACGATAGTTGCGGCAATCAGACCGGAACGCAGACCTGCAACACGCAAACCTGTTGCACGGCAAACGCTTCGGTCGGCGCCTGCTCCGCTTCCTGCGGTAGCGGCACGCAAGCCGTCTATGACAGTTGCGGCAACCAGACTGGAACGCAGAACTGCTCGGATTACAGCGGATGCGGCTATGCCTGGCTTATTTCGTGGGGAAGTTGCACGGCCTGTACGCCAAATGCCAGCGTGGGCAGTTGCTCGGTCACCTGCGGCGGCGGAACACAAGCGGTCTACGACAGTTGCGGCAATCAGACCGGAACACAAAGCTGTAACACGCAGGCATGCGCGGCACCGATCAACGGCCAATGCGGCTGCGATCCCACGTGGAACTGCCTGCCCGGCGGGTCCTGGTGCGCGGCCGGCACCGCGGCGAACTTCAACCTGCAGGCATGCGGTGGCACAGCAGGTAATTGGGACTGCGTGGGGTCCAACGGCGGCACCACGGCGAATTGCCACTACATGGAAGAACATTGCGGACAATAAAACTGGTATTCGGCCAGGCCAAGCCGAACAGTTTGACTTGAGAATCTGGCGGATGACAGGGGCATCCATCCATCAGACTCTCACCACTGGGGCTCACAACCAGGTAGGCGATCATGGCGCGACTTTATCAAGGCCGGCTTCGGGTATTATTCGCTTTGCTGAGCGGGCCTGTCCTGTTCTCCAGCCAGATGGGCTTGGCCGAGCGGGCTCTCGCCGACAGCTGCACAGGAACGGAAACCGGAACGCTTTCCTGTGTCCGTAGTGACGGCACCATCGTCGACAACAGTTATTGCTCAGGCATTACTCCACCCGCGACCAGCCAGAGTTGCCAGATCAGCGGCTGTTCCTCAACCCCACCCACGGATGGTGTGTGCGGAAAAGGACCTCTTAATATCCACATCTCCAATGGTGCGGCTATTTGCCCGTGTGATGCCGGAACACCCGGAAGCTGCTCCCCCAGTGGAAGTATGACAGATTCATCAGGAAGGACAGGCAGCTGCTATTTGGACTGGCAATGCTCCGGAATTAATGGTGGCAAATCGGTTTCTTGTAGCGCGGTAACGTACGATTCGGCGTGTAAATGATCCCGCGCCCCAGGGTCACGTGGCGGCATCGCTGAACGGCCCATTCATCGTTCACCGCTTTGCGCGAGCGGCACCTGGGGATGAAACCGCTGACGGGCTTCGGAACGAAATAATCGCTTTCGAAGCCCATGGGTTATAAGACCTCTCCGTTCCGCTCGCGGCGATATCAAGCGCCGTATGGCGACTTAGCCCGGATTTTTCACACTGGCGCGTTCTACGGCGCCAGTGTCTCGGAAAAATTCTTGACCCATCAAAAATGGTGTGCTGTATATTCAATATACTTTTTCTCGTACGCCAATTGCCGTGCGGAAGAAAAAGCCTCGGCAAATAGGAGCTTCGCACCCCGATGCGGCGGATAACAGGCCTGTTGACCAGCGGGTTCGTCATGTTCGTCAGCGCCTGCGCGGCCCCTACCCCGCCTCCCGCGCCACCGAAGGAAAGCGCGCTCGAGGAATCGGCCCGGAAGGTATCCGAGGCCATGGATCTGCTGGCCCGGACGCAGGCATCGGTCGAACAATCGAAACATGGCGTGCCCCCCGCCCTGCCCGAACCGACAGGGGACCTGGCGGTTTCGCTCAGCGTCGATTTCACCGGCCCCATGCTCGCCGTCGTCCGACAGGTGGCCGGGCGCCTGGGCTACGACGTGACGGAAATCGGCGCATCGCCGACGGTGCCGATCACCGTCGCCATCCATACCACGGGCCACCCCGCGCAAAACATCCTGCAGGACATCGCCGCCCAGGCGGGGGCGCAGGCCGACATCGTCGCCTCGCCCAGGCGCCGCGTCATCGAAATCCATTATTCCTCTGAGACGCCGCCGACCGGCACCATGGCTCCGGCCCAGTCCGTCCCCGGCTTCGGCCCCGGTTCGAACGCCCGGCCGACGCCGCTTGTTCCGCCAAGGCATCCGTCATGACCCAGACGCGCCTGCTCGCCATTCCAGTCCTGGGGGTCCTGGCCGCGCTCGCCGCCCCTTTCGCCCCGGCCGGCGCCGCCGAACCGACCCAGACCCTGGCCAACCAGCGCATCCTGCCGTCGGATCCGCCATCCCCCCCCGACTCGCCCCCGCCCCTGTCTCTTCTACACATCTAACGCTGCCGACGAATGAAAGGGTAGTAA
>NZ_PIUM01000062.1 GCF_002845745.1 Telmatospirillum siberiense | reverse complement strand
TGACGCGGATCGCGCCGGAGGGACCGATCACGATGGCGCCTTCAGCGCCCGGATCGCCGCCATGATAGCGCCCGGCTCAACGTCCCGGCCAATCCGCAACTCGGCGTCACCGATCCGAAGCTCGATGCCGCTGACCGCGTCTGGCCGGATCAAGGGAGACGCCGTGGCCATCGGCTCCGCGGCGACCGTAACCGCGACAAACTCCGTCGGCGCCGTTGCCGCCCGCACCTCACGCCGCCAGCCGTAAAGCTGGTTCGGATGAATGCCGTGGCGCCGCGCCACGTCACTGGCCACCGCACCAGGCGCCAGGCTTTCGGCGACGACCCGCGCCTTCTGCTCGAACGTCCAGCGCCGCCGCCGCTCAGGGCCGCTCAGAACTTCGGCCCTGGTTTGCTCAATAATTGGCAAATTAGTTGGGTAACGATCCATCATTGGCCTCCAAATGGAGGTCCAATCAGCCTCAATCCTCGGCGACGATCAAGGTGGGGCCAGAACACCGCTTACGATAATACGGATGTATCATTCATATATGGAGGATTGCGTGAGTTCCCCAAAGGCGAGGACCGCCCTTAAAAGGCTTGGAAACGACGTTCTGATGCCTGAGTCGTTCTTGGTGGGAGCTTGAAGCCCGTTAGGGGCTTTTTGGGTGAGGCCATGACGTCAAATTCGAGGAAAGGCATGGCAGACGTCGTCGCGCGGTTCTTCATAGTCAATCGCGGACTTTTGAGATTTGGTTTGGTCATTTCTCCCGCACTTCGTATATAATACGAATGAAGAGATTGATGCCGCGCACCGCGCCACATTTATTGTTGAAAATAAGTTGCGTATGAATCTGACGGTATATCTGACGGTAATCGTCAATTTCTTGTCATTGCAACGACATGAATTTCAAATACTTACCGATTTGATTGATCATCGAGTGGAAGTTTTCAAGGGGGTGGATGGTGTTGAGGTAAGAGGGGAAAAAGGCCGGGCTTCATAGTCTTTTCCCTCGCCCCTCGTGGCTCGACGGTCAGGTCTGGCCCTCAATGGCCAGTTCGATGTTTGGTCTCAGTTGCTATCATTTCGATTTCGACGGCGGCATGAAGCGGTAATGCTGCCACCCCGATGGTTGTCCGCGCCGGATAAGGGGCGTCAAAATGGTCAGCATAAGCACGGTTCATCGCTGCAAAGTCATTCATGTCTACCAGGAAAACATTCACCTTGACCACGTCGGCAAATGTCAACCCAGCGGCTTGTAAGACTGCCTGCAAATTGTGGAGACATTGGCGAACCTGGGCGTCAATCCCGCCTTCGATCAGGGCGCCGGTTTTTGAATCAATGGGTGTTTGCCCAGAAAGATAGACAAAACCATTTGCGTGGACGCCGTGTGAATAAGGTCCAACAGCAGCGGCGCCCGGCGCCTCAATGACAATTCGGCTCACTCATTCCTCCGTGTTGTCCCAGTCGAGCGAAACTGTAGCAAATGTCCACTCTCTGGCAAGATCCCAGGAAAGAAAGGGCTGAGGTTAATTGTCCGCTGCGAAACCTGCCTTGAGGAGAGGGCATTTCCCTCTATCGGGCAGAAGACATTCCCCTTTCGGCCCAAACGCACCTCACAGGAGCCACGATGGGAGAGACGTGCACTGCGAGCCGGGGGGATGGCTGATCGCCGTTAGAAGCTTGCAGATGAACCCCGTCTCGCCCCGGGACGCTTCCCGCGCCCATAGGGCCCGCGCCATCGTTGGCGCGAAGCCCAGGGATACGGAGTATCCCGCCCGGCGATTGAGGACTCGGTGATCGGTTCCGATCACCGAGATCAGGTATGAGTCCGCGGGGGAAGGATTTTCCTGAGGCCGCCACCGGATTCGAACCGGTGTGCACCGCTTTGCAGGCGGTTCCCTGACCACTCGGGCAACCTGATATCAGGGGAGAGGTCATTCGACCTCAGGCAGTGCGATGACCGAAATCGCCTCGAGGATGTTTTCCGGGCCGCCCTTCGGCGGCCAGAGTCCCGCGGAATAAGCGGCGGTTCGCAACGCGGCGCGCTGTGCTAGGCTGTCGAACCCCCAAACGTGGGTGATCCGGGGCGGCCCGTCGATCGCATACATGTTGATCTTCAGGTGCGCCGTGTAGTCCCTGGCCGGCGCGATCGCGGCCTCCCAACCGGCGAGCGTCGGCGGAAGACCACCCGGCTTTAGCTTGTAAGTACGAAATTCATAGACGGCGTCATGACTGGCGGTCCGCATTGGCGGCAGGAAGGGAAAGGGCATGTAGCTGTCCATCTCCAAGGCCGTTATCACCCCGCCGGCGTTGAACGGATTGGTACTCGATAACGCGCGATGCCGCTCCCGCTGCAGGGTGGCGCCGTCATCGAAGCGGCGTAAGATCAGCATGCGTCCGAGTGGGCCGATCTCCGTACGCCAGCAGCCCAACAAGGTGCCGACGGCATCGGGCATCGAGAGCCAGTCCCGCGCGGCCTTCGCCACCTCCGATGCGGAAAGAAGCGGGAACGCCAACGTCGTGAGCTCGTAGAGTTCGCGCATCGCTCAGACCTCCCGCGGCAAAGGCGCCGGCTGCCCCGGACGATGCCCGGAGGATTCCGCCGCGAAAGCACCGAAGAGCCGGTCCCATCCATCCCCGTCCGGATGCGACATGGTGGCGATGAAGAAAGGCATTCTTGTCTCCTGTTAAGGCCGATGACGGATGAAGAGATAAGTTGACACGCCTGGTTGATTAAGGGATCAAACATTTCATGATTTGAAATTTTCAGTTTGGAATGATGGATCGCTTCACCAGCATGGCCGTCTTTGTGAAGGCGGCGGATCTTGGCTCCTTCACGGCGGCGGGGACGGCACTCGGCATCTCATCCCAGATGGTCGGCAAGCATGTGAGTTTCCTTGAGGACCGGCTTGGCGCACTGCTCCTCCAACGATCGACGCGTCGCCAGAGCCTGACATCGATCGGACAGACCTTCTATGAACGCTGCCGCGTGGTGCTTGCCGAGGTTGACGCGGCCGAAGCCATCGCCCGCGAACTCAGCACCACTCCGCGCGGGCGGTTGCGCGTCAGCGCGCCGGTGACCTTCGGCAGTATCGCCCTGGCGCCCCTCATATCGGGCTATCTGCGGATCTACCCACAGGTCGAGATCGCACTCGACCTGACCGACCGTTACGTCGATGTCGTGGGAGAAGGGTATGACGCGGTCATCCGCCTCGGGCCGCTCAAGGATTCCGAGCTTATTTCCCGCGCGCTCGTTCCCTACCAGTTGATCGCATGCGCCTCGCCCGCTTATCTTGCCACCCGGGGCACGCCACGAACGCCGGCGGACTTGGTTGCGCATGACTGCCTCGGCTTCGTCTTCTCCTCCGGGCAGCACTTCTCCGAATGGCGCTTCGACAAGGAGGGGCTGGTTCACGAGGTCCAGGTGCGCAGCAGGTTCCAGGTGAATGACGCGCGCGTGCTGCAAGCGGCGGCGCTGGAGGGGCAAGGCATCATTTTGCAGGCCAATCTGATCCTGGCCGATGACCTCGCGGCGGGCCGGTTGGTGCAGGTCCTGCCCGATTATGAAACGCCCACGCGCCCCCTGCACATCCTGTTCGCCGCGACTCGTCCACCGACGCAGACGCTGCGCAGTTTCATCGATCACGTCGTGGGCCGCTTCGGAAAACTTCCCAGCTCCGGGAAGTCTTAGAGCAGTTTGCGCTTCGCTTGAACTGCTCTAGGCTTGCGTGGCGCTGAAAAAACTCCGTTTTTTCAAATGCTCAAACGCCGCTCGGGCTAACGAGCGCGATTCAATCTAAACGCAACGCGCTCTAATCAATCCAAGGGGCATCCCGCCCGGCGCGTGAGGGACGCCGATCGGTTCCGATCAGGGCAGTTTGGTATGATATCCGTCAGACTTTCACCACTGGGCTTCCAACGCGCTGTACGTGGGTTCGAAGCGGGGGCGGTTCGCCGGAAGGACGCTACCGCCGCTTCGCGTAGGCGGGGACTCCGTTGGGAAACCAATTCTTGCAGCCTGATTCGGCATGCTCCCTGATGTAGGCGGCGGGCGTGTCGAGGGCGCCGTTTTCCTGTTTCAATTCGGCATGCATCGCATCCCGGGTCGGACGCATCAGGTAATAAAGAAACCCGGTAATCTGGCTATCCATCACATTACGGCTGGAGAATATCAGCGGATTTGTCTTCGCCACTCCGTCCTCGAGCGCCTTGCGCATTCGGTCGGCGAAGGAATGGACGACCCGACGATTGATTTCGACATGCTTGTTCTCGTGGGCCAGCACCGACCGGTATTCGCAACTGTAATCGGGATAATCCTTGGCCACGTAAACATGTTGCTCGGGCATTCCCAGGGTGGCCTCCACCGCGATGAGCCAAACGCAGACGCGGCCGTCGGGCAGGTTCTGCTTGAAGGTCTTGAGCTTGAGATCCAGGTGCTCGTTGGTGATGGTGACGCCTTGCAGAACCCAGCCCTGGGGAGGGATCTCCATGTGCCCTTCGACGCGCGGCAGGCCAAACAGGTCGACGTCGTGGCGGAAGACCACCTGCGGATCGTAGACGCGGAACGCGACTTGGGCTGGAAACGAGATCTGGGTTGGCCTTGGACAAGGGATGTCAGCGGCGAAGCCGGTCCCGGCCCACGCGGTGAAGAGCAGAACACCTGCCCATAGGCACCGTGCGAGCGTCCGTCGGTTGTTGGTCATGGAATCCCCCGCGTTCCCTGGCGGTCACTGTACCCAGAGCGGGCGAATCTCACAACCGCCGCATGTGCGGAGTGCGCCGAAAACGGGAGTGTCCACGGCAATCGATCCCGCGATTTTCACCGGTTACCACCCGGTATGTCTCGGATCGATCTCGTGACTGTCCGGGGTCATGGTCCGATCGCCGCATAGATCGCCCGGCTGAGATCGGCGGAGAAGCGGCCGCCGTTCGACATGCCTTCGAGCGCCGTATTGGTGAAGGCGACGAGCGTCAGGCGCTTCGCGGGATCGACGAACCAGCTATGGCCATAGGCCCCACCCCAGCGCCATGTGCCGGGCGTCTCCGTCACGCCGGCCGCAGCGGCGTCGCGCAGAACCGAGAAGCCCAGGCCGTAGCCCCAGCCGGGCGAGCCTTCGATGTCGAGTCCCGCGATCTGGTCACGCGCCATCTCCGCCGCAGGTCCGCTCGGCATCAGCGGTCCGCCGCCCTGTCGCAGGGTTTCGAGAAGGTTCATCGTGTCTTCGGCGCTGCCGATCATGCCGGCGCCGGCGGAGGGAAACGCCGTCGGGTCGAAGGCGCGCGACGGGTCCATCCGGATACCGGGCAGGCCCGGCAGGAACGGCACCAGGTCCGGTTCGCGCATGCGGCGCGGACGCGGGCAATCGTCGGCATAGGCCGCCGCCAGCCGGGCCGGGTCGGTAATCGAAAAGCCGGTGTCATCGAGTCCGAGCGGGCCGGTCACCAGCCCGCGCACGGCTTGCGGAAGCGCCAGTCCCGTCGCGGCCTCGATCAATGCGCCCACGACATCGAGGCCGAGCGAATAGGAAAAGCGTGTTCCCGGTTGAAACAGGAGCGGCACACCGGCGAGGCGCCGCAGATTTTCGGCGAGCGTGATGCCGGGCCGATCCATGCCGTCCGAGACGCCGGCCCGATGAAGCGGGCCATCCTCCGGCTCCAGGAAGGCGTAGCCGAGGCCGGCGGTGTGCGTGAGAAGGTGGCGCAGCGTGATCGCGACGGGTTTTCCATCGAAGCGCGGGGCGAAGTCCGGCAGCCACGCGGTGATGGGGCGATCGAGATCGAGCGCTCCTTGCGCGACCAGCGCCATCGTCGCCGCCGCAACGAAGAGCTTGGAGACCGAGGCGAGACGGAACTGCGCCTCTTCCCGCATCGGCGTTCCGGCCTCGCGATCCGCGAAGCCGCCGGCGCGGGCGTGGATGGTCTCGCCATCCTTCCGCACCAGGACGACGGCGCCGACGATGCGCCGGGCCGCGAGCGCGCCGTCGATGACGGCGTCGACGCGCGCGGCAAGCGTGGCGGGAGGGGGTGGGGCGGTTCGTTCGAGCATGAGGCTGGCCCTTTCGGATCAACGGAGAGGCGACAACGGGAAGCCGTGCCGGTGAGCACGGAAGGCGACGAGAAATGTGGCGGCGAGGAGCAGGAGTACTGCGGGCGCGAAGGCGCCGGTTCCGAAGCTGTCGAGCAATAAGCCGCCTGCGATGCCGCCGGCGGCGATGGCCGAGTTCCAGGCGGTGACGAGCATGGACTGCGCCACGTCGGGGGCTTCGCCGGCGATCTCGGCAAGTGCGGTCTGAAACAGCGTCGCGGCGCCGCCGAAGGCGAGCCCCCAGCCCCCTATGGCGCCGTAGATCATCGCCGGCGCATCTCCGGCGATGCCGAGTGCGAGAGCCGCGAGGCCGAACAGCGCCGTGCTGACCAGTGTCAGTTTCCGCAGGTGACGGTCGACCAGGACTCCGACGATCCAGATGCCGATCAGGGCGGCGACACCGAAGACGAGAAGGACGGCATCGGTTCGCCTGCCCAAGCCGGCCGCGCCCAGAAAGGGGGCGATGTAGGTGTAGAGGATGTTATGGGCGAGCACGAAGGCGAGCGTGACGAACAGAACCGGTCGGATTCCGGGGATGGTGAAGACATGCGCGAGGGGGAGCCGTTTGTCCACGGCCCGCCCCGGGAAATCGGGGACCTTCGCCAGCACCCAGGCGACGAGGATCAGCGTCAGGCCGCTCATGACACCAAAGCAGGCACGCCAGCCGATGGCCGTGCCGAGGAAGGTGCCCGCCGGAACGCCGAGCGCGAGCGCGAGCGGCGTGCCGACCATCGCGACGGCGATGGCACGTCCCTTCGACGCCTCCGGCACCATCCGTGCGGCATAGCCGGCGATCAGGGCCCAGAGCAATCCCGCCGAAACACCCGCCACGAAGCGGACAAAGAGCGTCAGGACGTAGCTGCCGGACACCGCCGTCACCGTATTCGCGGCGGCAAACCCCGAGATGGCGAGGAGAAGCAGGGGCCGCCGCCGCATGCCTTGTGTCGCGGCGGTCAGGGGAATGGCGGCGGCAAGCGAGCCGATGGCATAGAGGGTGACGAGTTGCCCGGCTCGTGCTTCGGAAACGCTCAGGCTCGCGCCGATTTGCGGCAGCAGGCCGGCCGGCAACGCCTCGGTCAGGATGGTGATGAAACCGGCCATCGCAAGCGCCAACAGACCGGGCCATGGGAACGTGCCCGATGTCGTCGGAGGGTGGTCGGCAGAGTCGGATGCGCGGATCTTTGTCATGCCCATGACGTTAGCGGAGTCGTCGGCGAGGAATAATCAGGCTAGAGTTCCGGTTATCTCGGACGCCGATGTCCGCAATATCGGAGGGCTGCCATGGAGCATCTCGGCGCGCTCAACGCTTTCGTCCAGACCGCGGAGGCCGGCGGTTTCACCGCCGCCGCGATCAAGCTCGGCATTTCCCCGTCCGCCGTGGGCAAAGCGGTGGCACGGCTCGAGGAACGGCTCGGCGTGCGCCTGTTCCATCGCTCGACCCGGTCGCTGACCCTCACGCCGGAAGGGGAGCTCTTCCGCGATCGTTGCCGTCGCATCTTCTGCGAGATCGAGGCGGCGGAACTGGAGTTGTCGCAGACGCGCACCGCGCCGAGGGGAAAACTGCGCGTCAGCCTGCCGCTCATCGGCATGCTGATGATGCCGGCGGTGATGGCCTTCATGCGGGCCTATCCCGAGATCGACCTCGACCTCGATTTCACCGACCGTCTGGTCGATGTGATCGATGAGGGCTTCGACGCGGTGATCCGCACCGGTGAGGCGCGCGACAGCCGGCTGATGATGCGCAGCGTCGGCGCCTTCTCACACCGCATCGTCGGCTCGCCCGACTATCTGGCCGCGCGGGGCGTGCCGGCAGAGCCGGAAGACCTCGCCGCCCATGCCTGCCTGCATCACAAATACCCATCGACGGGCAAGCTGGAGCGCTGGCCGCTCGCGCGTGACGGGGGGGATCTCGATATCGCTCTGCCGGTCACTCTGGTCGCCAGCACGCTGGAACCGCAAATCTGTCTCGCCGAGGAGGGCTTCGGTCTCGCATGCCTGCCGCTCTTCGCGGTGCGATCCCAGCTTCAGCGCGGCACGCTCGTCAGCGTCCTCGAAGAGCATGTCCGTGATGTCGGCGCCTTCCATATCCTTTGGCCGGCAAGCCGCCACCCATCTCCCAAACTGTCCGCCTTCGTCTCGTTCATGGCCGAGAATCTGTTGCGTTATCCGCAGCCTTTGCCGTGCCGGGGCGAGGCATAATGAGTTGCAAAGCGATGTCGCTATTCTTGGCAGGAGAGTGCGGACGCGCGCGCATCGGCGGGCAACCGAGCGGAAGCTCCGCACCCGTCGTTGCGCGGCGGTTGTCTTACATCACCCGCGACATGAGCGCGAACACGCCCCAGCCCAGGTATTCACGGGTGTAAGTGGCGTAGCGTTCGGGCGCCGAGGTCAGTTCGGCTCGAACTTCTTTCGCGAAGTCATCGTCGGGATTCGTTTCGAGCCATCGGCGCATCGTGAGCCACTTGGCTGCCTCGTACCTGTCCCAACTGTCCTGGTCTGCCAGAACCATTTCCACGACGTCGTAGTCGAGATTGCCGAAAGACGCGAGCAGTTCCGGAAGCAGGAGAAAGTCCGAGATGGCGCCGGCGCGGCATCCCTTGGCGACCTTTTCCGTCGGCGGCAATTGCAGCCAGTATGGCTCGCCGATGAGGATGATCCCTCCCGTGCGGAGACTCTTAGCCAGAAGTTCGATGGCGCCGGCGACTCCCCCACCGATCCAGGTGGCGCCGACACAGGCCGCCACACCGACTTTTTCGTCGGCGATGTAGCCGGCAGCGTCTGCGTGGATGAACTCGACCAGATCGGCGACGCCCAGTTCGTCGGCGCGGCGTCTCGCTTGTTCGGTGAACAACGGACTCATGTCGATACCGGTGCCGCCAATTCCGTAATCGCGTGCCCAGCGACACAGCATCTCGCCCGAACCGCTGCCGAGGTCGAGCACACGGGTCCCCGGTTCCAAACGCAACGCCGCGCCGAGAGTGGCGAGCTTTTCCGGTGTGAAGGGATTATGGATGAGATGAGCACTTTCGGTAATGTTGAAGATCCGTGGAATGTCCACTGCGGAAACTCCTTTGCATGCGTGGCGCCGCGCCTCGGTTCCGCTGGAATGGGGCGCGGTGCGAAAGGTTTCGGTGACGAGTTTGCCGATTGCCGGGATGTCGCCGGGACTTTCATCGCGTATCAGCATATCGTGCCGCCTTGGTTGTCAAATTGCGGGCGAACCGTCGCGCGGCCGAGTGCGGATATGCGATAAGGGCTGCCCGAACGGGATTCGATCAGCCGTTTGCGCCGCAGTCGGTTGAATACCGCCAGATCGCAGTTCGCGAGTATCATTCCTGCCCGAGTGACGCAGGTGATGGCAGTGATTTTGTTGCCTTCGCCGCGTTCATGCAGGATGCGGCCACCGAGGGCCAGAACGTGCAACACACGTTGTTCGTTGCGTGAGATATTCATGGATGTCTCGTATGACAGACGTGAAAAAACCGCCGGGAGGCATCGCCACCCAGCTATTTCAAGATCACGCGGCTCTCTGACGTTCAGAGAGCCTTGTCACACAAGCTCTGACATCCAGTCTCCATGAGGCGTGCGGCGGTAGATCTCGCCGAACGCCATCCCTTATATACGAGTCTGCTGTTCCCGAGGCAATCGGGACGAGTGGCTTATCCAGGGTAATCGGGTTCACCCGATTGCCCTGGCGTCTTATCGGTCCTGGAGGTTTTTGCGGCATAAAGCTCGCTCATCAGCCGCCAATGGCCTTCGCTTCATCCAAAATCCAGGTCGCAAACGCCTGTAACGGCCCTTCACCCAGGGTGATCGGCTCCGGAAGAACGAGGCAGAATTCCTTGGCAATTGTCTTTCCTTCCGGCCAAGGGGCGGCCAGGAGGCCTTGTTCAAGTTCCGCCTCGACATAGAGACGCGGCACCAGGGCGACGCCCAACCCGGCCAGGGCGGCCTCGATCAGCATGGAGTGAAGATCGTAACGTGCGCCGACCGCCGGATTGGTCAGCATGATGCCGGTCTCTTGCGCATAAAGCCGCCAGGCTTCCGGATTTTGGCGCCGGTGAAGGCGCGGCAATTTATCCAGCACTATCTCCGTTTTCGCCTCGGTGAGAAGCGCCGGGTGGCAAACCGGGATCAATAGCTCCCGCAGCAATCGATGGGTGTGCATGCCCGCCCATGCGGGATGTTCGAAATGGATCGCGGCGTCGAACCCGCTGCCGGCGAGAATGAAAGGCTCCATGCGTTCGGCCAGATGCACGGTGATATTCGGGTGCTTGTCCTGAAATCGCTTCAGACGAGGAATGAGCCAGCGGGTGGCGAAGGTCGGGATGGCGGCAATATCGATGCTTCCGCCATCAATCGGCTGTCCCATCAGATACTGGCTGTCTCGTTCGAGGCGATCGAGGACTTCGCGGACCTGAGCGGCGTAGCGTGTTCCATTGGGCAGGAGTCGAACGCGGTTTCCAACGCGATCGAAGAGGGAGGCCCCCAAAAAAGACTCCAGGCGCGCAATCTGGCGGCTGACCGCGCCTTCCGTCAGAGCCAGTTCGGCGGCGGCGCGGGCAAAGCTGCCGTGGCGTGCCGCCGCCTCGAACGCCATGAGTGCGGAATTGCTTGGAATTTTTCGTCGCACCGGAACCTCGCGGAATGGTGGCTGGATCAGCTTGATAAAAAGTCACTGAAGCCAGACTTAATATCGCTATATACCAGGAAACTGTCCGATCATCATTACCCAATATCAATGTGATGCGGCGGCGCGGTCCGCTCTCGCACCTCAAAGGGTAATCCGATGATCTACACCGTGGAATGCAGCTACGCCGATCCCGGCAGCGAAATCGAATGGAACGATTTCTATAGTCTGGACAAACTGCCGGCCCTCATTTCGGTTGCCGGCTTTCACACCTCGCAGCGTTTCAAGGCGTTGGACCGTGGTTACCCGGTCTATCTGGCCATTCATACGATCGACGGCCCCACCGTGCTGACGGGAGAGGAGTATCGTCAAAAGGGAGGCGGCAACTTCTCGCGATGGCAGCGCCACATCACCGATTGGCACCGAAACCTCTACGGCGGTATCGATCGCGCTCCGGCTGTGGGACGAGATGAGCTCTTGGCGCTTTGTCCGAGCGGCCCCGATCCCCTGATCAAGATGGGCGTCTGTCCGTCAGCCATACATGCCGTGGCGCTGGAGAGGGTTCCGGAACGCCAATGGCTTGCCAAGCTGGATCGCGGAAACGCGCGCTTCGCCGAGCCCCGGTCCGACGATATCCGGCTCTACGCTCCGATGACGGAGCAACTGACAAGCGCGCGTTCCGTTATGGCCGCGCGGTAACGGAGGATCGGTAATGCCCAATGTCACGCTTTTCATCCCGGCGGAAAAGATGCCGTCGGACCAGACGCTGACGGGACTCGCCGACCGATGCACCGAACTCTGCACAGGTCACCTGCGGGCCGCGCTGAAAAACGTCCATGTCATCACCGTCGGTATTCGGCACGGTCATGGGCACCCGATATTCGCGGAAGTCCGCTATCGCCTTGAGCCGTTTCGCACGCCGCCGGTGATGGAGCGGTTCATGGAAGCCCTGGATGACGCCATCAGACACAGCACCGGCCTTACGGCGCGCATCCGTTGTTTTGGCTATGCCGCTTCAAGCATTCACGCTCGCAATTGAGATGCCGTCCGGAGAAAAACCATGTCCGCTTTCAGCTTTCCGAGCCGACGAATCGGCGATTATACGGTCACCGCGATCAGTGACGGCTATCTTACCGCCAGCCTGGAATTCCTCTCGAATATCGATCCGGCCGAGGCCTCCCGAATACAGGATGATGCGGGGGTGACGGAGCATTCCTCCGTGCATATCAACTGTTACGTCGTGCGCGGAGGCGGCCGGACGGTTCTGATCGACGGCGGAGCCGGAGGGATCAAACATTGGGGCGGCCGTCTGAGAACCAACCTGCCGCTGGCCGGTATCGACCCATCCGAAATCGACACGATCCTTCTGACGCATGCCCATCCCGATCATGTCGGGGGGCTGATGGACACTTCGGGAGAGATCGCCTTTCCGAATGCGGAGCTTGTCGTCCACCAGCGAGAGATCGCCTTCTGGCAGGATGACGGAAATCTAAACCGCGCCAGCGAGCGGGCGCGCGGCAATTTCCTGATAGCCCGTCAGGTATTTGATGGCTACCGCGCAAGGCTGCGCATGTTCGATGAGGGCGACGTGCTTCCCAGTATCGCCGCGATGCCGTTCCCGGGACATACGGATGGACACACCGGATACCGCGTCGATTCCGCCGGTCAGAGCCTGCTTGTCTGGGGAGACATCGTTCATTTTCCTCACATCCAGATTGCGCGCCCCGACGTATCGATTGCATTCGATCAAGACGCTACCGTCGCGGCTGCAACACGATCGAAGATTCTGGATGCGGTCAGCTCGGAGAAACTTCCGATTGCCGGCATGCACTTGGGTGAATTCGGGTTCGCACGCATCAAGAGAACGAACGGAGGCTATGGTATTTTTTATGAGGCATAGCCTCAATGCATTGAGCCCCACCACCGCCTTCTTGAAAGTCGATGGTTGATCACCGTGCAGGGATGGCGGCCACCAGGGCGCGGTGTCCGCCGCCTACGGGGATTTCGAAAGGCTTGCCCGCGAAATAGCCGCCCGAATCGCATTGCCTCTCTGAAGGAGGACAGACGATACGCCGCACTTCCCGCCCGTCAACGGGGGCGCGTTGCGTGGAATTCCGCATATTGCGATCACGTGGAACAATCAAATGGGAGTGAGCACGGATCCGATCGCGCTCGCCATTCTCGGCGGGTGCGGTGTGACGGCGAAAGAAGATCTGAGCGCGTTTTGTTCCGGGCCCCGAGCCGAAAATCAATGAAGCTTCAGTCTTGGCCGGACGAACCTGTTGACGTGGCTTACCACGATCAGCGCCAGGCCCTTGACCCAGCCGTGGATGCCCAGCAGGTGCATGCGGTAGAGCGACAGATAGACGAAGCGCGCCAGCCGTCCTTCGATGGCCATGCGTCCGCCCACCAGATTTCCCATCAATGTTCCGACCGTGGAGAACCGGCTCAGCGAGACCAGCGAGCCATGGTCGCGATAGATGAAATCCTTGAGCGGTTTGCCGGTCATCAGGGCGCAGAGATTGTCGAAGGCGGTTGCCGCCATCTGATGCGCGGCCTGGGCGCGGGGCGGGACCGGGCGGTCTTGTCCGGGTAGAACGCAGGAGGCGCAGTCGCCGATGGCGAAGATATTGTCGTCGACGCTGCTTTGCAGGGTGGGGCGCACCACCACCTGGCCGCCACGCGAGAGCTCCAGCCCATCGAGACCGTCGCGGATGGGCGCCGCCTTCACGCCCGCCGCCCAGACCTGCAGGTCGGCGGCGATGGTCTCGCCGGTCCGCGTGACCATGCCCTCCCCGGTCGAGGCGGTGATCGGCGTCGCGGTCAGAACGCGCACGCCCAGGATTTCCAGTTCGGCCTTCGCCGCATCGGCGAGGCGCTCGGGGAGCAGCGGCAGGATGCGCGGACCCGCCTCGATCAGCGTCACGTCGAGTCGCTTCGGGTCGAAATTCTCAAGCCCGTAATAGGCAAGGGCCTCAGCCGCGTTGAACAGTTCGGCGGCAAGCTCCACGCCGGTGGCGCCGCCGCCGACGATGGAGATGCGGACACGCGCGTCGCCCGTCGGATCGGCCGACAGGGCGCGCGAGACACGGACGCAATGATTGAGAAGCTGGTCGCGGAACTGGTCGGCCTGCGCGCGGCTGTCGAGGCAGAAACAGTTCTCCGCCACGCCGGGCGTGCCGAAATCGTTGGTGACGGAGCCGTAGGCGAGCACCAGATAGTCGTAGGAAAGCGCCTGCGGGGATACCATCTCGCGCCCCTTGTGGTCGTGCAGGGCCGCCAGATGGACCTGCCGCCGGGCATGGTCGATGCCGGTGAAGGTTCCGAAGAAAAAGCGGTAGCCCCAGCGGTGGCAATGGCTGCGATAGCTGACCTCGTCCATGTTCGCGTCGAGCGAACCGGTGGCGACCTCGTGCAGCAGGGGCTTCCAGATATGCGTGCGGTTGCGCTCGACAAGGACGATGTCGCACTGCCGCCGGCCGAAGCGCGCGCCCAGTTTGGCCGCCAGCTCCAGCCCGGCCGCGCCGCCGCCGACGATCACGATCCGCTTCTTGTCCCGGCCCATGGTCCATCCTCGCACTGTCGAAAAATTCCGCCGGGACAGGTTGGCGCCGGCGGATTGTTTTATCAGCGGTGGAATGGGGCCTGTCAACTCGTTGGCTTGTGGCCCGCAGGGCAATCGGGTGAACCCGATTGCCCTGGTTTAAATTTTTGCCCCTCAGGCGCCGGGCGGCGGACATCCGTCCGCCTCGGGCTTCCTCCGCTAAAGCTTTGGGGCGATCGCGGTAGGGACGCTCATTGCTGAGCGCCCCCCGCACAGATCCGTACGTGCGGCTTTCCCGCATACGGCTCCCACCTCGGGTATTTGACGGCGAACCTCTGGTT
>NZ_PIUM01000061.1 GCF_002845745.1 Telmatospirillum siberiense | reverse complement strand
AAACGCTCGCGGTCTTCGACGGAAAGCAGGATGCAGACGGTCTGAGCCATGCCGAGAGAATCGCATGATTCAGGCTGCCTGTGAATCCTCCGTTTGCGTCAATGCACTAGCCGGCAGGCATACCGGCCGTACCACGGTTGGCCCAACTCGGCCGTTAGGTGGTGAGGGCGGCGTCCCTATATGTGATGGCTGTCTGTCTTAACCGGATAGGCAAGCTACCTCCAAACAGAAGCTCACAGGCTGTGCAACAGGGTACTATACTCTCTGGTCGATAGGAAAATTTCAGACGGGGCTGAAGCGTCACAGCAACCGGGAGCAAGCGGCGTTCCATGCACGCTCCAGACGGCTGCGCGACACCGCACGGAGCCTTTGAAGGTTGAGCACACGCGCTATCGCGACCAGCGGATCTTCGGGCAGTTCTGTCTCGAAGACGTGTCGGGCGATGGCCTCAAGTTCGGGCATGCTGACGTCATCGACGGAACGCCGGATCTCGCCGGTAGCCCTGCGGAATGTTGCGCATTGGCCGGGTTCCATTCCTTCCGGCCAGAAGAAAGTGCCGACATCTTCTTTGGTCGTCCCGAAGATCCGGGTTGCCAGCTTGGCGACGTGTTCCTGAATGCGTGATCCGGTCCTTTGGAAGCCGTGGGCGCGGGCGATGCGCATCGCCAGGATTTCATCGCGGATCGGCCCTTCCGCTTCAACGACATGCCGGACCATCGCCTCGACCATGGCAGTGTACGCGGGTTCGTAGAAGGCGTCTGGGTTGACGTACGGAACTGCCTCTGTCGCGTCGGCCTCGACGTAAATGTCCGTTCCGGAAACGGCGATGACGTCGGGTTGCGGCCGATCAGCGGGAACAACGCGCGGCATCACAGGTTCCCCTTGGGATTCCATCGGCTCCACGGGCTCCGGGAACCCGAGTTCCCCTTCCGCGGCATCGTGTTCCGGTTTCGTCAATTCCTCCTTGGAGGCTTCGGCGAGGGCCATCAGGCGAACATGTATCTTCTCCGCCGCGCCGCGCGGATCGGTCCACCATTCGGTCGACCAGATGCGCAGGATCTTCCATCCCAAGCCGACCAGCACCTGTTCCCTGAGCTTGTCGCGATCGCGTGCGGTGGCCGAACGGTGGTAGGTGGCCCCGTCGCATTCGACACCGGCTAAATATCGGCCGGGGGCGTGCGGATCCACGACGCCGAGGTCGACCCGGAAGCGCGACACGCCAATCTGCGGATCGACCCGCCAGCCGCGGGCGGCCAAAACGGCTGCGACGGATTCCTCGAACGGAGATTCGAATTCCCCGACGCTGCCGTACACGGCTTCCGCCAATGCGCGTGGCCCGCGGTCGGCGAACTCGAGGAAGTGCTTAAGGTCGCGAGCGCCGATCGCCCGGGTGCGACCGAGATCCATCTGTTCCGGGCGGAATGAAGAGAACACTCGCAGCTCGTGGCGCGCGCGGGTGACTGCGACGTTGAGGCGGCGCTCCCCGCCCGGCTTGTTTATCGGCCCGAAATTCATGGACATCGCGGCACCGTCGCGGCCGGGACCGAAGGTGACGGAGAAATACATCACGTCGCGCTCATCGCCCTGTACGCTTTCGAGGTTTTTCACGAAGATTTCCTCGACGAGGTTTTCGTCGAAATGCCGCTCGATCGCCGGATTTTTGCGGCGTTCGGCGTCGAGCATGTCTTCGATAAGGCGCTGCTGTTCCGAATTGAAAGTGACGATGCCGACGCTCAGCTTGCTGGCGACGAATTTCGGATCCTTCAGTCTCGCGACGATATGGCCCACGAGGGCGCGGGCTTCCGGCACATTGGTGCGTGAGCCGCCTTTCTCGTAAACGCCTTCCGCGACATGATGGAACGAGACGGCCCGGTCCTCGGTCGTCGGGGACGGGAACGTGACCAAGCCGCCGCCGTAATAGCGGTGGTTCGAGAAGGCGATCAGGCTTTCGTGCCTGCTACGGTAATGCCAGACCAACCGCAGGCTTGGCAGGTTGGCGGCGACGCATTCGTCTAGAATGCTTTCCATGGCCGCGTCGTCGGCCGTGTCGTCGTCGGATTCGTCTTCGCCGCGCGCGAAGAAGTTCGTCGGCGGCAACTGCTTCGGATCGCCGACGACGACCACATGTTTGGCGCGGGCCATGGCGCCGATCGCATCCCAGACCGGGATTTGTGACGCCTCGTCGAAGACCACCAAATCGAAATGGGCTTCCGGCGTCAGGTATTGGGCGATAGACAACGGACTCATCAGCAGGCAGGGCGCGAGGCACGGGAAAGCCTCAGGAAGGGAGCCGATCAGTTGCCGTAACGGCATATGTCCGCGTTTGCGTTGGATCTCGCGGCGGAGGATTCCCCAGTCGGACCCCCTCGAACCGTTATCGGCATCCGGAATGGACGCGCACAGCCTAGCCCTGATCAGATCCTTCGTCATCTCCGTGAACTTGTCGTCCAGGGCCTTGAATTCGGAGATTTTATGTTCGTGTTCCGCCGGGACGAACGAGCGCAGGACATCGTCCCCGTCGACGACGGCACCTATCCACCAACGACAATAATTGACTTCCAACGCCTCGCGGATGGTTCCCGTCGGAACCGCGCCGGATTCGATACCTTCGACAAGGGGAAGCAACCCGGCCGCGGCTGCTTCGCCGCGGGCCTTCCGCCAGGCGCACCATGCCCTCAGCTTGGCTTCGCTGGCGATGATGTCCCGGCACTCCGCCAGGAGAGAGTCCGGGGTGGCGTCGGCGTCGGGCATCGCGTCGCAGTCGGCGGACTGCGCCAGGAAGTCCGACAGGGCTTCCCGGAAATCCGCTTCGGCGGCGAGATAGGTCGCGGCGGCAACGCCGACCGGCCCGACGGCCTCCAGCAGCGCGTTCGCCTCGCCCAACAGTCGGGCGGCGACGGTCCTGAGCGAGGTAAGGGATTCGATGTTGGTCGCGAGATTGGCCAACGCGGACGAAATCCGGGAATGGAAATCCACGGCCAGCGACACCTCCTGGACGGAAGTGCCCAGGCCTGCCCAAAGACCGCAGGTTTTGGCCGCGAGATCCTCCAGCGCCGATAGGCGCATCTCGACATCGCGGATGCCCCGCAACAGGGCCAAGTCTTCGGCCATCGCCGGTTTCGCCTTGGGCTTCGCCGCCGTTTCGATTCGTGACGCCAGATCCTTCCTCACTCGGGAACGCAGCCAGGCGCTGCGCGGCCACCATGTGGACCCGGCCGTGGCGAGCGTCTCCTCAAGGAAGTCGAAGTCGATCGATCGGACGGTATTCAGCGCATACGAGACGGAAAGCCGGGAGGCATGGCGGTTCCGCTCGGCGAGACCGTCCGCACCTTCGCGGAGGCGCTCGGCGATTTGGCGGGCATCCGGCCGTAAGACGAAACCCCAGTCCCTGCCGGCGGCGGCGGGCAGCGCTTCCGCCAGACCGGCGAGACCGGCCCGACCGCGCACGTCCAGGACCACTTCTGGCAGTCCCGCCGCCTTCACGAATCCGATCGCCACCGAGGACAGACGACCGCAGGCCGGGATAAGCCGACGCGCGGCGCCGGTTAGCGCCGCCTGCCAACCGGGCGACCATTCCTCGCGGCCGATGGCGGCCAGCGGATGTCCGGAAATCGTCCCCAACTCCTTGGCATCGATGTCCAACCGGTCGGCGATCTCCGCCAACTTTCCCACGGCCTCCGCGTCGTGCGCGTCAGGCGACGGCCAGGACAGGTCGAGTTCCGCCACGTCGCCACCGGCGACCACCCTTCCGATGGCATGGTACGCGGTCATGCCGTTCCGGCGAATGAGATGGAGGCGCTCCACGAAAGCGTTCAGGTCGGACCGCAGGCGCTTCAGCTTGGCGGCGCGTTCCGCCCAGATGTTCCTATCGACGTCACCCTTCGCCTCCCACGCCTGCCGAAGCTGGCCAAGGACTTCGTGTTTGTTGGCCTTGTTCGAGTGGAGTTCGAGACAGAACTCGCCGAGCTTCACGTCCTTCAACCGGCGATGCACCACGTTGAGTGCCACCGTCTTCTCGGCGACGAAAAGCACGGATCTGCCGTCTGCGAGGCATTGTGCGATCAGGTTGGCGATGGTCTGGCTCTTGCCGGTCCCCGGTGGTCCGTGCAGCACGAAATCCTTTCCACGCGCCGCCGCGACGACCGCCGCAAGCTGCGAGGAGTCCGCCGGAAGTGGGCAGAACGTGACGATAGGTTCGCACGTCTCGTCAAGCTCGCGCGGATCCGGGAACGGAATGTCGCTGGGGAACTGTTCCTGGGGGCTGTCGAGGAGATGGCGTACGACAGGATTTTCCTTCAGAAGGTCGGTCCGTTCGACCAAGTCCTTCCACATCAGGTATTTGGAGAACGAGAACGTGGAAAGAGCCACCTCCTCGACGACCTCCCATCCCTTGATATCCTTCACCGCCTCGCCGACGGCGCGCCAGATGGCCGCGACATCGGAAATGTCCCCGTCCTTCGGAAGCTCTCCCTCGACGGCGGGGATCGTCAATTCGAAGTCCTGGCGCAGCATCTCCAGCAGTGTCAGGTTGAACCGCGGCTCGTCGTCATGCGCCGAAACGCGGAATCCTGACCGGGCGCTTCGGCGTTCCAATTTGACCGGGACCAGCAGCAGCGGTGCCCGGCAAGGCTTGTCCTCCTCGCCTCGCCGCCATGACAGGAAGCCCATTGCCAAGTAAAGCGTGTTGGCGCCCCCTTCCTGCAACTCGTTTCGAGCGAACCGGAAAAGCTCCGTGAGCCTCGCCGACATCTCCTCTTCCGTGAGGCCGACGAACAGTTCGTCGCGCGCCAACGCGTCGGCTGCCATCGCCGCCTTGGCGTCTTCGTTCCAACGTCCCAAGTGGATCGAGGCATCGCGCGTGTCCGAACCTTCCATCACCTGCGGTCGCGCGAGGATTTTCAGGACCGAGCCCTGCGCGATCCTCGCAGCGATATCGTCGGGATGGGGCGCGTCGAACGTGACGCAGCGTTTCACGGACCGGAAATTCAGTAGGGCGTTCCGCAGCGAAAGGTCGAGCAGTTTGCGCTGCCAGCGTTCGAGCCTCCCCATCTCCCGGTTTTCCGCGGTTGGTTTCGCGGTGGCGACGTCCCCGAGATCGGGGGCCTCCTCGAACGCCGGTTCCGAGGCCAACACCTGTTCCACGGCCTTCCCAGGAATGGCCGGCGTCCCGGCGGCGGCCAAGGGCAGGATCCGTTGCAGCCTGGCGCGGCGAACGTCCACGGCGAAATGAAACTTCGATTCTTCAGCCTCGGACACATGCTTGGTCCCGCGTTCGGCGGCCGTCCCGAAGGTCGGGGCCGGACGTTGGGTCGCAAGAGTCGTCTCGAAAAGCACGAGTTCCCCGAGCTTGATCCGTTTGCGCAGGGCCGACGCGTCATCGACGGTCGCATCGGAAAATTGCTCGGGCACAAGCCAGCAACCGACCGCCGCATGGCCGGACATGAGGACGACGACCGGGTTCAAGTGGCATTGTTCCAGGCAGGAGGCGAAGAGCAACGCCAGGTCGAGGCAGGTCGCCACGCCGCCATCGGCGATTCTCTCCGGCGGACGTACCTTTTGGCCGTGGCTCTCGAAGCTGGCGGGAGGCAGCGAGTATTCGATGCCCAATCCGCACACCGCGCCCCAAACCGCCGAGATCAGTTCCCAGGCACGCCGACGGGTTCCTTGGCCGTAGCCTTCGAGCGCGGGGTCCTTGCCGTTGCCGCGCAGGATTTGCGCCGCCTTGCGGAGGATGCGGTCGACCGCCGGATCGTTTGGCCGAACGAAAGCCGCGAGCAGTTCCGGAACCGCACCCGCCCCGCCCCACTGGTCTCGCGCCAGAAGCCTGACGTCTGTTTCCAGGCGGCCGATCTCGGCCCCATCCCGCGATGCCACGACCGTGACGCGCGCCGTTTCGGCCTCGGTCAGTTTCGAAAGCATGCCGCCGTCCAGGGTCAGATCGAGGTCCGGCACGTGGTAGGACTGGTTAGCACCCACGCGGGCCATCCGCCAGATACGCGCCCCGATGAAAGGCGGCTCCGACGAAAGGGAGACCTCGATCTCCTCAAGGGGCCGATCCGTCTCGTTCGAGACAGAAAGTTCCATCAGGACGGGAATCGAGTTCTGGTGGAACGCATACGACACACGCGGACAGAAAGTCGCCGCGAGCGTCGCGCTTTCCATTTTCAGGATACTCTCGGCAGCATCCATCTCCCCACCCCTCCGTTTCCGCGGTAGCCAGGAAGGGTTTGTCCGGCATCGGGAAATCAGCGGAAACATTACCTCATGCCATGTCCTCCAGTAAGCCCCTTGTGCCATTTTCCCGCAACCGTCGGTCTGCACGCGGAAATTGGCCTTATACCCGCCCGGTCATGGAAACGTGGGGAAAATCGAAGCAGCGAAAATCGGCCAGCGACGACCGAGGAGCGCCAGTGCGTCCATGAGGACCTTTGGGTCATAGAGCGTGCGCGGGTTGTGGCATCGGTCCCGATACCGATCGGACGCGGCCCCGCGGCCTTGATGCCGTCGTAGGATGGCATCAAGCCGTTTCGTCTGATTTCCCGGCTGATGATGGAATGGTCCCGGTTGATCAGTAGTCCGATCTCGCGTATCCCGCAGCCGATCCGGAGGCCCAGCTCGATGGCCAGGCGATCCTTTTCCGTCAGGCCGCTACGCTCGCATTTCCCCAGTTTCATCGCCATCCTGGCGGTCGTGCTTACGGAAAAACGGCAGACCACCCAAATGCTACAGTTCGTTTAGCCCATCGAACAAATGAAGGCTAATCCGCTCCTTGAGACGTTCCCACGCGAATTGCATAGGAACTGGATTGCGGAACACGATCTGGCCTTCTGGCGCGGGCGCAACAGTGAACTTAAGTAACCGTATCAGATCGGGCAGATTGTTGCGGATCGCGTCAATGCGGTTGAGGTGTTTCAGCAAGTCATCGGGCTTACCGTTTTCCCGGACCTCGCCGTTGAAATCGGCAAGCTGTTCCGCTATCTCGCCCAGGGTCTTGCTATACTTGAGATCCTTGCACTCGATCAGCAAGACGCGACCGCTTTGCGGATTCCAGGCCAGCACATCGATGTCGCCAAGGGGTTTGAAGGCGGATCCGAGTATGGCAGACATATTGACGTCGGGGTCTGCTTGCCATCCAAGTGCTCTCAGCCTTTCGGCAACTTCCGTATTGAAGTCGGTTCCACGTTTCGCTGAAGCTTTGCCACGCCAAGACTTCATCTTCGGCTTGAGCTGCCCCTGGGGGAAGTCGCCGCGGTAATAATTGCCGATCGTGTAGACCATGCCGTCGTGCGCCAGACCAGGCGCAATCATCAGCGTCGGATCCGGTTTGTCGTCGATCTGGATGAACGGCTTACGCAGCACCGACAGTCGGCGCCGGTAGCGCCAGGGCTGACGATCCCTGTCTTCATAGCCGGCAGGAACGGTGTGCCAGTCGTCTCGTAGCGGCAAGGTGAGGGCAGCCACGAAGGCGGCGGCTATTTCGGGTGGCAAGGGTTCGTCGCCAACCTTTGGGTCCAACAAGGCACTGCGCGGAATCGTTAAGACCAACCGATTCTCTTTCATTCCGATGTTTTGAAGGAAATCGAGAAACAACCGCATCTCGTCGATTCCCACACCAAGCTCCTCCCGCAACGCCTCTTGGAACTCGACTTCAAAGGCTTCCGCCATTGCTTTGGGCGACGGGATGTCCTCGAGATGACGGGCATAAGAGCCTATCGCGTGCTTGGTACGTACATCGGCGGCGGCGCGGCCAAAGGGATCGATGACCGTATCGATGAAGTCATGATTGACCTGGATGTCGCCCAGCGGATTGATGTGGACGCGCGCCTCCATTGCATCGTGTCGAATGGCGTCGGACCATCCGCCCAGATGAACGATCTGCGACATCTTTGCCATCAGCCGCGACAAGTCGAGTTTGCCGGCCTTGCGTCCGCCATTCGGCGGACAGGCGCACTGGGCCACCTCGATCAGGATTCGCGTCGATTGAAAAACGGCGTTCAGTCGGCCTTCATGTTCGGCGATGGTGTTGAAGGCTGCCTGCTTGTCGTCATGCAGCGCCACCGCCGCCGCGGCCGTGCGGCTCCATCGATCGCGGTCGATGCATGCACGCTCATGGTTGCGGAGCAGATCCTCGATCAGGGGCGCGCGGTCGAATGTCGCCAATTCCGACAGGAGCTCCTCTTCCAGCATCCGCGTGACGGCGTTCAAGAACACGCCGCAGTCGCCCTTTCCATAGAGATCGCAGCCCTCCTTCCGGTCGCGCAGACGCCAACCTAGCCCCAGGCGCAACGCGGCAGCATCATCCTCACTGATGAGAACCACCGAATTTCCGCGATCCTCCTGAATATGGTCGCGGAACGAGCGGCCGAGGAAAACGTGGGTCTGGCGCGCATGGACGTCCGGAACGATCGCTGTCACGAGGTCCGTCCGCTCGTCGACCGTCAGCGCTGAGCCGGCCAACTCCAGAAATCCGTCGACCGCCCGTGCGACCAAGGCACGTTCGGCGATGTTTTCTACATTGAAATGCGCGGCCTCGAATGCCCAGCCCACGCGCAAGCCGACCGTACGCGCTGGTCGATCCGCGGCGATCGTGATGGCCTGCTTAGCGTCTTCGAAGCCGATGCCGGTTTTTGATTCTGGGCCGTGAGATAGATTCGCCTCGAATTCGACTCGCCAAAGGATCGCTCCCGGCGGCAAACCTGGCAGCCGCCCATCCAGAACGGCCGCTATGCGAGCGAGCCACACGGTCAACATCTGCCAGCGCGCATGGGCCATTGGAAGCGTAGCGTCGTCTGGCACGACCATCTCGCACCACCAGGACCGTCCCGACGCGATGAAGGCCGCCGGTAGCCAACCGCTCTCCAAAGGTTGCTCACCGATGTAAAGCGGCCTCGCCGCGTCCTCCTCGAACAGGCTGTCGGTCAGTTTGCGGACATGGATCCACGCCCCCGCAATGTCCAGCGCCACGTGGGCATCCCAGGTCACGGCGACTTCTTGCCGCAAGGACTTGAGGGCAGTCTGGTCGACTATGATCATAGCCTCGGCGCCCTGGGCCAGGAACCCATCCGGAATCCGCTCATGTGGGACGAGGTGACCACGCAGTTCTCGTTGCCAAGCGGCCATGTTGAGCAGGCCATTGACGTTCTGCAGATACACGCCTTGGCCGGCGATTTGGTTCTGGGCATCCAGCAACCGAAATAAGTTGAGCGGCTTAAACCCGACGGTCCAACTCAACGTTACCAAATCTGGCGCGCTCAAGAAGGCGAGCCGCCAGCGCGGATCATTGGGCCTCTGGAAGCCGGCGGCGACTCCGCGGCCGATTCCGCAGCTGACGATCAACGCGATGCCTTCTTGAAAATCAACATCCTGCTGCGCCGTCTCGGCTGCATCGGCGATGAGATGGGCGACCACGTCCTCCATGCGGCCAAGGCTGTCGTTCATGCCCGCGATGCCAGTGGTTTCGACGTCCTCCAACGTGTCCATCACGAAAACGAAGATCAGATGGCGGCCCATGTCCACTCGCGTCATCACGGCAGTGGCCATTCCTGTCGGTGTCCGTTGAAACCGGATTGGAGCGTGCATTCGACCGCCAAGCAACGGAATCTGGGCGAAAGTGGTGGCGTATTCTTCGCTCAGAGCGCCCAGGAAGGCCTCGCGCAAGCCGGCCGCCTCCATCCGCTCAAGGATGTATCGTCGGATGGCCGCGCTCACTCCCGTCGGTAAAGCCAGGCAAACGTCCTTATTCCGCCACAGCACCGGCCGGCGTTCCAGAAGCGTGTGTCCAATCTCATCACCAGCCAATGCCCCGCGTTCACGCGGTCGGAACACGAACTCGGTGAGCTGGTCCAACGAAATCCCGAGTTTGGCGATCTCCTCTTCCGTAAACGAGACGTGGGCTTGCGATTTCCGAATTGTCCCCGCAATCCGCGGCGGCAATGTCGAATGCGGCACGGCGCCACCCATCTGCCATCGGACCAATCCTGCCCGGCCACAGACCACATCCGACAGCGTGAGCAGTCCGTAAACGGCCTCGCGAATATCCTCATAGGCGGCAGTCGCGGGCATCTTTCCAAGGACATTCAAGAAGCGCTGGAGAAAGAAACCAGCTGATTCCCAGATTCCCTCGATGACGCAGAAATTCCCGCGTTCCGTCGCTATGGAGGTGACAAATACATCCTCGGCAGGATCCTCCATCCTGCCGATTGGGCCATCGTCGAGTGCCGCGAACCAACGCTCAACAGCTTTGATGTTCGGGTTACGGTTGCCATGGGCGCACAGCAGGGCGAGATGACACAGGGCTTCCAGCCGCAGGCAATTGCTTTGTAGGTCCGGGACGGTCAGCAATCCGCCGAACGTGGCGGCGAGCTTGCACGGATCATAGCCCGCCAGTTCACTCACCAAAGTTGGATACGCCGCCAACAAATTTTGGATTTCCGCCGACTGCATCCCTGCCGCCATTGCTGCCGCCATGAAGTCTTCGATGTTCGGTTCATGTTCGGTCACGTTCAACCTCCCTTTCCGGCAGTTGCGATCGTGCCACCTGACAAAAGGGATGTTCGTGAAGCGGTTGGTGTTTCGAGCGTGAAGGGTCGCGCTCCGACAAGTAGGTGGGGAACATCAGTATATACAACGTCCGATGGTACCGCCAGAACCTACGACCCCATGAAATCGCGGCCAAGGGTAGCAACATCTGTCGGTTCCGTTCATCGACGACGCCGGCGGTGATGACCACCGTCAGTACGCCACGCCGGCCGCTGCCGCAAAAACGATAGGTCGTCTCGTCGAACCGGATCTCCGTCCGCCCCGCTTCTGAGAGATGCGAAGGCTTGTTTGGATTGAATGCCGCCAACCAGCGGAATGTGGCTGGATTCAAGGAAGAACCGCCGCACCCGGGTGGGCGCGGCGGTGATGAGGCGGTCTTCAACGCCGTTTGAGGCGTTTTAACTGACGCTCAGACACTTCTTGCTGACGTTTCACAAATAATTTCCCAGCCTGCTCACGAGCATCCCGAGGTGGACCCGCAAGTGTTGCACTTCATGCAAGTGCCGTTGCGGACCAGGGTGAAGTTGCCGCATTCGCCGCAAGCATCGCCTTCGTAGCCCTTAAGGCGGGCTTCGCGGATCTGCTCGCTGCGGACGTCGAATTCGCGGACCAGCGTTTCGCTGATCGCCACCGGGACGGCCCGTTCGGCGGAGGCGGCGCCGGTACCGCCTCCGGCGGAGGCAACGGCCGCCGTCGACTGCGAGCCGCCCTTCAGCACCATCAGGTTGGAACGGACGTAACCGCGGCTGGTGAAGCGCTCGACGACGGCGCCCAGGCCGGCGTTGGGCAGGTTGCCCTCGCTATTGCCGCGTCCCAGGCTGTCGGGGGTCAGATCGGGTGGCGTCACATGCGCCAGATCGTTGCGCGACAGATAGGAAATCGCCAGTTCGCGGAAGACGTAGTCGAGAATCGAGGTCGACATCTTGATGACGCTGTTGCCCTCGACCATGCCCGAAGGCTCGAAGCGGGTGAAGGTGAAGGCCTCGACGAATTCCTCCAGCGGCACGCCATATTGCAGGCCGATCGAGATGGCGATGGCGAAGTTGTTCATCATGGCGCGGAAGGCGGCGCCTTCCTTGTGCATGTCGATGAAGATCTCGCCCAGCTTGCCGTCCTCGTATTCGCCGGTGCGCAAGTAGACCTTGTGGCCGCCGACGATGGCCTTCTGGGTGTATCCCTTGCGGCGGTCGGGCAGCTTGCGGCGCGCCGCGGCGATGATCCGCTCGACGATGCGTTCGGCGACGATCTCGGTCCGCGCCGCCGCCGCCGGTTGCGCGGCCAGCTCGTCGGCCAGCTCGCCGTCGTCGTCCAGCAGCGAGGCCTGCAGGGGCTGGGACAGCTTGGAGCCGTCGCGGTAAAGCGCGTTGGCCTTCAGGCCCAGGCGCCAGGAGGCCAGATAGGCCTCCTTGCATTCCTCGACGGTCGCCGAGTTGGGCATGTTGATGGTCTTGGAGATGGCGCCCGAGATGAAGGGCTGCGCCGCCGCCATCATCTTGATGTGGCTGGTCACCGACAGGAAGCGCTTGCCCAGCTTGCCGCAGGGGCTGGCGCAATCGAAGATCGGCAGATGCAGGGCCTTCAGGAAGGGCGCGCCCTCCAGGGTCATGGCGCCGGCGACGAAGGTGTTGGCGGCGTCGATCTCGGCCCGGGGAAAGCCTATGGCGGCCAGCAGGTCGAAGCCGACGTCGTCGAGCCGCGCCGCCGGGATCTTCAGCACGTCGGTGCAGAAGGATTCGCCCAGGGTATATTTATTGAAGGCGAACTTGATGTCGAAGGCATTGGCCACGGCGGCCTCGACCTTCTCCAGCGTCGCCGCGTCGAAGCCCTTGGCGGCCAGACTGGCGTGGTTGATCGAGGGCGCGCCCTTCAGCGTGCCGTGACCCACCGCGTAGCGGATGATCTCCTCAATGTCCTTGGCGCCGTAGCCCAGGGTTTCCAGCGCCTGCGGGACCATCCGGTTGATGATCTTGAAATAGCCGCCGCCGGCCAGCTTCTTGAACTTCACCAGGGCGAAGTCGGGTTCGATGCCGGTGGTGTCGCAATCCATGACCAGGCCGATGGTGCCCGTCGGCGCGATCACCGAGACCTGAGCATTGCGGAAGCCGAATTCCTCGCCCAGGCGAAGCGCCTCGTCCCAGGCGGCGCGGGCGGCGATCACCAGCGATTCGTCGGGGCAATTGGCGGCGTCGAGCGGCACCGGCGGAATCGACAGTTCCTCATATTCCGAGGTCAGGCCGTAGGCCGCGCGGCGATGGTTGCGGATCACCCGGCGCATGGCCTCGGCGTTCTCGGGGAAGCCGGGGAAGGCCCCCAGTTCGCGGGCCATCTCGCCCGAGGTGGCGTAAGAGGCGCCGGTCATCAGCGCGGTGATGGCGGCGCAATAGGCGCGGCCGGCGTCGCTGTCATAGGCCAGGCCGGAGGCCATCAGAAGCCCGCCGATATTGGCGAAGCCCAGGCCCAGCGTGCGGAAGCGGTAGGACAGCTCGGCGATCTTCTCGGCCGGGAACTGGGCCATCAGCACCGAGATCTCGAGGACCACGGTCCACAGCCGGACGGCGTGCTGGAACCCCTCGACGTCGAAGCCGTCATCGGCCTGGCGGAAGGCGATCAGGTTGAGCGAGGCCAGATTGCACGCCGTGTCGTCGAGGAACATGTATTCCGAGCAGGGGTTCGAGGCGTTGATACGCCCCGATTCCGGGCAGGTGTGCCATTCGTTGATGGTGGTGTCGAACTGCAGCCCCGGATCGGCGCAGCTCCACGCCGCCTCGGCGATCTGTTCCCACAGGTCGCGGGCCTTGATGGTCTTGGCCACCTTGCCGTCGATGCGGCGGATCAACTCCCAATCGCCGTCGTCCAGCACCTTTTGCAGGAAGGCGTTGGTGATGCGCACCGAATTGTTGGAGTTCTGGCCCGATACCGTCAGATAGGCCTCGGAATCCCAATCGGTGTTGAAGACCGGGAACTTGACCTCGGTATAGCCCTGGCGGGCGAAGGTGATGACCCGCTGGACGTAATTTTCCGGGATCATCGCCTTGCGGGCGGCGATGATCGCCTTCTTGAGCTGCTTGTTGACCTTGGGATTCCAGCGGTCGTCGCTGTCGGCGGCGCCGTCCCAGGCGCGGCAGGCGGCCATCACCGCGCTCAGCGTCTGATCGGCCAGCTTGGAGCCGGCGACCAGGGCGGCCACCTTCTGCTCCTCCATGACTTTCCAGCCGATGAAGCTTTCGATGTCGGGATGGTCGACGTCGACGACCACCATCTTGGCGGCGCGGCGCGTGGTGCCGCCCGACTTGATGGCGCCGGCCGCGCGATCGCCGATCTTCAGGAAGCTCATCAGGCCCGAGGAACGCCCGCCGCCGGACAGCCTCTCGCCATCGCCGCGCAACGCCGAGAAATTGGAGCCCGTGCCGGAACCGTATTTGAACAGGCGCGCCTCGCGGACCCACAGGTCCATGATGCCGCCCTCATTGACCAGGTCGTCGCTCACCGACTGGATGAAGCAGGCGTGCGGCTGGGGGTGTTCGTAGGCGCTGGCCGACTTGGTGAGCTGTCCGGTGCGGTAATCGACGTAATGATGGCCCTGGCTGGGGCCGTCGATGCCATAGGCCCAATGCAGGCCCGTGTTGAACCACTGCGGGCTGTTTGGGGCTCCCATCTGCTGGCACAACATATAGCGCATCTCGTCATAGAAGGTCTGGGCGTCCTCCTCTCCGTCGAAATAGCCGCCCTTCCAGCCCCAATAGGTCCAGGTTCCGGCCATGCGGTCGAACACCTGGCGGGCGGAGGTCTCGCCGCTGGTCTTGGTGTCGGCCTCGGCGGGCTGCTTGCGCCACAGCCACTCCGGCACGTCCTCCTCGGGGACGGGCGTCAGCGCCACCGGCACGCCGGCGCGGCGGAAATACTTCTGCGCGAGAACGTCGCAGGCTACCTGGGACCAGCTTTCCGGCACATCGATATCGCTTTGAGAGAAAACCACGGAGCCATCGGGATTGCGGATTTCGCTCTTTGTGGTGCGAAATCCGATTCCGTCGTAGGCGTCGCGGCCCGGCGACGTGAAATGCCGTTCAATACGCATGAGATCCTCACCCCTGGTTTGCATTTGGAACCGGCCGACTCGCCCGGCGTTGCGCCTTGCCTGTAAAAGCAGGGTACACCAGATCTTGTGGTCTAATGCCGATGGAGGCTCAGGGTATGCCAAGCCTGGGGGGCGATCAACGGTATTTTGGGTCTTTTCGGGGCGTCGACACATCATATTGTGCTTGCAAAACGCAAACGTCAGACGGGCTGCGGCTTTGGCCGGCATGGAGGGGGATATGCGGATCGTGATAAATCCGTGACTTAATCTAATGTTAAAATTCTCGAGGGGGAAAACAACGTCCGCTATATATGGTGTCCTGCCGGGAGGGCTCCATCAACCGGACCGAAGGGGGGATCGTTCCGCCGTCGCGGTTGACCTCTGGACGGGCGGGTCGGCATTTGCCATAGTCGCTCCGGCAAATCCGCCTGTCGGCGTGCAAGGGAGTCGAGATGACGATCGGGACAATCCTGTTCACTTGGGCCAAAGGCAAACTGGTCGGAACGGATTCTCAGGGAAACCGGTATTATAACGAGCGCTGGGCCCGCAACGGGTATCGGCAGCGCCGCTGGGTCGTCTATAAAGGCCCCGTCGATGCTTCCCGGGTTCCGCCGGAATGGCATGCATGGCTGCATTACACCGTGGATCAGCCGCTGGCGTCGGCTCCCGAAAAGCCCTGGCTCAAGGAGCATCGGCCCAACCTGACCGGAACGCCGGGGGCCTATCTGCCCCCCGGCCATGACCGGCGGGGCGGCCACCGTCCGGCCGCCACCGGCGATTACGAGGCGTGGCAACCCTAAAACAACGAACGGCAGCCCCGGAGAACAGTTTTGAATAGTCGCGACAGGGAAACCCTGATCGGCGCGGGAGTCGTCCTGGCGGGGGCCTTGATCCTGGCCGTCTCCTACGGGGGCGCCGGGCGGGCCTCGTTGCCGGGTTACGATCTGGTGGCGCATTTCAACAAGGCCGACGGCATCGGCCTGGGCAGCGATGTTCGCCTGTCCGGGGTGAGCGTCGGCAAGGTGGCCGGCCAGGCGCTGGACGATCGTTTCCGCGCCATCATCACCATGCGCATGGCGCCGGATGTGCCGGTGCCGGCCGACAGCGCCGCGCTGATCCAGACCGACGGTCTCCTCGGCGCCAAATATATCGCCATCCAGCCCGGCGCCGACGAGGTCAATCTCAAGGCCGGGGAAGAGATGCGCTACAGCCAGGATTCCATGAATCTCCAGGATCTCCTGGAACTCATCATCGCCCAGGCCCAAGCCAAGCGCGCCGGGGCGAACAAGACAGGAGGGGCGGCAGCAAAGCCGCAGTGAACCCCACATGGGCAGGAATCTCATCGAGACCATCATGGGGGCCGTGGTCCTTCTGGTCGCCGGCTTCTTTCTGGTCTTCGCCTATTCGCAGGCCGACCTGGGGGCGGTGAAGGGCTATACCGTCAAAGCCTCCTTCCTCAGTGTCGGCGGATTGCAGAACGGCGGCGAGGTCCGGATCAACGGCATCAAGGTCGGTTCGGTGATCGATCAGGCCATCGATCCGGCTTCCTTCAGCGCGGTGGTGCGCATGTCCATCCGTCCGGACATCCACCTGCCGGCGGATACGATGGCGGTCATCGCCAGCGACGGCCTTCTGGGCGGCAAGTTCGTTCAGTTGGCGCCGGGCCGCAGCAGCCAGGTCATCCCGGCCGACGGGATCATCGCCAACACCAAGAACTTCAAATCGCTGGAGGAAATGGTGGGCGAGATCATCTTCCTGGCCACCGACACCGGCGGTTCGAAGCAGGGCGGCGGCGGGGG
>NZ_PIUM01000060.1 GCF_002845745.1 Telmatospirillum siberiense | reverse complement strand
CGTCACCGACGACCCCGCAACACTCGTTACCAGGCGGGCGCTACCCCTTACCTGGGCCGGACTTCCACCGGCCGGATCGCGCCAGCTTTCCTGACGCACCGCTCATCGCGCTAACGCGACGAAGGTCACTTTTGGAAGAACAACTCGCGCGCGTTCACCCGATTGCCCTGCCCCCCGCCGCCACAATCCTTTCCCTCCCTTTTGCCCTATGCTCCCTCATCCCCTTGTCTGCTCCGGGGCGCGGCGTAACATGATCGTCGTGGATCGGTTGCGCGGTGGGCAGGGCAATGACCGTTGGGCACTCTTCGGAAGCGGCTGATCGTCTTCGCGGTGCCTTGTGCCGTGCCTGCCTCGCCGACGAGGACGCGGCGGTTCAGGCCCTGATCGACCAGAATGTGCTGCCCCCGGATGCGCAGGGCCGGGTCAAGGCCGAGGTCGGCCGTCTGGTCGCTCACATCCGGAGCCGTCCTCCGCAGGGACTGGATGCCTTCCTTCAGGAATACGGGCTGTCGAGTCAGGAGGGTGTCGTCCTCATGTGTCTGGCCGAGGCCCTGCTGCGCATCCCCGATGACCGGACCCGGACTCTCCTGATCCGGGACAAGATCGTTCCCGCACACTGGGATCACCATCTGGGGCGCAGCGGCTCCTTGATGGTCAATGTTTCGACCTGGGCTTTGATGCTGACCGGGCGCCTGCTTCCGGCCGGCGAGGCCCCGTCCGTGGACCAGGTGCCCGGTTTGTGGCGCCGGATGGTGAGCCGATCGGGCGAGGCCGTGGTCCGCCGGGCCATTGTGCAGGCGATGCGGATCATCGGGCGCCAGTTCGTCATGGCGGAAACCATCGGCGAGGCATTGGAGCGTGCCCATGCCGACGAGGTGACGGGCTATCGCCATTCCTTCGACATGCTGGGCGAGGCGGCTTGTACGGGCGAGATGGCCGAGGGCTATCTGGCCGCCTATTCCAACGCCATCGCCTATATCGGATGCGTGGGGAAGGGGCGGGGGCCCGTGCTTGGTCCCGGCTTGTCGGTCAAACTGTCGGCGTTGCATCCCCGCTATGAATTCGCTCAGCGCGAGCGGGTCGTGGAGGAACTGGTTCCGCGTTTTTTGACGTTGGTCGAAGCGGCGGCCGCCAAGGACATCGCCCTTTGCATCGATGCCGAGGAGGCGGATCGTCTCGATCTCTCGCTTGATGTGGTGAGGCTGGCGTTCGAGCGTATGCCGCGCGGATGGGAGGGGTTCGGTCTGGCCGTCCAGGCCTACCAGAAAAGGGCGCCGCTGGTGATCGACTGGCTGATCGAGGCGGCGCGGAGCCATCGGCGCAAACTGCAGATCCGCCTGGTCAAGGGCGCCTATTGGGACAGTGAGATCAAGCGGGCGCAGGAACGCGGTCTGCCAGGCTATCCGGTCTATACCCGCAAGCAGTCCACCGATCTTTCCTATCTCGTCTGCGTCAAACGGCTGGCGGCCGCCGGCGATACTGTCTATCCGCAGTTTGCCACCCATAACGTCCACACGGTTGCCGCCGTCCGCGAAATCATGGGGCCGGGCGGCATTTACGAATTCCAGCGCCTGCACGGCATGGGCGCGCAGCTGCATGACAAGATCGTCGCCGAGGGCGGGGCCTGCCGGATCTATGCTCCGGTGGGCAGTCATGAGGATCTGGTGCCCTATCTGGTCCGCCGTCTGTTGGAGAATGGCGCCAACGGCTCGTTCGTCAATCGATTGGCCGATGCGACGGCTCCCGTCGAGGTGCTTGCCGCCGATCCGGCCAGGTTCCTTCGGGCCCAGGGGGCCAAGGCTCATCCAAAAATTCCATTGCCGGCCGATCTTTACCGGCCGGAACGCCAAAACTCGGCGGGATCCGATCTGTCCGATCCTCTGACGGTCGGCCGGTTGATGGCGGATGTCGCCGGGGCCATGGCGCATGAAAGGCTCGCGGTCCCGCTGATCGACGGCAAGGAACTGGAAGGGGCGATGCGGCTGGTGATCGATCCATCCGACAGCCGGAGACTGGTCGGTCGGGTCTTCGAAGCCGGCGAGGCGGCGGCCGAACGCGCCCTTTCAGTGGTGGCGGCGGCGGCGCCCGGTTGGGATCGCACCGACGTCGCCGAACGCGCCGCGATGCTGGAACGCGCAGCCGAACTCTATCAGGCGCATACGGCCGAACTGTTGGCCCTCTGCATCCGCGAGGCCGGCAAGACGATTCCCGACGCCTTGGCCGAGGTTCGTGAATCCGTCGATTTCCTGCGCTATTACGCGGCTCGCGCAAAGGCCGATTTCGCTTCCGAAGGGCTCGATCTTCCGGGGCCGACCGGAGAGATCAACCGTCTTCGCCTGCGTGGGCGCGGCGTCTTCGTCTGCATCAGTCCGTGGAATTTCCCTCTGGCGATCTTTACCGGGCAGGTGGCCGCGGCTCTGGCGGCGGGCAATGCCGTCATCGCCAAACCGGCGCCGCAGACGCCGTTGATCGCGGCGCTGGCTGTGCGGCTGTTGCACGAGGCCGGCATCGGCGGCGATGTGCTGGCGCTGTTGCCCGGAGGCGGCGATCTGGGCGCCCGCCTGGTCTCCGATGCCCGCATCGCGGGAGTGGCGTTCACCGGATCGAACGAAACGGCCTGGGCCATCCAGAAGCGTCTGGCCGATCGCCATGGGCCGATCGTTCCATTGATCGCCGAAACCGGCGGATTGAACGCCATGATCGTCGATTCTTCGGCCCTGGCCGAGCAGGTGACGAGGGATGCCCTGGTTTCCGCCTTTTCCTGTGCCGGGCAGCGATGCTCGGCGCTCCGCCTGCTTTTTCTGCAAGACGACATCGCCGATCGCGTCCTGACAATGCTGGCCGGGGCGATGCGGGAACTGGCCGTCGGCGACCCGGCCCTGCCGTCTTCCGATATCGGTCCGGTCATCGACCAGGAGGCTTTGTCGAGGTTGGAGCGGCATGCCTTGCGCATGGCGCGTGAAGGCCGCCTTTTGTCCGAGACCCGGTTGCCCGGCGATCTTGCCGACGGTTTTTTCTTTGCGCCCCGGTTGGTTGAGATCTCCGATCCCCGGCGTCTCGATGGCGAGGTTTTCGGTCCCATCCTGCATGTGGTGCGCTATCCGGCGTCCGGATTGGCCGATGTCCTCTCCTGGCTTTCCACATGCGGTTACGGCCTGACACTCGGGATCCACAGCCGAATCGAAGCGACGGTCCGTTTCATCGTCGACCGGGCAAGGGTCGGCAATGTCTACGTCAATCGGGGGATGATCGGCGCCGTGGTGGGGAGCCAGCCGTTCGGCGGAGAGGGCTTGTCCGGAACCGGTCCCAAGAGCGGCGGGCCGCGAACTTTGTACCGGTTCGCCACGGAGCGGGCCGTCAGCGTCAATATCGTCGCGGCTGGCGGCAATCCGTCCTTGCTGTCTCTCGATGACGGCGCTGACGAATCGGCGTCCCCATCGTGAAACGGCGGCGGCTGATGATTTTATTCTCTCTAAGCGTTAGTTAGCTTATGTTAATTTATACCATACGGTGTATTTTATTCGTTGAATATACTCACAAATAAAATAAATAACCGCCTAATGGTCGAGACATATATCGAGATTAGCACCTCCGTCATATTGCGGGTGTTGTCCAATATTAAATACCCTGACCGTTGCCTCTTTTTAAGGTGAAGGTCCGACGTGAGAAACGCGGTTGCCAAAGTCATGACTGCGGAACGGCGGCCGGCCATAGCCCCTGCTTTGCTGGCGGCTGTGTTTGATGGGCATTCGGATGCCATGTTGCTGTTCGACGGCGACCGGCTCGTCTCCTGGAATCTTCGCCTTTTTCAGCTTTTTCCCGCGCTTGTCGACGATCTGGCCGCAGGCGATTCGTTGGAGATCGTGTCCGCCCGGCTCGACGCTCTGGAAGAGGGCGATATTTCCCGTCACACCCGATTGCTGGGCGACGGCCTGTTGCTGCTTTCGTTGCGTCGCAGCAGGCGCGGCGCGCGACGGAGCCGGTTTTCCGGAGCGGATCGCCAACATTGGCGGGGGATTATCGATCCCGCCGGGGAGTTCGATGGCTTCCGGCGGATCTCGCGCGGCGCCATGGTTCATAACGACAAGGATCGGGACGGCGAACGGATCCAGCGGCATTTGCTGGATGCGGTGGAATATCTGACGCATGGACTGGTGATCTTCGACGCGGCCGGCCGTCTCGTGCTTTGCAATGAGCGGTTCCGTCAATTCTTCCCTCAGGTCCTGGCTAAGCAAGGCGCCGCCACGACATACCAGGAGTTCGTCCGTTCGCTGGCGGAAGGCTGGATGAGCGATCCGGGCGCGATCGGTCAATGGGTCGACGAGCATGTCGACCGGCATCGTCTTGGTCTGACTCACGAATGCCAGGCCCTCGACGGTCGCTGGTTCCTGGTGCGCGATCTGCGCCTGCCCGACGGTTCAACGGTGTTGACGGGGACCGACATCACCGGTCTCAAACGGCGCGAAACGGCCTTGCGCGAAAGCGAGGCGCGGTTTCGGGCGATCTTCCAGCATGCCGCCGTCGGCGTTGCGGTGATTCGGTCGGGCGGCCGGATCGTTCAAACCAATCCGGCGCTCGATTCCATGCTGGGATATGGCGTTTGTGAGCTGACCGCCATGCGCTATGGCGACCTCGTACATCCGGACGATCTGGAAACCGAAGCGCGTCTGGCCCGGCGGCTGCTTGACGGCGAGATCGATTGTTTCCGGCATGAGGCCCGTTATCTGCACAAGAGCGGGCGGTATGTATGGGGGCGTCTGACGGTTTCGCTCGTGCGGGGGCTCGGCGACGACAGTTTTGGCGTCGCGATGATCGAAAATATCGATGAGCGCAAAAAGGCCGAGACCGATCTGATGACGTTTCGCGCCGTGGCCGAAGCCGCCGCCGAGGCCATCGTCATCCTATCGCTCGACGGAACGCCGTTTTACGTCAATCCCGCCTATGAGAAGCTGTTCGGTCCGTGCGGGAACGGCGAACTGCCGCACCATTACTGGGATCATTACACCGAAGATGCACAGAGGACGATCCGTCAGATCGTCCTGCCTTTGTTGGAGCGGGGCCAGGGGTGGGAGGGCATCCTGAAGGCGGCCGTGGGACGGCGGATTTTCCCGATATGGCAGCGTGCCGGGACGGTTTTCGACGGGATGGGGCGGGCGCAGTTCCACTTCGTCTTCATGCATGACCACAGCAACCAGCAGCAAATTCGCGATGAGTTGTGCAAGGCCAAGGAACTGGCCGAGCAGGCCAATATCGCCAAGACCCGCTTTCTGGCCGCGGCCAGCCATGACCTCAGGCAACCCCTGCAAGCGCTTTCGATGTTCGTGGCCGTGCTTGCCAGCCGCAGCCACTCGCCGGAAGACGCGCTTCTGATCCAGCGGATCGATGATTCCGTCGGCGCCGTGGAAACCCTGCTGAACGGACTTCTCGATGTTTCGAAACTGGAAGCGGGGCTGGTTGTTCCCGCTCCCGCTTCTTTCGACATCGCCCCGTTGCTGTCGCGGCTCGCCTCCGAATTCCAGCCCTTGGCCGCCGAGGTGGGATTGGGCTTCCATCTGGTCACCTCTCATGCCGTGGTGCGGAGCGATCCGGCATTGCTGGAGCGGATTTTGCGGAATCTGCTGAACAATGCCGTCCGCTATACGAAAAATGGGCGGGTTCTCCTTGGTTGCCGCCGGCGTCGCGACACCATGGTCATCGAAGTCTGGGATACCGGCATCGGAATTCCGCAGAATCAGTTGAAACTGATCTTCCGTGAATTTCATCAACTCGGTAATTCGGCGCGTGACCGGAGGCAGGGGCTCGGATTGGGCTTGGCCATCGTCGATCGTCTCGCGCAACTGCTCGATCATCGCATCGACGTCGCGTCCGAGCCTCAGAGGGGATCGGTGTTCTCGGTCGAAGTTCCCCTGGCCAAGGTTCCTGCCATTACCCCCCTCCAGCCAAGACAGGCGCCTTTGGCCAGCCGGCGGTATGACGCGACCATTCTGATCATCGAGGATGAACCGGACGTGCTGGAGAGCACCTGCCTTTTGCTCGAAAGCTGGGGGTTCAACGTGCTGTCGGCCAAGGACTGCGACGAGGCGCTCCGGCGGATGTCGGAATGGCCCGCCAAGCCCGACCTCATCCTGGCCGATTATCGCCTTCAAAGCGGAACCACCGGAGTTCAGGCGGTCAACCTCATCCGTGCCCGCCTCAAAATCGCGTTGCCGGCAATCATCCTGACCGGCGACACGGCTCCCGAACGGTTGCGCCAGGCCAAGGCCAGCGGCCATGGATTGCTGCATAAGCCGGTGCAGCCGGTGATGTTGCATCGGATGATCGACGAGGCTCTGTCGATGTCCCTTTCCGACCGGGAACGTTCCTCCGCCGGATGAGGTCTATGCCGGCGGGAAAATATCTTCCCCAAAAAAAATCGCGAAAAAATGCGCGCCGTCACAGCCTTTTCGGTCGGGATGGCGCATGATTCTCGGCAGGAGCGTTTCGCGGTCCGCCGATGAGCGAAGATAATCACCGGAAATCGTTGGCTTAATTCGTTTTGGATTGCGAACGTCTTGGTTAACATTATATTACGATCAGAAGAGAAGATCGGTCGGTCATTGGCATGTCCAGCAGCGTGAGAGTAGGAGCGACATCCGCAGCAAGCGCCATCTCGGTTCCAACCCGGGTGACGTCGGACTCTCTTTTTGGCTCCTACAATCGGGTCTCCGGCGTTTCCGGCTCAACTCCGGTGGGCGGGTGCGCTTACTGGCGTCAGCAGAACGGCGATCAATATTCTCAGAGCGGTTTCGACGGCTACGACTATCAGGACCCGTCGCAGCCCCAGTTCACCCCGCTGGTGGGCAGCCGGGCATCGTCTTTTCCGGCGAGTCAGAGCTATTCTGACGGTGTCTCGGCGGATACCCTGTTTGGAAGCGATGTCCTGCGCGCCCTTGGTGTCTACGAATTCAATATGAAGTTGTTCGCCGGCGCCTATGTTGCGCAGGGCAGCGTCATCAATCGTTATTCCTGATATCCCCGCCCGGCGGCTGAGGGACTAAGAATTTAAACCACGGCTCGGGTTCACCCGATACCCTGGTGAGCGTGGGGCTTGGCGAGACCCCCGCAGGGCGTCTATTGTGATGACGGCGCTCAAGATGAGGAATAATGATGGCGTCGCCCGCCGCTCCATCCAGCTTTGACATCGCCTATTGGTTCATTGATCGTGCTTTGGACGACAATGAATATCTGCAACCGCAAAAGCTGCATCGCCTGATGTATTTGGCTCAGGCTTATTTCGCCGTCGCCTATCATGGACGTATGCTGATGCCTGCCGTCTTCGTCGCCGACGAATTCGGGCCGATCGAGCCCAACGTGTTCCGGGCCTGCGCCATTCAGCGTCCCCCGATCGAAGCAAAGGCCTTGCCCGACATCGTGACCCATTTCCTGGACGGTGTCTGGCGTCGTTTCGGCCAGCATTCCGCCGAACATCTGAATCGTCAGGTCAACGGCCATCCGCCTTACGGCGCCGCCTTGGCGGCCGGCGCCGGTTCCGAGATTCCCCTGAAGGCGATGGTGGCCTTCTACGGCAAGAAGCCGCCCACGGTGCCGGAGGAGCAGGCCTCGACCGCGATGTCCGCGGCGGCGCCTCCACCGGTCGAGCAGGTCTTGCGTCCGCGCGTGATGAGGTCCCAGAACGGTGCACCGGTTTCGGTGCAGAAATGGATGCCTCCCTCCAAGCCCCAGAAATAGCCGGGCGGCTTACCGATGGCAGGCCCCACTCCCGAACAGCGCGCCGATTATCTGGTGCGCAAACTTGAAAACCTTATTCGCGAGGGCAAGACCGAGCGGGGCATGTCGTTCAAGACGTGGCAGGCCCTGGCGCGCTCGGAGCTCTCCAACGCCTTCAGCGATTTCGAACGCCAACTGTTGAAGAGCCGGCAGGACGCCGTGGGCAAACGGCTGATCCTGGTCGGAGCGACGGCCATGGTGACCATCGGCTTCTGGGGAGCAGCCCTGACCGTCGACCGCCGTTATGGCGACCTGGTCGCCTATATTTTCATCGGGGCGGGGATTCTGCTGGCCGGCGTGTTGGCGGAAATCAGCTTTCGCCGCCTCGCCAACCGTTACAGGACGGTGGCGCGTGAAAAGAGCTTCGAGCGTATCGCCGACTTCGATAAACAGTTGAAGCGCCTTGAGGCGGAAATCTGGCTGAAGCTTAAAAAGACCCGCGAACAGGCCGAAGCCGACGAGTGATCCCGGCGATTGAGGGCTCGGTGATCGGTTTCGATCACCGGGAATTGGTATCAGCGATCAGCTTCGATCACCGAGACTGGGTATTCGATGTCCCCTCGGCCTGTTCCCGCTTTTTCTTCATGAAGTTGATCATTTCGGCGCAAGGGTCGTCGTCATTGGCGCGCGGCGTGAACCATACCGCATCATAGGGCGGCAGGGAGCTTCCGTAGGGTTCTCCATAGGCGGCCGGGGCGGTCCAGTCCTCGTCGACTTCGATGAAGGCCAGCGAAAACACCTTCTTTCCCGATGTCATGGCATCGATCTGCGAAGGCACGCCGCGGTCGATGCGGGTATGGCCGGCTCCGGCGATCAGCACGGCCTTGGGCGGAGCGCCGTCGATCAGGGCGTGAGCCATGGCGGCGTCGCGGGCCCGTTGCACGTCGACCATCGGCGCCACCGCCTGTTCGGGAAGCTGTCCGCAGTGGGATTGGCGGATTTCCACGGCCATGGCGTCGAAAATGGCTGGAGCCAGCGGCTGGTCCAGCCGATAGAAATGGCGGGCCTCGTCGGCAAGAGCCTGCCCCCTGGCCACCGCGCGGACGGTGTCGCGCGACAGATTGGCCGCGCGGATATCAAGTCCGGCCGCCACGCCTTCAGCAAACAGCGGCTGATAGTTTTTCCAGTCCGGCCAATTGCCGTGCGTCCAATCGAGGGCGTCGGCCAGGCCGTCCACGTCGCCGGGTTGTTCCCGCAAATGACGCTCCAGGGCCTCCGTTTGCTCCGGGCCGATCATTTCGAAGGCCAGCCGCGGCTTGCCCCCGGCCGCGATGACGCGCGCCAGCGCCCAGGCCTGCAAACGGTGATGGTCGGGATTGTCGTGGCGTTCTCCCAGCAGCACGATATCCGCCTGGACCAGCTGTTCGCTCAGTTCCGTCCTGTCGATGAAGCGCTGGGCGGCGGGAAGCCAGATGCGTCCGACCAGGGGATGATCCCGGTCGAGAGGAGCAGACCACGTATCTCCGTCATGGCTGACGCAGGACGGCAGGGTGATCAGCAGGACCAGGACGGCGAAAAGGGAACGCATGGAAGCCTCGCGGGGAGAGATGTGTGGATTTAAGGTTGCGCGGAAAGAGGTGGAACGGCACAGTCTCGCCCGAGTTCGGTCATGGTGAAAGCGTGTCGATCATGTCGCTGGTTCGTCGTCTGGTTCTTCTGCTTCTGCTGCTTCCCTGGCCGGCCTGGGCGGCCGACAGGACGCATCTCGCCATCGAGACGGCGGATGGCCGCTCCCTGGCCTTTTCCGTCGAAGTGGCGGAGACGCCCGAGCAGCAGACCCGCGGGCTGATGAACCGGGCCAGCCTGCCCGCCGATGCGGGGATGCTGTTCGATTTCGGCATGGACCGCCCCGTCGCCATGTGGATGAAAAATACCCTGATTCCGCTCGACATGCTGTTCATCAAGGTGGATGGGACCATCGCCGGCATCGCCGAGAGGACGGTTCCGATGTCGCTTGAGGTCATCGCCTCGCCGGGACCGGTGCGGGCCGTGCTGGAATTGAATGGCGGCACGTCCGATCGCCTGGGGCTCAAAGTCGGCGATCGCGTCGTCCATCCCGTGATCGGCCACCGACCGTAGGGTTCATATGACGCTTCCGCTCCAGCGGGCTCTCAGCCGGCGGCGGATGTTTCCTCGTTCTTCCTGCGGCAGTCGGGGCACAGTCCCTCGACTTCGATGGTCCGGCGCGAAACGGTGAACCCCGAGGCGTCGGCCGCGTTTTGCAAGGCGGCGTCGAGGGCGGGGTTATCCAGCATTTCCAGGGCGCGGCCGCAATCGGTGCAGATCAGAAAATGTGCCGAATGGGACGATTCGGGGCGGGGACAGCCGACGAAGGCGTTCAGCCGTTCCAGGCGGTGGACAAGGCCCTGGTCGATCAGAAAATCCAGGGCGCGGTAGACGGTCGGCGGGGCCGCGGCATGGCCTTCGCTTTTCAGCGTGTCGAGCAGGGCATAGGCGCCCACCGGTTCGTGGCTCGTCCATACCAGTTCGAGAACCCGCCGACGCAAATCCGTCAGCCGGGCGCCGTGGCGTTCGCAGCGCAGCTGCGCGGCATCGAGCGCCGAGCGGATGCAGTCTCCGTGGTCGTGGGCCGGCGGCGGAAATTGATCGAGATCGAGCTTCATCGTCGATGGGGCCTGTGAGTGATCCAGACCGGATAATATTACATTCCAGTGGATCCGCGACAAAAAGGATTGGTGTGGGGGGCCAGGGCAATCGGCGATAAGCCAGATGCACTTCGTCCCTCCGACGGTTCCGGTAGGCTCCGGCTTTTGATTAACCACCAAGGCACCAAGGCACCAAGGCACCAAGGTGATGGAGTGCGCCGCAGGCATTCACCCGTTCATCCGATAGACATCCGTCGGATGAGAAAGTAATGCCTGCGGCGCGCATTCTTCTTGGATCCGCCATGCGGCCGGATATATCGGGAAACGCCTTGGTGCCTTGGTGGTTCAAAATATCCTGGGTTGGCTTTCAAGCCTTTGGGCGCCGAGCGTCTGGGTTGCCCCACTAAGTCGGGATCTTCTCGATCAGGATTGCCCGGAAATCGTTGACGTTGGTCAGGGTCGGCCCGGTGATCAACTGGTCGCCCAATGCCTCGAAGAAACCGTGCCCGTCGTTGTCGGCCAGGGCGTCCTTCGGCTTGATGCCCTTGGCCCAGGCCCGCGCCAGCGTGTCTGGCGCGAAGAGGGCTCCGGCGATGTCCTCCATGCCGTCGACCCCGTCGGTATCGGCGGCCAGGGCGTAGACGCCCGGTTGTCCGTCGAGGGCAATCCCCAGGGACAGCAGAAATTCCACGTTGCGTCCGCCGCGTCCCTTGCCGCGGACGGTGACCGTGGTCTCGCCGCCGGACAGAAGGATGCAGGGCGTTTCGAAGGGCTGGCCGCGACGGGCCACCTGCAAGGCGATGCCGGCCATCGCCTTGCCGACGTCGCGGGCCTCGCCTTCCAGGGAGTCGCCCAGGATATGGGTCTTGATGCCGGCCTTCTCGGCGATCGCGGCGGCGGCCTCCAGGGCCAGTTGCGGCGCGGCGATGATGCGGGTGTCGATGCCGGCGAGCCGAGGATCCTCGGGCTTGATCGTTTCACCGCGGCCGCTTTCCAGAACCGCCAGCACCTTCGGCGGCACCTCGATGCCGTAGCGCCGGATGATGGCCAGGGCGTCGGCGCAACTGGTGGCGTCGCCGACGGTGGGGCCGGAGGCGATATCGGACGGGTTGTCGCCGGGAACGTCGGAAATCAGCAATGTCACCACCTTGGCGGGATGACAGGCGGCGGCCAGCCGGCCGCCCTTGATCGCCGAAAGATGACGGCGGACGCAATTCATCTCGGTGATGGTCGCGCCCGAGGCGAGCAGCGCCTTGTTGACGGCCTGCTTGTCTTCCAGCGTCAGATCGGGGTGGGGCAGGGCCAGCAGAGCCGAACCGCCGCCGGAAATCAGGCACAGCACGAGATCGTCGGCGGTCAGGCCGGCGGCCAGGTCGTAAATTCTTTGGGCGGCGGCCAGGCCGGCGGCGTCGGGCACCGGATGGGCCGCTTCGACGATTTCGATGCGCTGGCAGGGCACGCCATAGCCGTAGCGGGTAACCACCAGGCCCGACAACGGCCCCGGCCAATTGTCCTCGACGACGCGGGCCATGGCGGCGGAAGCCTTGCCGGCGCCGATGACCACCATGCGGCCTTTCGGCGGCTTCGGCAGATGATGCGGTATGGCATGGGACGGTTGGGCGGCCGCGACGGCCGCGTCGAACATTTGCCTCAGCAAATCCCGAGGGGAGGTGGACATCTTCCCGGCTCCTGTTTTTTCTTGGACGCGTCCTACATGGATAGCTGATTTTCCAATAATTTGTCCATGGGCAAATGATCTGACATTTGGTAATTTTTGAATCGCGAACGAGAGGATCCGATCAGATGTATCAACCGGTGAAACAAGGACGGCGGGCCGATGCGGTGGCCGACCAGTTGCGGCAACTGATCGTCGAGGGAACGTTGCGTCCGGGTGTCCGTCTGCCGACCGAGCGCGATCTGGCGGAACGTTTCCAGACCTCGCGGCCGACCATCCGCGACGCGGTGACCCGTTTGGAACACGACGGTCTGCTTTCGATGCAGCGCGACGGCATGCATGTCGCCGATCCGGCCGCCGAAACCATCGCCCAGCCGCTTTCCGCCCTGCTCATGTCGGACATCCGCGGCGTCGACGATTATATGGAGTTCCGCCATATCCTCGAAGGCTCGGCGGCCTATCTGGCGGCCTTGCGCTCCAACGAGATCGACCGCGAACATTTGCGGCGGTGTTTCGAGACCATGGTCAGGCTGCATGAAGTCGGCGATCCCGAGGCGGAAGCGGCGGCCGACGCCGACTTTCATCTGGCCATCTACGAGATGTCGCACAATGTCGTGATCCTGCATGTCTTGCGGGCGTTGTCCGATATCCTGCGCAATGATGTGCTGCAGAACCGCAACCGCCTTTATCTGCGCCAGGGTTACCGGCAGATTACCCTGAAGCAGCACAGGTCGATCTACGACGCCATCATCGGAGGCGCGCCCGAGGAGGCCCGCCAGAGCGCCCAGGCGCATATCAGCTTCGCCAAGGAGGCGATCGCCGAAAGCCGCAAGGCCCAGGAACGTCTCGACGTATCGCGCCGCCGGGCCGCCGCCGGGGATTTGAAGTAGGTTTTTCCATCCCCCCGGGCGGCCTTCCGTCCATAAATCGAGCGTCCCGCCATTGACAAGGGGTGGTACAAAGCACCATCACAATGCTTCGTCCCTCTTCCTCGTCACAGAAAAGGTGTTGTCGTGATCGATCCCGCCGCGGCGTTGTCCGCCATCAAGTTCAACTCCGAAGGTCTGGTTCCGGCGATCGCCCAGCAGCACGACAGCGGCGAAGTGCTGATGATGGCCTGGATGAACCGGGAAGCCGTCGGGGAGACCTTGAAGAGCGGCCGGGTCTGTTATTATTCCCGTTCCCGCAAGGCGTTGTGGCGCAAGGGCGAGACGTCCGGGCAGCCACAAACCCTCAAGTCGTTCCTGATCGATTGCGATGGCGACACCATCCTTCTCAAGGTCGACCAGAAGGGGGTCGCCTGCCATACCGGACATCGGGACTGTTTCTTCACCGAGGTCGGTCCGGAAGGGTTGACCGAAATTTCACCCGTCGTCATTCCGCCCACGGAGCTTTACGGGAAATGAGCGAAGATCTTCTGGTGGCCGCCCATGAGGCGCTGCCGATCACCATTCTCACCGGCTTCCTGGGTAGCGGGAAGACGACGCTTCTCAATCATCTTCTGCATCAGCCCGATCTCAAGGACTGCGCCGTTCTGATCAACGAGTTCGGCGAGGTGTCGATCGACCATCTTTTGGTCCGTCATCTGTCCGAGGAGGTGGTCGTACTCGACAGCGGCTGTCTGTGCTGCACCGTGCGCGGCGATCTGGTGACCGCCTTGCGCGATTTGTTCACCAAGCGGGTCAAGGGCGAGGTGCCGGAATTCAAGCGGGTGCTGATCGAGACCACCGGCCTGGCCGATCCGGCGCCCATCCTCCATACCCTGATGACCGACCCTCTTCTGGGCGCGCGCTACCGGCTGGATGGGGTGGTTTGCACGGTGGACGCGGTAAACGGCTCCAAGACGCTGGATAGCAGCCGGGAAGCGGTCAAGCAGGCGGCGGTGGCCGATCGTCTGTTGTTGACCAAGCAGGATCTGGCCGATCCGGTGGCGGTGGAGTTGTTGCGGGCCCGGTTGGCCCTGCTCAATCCGGCGGCCCATGTCCTGACGGTGAGCCGAGGGGCCGTCGATCCGGCGGCCATTCTCGATTGCGGGCTCTTCGACGGCAAGACCCGCATTCCCGATGTGGCCCGATGGTTGAACGACGAGGCGGTGGCGGCCCGGTCCGAGTTCGGGCACGACGACGAATGCGGTGCGGATTGTCATGATCCCCGTCACCATCATGACCATGGCCACCATCATCATGATCATCATCTGCATGGCGAGCGGCATGACGACAAGATTTCCTCCTTCGTCGTGACGTTCGATGAGCCGGTGGTTTGGGAACAACTGGCCTTGGCCATCGAGGTCCTGATCTCGCTGAAGGGTGAGAATCTGTTGCGCGTCAAGGGGGTCGTCAACGCGGAAGGGTGTGACAAGCCGTTGATTCTGCACGGTGTCCAGCATCTGTTCCACGAGCCGGTGATGCTGCCGGCGTGGCCCGATGATGATCGGCGGACACGGATCGTCTTCATTACCCGCGATCTGTCGCAGGAAGCGATCGAGGGGTTGCTGGCGCGGGCATTCGATGTGGAGACGGCGGAAGCCGATGAGGATTAATTATCTTTAACGTTATTCAACTTCAGGATGCATTAAGAGCGATTCGCATTGAATAGTTGAGCAATTCGTTCTATGGTTACGAGGATGTTGGCCATACAGGTCAACCTCCCTCTCTTAGACATCCCTCGACACCCGCCGCCTTCCCCCCTGAGCGGCGGGTGTTTTTTGTCCCATTGATACCGGCTATTTCGCCAGCCACTTCGGCAGCATGCGTTCCAACGTTCCGTCCTTGCGGATGAGCGTGTGGCCCAGCGCGGCCAGAATATGCATGGCGACCAATAGGTAAACGACCCACTGACCCGCTTCATGGAACAGATGGGCGACATGGGCCAGTTCCTTATCCGGCGCGATCAGCGTCGGAAGGGGTAGGACACCGAAGAGGTTCACCGCGCGCCCATTGGCGACGGACCCCAGATAGCCGCTGATCGGCATGACGAAGAGCATCACGTAAAGCAGGCCGTGGGCGGCTTCGGCCAGGAGTTTTTCCAGCGGGTTGGGATGACCGGCCATGGGCGGTGGCGGTTTTATGCCGCGCCAGACCAGCCTGGCCACCGTCAGGACCAGAATCAGGACGCCCACGGACTTATGGATGGTGTGCCACTCGGCGCGGGCGGGATCCTCCCGGGCCAGGCTCAGCATGTACCAGGCGCAGGGCACGACGAAAAACATCAATGCCGCTGAAATCCAGTGCAGAGCCTGGGCGGAGGCGGTGTAGCGGGGGGGATCCAGCGCCGTTTGGGTCGTTTGGCTTGTTTGGTTCATCGTTCGCGAGTCCTCGATTATTATTCCGCGGCCTGCTCCGCCTGTTTGGCGTAACGCCGTGCCAGTACGGCGCAGGTCATCAGTTGGATTTGATGAAAGAGCATCAGGGGCAGGACGATCATGCCGACCGAATGTCCCGCGAACAGAATATTGGCCATCGGCACGCCTGCCACCAAACTCTTTTTCGAGCCGCAGAAGACGATGGTGATCTCATCCTCCCGGTTGAATCCCATGCGCCGGGCCGCCCAAGTGGTGGTGGTCAGCGCCACGCCCAGCAGGACGATATTGACGATCACCATGCCGGCGGTGCTTTCCGGCGTCAATTGATGCCAAAGTCCGTTGACCACCGCCTCGCTGAAGGCGCCATAGACCACCATCAGGATCGATCCGCGGTCGACCACACCCAGCAATTTCTTGTGACGCAAGGCCCAGGCGCCGATCCAGGGACGCAAAAGCTGCCCGACGACGAAAGGCACGAGCAACTGCATGATGATGGATTCGATGGAATCCAGCGAGATGTCGCCGCCATGGGCGCTCATCAGCAGACCGACCAGCAGCGGCGTCAGGAAGACGCCGAGCAGACTGGATACCGAAGCGCTGCAGATGGCCGCCGGCACATTGCCGCCGGCAATCGAGGTGAAGGCGATGGATGACTGCACCGTCGAGGGCAGGCAACAGAGGAAAATGATGCCCGCTCCAAGCGCCGGGGACAGCATCGAGGCCGGCAGGGCGGCGGTGAGCAGGCCCAGGATCGGGAAATAGACGAATGTGGAGGCGAAAACCGTCAGATGCAGCCGCCAGTGGGTCAGTCCGGCGAACACCGCCTCACGCGACAGCCGGGCGCCATGCAGGAAGAACAGCAGGGCCACGGCCACCTCGGTGGCGACCTTCCAGTCCTCGGCGATCTGCCCGGAGCAGGGGAGCACCGTGGCGAACAGAACGGTCCCGACCAGCAGCAATGTGAAATTGTCGGGCCTCAGCCGCGCCAACGCACTCATTTGTCACAAACTCCAGTAATAAAATGAAAATCGCACTGTGACGAATTACGCCGCCATTGTGAAGCCCACTAGGCATGATTATTGTCATTCGGAAACGCAATGACGGGGGCGTCATGTTCGATCCGCATCTGCTGCTGACCTTCGTTACCGCCGCGCAAACCCGCAGTTTCACCGAGACGGGACGGCGCCTGGGGCTGGGCCAGCCGACCGTCAGCCAGCATATTCGCCGGCTGGAGGAGACGATCGGCCGTCGGCTGTTCCTCAGGGATACGCACCGCGTGATATTGACTTCGGACGGCGAATCCATGCTCGACCTGGCGCGCGGAATTCTCGACGCCAATGAGCGGGCGAGACGGCATTTCGCCGCGTCCGATCTCCGCGGGCGTTTGCGTTTCGGGGCTTCCGAGGATTTCGTGCAAAGCCGGCTGCCCGAGGTGCTTTACGATTTCGTCCGCAAGCATCCTTCGGTCGATCTCGAACTGACCGTGGCCTTGAGCGGCGAGCTTTATCAGATGATCGAAGGCGGGCAGTTGGATCTCGTCCTGGCCAAGCGGCGGTTGGGCGACGACCGTGGTCAATTCGTCCGGCGCGAGCGCTTGGTCTGGATCGGCCGCGAGACCGGCCGGGCCGACACGGCGCGGCCGTTGCCGCTGGTGATGTTTCCGCCGCCCAGCATCACCCGGGCGATGGCGATCGAGGCCCTCGACCAGGCGAACATGCCATGGCGGATCGTTTGCACCTGTGGCGGACTGACCGGTCTCAGGGCGGCGGCCATGGCCGGCTTCGGCCTGATGGTGCAGCCTGAAAGCATGGTGCCGGCCGGCCTCGCCGAGATCCGGTCCCACCATCTGCCGCCGCTGGGCGAGATCGAGTTCGTGGTGGTCGGGAGCGGCGGAACGCTTCGCGGACCGGCGGCCGAACTGGCCAAGGTGATCTTAAACAGCGACTATCGGCTGCAGGCGGCGTCTTGAGGCAAGGACACCGGCACGGAGGCCTCTAGTGCATTGACTCAAACAGAAGATACAACGGGCAGGCGCTGAAGTTTTGCAAGGATGACGTCGGCCGGCTTTGTCCAAACGAATGGCTTTGAATTTTTGTTGTGCTCGT
>NZ_PIUM01000005.1 GCF_002845745.1 Telmatospirillum siberiense | reverse complement strand
CGAGCACAACAAAAATTCAAAGCCATTCGTTTGGACAAAGCCGGCCGACGTCATCCTTGCAAAACTTCAGCGCCTGCCCGTTGTATCTTCTGTTTGAGTCAATGCACTAGGCGGCCCTTCCTGCGGCCACGGTTTCTTCGTATTCCTGCCAGACGTCCTTTACCGTACCCTGTGCCACGATACGCCCCTGGTACAAGAAGACGGCGTGGTTACACCATTTCTCAAGCAATGGCAGAGAATGAGAGGCTAAAACCAAGAGGCTCGATTCTCGAACGAACGACTCAAGGCGCCTCTGAGCTTTGTCCAGAAAGTGGGTATCCCCGGCTGCCAGCCATTCGTCCATCAATAGGATGTCCGGACAAATGCACGTCGAAATGCCAAAGGCTAACCGAATGGCCATGCCTGCGGAGTAAGTCCGCACCGGCATTTCCAAATAATCCCCAAGCTCGGTGAACTCAGCTATTTCGTCTACATATTGGGCCATAGACGCCGGATGGATCCCCAAGTACATGCCCCTCAAGACGATATTCTCCTGGCCTGTGGCGTCAGGATTCATCCCCACGGTACTGTCCAGAAGAGAGCATATCCGGCCTTCCGCATAAAGATCACCGCTGGTGGGCTCATAAATCCCGGCCAGCGTCCTCAGCATGGTCGATTTTCCGGACCCATTAGGCCCGATCAACGCCAAGCGATCTCCGCTCTCGATATCCAAATCGACGCTGTCCAGCGCCCGAACAATGATACGTTCCGCCGCATCGCGCGCAAGATTCCCACGGCTCGTCGAAGCCAAGACCGTTTTTTTTAGAGATCGGCTTCCTCCTTGATAAATGGGAAAATGGATAGAAACGTTGCGAAGACGCAAAAAAGACATGTCGTTAAACCCAATAGGCGATTCGCCCACGGAATCGCGTGAACAAAGCGAAGGTGAGACCACATCCAAACGCGGTCACTCCTAACATCATCGGCCAGGAAGTGCTGTCCGGCCACGCACCGAACATGGGCGCTCTCAAAATGTCGACGGCGGCATAAAGCGGGTTATAGTATGCTAGGAATTGATACTCACCCAGCGCTTCGGGTCGCCAAAAAATCGGCGTCATGAAAATAAGAACCTGTAGGACATTGGCAACAATCTGCGGTAAATCACGGAACCTTGCTCCCAAGAGCCCCAGCAAGCATGCCAGCCAGACGGCATTGAGCGTCAGAATGAGCAGAGCGGGAAACAACATCAATGTTTCCATGCCAACCTTCGGCGGGAAGATGACCAAAACCACTGGGAGAATGACGATGTTATGAGCGAGGACCAGAAGATTCCGGTAAACCAATCGAAAGACATGAGATGAAAATGGCAGGCATACCTGCCGGATTTCCGAACTTACAGCGACGAACGTCATACAGGCTTCATTGATCGCGGAGGATATGAACTGCCAAACGATCAATCCAATAGTAACATATGGCAGAAAATCCTGTATATCGACATGAAATAGCTTCGCATACAAGGTCCCCAGCATGGTGGCCATGATGGCGGTGCTAAGCGTCAACCAGAACGGTCCAATTACCGATCCTCGGTATCGCATCTTTATGTCGTGATAGGCCAACCGGGTCCACAGCCAATATAGCCGGCCACCATCCAAGATATCGGCCCATGCCCGCCCCATAGAGTTTTTTTTCTGCGACTTTATACCCTCGACGGACGCAAGTTCCGCACGCGATTTTATCGACACGACCTGTTCCTGAACCACACTAACACACTCGCGGAAAAGGTTGAAATTCAGCCGATTTCAAAACAATTGGCTGATATAAGCTGCTCTAAACGGCCTTATTAAGGGATTAGCCAAAGATACACCCCTTCGTTTTTTGTCAAACGACCCCTTTCGAATCGGAACCCTGATACAGGAAAAAGTTCTCCACCGACGAGCAACGAGGGGCAACTTGCGCCCGCTTATAACATTGCATCTCGCAGGCTGTCTACCCAGGTCCAGCAGGCCTCGCGATGAGAACGCCGGAGGAGTTTGGTTGCAAGCTTTGCCTGGGCGTCGTGAAGCCTGGACAAAGCCGCGCACTGGACGAAGGAAGCAGGCCCAATCCCGACGACAATTGGCGGAGCATGCTAGGTTGCCTTACCGACCCATGCACATTTTATCACGCCTGGCGGATCGACTACGGCGTCATTTGCCCTACGGGCTGCACGGCGTTCCCCAATGATTGTACGGGAGCGGACGCGCAACGCGATTGTCCAAGTCTCAATGCGCCTTCTCATCGAAACGTGGCGTGAGCTGTGGACCAATGATTCACGTAAATCTCCATAACTGCAGACATTTTAGCCACCTAACGTTGCGTTGCGAGATCGTCTTACACGAGCAACGCATACCGAAATCCGAAAACCGAGAACCGAGAACCGAGAACCGAATTGCCTTGGGCCGCCGACGTATCGACGGATCTTTCAAAAAAGTAATCACTACTAGTCGAGGAATGGAAACCTTATTCAGACAGAACCAGTCATTACTTATCCAGAAACCAACACTGCGTGGGTATTTTACCAAAACTCCATATTTGAAATATTTTCTCTATATTATACGTAATAATATATATTATGTTATCGACGATATTTTGTTAATTTATTCGTACACGTGCGAGATCTCTCTCCACTTGACCTTAATGCGAGCTTGCAATAAGGTTGCCCGCAGGGAAGCAAATACACCTTTCATTGAGGAGTTTTTGCATAAATTATTGTAATATTGAAATATAGATAGGTGGGAATCATGGAAATTATTCATACGGAGGCAGAAGATCTCCTGATTATTGAACCGAAAGTATTTGGAGATAGCCGTGGATTTTTCATGGAAAGCTTTAATGCTAAAAATTTTTCGGAAATAGTTGGCGAAACCGGTACCTTTGTCCAAGACAATCATTCACGATCAACAAAAGGTGTTTTAAGGGGACTTCATTATCAAATTCAACAGCCCCAAGGGAAGCTGGTGCGTGTTGTTCGCGGTGCGGTCTATGACGTGGCTGTTGATATGAGAAAATCCTCACCGACTTTTGGCAAATGGGTTGGTGCACTGCTGAGCGAAGATAACCATCGGCAATTTTGGCTCCCCGTTGGTTTTGCTCACGGATTCTACGTTCTATCGGAGATTGCCGATTTCCAATACAAGACGACGGCATACTATGCCCCAGGGTTTGAACGTTGCGTCAGGTGGGATGACCCAACATTGGATATTAAATGGCCCCTGGAAGGAGCCCCGATCCTGTCTCCAAAAGATCTTAAAGGAAAATCCTTTAAGGAAGCGGATTACTTTTAAACGCAGTTATTTTTTCTAGTAAAATGGGACCGAGTTTCCGATGGAAAAGATACTTATCACTGGCTCGACGGGAATGCTTGGCCGATATGTTTGCCAATTTGCCATGGAAGCTGGGCTAAACATATTCACTCCGAAAAGAGATCAATTCGACATATCGAATAGCAGCCTTATGGAAAGCTATATCGATAACTTGCAGCCGACGGCCATCTTACATCTTGCCGCGGAGACAAATGTCGATCTCTGCGAAAGGGATCCTCGACATGCCGGCCTATATAATCATATAGCAACTGAAACAATCGCCAGGAAGGCCCGACAATATAACGCCTGGATGCTGTATATATCCACATCTAACGTTTTTGGGGCCGAGGGAAAACCTTATTATAATGAGTTGGATATTCCGCATTCCGTAAATTATTATGGAAGATCAAAATTTCATGGCGAAAATGCGCTCCGAACATGGTGTGGCCGAAACAGCATGGTAATTCGTGCTGGCTGGATGATCGGCGGGGGCGTCCAACATGACCATAAGTTTGTTGGTAAGATTGTTCAACAAGTGCGAGATGGCGTGTCGGACATCAGATCCGTGACCGATAAATATGGAACCATCACAAACGCGTTAAAATTGGCTCGGTTCATTGTCAGATCTCTCGAAGAAAGACGATTAGGCACTTATCATTATACATCCTCTGGATTAGTAAATAGATTTGAGATAGCCAGAGAAATTGCTGAAGTTCTTTCCTTTAAAGGAACCGTATCACCCGTTGTTTCTGCGGAGTTTCCTCTTTCTGCCCCTCGTCCATCTTTTGAAGGTATCGAATCCATTTATCTTCCAAACGAAGATTCCGAGTGGAAGCCACGCTATTGGAGAGAAGACCTTCGTGAGTATCTCAAGGAGTTCTCCGACCGTGACTAAGGTAAATAGCGTAGTTTTGCGGAATGTTATTTTTCATTTGCGACAATACGGCCTGTTGAAAACGGCGACATACTGTCTATTTAGATTGTTCCCATCGTGGTTTTCTCTTGTCTTTCGTAATGGTGGAAGCGCTCTTATGTCTTCCGTCGATTACACTGCATCGGTCTCTTCAGTGTTCAGTTTTCGGCCATGGGAAGAACAGGGAGGGAGTTCCGCCCCTCTAGCCGAGTCGACCTCCAGCGAAAGCTCTAATTTTATCTGGTTCGTCCCCGAATGGCTGAACGTTTGGGGCGGTGGGCATTATACGTTGTTTAGATTTGCCCAGAGATTTGCCGAAAGAAGCGGAAGAAAACAGATATTGTTTATATATAACAATACGCGGCGGATCAACCAAAAAAAACTTCAGAAGACCTTGGATTTAGCAATCAAAAATTGCAAATTAGAGGTGATTGTTGACCCGAAGAAACTGCCGTCTTGCAAGGCAGCGATTGCCACGACGTGGCAATCCGCATATTCGGTAAGGGCGTTCCCTTTTACCAAGAATAAATTCTATTTTATGCAGGACTACGAAAGCCTGTTTTACCCATGGGGCACGGCATCCATGCAAGCGAATGCCACCTATGGGTTCGGATTCAAGGGAATTACCGGTGGCGCGTGGCTGCGTCAGCTTTATGAAGCACATGGAGGAACGGCGGAGAATTACCGTTTTGCCGCCGATAAGGATATTTTCTACCCAGCAGCTCCCGACGGCAAAGTCCGTGCCAACGTCAAACGCCTGTTCTTTTATGGTCGCCCATCGACAGAAAGGAGATGTTTTGAACTGGGCATGGCTTGCCTGGGAAAGATCGCTGAAATTTATCCTGACGTGGAAATCGTGATCGCCGGGTTGAATTTGGACGTTCCCCCGCCATTCAAAGCAATCTTGTTAGGAAATCAATCCCTCAAGGCAACAGGAGATTTGTATCGGAGCTGCGATGTGGGCATGGCTTTCTCGGGGACGAACCTTTCCTATCTCCCGGTCGAACTCATGGCCTGCGGCGTCCCAGTCCTGACGAACAACGGACCTCACATCGAATGGCATTGCCATCATGAAGAGAACGCCTATCTCGCCGAACCTGTTCCGGAAGCCGTCGTAGCTGGATTCCAAGCGCTCTATGAAGATAAAGCGCTACGTCAGAAATTGGTTGATGGAGGGCTCAAAACCATGGCCGGCCTGTCCTGGGAAACGGAAATGGATAAGATTTACGACTATGTAGAGCGTTCGCTGAACTAACATTACAGTTGCATTTTCATTTTGATGTGGGCGGGTTAAGCGCTGGCTTGGTGTGAGGTGACGTGGCCCCGTCTGTTTGGACAGATCGACGGCAGAAACAAGCTAATCTAAAATGTTGGTGCGCCGCTATTTCTCCATCTATGCCTAGTAACGTTACCTACAATTTGTGTAGTTCTTTGACTAATTTATCGCTCAATAAGTATGTGTCTTCGGGAAGGACGTGGGTTGCGTCATAGAAAATCGAATCGTCGTCTAGATCCTGCATATTTATATAGTGTGCATTTGGGATGGATTCTATCAAGCGAATAAGCCCTACCTTGCGGCTTTGATAATCCGCGAAATGGGTGGATGTCGCCTTGTGCCATCGCGGGTTTGGCATATCGACCACGACGAAACGGCTCCCCTTATTGGTCACAGACTGGACAAGATCAACAAGGCGGACGAATTGCTCATCTTTGAGAACCGGTGAATTTCCGAAGACCGTAAACCACGCTTTGTTCATCACATCCACTCTATCGTCTCTGTCGCGATAGAGCATAGGAACGATCGCCTTCGCGTTCCAGACCTCTCCGCCGACATTGGCGATCCGCGCCAGCCAACGATTGGGCAGAAGGAGAATTCCTGCAATATGCATCACCGAAGCAGGCAACACGCTAACGACTTTTCCGGTCCGATCATGGTGGAACAGGCCAAAAAAATTCAGCTTTATCTGGTCTAGTTGCGTATCCGCCCCCCCCCATCGCGCCTTATCATCTATAAAAATGTTGTACGCTTGGCCAAGTATTATTGTGGTATTCTTGAACTCTGATCTTGGCAAATCTTCGAACACAAGATCCACTATTTCTCTTAACTGCGTAATATTAGCGCTGCCCATGCAGAGACTGAATACGGTCGTTCCCGGCAGCAGTTCTTCGATCTCTTTGGCCTGCAATCCAAATCCGACGTTGGATGAGCCGAGTAATATGAGTTTTGGGCCAGGCTTGGCAAATGCACGCCGATAGAAGAGCAGGTACTCGACTATCTGGGGTGCGGCCATAATGTTTTGGTTACATCGATAGGCATAGTTTGGTACGTCTGCCGGGATTTGCGTGCTCGCGACCAGAATGCAGACGCCGTGGATCAACGCCATGAACATGGCGACGAGTGCCGACTGGCGAACGACGCTTATCACCCTAAAACCCCTTGTAAATGAACGCCGGTACCGATGAAATCTGGGCCAGCGCGAAATAGATTGCACAGAGTGCGTTGGCCGCCGTCCACACGGTGGTTGCGATCGCAGTCCCGACGACGGAGGCCAGTCGCTGAGATAGCACGGTGAACAACCGGCACAGCCCATCATACAGGGGCAATATCATGAAAAGAAGCAGGTGGATACCACAGATCACCGAAATAGAACCGTGTGTGGAAAGGGATAGCAATGTATTTTTTAATTCTTCTGCGCTGTTCCATAGGCAAAGAAGGGAAATGCTAAAATAGCTTAGCGTCATTGTTCGAGACGTATTCTGGTATATCCAACTCCTACACAGAGCATTATACCGACTTCTACCGAATGTTTTAACAAAAAGCGTTTGGTATAGTTTATTCAGGCTTACCCCGGCCCCGAGAAATACGCCATAAACAATATAAACGTATGTTGTTCCATGCCATATTCCCATTATCAGGAAGGTAACGAAGAATGACAGTACTGCAAAATATTGCGCATGCTTCGGATTTTTGGTCCATGATGTCAACAATCGTAACAATGGATTAAATAAGTAGATCTTGAACCAAGTGGACAAAGTGATATGCCATCTCGACCAGAACTCTAACATATTTCCGGAGTTCAGTGGATGGTCAAAGTTTTCCGGAATGTGATAACCGAACAATTTACCGCAGCCGACGACGATGTCCATGTACCCTGAAAAATTGATATAGAGAAACAGCATATACATCGGGATTGCGGCCGCAAATTCCGCAACGAGAATCGCCTCGTGATAAAACGGGCCAGGGCTGAGTTCGGGGCAAAACCAAGTCAAAAGATTCCCAAAAAAATCGCCGCCGGCCGGCCATGTGGCGGCCATTGCCGCGACATTATCGAACCCGTTCTTGATCAGTGGGGAAAGCACGATCACCTTGGCATAGCCTGACGCAATGCGACAGAGTCCTTGGCGCGCGGATGAGTCGGTTATAGGCGAAGGGCCTTTTGTTTCCTCAAAGAATTCCTGGTAACGCTGAATCGGGCCAGATAAAAAATTGAAGAAACATATAATATAAAAAAAATAATCAATGATTCCGATATTTTTTTTAACTTCACCTTGGCGGACATCGATGATCAGGTGTAAAACTCTGAACAATATATACGATAGACCAACCGTCATATAGGGATACGAAAGGAGTGCTTTAAGTGGCAGTATAGAATATTGCTTGAGATATGCGAACGCTGCGATGGCGGCGATGACGTTAACGGCAAGGGGTATTTGGGTTGCCCCGGCCATTCTGATCAAGCCAAACCCCAAAATTGCGAAGCCGGCCAAAGGGCAGAGCGCCATGACCGATGGAGCGCTCCACGCCACGAATACGCAACTGCTGAGCAGTAGAACGCCTATTCGCCAAGCCCGTCGCAGGGACAAGGAGTGCAGCGCCAAAGTAATCGTCAGAAACGGGAGAAACCAGATTGACGTAACGTCCATTGAAATCCTAACGAGGCGCCCCAAATGAAAGACGGACAGTATGCCGTAGCCGCCCTGCGGCTGACAACGGCTTTCAGGGAACGCAGTATACCATCCTTCTCGCCGATGGCAGCAGGTCAGCGATCAATGGACTTCTCTTGGTAATGCCGTTGGGTTAGGTTGGCCCGGGACGCTTTCGGAAGTAGAGGATGTTTTTTTGTCCAGCGCGGTCGCGGCTTATACCTTTGATCAACTCGTACCAGGACAGGTGGTTGCGTTCGAGCATACGATCACCGAGGCGGAGATCGATGCTTTTTCGGCACTGAGTGGAGACATCAGTCCTCTGCATATTTCCGACGAATTCGCCCATGATCTTGGTTTTCCGGGCAGGGTGGCCCACGGAGCGCTGATGACCGCGCTCGTATCTCGTTTGTTCGGGGTCCATCTGCCAGGTCGCTATTGTTTGGTGCAGTCGCTGGCCATGACTTATCTGGTTCCCGTCCATGCAGGAGACAGGCTGGAATTGTCCGCCCGCGTCAAACAACTCAGTGAAGCCGTCCGGTCATTTTCCGCCGATGTCGGTGTAATCCGCCTCGCAGATGATGTGCTGGTGGCTCGAGGCAAGGCCCAGATAGGTTTTACCGCATGATTCCGGACCTGATTCTGATATGCCAGTCCAACATTGTCGATGCCGAGGCGATATCCAAGCTGCCGCTTGATCGCCTCGACATGTTCAGTACCCTGGTGTATCCGCGGATGGTGCGTCATCGAGATCGCTTCATGGGACATTTGGATCTGATCGACGATGCCTGCGGTCGTCCCGCTTATGCTGACGCCGATTACGTTCAGCGTCGCCAAGCGCTTAATATTTGGCATCTGCCGTCGATGGGTGGCGCCCACTTGGCAAACCTGCTGGCCGCTGACGGGCTCAACGTCGCGCTGATCAACAACATCGATTCCGAATGGGATCGCTTTGCCGCGCTGTACGCCTCGTGCAGCAGACCGCCGTTAGTCGGGCTATCGACGACCTTCTACTTGACGCCGAAGCAGGTTGCACACATCGCCAAGATGTTGCTACGGCTCGATCCCGAGATGGAGATCGTGGCCGGCGGCGCCTTCATCAACAGCCTTGCAGACCGAGGCCTTGATAAGGTGGAAGGATTGATGCGGCGTAGCGGATTGACCTACGCCTTGCACGCTTTCAATTCCGAGCCGGATCTGCGGGCAATGTTGCTCGCCCGCAAGGCCGGGGTGTCGATAACGGACATTCCCAACCTCTGTATCCTAAAAAGGGGGGGCTTCACCACCACCGGCAGTCGCTGGAATGAACCGCTGCTCGGCGAGGTGCCGGCGCTTTGGGACAAGCTGGATCTTCCCTTCCTCAATCGAACAATCCAGATCCGAACCGCTGCCGGTTGTCCGTTCTCCTGCGCCTTCTGCTCGTATCCGACGACGGCACGCAGTTGGCAAACGCTTGACGCGGACTTGGTTCGTACCCACCTCGACGCCATTTCACGCATGCCCGGCGTACGGCAGATCATATTTATCGACGATACGTTCAACGTGCCTAGGGAGCGCTTCAAGGCACTGCTGCAGATCTTTTGCGAGTATGACTTCGAATGGTACTCATTCCTGCGCGTCCAATTCGTCGATGACGAAATCGTCCGCTTGATGAAACAGTCGGGGTGTTGCGGCGTTTATCTCGGTATCGAATCGGCATCGGATACCGTGTTAGCGAATATGAACAAGAAGGCAACCAGTGCCGATTTTGCACGCGGTATAGAGTTATTGGCAAAACATGGGATCGCGTCTCTTGCCGCTTTTGTCCTGGGTTTCCCTGGTGAAACAGACGAGACCCTTGAAGAGAACATCAGATTTATCGAGAAATATCCTATAGACTATTACTCTTTAAAAGAATTTTTCTATATGGAAAACACCAAAGTCCATGCTGATCGCGAGAAATGGCGCCTGACTGGTGGCGGTGCCAACTGGACGCATGCTACGATGGACTACCAGACAGCCAGCCAGCGTAAACTTGAAATGTTTCGCACGATTCGCAACCGTCTGTTCATCGATCCGGATACCAGTCTCTGGTACCTTGCATACCTTCGCGATCAGGGGCTCAGCAACGAAGGGATTCGCACGATCCAGGGTGAAATCAACACGATCATGCGAGACCAGTTGGACGGCCGGTTCGAGATTGCACCCGAACGGCTTACCAGTATCCGGGAGGCCGCACAGCGATAATCATGTCGATCCGCGAAGCACTTGCCGACATCAAAGCACTCATTGCAGAGGAAAATTTCCACGGAGCCTATCGGGAGTTGGGGAAAATCGCATCTCCCGATCACGAGTTCCCTATTCAGCAGCGGATGGCCCGCTTGATGCGCGCCATCCCACCCGAAGCCCTGGGGCTCCGGTCCATGCGGATTGCCCTCTTGGCTGGCTGTACCCTCGATCATTTTGCCGAGGTGCTCGGGTTTTGGGCCGCCTTGAAAGGACTGGCACTGGACATCTGGATGGCGCCGTTCGATACGATCGAGCAGACCATCCTCGATCATGAGAGTGGGCTTTATGCCTTCAAACCCGATGTCACCTGGATATTTTCCACCCATCGCGACGTATTGATTTCTGTCCCGCCCGGCGCGGATGCGCAAATGGTAGGCAAGGTTGTCGATGCGGCCGTGGATGGTACGGCCAACTTGTGGCGGGCCATACGGAAGGGATGCGACTGCCAGATCCTACATAATACGGCTGACGTTCCCGTGATCGACGTGTTCGGAAATTTCGAAGTCAATGTCGGTTGGAGCATTCGCTCGCTTTTACGGTCCTATAATCTTGGATTAGCGGCCAGGAGACCATCGGGGGTCATGCTGTTCGACCTTGATCACGTCGCCGCGCTATATGGTAAAAGACGGTGGGTAGATCAGCGTTATTGGTACCACTCCAAGCATGCGTTCGCATTCGGCGCCACAGGACTGGTCGCCCAGCAGTCCGCTGCGGTGCTGTCAGCGATGGCAGGGCTTGCCAGGAAATGTTTGGTCGCCGATTTGGACAATACCTTATGGGGAGGGGTGATCGGCGACGACGGAATCGAGGGCATCCGTTTGGGTAGTGGCGCTGACGGCGAAGCGTTTTGCGGCATTCAAGCGTATCTGAAAGCGCTCAAAGAGCGAGGCGTCATCCTCTCCGTCAGCAGCAAGAACGACGAATCGAATGCCAAGGCTCCATTCCTTTGCCACCCGGACATGCGGCTGTCGCTCGACGACATTTCGGTGTTTCGCGCCAACTGGAACAACAAGGCTGACAATATCCGTGAGATCGCCGAGTTGCTTAACATCGGTCTCGATTCGCTGGTCTTCCTTGACGACAACCCAGTCGAGCGCGAATTGGTGCGTACCTATTTGCCCATGGTGGCGGTGCCGGAATTGCCGGAGGATCCGGTTGACTACGTCGCGGCTCTGGTTAAAGAAGCCTATTTTGAAACGACATCGTTCGGAGACGAAGATCGGCAACGGGCAACCTATTATCGGGACAACGCCCGGCGTCAGGACTTTGCCTCGTCGTTCACGAACACTACCGATTATTTGAAAAGCCTGGAGATGGTGGCGGACGTTGGCAACCTCGACCCACTGCGCCTTCCCCGTGTAGCCCAGCTGATCGGGAAAAGCAACCAGTTCCATCTGACTGGGACACGCTATTCAGAGGCTCAACTGCATGCCAAGGTTGACGAAACGGTGGTTTATGGCCGCTGGTTTGGACTGCGCGACCGTTTCGGCGACAATGGATTGATTTCAGCGGTCATTCTTGAGCGTCGCGCGGACGCCGTCCTGCACATTGACACCTGGGTGATGAGTTGCCGTGTTCTCTCACGAGGCATGGAAGAGTTCATCCGCAACGAAATCGTCGGACTTGCACGCGAACTCGGCTGCACCTCAGTGACCGGGCTCTATGTGCCAAGTAGGAAGAATACACTGGTTGCGGGCCTGTACGCCCGGCTTGGGTTCTCCCCCGCCGGGGAGGAAGCGGGCACCACCCATTGGCGGTTAGAGTTGGATACCGGCGCACCGGGTCTCTCCACTACGATCCGCAGGAGGACGGCTACGAAAGATGGACTCGTGGCCACTTCGTAGAAAATCGTCAATCCGTCAACGAAAGCAGAAATATGGCTAACGAACAGAACATCCGTGAGCGTCTTAATAGGATATTCCAGGAAACCTTTGATGACGACTCGATATCAATTCACGATAACATGACCGCTGAGGACATCGATGAATGGGATTCCGTTAGCCATATAAGCTTGGTGCTGGCTGTCGAGAACGAGTTCAACATCAGGCTCAGTGCGGCTGCTGTCGGCAAGCTGAGCAATGTCGGGGAAATGGTCCGGCTGCTCACCGAGATGTCCGACGGGCAATAGCCAGTACCGGGCCGGAGCGTCGATCGTAAGACACTCCGGCGGCAGTCTCATCAGCCTCCTTCGGTGTCATTCCAGGGTATCGCCTCCGGCGAGGATCGCCTGGACTGGCTGTTCATCCGTAAGCGGTGTTCTCAGGCCACGGCCTTGATACTGGCGGCGGCGTAAGCCCAAGGCAGCAGATCGTCGAGGCCTGTTTGCGGATGGCCGGCGACGATGCGGGTGATGACGTCGTTGAGGTAAGCATAGGGCTCGACGCCGATGAGCTTGCAGGTTTCGATCAGTGAGGCGATGACGGCCCAGTGTTCGGCGCCGCCGTCGGACCCGGCGAACAGCGCGTTCTTGCGAGTAAGGGCCAACGGCCTGATGCTCCGCTCGACGGTATTGTTGTCGATTTCGACGCGCCCGTCGTCGAGGAACAGGCAGAGGCCGGCCCAGCGCGAGAGCGCGTAGTGGATCGCCTCGGCAAGCTTGGTCTTCTGGCTGATCAGCGACAGCTTTTCGCGTAACCAGGGTTCCAACGCATCGATCAGCGGCCGGGTGCGCTCCTGGCGCTCGGCGCGGCGCTCCTCGGGTGGTAGCCCTCGGATATCGTCTTCGATCCGATAAAGCGGGGCGATGCGGAGCAAAGCCTCCGAGGCGATCGGCGCCGGCCCGCTCTGGGCCAGATCGTAAAATTTCCGGCGGACATGGCTCCAGCAGAAGGCGAGCCGTACGTCGCCCTTCCCGGCGAGCACCTTGTAGCCGGCATAGCCATCGACCTGGAGGATGCCATGGAAGCCGGCAAGATGGGCGATCGGCCGCTCCGCCTTGCGATCGGGCGCGTAAACATAGGCCACGCCTGGCGGATCGCCGCCACCCCATGGTCGGTCATCGCGAACATAAGCGAAGAGCTGGCCGGTCTTGGTGACGCCACGTCCGGGATCGAGTACCGGGCAGGTGGTTTCATCGGCGAACAGCTTGGTCGATGTCTTCAGCTTATCGAGCAGCCGGTCCCGGACCGGCTTCAGCAGAAAGGCGGCCCGACCGACCCAATCGGCCAGGGTCGAACGGTCCAGGGCGATGCCTTGGCGCGCATAGATCTGGGCTTGTCGGTACAGCGGCAGGTGATCGGCGTATTTGGCGATCAACACCTGGGTGACCGTCGCTTCGGTCGGCAGCCCGCCCTCGATCAGGCGGGCCGGTGCCGGCGCCTGGATCACGACATCCTGGCAGGTTCGGCAGGCATATTTTGGCCGGCGGGTCACCAGGACCCGGAACTGCGCGGGGATGATGTCGAGGCGTTCGGAGACGTCCTCACCGATCCGGTGCAAGGTTCCGGAGCAGCAGGGGCAGACGGTGCTTTCGATATCGACCAGCGTTTCGATCCGCGGCAGGTGCGCCGGCAGCGCACCGCGGTTCCGCCGACGCGTGGCGGCGCGGACCTTGCGCTGGTCCGGGGATTTCTCTTCCGCCTCGGCTTCGCTGGCCGCCTCAACCTGTTCGACGTCTTCCAGGGCCAGTTGGAGTTGCTCGATGGGCAGGCTTTCCGCCCGGCGTCCGAAGCGATGACGCTGCAGCGCCGCGATGATCTGGCGCAGCCGCTCGCTCTCGGCTCGTTCGGCGAGAACCATCGCCTTGAGCTGTTCGGGATCATCGGGAAGGGCGGTTTCTGTCTTTTTCACAAGACAGATTCAACCATATTTACCAATGACTTGCGATAGATTTTCGGCGCCTTTCCGGGCTTTTTCTCAGCTTGCCGCCACCGGAACAACGGCCCGCTGCGGCTCATGAACACGACGCCAGTCCAGGCCCTCCATCAGGGCCTGGAACTGCGCTGCGGACAGTCTGATCGCGCCATCCTGTACCAGCGGCCAGCGGAACGCGCCCTCTTCCAACCGCTTCGCCACCAGCACCATGCCGGTGCCGTCCCAGAAGATCAGCTTCACCCGGTCCGCCCGCTTGGCGCGGAAGACGTAAATCACTCCGGAGAACGGATCGGCTCCCATCGCCTCGCGCACCAGCGCCGCCAGTCCCTCGGCGCCTTTACGGAAGTCCACCGGCTTTGTCGCCACCATGACGCGGATCGCGCCGGAGGGACCGATCACGATGGCGCCTTCAGCGCCCGGATCGCCGCCATGATAGCGCCCGGCTCAACGTCCCGGCCAATCCGCAACTCGGCGTCACCTGACCTGCCCCCGAGCTTTCATCCAGCCATAGGTAGAGTCTCGCCCAACGTTACGCCCGTGGGCGCGATCTGAGCAACTGGGTCGGCCCCGGAGCCCCGGAGGGGCGGAGAGGCCGACCCAGTTGCTTGCAAATTTGCGGCGTGAGCCGCGGGTGTCTGATAGCCAAGCGATGAGTGCGGCCTGGCGGTGTTGTAGTCGTGGATCCAGTTGGCGATGACTGCTCTGGCATGGGCGAGGCTGATGAACAGGCTTTCATTCAGCAGTTCGTCCCGCATCCGGCCATTGAAGGATTCGACGTAGGCGTTCTGCGTCGGCTTGCCGGGCGCGATGTAGTGCCAGTCGATCCCGTGATCCTGCGACCAGGCCAGGATGGCGTTCGAGGTGAACTCTGTCCCGTTGTCGGAGACGATCATCCCCGGCTTGCCGCGCTTGGCGATCAACAGCGTCATTTCCCTGGCAACCCGAACGCCCGAGATCGAGGTGTCTGGGATGGCTGCCAGGCATTCCCTGGTCACATCGTCGACGATGTTGAGGATGCGGAAGCGCCGCCCGTTGGCCATCTGGTCGTGGACAAAATCCAGCGACCAACGGGCATTGGGCTTGGCTACAACCAGGATCGGCGCGCGGGTGCCAATCGCCTTGCGTCGCCCTTTGCGCCGACGAACCGTCAAGCCTTCCTCCTTGTAGAGCCGATGGATGCGGTTGAGGCTCGACCGCTCTCCTTCCCGCCGGAGCAGGATGAACAGCCGCCGATAGCCGAACCGGCGCCGTTCCGCCGCCAGATCGCGCAGGCGGGTCCGCAACTCGGTGTCGGCAGGACGGCGCGAGCGATAACGGACCGTCTTACGATCAACGGCAAGAACCGCGCAGGCCCGGCGCTCGCTCATCCCGAATTGGCTCCGAAGATGAGCGACAGCTTCCCGCTTGGCGGCGGGCCTCACCATTTTTTTGTCAGAAGCTCCTTCAGCGCCGCCTCGTTCAGCATCGATTCCGCCAGCAGCTTCTTCAGCCGGGCGTTCTCGTCCTCGAGCGCCTTCAGCCGCTTGGCTTCCGACACTTCCATCCCGCCGAACTTGGCCTTCCAGTTGTAAAACGTTGCCTCGGAGATCCCGTGCTTGCGGCACAGATCGGCGGTCTTCATGCCCGCCTCGTGCTCCTTCAGCACTCCTATGATCTGTTCTTCCGTAAACCTGCTGCGCTTCATTCGTCCGTCCTTCCATAAGGGCGGACTCTAACTCAGACTGGAGGAATTTTCCGGGGGCAGGTCACTGCCTCTAACAGCGCTGCAAACACCAATGCCTGCAGCGCTGCTAAATTACTATGCTGCCCCAGCCCCGAGGAAGGCGGCCCTCACCGCTGGGATCCATCCCAGCCAATTTCCGCTGAGATGAAAGCGTATATCTTGTCAGCTTCGCTGGCCCAAGATGTGGCAACTACAGATTCCTGACCACCCCTCACCAATCTCTCCCGCAACGCCTTTGACTCGACGAGTTGGGTAAAGCCGTCGAGGAATGCAGAGACAAAGGGATAGGCGCAATAAGCATTTTCAAGGTGTTTGCAGAACCAAGACACCTGTGGACCCCGGTTGGTCAAGACGGGAACACCCGAGGCCATGAGTTCCAAGGGCAGGTAAGACAGGTTGCTGCCGGAGAATGTCAACCCGATATCACACGTTCTGTAGAGGTCAGCAGTTTCCTCTATCATAAGGTTACCGAGATAGGTGGCTGGAAAAGGGAGCTCCGGCAAATCATCGAGCCCGGCAATGATAATTTCGATATGCGGATACTTTTCATGAATGGCTTGAAGTACCGCAACACCAAGATCATACATCCTGCGATCACTCGTCGGTCGCCCGAAAAAGAAAAGACGTTTGATCTCGTCCGAGATAGGCCGACTGGGATAGAAAACAGAGCGGTCGACAGAGAATTCGAATTTAATGGCCTTTCCGCCATAAGACATAAAGATTGAGCGCAGCCAATCTCCGCCACAAATTCCCTTAAAACCAAGCTGGTAGGTTGCATTGGCTTGTTCCGCCTGCGTACCGCCCGTATAGAGAAGGCTCTCATATTCTTGCATGAGATAGAAACGGGCCGAGCAAGGCGGGGCGCGAAGAACCGAAAATACAGATTGATGCGTGGTCGCGATCGCGACATGCCCTTCAGGTAATTCGGAAATGCTAGTCGTCAGCGTAATCGAATGGCCGGGAAAGGCCTCGTCAAGGTCACTACGAAGTTTTTCGAGCGAAGGATACCCTCTGTTATCATATACGTAGATGATTGTCTTGACACCTTTATCCGCTATGAATTTTGCAAATCTAAGAATTGTATAAATTCCGCCTCCCCACCAATAGAGCCAATTAGGAGAATACCAAACAAAAGTAGATCCTTGATGGACACTATTACTTTGTCTATAAGAATCAATATCACGAATAATTTCTACGTCAGGGAGATTGTGGAGATGAAATGGCGCTACATACTGATTTTTTTTTTTGCCGCGCGGCTTTATCCTAAACGGCTCGATATACTGGTCCTGTTTGTCCCGACTGAAGACGAGGACAGGCCCCCAGCAGAGGTGATCAATTTTTCTTAATCCGGCCTCAGCTAAATCCGCGATGCATTTTTGGACCCCATCGTCACCGATATGGACGGGATGTGTTTCCAAAACAATGCTGCGAACGCAAGAAATATCAACGCCCTCAAACAAATTGCGCTCAACACCTTCCACGTCGCAGGTGATGACATCGGGTTGCAACTCAGCAATCAGATCAGCAAACGCAACACATGGCACCGAAATTTCGGTCGCACCTTCAAGTGGAAACAGTGAGTTAGCTAAAAAATCAGGTGCCTGGAAAAACTTGAAAACACCACTTTCGACTGAAACGGCGCTATTTCGAATAGTGACATTCTTCACGTTCCGATTGGCATTGCGCTGAGCAAGATCAGCAACGCGGGGGTCGGCTTCAAGCCCTGTCACGCTCCCCTCATTTGCGGCCATACCCGCGACAATAGCACTAAGCCCCAGGCCGGAGCCCAGGTCGAGTACCGCGTCCGAGCGCCTGATAAGTTGACTGCCTAGATACAATTCCACGCTCTCATATCCTTCTTCGGCGAGAGCATTTTGTATTTGCGGAGATACCGGCGGATAAGGAGCCTCAATCACTGCTCCATGCACACAAAAGAAACTAGCCTTCCGAAAGGCGGAACGAAGCTCCGACACCTCGTCTTTTTCAAGAAGCTCTCTTACGCGGTCATCGGAGGCGCGCTTATCTCGTTCAAGTTCCCGATGGATATCGAGAAGCTCATTTAGCTGGCCATCGACGGTGCGCTTGTCTCGTTCAAGTTCCCGATGGATATCAAGTAACCGTTGAAAACTATTTTCCGGATTTCGATCACCAGCAAGCCATGCGGCTCCCTTCATCCTCATTGCATGAGCAATCCGTTTCAAACCAGATTGAAAGTTACTTCTTTGCGTCACGATTCACACCCACCATAAGTAGTTGTAGAAGGACTCCGCAGAATCCACTGTTTAAACTCGAATTATTCCACTGACATTAGACTCAATCATTCCATATCAATACTCGAAACAATGAACTAGGGAAGTTAGCTAAGGGTGTCGCTTGCGGATCACGTTCTTCCGCAACGGAGATACCATCACAGATCCGAAAAAAAAGAAAATTTCCCCGTTGGCGCCCGTATCACAGCGATAAATACCTATCGATTAGAACCAGTACCTAAGCCAAGATCAACATACCGGTTACTCAACCTACCTGACGGCGGGAGAGGCCAGAAAAAGTCGGTTTTTCCGCTTAGTTCAGCGAACGTTCAACGTAGTCGTAGATCTTATCCATTTCATTTTCCCAAGATAGGCCGGCCATGGTCTTAAGCCCTCCGTCAACCAATTTCTGGCGCAGCGTCAGATTTTCATAGAGCGCTTGGAACCCAGCCACAACAGCCTCCGGCACGGGATCGATGAGATAAGAGTTCTCATCATGATGACAATGCCACTCGACGTGCGGCCCCCTGTTCGTCAGAACAGGAACACCGCAAGCCATGAGTTCGACCGGTAGATAGGAGAGGTTCGTTCCCGAAAAGGCCAGGCCCACATCGCAGCTTCGGTATAGATCGCCGGTCGCTTGTAGAGATTGGTTCCCAAGCAAGGTCGCCTTGAAGGGGGGGGGGACATCCAAATCTAATCCTGCGATCACGATTTCCACGTCGGGATAAATTTCGGCAATTTTATTTAAACTGGCCATACCCAGCTCAAAACATCTCCGCTCCGTTGACGGACGACCGTAAAAAAACAGACGTTTGACGTCGGCACGGACTTTGGCGCCGGGGGATGCTGGGTAAAAAATGTCCTTATCGGCAGCAAAACGGTAATTTTCTGCCACCCCCCCATGCCCCTCATAAATCTGCCGGAGCCAAGTACCGCCGGTGATACCCCTAAATCCGAACCCGTAGGTTGCATTTGCCTGCATGGATGCAGTACCCCAGGGGTAAAATAAACTTTCATAGTCCTGCATAAAATAGAACTTATTCTTGGCAAAAGGGAACGCCCGTACCGAATATGCGGATTGCCACGTCGTGGCAATCACTGCTTCGCAAGGCGGCAGTTTTTTCGGATCGACAATCACTTCCAGTTTACAATTTCTTATCGCAAAATCCAATTCAGACTGGAGATGATCTGGAGAAGAGTGTCTTTTATTGTCATAAATATATATGATTTGGTGTTTTCCGCCTCTTTCGGCAAACCGCTGGGCAAATCGAAACAGCGTATAATGACCCCCCCCCCAAACATTGAGCCAGTCAGGAACAAACCAAATAAATTCTGGGGTATTCCGGCTAGAACTGGCAGCGCCAGCCTCGCCCTCGCGTTCTTTCCAGCTCTTAAAATGGTATACTGAGTCAAAAATTCTCTGATATTGCTCCAAAAAAGGTGCGGTTGATACCACAGGATCCGATACGATCTTTTCTTGTTTCTTTACCTCCTCCGGGATTGACATCGCTAAAAAAAATTGACCGCCTTTTATAAGTACAACACCCCCATTATGGAAAAGCGCGTTTAAGATTCCCCCAAGATCGCCACTCGCAAACATTTTTGCCAACGAAACTATTTTCCGAAGAACTAACTCTTGCGTTTTCTTAAAGAAATATTCCACATTGCTCATCTTTTATCGCGAATCCTTATTACATAAACATGCGAATTGGTATTTTTATACACCTGATTTGATGCACGATAAACATATATTTCGTCGTTGGCACGCAAGGGCGGCCACCCCACAGGGCACAAAATCCAGGTTAACCGCTCTTATACTAACTTTTGGCATAGAGAGACTTCGGTATAGAGAGACTGATGAAGGGGATTCCCAGGCGAGCCAGAATAAGTCCTGGCGTACAGCATCCATCGCTTTGCTCTATCATTCCGGCCCAAAATCAGTATAAGGCTTTTGCGTATCGTAAATGCGATATGCGCTTGACGGGACCATGGAAAGCATAATGTTGAGAGTTTTGCATTTTACGCCGCTCGTATGGAACGGTCTCCGGGGGGAGGCCGTCTATGGCCGCATAAAAATCCTGACTAGAGAGGTCCGCGCGTTGACGTTCCAGGCAGCGAAACAGCATCAAAAAATTTAATGTGTTATAAATTTTTGTGCGAACGAATTAGCAGGCTCCAGATGAAGACCATTTTTGTAACGGGTGGTGCAGGTTTTATCGGTTCTGCGGTGGTGCGCCAGATCCTCACTGAAACCGGGGATCGCGTTATCAACCTGGACAAGTTGACCTATGCTGCCAATCTAGATTCCATTCCTACGCATTTAAGAGATTCCCGCTATCGGTTCGAGAAAATCGATATTTGTGATCCGGTGGCGGTTGGAAAAGCTTTCGCAGAATACCAACCTGACGCGGTCATGCATTTGGCAGCAGAATCACACGTCGATCGATCGATTGACGGTCCAGGTCAGTTCATCCAGACCAACATGGTCGGCACGTTCACCATGCTGGACGCAGCGTTGGGATATTGGCAGGCGTTGACCGACGGAACGAAAAAGGCGGCATTTCGCTTTCACCATATCTCGACAGACGAGGTTTACGGTTCGCTGGGCGCCGACGGCTTTTTCACCGAAACGACGCCGTACTCCCCGAACTCACCCTATTCCGCGTCCAAGGCAGGCTCCGACCACCTGGTCCGAGCGTGGTTCGAGACATATGGGCTGCCGACGATCATCACCAATTGCTCGAACAATTACGGCCCCTACCATTTCCCGGAGAAACTGATCCCGCTAATTATTATCCGAGGTCTGGAGGGGAAACCCCTGCCGGTTTACGGCAGTGGCAGCAATATCCGCGACTGGCTCTATGTGGAAGATCACGCTCAAGCCTTGCGGTTGGTGGTTGAACAGGGGGAGCCTGGGCAAAGCTACAACATCGGTGGACATAACGAACGGACCAATCTCCAGGTCGTCGAGGCAGTCTGCGATCTGCTGGACGAATTCTCCCCAATTCAGGAGGGGCCGCGCCGACGCCAGATCACTTTTGTTGCGGACCGACCGGGACATGATCGCCGTTATGCTATTGACTCAGCCAAGATCCAGAGGGAACTGGGGTGGACGCCCAAGGAGAATTTCGAGTCAGGACTTAGAAAAACCGTGCGCTGGTACTTAGACAATCGGGAGTGGTGGAAGAGCATTCTCGATCGCGGCTATCGAGCAGAGCGTGTTGGATTGGGGAAATAACCATGAAAGGTATCATTCTTGCTGGTGGCTCGGGAACCAGGCTCTATCCGGTCACTATCGCGGTTAGCAAGCAATTACTGCCTGTTTATGACAAACCGATGATCTACTATCCGCTCAGCACCCTGATGCTGGCCGGAATTCGCGATATCCTGATTATTACCACACCCGCTGACCTGGAAGCTTTCCACCGGGTACTCGGTGACGGATCGCAATGGGGTCTATCGCTTCAATACGCACCCCAGCCTTCCCCGGATGGATTGGCGCAGGCCTTCATCATTGGTCGGAACTTCGTCGGCTCCGACAGTGTCGCCTTGGTACTGGGTGATAATATTTTTTACGGTCACGGGCTTGCCGCTGCGGTGCAAAAAGCTGCTGCCGTCAACCAAGGCGCGAAAATCTTTGCCTATGGTGTGCGCGATCCCGAACGCTACGGCGTGGTCGAATTGGATGCGGAAGGAAGACCCATCAGCATTGAGGAAAAACCGCTGGCTCCCAAATCGAAATGGGCTGTCACTGGGCTTTATTTCTATGATAACAGTGTGCTGGACATTGCCCGCGAGGTCAAACCGTCGGCTCGCGGTGAACTCGAAATTACCTCTGTCAATGCCGCCTACCTGGCGGCAGGGTGCCTGAGCGTAGAGTTCCTTGGCCGTGGTTATTGCTGGTTCGATACGGGGACTCATGCCTCCCTACTGCAGGCGGCGGAATTCGTTCGCGCAGTCAATGATCGGCAGAATCTCCAAATCGCGTGTCTGGAAGAAATCGCATATCGCAAGAATTGGATTACGAAAGACGACGTGTTGCGTATTGGGCAGGAGCTCTCAAAAAACGCCTATGGACGATATCTGATCGACCTCGCAGCAGAAGATCCCTAGGGATCAGATTCTTAAATGATTGCTCTCCAAAGAATACCACCTGTTAACAAAAATATTTTTATCTATAATACACGCAGAAAATACTCCCTCTGCTTTAGGAAAGTTCCATGGCAGTCTGCTTAAGGCAGCTCATATTCAACGATTTTCACGGAGAGAACCTGCCCTCTCGGCCACCACATAATATCGAGCCGAACGGATTTTAATAAATGCCTAGCCTTGATATTGTCATTGTCAACTGGAACGCCGGCTCCCTGCTACGCCAGTGCCTAGAATCTGTCTTCACCAGTGACCTAGGTAACGTCGAGCTGCAAAGGATGGTGGTAGTCGACAACGCTTCCACCGATGGCTCCATGGACGATCTGCCTTTTGCGTCCCCCCCCTTCATACCGATCCGCTTGCCCGAAAACCTTGGATTCGGCTCAGCCTGTAATATTGGAGCAGCAGAATCCACCGCAGATTATATTTTATTTCTCAATCCCGACACTGTACTGGGTCGAGATTCGCTACGGGGCGCACTCATGTTCATGGAGGCCGCGGACAATCGGAAAATCGCGGCATCGTCCATTCGCTTGAACGATACTGCCGGCGTGACCCAACGTTGTTGCGCTCGCTTCCCCACAGTCGGCCGCATGCTGGCACAATCGGTAGGACTGGACCGTCTCGTGCCGCGCCTGTTTCCTCCTCATTTCATGACCGAGTGGGATCATCAGGATACTCGCCCAGTCCCCCAAATCATGGGGGCATTTTTACTGATCCGCCGCTCGATCTTTACTCGGTTGGGTGGATTCGATGAACAGTTTTTCGTCTATTACGAAGATGTGGACCTTTGCCGCAGGATTGCGTTGGATGGAGGAATCTGCGTTCACAACGCCGCCGTCAGCGCCACGCACGTCGGCTGCGGCTCCACCGACCGGATCAAAGCAAGGCGCCAGTTCTACAACGCGCGCGGTCGCATCCAATATGCCTGGAAATATTTTGGTTGGCCGGGCTCCCTAGCTCTCGCGCTCGACGGCCTGCTAATCGCCCCACTCGCGCGGAGTCTCAAAGGCGTTCTGAACGCCTCGCTAACCGCCATCACCGATGCCGTGCAGGGCTCTCTCATGCTCTGGGCCGATCTTCCGAACATTCTGTCCCGGGGCAATAGGCCCATATCCTCCTTGGAAGCGCGTAGCGGATCCGAAGCCCGTCCAATCTCCATCCTCGCCCTGACCCGATATCCTCGACAGGGGGCTAGTAGCCGCACCCGCTTTCTCAACTATCTGCCGGCTCTCAAGGCAGAAGGGATTGACGTCACCGTATCGCCTTTTTTTGACGAAACCTATCTTCCCGCTCTCTACGGAGACCGCAAAGTCGATTCTGGCGCTATCCTCAAATGTTATCGACGGCGACTAAAAGTATTGCACGACGCCCAAAATTTCGACCTGATTTGGGTGGAAAAGGAGATCCTGCCCTGGATACCAAGTATCGTTGAACAGTTTGCGATGCGCGGCATGCCTTTTATCTTGGACTTCGATGATGCGTGGTTCCTCCGTTACGCGACCCACCCCTCCCCTCTCGTCCGCGCCCTACTCGGGAAAAAATTTGAGCACCTCATTCAACAGGCGCGGGGAGTCATCGTCGGGAATTCGGTCCTCACAGATTGGGCTCGAAAGGCACACGCGCGCGAAATCGTTCAACTGCCAACTCCGGTGGATCTCGATCGCGATCATCCTGACCGCTCAGCAGAACACGGCGGACCCATAAGGATCGGCTGGATCGGCACTCCATCCACGGCCGAACAGTATCTGCGCCCGCTACTCCCGACGCTTGAAGAACTCATCTCGGAAGGAATCGCCAGTTTCACGGTGATCGGCGCCAGTCACGCCGACTTCACGAGGATCGGGGCAACAACCCTGCCTTGGCGTGAAGCCGACGAAGTCGAACAATTATACAATTTCGACGTCGGTATCATGCCCCTGACTGACGATCCCTGGACGCGGGGAAAATGCGCCTTCAAGCTCATCCAATACATGGCTGTCGGCCTACCCGTGGTGGCCTCTCCTGTCGGCATGAACAACACTGTCGTTCAGCATGGGATCAACGGCTTCCTGGCCAATAGCCGAGAGGAATGGCGCGAAGCCATCCTAACCCTTGCGCGCACGCCCGCTCTCCGTAGCCGCATGGGATCGGAAGGGCGGAACCTCGTAGCCAGAGAATACTGTGTGTCGGCCGTTTACCCGCGCCTCTCCGCAGCCCTCCGCAAGGCTGCAGGTGCGCCGCCACTTGCCGCTCCATCATCCCAAAACAAGGCCTGACGGTTCCAGTTGGCCGGCCAAAATTTGTTTCAACCGAGCCAGTCCCGCCTCTGTGGTCGATTCGCAACGCGCCACCAGGACCGCCTGGGTGTTGGAGGCACGCAACAGCCACCAGCCATCGGCCGAACTGACCCTGACGCCATCGACGCAACAGACGTCGTCGCCACTTGTGACGAGCCGCTCCTTGACCTCGGCGACCACGGCGAACTTGCGCTCGTCGGGACAATCGATGCGCAACTCGGGTGTATTGAACACCTGCGGCAACGCATCATAACGGTCGGCCAATGTCTGCCCTGTCCAGCGGGCGATCAGGCTGAGAAAACGGACCGCCGCGTAAAGCGCATCGTCATAGCCGTAATAGCGATCCGCGAAAAAAATATGCCCGGACATCTCACCGGCCAGCGGCGCGCCCGTTTCGGCCATCCGCGTCTTGATCAGCGAATGGCCGGTACGGCACATCTCCGGCCGCCCTCCCAATGCCGCGATATGATCGAACAGGCTTTTGCTCGCTTTGACATCGGCCAGGATCATCGCTCCGGGCCTCTCCCGCAGGACATCCTCGGCGAGCAGCATCATCATTTGATCGCCCCACAGGATCCGGCCCTTGGCATCGACGAGACCGATCCGGTCGCCATCGCCGTCGAAGGCGATGCCCACTTCCGCCTTGGCCTCAGCCACCGCTTTGATCAATTGCTCGAGATTTTCCGGCTCGGTGGGATCGGGATGATGCGCGGGGAACCGGCCGTCGATAACCTCGTTGAGCAGGACATGCCGGCCCGGCAGCCTTGCCGCCAGCGCGGCCATCATTTCGCCGGAGGCCCCGTTGCCGGCGTCCCAGACAACCGTCAGCGGACGAATCCCGTCGTAATCATGCAATAGACGTTCGAGATAGTCGTCCCGCACGGAAACCTCGGCGGATGTTCCCCCCGAGCGCATCTCCAGATCACCGGAACCGTTGAGCCGGCCGAGTTCCTGAATTTGCCCGGCAAAGAACGGCTTTCCGCCGAAGACCATCTTGAACCCGTTATGCGTGGGCGGATTATGCGATCCGGTCACCATGATGCCGCCATCCGCCGCCATGGTCTGAGCGGCGTAATAGAGCATCGGTGTCGGCCCGCGCCCGACCCGGCGCACCTCCAGCCCGGTGGAGACCAGTCCCCGGACCAACGCGGCTTCGAGTTCGGGCGAGCTGAGCCGCCCATCATAGCCGACACAGACCATTCGTCCCTGGTTGCGAACCACCAAAGTGCCGAAAGCCCGGCCGATGGCTTCCGCATCCGCGGCGAACAGGGTCTCGCCGACGATGCCACGGATATCATATTCACGGAGGATGGTCGGATGAAAGCTATGCGCTGCTGACATGGTCTTACTCATTTGCGTCCGTAGGTGTCGTCGAGACGGACGATATCATCTTCGCCCAGATAACCGCCGGATTGCACCTCGATCAGGCAGAGCGGCACCCTACCGGGGTTTTCCAGCCGGTGCAGCGATCCCAACGGAATATAGACGGATTCGTTTTCATGGAGGAGGAGCTCATCCTCGCCACGCGTCACCAGGGCGGTGCCATTGACGACCACCCAATGTTCGGCGCGGTGATAGTGCTTCTGCAGCGACAGCTTCCCCCCCGGCTTGATGGTGAGACGCTTGACCTGAAAACGGTCCCCCTTCTGGATCGTCTGGTAAGACCCCCAGGGCCGGTGTACCCGTTCATGGGTCGTCAGTTCCGGACGCCCCTGCCGGCGCAAGCTCTCGACGACCAACTTCACGTCCTGGGCGCGCCCACGAGGAGTGACCAGCACGGCATCGTCGGTCACGACGATCACCAGATCCTCGACGCCGACGGCGGCCGTGAGGATCCCCTCGCTCCGCACATAGCAATTGTGGCTTTCCTCGACCAGGACGTCGCCCTGCAGACTGTTGCCGTTTGCATCCTTCCCGGCGATTCGCCAAAGCTCGGACCAGGCTCCGACATCCGTCCAGCCGATGTCGCAGGGCACCGTGGCGACATGCGCCGTCTTTTCCATCACGGCATAGTCAACGGAAATGCCGGGGGAGGCGGCGAAGGCGGCGGCATCCAGACGAATGAAATCAAGATCGACGGTGCGGCCGGCCACCGCCGTGCGCACGGCGTCCAGAACCTCGGGGGCATACTGCTCGACTTCCCGCAGAAAACTTGCCGCCGAGAAGAGGAACATCCCGCTGTTCCAAAAATAATCGCCAGATGTCAGAAAAGCGTGGGCCCGCTGCTCATCGGGCTTTTCGACAAAAGCGCTCACCGAATAGACGGCGGGATGACCGTCAAGAGGCTCGCCCCGCTTGATATAGCCATATCCGGTTTCCGGGCGGGTCGGCAGGATGGAGAAAGTGACCAGGCGCCCGTCATCGCGTGCCGCCGGCAAAGCCGCGGCAACCTGCGCCAAAAAGGCCGGCACGTCACCGATCACGTGATCGGACGGTACGACCAACAGGATGGCTGCCGGATCCTTCTCCACCGCCATGAGCGCGGCCGCCGTAATGGCCGGAGCCGTATTCCGGGCGACGGGCTCAAGAACGATCGCCCCCGAATCGATCCCGACCGACCGCATCTGCTCGCCGATGGTAAACCGGGTTTCCTCGTTGGTCACCACGATCGGCGCGGCAAAACGGGACAAATCGGAAAACCGCAGCAGCGTTTCCTGAATCAGCGAATGCGTGCCCGCCAGGGGAAGCAGTTGTTTGGGAAATTGTTCACGGGACAATGGCCAAAGGCGGGTTCCAGCCCCGCCGGACAAAATCACCGGTGTAATTTTTGAGCTGTTCGTCACCGATCATAACCCCCCGTGAAAAAGGGACCTCAAGGACCCTTCGCGAAATTATCGTTCCAATTCCCAAGGTTTAATCTGACGCCTGCGCTCCGCTGCGGCGGACGGGAAGCGCCGCTTGGGCTTGGGGCCTATTGATTCGCTCTAACCCGTTGGCCGATAGGAATAGCAAAGTTCCATCCGAATACCGGGAGTGTCCATCTGTAAAAAGCTATACCTCAAAGGCTACGGGGCAATATCGTCATCTTCCTGATGCGCCAAGATGAACTCCTGGATGGCGCGTTCGATATCCGACGAAAATTCCGGACCGAATTCGAGCCCCGCCATGGAAATTTCGCGGGCGACCACACCATCGACGATGGTCTGCACCCCCTTTTGAATTTCCTCGGCCAACTCGCGATAGCGGCGGGCGGCGGCCACGGCGCTTTCCAGATCGGTCATATTGGGGGCGATCAGATCCAGAACGGCCACCAGATACCGAGCCTTCACCTCGGCCTGCAGCTTGACCAGGGCAATCAGCTCATCCTGCTTAACCTCTTGAAGACGGGCGGAAATCCGCTCCTGGCAGACCTTCTGGCGAAATTCGTCCAGCAACGCCACGAACCGCGCAGGATTAAGACCTCGACCAAGCACCCGTCACACCCCGAAAATAAATATGCACGGTCGCCATATTAACAACTGTCTCCCGAATAACCAGTCTGCCCGCGATTCACCCCCCACCTTCCCCGGGCCGGCTTCGTTTCGGGCAAGCCCGCCACAAAAAATTCAAGAACCTTCGATGCCATTTGTTTCGGGGAACCAAGACAAAATGCCGGGTCGACATTTCGCCTCCGACGACGCATCCTGCGAACACCTCATTAACGCCTCGGGGGTCAACAGTAAACAATGGCCGACAAGATAGCGTTGATTACCGGAGTAACGGGCCAGGACGGCGGCTACCTCGCCGAACTCCTGTTGGCGAAGGGTTATGTGGTGCACGGCTTGAAACGCCGGTCATCGTCGTTCAACACGGCGAGAGTGGATCATCTGTACCAGGATCCGCATGAACGGAATGTCCGCTTTCACATGCATTACGGCGACATGACCGATTCGACCAACCTGATCCGCCTGGTTCAGGAAACCCAGCCCTCCGAGATCTACAACCTGGCCGCGCAGAGCCATGTCCAGGTCAGCTTCGAAACGCCGGAATACACCGCCAATGCCGACGGCATGGGGGCCCTCAGGCTGCTGGAGGCCATCCGCATTCTCGGCCTGGAAAAGACCGCCCGCTATTATCAGGCGTCGACGTCCGAACTTTATGGAAAGGTCGTCGAAACGCCGCAGTCCGAAACCACCCCCTTCTATCCGCGCAGCCCCTATGCCGCGGCCAAGCTCTACGCCTATTGGATCACCGTGAATTATCGCGAGGCCTATGGCCTGCACGCCAGCAACGGCATCCTGTTCAATCACGAGGGGCCGACACGCGGCGAAACCTTCGTCACCCGCAAGATCACCCGTGCCGTCGCCGCCATTAAATTGGGCCTGCAGAACGTCCTTTATGTCGGCAATATCGACGCCAAGCGCGACTGGGGACATGCCCGCGATTACGTCGAGGGGATGTGGCGCATTCTCCAGCAGGAAACCCCCGACGATTACGTGCTGGCCACCGGAGAGACCCACAGCGTCAGGGAGTTCATCGAACTGGCCTTCGCCGAAGTCGGGCGGACGATCGAATGGCGCGGTAAAGGCGTGGACGAAACGGGCGTCGATGCCGCCTCTGGCGATGTATTGGTCGCCATCGATCCCCGCTATTTTCGTCCCACCGAAGTCGAGCTTCTGCTCGGCGACCCGACCAAAGCGCACCAGAAACTGGGCTGGCACCACAAGGTGAGCTTCCGCCAGTTGGTCACCGAGATGGTTCGTTCCGACCTCGCCATCGTCGGTACGGAGGCCTCATCACGGAGTCACGGACTTGACTGAGTTCGAACTGGCCGGCCGCCGCATCTGGGTCGCCGGCCATCGTGGCATGGTCGGCTCCGCGGTGGTCCGCCGCCTCGGCCAGGAACCTTGCGACATCCTCACCGTCACGCGCGCGGAGCTTGATTTGCGCCGTCAGTCGGCGGTTGAGGAATGGCTGGCCGCTCAACGCCCCGACGCGATCGTCCTCGCCGCGGCGACGGTCGGCGGCATCCATGCCAATGCCACGCGCCCGGCCGAGTTCCTGTACGATAATCTGGCCATCGAACAGAACATCGTCGATGCCGCCTATCGCAACGGGGTGACCAAGCTCCTGTTTCTTGGGTCGTCTTGCATTTATCCGCGTCTCGCGCCGCAGCCGATCGACGAGGACTCCCTGCTCACCGGTCCGCTGGAACCGACCAACGAGTGGTACGCCATCGCCAAGATCACCGGCATCAAACTGTGCCAAGCCTATCGCCGGCAATACGGATGCCGTTTCGTCTCGGCCATGCCGACCAATCTCTATGGCCCCGAGGACAATTTCGATCTTCTCTCCAGCCATGTCCTGCCCGCCCTGCTGGCCAAGATCCACAAGGCGAAAATAGAGGGAAATCCCTCCGTCGAAATCTGGGGAAGCGGCACGCCGCTTCGGGAATTCCTGCATGTCGACGATCTCGCCGATGCCGCGGTGTTTCTGTTGCGCCGTCATGAAAGCGATGTGCCGATCAATGTCGGCACCGGCAGCGAAGTGACCATCCGCCAATTGGCCGAGGCGATCGCCGCCACCATCGGCTTTACCGGCGAGTTCGTCTTCGATTCAAGCAAGCCGGACGGCACTCCGCGCAAATTGCTCAACGTCGAGCGCCTGGCCGCCCTGGGCTGGCGGAGCCGAATCTCGCTGGAAGAGGGTTTGCGCCAGACCTATCGCTGGTATCTGGATAGCCTGGCAACCGACGGCGTCCGCGAAAGGCGTTAACAGGCTGCGGAAAAAGTCTTCGTGATATCATTTCTGTCGTCATCCCCGCGAAAGCGGGGATCCATATCGCGGTAAGCGCATTATCGGGACACCAAATATTGATTCCGATAGAGCATGGATTCCCGCTTTCGCGGGAATGACGACAGAAATTCCGACTTTTCCCGCAGCCTGTTAAATCAAGCGTTTACTCCGTTGTCCTGACCGGTGAGCGGCATCAAGGCGGCGAAGCGTTGGCGGGCGCGATTGAGCGCCGGCGTCAACTGCCCGACCAGCGGCTCGAGTCCGCCACCATCCCCTTCGATGAGAAGGCGCTCGATGGACGCGCAGACCGCGGCGAACTCCAACGCTCCGACACCCTTTGCCCCCCCCGCCGCATGGTGGGCGGTCTGCCGGGCGAGTTGAGTATCGTTCTGGGTCAATGCCTCAATCACCTTCGCGACGTCGATTTCCGCGCTCGCGTAGAACTGCTCCAACAGGGCGGCGGCATCCTCGGTCAATCCGCCGAACGCCTCGGTCAACTGGGAAAGATCGATAATGTCCGCCGCCGTGGGAGTCACCGCCGCCGGAACAGGAGCCTCCGTCGCCAGGGAAGTGTCCGCCGCGCATGGCGCCGACCGGCGATGGCGAAGGGCAACCGCCGCCGGAAGCCAACGTTGCACTGTGGCATCAAGCAGATCGACGGAAACCGGCTTGCTCAGATAATCGTCCATGCCGACATCGAAGCAATATTGAGCCGCCCCCGCCAAGGCATCCCCCGTCAAGGCGACGATCGGCAAGTGGGACCCCGTCTTGCTTTCCTCGGCGCGGATGCGGGTCGTCAATTCATAGCCATCCATTTCGGGCATATGGCAATCGGCGATCAGCAGTCCGTAAGAACGCTGGCGCAATTTCTCCAACGCCTCATACCCGTTTCCGGCCATGTCGATGGCATATCCCAGACGTCCCATCAGTTTTTGCATGACCAATTGATTGGTCGGATTGTCTTCGGCCACCAGGATCAGCGCCCCGGCCGCCATGGCCTCGTCACCGGAAGGCTTCACCCAATCGAACCGCGCCGCATCGGCAGGCTCCAATGGGGGCGTGTCGGGACGACCGGAACGGCGTCCGACAACCGCGGCGAGACTGTGCGCCAGCCCATCGCGGCGAATGGGTTTGGTGACGGTCCGGACGAAACCTCGGCGAACCGCCTCGGGCCGCGTCGAACGCTGCGCCCGGGAAGCCACCAGAACCGGCCGAACACCGCCGAACGCCTGGTCATGCAACAACTGACTGCCCAAATCGAGACAGCCTCCTCCGCCAAAGTCGCTATCGATCAGGACGAGATCATAGGCCTGCCCAGCCTCGGCGGACCTCCTGCATTCGGCCAGCAGATCCGCAGCCGACAAGGCGATGGAGGTGCGCGCTCCATGAAATTCAAGATAACTCCGCCAGATGCCCGCCACATCCTCATCGTCCACGGCAACCAGCGCCCTGAGACCGGCAAGCGGCCGCTCGGGCGCGGCGGCGCCCTGCTCGGCCAGTTGACAAGGAATCTTCACCCAGAAGGTCGAACCCCGGCCAGGGGTCGGACGCATGCCGATCTCGCCCCCCATCAATTCGACCAACCGGCGGCATATGGAGAGGCCGAGACCGGTTCCGCCGAATCGCCGGGCCGTCGAACTGTCGGCCTGCTCGAAAGGCTGGAACAGACGCTTCTGCTGTTCCTCGGTAACCCCGATGCCGGAATCGATGACGGTAAAGCACAGAAGCGGTCCGCCTAGCCGCGGTTCGACCCTGGCCTCGACCAGAACATGCCCGTTCTCGGTGAATTTGACCGCATTGCCGATCATATTGAGCAGAATCTGGCGCAAGCGCACCTGATCGCCCAGATAATGGTCGGGAGCGAAGGGATCGACGAACGCCGCCAGCTTGAGGCGCTTCTCCTCGGCTCTCGGCATCAGAAGTTCCGTCGCCTCCTCAACCAGGGTCACCAGCGAGAAGGGGCTGTTCTCCAGCTCCATTTTACCCGCCTCGATTTTCGAGAAATCGAGAATGTCATTGATGATGGTGAGCAGGGCGCTGGCCGATTCCAGGATGACGGAGGCCATCCCCATCTGCTCCTGATCCAGATTGGTCTGATGGAGAAGCTTGGCCATGGTCATCACGCCGTTCATCGGCGTACGGATTTCATGGCTCATGGCGGCCAGGAACTGCGACTTGGCCTGGGTCGCCGCCTCGGCCTGCTCCTTGGCGGCGAACAGCGCGGTCGTCCGTTCATCGACCATCCGTTCGAGTTGCACCGTCGTGACGAACAACCGTTCCTGTCGCTTGCCCATGCGCCAGGTGAAAATCGACACCAGAATGCTGACCGCCCCGGCGCCGATGACATAATAGTTGGCCACCTGGTGCAATTCGTTGGCGGCTTCGACCGCTCGCTCGTTGGCCTTCTCGGTCGACTCCGTGATGATCGTCGTCAATTGGGCCGACATCCGATCGATATGCTGATTGAAGGGCGTGATGAAAGCCACCGCGCTGGGAAAATCGATCTCCAGCATCGATCCGACCCAGAAGATCGCCCCCTTGTAGAGCTCGAGATTGCGGATGAACTCGTCGATGGAGACCTTTTTCGCCGCCGCCGGTTCGCTGTCGCTATAGTCCCGCAGGTCGACGATGATCTTGTCGATGCGCGTTCCGAAGTCGTCGATCCGTTCACGCAGATCCGGCGTCTTCTCCCGGGCAGCCACCAACGTCATCAAACGATAGATTTCGGCATTGGTCGCCTGTAGGCGACTGTTGATATGCGCCAACCGCGAGATGCTCTGCAAATCGGTCTCCACCACCGCGCGCATGGTGGTTTCCTGATTGTGCAGAGCCGAGGTGCCAAGTTGGAACAGCAACCCGACGAACAGCAAGACGATAGCCGGCAACAAGCCGACCCGGAGGGCGAACAGCATATGGCGGCGCAGCGACGGCAAGTCGGTGGGGTGGACCGTCGGCTTACGATCCGAAAGCGTCCCATCTCCGCTCCGATCCGGCGCGCCTATTTCCCTGGGTGAAACGTCCATCCGTCCTCAGTAAGTAATCGTTACCGTCAGATAATAACTCGTCTCCATTCGCTGGGGCAGAGTGTCTTGATAGGGCCAAAGATTTTCGGCCGCCAATTCCAGACGAATATTGTCCATTGCCTGCCATCCGACATGCGGCGACAGAATGGTCCGGCTTTTCACCCGTCCGACGGTCGTTTTCGGCGGCAGTCCGGGCGTGATGATGACACCCTTGGTCGCCGAGGCGTAGGATCCGTAAAGCTCGGCATCCCATTCGCCCCAGGCGTAGCCGACATCGAGGTTGATCTTATGTTCGGGCAGGGAATCATGCAGACCCTGATCGAAATGCTCGTGCAAACGGTCAAAAGTGTAGTTCCCTCCCCAGATCCATCCCTCACGGGTCTTGTGCCGCAGATCGAACTCGACGCCGTTGGTGACGGATCCCGGCACCATGGAGGAAACGATGGCGGCCGTCCTGTTGACGAGAAAATTGGCCGTCCCGACGTATTTTGTCGTCACATCGTGAAAAACCGACAGGCGCGCCGTCGCATCCAATGGTGCGACGCGGTGGTCCCAGCCGATCCGGTAGTCATAAACCGCGGCAGCCGCCAAATTGGGATTTTCATAAAAGTAACGCCCCGAATACTGGGGCACATAATGCTGAAGCAGGCCGAAATTACCGAGGGTCGGCAATTTCAAACCTCGGCCGAAGGACAGCCTGAGGCTGTCATTCTCGGTCAATTTATCGATCACGGCCGAATTGGCGCTGATTCCTTGAATACTGCGATTGAAGTCCTCGTTGGTATAAATGTCGCGCACGGTGCCGGGCCCGCTGCGGTCCAATTGGAAATAATCGTAGCGGATGGCATTGACCATCGAAATGGCCGGCGTCCATTGGCGGTCCCACATGAGGGACGCCGCCGTCAGATCCCCGCCGATAGTCCCGCCGCGCAGGATCGAGGAGGTCATCGCGTTGCGGCGCGCCTCGAGACCGACGCGAAAACTGTCCGCCGGGCCGATCTTGAACAAATCCGATAGCTGCCCGACGAGCGTGCTGTCGTAATTGTGGACGGAACCGACGGGCTGGGTTTCCCCCCACGGAACATCGACCAGGGTGTAGTAGACGGTGCCGTCCATCCGCCCGATGGCCGTATCGGCGGTGTAGCTGCCTTTCACCGAATCCGTCACCAGGCGCGCATCCAGAAAAGCGTTGTAGGCAATCGCCCGCCCGGTGACATCGGTATGCGACGCCTCAAGCCGCCATTTGCTGTCATCGGGAAGAATGACGGCGGCATCCAGGGAGGCGGAACGGCGATTGGGATTCTTGGCGTAGGCGACATTGGCCGCCGATTTGTCGACCATGCCGACATCATGCGCATGGTCGCCCGCCGCCGTTATCCTGACACCGGCTCTCTCGCCCAACGGCTGAGTCGTGATGGCCGCCACCTCGCGCCGCGCTTGGTTGCCAAAGCGCGTCTGAACGGCATTTACCGGATCGCTGATGGGATCGAAGGTGACGATATTGATGACACCATCGACAGCATTGAAGCCGTAAAGAGCGCTTTGCGCGCCCTTGAGCACTTCGATTTGCCGGATTTCCGGCATCTCGACCGGCAAGGTCGGCCAAAACACGACACCGAAACCATCATAATAGACTTGCCGGCCGTTGATCAAAACCATCACGCGGCTGGTCAACGGACGGATATACCCCCCGATACCGACGTCGCTGATGCTGGTCGAGGCATGGGAAACGTCGAGGCCGGCCAAGCGACGCAACAAGGTGGGGATGTCACGCGCCCCCGACCGGCGGATATCCTCCGCCGTGATGAGGTCCATGGAGACGGGCGTGTCCGAAACGCGCTCGGGCTTACCTGTCGCGCTGATGGTCACCGGCTCGCCGAACAGGGTCTCGTACTGGCCGTAGTCCAACCCCTGCGCGCCGGCGTCCCCGGCCCACAGGCAGCAGGGCACGAGGGTCAACAGCAGCAAAGACGATGGTGGGGTTCTCAGTTTTCCGTCACCATCATTCGGAAAGCCTCGGTAAACTCGATTCCACAAGACAAAGCCGCCTGCTGACTGATGATCACCTCGACACGCGGCGCGCCGGCGATGCCAACGGTACATTTACCGGCACGAACACAGGAAAGATCGGCCGAGATGATCAACGTCCGATTCCGTCTCGCGTAATCGAAAATTCGACCGTAATGCGATTCCATTCCCGCAGCAATGAAACCGACGCGAAAAATTTGGTTTTCATCCAATTGATGGATATCGACGAGAACGGGAGCCAGTTCGACCTTGCCCGTCGCGGCACCGCTCGCCACCCAATTCGAAATGGCCTGAGCATCATCGAAAGAGACTTTTATCTGCGCGTCATAGATCAAAGCGAATGGAATCTTCCCTCGCAGGGGATTCGCCAGAAAATCGACGACGCGAACCCCGACTTTCAGCTCGTTCAGGGTCGTCGCATGACCGGTTCCGGGCATAATCGCCAATATCAGGAATAGCATTCCGACCGCGGGGGCGCGGAGCATTCAGAGTCTTCCGATTGATCATGAGCAGCAGCCTGTCCAGATTGGTCGAATTTATTAACATCGTCAAGAATTTGACTGGCGATGAACGGCAAAATCGGCGCTATCCCGCTTCAGATCGCCGGAAATCCGTCCTGTTAACATTGTAAAAAACGTCGCAAAGTGGTGACCTGATTATGCAGCACACGGAATAAGCTTATCGCATTGCGTCCTTTTCAACTACCCACACGTAATTTACGGTTGAATGATGGGAGGCATTCATCCTAACTGGCTACAGCCCCGCTTATCGTTGCAACGTCGAGGAGAGGATCCCGATGATTATCGCCGAAATCCTGGAGAAGAAGGGCCGTGGCATCACCACCGTCGATCGGGATGCAACCGTCGCCGATGCCATCGCCTTGCTTGCCCGGCATAAGATCGGCGCGCTGATCGTCCTCGATCGGAACGGAGCCGCGGCAGGAATCTTCACCGAACGGGATGTGGTCCGCGTGCTGGACGATCAAGGGGCGGACGCCCTGTTTCAGCGGGTCTCCTCGATCATGACCGCGGATCCGATCACCTGTGCCAGGACGGACAGGATCAGCGACGTCCTGGCGACCATGTCACGGCTTCACTTCCGCCATATGCCGGTTTTGGAAAATGGCGTGGTCGCGGGAATCGTCAGCATCCGAGATCTGGTGATCGAACGTCTCGAACGGGTCGAAACCGAGGCCGAGGCGATGCGGGCCTATGTCGCGGGAAGTTGACCGTCCGGAAGATCGACCCGGGAAACACATTGTTACCAAATCGCCGAATCGACGTCACACTATTGAAAAGTGAAATCGCTACCTTGGCTCCGTCTTTTTTTGAGATCGCGGGTCTGAATTCCGGATATTCCGCCCCGACTGAAATATTCGGATCCGGAGACGAGGTAAAGGTAGCGCCATGTCCATTCGTAAAACTTTTCTTCTCACCGCCTTTCCCCTGCTGTGGGCAACGATGGCCTGCGCACAGGGTGTCCCACCCAGCCCGCCTCCGGCCGGGCAGCCTCCCGCGCCGACATCGGAGATGCGCCATTCCGAGGAGGACCCGGTGGCCCGGCACAAGAACTTCTGCGACGAACACCATGCCCATGAAATCGCCCGGCTCGCCTATCTTGAAGCCAAGCTGGATCTGACAGAGAAGCAGCGAGCCGCCTGGAACAAATGGCGACAGGTGCAAATCGACAATGCCGGCAAGGAACAGGCGGATTGCCTGTCCAACGTGCCCACGCGGGAGACCAAGCCGACGGCCTTGGAACGAGAAGCCCAAATGGAAAAGGGTCTCGCGGTCAAATTGCAGAACCTGCAATCTTCCCGTCCCGCGCTGGAAGCGTTATACGAGGTGCTCACACCGGCTCAACGCACGGTTTTCGATCGCCCTCCGCACGGAGATCATTTTGCGCCACCTCATGGAGTGCCTTTCGGCCAGCCCGGCCCACTTCCCCCGCAACCCTGAGAACCCTGTCAGATCTTCAGGTCACCGCCTGCGGACCGTAACCGCCCTTTGCCTTCTGGCCATCGCCTTGGATGGCTGCCGGGGCGGATCGCGGCCGCCGGGCGGCGACCAGCCGTCTTTAAGCATTCAGTTCAGTCCCAACGCCGAACCTTTGAGCGGCGGCCTGCTCGGGCGTCCGAAATGCGAAGATGCCCTTTCGGGATGGTTTGATCGCACCGACATCAACCACGACGGCGTCATCGACCACGACGAATTCCTCGCCGATGCCCGCCGGCAGTTCGACCGGATGGATATCCATCATGCCGGCTATGTCACGGCACTCGACCTTTCGGAATTCCGCGCCCCTTACGAAGCCGCTCCGACCGACGAGGGCGTACCGCCCGATGCCGCCGGCCAACGCGGCGGGCAGGCTGGCGGATCCGGCGAACGGCGAGGCCCCGGCGGGCGTTCCGATAGCGGACGGGGACCCCAACAGCGCGGCCCCAGCGTCGATACGCGGGCCGATCCCGTCATGTCTGCGGACAAGACCCTGAGCTTCAAGGTGACGCTTCAGGATTTCCTAAACCAGGCGGAAGAGAATTTCCGTGGCCTCGATCACAATCATGACGGCCGGATAACCCGGGAGACAGTGACCGGGAGCTGCAAGGCGTCCGAAAAGAAGTGACGGGAAACGGCCTGGAGCGTGATGCCTTAAATCTGCATCACGCTCCGGCTTTTTTTTAAGCCCTTGGCCTTAGCGCACGCATCCGCGTGCTTGGCTGCGGCCTCAATGGCCGCTTCCAGAGCATCGTGCGTCAGATTTGACGCTCGATGCTCTGGCGACTCCTCTTTCATCCGTACAAGGCTTTGGCGCGCCTTTCAAAGGCCCCCATGATACGGCGTTCCGCGCCGTGCTGCCCCAATGACGCGATGGTGGCCACCACGCCGGAGCGGAATTCGGCGGCAAAGCGGCACCCCAATTGGCAGCCCTCCTCAAGAGGGGCGAACTGCCACGACAGACGGAACGACTTCCACGGTCCGTCTGTCGAGGTGATTTCCAGACCATCCGGAGGGTTCAACTCCGCATGGCTTATGAAGCGATGGCGGACCGGACCGAAGGCGAACACATTGTCGACACGCCAGAGGTTATCGCGACGTTCGATGATTCGCGCCGCCACGCATCCCGGCACGAAAAAGGGATAACTTTCGATATCGGACGCCAAGGCGAACAACTGCGCCGGCGTATACCGCGGAAAGGCCAATTCCCAACCGCCGACCACCGACGTTCCAGCCGATACTTTATGGTCCATGCATCCCCTCTTTTCTATGCCCGCCAAACGCACCCGCCCCACCCGGGAAGAAAGGACGGCACGACAGGCTCCTGCCCCACACCCCGGTTCACGGGGGTTGGTTATTTTCGAAAAACAGCCCCTGCCCACCCGTCAGGAAATACCCCGTTCCTTCAGATGGGGGGCGTATTTCTTATCGCTCTTGCGAATATGCTCGATCATCCACTTGTTGAGAAACCCGATCATTTCGAGAAGCTGGGTCGCCGACGCGTCGGACTTGTATCTTTTGTGCGCCTCGGTGATTTGAGCGATCAATGCGTCATGCTCCTGGCGATGAGCGAGGCGGTCGGGATAGGACGTCTCCTCGAATAGGCTCTCTTCACGTTCGAAGTGCTGCTTGGTGTATATAATCAGGCTGTCGATGAATTCATCGATAACCGGCGTTTCCTTGCCGGCGATCATCGAATCGTAAAGATAGTTCACCAAGCTGAAAAGCTTGCGATGATCGGCATCCACCGCGGCCACGCCGATGGTCAGATCCTCACTCCACGCGACAAGCGACATTTCGTCCCACCCTCTTTTGATCGGCGATGCTTTTTTGGAGAGCCCGCTTGGAATTATCCTCCCCCCCGGCTTCCCGGCGGCAGGGTAAAATAGCCCGACCTCTCGTCTCATACAAATGGTACCGAACGATACCGATTGACAGTGTTCCCCGGGACGGGAACGGTGTTATTCAAAATTCCGACCGCTTCCCGACCTTGATAACCGGAAGCGCCGTCCCGCCAAACGAAGCGAATCAGGTCCGATACCCTTTAGGGTCTGGGACAAAATATGGAGAGGCGTTTTGTCCCATCGCCGATTATCGATCTCCCGTCTTGGAGCGGCCCTGGCCGTCGCCGCGGCCCTGCTGGTTCTGCTCATCCGGCCGTTGCCGTCATCGGAAAGCGCCGCCCTGGCCCTCTGCCTGGCGGCCATCGGCCTATGGGCGACGGGAGCGATCCCCGAATATGTGACCGCCATCGCCTTCTTCACCCTGGCCATGCTGTTCAAGATCGGCTCTCCCGGAGTGATTTTCGGAGGATTCGAATCGGCGGCCTGGTGGCTGATTTTCGGTGGCCTGATCATGGGAGTGGCGGTGAAAACCACCGGCCTCGGCGAGCGGATCGCCCGGCGTCTGGCACGCAGTTTCGGCGGCAGCTATTGGGGCGTCATCACCGGCGTCACCGTGGTCGGGGTAACGTTGGGCTTCGTCATGCCCTCATCCATGGGTCGCGCCGTCCTGTTGATGCCGATCGCCCTCAGCCTGGCCGGGCGCTTCGGATTCGCCCCCGGCAGCAAGGGACGGACCGGTATCGTCCTGGCCGCCGCCTTCGGCTGTCACGTCCCGACCTTTTCCATCCTGCCGGCCAATGTTCCGAACATGGTGCTGGTCGGCGCCGCCGAAACCGCCTATCGCTACGTCCCGACCTATGGAACCTATCTGCTGCTGCATTTTCCCGTCCTCGGCTTTCTGAAGACGGCCATCATGGTTCCCCTGATCGTCTGGCTCTGTCCCGATCGCCCGCAACCGGCCGGTGCCGACATCCGCACGCCGCTCCGCAACGACGAACGCTGGCTGGCGATGCTGCTGATCGTCGCCCTCGCCTTCTGGATGACCGATTCCCTCCATCATGTCAGCCCCGCCTGGGTAAGCATGGCGGCCGCATTGCTTCTTCTCGCCCCCGGGTTCGGTCTGGTCGGCCGCAAGGCGTTCGGCGAGCAGATCAATTACGGCTCGCTGTTCTATGTGGCCGGCATCATGGGTTTGGGATCGCTGGTCGACAAATCCGGCCTGGGCGGCCGCCTGGCCGACGCCATCGTCCAGATCCTCCCTCTCGCGCCCTCTTCGCCGATCATGAATTTCGCCAGCCTTTCCGCGGTCAGTACCGTGGTCGGCCTGGCCACCACCCTGCCGGGCGTTCCGGCGGTGCTGACCCCTTTGGCCGCGCAGATGGCGCAAGCCTCCGGCCTTCCCCTGGACACGATCCTGATGAGCCAGGTCCTCGGCTTTTCCAATCCGATTCTCCCCTATGAATCCGCCCCTCTGGTGGTGGCCATGCAATTGGGTGGGGAACGCATGGGGCCGGCCCAGATCCTTTGCCTGCTGCTGGCCGTCATCACCATCGTCTTCCTGCTGCCGATCAATTTCCTGTGGTGGCGGCTGCTGGGATGGATTTAGAGCGATTTGCGACCACGTTGGGTCACTCACCCTTTCGTCATTGCCGGGCTTGACCCGGCAATCCATGGACCCCCGGATCAAGTCCGGGGGTGACGGAAAAAACGATGATTCCATGCGATCGCAAACCGCTCTCGTTTTTAATCCATTCAGTGAAAATCGCGTGAGGCCACGCTTATCGCGCCATTCCCGCTCAATCTTCGCAAGGCGGCGCTGAGATCGGCGATGCCTTCCGCCACCACATGCAAAACCGCATCCTGTCGCTCGATCCGACCATCGACGCGCAGGAGTTGGGCAGCCAGCAGCGGACGGCGGAACCGTTCGAAGATGTCCGGCCAGACGACGACGTTGATCACGCCCGTTTCGTCTTCGAGAGTGAGAAAGGTGACGCCCTTGGCGCTGCCGGGACGCTGACGGACCAGGACCAGCCCGGCCACCGATACCCGCCCCGACTGACGTCGGCGCAGATACGCGGCGGGAAGGATGTTCTCCCGGCCAAGGGACTGCCGCAGCAGGGCCACCGGATGAGCCTTCAACGACAGGCGCAGACGGGCGTAATCCTCAACCACCGCCTCACCGAGGCTCATGGCCGGCAAAACAACCGGCGGGCCGGCAACCGGCGCCTCGACCCCGGCGACGGCGAACAAGGGCGGCGGCGGCGCGGTCAGGGCGCCGATCGCCCACAGGGCCTCACGCCGGCCCAATCCCAGGCCGGCGAAGGCGTCGGCGGCGGCCAAGGCCTCCAGGGCCTTGCGGGTGAGGCCGGCCCGGCGCCACAGGGCATGGGGAGAATCGTAACCCTCGCCCCGCGCCGCGACCAGGGCCAGAGCCTCGGACGGAGACAACCCGGAGATCTGGCGGAAACCCAGGCGCAGCGCCGGAGGGCGGCCACCCTCGGTTTCCAATGTGCAATCCCAGACGCTCGCATTGACGTCGACCGGACGGACGGGAACACCGTGCTCGCGGGCGTCGCGGACGAGTTGCGCCGGAGCATAGAATCCCATGGGCTGACTGTTCAGCAAGGCACAGGCGAACACCGCCGGATGATGGCATTTGAGCCAGGCCGAGACATAGGTCAGATGCGCGAAGCTGGCGGCATGGCTTTCCGGAAAGCCATATTCGCCGAACCCCTCGATCTGCCGGAAGACCCGTTCGGCGAAGGCGCGGTCGTAACGGCGGGCGACCATGCCCTCGACCAGTTTTTCGCGAAACTTATCCACCGCACCGGAGTGACGGAAACTCGCCATGGCGCGGCGCAACTGGTCGGCTTCCGACGGAGTGAAGCCGCCGGCGACGATGGCCAGCTTCATCGCCTGCTCCTGGAACAACGGCACCCCCAGGGTCTTGCCCAGGACCCGCTCCAATTCAGGCGAGGGATAGTCGATCCTCTCCTTTCCCGCACGACGGCGCAGATAAGGATGCACCATGTCGCCCTGGATCGGCCCCGGCCGGACGATCGCCACCTCGATCACCAGGTCGTAGAAGCAGGCCGGTTTGAGGCGGGGCAGCATGTTCATCTGGGCCCGGCTTTCCACCTGGAACACGCCGATGGCGTCGGCCCGGCTCAGCATGGCGTAAACCGCGGGATCGTCACCCGGCACGGAAGCCAGCGCATAATCGAGCCCGCAATGCCGGCGCAGCAGATCGAAGGCCCGATGGATGCAGCTCAGCATGCCGAGGGCCAGCACATCGACCTTGAGGAGCCCCAGCCGATCGAGGTCGTCCTTGTCCCATTCGATGACGGTCCGGTCTTCCATCGCGGCATTTTCAATGGGCACCAATTCGTCCAGCCGTCCCCGGGTCATGACGAAACCGCCGACATGCTGCGACAGATGGCGGGGAAAGCCGGTCAGTTCGGAGGCCATCCGCAATGTGCGGGCCAGGGTCGGCTCGGCCGGATCGAGCCCCTGTTCGCGGACCCGTTCGGGACTGAACGCCCTGGCCCGGATCAAGGCCCCCACCACATCCTCGGACAATCCCAGGACCTTGCCGACGTCACGCAACGCCGAACGGGTCCGGTAATGGCACACCGTGGCGGTCAAACCGGCCCGCTCCCGTCCGTATTTGGCATAGATGTACTGAATGACCTCTTCGCGCCGCTCATGTTCGAAATCGACATCGATATCGGGCGGCTCGTTCCTGGCGACGCTGATGAAGCGTTCGAACAGCAGATCGAAACAGGCCGGATCGACCGAGGTGATGCCGAGACAATAGCAGACCGCCGAATTGGCCGCCGATCCCCGGCCCTGGCACAAAATGTTCCGGCTTTCGGCGAAACGGACAAGGTCATGAACCGTCAGGAAATAGGGGGCATAGCCCAGATCGGCGATCAGCGCCAATTCGTGGACGACGGCTTGCCGCACCTTGTCGGGAGCCCCGTCGGGATAGCGCCATTGGAGTCCCGCCTCGGCGAGAGACGCCAGTCTTTCCTGGGCCGACACTCCGTCGGCGACTTCGCTCGGATATTCGTAGCGCAATTCGTCGAGGCTGAAGGAACAGCGTTCGACGATTTCCAGCGTCCTGCCGACCGCGTCGGGATGGGACGAAAACAGGCGGGACATTTCCGCCGGCGACTTCAGATGGCGCTCGGCATGAGGCGACAGCCGCCACCCCGCCTCGGCGATGGCGCAACCGTCCCTGATGCATCTCAGCACATCCTGCAGCGGCCGCCGGGATGGCGCGTGATAGAGCACATCGTTGGTCGCCACCAGAGGCAGGGCGGTTGCATCGGCCAGACGGGACAGTCCCGCCATCCATCGCTCGTCATCGGCCCGGAAGCGGCGTTGCGCCGCCAGATAGCACCGGCCCGGCAGGGCGGCATTCCAATCGCGGAGTTGGTCGGCGAATGTCCGGTCGAGCCGGGAAGGCGGCAGCACCACCAGAATCTGCCCCTCCCCCCCCGTCAGCAGATCGTCGCGGCTGATCCGGCATTGCCCCTTGCCGGCCCGGCGCTTGCCCATCGTCAACAACCGCGTCAGGCGGCCATAGGCGGCGCGATCGGTGGGAAAACACAAGACGGAGGCGCCATCGGTAAATTCGAGACGCGTCCCGACCACCAAGCGCAAGCCGGCCTTTTTCGCCGCGTCATGGGCCCGCACGATACCGGCCAGACTGTTGCGGTCGGTCAGGCCGAGCGCCCCCATCCCCAAGGCCGCCGCCGCCGTCACCAGTTCGTCGGGATGCGACGCCCCCTCCAGGAAGGTGAAGTTGCTGGTCACCTGCAATTCGGCGTAGCGGCTCATGGAAAGATCCCGTGCAGATACCAGCGCGGCGCCGGCCCGTCCGCCCTGTAGGAACCATCCCGATAAAGCCAGAAACGCCGCCCGGCCTCGTCCTCGACGCGGTAATAATCGCGATCCGGCCGCGAAGTCCGCCACCATTCGCCGGATAGACGTTCCGGTCCCTCGGCGCTGGCAATGCGATGGATTTCCCGGCGCCAGCGAAACAGCACCGGCGGCGCATCCGGCAGGGGCGCCACCACATCCACCGTTTCCGGCGGCGCCAGCAGCCGCAGGGGCCGAGGAGCGGCCGGCCAGCGGGCATCCGCCGACGCCGGGCTCGCGGCCGGAACGCGGCGCACCGCCCGTTCCGGCCAATGGCTTTGACGGGCGGCGAAACCGTAAAGACGGTCGAATCCCAGACGATTGCCCAACCGGTCCAGCAGATGTTCCAGGCTTTCCCCATCCGCCGGCGCCGACACGGCGGCCATGGAGGACTGTCGGATGTCCAGCGCCTCCACCACCGGCGCCGCGAGCCGGAGCATTTCGATCCCGAATCCGGCATCCAGCCCGGCCAGAGGCTCTTCCAGCAATCGGAACAGATGACGGGGCTCCCGGCTGGGACGGCTGGTCCCGACGGCAAGACACTGCCGGGAGGCATCGAGACGGAACGCCGTCACCTCGAGACGACGCAAGCCAAGGCGCGCCTGTTCGAGATCGGCGCAGAGACGATCCAGCATTTGCAGGAGACCCGCCGCCACATCGGCCGGCCGGCCGATCGGCTCGGCGAAGGCCCGGTGAATGCAATGGGCGGCGCCAGGCAGACGGGGGTCGATGAGTTCGTCCTCGACGCCCCAGGCCTGATCGAGGCGTTGGCCGACGCATGGGCCGAAACGGGCCATCATTCCGGCCCGGGGCACGGCATCGAGAGCGCGGACCGTCTTCAAGCCGAGCCGCGCCAGGCCGGTAACGACGACCGGCGGCAAACGCAAGGCGGCGACCGGCAATCCGGCGAGAATTTGACGATGCCCGCCGGACGGCAGACAGGGATCGCCGGGCTCGCCGAAACGGGCCCAGGCCCAGGCCGCCCCCGCCGTATCGGCGATGCCGGCGCGGTTGTCGAAGCCATGCCGGCGGAGCCGGACCCGCAGGTCGGCGAGCAGGGCCGCCTCCCCTCCCCGGAGATGGGCGCAGCCGCTGATATCGAGCCACAAGCCGCCCCCCTCGCCGCCCGCTCCGCCTTTCCACCCATCGACCGCGCTCCGCGGCGTATAGCACCGGCACCAGTCGGCCAGATGGTCGAGCAATGCCCGCTCCGCCCCCGGATCGTCCGGAGCCACGCGCAACGCCGGCACCATCGCCCGGGCGTCGGCCACCAGGCAACCCGGCCGCAGACCAAGCGCATGGGCGGCCGGATCGACCGCGGTCAGCCGGCGGACGGGACCATCCGCCGCCGTGACCAGCGGCAAACCGTCATCCGGCCGCGCGACGGCCTTTCGGCGGAGCCGTTCGGTCGCCAGGAACGGCAGCCAGACGGAGACGATGCGTTTCATCACTCCACTCCACCAACCACGAAGATACGATTCCGTCGTCCGTCACCCCGCGCCCCCGGCAATAGGACAGCGTCACCGACCAGCGACAGCCGCCGCCCTCGTCGTCCGGGAAGGCGGATGGAGCCCCGGCGATTCGCCACCGGGTCAATGCCACGGCGTTGCCGGCGCCACGGTTGAGCGCAAGAACGGGAACCCCCGATGCCCGGGCGGCGATCTGCAGACGGCGGGCCGCCGTGCCATCGAGATCCCACACCTCGCCCACCACTCCGGCCAGAGCGCGGCAGCGGGCCCCCTCCTCCATCGCCCAATGCGGATGGAGACCGCGCCCCGGCCGCGCCATCAGCAGACGGGAGGACGGCAAACCAAGAGAGGCCAGGCCTGGGGCATAAAGATCGTCCCGATCGCCCACCCAAAGCACCGGCTTGTCCTGCCGGCAGGCCAGGCGACCCAGCAAAAGGGCGGTGAATCCCAACGCCGCCCCGTCATCCAGCCCCCCGGTGGCGGCGATTTCATGCAACGCCCCCAGCGGCAAGCCGCCCCATGGCAAAACGCCATCGATCTCCGCCACGCCGAACGGCAGGACGGCATGGTTTTCCTGCCCCTCGGGCGCTTCCAGGGCGGCGATCCGGCGCCTCAACTGCGCCAGCGTTTCCGGCGATCTGACTGGGATCGACGACAAGGGCCACCTCATTTGTTCATGAAATGTTCTATTCTTGAGTCGGGAGGGGAGTCAAGGCGACTCTTTCCCGGAATCCGCATCGTCAACGACCATTCCCATCGAAACGATTACGCGCGGCCCTGAAGGAGGCGGCATTGTCGATTACCCAGCTCCACAGAGGCATCATGCCCAGCAACAAACCGCGCCCGAGTTCCGTCAGGGCGTAATCGACCCGTGGCGGCACTTCTCGATAATCGTGCCGAACGATCAAACCGTCACGTTCCAATTGACGGAGCGATCTGGTCAACATCCGCTGGGTGACTCCCTCCAACCGGCGGCCAAGTTCCGCGTGACGAAGGGTTCCGGAAACACCCAGCGCATGAACGATTCCAAGCGACCAGCGATTGCCGGCATGGGTAAGAACCTCGCGTTTCAGACCATCATCCTCATCGCTGAGCGCATCGCACGCAGCCTGCGAGCGCGCGATCACCTCTTCAAAGTCGGGTTTGTCGTTCAGTATCACGCGTGTGCCTTCTTATGTTTTCGCCAAAGGCCGCCTACTTTGACATCAGCCCCTCAGGAGATGCTGATGTCAAACACCAAATCCAAGCCCAACGCGACCCTCGTCATCGGTGCCGGCGAGCTCGGCATGGCCATGTTGCGCGCGCTGAATGAGCGACGCGGTTCAACTGGCGATCAATCGTTGACTGTCCTCCTGCGGCCTCTTCCGGCAGGGGAAGCCACCGGATCGCAAAAGGATTTGGCGGAGAAGCTGTGGAAAATAGGCGTCGAGATTGTCCGAGCCGATCTGGTCACGGAAACCAAGGAGGGACTTGCCGCGATTTTCGCAGATTTCGGCACCGTCATCTGCTGCACCGGTTTTGTCGGGGGACCGGGGACACAGCGCAAGATCACAGAAGCTGTCCTTGAGGCCCGCGTAGAACGTTATGTTCCATGGCAGTTCGGCGTCGACTACGACATTGTCGGACGTGGCAGCGGCCAGGAGGTGTTCGATGAACAGTCCGATGTGCGGGACATGTTGCGTGCCCAGACCCGGACGCACTGGATCATCGTCTCGACCGGAATGTTCACCAGCTTCCTGTTCGAACCTTCATTTGGTCTGGTCGATTTGGTGGAGGGACGGGTTCACGCGCTTGGCAATTGGAAAAACAGGCTGACCGTCACGATCCCGGAAGACATCGGGCGTTTGACGTCCGCCATTCTGGCCCAGGAGCCGCGCATCGATGATGCGGTGGTCTTCGTTTCAGGCGATACGCTTTCCTACGAACAACTCGCCGATACCGTCGAGCGTTTCCTTGGACGACCGGTAGAGCGTGTTTTGTGGAGCATGGCCGAACTTCGCTCGGAAGTGGCCCGGCATCCCGATGACGGGATGAGGAAATATCACTTGGCCTTTGCGCGAGACACCGGCGTCGCCTGGGACAAGGAGCGGACTTTCAACTTCGCGCAGGGCATCCCCGTGACCGACGTGCCGACATGGCTTGAAAAGCGGGAATGCCCCCCGTCCCCGGCGACGAGTACGGCCGCGGCCTGAGAACGCTGTTTACGGTGCCAAAGTCCGGGGCAAAACGACGGCATCGTTTTGCCCCGGACCCGCGCGACCCGAGCGGGTCTGAGCCCGCCGGAAGCAAAGCGTAGGAGGGTTCCCGTCCTTATGCGACGTCGTCCGGCACCGTCTGGGCCGGCGCCCCATACCAGGCGCTGTCGGCCGGAATATCCTCGCCCTTCATGATGATGGACAATTGGCCGATGCGGGCGAAGTCCCCGATGTGGGTATCATAGAGCACGGTGGCCGCGCCGCCGATGGTCACGCCGCGTCCCAGGGTCACCCGGCCGACCTTCATCACCCGATCCTCGTAGAGATGGGTCTGCAAGGCCGAGACGTTGTTGATGGCCGAGAAATCGCCGACCGTCACGCAATCGAACTCGGTGATGTCGGTGGTGTCCATGAAGACGCCCTTGCCGAACTTGGCGCCAAACAGGCGAAGCATCCAAGGCAGCATCGGCGTCCCGCGCAGATGATCGAGCAGCACCTTGCCGGCCATCCCCCAATACATCACGGCCACCGCCTCGGTCCTCAGCGCCCACCAGGACCACATGGGCCTCACCGTCGGCTTGTAGGCGCCCATCATCAGCCACTTCACCGCGACGGCGGCCAGCACCAGGGCGAAGGAAATGGCGACGCTGGCGGCGATGAACAGGGGAAGCACCGTGCCATAGGCGCGGTCGATGATCGACGGGGCCAGCAGTTCCACCGCCAGGGTTCCGAAGGTAATGAACAGCATGGTGGGCATCGAGACGCTGTGCGCTTCGAAGACGGCCCGGCCCAGCCGGCGCCAGCGCGACGGCTCATAGGTCCAGTTGGCCGACACATTGTCGAAATGCTGGCGAACCGGCAGCTTGATCGGCGGGCTGCCGAACCACACGTCATTGCCGGTCATCAGGGAATTGTCGGACGGCGGACGCGACTTGATGCCGATCAGGGTTCCATCGGGAATGGTGGTTCCGGTGGGAACCACCGCGTCATTGCCGACGAAGACGCGCGCCCCGGTCTTCACCGGTTTCAGGAACATCCAGCCCCGCCGGACGTCCTCGTCACCCAGCACCACCTCGTCGGCGATGAAGCATTTCTCGCCGATCTCGGTCACGTCGTAACGCCCGGCCAGGTTGGTCGAGATCTCGGCATCCTTGCCGATCTTCGCGCCCATCAGGCGATACCAGTTGCGCATATAGACGGTGGCGTAAAGCGAGGACAGGGTTTCCAGCGTCAGTTCTGTCGCCAGGGCGACCACCCATTTGCGCAGGTAGAACCAGCTATGGATCGAATAGGTGCCCGCCACCACCCGCGGCAAGACCGTCCAGCGCACCAGGGCGATGGCCAGCACCGTGATGACGATCAGCGCCATCGCCGTCGGCCAGGCCAGCACGGGCAGGATATAGAGATAGTTGACCGAGAAAAGCGATGTGAAGACATCGCTCAGATTGTCGAAAATATAGAACGCCGGAATGATCGGAACCAGGGTGATCGGCGGCAGCAGCACCAGCATCGCGGCATAGATGAGCGTCTGCAGGCCCTTGTGGAAGCGGCTGGCCAGCGACTGTTCCGGCAGGGCGGCGCGGTCGACATGACCGACGCGACGGGCCGGCGAGCCTTCCCAGATCTCCCAGGCGCCCACCTTGGTCTCGGCCGGCACCGCGGTCAGATCGGTCAATTCCGCCCCTTCACCGATCACCGCATCGTGACCGAGGACGCAGGAGGTACCGACATAGGCGTCATTCCCGACCTCGATGCGCCCGATCACCAGTTCGTTGCCGATCACCTCGGCATTGGCGAACTGCGTCTTGCCGCCGACCGTGGCGTCACTGCCGATGGTGATCAGATCGAGGGCACCGGCCTCGAAATCGCAAACCACCGCGTCCGAACCGATCTTCGCGCCCAGGCAGCGCAGGATGATGCGCATGATCGGTGTCGCCTGAAGCCATTTCAGATGGATCATCGAAACGAAACGCTGACCCAGCCACCAGCGGTAATAATAGACGCCCCACAACGGGTACCGACCCGGCCGGGTCCGGCCGATGACCAGCCATTTGGCGGCGATGGCGAGCACGGTGGTGCCGACGTTGATGATCCCGTAGGTGACCAGCAGGGCCACCGTTTCCCGGATGAAATTATGCTCTTCGCCGGAAAATAGCTGATAGGCGACGAAAACCCCGAGCCAGGGGGCCGTGGTAAAGGCGAGGATGATGGGCAAAGCGGCGGCCTGGGCCAGGCCGCACAGCAGCCGGCGCAACAACGGCGGCGGCGTGAAGACCAGCGAACGTCCGCTTTGCGCCGGCCGCGCGGCCGCACGGGCATCGAGGACCGTCGCCATGGCCCGCAAGGTGCGCGCCGCATAGACGTCCTGCAATGTCAGGCCGGCCAAGGCCGGTGTTTCACGGACGGCCGAGATGAAGCGGGCGGCGATCAGCGAATGACCGCCCAGATCGACGAAGAAATCGGCCTCGAAGGGAATCGCCTGGCGCGGGAACATCCGTTGCGCCGCCGCCAGCAGCACCGCCTCGGTCGCCGAAGCGGGCTCTTCCTGCACCGCGTCCTCCAGCGCCGTCAACGGCCGGCGCTGCAACGCCTTGCGGTCGACCTTGCCGGAAACCAGGCGGGGCAATTGCTCGACCCATTCGAAATGGCTGGGCACCATATAGGCGGGCAGCGTGGCTCTCAAGCCTTCGCGCAAGGCCGCCGGGTCATGATGGGCGCCATGATCGCTCACCAGAAAGGCCACCAGCCGGTCGGTGCCGTCGTCGGTGCGCAAGACCACGGTGGCCTGGGCGATACCGCCGACCGCGGCGAGCTTGCTTTCGATTTCCCCCAGTTCGACGCGGAAGCCGCGGATCTTCACCTGATCGTCGATACGGCCGTGGAACAGGAGCCGTCCCTCGGCATCGAAACTGACCGCGTCGCCGGACCGGTAGAGCACCGGATCGGCGGCATCGGAGCGGAACGGATTGGCGATGAACTTCTGCGCCGTCAGATCGGGCCGGTTGAGATAGCCGCTGGCGACGCCAGGGCCGCCGATCAGCAATTCGCCCTCGACGCCCGGCGCGACCTGGTTCAGCGCCTCGTCGACCACATAGCAGCTGTAGTTGGGGATGGGCCGTCCGATGGTGACCGCTTCGCCGGGACGCAATTCGGCGATCGTCGCCACCACCGTCGCCTCGGTGGGACCATAACTGTTGAACAGCCGGCGGCCGGGCCGGCACCACCGATCGGCCAGCGCCGGCGGGCAGGTCTCGCCGCCGAGGATGATGATCCTGAGACCCGGGACGTCTTCGGGCAGCAGGGAAAGCAGCGTGGGCACGGTGTCGAGCACCGTGATGCCGGCCCGGACCAGCGTCTCGGCCAGGCGATCCGTCTCCTGCAGAACGGAACGGCCGGCGATCCACAATTTGGCGCCGACCAGATAGGGAATGAAAAATTCCTCGAGCGACAGGTCGAAGGCCACCGATGCGCCCTGGAACACCACGTCCTCGGAGGTGACGCCGTAGACGCTGTTGGCCGAGCGCAGGTAATGGCAGATGTTGCGATGACTGATGACCACGCCCTTGGGCTTGCCGGTCGAGCCCGAGGTGTAGATCACGTAAGCGGGATCGGCAGACAGCACGCCCGCGGAGCGCGGATCGGGCACCGTCCCGATGGCGGGCTCCGTGTCGCAGTCCTCGAAACGCAGGCAGGCGGCAGGCTGCTCGCCGGCGTATTCGGCGGTCTGGGCATCGACAATGATCGCCTTCGCGCCGCAGTCGGCCAGGCAATCCCTGACACGCTCGGCCGGCGCGTCGGCGTCGAAGGGCAGATAGGCCGCGCCGCTCTTCAAAATACCCAGCAGAGCGATGTGCAGATCAAGCGACCGCTCCATCCACAGGCCGACGAAGCAGCCGCGCCCGATCCCCTGCCTTCGCAGAGTCTGGGCCACGCCCTCGGCCTGACGGTTCAGCGCCTCGTAGGTGAGCGTCCTCTCACCGAATTGGGCTGCGATCTGTTGAGGGGCGCGCGCCACCGTGGCCGCGAAAATTTCCGACAGCAATTCATCACGCAGCAGGCGCGACTCAACGCTCCCGGACATTGATTCTGGAAGAATCGATGGATTGATTTGATTCATAATATCCAATATGCCGTTCGGCCCGGCCCGCAGGGCTTGAACGACAGGTTCCGCCTTTTCGTTTCGCGACCTGCCCTTTGGAACGTTCCGCTCAACCGCACGGGCATCCACCGCCGATCGGAACATCCTCATAACCGCACCGTGATACCGCTTCGGCCGTGGATTACAAAGATCTCTTTTCAGGAATATGAACGGTTTCCGATGACGAGCCGGCGGGAAGAGGCTACAGCCCCCTCTTTATGACCTTCCGGTACCAGTCGAAACTGGCCTTCGGGCTGCGTCTTTGCGTGGAATAATCGACGTAAACCAAGCCGAAACGCCGGCTGAAACCGCATTGCCATTCCCAATTGTCCAAGAGAGACCAGACGAGATAGCCCTTCACATTGCAACCGGCGCCGACGGCGGCGGCCACAACCTCAAGGTGATCGCGCAGGAAGGAGATCCGTTCGACGTCATCGACCCGGCCTGCCCCATCGGGCCGGTCGTCGTAAGCGGCGCCGTTTTCGCAGATCAGCACTTCCGGGTTGCCGTAAAGGTCCCGCAATTCGGCGAGGATCGACGTCAGGCCTTTCGGATCGACCGGCCAGCCCATGGCGGTCATCCGCGGATTGCCCGACGGACCGAAGCCGGCATCGTAAAGGCGGCCGGGCTGATATTGGATGGACAACGGCGAATAGTAATTGAGCCCCAGGCGATCGAGCGGGAACCGAATCGCCTCCAGATCGCCGGGCCTGACCCAGGCCGCCATATCCTCGGCCAGGACATCCGGCACCCGGCCGCGCATCACCCCATCCAGCGACGCCCTGTTCCACAGGGCATCCCACCGAATCGCCGCCGAGCGATCGGCCTCGCTGTCGGTCACCGGATTGACCGGTTGCAAGGTGAGCACGGTGCCCAGACGGAAATGGCTCCCCGCCGCCCGCAAGGCCCGCAAAGCCGCGCCCTGCGCCAAATTCTGATGATGCAGCGCGGCCAGAACGCCATCCCGGCCACGGTGCAAACCCGGTGCGTGATCGGCATAGGCATGGCCGAAAATCGCCACGGTCGAAGGTTCGTTCAGGGTGAACCAATCCGTCACCCGATCGCCCAGCCTGCCCGCGACGATCGCCGCGTAATCGGAAAACCAGCCGGCGATGTCGCGGTTCATCCAGCCGCCCCGCTCCTGTAGCGCCTGCGGCAGATCCCAATGATAAAGGCAGGGCATGGGCCGGATGCCGGCATCAAGCAGCCCATCGACCAGGCGGTCGTAGAAATCCAGCCCCTTGTCATTGACCTCGCCGTCGCCATCGGGCAGCACTCTCGGCCAGGCGATGGAAAAACGATAGGCGGAGAAGCCGGCTTCGCGCATCAAGGCGATGTCTTCGGGCCAGCGATGATAGTGATCGCACGCCTCGGCAGGCGTCGAACCATCCGCGATACCGCCGGAACGCCTTCCGAAATCATCCCAGATGCTTACTCCCCGGCCGTCTTCGCGAAGCGCGCCTTCGATCTGCAGGGCGGATGTCGACGCCCCCCACAGAAAATTCTCCGGAAAGGCGGGGGCGGCCAGGGCCAACCGCGACGGCATGGCGGACGCGGCGGCGGCGGCTAGAAAACGGCGGCGGGTCAGGCGAAGGAAATGCGATGTCATCGAATCCAAAAGATCATCATGGCTGGCGCCGGTTCAAGAGCGGCGGGAACGAAAAATACCATCCCGACCACCACCCGAACCGGAAGCGCAGCTTAAACGAAAAGCCGGGCAAGCCGGTACTTTGCCGGGCAAAAATAAAAACTTCCCTTACGCCCGTTAACGGCAATCCGCATGGATCGTTAACGCCCCGGCCTGCTAGGCAATCAGGCTAGAGGTCCAACCCGAAGCCGGAATGCCCATATGGTTCACAGCCTTTCAAGCGCCCCGCCGTCTCGCCGCCGTTTCGGCGTGGGGACCGCGCTATGCCTCGCTTTGTCGATTCCCTTCATGGCCAGTCCGTCGTCGGCCGCCCAACCTGAGGCGAAACGAAGCCCCGCCCCTCTGGAACGGCAAGCGATACAACGCGCGGCGGTCTATCCAACCGCACGCTCGGTGATCGGCACCGCCTCATGGTACGGCGGCCGGCATGTCGGCCGCCCCACCGCCTGCGGTGAAATCCATTCTCCCGACCGGCGCACCGCCGCCCATCGCGACCTGCCCTTCGGCACCCTGCTGCGCGTCACCAACCTGAAAAACGGAAAGACCTCGCTGGTTCGCGTCAATGATCGGGGGCCTTACGTCCCCGGCCGCGCCATCGACCTCTCGGAACGGGCGGCGCGCGATCTGGCCATGCTCGACGATGGATTGGCCCACGTTCGCATGGAGATCCTGCCATGATCGTCCGCATCAAGGGTCCGGGACGAAATGACCGCGTCATTTTAAAAGCCCGGGCGGCGCCTGAACCCGCCGGAGGCGAACCGAAGAAAAAGAGCAACCTCTGGGCCGGTGCGGGCAGCGAACCGCCGCTTCGAGAACTTTTGAGGGATGGCATCGTTGGTGCCCTTATGGAAAAAGACAAAGTCAGCGCCCGAGAACTTCTGCACCTGATATGGTCCGTCCGCCGAAACATTTCCAAAAAGTACTTACCATTATCTTTAAGGCAGGACGGCCTTTAGCAGGATATGCGCCATTTTAATGAAATCTTTATACCGGCACCCGTTTTCCGCATGGAAGCTTAACGAGGTTCCGGACTATTGAATCCTCCGCGTCTTTCTCGGAGATCTCGCATGCTCGATGTCCTTTTCCTGACGGCTACCGTCGCCTTTTTCGTTGCAGGCGCGCTGTTCGTGCGCGCCTGCGACCACCTGTAGCGGAGACCCCCATGACATTCGAATTGATACTCGGCGCCATCGTGGCGGCCGGACTGTTCGTCTATTTGAGCTACGCGCTGGTCCGGCCCGAGCGTTTCTGAGGAGGATTTCATGAACGCCGCAGGCATCCTGCAAATCGTTGTTTTCTTTGTCCTGCTGACCGCGCTGGCGATTCCGCTCGGCATCTATATGGCTCGCGTCTATCAGGGTGAACGGACCTTCGCTTCCGTCATTCTCGGACCGATCGAGAGGGGCCTTTACAAGCTTTGCGGCATCAAGCCCGAGCAGGAACAGCATTGGACCGCCTACGCGTTCGCCGTGCTCGCCTTCAGCCTGATCGGCATCCTGGTGATGTATGGGCTGATGCGCCTTCAGGCTCTGCTGCCGCTCAATCCGGCCGGCGAGGCGGCGGTCGCTCCCGACCTCGCCTTCAACACGGCCGTCAGTTTCGCCACCAACACCAACTGGCAGAATTACGGCGGCGAAAGCACCATGTCCTATCTGACCCAGATGCTGGGCATGACGGTGCACAACTTCACCTCGGCGGCCACCGGAATGGCGGTGGCCATCGCCCTGGTCCGAGGCTTCGCGAGACGTTCGGCCAAGACCATCGGCAATTTCTATGTCGATGCGATCCGCTCGATTCTTTACATCCTGCTGCCGCTGGCCGTCGTCTTCACGCTGTTTCTGGTCTGGCAGGGGGTTCCGCAGAATTTCGACCCTTATGTCTCCGCCACCACCCTGGAAGGCGCCAGCCAGACCATCGCGCAAGGGCCGGTCGCCTCGCAGGATGCGATCAAGCTGCTGGGGACCAACGGCGGCGGCTTCTTCAACGCCAATTCGGCGCACCCCTATGAAAATCCGACGGCGCTCGCCAATCTGTTCCAGATCATCGGCCTTCTGGTCATTTCCGGCGGACTGGTGGTCGCATTCGGCCGGATGATCAAGGATGGCCGGCAGGCCCGCGCCCTTTATGCCGCCATGGCCCTGATGCTGGTGGTCGGCATCGGCGTCTGTTACTGGGCGGAAGCGGCCGGCAATCCGGCGATCGCCAGCCAGGGCGTCGACATCACCGCCAGCGACCAGGCCCCCGGCGGCAACATGGAAGGCAAGGAGGTCCGCTTCGGTCTTTCCGCCAGCGCCATCTATGCGGCAGCCACCACCGGCACCTCCACCGGCGCGGTCAACTCCATGCACGACAGCTTCACGCCGATCGGCGGCATGGTGCCCATGGTCAATCTGATGCTGGGCGAAGTGATCTTCGGCGGCGTCGGCGCCGGGCTGCACGGCATGATCGTCTTCGTCATCATTACCGTCTTCATCGCCGGACTGATGGTCGGACGCACACCGGAATATCTCGGCAAAAAGATGGAATCGAAGGAGGTCAAACTGGCCGTCCTCTCGATCATCGTCTTCCCGCTGTCGGTCCTCTGCCTGGGCTCCCTGGCGGTCGTCCTGCCGATCGCCACGCCGGCCATCGCCGCCGCCGGTCCGCACGGTTTGTCGGAAGCCGTCTACGCCTATGCCTCGGCCACCGCCAACAACGGCTCGGCCTTCGGCGGGTTCTCCGGCAACACGCCGTACCACAACTCCGCCTTGGCCCTCGCCATGCTGCTGGGACGCTTCATCGTCATCATTCCGACCCTGGCCATCGCCGGCGCCCTGGCCGCCAAGAAGACGGTTCCGCCGTCGGCCGGGACGTTCCCGACCCACGGATGGCTTTTCGTCGCCTTGCTGATCTCGGTGATCGTCGTGGTCGCCGGCCTGACCTTCTTCCCCGTTCTCGCCTTGGGTCCGATCGTCGAGCAGCTTTCGCTCGCCGCCGGCACCCTGTTCTGAGGTGTTCCCATGAGCATCCATCGCCCCGACGCGATCTCCCTGTTCGACCCCGCCATCGCTAGGCAAGCCGTGCTGGCGTCCTTCCGCAAGCTCGACCCGCGGGATCTGGTGAAAAACCCGGTGATGTTCACCACCGGCGTCGTCGCCATGCTGTCTTCGATTCTGTTCGTCCGCGACATCGTCCTCGGCCTCGGCGACAATGTCGGCGTGGTCGGCCAGATCGCCGCCTGGCTGTGGTTCACCGTGCTGTTCGCCAACTTCGCCGAAGCGGTGGCTGAAGGTCGCGGCAAGGCGCAGGCCGACAGCTTGCGCAAAACCAAAACCGATACCCGCGCCAGGAAGATCGCCGCCATCGACTCGAAGACCTGGACCGAAGTGGCGGCCTCCGACCTTCGTGCCAATGATCTGGTGGTCGTCGAAGCCGGCGACATCATCCCCGGCGACGGCGACGTGGTGTCCGGCATCGCCACCGTCGACGAATCCCCCATCACCGGCGAATCGGCGCCGGTGATCCGCGAAAGCGGCGGCGACCGGTCGGCGGTGACCGGCGGCACGCGCGTGGTCTCGGACCGCATCGTCGTGCGGATCACCGCCGACCCCGGCTCCTCCTTCCTCGACCGGATGATCGCCCTGGTCGAAGGGGCCAAGCGCCAGAAGACTCCGAACGAGATCGCGCTCACCATCCTTCTGGTCGGCCTCACCCTGATCTTCCTGATCGTCTGCGTCACCCTGCCGGGCTTTGCCCTCTATTCCGGCGCCGCCCTGCCGGTGGTTTTTCTGATCGCGCTCCTGGTTACCCTGATCCCCACCACCATCGGCGGCCTGCTTTCCGCCATCGGCATCGCCGGCATGGATCGCCTGGTCAAATTCAACGTCATCGCCAAATCGGGACGCGCCGTCGAGGCGGCCGGCGACATCGACGTCCTGCTGCTCGACAAGACCGGCACCATCACGCTGGGCAACCGTCAGGCGTCGGAATTCATTCCGCTTCCCGACGTCAACGAACGGGAACTGGCCGAGGCCGCCTTCCTCGCCTCGCTGGCCGACGACACGCCGGAAGGCAAGTCCATCGTCGCCCTGGCCAAGAGCCGCTTCGGCTTACAGGAAACCGACGGCTTGCAGCGGCAAATGACGTTCCAGCCCTTCTCCGCCCATACCAGGATGAGCGGCGTCACCTTCGCCGTCACCGATGGCCGTGGCCGCGAGGAAATCCAGAAAGGCGCCCCGGACGCGGTGATCCGCTGGGTCGCCGACTGGGCTGGCGGCGGTACGGTCAGCGTCGTGCCGAAGGACATTATCCAGGCCGTCGAACGCATCGGCAAAGCCGGCGGCACGCCACTGGTGGTCGGCAAGAACGGACGGCTGCTGGGCGCCATCTATCTCAAGGACATCATCAAACCGGGCATTCGCGAGCGCTTCCAGACACTGCGCAAGATGGGCATCCGCACCGTCATGGTGACCGGCGACAATCCGCTGACCGCCGCGGCCATCGCGGCGGAAGCCGGAGTCGACGATTTTCTGGCCGAGGCGACGCCGGAAAAGAAGCTGTCCCTGATCCGCGAGGAACAGGCCAAGGGCCGGCTGGTCGCCATGTGCGGCGACGGTTCGAACGATGCGCCGGCCCTGGCCCAGGCCGACGTCGGCGTGGCGATGAATACTGGCACGCAAGCCGCCCGCGAAGCCGGCAACATGGTCGATCTGGAAAGCGATCCGACCAAGCTTATCGAGATCGTCATGATCGGCAAGCAACTGCTGATGAGCCGTGGATCGCTCACCACTTTTTCCATCGCCAATGACGTGGCGAAATATTTCGCCATCATCCCGGCCTTGTTCATCGCCTCCTATCCGCAGTTGCAGACCTTGAACGTCATGCATCTGGCCAGCCCGCAAAGTGCCATTCTGTCGGCCATCATCTTCAATGCGCTGATCATCATCGGCCTGATCCCGCTGGCCCTGAAAGGCGTGCAATACCGGCCGGCCGGCGCCGAGGAACTGCTGCGGCGCAATCTTTTCATCTACGGCCTGGGCGGATTGGTCGTCCCCTTCATCGGCATCAAGGCCATCGATCTCATCGTCGCCGCCTTCGGGCTGGCCTGAGGGCAAGGGGGCGCAGGAGCATCCATCATGTTGAAGCAAATGAAGCAATCCATCCTGGCCACCCTGGTGATCACCTTGCTCACCGGCCTGGCCTACCCCCTGGTGATGACCGGACTGAGCCAGGTGCTTTTCCCGGCCCAGGCCCACGGCAGTCTGATCGAAAAGGACGGCCATGTGGTGGGCTCGGCCCTGATCGGCCAGACCTTCACCGGCGCCGGCTATTTCCACCCGCGCCCCTCGGCGACCACCGACACCGATCCCCAGGACGCCACCAAACAGATCCCGGCCCCTTACAACGCCGCCTCCTCCACGGGCTCGAACGCCTCGCCTTCGGCCAAGAGCCTGTCATCCGACGTGGCTGACCGGTTGGCGGCCTTGACGGCGGAAAACCCCAATGCCCGCATCCCCGTGCCAGTGGATCTGGTCACCACCTCGGCCAGCGGCCTCGACCCCCATATCTCGCCGGCCGCGGCGGAATATCAGGTACCGCGCATCGCCGCCGCCCGCGGCATTCCGGAAGCGCAACTGCGCAGCCTGGTGGCCCGCATGACCTCCGGACGCACCTTCGGCATCCTGGGCGAAGCGCATGTCAATGTCCTGGAACTCAACCTGGCGCTCGACCAGCAGGTGGCGCAACGGTGAGAGAGGAAGGCGAGCCCGGAAGGCATCTTGGAAAAATTGAACCACCAAGGCACCAAGACACCAAGGCGGCGGAGCGCGCCGCAGGCATTCTCCCGTTCGACCGGCGACGCGACACGGGATGACCTCACCATTTCTGCCCGCGGCGCGGCAACCCAACCCGCTGTCCTATCTTTCGGGCAACACCTTGGTGCCTTGGTGCCTTGGTGTCTTGGTGGCCCACCACGTCTTGAAGGCGTCGAAACGGTGAAGGTGAGCTCCCTATGCGATTGTCGCCCCCGCCGCCCCGGGGTACGATCGGAACCTGATGGCCGATAACGATCGCGACAATCGCCCCTCGCCCGACGCCCTTCTCGCCGAAGCACAGAAGGAAACGCGCGGACGCCTGAAAATCTTCCTTGGCGCCGCGCCGGGCGTCGGCAAGACCTATGCCATGCTGGAAACGGCCCATGAGCGGCAACGCGAAGGTGTCGACGTGGTCATCGGCGTGGTCGAGACCCACGGGCGGAAGGAAACCGAACGCCTCGTCCGCGATCTGCCGGCGCTGCCCTCCAGGATCGTCGACTATCGCGGCAGGCCCTTCCAGGAGATGGATCTCGAGGCCATCCTGGCCCGCCGGCCGCGGATCGTGCTGGTCGACGAGTTGGCCCACACCAACGTTCCCGGCAGCCGGCACATCAAACGCTATCAGGACGTCGAGGACATCCTCACCGCCGGCATCGATGTCTATTCGACACTGAACATCCAGCATCTGGAAAGCCTGAACGACGTCATCGAGCGCATCGCCGGCATCAAGGTACGCGAGACCCTGCCCGACAGCGTGCTGGCCACCGCCGACGAGATCGAGATGATCGATCTGCCGCCCGAGGATCTGCTGAAACGTCTGGCCGAGGGCAAGGTTTATGTCCCCGAGCAGGCCCGGCGCGCCGTCAGCAATTTCTTCTCGGCCGGCAACCTGACCGCGCTTCGCGAAATGGCTTTGCGCCACGCCGCCGAGAGGGTCGACGCGCAGATGCTGAACTATCGGCGGGCCCACGCCATCTCCGGGCCCTGGCCGACCCGCGAGCGCATCATCGTCTGCATCGGCGACGACACCGCCTCGGCCCGCCTGGTGCGAACCGCGAAACGGGTGGCCGAACGCCGGTCCGCCCCCTGGATGGCGGTCTATGTCGAAACCTCGCGGCATGGCGGGCTCGACGAACCGCAGAAGGACCGCATCGCCCAAACCATGCGTCTGGCCGAACAATTGGGCGGCGAGACGGTCACCTTGCAGGGAGAGGACGTCGCCGCCGAGGTCGTCGCCTTCGCCCGGGAGAGGAACGCCAGCCAGATCGTCGTCGGACGGCCGCGCCGCAGGGCCTGGTGGCGGTTGCCCGCCGCCACCTCGGTCACCAGGCGCATCCTCGCCAAAAGCGAGGATTTCGACGTGCTGCTGGTCGGCGGCGAAGACACCGAGAGGAGTCCCCGCACCTTCGAGACCAAGGCGCCCGAGCAGGCGTGGACCTGGACGTCCTATCTGATCGCGGCCATCGGCGTGGCGGCGGCCACCGGCTTGGGCTTCGTCATCGATCTCTGGTTGCCGGTGCCCAATATCTCGGTGGCATTCCTGGTGGCCGTCATGCTGATCGCCATGCGGCTGGGGCGCGGCGCCGCCGTTTTCGCCTCGGTCGCCAGCTTCCTGTCGTTCAACTTCTTTTTCACGGAACCGCGTTTTTCCTTCGCCATCTCCGATTCCCAGAACATTCTCACCATCGTCTTCTTCCTGATCGCCGCCATCATCGTCAGCAATCTGGCCAGCCGGGTTCAGGTCCAGGTCGACGCCACCAAGACCAGCGCCCGGAGGACGGCCAATCTCTACGAGTTCAGCCGCAAGATCGCCGCCGGCGCCACGCGTGACGACGTGCTGTGGGCGGTGGTTCACCATGTCGCGGCCACCATTCGCGGCAAATCTCTGGTGCTGCTGCCCGACGAGGGCCGTCTTTCCATCGCCGCCGGCTATCCTCCGGAGGACGAGCTTGGCGACAAGGATGCCGGCGCCGCCGACTGGACCTGGGCCAATGGTCGCCCGTCGGGACGCGGTTCCACCACCTTGCCGGCCGCCGACTGGTTGTTCCTGCCCTTGAAGACCGCGCGCGGACCGATCGGCGTTCTGGGCATGCAAATGGCCGGGCAGGAACAGTTGACGCCGGAAGACAGCCGGCTGCTGGAGACCCTCGCCGATCAGGCGGCGGTGGCCATCGAACGAACCATCCTGGTCGCCGACGTCGAAGCCGCCCGTCTGGCCGCCGAAACCGACCGCCTGCGTTCCGCCCTGCTGTCGTCGCTGTCGCATGATCTGCGCACGCCGCTCGTCTCGATTCTGGGCGCGGCCTCCAGCCTGATCAATTATGGCGACGCCCTGGAAGCCAAGGACCGCCGCGACCTGGCCGGCACCATCCAGGACGAGGCGGAACGATTGAACCGGTTCGTGCAAAACCTGCTCGACATGACGAAGCTGGGCTCGGGGGCCCTGAAACCCAATGCCGACTGGGCGGATCTGAACGATGTCGTGCGCGCCGCCGTCGACCGCTCGGGCAAGCTTTTGAAGGGACGCCAGATCAAGGTCGACATCGATGCCGGCATGCCCCTTCTCCGTCTCGATTCCATCCTGATGGAGCAGGTGTTCTTCAATCTGCTCGACAACGCCTGCAAATACTCCCCCCCCGGCAGCCAGGTCACCATCTGGGCCCGGACCAGCAAGGATCTGGCCCTGATCGAGGTCTGCGACCAGGGCGCCGGTATCCCGGAAGCCGACCGCGAACGGGTGTTCGACATGTTCTATCGGGTCGAGGCCACCGACAAGCAAACCGCCGGTACCGGCCTCGGCCTGGCCATCTGCCGGGGCATCGTCGAGGCCCATGATGGAACCATCAAGGCGGAACCCGGTCTGCATGGCGCCGGAACCTGCATCGTGATCCATCTGCCGCTCGGCGCGCCGCCCACGCTCGATTCCAACGAGACGGCCGGCGTATGAATCATCCATGATACAAAACAGCGAAAGCAGAGAGGGACTTTCCCCTCAGCGACCGAGGACATCATGGGGCGCATCCTAGTCGTCGACGACGAACCGCAAATCCGCAAATTCCTGCGCATCAGCCTGGGAGCCAACGGCCATGAGGTGCTGGAGGCGGAAACCGCCGGGCAGGGCGAGGAATTGGCCCGCACGCGCAAGATCGATCTGGTCATTCTCGATCTCGGCCTGCCGGATGTGGACGGCCAGGAGATCATCACCACCATCCGCGAAACGAGCAAAGTGCCGATCATCGTGCTTTCAGTGCGATCGCAGGAGGTCGACAAGGTCGAGGCGCTGGATCGCGGCGCCGACGACTATATCGTCAAGCCTTTCGGTATCGGCGAACTGATGGCGCGCGTCCGGGCCGCCTTGCGTCAGAGGGGAGAGGAACCAGCGAACGGCGATATCTTCGCCACCGGGGGGCTGCAGTGCGATTTCGCCCGCCGGGTGGTGACCCGCGACGGCGAAGAGGTCCATCTTTCGAAGCGGGAATACGAGCTTCTGCGCTTCCTGGCCTCCAGCCCCGACCATGTCCTCACCCACAAGCAGATTCTAAAGGAAGTCTGGGGGCCGGCCCATGTCGAGGACACGGCTTATCTCCGCGTCTACGTCAACCAGTTGCGTCAGAAACTGGAAACCGACCCGACGGCGCCGCGCCTCATCCTCACCGAACCGGGGGTCGGCTACCGCCTGGTCACCGGGGCCTGAAGCGACCTTTTTCGCTCAGGCGTAGTGGGAGATGAATTTGGCGATCTGCGGACCGGTCAGCAGAACGATGAAAAGACGCAGTGTCTGCACCGCCAGCACGAAGGGGGTGTCGGCGCCGCTGCCGACGGCGATGACGGTCACCGAATCGAGTCCGCCCGGGCTGGTCGCCAGATAGGCGGTCAGACCGTCGGTATGAATGAACAGGGTGAGCAGCCAGGCCGAGACGGCGCAAAGGCCGATCAGCAGAAAGGTCGACAACAGCAGTTGGGGCAGGGCCCGCAACGCATACATCAGAACGGTCCGGGTGAAACCCAGGCCGATGTACCAGCCCAATGTCAGATAGGAGAGACCGAGCAGCCACGGCGGCAGGGTGATGACCACCAGACCGCTCCCCTGCAATCCCGCGCCGATTATCATCGGCACCAGCATGGATCCCGCCGGAATACGCAGGTAACGCCCCGCCAGCGCCCCCGCCGCCGCGATGGCGAGGGTCTCCAGCAAAGGCACCAGCGGCACCGCGAAAGAAGTCTCCGTCGCCGAGGGAAGGACAGCGCCGGCCCCCAACAGCAGCCGCGAGGCCAGGGAAGCGCTCATGACCACGATGACGACCCGCAGATACTGCATGAAGGCGACGAGACGGGCGTCCGCGCCGAATTCCTCGGCCATCACCACCATGGCCGAGGCGGCGCCGGGAGACGACCCCCAGGCGGCGGTGGTGCCTGGCAAGGCGCCGAATTTCACCAGGATCCAGCCGACAAGACCGCCCGCCAGCACCGTCGTGCAGACAATCGTCAGCATGATCGCCCAGTCGTCGGCGAGCGTGGCCAGGATGGACATGGTCAGCGCGCGCGCCACCAGGCAGCCGATCACCGCCTGCGCGCCCACGAAAAGCCACCGCGGCAGGGCCAGTTCGCTGCCGCCGACGCCGAAAGCGATGGCGACCAGCATCGGCCCCAGCAGCAATGCCGCGGGAAAGGCGGCCCAATGCAATCCGGCCGAGACGACGAGCGACAGGCCGGCCAGCGCCGCCCATCGTCCCAACTGCCTGTGGCGGCGCGTCAAGGCGTCAGCCCAACGCCGTCAGAATGTCGGCGGTGCTGCGCACCAAACCAATACGCGGGAAAATATTGGCGATGGCGAATCCATGCAGATCCGCACCGGCGCAACTCATCGCATCCTCGGCGAAAACCACGCCATATCCGTGCTCCCATGCCGCCCTGCCCGTCGATTCGACACCGATATTGGTCGAAACGCCGCCCAAAACAATGGTGCGGATGCCACGGCGACGCAGTTGCAGATCAAGCTCCGTGCCGTAAAAAGCGCCCCATTGCCGTTTGGTGATGATGATGTCGCTCTTCGCCACATCGAGGGCGGGATCGAAATCCATCCAGTCGGACGGAAATCCACCCGCCGGCGGCGGCGATGGACGATCGACCGGTTGCTTGAGGGCGTCGGCCAGACCGTCCGACCATCCGACATGCACCAGAACCACGGGAGCGCCTTTGGCGCGAAACGCCTTGGCCAAACCGGCGGCCCGCCCGACGACGTCGGAGGCGCCATGCGGCATCAGCGGCATGCGGAGAATTCCCATCTGCAGATCGATGAGGACGAGAGCCGTCGTTTGATGATCAAGTGCTTGCATCTACTTAAATATCCGCTTCTCTCAAAGAATGGAGGACCGGCCCCCCGGGCCGACAAGGCTCCCAGTATCTTTCTCCATTCCCCCTGGGGCAGTCGGTTCACTCACACCGATAGGTCATGCAGACATTCAACTGCTTGCTGACGCATTCGGACGTCGGACCGCCGCGCGAGACGAATTCGGCCTTTTTCCCCAACTGGGAGCAATAATAATCGGCAACGTCCTGAGCCTTCTTCGGATTGAGTCCCCCGCTGGCGCTGCTGTTCCAGTTCAAACCCTCGCTGCCGCCGCCGACGACGAAACCATCGCTATCGCCCGAGATGACGCGCGGCATGTTGACGCCACCGACCCCCCCGCATGCGGAAAGCAAACCGGCAACCCCCAAAACCAACCACTTCTTCATGCGTTCCTCCTCCAAGCACGGCCAGGAGGTTACTCTTTTCTCGAATCCAGGCAAGAGGGGCGGCTTGCGCCGGGCCAGGCGATGTCGCACACTCCCGGCCATGCAGACACGCTTCGGGCGATGGCGCCGCCCCTTGCTCATGTGGGGACTGATCCTCGGCTTAGGCCTGCCATGCGCTATGGCGGCGCTGTTCTCCGTGGTGGCTCCCCCGCTCACTCCCCTGATGGTGATCCGCCGAATCGAGGGAGAAGGCATGGACCGCCGCTGGGTGCCGATCGACGCCATCTCGCCGGAATTGGTCCGCGCCGTCATCGTTGCCGAAGATGCCCGCTTCTGTCGCCACCACGGATTCGACTGGGAGGCCATCAACGATGCCGTCGACACTTATGAGGAAGGCGGACGTCTGCGCGGCGCCAGCACGCTCTCGATGCAGACCGCGAAAAACGTCTTCCTCTGGCCGGGGCGGAACTTTCTGCGCAAGGGCCTGGAGGCAGGATTGACCGTATTGATCGAAACGCTGTGGGGAAAGCGGAGAATCATCGAGGTCTATCTCAATGTCGTCGAATGGGGACCCGGCCTCTACGGCGCCGAAATGGCCGCTCAACGCTATTTCCATCGGCCGGCCCGCGACCTGACGCGTCGCCAGGCGGCGGCGCTCGCCGCCATCCTGCCCAATCCCAGGCGCTTTTCGCCGGTGACGCCCAGCCGTTACATCGAAGCCCGCATCCGGACTATCGATGCCCGCATGGGCCATATCCCGACGAACCCTAAGATATGTCCTTGACCGGGCAGAACCGTTCGTGTAGCCGCTGTAGACCGTAGGCAAGACGAAAGTGGCGCACCGTGATGTCCCGGCAAATTCCTGGGAGGATCGTTCAAGAACGGTCCCGCCATCATCGTTCGAAGCAATTGCGCCGGGACCCGGCACGGAAAAATTGCGCCGACGCGAGAGGGACTCCCAAGATCGCCGGGCGATCGCCATATAGGTTTGACCTGGGTGATCATGGCATTGGCAACCGATATGGCATATAAATCCGCTATGACAAACATGCTCCGCTCCTCATCCCGCCCCCGCCCCGTGGTCCTCTGCATCCTGGATGGCTGGGGATATCGCGCCGAACGAGCCGATAACGCCATCGCCCTGGCCAATACGCCAGTCTGGGACGGCCTTCTCGCCCACGCGCCGCACGCCTTCCTGGAAACCTCCGGATTGGCCGTCGGCCTGCCGGACGGACAGATGGGCAACTCGGAAGTCGGCCATATGAACCTGGGCGCCGGCAGGGTCGTCATGCAGGATTTGCCACGCATCGATCTGGCGGTGGCCGACGGCAGCCTGGCCAAGAACCCCGCTCTCACCAAAGCCGTCGCCGCCTTGAAGGCGAGTGGCGGAACGGCGCATCTGCTGGGCCTGCTCTCGCCCGGCGGCGTGCATTCCCACCAGGGCCACATGGCCGCCCTGGCCAAGGCCGTCTCCGCGGCCGGCGTTCCGGTCATGGTGCATGCCTTCCTGGATGGCCGCGACACACCGCCCTCTTCGGCGAAAGGCTTCGTCGAAACCTTCCTGGCCGACGTCGCCGGCCATGACGTCACCGTCGCCACGCTCTCGGGACGGTATTACGCGATGGACCGCGACAAGCGCTGGGACCGGGTGACGCTGGCCTATCAGGCGATGGTCGAGGCCAAGGGTGTCAAGGCCGCCGACCCGGTGGCCGCCGTCGCGACCTCCTACCAGGCCGGCAAGACCGATGAGTTCGTCATCCCGACGGTCGTCGGCGATTACGCGGGCATGAAGGATGGCGATGGCCTGATCATGGCCAATTTCCGCGCCGACCGTGCCCGGGAAATCCTCTCCTCGCTGGTCGATCCGGCCTTCGACGGCTTTCCCCGCGCCCATCTGCCAAAATTCGCCGCCCGCCTCGGCATGACCGAATATTCGACCGATCTCAACCGCTTCTTCGAAGTGCTGTTCCCGGCCGAGAGCCTGACGCGCATCCTGGGCGAAGTGGTGGCCGACGCCGGCCTGACGCAGCTCCGCATCGCCGAAACCGAAAAATACGCGCACGTCACCTTCTTCTTCAACGGCGGACGCGAGGCGGTTTTCAAAGGCGAGGAGCGCATCCTGGTACCCAGCCCCAAGGTCGCCACCTACGATCTGCAGCCGGAAATGTCGGCGCCGGAAGTGACCGATAAGCTGGTCGAGGCCATCGACGGCGGAAAATTCGACGTCATCGTCGTCAACTATGCCAACGGCGACATGGTCGGACACACCGGCGTTCTGGAAGCGGCGATCAAGGCCGTGGAAACGGTCGACCGCTGCTTAGGCCGTCTGGTCGAGGCGGTGGACCGGGCGGGCGGCAGCCTGCTGATCACCGCCGATCACGGCAATGCCGAACTGATGCGCGACCCCGTCACCGGAGAGCCCTATACGGCCCACACCATCGGCAAGGTACCGGTCATCCTGGTGGACGCGCCGGCCGGTGTTTCCGCCCTGCATGACGGACGTCTGGCCGATGTGGCTCCCACGCTTCTGGCCCTGTTGGGACTGCCGCAGCCGCCGGAAATGACCGGAAAGTCTCTTTTATCGGCCAAGGGTGCAGAGACCGCCGCAGTTCGCTCCGGCGCCATGGCGTAACGTCATGGCCCCCGCCGCCCTCCCCCGCCGGACAGGGCGGCGGCCTTTGGTGATGCGCCGGCCGGTCGGTGCCGCGATGGCCGTGTTATTTTGCCTGGCCGCGGCCGACAGCGGATGGGCCGCCGCCGATCCCGCCAAGGCGGCGCCGGATCAGCGGCTCAAGGAGTTGGAAAGCGCGCTGCAGAAAGGCCAGGCGGAGCGCGAGCAATACAAGCAGCGGGCCGAGCAGTTGGCCAAGGAATTGGCCGATCTGCGCAGTAACATGGTGAATGCCGCGCAGGCGGTCCAGGAACACGAAGAAACCCTGTCGGAACTCGAGTTGCAACTCAACGATCTCGGCGCACTGGAAAAGGAAAAAACGGCAAGCCTGGAACTCAAGCGCCAGCAGATGAATGGTGTCCTCACCGCGCTGCAACGCCTGGCTTTCCGCCCGTCCGAAGCCCTGATCGCCCAGCCGACCTCTCCCGCAGACACGGTCCGCAGCGCCATTCTTCTCAAGGATGTCGTCCCCCAAATCCAGGAATCCGCAAAAATCCTGAAGGCCGAACTGGATTCCCTGGCGTCTCTCCGCGTCGACGTCAGCCGGCAAAAGCAGAAGATCTCGGCGACCGCGACCAAACTTGACGCCGAGCATCGCCGGTTGGCCACCCTCTACGATCGCAAGGAGCACTTGCAGGAGGAAACCGAGGGGCAGCGGCGCGAATCCGAGAAACGCTTACAGGCGATGGCTTCGGAAGCGGAGGATTTGCGCGACCTGCTGGTCCGACTGGAGCAGGAAAAGAAACGCAGGGAACAGGAGGCGGCGGAACGCGTCGCCGCGGAAAAGGCCGCCCGCGAAGCCGAGCGCGTCGCGGCGAAAGCCGCGCGAGAGGCGGAAATCGCCGCGGAGAAGGCCGCCCGCGAAGCAAAGATCGCCGCCGAAAAGGCCTCCAAGGAACAGCACGCGGCCGAAATCGCCGCGGCCCGCCAAGCCAAGCAGGCCGAGGAACAGGCTGCCCGGCAAGCCAGGCAGGCCGAGGAACAGGCCACCCGCGCCGCCAAGGAGGCGGCGGCGGCGGCGGCCAAGGCCGGACCGGCGGAAAAGCAGACCGCGCAGGCCTGGAGCAAACCCTTCAGCCAGGCGCAGGGAGAGATGCCTTTTCCGGCGCGCGGCAAGGTCGTCGTGAAATTCGGCCAGACCACCGATTTAGGGGTCCCGGCGCGTGGAATCACCATCGCCACCAGGGCCAACGCCCAAGTTGTGGCGCCCTATGACGGACAAGTGGTATTCTCCGGTCCGTTTCGCGGTTATGGCCTGCTCTTGATCATCGAGCACGGCGAAGGATATCATACATTGCTCGCGGGAATGACCCGGATTGACGGCAACGTCGGCCAACATCTGCTACCCGGAGAACCGGTTGGTGTGATGGGACAGTCCGAAAGCAAACCACTTCTTTATGTCGAGCTGCGCCGCAATGGCCAGCCTGTTAACCCGTTGCCCTGGCTCACAGCACGAAAAATAAAGGTTACTGGATGATTCGGAAGGTCATGATCACAGCGGGCGCCTGCGCTTGGCTCGCCCTGCTGTCTAGTCCCGCGACGGCCGCAACCGACAAGGCCAACAATGCCGACACCTATCGGCTCCTCAGCCTTTTCGGCGACGTTTTCGAGCGTGTGCGCAACGAATATGTCGAACCGGTTAGCGACGAGGAACTGATCGAGGCGGCGCTGAACGGCATGCTGACATCCCTCGACCCGCATTCGGGCTACCTGAACCCGAAAAGCTTCCGGGACATGCAGGTGCAGACCAAGGGCGAGTTCGGCGGCCTCGGCATCGAAGTGACCATGGAGAACGGCTGGGTCAAGGTCATCTCGCCGATCGACGATACTCCGGCGGCCAAGGCGGGCCTGCAGCCCAACGACTTCATCACTCATCTGAATGGCGAGCCCGTCCAGGGCCTGAGCCTGAATGACGCCGTCGACCGTATGCGCGGTCCGGTCAACACGGATCTCAAGGTGACCGTCCGCCGCGACGGCCAGGCTCCCTTCGAAGTCACGCTGACCCGCGCCGTCATCAAGATCCAGACGGTGAAATACAAGCTGCAGGACAATGTCGGCTATATCCGCGTCAGCCAGTTCGTCGAATCGACCGACACCAACCTCAGGAAGGCCATCGATCAGTTGAAGAAGGACGGCGGCGCCAACCTGCAAGGCTTCGTCCTCGATCTGCGCAACAATCCCGGCGGCCTGCTGGACCAGGCGGTGGCCGTGGCCGGCGACTTCCTCGACAAGGGTGAAATCGTCTCCACCCGCTCGCGCCATCCCGAGGACACGCAGCGCTTCAATGCCCATGGCAAGGATCTCACCGACGGCATGCCGCTGGTCGTCCTGATCAACGACGGATCGGCTTCCGCCTCGGAAATCGTCGCCGGCGCCCTGCAAGATCACCGGCGGGCCATCCTGCTGGGAACCAAATCCTTCGGCAAGGGATCGGTGCAAACCATCATGCCGCTCAAGGACCATGGCGCCATGCGCTTGACCACGGCACGCTATTACACGCCGTCGGGCCGGTCCATCCAGGCTGTCGGCATCGAACCCGACATCAAGGTTCTGCCCTCCAAGGTCGAAGCGCTCAATCAGCCGAACGACCACTTCGGACGGAGCGAGGCGTCCCTGCCGCACGCGCTGAAGAACGACACCCTGCCGAAAACGCAGGCCAAGCCCGAGTCGGATGCGAAGACCGAGGACGGCAAGGCCCCGGCTCCGGCCGCGCCGCAGCCGCAACCGGCCGCCGACGGCAAGACGCCGCCCGCTGGTGCCCCGTCGGCGCTGATGGAAGCACTGCGCATGGGCGATCCCGCGACCGACTACCAGTTGGCCCGGGCCATCGATCTGCTGCGGGGCCTGTCACTCTACAAAGGCGCGGCAAAGGCCAACTGAAAACGCGATGGCGACGGTGAAGCTTTCTTTCTCTCCTTCGGACCGCATCGCTTCCTCTGGCCTCTCGGCCAGCGGAGGCTGGCTCTCGCCGCTCGTCTATGGGATCGTCGTCCCGGTTACGCTGATCGTGGTGGCCGGTGCCGCCTGGTACATCGTAACCGGGGAGACTCCTTCGGAACTGCTGGCCGGGATGACCAGCGCTCCGCGGATCGAAATGACCATGCCGGCCCGGCCCGGCGGCGAACGCCCCGGCGATTCGCTGATCCAGCCGCCCGCGGCCGACCGCGATGTCAAGATGGCCATGGAGCCGGTCCCGGCGACGCCCACCGCTCCGGCTCCGGAGGCTCCGAAAAGCAGCACGCCTTCCGAGCCCCCGCAGGTCGCCCTGCCCAATATTCCATCGACCGCCGCCGATACCAATGCCATCCCGCCGCCGCCGGCCATGTCGGAGCCCGCCATACCGCCGGGCGGGGAACCCCTGACGCCGCCGACGTTCGCCCAATTGCCGGTACGCAACGATCTGAAACCGCTTTCACCGGCCCCCGCCAACGATCTTCTGCGCAACAGCTCCAACGGCCCCTTGCCGGTGGTTTCAGGCGGTCGCGAAGCCCGCGCCGTCTATGCCAGGCCTTTCGCCGTCGAAGGCAATCCGCCGAAAATCGCCATCGTGGTAACCGGCCTCGGCTTGTCGAAGGAGGCGACCGAAGCGGCGATCAGCAAGCTGCCGCCGGACGTCAGCCTGTCGTTCAGCCCCTATACCAACAATCTCGACACCTGGGTGAAGCGCGCGCGTGCGGCCGGGCACGAGGTCTTGATAGACCTGCCCCTGGAGCCGCCGAATTTCCCCGTGCACGACGCCGGTCCCCTGGCCATCCTTTCGCGCCATGGCCCCGTCGACGCGGTCGCTCATCTGGACGCCATTCTTGCCAAAACCACCAGCTATGTCGGTGTCGCCGCCGGCCTGCGCTCACCCGTCACCACTAAAGAGCAATGGGCGCCCGTGCTGCGCGATCTGAAGAACCGGGGCCTGTTGTTCGTCGGCGACGGCCTGGTCGGCGTTTCCGCCACCGACACCCCGGCCTCCCTGTCGGTCACCCTGGTGGCCGACGAGACCCCCTTCCGGGTCGCCATCGATGTCAGGTTGAGCCGCCTGCTGGCCGCCGCCCAGCGCGACGGAAGCGCCCTGGCTTATGTTTCGGCCCGTCCCGTCACCATGGAACGGCTTCTGGCCTGGGTTGGCACGTTCCCGCAGAAAGGGGTCGCCCTGGCCCCCATCAGCGCCGTCGTGCGAACCGCGGCAGCGCATTGAGCAAGCGCGAAGCCAAGGGGAAAGTCATGAGCGACGCCGCCGATCATACCACGCTGCCCTATCGTCCCTGCGTGGGACTGATGCTGTTCAATGCGCAAGGGCTGGTTTTCACCGCGAAACGTATCGATACGGACATCGACGCCTGGCAAATGCCGCAAGGCGGGATCGACGCCGGCGAATCGCCGCGCCAGGCCGCCTTTCGCGAAATGAAGGAGGAAATCGGCACCGACAGCGCCGAGATTCTCGGTGAAAGCGCCGACTGGCTGCGCTACGACCTGCCGGCCGATCTCGTCGGCAAGGTCTGGAAAGGCCGGTTTCGCGGTCAGGAGCAAAAATGGTTCGCCCTGCGTTTCACCGGCCGCGACTGCGATATCGACATCCGGACCGAGCACCCTGAATTCTGCGACTGGCGCTGGTCGCGCTTCGACCAGTTGCCCGATTTGGTCGTGCCCTTCAAACGCGATCTTTACCGCGCCATCGTCCGCGAATTCACCCCGATTGCCAGCGACTTGGCCGTTTCCGCGGCCACCCGGAGCAATACCGGGACCATTTGACGCGTGTCGTTCGCGCGCAAAAGACGCGGCAATTCCTCAGGGACTCCCGTCGTCAGTGCGACGAGCATCCTTCGCTGCCATGCGCCTGACAGACCTCGGCGCTGTCCTCCAGGGACCCATCCAGCCAGGCCCGAACGGCGCCCCGAACCGGGCCGGCGGCGCCGCGGACGACCTTGATTCCGTTTTGATTGAGATAGCTGACGGCGCCCTGCCCCATGCCGCCGGCGACCAGCACGCTGATTCCCATCTCCACCAGAGTCGAGATCAGGTTCGATTTGCAACCGCAGGCCGGCGGCGGCGTCAGGCGGGTCTCCTCCACGATTTCCTTGTCCTCGCCGACCGAAAAGATGGTGAAGGCTTCGCAATGGCCGAAATGTTCATCGACCAGATGGCCACGCGACGGAACGGCAACTTTCAGCATGTCTTATGTCCTGTTTCGTTCGGACGACGGTCATTCGGTCCTCGTCGCCCCTTTGAGACCCAAGGGCCATCCTCCCTCGGTTCGAGGCTGCTCGGCATTGATAATTATCGTCGCGCCCGCCTATCGATCGAGAGCCGCCGTCAAAGATAATGCAGGGGAACGGCCGTGGTGAACTTCATCTCCTCCATCGAGATCGAAGAGGTCACGTCGCGAAATTCGAGCTGAGCGATCAATTGCTTGTAGACGTGGTCGTAAATCTCGATCGACGGGACCACGATGCGCATCAGGTAATCCATTTCCCCCGCCAGCCGATAGGCCTCGACGATCTCGGGAATGTCGGCGATCACCCGCCGGAACCTCTCGAGCCAGTCGACGGAATGGCTCGGCACGCGCACCCCGGCAAAGATCGTCAGCGGCACCTTGGCGATGACGCGATCGACCAGGACGACGCGGCGGCTGATCAGACCGGCCTCCTCCATCCTCTTGATCCGGCGCCAACAGGGGGACGCGGAAAGCCCGACCTGCCCGGCGATCTCGGCGATGGGCATGTCGGCGTCGGCCTGTAGCAGGCCGAGAATCCGCCGGTCCGTTTCATCGAACATGGCGAGACGGCTCCTTCTAAAAAAATATTAATCCCCGAATTACTGATAATAGGGGTTCTAATTTGCACATATAGCCGAAAATTGGGGAAAAATTGCAGCCATTTTCCGCATATCGAGCGCTAGGCTTTCCCAATAATCAGCCATCGCGACAGTCAGGATAGAAAGATGAAACCCATTGGATTGATCGGCGGCATGAGTTGGGAAAGCACTGCCGTCTATTATCGCCACCTCAATGAACAGGTCAGGCGCCGCCTGGGAGGGCTTCATTCGGCCGATATTCTTTTACGGTCGTTCGATTTCGCCCGCATCGTCGATCTGCAGACCCGCGGCGCCTGGACGCAAGCGGCGGCGGAACTGGCGGATGCGGCCGGCGCGCTCGAGGCGGCCGGGGCCGGGGTCATCCTGATTTGCACCAATACGATGCATAAGGTGGCCGCCGAGGTGCAGGCCGCAATCGGCATTCCCCTGCTGCACATCGCCGATACGACCGGCGCCGCGGTGGTGGCCGCCGGTTGCCGCCGGCCGCTTCTGCTGGCTACCCGCTACACCATGGAGCAGACGTTTTATGTCGACCGGCTGACATCGCGCCACGGCCTTGCCCCGCTTCTTCCCGACGCGGCGGAGCGCGCGATCGTGCATGGGGTGATCTTCGACGAACTATGCCAAGGCATCCTGCGCGAGGATTCGCGAACCGCCTTTCGCGCCATCATGGAACAGGGACGGCGGAACGGGGCCGACAGCGTCATCCTCGGCTGCACCGAAATCGGCCTGCTGGTCGGACCCTCGGACATCGACCTGCCCGTTTTCGATTCAACCCTGCTTCATGCGGACGCGGCCCTCGACCTGATGTCGGTCGACGAGGTGGAGGGCATGCCGGCCCTGCGTTCATTGGCCTTGGGCTGAGACACCGTTCCATCCGGAGCGGGATCGGCATCCGTCTCCTTCGGCTCGGGCGCCGCGCCCCGGCCGAGGGCTCCGGACAAGGCGAGATGCCTCAACCTTGTCCTGATCCGTGGAGTCATGGCGTCAACTCCGCTCGATCTCTCCGGCCGTCCGGTCGAGGACTTCGGCGATATGAGCGATCTGCTCCCCGGTCAGCGGCCCCCGGCCCAGTCGCAGGCGCAACGCCAGTTTCAGGTTTTCCATGGCCCGGATGATTTGCGGTGCCGGTCCATCCTCGGTCATCGTCGCCATTCGGGCCCGCAGGGCATCGACAATGGGACGGTTGGTCTCCAGAAACGCGCGGCCATCCGGGGTCATGGCGTAGCTCTTCTTGCTGTCCTCGCTCGCTTCCATGGCGATGTAGCCTTGTTCCTCCAGCAAGGTGAGAGTGGGATAGATCGTGCCGGGACTGGGGCTATAGGCGCCGCCCACGCTGTCTTCTATGGCCTTGATGATCTCATAGCCATGACGCGGTTTTTCGGCGATCAGGCCGAGAACGACGAAACGCAGATCGCCATGCTCGAAGAACCGGCCCAGTCGTCCCCCGCGCATGCGCCCGCCGCCGCCATGTCCGCGCTCCTGCCGAAAATCGCCATGGGCGTGACGGCAACCGGCGTGCCCCCCCTCTCCGCCGTCTCGCGGTCCGTCAGATGAGATTTGATCCCGATAGGAATGGTGGCCGTGACGGCCAGGTGAGTGTTTTTGATTGTCGCAAGGCATTGCCTTCTCCGATACAGTTTCGATATAACGAAAATAAGATATATCGAAACTGTATCGGAAACAAGAGGAACCCGGATCTTGCGTTCCGAAGCCGAAAAGCTGATGTATGGTGCCCTCACATCGCCGCATCGAGACCGCCGCGCGGCATCGGATCCGGGAGGGGATCTCATTCCAGCCGATCACGCTTTTCCGCCCCGGACCGCCGCATGAAAAAAGGCCGAATCGATTCCGCCTGGGGAGGCGGCACCCAATGCCGGGATTGCGGCATCCGCGATCTGGTGCTGTTCGCCGATCTTCAACAAAATGATTTCAGCCTGATCCATTTGCCGATCGAGGAGATCGACATCGAGGCCGGTAAGCCCCTCTATTCCGCCGGAAACGAAGGCGACGCCCTGTTTACCGTCCGGGCGGGGCTGATCAAGCTGGTGCAATATCTTCCAGACGGCATGCAGCGCACCGTCCGCTTGTTGAAACACGGCGCCACGGCCGGCTTGGAGGTAACCGTCGGCCAGCCCTATGAGCATACCGCCATCGCTTTACAGCCGACATCGGCCTGCCGCATTCCCCGGCTGGTGGTGGAACGCCTCTCCAGGGAAACGCCCCGCCTTCACCGGCAACTGATGGAGCGCTGGCATCAGGCCTTGCACCAGGCCGACGATTGGCTGACCGAACTGTCCACCGGCAAAGCGTCCCAGCGTTTGGCCCGCCTGCTCATTCATCTCGTCGAAACCGACGGCACGGTAACCCTGTTCTCGCGCGAGGATCTGGGGGCGATGCTGGGCATCACCACGGAACACGCCAGCCGCACCGTCGCCGAGTTGAAGCGCCGGGACGCCCTGTTCGAACTGGCCGGCAACCGTTATCGCTGCGACATCGACCAATTGGAATGCATCGCCGCCGCCGACTGTTAAAATCACAGGAAGACGATGTCGTCCATCAGATCCAGGCCGGCGGCGCGATGGGTGATCAGCAACAGGCTTCGTCCGCGCAGGTCCTCGACCACGGCCCGCAACATCGCCCGTTCCGAGCTATAGTCCAATCCTTCACCGGGCTCGTCCAACACAACCACCGGCGCGTCGCGGAGCAGCGCCCTGGCGATCGAGAGGCGTCGCGCCTGGCCTCCCGAAATCGTCAGGCCGGTCTCCCCCAGCCAGCAGTTCAATCCATTGGGAATGGCCGCGACGAAATCCGACAATCCGGCCACGCCCAGAACATGCCATAGGTCAGCATCGCCGGCATCCGGCTTCCCCAGACGCAGATTGTCGGCCAGCGTGCCGCAGAACAGGCCCGGCGACTGGGACGCCACGGCGAAGCAGGCGCGCCGCGTCTCGCCGTCATAATTCCCGGCCGGCCGGCCGTTCAGCGTGATCGTCCCCTCGTCGGGCTCCAAGAGACCGGTCAGCAATAGAACCAGCGTGCTTTTCCCGGCACCGGTGGGACCGCGCACCGCGATCCGCCGCCCTTGCGGAAAATCGAGATCGAGGGCGCGGACGGCCGGATGGGCGGCACCGTCATAGGTGAATCCCACGCCCGTCAACCGCAGGTCGCACCGATCGGGCCGGAGGCCGGAGTGCTCTCGCGACGGCGCGGCCGGCGGACAGGCGTCGGCCATGGCGAAAATCCGCCGGGCCGATTCCAGGACGGCACCCAGGCTCTGAAACGCACCGGGCAGAGGAGCCACCGCTTCGAACGCCGATAGGGCGACCAGCCCGGCCATGACCAGATCGGCCGGCGCCAAATCACCCCGCCGCACCAGGGGAATGGCCGCGACCACCACGCCCCACAGGGCTAAATTGGATCCCAAGAGCATTCCCGCCTGCGACAGGCCGTCAAGACGCGCCAGCCGGGCCTGAAGGGCGACGGCCTCCCCGCTCACCGCGGCGAACCGCGCGATGAAACGGCGGGCGGCGCCGAAAACCAGCAATTCTCCCATTCCCTGCATGCCGTCGATCGCCTGTTCGTTCAGGCGGACCATCAAACGGACCCGCTGGCGCGACCACCGGGCCGAACGGAGGGATAGCAGCAGGGGAACGGCCAAGCCGGAGAAAATCAGGGCCGCCGCCTCGATCAGGACGAAGACCGCGGCGAAGCGACCCAACCAGGCCAGGATGAGAACCGTCGCGGCCAGGGCGATCACAAGCGGAAGGACGATGCGCAAATAGGCGGTTTCCAGCCGATCGAGGTCCGTGCGCAACCGGCTGGCCAGGTCGCCGCTATGATAGCGGCCCAGGGCGAGCGGCGATTGCGGCTCCATTTTTCCGAAAAGCCATGTCCGCAGGCGGGCGATCAGGCGGAAGGTGGCCTCGTGAGTGACCAGTCGTTCGGCATAACGTCCTCCCGTCCGGATGATGGCGCAGGCGCGGATAAGGGCGGCCGGGCTGAAATAGTCGAGCGTACCGCCGACGGCCCCGGCCAGGCCCATGGCGGCAATGAACCATCCCGAGGTTCCCATCAGCGCCACATTGCCGAGCAACGCCGCCAGTGACAGGACGGCGCCCAGCGCCATCCATCCCCAGGACGAGCGATAGAGAAGCAGCAGGCGGACGAAGAGTCTCATGCCTGCCCATCCACGGCGGAAATCGCCTCGCCGCTTCGCACCAGGCCGGCATAAAGGCCGCCGGCCGCCATCAGCCCGTCATGACGTCCCTGTTCGACCACCCGGCCGCCCTCCATCACCAGGATCATGTCGGCGGACCGCACGGTTTCCAGGCGATGGGCGACGACCAGGACACTTCGCCCGGCGGAAAACCGCCGGATGGCCTCCCCGGCCATTTTCTCGCTGGCCCTGTCCAGGCTGGCCGTGGGTTCATCGAGAATCACCAGGGGCGCCGGACGAAGCGCGGCGCGCGTCAGGGCGATCAGCCGCCGCTGCCCGCCGGAAAGCCCGCCGCCGCCCTCGGCGATCTCATAGCCATAACCGCCGGGCAGCGAACGGATGAAGTCCCCCGCCCCGGTCAGACCCGCCGCCGCCGCCATGGCGTCGTCGTCGGCATCCGGGAAGCCCAGCCGGATGTTGTCGGCGATGGTTCCGCGAAACAGATAGGGCGCTTGCGGAACCCAGGCGATGAGGCGCCGCCATTCCTCCGGATCCATGTCAGTGAGCGCGGTTCCGTCGATCCGCACGCATCCGGCCGTGGGCGGCACGAATCCCAGAAGAACGCTGAGAACCGAACTTTTGCCGGCGCCGCTCGGCCCCACCAGCGCGGTGACGCTGCCGGGGTCCAGATGGAAATCGGCGCCGTCCAATCCTTTCCGGCCGTCGCCATAGACGAGATGCACGGCGTCGAACACCACGCGGGGCGCGGCCGAAACGCTGCCGGTGCCCCCCTCGGCGCTGCCCGACGGACGGCCGGGACGCGGATGGGCGAGCAGGCCGATCAGCCCGCTGGCCGCTCCGACAGCCTCCATGCGGGCATGGTAATGGGCCCCCATGGAACGCAGCGGCAGATAGAATTCCGGTGCGACCAGCAGGACGAAAAAGCCGCGCTCGAACCCCATGCCGCCATCCAGCAGGCGAAAGCCGATGAAGACGGCGACTAGGGCGACACCCAGGGTGGCGAAAAATTCCAGGGCCAGCGCGGAAAGAAACGCCACCCGCAGCACGGCCATGACGGCCAGGCGATAGTCTTCCGACATGCGCGCGATGAGCAGTGCCTCGCGCCGGCTGGCGTTGAACAGTTTGAGGGTGGTCAGATTCTGGAACGCCTCGAGGAAGTGCGCCCCCATGCGGGCCAGTTTCGACCATTGGCGCTGATTCAGCCGTTCGGCCCCGCGGCCGATCAGAATCATGAACAGCGGAATCAAGGGGGCGGTCAGCAGCAGGACCAGTCCCGACAGCCAATCCTCCGGGAGGACGGCGGCGAGGACGGCGAGCGGCGCCAGGACGACGCTCGCCATCGCCGGAAGGAACCGCGCGTAGTAAGGCTCCAGGGCCTCGACACCCTCGACCAGCAGGGTGCTCAAGGCGCCGGCGCGCTCTTCGCGCAACGGCACCGGACCGATCGACATCAGATGATCCAGCAGATCCATCCGCACGCTCTGCTTGACCCGTGCGGCGGCCGTGCCGGCGGCGGCGTCGCCGGCCCAAACGACGGCCGCCCTGAGCAGGATGAACCCCGGTATCGGCCAGAGGCTCGGCCAGACGCCGGCCAGATCGCGACCGGCGAACAACACCGCGTCGACACCCGTGGCCAACAGCCGATATTGGAAAATCAGGAGAATGGCGTTGATCGCCGCGGCGGCGGCGGCCAAGCTCAGCGGACGCCGCACCGGAGGAATCCGGGCTTTCAGGAAGGCCGATGCGGCGGCGGTCTGCGGCGCGCCCTGTGCGGCGACCGGCCCGCCGGAGGGCCGGTCGTTCATCGGATCACATCACTCGTCGCTGTCGCGATCGAACGCATGATCGGCTTCATACCACAGGGCGTTGATCACCCCGATGGCCAGGGCCGCGGTCAAACCCAGAATCCAGGCGAAATACCACATGTCACGATATCCCTTTCAAAGGCCTCAATACGCCGAATGGCCGTGGGTCTGGACGTGGTCGAGCGTCACTTTCCCCCACATGCGCCGGTAGCACCAGACGGTGTAGATGAGGACGAGCGGCAGGAAGATCACCACCACCCAGAACATGACGGTCAAGGTCAGATGGCTGGAGGTCGCATCCCAGACGGTCAGGCTGGATCCCGGATGGGTCTTCGACGGCATGATGAAGGGGAACATCGACAGACCGGCCGTCCCGATGATGCCCGCAACGCTCAGCGCGCTTGTGACGAAGCCCAGTCCCGGCCGGTTGAGACGCGACAGCAGGATGGTCACCAATGGTCCGCCGATGCCGATCGCCGGCGCCAGCATGGACAGGGGCACCTTCGAATAGATGGCGAGCCACGCCCCATGCTCCATGACGACGGTCTTGGCCAGCGGATCGCTCACGCCGCCCGGCGCCGGCTGGCTGACCACCCGGAAACCGTCGATGCCGTAGGCGATCCATACGCCCCCCAGCACGAAACCCAGCACCGCGACCAATCCCATGAGGGTGATCGCCCCCTTGACCCTCTCGGAAATCGGAGCGGTGGTACGAAGCTGCAACCAGACGCCACCATGCATGCAGAGCATGGCGACGCTGATGACGCCGGCCAACAGGGCGAACGGATTGAGCAGCGGCAAAAGCGCGGTCAGCAGGGAACCTTCGTAATGGGCCCGCAGCATCTCGTCGAGATGGAACGGCACGCCCTGCAGCAGATTGCCGAAGGCCACGCCGAAAATGAGCGCGGGAATGATGCTTCCGGCGAATAGAGCCCAATCCCAGACCCGCCGCCAGCGGGCATCGTCGATCTTGGCGCGATAGTCGAAGCCAAGGGGACGGAAGAACAAGGCGAAGAGCACCAGCAGCATCGCCATGTAGAAGCCGGAGAAGGCCGCCGCATAGACGTCGGGCCAAGCCGCGAAGATGGCACCGCCGGCGGTGATCAGCCAGACCTGATTGCCGTCCCAATGGGGTCCGACGACATTGATGACGACCCGACGCTCGTCGTCGGTCCGCCCGACGAAGGGCAGAAGGCTGGCGACCCCCATGTCCATGCCGTCGGTGATGGCGAAGCCGATCAACAGAGCGCCGACCAGAATCCACCAAATGAATTTGAGAGTTTCGTAATCGATAAGCATGACGACGGTCTCCAATTACTCGGCGGGGATGGGCGTGACGCCGTGGGGTGCGCCGTTTTCCCCATAATATTTTCCGGTGCCGAGGGAGGCCGGTCCCTTGCGGGCGAACCGCACCATCAGGAAGGCTTCGACCGCCAGCAGGACCGTATAGAAGACGAGGAATCCGATCAGACTGAATATGAGATCGCCCGAGGTCAGGCTGGACGTCGCCAGGAAGGTCGGCAACACCTCGCCGATCGCCCAGGGCTGACGGCCGAATTCGGCGACGAACCATCCCATTTCGCAAGCGATCCAGGGGGCCGGAATGCTCCACAGAAGCAATTTGAGGAGCCAGCGCTGCTGGGCGATGCTGCGCCGAAGCGTGTAATAGAAGGAAGCGCCGATCAGGAAGAGCATCAGGAAGCCCAGCCCCACCATCAGGCGGAAACCGAAGAACAGCGGCGCGACGGGCGGAATGGTGTCCCTGGAGGCCGCGGCGATCTGCTCGGGCGTCGCGTCGGAGACCTTGTCGGTGTAGCGCTTCAACAGCAGACCATATCCCAGATCGACCTTGTGTTGAGCGAAGGTCTGGGTCGTCTCCTCGTCAGTCGCCCCTTTCCTGATCTTCAGCAAACTGCCGTAAGCCAGCATTCCCGAGCGGATCCGCACCTCATGCTCGGCGATGAGGTCCTTGATGCCGGTGACCTGAGTGTTGATCGAGCGGGTGGAGATCAATCCCATGACCCAGGGAATTTTCACCGCATAGTCGGTATGCAGGGTCTGGTCGTTGGGGATGCCGAAGACGGTGATGGCGGCGGGGGCCGGTTCGGTGTCGTACTCGGCCTCGATGGCGGCCAGCTTGGTCTTCTGGACGTCGCCCAGGGTGTAACCGCTCTCGTCGCCGAGGACGATCACCGAGAGGACGGAGGCCAGGCCGAAGCCGGCGGCGATGGCGAAGGAACGCTTGGCGAAGCCGAGGTCGCGTCCCTTCAGCATGTAAAAGGCGCTGATGGCCAGGACGAACATCGCCGCGGTGACATAGCCGGCGGCGACGGTGTGCACGAATTTCACCTGCGCCACCGGATTGAACAACACGTCGAAGAAGCTGCTCATTTCCATGCGCATGGTCTTGGCCGAAAATTCCGAACCGGCGGGATTTTGCATCCAGCCGTTGGCGACCAGGATCCACAGGGCCGACAGATTCGAGCCCAGGGCCGTGAAGAAGGTCACCGCCAGATGCTGGCGCTTCGAGAGCCGTTCCCATCCCAGGAAGAACAGGCCGACGAAAGTCGATTCAAGGAAGAAGGCCATCAGGCCCTCGATCGCCAGGGGCGCCCCGAAAATATCGCCGACATAATGGGAATAGTAAGACCAGTTGGTGCCGAACTCGAATTCCATGGTGAGTCCGGTGGCGACGCCAAGCGCGAAATTGATGCCGAACAGCTTGCCCCAGAACCGCGTCATGTCCTGGTAGATCTGGTTGCCCGTCATCACATAGGCCGACTCCATGATCAACAGGATCCAGGAGAGGCCCAAGGTCAAAGGCACGAACAGGAAATGGTACATCGCGGTAGCGGCGAATTGCCCCCGCGAAAGTTCAACGAAAAGCTGATCTATCATTCTCGCGCTCCGAACGGAATGCTGGCGCGAAGACGCGCTCGGCTCCCGCAATATGCGTCTGGCTCAGTCTGAAAGGAAGCTTAGAAAGAATCAGAAATTACAATAATGACAATTATCATGCGTGCAAGGCGGTCCTGCATTTTTGTCGGGACAACCTTACGCTGTGATTCTCACATCTGTATCACAACCTTCGCAATGCGGGCTCAGCTGTCCGGCAAGGCGGCGTTGGAAAGCTTTCAGATGACAATGGGCGGAGGCCCGGCGAAGGGAGTGGAACACCGGTCCGAAGACTCCGATGACCGCCTGAACGGATTGCCCATCCTTGCGCGCCACGGTGGGGGGATATCCGGATATCAAACCGGCCGGACGGGGGATTGAAGGCTACGGCCCCCCGGCGATAGAGCCTCCGAGGCCTTAGGCCGCCCGAAGCACCCGCGCCTGCATTTTCCTCCAGGCCCACCGCGCCGTTTGCCGGGCCAGCCACCCTTGCGGATTGAGGCCGGTTGCCTTGAACACCATGCCGACCGCCCGCTGAGCGTGGGGAAATCGGTATATCCGGTAGGCCAGGGCGCCATAGGCGGTATTACTGCGAAGGCGATCATAGTCCTCGCCCGGTTCATTGCCGCAATGATAGGCGAAGGCCAGTTCGTCATCGTCGCTTTCGCGGATCCGCCCCAAAACCACCCTGAGCCGTCCCGGCAGGCTGACCCTTTCGATCGGCTGATGCTTGCGCATGCCGTCGAGGAACATCCGGTAATGGCGCAGTTCGTCCGCCGCGATATGTTTGGCGATCGCCTTCAGCACCGGCTCGTCGGAGGCTTCGGACAGCGCCATGTAGAAAGAGCTGGTCCCCGTCTCGACAATGCAGCGGGCGAGCAATTCGCCGACGCGCGAGCCGCGGATCGATTGCGAGACATCGACCGGAATCACATAGCCGTCCCGAAAACGCTCGAAGGTCGCGGAAAAATCGTAGGCCGGATCAGCCAATTCGGCATAACGGCCGAGGATGGCGCCATGCTGCTCCTCCTCCGCCTGCCAGCCGGCGATGATCGCGGCGAAGTCGTCGTCCCCGGCGAAAACGTTCTTCAGATACTGGGTATAACGGGCGGCATTGTATTCGGTCAGGCTGGCGGCCTTGACCAGCTTCAGGTGATCGGGTTGCAAGCGGGCCGGATCGAAGTCATCCCACGGAATGTCATCCTGCGTCCAACGTGGCATATTTTGCCATCTCCTCGCTGTCGTGCCATTCGAGCTAACTCAATATATCGGCAGGGAAAGATGGAAGAGCAAGCGAGGGGAAACTTTAGAGGCCTCTCCCATCCCGACCGACGGCGACCAAAAACCCCCAGGTCATAACGGACAACGGCACGCAAAAAAGGACGGCTCCAGCGAGGCAGCCGTCCCATCAGCGAAAAGGATCTGGTGCCGGCCGATCGTCACCCGGCCCGAAGGTCAGTGCAGCGGCAGAGCCGCGTCCAGCGCCACCCGCATCGCCTGGGCAACCAGCAGGCCGCGGCGGGCCTCGTTGCGGGCGGCGTCGCCGTCGGCCTCTTCGACGCTCTGTTCGGCGGCCTTGAGACGGCTGTTCACCTCGGCCGGATCCAGCTCGGCGACCTTGGTCGCTTCTTCGGCCAACACGGTCACCCGCGTCTCCGTCACTTCGGCAAAGCCGCCGGCGACGAAAATGCGATCGGTCACCTTGCCGTCCTGATAGATATCGATGACGCCCGGACGGACGGTGGTGATCATGGGCGCGTGGTGGGGAAGAGCGCCGAAGTCGCCTTCGGTCCCGGGAACCACGACCATTTCGACCGGCTCGGAGACCAAAAGGCGCTCCGGCGAAACCAGCTCGAACTCGACCTTCTCAGCCATGCTTCACCTTGATCCTTTAGGCCGCCTCGGCGGCCATTTTCTTGGCTTTCTCGATGGCTTCCTCGATGGCGCCGACCATATAGAAGGCCGATTCCGGCAGGTGATCGTATTCGCCGGCGACGATCCCCTTGAAGCCCTTGACGGTGTCTTCGAGGGAAACCAGCTTGCCCGGGCTGCCGGTGAAAACTTCGGCCACATGGAAGGGTTGAGACAGGAAACGCTGGATCTTGCGGGCGCGGGCGACCACCAGCTTGTCCTCTTCCGACAGTTCGTCCATGCCCAGGATGGCGATGATGTCCTGCAGCGACTTATAGGTCTGCAGGATACGCTGCACGTCGCGCGCCACCTGATAATGGTCCTCGCCGACCACCTTGGGGTCCAGAACGCGCGAGGTCGAATCCAGCGGATCGACGGCCGGATAGATGCCCAGCTCGGCGATGGCGCGGTTCAAAACGGTGGTGGCGTCCAAATGGGCGAAGGAGGTCGCCGGAGCGGGATCGGTCAGATCGTCGGCCGGCACATAGATGGCCTGGACCGAGGTGATCGAACCCTTCTTCGTCGAGGTGATCCGCTCCTGCATGGTGCCCATTTCGGTCGACAGGGTCGGCTGATAGCCCACCGCCGAGGGAATACGGCCGAGGAGCGCCGAAACTTCCGAGCCCGCCTGGGTGAACCGGAAGATATTGTCGACGAAGAACAGCACGTCCTGGCCTTCCTCGTCGCGGAAATATTCGGCGAGCGTCAAACCGGACAGGGCGACGCGGGCGCGGGCGCCCGGGGGCTCGTTCATCTGGCCATAGACCAGGGCCACCTTGGAACCGGGGCCGTCGAGCTTGATGACGCCCGATTCGATCATTTCGTGGTAAAGGTCGTTGCCTTCGCGGGTCCGCTCGCCGACGCCGGCGAACACCGAATAGCCGCCGTGCGCCTTGGCGACGTTGTTGATCAACTCCATGATCAGCACCGTCTTGCCGACGCCGGCCCCCCCGAACAGGCCGATCTTGCCGCCCTTGGCGTAAGGCGCCAGCAGGTCGATGACCTTGATGCCGGTGACCAGGATCTCGGTCTCGGTCGACTGTTCGATAAACTCGGGGGCCTTCTGATGGATCGGCAGGGTCTTCGTGGTGCCGATCGGCCCGCGCTCGTCGATCGGCTCGCCGATGACATTGATGATGCGGCCCAGGGTTTCCGGTCCCACCGGCACGGAGATCGGCGCGCCGGTATCCGTCACCGGTTGGCCGCGGGTCAAGCCGTCGGTCGAATCCATGGCGATGGTCCGCACGGCGTTTTCGCCAAGATGCTGCGCCACTTCGAGCACCAGGGTCTTGCCGTGGTTTTCGGTGTGCAAGGCCGAGAGCATGAAGGGCAGACCAGCATCGAAGCGCACGTCCACGACAGCGCCCATGACCTGGGTGATGATGCCGACATTGTTCTTCGTCATGAGAGCGAGCTCCTAGAATAGACCGTCACAGCGCTTCGGCGCCGGAGATGATTTCGATGAGTTCCTTGGTGATCTGCGCCTGACGCGAACGATTGTAGCGGATGGTCAAGGCATTGAGCATGTCGCCGGCATTTCTCGTCGCATTATCCATCGCCGTCATCCGCGCCCCCTGTTCGGAAGCACTGCTCTCCAGAAGGGCACGGAAAATCTGCACCGCGAGATTGCGCGGCAGCAGGTCGGCGAGAATGGCCTCTTCCGAGGGCTCATATTCGTACAATGCCTTCGTCGCCTGCTCTTCGGCCCCGGCCGTCACTTCCGGTACAGGGAAAGGCACCAGTTGCTGGCGGGTCACTTCCTGCGAGATCGCCGATTTGAAACGGTTGTAGATAACCGTGCAGACGTCGAATTCACCCGCATCGAACAGCGCCGCGATCTTGGCGGTGATATCGTTGGCCTCGGCGAAGGAGACGCCCTTGCGGCCGATGCCTTCGTAGGTCTCGATGAAGAGGCGGCCCAGGTCGCGCTTCAACTGGTCCCGGCCCTTGCGGCCGACGGTCACCAGCTTCACGGTCTTGCCGGCCCGCTGCAGATCGCTCACCAGGAGGCGGGTCGAGCGGACGATGGATCCGTTGAAGCCGCCGCACAGGCCACGATCCGATGTGATGACCACCAGCAGATGGACGTCGTCGCGTCCCGTTCCCGCCAACAGCCGGGGAGCCCCGCTCTGTCCGGCCATGCTGCCGGCCAGATTTCCCAGCATGCGCTCCATGCGGACCGCATAAGGACGGGCCTGCTCGGCCGCGGACTGCGCCCGGCGCAGCTTGGAGGCCGCCACCATCTTCATGGCCGAGGTGATCTTGCGCGTCGATTTGACGCTGGTGATCCTGAGCCTTAGGTCCTTGAGGCTGGGCATCGGCTTGCCGTTCCTTGCGCGATCAGACGAAGGTCTTGGAGAAGGCGTCGAGGAAGGCTTTAAGCTTTTCCTCGGTGGCCGCCGTGATCTGCTTTTCCTTGACGATGGCCTGCAGGATGTCGCCGTGCTTGGCCTTCAACTCGCTGAGGAGCGCCGCCTCGAAGCGGCCGACGTCGTTGACGGCCAGCTTGTCGAGATAGCCGCGCACGCCGGCATAGATCGACACGACCTCTTCCTCGGTGGCCATCGGCGCGTATTGCGGCTGCTTCAGAAGCTCGGTCAGGCGGGCACCGCGATTGAGCAGCTTCTGCGTCGCCGGATCGAGATCCGAGGCGAACTGCGCGAAAGCGGCCATTTCACGGTACTGGGCGAGTTCCAGCTTGATCGAGCCGGCGACCTGCTTCATCGCCTTGATCTGGGCGGCGGAACCGACGCGCGACACCGACAGGCCGACGTTCACCGCCGGACGGATGCCTTTGTAGAACAGTTCGGTCTCGAGGAAGATCTGGCCGTCGGTGATGGAAATCACGTTGGTCGGAATATAGGCCGAAACGTCGTTGGCCTGCGTCTCGACGACGGGAAGCGCGGTCAGCGAGCCGCCGCCGGCGGCATCGCCCATCTTGGCGGCGCGTTCGAGCAGACGGGAATGCAGATAGAAGACGTCGCCGGGATAGGCTTCGCGGCCCGGCGGGCGACGCAGCAGCAGGGACATCTGGCGATAGGACACGGCCTGTTTGGACAGATCGTCATAGATGATCAGGGCATGCATGCCGTTGTCGCGGAAATATTCGCCCATCGCACAGCCGGCATAGGGCGCCAGATACTGCAAGGGCGCCGGCTCCGAAGCGGTGGCGGCGACGATGATGGAATAGTCCATGGCGCCGTTGTCGGTCAGGGTCTTGACCAGCTGGGCCACGGTCGAACGCTTCTGGCCGATGGCGACATAGATGCAGTAGAGCTTCTGCGTCTCGTCATTGCCCTGGTTGAAGCGCTTCTGATTGAGGATGGTGTCGATCAGGATGGCGGTCTTGCCGGTCTGCCGATCGCCGATCACCAGCTCGCGCTGGCCGCGGCCGACGGGGATCAGGGCGTCGATGGCCTTGATGCCGGTCGACATCGGCTCATGCACCGATTTCCGCGGAATGATGCCCGGCGCCTTGACATCGACGCGGGACAGTTTCTCGGCGACGATCGGCCCCTTGCCGTCGATCGGATTACCCAGCGCGTCGACGACGCGGCCCAGCAGTCCCTTGCCCACCGGCACTTCGACGATGGCGCCGGTCCGCTTGACCGTGTCGCCTTCCTTGATGGTGCGATCATCGCCGAAAATCACGACGCCGACATTGTCGGCCTCGAGGTTCAGCGCCATTCCCTTGATGCCGCCCGGGAATTCGACCATTTCACCGGACTGGACCTTGTCCAGGCCATAGACGCGGGCAATGCCGTCACCGACGGAAAGGACCTGGCCGACCTCGGCGACTTCCGCTTCGGTACCGAAATTCGCGATCTGTTCCTTGAGGATAGCGGAGATTTCCGCGGCCCGGATTTCCATCACCCGATCCCTTTCATAGAGAGCTGTAGATGTTGCAGCTTGGTCCTGAGCGAGCCGTCCACCATCCGTGAGCCGACCTTCACGATCAGGCCGCCAAGCAGGCCGGGATCGACGGTGACGTCCAAGGTGACATTGCTGCCAACGACCTTTTTGAGGGCGGTTTCGATCGCCCCGATTTGTTTTTCGGCAAGCGGCACGGCGGAAGCCACCTCTGCCGTCACCTCTCCCCGCTTCGCGGCAAGCCGCGCCAGATAGGCGGCGATCATGCCCTCGACGGCGAACAGGCGGCGGTTCTTCGCCACCAGCCCGAGAAAATTCTTCGACAAGGAGCTGAGCTGCGCCCGCTCCGCCACGGCGCCGATGGCTTTCCGCTGCTCGCTCCGGCTCAGCACCGGACTCTTCAGCAGGCGGCGCAGATCCTCGCTTTCAACGATCAGAGCCTTCAGACTTTTCAAGTCCGCGGCGACCGCATCGAGACAGGATTGCTCTTCGGCCAATTCGAACAAGGCCGCGGAGTAACGTTCGGCGATTGAACCAGTGACTTCGGATGACACTTGATACGGTCCCCATCCATTGCCGCAACGAATTACAAGGTCGGTCGAAAATTATTGATTTTATTGATTAATATCGCAAGGCAGGCAAAAGGCCCCCGGCAATGCGTGGGTTAACTAGCATATCGAGGGATGGCTGGCAAGACGACTCCCGAGCAATCTCCTGTCGGGAATTGCTCTTTTTGAGATGTTTCTCGACAGGAGAATACCGGCGGATGCGGGTGGATGGGGATTTCTCAGACAAAACTGTAGGGATCCACGTCGATCTGGATACGCACCGCGCTTTGCGGACCAAGCCGTCCCAACCATTGGCGGATCACTCCCTGGACTTTGGTCGAGCGGGATGCCTTCAGCAGGAGGCGCCGGCGATGCCGTCCGCGCAGCAGGGCCAAGGGAGCCGGGGCCGGGCCGAGGACCTCGATTCCGCCGTCCCGCGGCGCCAGACGGGCCAGTTGCTGGGCGACCCGGTCGACCTGATCGGGATCCGGGCCGGAAACGATCAGGGCGACCAGCTTGCCGAAGGGCGGCATTCCGGCGATCCGGCGATCGTCGGCCTCGGCGCGGTAGAATTCCTCGGCGTCGCCGGAGACCAGCGCCCGCATCACCTTATCGTCGGGCTGATAGGTCTGCAGCAGGACGCGCCCCTTGCGGGCGGCGCGTCCCGCGCGCCCGGCCACTTGGCACAGCAACTGGAAGGTCCGCTCCGCCGCCCGCAGATCCCCGCCGGCCAGCCCTAGGTCGGCATCGACCACGCCGACCAGGGTCAGCAGCGGAAAATGATGCCCCTTGGCCACCACCTGGGTGCCGATCAGCAGGTCGATCTCGCGGCGCTCCATGCTGGCGATCAATTCTGCGGTGGCGCGCGGTCCGCTCAATGTATCGCTGGCCATGATGCGGACCCGGGCGTCGGGAAACTTCGCCGCCACCTCCTCGGCCAGACGCTCGACCCCTGGACCGCAGGCGGCGAAACTGTCCTCGGCCTGGCATTGAGGACAGACCGGGGGTTTGGACGAAATATAACCGCAGTGATGGCATTGCAGCCGTCCGGCATGACGGTGTTCGACCAGCCAGGCGGTGCAATGGGGGCATTGCAGCCGCAAGCCGCAGCCCCGGCACAGGGTCAGGGGGGCATAGCCGCGCCGGTTGAGGAACAGCATGGCCTGCTCGCCGGCGGCGAGCGATTCCTCCACCGCGGCGACCAGCGGCGCCGACAGCCAGGTCTGGCGGGGTGGAGCGTGCCGACGCATGTCGATCACCGCGAGATCGGGCATATCGGCCCCTCCGTGGCGCAACGGCAGATGCACCCGTTCGTACCGGCCGGCCTCGACATTGGTCTGGGTTTCCAAAGACGGCGTCGCCGAGGCGAGAACGATCGGCAGTCCGCCCAGCCGGGCCCGCACCACGGCCATGTCCCGGGCATGATAGATCACCCCCTCCTCCTGCTTGAATGACGAGTCGTGCTCCTCGTCGACGATGATCAGGCCGAGATCGGGATAGGGCAAAAACAGGGCCGAGCGCGCTCCCACCACCACGCGGGTCCGCCCCTCGGCGACGGCACGCCAGGACGAGCGGCGCTGTGCCTGCCCCAGTTCGGAATGCCATTCAAGCGGCGGGGCGCCGAAGCGGCGCTCGAAACGGGCCAACCATTGCGCGGACAGGGCGATTTCCGGGAGGAGGACCAGGATCTGCCGCCCCTGTTCCAAGGCCGCCGCCACCGCCTCGAAATAGACCTCGGTCTTGCCGGACCCCGTCACCCCCTCCAGCAGGGTGACGGAAAAGCCCCCGGACAGCTTGGCGCGCAGATGGGCGGCGGCGGCGGCCTGATCGGACGACAGGGGGAACCCCTCCCTCCGCCAATCGGACAACGCGCCGGGCGTGCGGCGCGGCATGACGAGCCGGGTAAGCGCCCCCGCATCCGCCAAGCCCTTGACCACCGATGCGCCGACCCCGGCGAGCCGGGCCAGTTCGGCGGCCGGCAACGGCTGACCGGCAGCCTCCAGCACGCGGCGGCGGGCCTCGGTCATCTTGAGGGAGGCCGGCGGCGGAGCGGCGACATAGGCGACCGGATCGGCCGGCGGCGGATCGAGGGCGGCAGGCACGCTCATGACCATCCGCAGCACGGCGCCCAGGGGCGAGACCGTGTAGGCGGCGACCCAATCGACCAGTTTTCGCGACTCTTCCGGCAGCGGCGGCAGATCGAGGCATTCCTCGACGGCTCGGCGCTTTTCGACGGGGACCAGGCCGCTCCCCGCTCCCCAGACGACGCCGCAGACCGTCCTGCCTCCCAGCGGCACGCGGACGAAATCGCCGGCCGCCAGCCGCTGTCCGGGACCGACGGTATAGTCGTAGGATCCGGCGAGCGGCAGGGGAAGCAGGATGGCCACGGCCTCGCCGGGCTGAAAAGAGGCGGGCGGGATTTGTGCTTGGGAATTGGCAGTCGGGAAGAGCATGGTCTACACTCTAACCGCCGTGCCGCCGAACCACCAGTCGGCACCTTTCCGGCCTCAAGGATCTTGATTTATAAATGACTTCTTTTTCATACCCCCGCGATGTCGTATACGGTTGTAAAGCTCTGAGCGCGGAGCCGCCTCATGGCGCCCGCCCGGGCCGGGGGACTGAACATGGCGCGTAAAAGCGAAACCGTCGACACCACGCCGCCACCGCCGGTCAGCGACGAGCAGGTGGTGTCCTATCTCAAAGATCATGCGAACTTCCTGCTCGATCATCCCGACCTGCTGGGCAAGCTGGCCCCGCCCTCCCGCTTCAACGGCGGCCCGGTGGTGGATCTCCAGCAGCATGTGATCAGCCGCCTGCGCGAGGAAATGGAGCATCTGCGCGGCTGCGCCGAGCATCTGATCACCACCTCGCGCAGCAATATGTCGACCCAGACCCGCACCCATGAGGCGGCACTCGCCATTCTGGAAGCGGGCAGCATGACCGGCCTGGCCCGGGTGGTGGCCGAAGATCTGCCCGCCCTGCTCGATGTCGACATCGCCACCATCGGCTTCGAAGAAGGTGATCGGCCTTTGCCGATCATTCCCGGGATCCGCACCTTCCCCCGCGATTTCCTGGAACAGACCCTGGGCGCCGGCGACGTCATGCTGCGCTCATCGACCACCGGCGATCCCGCCATTTTCGGGGATGGCGCCGAACTGGTCGCCTCCTGCGCCTTGGTCCGTCTCGATCCGAAGGATCTGCCGAACGGGCTGTTGGCCATGGGTTCGCGCAACGAACGGGGATTTCACGGCGGACAGGGCACGGAGCTTCTCGGATTCCTGGCCCGCGTCGTCGAGGATTGCATTCAGCGTTGGTGGCTGGAGGACTGATCCCCTTCCTGGGCGACGCCCCCTTGCAGGCGGCCCTGGCCGCCTGGCGGGGCTGGCTGGCCGACGAACGCCGTGCCTCCGCCCATACGCTCGACGGTTACGGGCGCGATCTCGCCGCGTTCCTGGGTTTTCTCACCGATCATCTGGGCGGCGAGCCCCGCCTCGGCGATCTTTCATCTCTGAAACCGGCGGATTTTCGCAGTTTTCTCGCCCGGCGATCGACCGAGGGACTGGGGCGCACCTCGATGGCGCGCGCCATGTCCTCGCTGCGCAGCTTCTTTCGTTATCTCGATCGCAACCATCTGGTGCACAACCCGTCGCTCGGCGCCGTTCGCGCCCCCCGCCCGCCACGCGGCCTGCCCAAGCCCCTGGCGGCGGACGAGGCTCTGGAGACCATCGAAAGCGCCGCCGAACTGCAAACCGAGCCCTGGATGGCGGCCCGCGACACCGCCCTTTTCACCCTGCTCTATGGTTGCGGGCTTCGTCTTGGCGAAGCCCTGTCCATGAACCGGGGCGAAGCGCCCAGAAGCGAGGTGATGGTCATCACCGGCAAAGGGCGCAAGCAGCGTCTGGTCCCGGTTCTGCCGGCGGTGATCGAGGCCGTCGCCCTCTATCTGGGGCAATGTCCCTACGTCGGTGACGCGAACGCCCCACTGTTCGTCGGCGCGCGCGGCAAACGGCTCAATCCCGGAGTCGTCCAGCGCCAGATGCGCAAGCTGCGGGCGCTGCTGGGCCTGCCCGACACGGCGACGCCGCACGCGCTCCGCCACAGCTTCGCCACCCATCTGTTGTCGGGCGGCGGTGATCTGCGGACCATTCAGGAACTGTTGGGGCACGCCTCGCTGTCGACCACCCAGCGTTACACCGAGGTGGACGCCGGCAAACTGGCCGCCGTCTATCGCGACGCCCATCCGCGGGCCAAGACATCCGACGAATAAAGATCGAACCTCCCGCTCAGCTCTGCGGGTCGGGATCGCTGCGTTCGATGAATGCCTGTAAGCGGGGCGGCAGACGGTGCTTGATGGAATTGAGACCCCGCGAAAGAAGGGGAACCTGGCGGCGCAAATGCTTGACCGAGCGCCGCGCCCGTTTCGACCCGCGCGCCGCCAGATACAGCCCGACGGCGAACAGGACGAAACCGATCGGCACCGGCGTCGGCACCGACAGGACGCCCAATATCATGAGCGATGCCCCCGATCCGACCAGGCTGAACCGCCGGATGATGACCCGCAGCCGTCTCCTACGCCGCCATTCAGTCCTGGAACAGGTCGCTTGGGGCAGCCTCATCGGCCGGTCCCTTCCGGCCTTGAATCGCCAGGATGACACCGGAAAGCAAAAAGACGGAACGTCACGGAAACTCGCACGAGATCGCTGGGCCCCCATTCTAGAAGAGGGGCGAGCCGTCTGTCGAGGCGGGAAGCGATGAAGCCCCGGGCAATCCGGCGAATACCAATTCTCGGTGATCGAAACCGATCACCGAGCCCTCAATGGGCGGCACCGGATGTCTCGCGGCACCGCCCGAATTTTAAAGATTTCAGATATGAATCGGCCTTCCGTCGACGGCCAGGGCGGCTTCCTTGACGGCTTCGGCCAGGGACGGATGGGCATGCGACGTCCGGGCGATATCCTCCGCCGCGGCCGAAAATTCCATGCCCAGGACCACCTCGGCGATCAGATCTCCGGCCGACGGCCCGATGATGTGGCAGCCCAGCACCTTGTCGGTTTTGGCATCGGCCAGAATCTTGACGAAACCGTCGATGTCGCCGTTCGCCCGGGCCCGGCCGTTGGCGGTGAAGGGGAATTTGCCCACCCGGTAGGCGACGCCTTCGGCCTTCAACTGTTCCTCGGTCTTGCCGACATTGGCGACTTCCGGCCAAGTGTAGACGACCCCCGGAATGGCGTCGTAATTGACATGTCCCGCTTGGCCGGCCAGCAATTCGGCCAGGGCCACGCCCTCCTCCTCCGCCTTGTGGGCCAGCATGACGCCGCCGATCACATCGCCGATGGCATAAACGCCCGGCACATTGGTTCGGAAATGGGCATCGACCTTGACGAAGCCGCGGGCATCGGTCTCGACTCCCGCCTCCTTGAGGCCCAGGCCGTCGATATAAGGCCGGCGGCCGATGGCCACCAGCACCACATCGGCGGACAGTTCCTCCTTATCACCACCCTTGGCCGGTTCCAGGGTCAGGTTGACGCCGCTCTTGTCCGTCTTCGCCGCGGTGACCTTGGTGCCCAGCTTGAACTTCATGCCCTGACGCTCGAGGATGCGCTGGGCCTGCTTCGATATCTCGCCGTCGTGCAACGGAAGGGCGCGGTCGAGGAATTCGACCACGGTGACTTCCGATCCCAGGCGCCGCCAAACCGAGCCCAGTTCGAGACCGATGACGCCGGCCCCGATAACCACCAGATGCTTGGGCACCTTGGGCAGTTCCAGCGCGCCAGTGGAAGAGACGATCTGCGCCTCATCGATGGCGACACCCGGCAACGGCGTCACATCGGAACCGGTGGCAATGACGATGCTTTTCGCCGTTATCGTCTGGGTGCCCTCTTTACCGGCGACCTCGACCTTGCCCGCCCCGGCAATACGGCCGGCCCCCACCAGATAGGTAATCTTGTGCTTCTTGAAGAGAAACTCGATGCCCTTGGTGTTGTCGAGAACGACCTTTTGCTTCCTGGCCATCATGGTGGCGAGATCGAGCTCGACCTTGCCGAGTTTGATGCCGTGGGCGGCAAAATGATGATTCGCCTCTTCGAAATGGTGCGAGGACTGCAGCAGCGCCTTCGACGGAATGCAGCCGACATTGAGGCAGGTACCGCCCAGGCTGCCGCGCTTTTCGACGCAGGCCGTCTTCATGCCCAACTGCGCGGCGCGAATGGCCGCGACATAACCGCCCGGCCCGCCGCCGATGACCACAACGTCGAAGGAAAGATCGCTCATTGAAAAACACCTTCATCCGGCCCCTTCGTCACCCCCGGACTTAGGTCCGGGGGTCCATGGATTGCCGGGTCAAGCCCGGCAATGACGGAAAGGGAGGGGCTTAAATTGAGTCGAAGCGTCGAAGTTACATATCCAGCAGGATGCGTTGCGGATCTTCGATGCATTCCTTGACGCGGACCAGGAAGGACACCGCCTCGCGACCGTCGATGATGCGGTGATCGTAGGACACCGCCAGATACATCATCGGCCGCGCCTCGATCCTGCCGTCGGGCATGACCATCGGGCGAAGCTGGGTCTTGTGCATGCCCAGAATGGCCGACTGCGGCGGATTGAGGATCGGCGTGCTCATCAGCGAGCCGTAGACGCCACCGTTGGAAATGGTGAAGGTGCCGCCGGTCATCTCCTCGATGGTCAGCTTGCCATCGCGGGCCTTCTTGCCATAACCGCCGATGGTCTTCTCGACACCGGCGAAACTCAGCTTATCGGCATCGCGCACCACCGGCACCACCAGCCCGTTCGGCGTTCCCACCGCCACGCCGATATCGTAGTAATTCTTGTAGACGACATCGTCGCCGTCGATTTCACCGTTGACCGCCGGCCATTCCTTGAGCGCGGTGACACAGGCTTTGACGAAGAAGGACATGAAGCCCAGCTTCACGCCGTGCTTCTTCTCGAAGCCCTCTTTGTACTGGTTGCGCAGAGCCAGCAGCGCCGTCATGTCCACCTCGTTGAAGGTGGTCAGCATGGCGGCGGTGTTCTGGGCCGCCTTCAGCCGTTCGGCGATCCGCTTCCGAAGGCGCGTCATCTTGACCCGCTCTTCGCGCGGGTCCTCGGCGCGGACAGTCGGAACGGGGGTGGGGGCCGGGGCGGCCGGAACGGGGCGTTCCAGAGCGGAAATGACGTCGCCCTTGGTGATCCTGCCGTCTTTTCCGCTACCGGCGATAGAGGCCGCATCCAGTTTGTTTTCCGCGATCATCTTCTGCGCCGAAGGCGCCGGAGGATGATCTCCCTTCACTGCGGCGGGAGTGGCGGCGGGAGTGGCGGCAGCCGGCGCCGGAGCGGCCACCTTGGCCGGGGCACCCGATGCGTCGATGGCCCCCAACAGGGCTCCGACTTCCACGGTGACGCCGACGGCGGCGGCGATTTCGCTCAACGTCCCGGCCGAGGGAGCATTGACCTCGACGGTCACCTTATCGGTTTCCAGTTCGACCAGCGGCTCGTCGGCGGCAACGGCATCACCGACCTGCTTGAACCATTTGGCGATCGTCGCCTCGGTCACGGATTCGCCCAGAGCGGGCACAACGATTTGCGTGGTCATCAGACTCTCTCGCCTTCTTTTTTCATTTCGCGTCTTGTACCTGGATCACTTTGTCTTGCACCTGGATCAGCCTGGTCTGCCGCCGGAAAGGTTGCGGAAGGGTGAACAAGGCGGCGGTGAGCGCCTGCTCGACCAGCAGTGCCTGTTCATAGACATGATTCTTGTGCACACCGGTCGCCGGCGCGGCGGCGGCCTTGCGGCCGACATAGTGCGCCCTGCGGACCTTGTGGGACAGCTCCTCGAGAATGAATTCGAGACGGCGGTCGACGAAGGTCCAGGGCCCCATGTTGGCCGGCTCTTCCTGCGCCCAGACCACCTCGGCGTTGGGATAGCGGGCCAGTTCCTTCAGCACCGTCTCCTTAGGCCAGGGATAAAGCTGCTCGACGCGGATGATGGCGACATCGTCGATGTTGCGCCTGGCCCTCTCCTCGAACAGATCGTAATAGACCTTGCCCGAGCAGAGCACGACGCGGCGGACGGCCTCGTCGGAAACCAGCGTCTGGGTTTCCGGCAGAACGCGGCGGAACCGCGTACCGGGCCCAAAATCGGCGAGCGGGCTGACGGCCAGCTTATGACGCAGCAGAGACTTCGGCGTCATCACCACCAGGGGCTTGCGGTAGTTGCGCCGCACTTGGCGCCGCAGGGCATGGAAATAGTTGGCCGGCGTGGTGAAATTACAGACCTGCCAATTGTCTTCGGCGCAAAGCTGCAGATAGCGTTCCCAGCGGGCGGAGCTATGTTCCGGTCCCTGTCCCTCGTAGCCGTGCGGCAGCAGCAGGACAAGGCCCGACATGCGCAGCCATTTCGCTTCGCCCGAAGAGATGAACTGGTCGATGATCACTTGCGCGCCGTTGGCGAAATCGCCGAACTGGCCTTCCCACAGGGTCAAGCCGTCCGGCGCGGAGAGCGTGTAGCCGTATTCATAACCCAGCACGCCCTCCTCGGAGAGGAGCGAATCGATCACCTCGAAATGGCCCTGCCCTGGACGGACGTGATTGAGCGGAATGTAAGGCGCTTCGGTTTCCTGGTCGATCAGCACCGAATGGCGCTGCGAGAAGGTGCCGCGTCCCGAATCCTGACCAGACAGGCGAACGCCCGTCCCTTCGACGACGAGACTGCCAAAGGCCAGGGCCTCGCCGGTGGCCCAATCGATCCCCTGGCCGGACGTCAGCATCTTCTGCTTGGCTTCCAGTTGCCGGGCGATCTTGCGATTGAGATTGAAATCCTCGGGCACCGTGGTGATGGCCCGGCCGACCTCCTGGAGAAGTTCGAAGGAGACGTCGGTATTTTCGTCGCGCATCTCCTCCTCGTCGGTCAGCGCGCCCAGACTGGCCCACTTGCCCTCCAGCCAATCGGCCTTGTTCACCTTGAAGGACTTGGCCGCCTCGAAATCCGCTTCGAGCAAGGATTGGAATTCACTGACCATGCCGTCGGCCGCCTCGGCGCTGACCACCTTCTCGGCGATCAGTTTTTCCGCATAGAGCTGACGCGTCGTCGGATGGGCGGCAATCTTGCGATACATCAGGGGCTGGGTGAAGGCCGGCTCGTCGCTTTCATTGTGGCCGTGACGCCGATAGCAGACGATATCGACTACCACGTCGATGGCAAACTCCTGGCGGAACTCGGTGGCGATGCGGGCGACGTGGATCACCGCCTCGGCGTCGTCGCCATTGACGTGGAAAATCGGTGCCTGGACCATTTTCGCCACGTCGGTGCAATAGGGGCCCGACCGGGAATATTGGGGCGCCGTGGTGAAACCGATCTGATTGTTGATCACCACATGCATCGTGCCGCCGGTGGAGTAGCCCTTGAGCTGGCTCATGGCGAAACATTCGTGCACCACGCCTTGGCCCGCGAAAGCGGCGTCACCGTGGATCAGCAGGCCCATCGACTGCCGGCGCTCGGTATCGCCCGCCAGCGTCTGCTTGGCCCGCACCTTGCCGAGAACCACCGGATCGGCGACTTCGAGATGCGACGGATTGGGGGTCAGCGACAGATGCACCACATTGCCGTCGAAATCACGATCGGCCGAGGTCCCCAGATGATATTTGACGTCGCCCGAACCCTGCACGTCCTCCGGCTTGGCCGGATTGCCCTGGAACTCGGAGAACAGGGCGACGAAGGGCTTTTTCATGAAATTGGTGAGCACGTTCAGCCGGCCGCGATGGGCCATGCCCAGCGTCACGTCGGTCAGACCGAGCTGGCTGCCGCGTTTCAGGATCTGTTCAAGCGCCGGAATCAGGACTTCGCCGCCCTCCAGACCGAACCGCTTGGTGCCGGTGTATTTCATCTGCAGAAAGCGCTCCAACCCCTCGGCCTCGGTGAGCCGTTCGAGGATGGCCTGCTTGCCGCGTTCCGTGAAATCCGTGTGGTTGCGGATCGATTCGATGCGCTTCTGAATCCAGATCTTCTGATCGGGATCCTGGATATGCATGAATTCAACGCCGATATTGCCGCAATAGGTTTCCCGCAGGATCCGGATGATGGTCCGCAGGGTCGCCGTTTCCAATCCCAGGGAATGATCGATGAAGATCTCCCGGTCGAGATCGGCCTCGGTGAATCCGTAGGAGCGATAGTCCAGTTCGGGATGCGGCTCGCGCTTCTGTAAGCCGAGCGGATCGAGATTGGCCTCCAGATGGCCGCGCACGCGATAGACGCGGATCAGCATCAGGGCGCGGATGGAATCCAGAGCCACTTTCCGGATTTCGGCCACCGACGGCGCCGCCGCCTGAGCCGCCGCCGGCAAGGCCTTGCCGGAGCCCGCCCTGCCTTCCGCCTTTTTCGCCGGCTCCTCGGCCTCGGCGCCGATCACCCGATTGCCATTCCTCCCCCAGGGAGCCCCCTTCACTTCGGCTAGGATGGCCCGGGCATCATCGTTCAGCTCGGCGAAGAACTGTGCCCATTCGCTATCAACACTGGATGGGTTTTCGATGAAGCGGGCGTAAAGCTCCGACACGTAAGTGGCGTTGGCCCCAGTCAGAAATGACAATTGCTGCATGCAGTGCGGTGGACGCGGTTCTTCGCCCCGTCCCCTCCCTAATGGTTCAATTCCTAAATCTCATTCCGACGGAATATTAGAACTGGACCACAGTTCGACAAGCCGGAGGTCTGTTTAGCGTTCGCTTGGCAGACCAGCGTGGAAAGCAGACCTCCGGAATTTCACGCCTTACCCGTTCAACAGTTTGAGCATGGTGCTGCCCAGCGAGGCGGGACTATCGGCAACCACGACGCCGGCGCTCTTCATCGCCTCCATCTTGTCGCCGGCCCCACCCTTGCCACCGGAAATGATGGCGCCGGCGTGACCCATGCGGCGTCCCGGAGGAGCGGTGACGCCAGCGATGAACCCAACCACCGGTTTCTTAACCTTTGCAGCCTTCAGAAGGGCGGCACCATCTTCCTCGGCGTTACCGCCGATTTCCCCGATCATGATGATCGCCTGGGTTTCAGAATCCGCCAAGAACATTTCCAGAGCATCGACGAAATTGGTTCCGTTGATCGGATCGCCGCCGATACCGATGCAGGTGGTCTGTCCGAGACCGGCCGCCGTGGTTTGCGCCACCGCCTCGTAAGTCAAGGTGCCGGACCGCGAGACGATGCCGATCTTGCCTCGGGAATGAATATGGCCGGGCATGATGCCGATCTTGCATTCGCCGGGCGTGATGACCCCCGGACAGTTGGGACCGATCAGCCGGCTCTTCGAACCCTGAAGCGCCCGTTTCACCGCCAGCATGTCGATCACCGGAATTCCCTCGGTGATGCAGACCACCAGTTCGATCTCGGCGTCGATGGCCTCCAAAATGGCGTCGGCGGCGAACGGCGGCGGAACGTAAATGACACTGGCGTTGGCGCCGGTCTTCGCCTTGGCCTCGGCCACGGTGTTGAACACCGGAAGGTCGAGATGATTGGTGCCGCCCTTGCCGGGCGTCACGCCCCCCACCATGCGGGTGCCGTAGGCGATGGCCTGTTCGGAATGGAAGGTTCCCTGAGCGCCGGTGAAGCCCTGGCAGATCACCTTGGTGTCCTTGTTGACGAGAACGGCCATCACTGAGCCTCCTTCACGGCTTTGACCACTTTTTCAGCGGCATCCGCCAGATTGTCGGCGGCGATGATGGGCAGTCCCGACTGCGACAGGATCTTCTTGCCCAATTCGACGTTGGTGCCCTCCAGGCGGACGACCAGCGGAACATTGAGGCTGACCTCGCGGGCCGCGGCGACCACGCCCTCGGCGATGACGTCGCAGCGCATGATGCCGCCGAAGATGTTGACCAGGATGCCTTCGACGTTGGGATCCGACAGGATCAATTTGAAGGCGGTGGTCACCCGCTCCTTGGTGGCGCCGCCGCCGACGTCGAGGAAGTTGGCGGGCTCGCTGCCGTAGAGCTTGATGATGTCCATGGTCGCCATGGCCAGGCCGGCGCCGTTGACCATGCAACCGATCTGCCCATCGAGCTTGATGTAGTTGAGGCTGTGCCGGGCCGCCTCGAGTTCGGCCGGATCCTCTTCCGATTCGTCACGAAGCTCTTCGATTTCCTTGTGGCGGAACAAGGCGTTGTCGTCGAAATTGACCTTCGCGTCCAGGGCGATCACCTCGCCGGCGCCGGTCACCACCAGGGGATTGATCTCGACGATCGAGGCGTCGAGGTCGACGAAAGCCTTGTAGAGCGCGCCGATGAACTTGACGGCGGTGTTGATCTGCTTGCCCTCGAGACCGAGGCCGAAGGCGATCTGCCGGCCGTGATAGGCCTGGAACCCCTGCACCGGATCGATGGCCACTTTCAGGATCTTTTCGGGATGGCTGGCCGCCACCTCCTCGATCTCCATCCCACCTTCGGTCGAAGCCATGATGGTGATGCGGCTGGTCGCGCGGTCGATCAGCATGCCGAGATAGAGCTCGCGCTTGATGTCGCAGCCTTCCTCGATATAGACGCGCTTCACTTCCTTGCCGGAGGGACCCGTCTGGTGGGTGACCAGGGTCTGGCCCAGCATCAGCTTGGCATTGTCGCGAACCGCTTCGACCGACTTCACCACCCGGACGCCGCCGCCCTCGCTTTCCTTGCCTTTGAATTTGCCCTTGCCGCGTCCGCCGGCATGAATCTGCGATTTCACCACCCAGACGGGGCCACCCAGATCCTTGGCCACCTGTTCGGCTTCGGAAGCGGTATAGGCGACAGCGCCCTTCAGGATCGCCACGCCATATTTGGAGAGCAGTTTTTTTGCTTGATATTCGTGGATATTCATTGGGGCCTCGTCTGTTTTCTTGTCCTGGCCTCGAAATGAGTGTCCCGCATCCCCGGGGGAGCGGCAGGCTACTCAGGGGAAAACCGCGGGGGCAGCCGGTCCTCTTCGGCGGCCCCCGCGGGTCTTGAAAGTTACTTCGGCATCAGTTCTTTTGATTTTTCGATCAGCCCGCGGACGGATTCGACGGACTTGCCGAATTCCGTCTTCTCCTCGGCGTTCAGCTCGATCTCGACGATCTTCTCGACGCCGCCCGCGCCGATCACCACCGGCACGCCGACATAGATGCCGTCCAGGCCGTACTGGCCCTTGACCCAGGCCGCGGCCGGAAGCACGCGGCGTTTATCCTTGAGATAGGCTTCGGCCATCTGAATGGCCGCCGCGGCCGGTGCATAGAACGCCGAACCGGTCTTCAGGAGACCGACGATCTCGGCTCCGCCGTCGCGGGTCCGCTGGATGATCTGGTCGAGCTTTTCCTGGGTGGTCCAGCCGGCCTTGACCAGATCGGGAAGAGGAATGCCGGCCACCGTCGAATAACGGGCCAGCGGCACCATGGTGTCGCCATGGCCGCCCAGCACGAAGGCGGTGATATCCTCGACCGACACCTTGAATTCTTCCGACAGGAAATAGCGGAACCGGGCGGAATCGAGGACACCGGCCATGCCGACCACCTTGTTGTGGGGCAGGCCGGAAACCTCGCGCAGCACCCAGACCATGGCATCAAGCGGGTTGGTGATGCAGATGACGAAGGCGTTGGGGGCGTATTGCTTGATCCCCTGGCCGACCTGGCTCATCACCTTGGCATTGATGCCGATCAGGTCGTCACGGCTCATGCCCGGCTTGCGAGGCACGCCGGCGGTCACGATGATCACGTCGGCCCCGCTGATCGCGGCGTAATCGTTGGCGCCGGAATAAGCGGCGTTCAGGCCCTCGATGGGTGTCGACTGGGCGATATCGAGCGCTTTGCCCTGGGGGATGCCTTCGGCGATGTCGAACAGGACGACATCACCCAATTCCTTGAGTCCGATCAGATGGGCGAGTGTGCCGCCGATATTGCCGGCACCGATAAGAGCGATTTTCTTGCGAGCCATAGGACGTTGCCTTTCCGACTACAACAGAGGTGGGAGCGGACGTCGCCCCCCGGATCCGCCAGCACAAATCACTGGGCCCGGTGGTAGCGCGAAATCCGCCTGAGGGCAAGGGGGCTTACGCCATCAAAATACGCAGGCTTCCCTTATAAAATTTCAGGTTATTCGAGGTGAGCTTGATGGATATTTCCTCCCTGGTTTACACCAATATATTGATATCAAAGGTATAAATAGCATTTCACCGCTGTTCCCGGAGCCCGATCGTCCCGACCGGAGGGAAGGGCATGAAGTCCGACTTGTGAAGTTAGCTATTCAAGAGTCGAGGGATGGTCATATATCCTTAAAAATTTTCTGGTTATTATGCGAGCTTAGCGGAAATCCTTACGTCGATAAAGAGCGATTCGGCACGTCACGAGCGGACGCACCGGCGAATACCCGTTCTGCGGGCGGATGCCCGAAGATTTCGCGAAGCCGTATATGCCGACAAGACTGGTGAGGAACAGCCGAGCACGTTTTTTCCAAAAAAGAATCGCCCCGGAATTGCCGGCCGCGTCTTTCCGGAACAAAGCGGCAAAAAGCTCACGTCAAATGCTGACGCTGGAGATAGCTTTCCGATTGCATTTCCATCAACCGGCTGACCGTGCGATGAAATTCGAACGCCCCGTCTCCCGCATCGTAAAGGTTCTGAGGCGGAACGGCGGCCGAGCAGATCAGGGTCACCTTATGTTCGTAGAGAGCGTCGATCAGCGTCACAAACCGCTTGGCCGCATCACGGTCGGCCGGAGAAAGCCTGGGCACATCGGATAGAACGACCGTGTGATAAAGGGTGGCCAAGGCCAGATAGTCGGCGGCGCCCAGGGTGGCCCGGCACAGCTCGCCGAAGGTGAACCACGCCACGCCGTCGGCCGAACGCGGCACCGTCCAGTGACGGCCCTGGACGTGGATCTGTTCGGCCAGGGGAGGCTTTCCGTCGGTCAACCGGTCGAAACAGTGGCCCAGGGCGTCTTCCGACGAGCCATCGAGGGGCGTGTAATAAACCTGCATGCCTTTCTTGCGGCCCAACCGGTAATCGCCTTCGCTGTTCAGCTCCAAAATGTCGAGATGCTGTTTGATCAGCGCGATGAAGGGCATGAAACGGTCGCGCTGCAGGCCATATTTATAAAGTTCGTCGGGCGGACGGTTGGAGGTGACGACGACGACGACGCCTTCGGCGAACAGCGCCTGGAACAGACGCCCCAGGATCATCGCGTCACCGATATCGGTGACCTGAAGCTCGTCGAAACACAGCAACCACGACCGCTTGACGATAGTGCGGGCCAGATGGACGATCAGATTGTCATCGTCCTTGCGGACCGGTTCCCGGCGCCATTGATGGATTTCCCCATGGATTTCCTGCATGAAGGCATGGAAATGCACGCGGCGCTTGGCCTCCACCGGCACGCTGGCGAAAAAGAGATCCATCAGCATGGATTTTCCACGCCCGACGTCGCCGCAAATATAGAGGCCCTGCTTGGGCTCGCAACTTTCGCAATCACCAGGCGTCCATTGCAGCCGGCGCACCGTCCGCTGGCCGAAACCGAAACGGCCGAACCAGCCCGACGCCCCCTGCGACGGGTGGTAGCTCCCCAACGCATTATGCAGGCTTTCGAGCTTTTCGACGGCCATGGCCTGGGCGACGTCCGGCGACAGGCGCGCCTCGGCCAGCAGTGCCCGATATTTGGCAAGAGGTCCGGTCATCGGAGCCATCCAGCGAGCCGAGGGTCGCGGCGTGGCGGCAATGGAGGATGAAAATATTGCACTCGGGATACAGCGGATGAATCGTTAAACGATTGCCACATAGATGATCTCTTCCCCTCAAAGATCAAGAACCGCCACATTCTTGTGGACAATCGACGGATCGCCCGGGCGGTAAAAGAGGACGGCCCGGAATAATCGTCTTTGAGGATGGGGCAGGCTCGGGCTAAAGAGAAGACCAAGGTTTTCTTTCAGGTGTCGCCGATGTTTTTTTGGCCGCGTTCAGGATGTCTCGCCACCGCCGTCACCGCCGCCGTGATGCTGGCCGGATGCGCCGAGGACCCTTACCTCTCGACGGATTACCGTTACCACCAGCGGGGTGTCGTCCAGGTTTGCATCAATGAGGATACCGCCAGCATCGCCGATGCGAAAAAGCTCGCCGACGAAACCTGCCGGCCCTTCGACCGGACATCCAAACTGGCTTTGATCCAGCGCTATCAATGCAGTTGGACGGCGCCGACCCTGGTCGCGTTCAGTTGTGTCGCCCGCCCCGGCGAGACGCCGCCGCCCTTCGCCGAGCATCTCTCTCCCATGCGTCACGATCCCTCGCTGGGAGCGCAGTAGGCAAATCCACAGACCGTATCCGGGGCTGCCCTGGCGGAAGACGTGCCGGCGGCAAGGGGTCTCCGCCGGCCTTTTTCAAAATTGCCGGCTGGCAATCTTTTCCTTGATGCTGCCGATCGCCTTGGCGGGGTTGAGCCCCTTCGGGCAGGTCGAGGTGCAGTTCATGATGGTGTGGCAGCGGTAGAGACGGAAAGGATCCTCCAGTTCGTCGAGACGCTCCCCAGTGTGCTCGTCCCGCGAATCATGGATCCAGCGCGCCGCCTGCAACAGCACGGCCGGCCCCAGGTAACGATCGCCGTTCCACCAGTAGCTGGGGCAGGACGTCTGACAGCAGAAGCACAGGATGCATTCCCACAACCCGTCCAGCTTGGCGCGGTCTTCCGGGCTTTGCAGAACCTCGCGATCGGGCGGTTGGGGAGTTTCGGTCTGCATCCATGGCTTGATCGAGGCCAACTGGGCATAGGGCACGGACAGGTCGGGCACCAGATCCTTGATGACCGGCATATGCGGCAGGGGGAAGATGCGGGCGGTGCCCTTGATCTCTTCGATCGGCTTCAGGCAGGCCAGGGTGTTGGTTCCGTCGATGTTCATCGCGCAGGAGCCGCAGATTCCCTCGCGGCAGGAGCGGCGCAGGGTCAGCGTCGCATCCACCTCGTTCTTGATTTTCAACAGGGCGTCGAGAACCATCGGGCCGCAGTCGTCGAGATCGATCTCGAAACTGTCGAGACGGGGATTGGCCCCGCTGTCCGGGTCGAAACGATAGATCTGGAAGGTCTTGACGCGGGTGGCCCCGGCCGGAGCCTTGTGGCTTTTGCCCGGCAGAACCTTGGAATTGGCGGGAAGCGCGAATTCAACCATGATCGTTCCTCAAACGAAAGAAAGCCGGCTCTGAGGGCCTGTCGCGAAACATCGCACCACGCCCTTCGGTTTGATATGACGCCTCCGCGCCGCTCGGGCTTTGGGGCCTGGCGCGGTAATTTCTCTCCAAGCCCTAATAGACACGCGCCTTCGGCACGATGTAGTCGACCTCGTCGGTCAGCGTGTAGGTATGGACCGGGCGATAACCCAGGGTCACCTTGCCCTTCTCGTCGACCCAGGCCAGGGAGTGCTTCATCCAGTTGACGTCGTCGCGATCGGGAAAATCCTCGCGGGCATGGGCGCCACGGCTTTCCTTGCGCGCCTCCGCCGAGGTGATGGTCGCCTTGGCGCAGTCCATCAGATTTTCCAATTCGAAGGCCTCGATCAGATCGGAATTCCAGACCAGCGAACGATCGGCGAGCCGGATGTCGGCCAACTGGCCATAGATGTCGCCGATCTTCTGGACCCCCTCGGCCAGCGAGGACTGGGTGCGGAAGACGGCGGCGTCGTTTTGCATGGTCTGCTGCATGGACAGGCGGATCTGCTGCGTCGAACGGTTTCCGGAGGCGTTTCGCAGACGGTCGAGGCGCGACAGCCCCAGGTCGCCGGCGTCCTTCGGCAGGGGGCGGTGCGGCGTTCCCGGTTTCAGGGTCTCGGCCGCGCGCAGCGCCGCCGCCCGTCCGAACACCACGATATCGAGCAGGGAGTTCGTCCCCAGGCGGTTGGCCCCGTGCACCGAGACGCAGGCCGCCTCGCCGATGGCCATCAGGCCCGGACAGACCGCGTCGGGATGGTCCGCGGTCGGGCGCAGCACCTCGCCATGCAGATTGGTGGGGATGCCGCCCATGTTGTAATGGACCGTCGGCAACACCGGGATCGGCTCGCGGGTGACATCGACGCCGGAGAAGATCTTCGCCGTCTCCGAAATGCCGGGAAGGCGCAGTTCCAACGTTTCCGCGCCCAGATGTTCGAGATGCAGGAAGATATGGTCGGCGCTCTTGCCGACGCCGCGCCCTTCGCGGATCTCCACCGTCATGGCCCGCGAGACGACATCGCGGGAGGCCAGATCCTTGGCGGTCGGCGCATAGCGTTCCATGAAGCGATCGCCGGCCGAGTTGGTCAGATATCCCCCCTCGCCCCGCGCGCCCTCGGTGATCAGGCACCCCGATCCGTAGATGCCGGTCGGATGGAACTGCACGAACTCCATGTCCTGCAGCGGCAGTCCGGCGCGGGTCACCAGACCGTGGCCGTCGCCCGTGCAGGTGTGAGCCGAGGTGCAGGAGAAATAGGCCCGCCCGTAGCCGCCGGTGGCCAGCACCGTGGTATGGGCGCGGAAACGGTGCAGACTGCCGTCGTCGAGATTGATGGCCAGCAGGCCGCGGCAGGTTCCGTCGGCGTCCATGATCAGATCGATGGCGAAATATTCGACGAAGAACTCCGCCTCGTGTTTCAGACATTGCTGATAAAGCGTGTGCAGGATGGCATGCCCGGTGCGATCGGCGGCGGCACAGGCGCGCTGCACGGGCGCTTCGCCGAAATTGCGCATGTGGCCGCCGAACGGACGCTGATAGATCCGCCCGTCCTCGGTCCGTGAAAAAGGCACGCCGAAATGTTCGAGCTCATAGACCGCCGGCACCGCCTCGCGGCACATATATTCGATGGCGTCCTGGTCGCCCAACCAGTCGGAGCCCTTGACGGTGTCGTACATATGCCAGCGCCAATTGTCCTCGGCCATGTTGCCGAGGCTGGCGCCGATGCCGCCCTGCGCCGCCACCGTGTGGCTGCGGGTCGGAAACACCTTGGTCACGCAGGCCGTCTTGAGGCCGGCGGCGCCCATGCCCAGCGTGGCGCGCAATCCGGCCCCGCCGGCACCGACGACCACCACGTCATAGCTGTGATCGATGATCTTGTAAGCCGACATGGCGCTCAACCTCCGACAAAGACGACGCGCAGCAGGGCGACCGCCGCGAAAACGCCGAAGAACAGGGCGGCGAATTTCACCGCGATCAGGCCGATCAGCTTCAGCCCCTCGTCATGCACATAGTCCTCGATCACCACCTGAACGCCCAATTGGGCGTGGCGGAACACCGCGAACAGCAACAGAAGCATCAGCGCGGTATTGCCGGGCCAGGACAGCCAGCCGCGGAAATGCGCATAGTCGGCGCCGGCCAGCGAGACCACGGACACGACGAACCACAGGCTGATGGGCACCAGGGCGACGGCGGTGAGCCGCTGCCACCAGAAATGCGAAACACCTTGCTTGGCCGAACCGAGGCCGCGGACGCGGCCAAGCGGAGAGCGCAGGGTCATCCTCAAGTCTCCTCGATGTTCTTTTTAAAAAAGGGCGATGGCCCAGGTCAGCACTGTCAACCCGACGGCGGCCACCACCACCGCCCGCCCCGATTTGACTGCGGTGGGCAACTCGAAACCCAGCCCGACGTCCCAGAACAAATGCCGGATGCCGTTGCTCAGGTGATAAAACAGACAGAAGGAGAAAACGAATAGAACCAAAAGGCCGATCGGAGATCCGAGGACATGGCTGGCCCGTTCATAAGCCGCCGGACCATAGGCGGCGGATGCCAACCAATAAACCAGGAGTACTGTGCCGATGGAAAGAGCGATACCGGTCACCCGGTGACTGATCGACAGCAGGGCGACGAATGGAAACCGGTAGTTGAGTACATGCGGAGAGAGAGGTCTGGTGCGCTGTGCCATCTTGAACAACCTCTTGACTACGGTCCTTGGGGTCTTCCTTGTCGGGTTTAACCGTTCATCGGGGTCGAGTCAACGACCGCCCCATATGATCTATGCCCATGATTTTATTATGGTCATAGACAACGATTGGTCGCTGTTCACCCGCGCCTCGGCACCAATACGGTGTAATCGAAGTCGAGAATCACCGCCGGATCGGCACCGCTGGCGCCCTCCGCGCCTTCCGGAAAGTCTGCGCAGGATCGATTTTTCGTAGCGAAAGTCCGCAACCGGAGAGCGCCGACGTCATCGCGTCCCGGGATGGCGAGCGTCTCCTCGACGCGTGTCCAGGCATAGACCGTGTCCCCGGCGAAACAGGGAGCCGCATGGCGTCCGCCGTTGATGGCGATCAGGCGGAAGGCGTTGGTCAGACCGTTGAACGACAGCGAGCGGGCCAGGCTGATGACATGCCCGCCATAGATCAGGCGGCGGCCGAAACGGCCCTGGCCTTCGCTGTGCTGATTGAAATGAACCTTGGCCGTGTTCTGATAAAGTCTGGTCGCCATCATATGCTCGGCCTCCTCGACGGTGACGCCATCGACATGATCGATGCATTCTCCGGCTTCATAATCCTCCCAGGCGAAGGAGGATCCGGCCAGGGTCCAGTCATAGGCCCCGGCGGGAAGAGGGGGCGGCAGATGCCAGGAGTCCGGCGGCAGCCTCGGCATGGTCTCGGGCACCGTTTCGGCGGGCGCCTCGGCCTCCGGATCCCGTTTGCGCACCATCACCCAGCGGACGAACTCCACCACCGTCTCGCTCCTCTGGTTGACACCGGTGGAGCGCACATAGACCACCCCGGTCTGGCGGTTGGAATTTTCCTTGAGGCCGATGACCTTGGAGACGGCCGATAAGGTATCTCCCGGATAGACGGGAACGCCGAAGCGGCCTTCGGCATAGCCGAGATTGGCCACCGCGTTCAGCGAAACATCGGGAACCGTCTTGCCGAACACGATATGGAAGGTCAGCAGATCATCGACCGGCGCCCGGGCATAACCCAGCTTGCGGGCGAACTCGTCCGAGGAGGCGACGGCGAAGCGCCCCCCGAAAAGTCCCTGATAGAGAGCGACGTCGCCGCAAGACAGCGTGCGCGGCGTGGCATGAACGATCTCCTGGCCGAGCCGAAAGTCTTCGAAGAAATTTCCCCGGTTGGTCTTGTTCATGCAGCCTCCTTCAAAGGGGACGGACGTCATCCATCAGCTCGATCCGCTCGGCCAGCGCGACAAGGCGGCGGGCGTTGATCACATGCAGGTTTTCGACCAGCCGGCCGTCGACCACCACCACGCCACGCCCGGACGACTCCGCGTCCGCATGGGCGGCTATGATCCGGCGCGACCAGGCCAGGTCCTCCTCGCTGGGCGCGAAAATCCGGTTGGCGGCGTCAATGGTCTTCGGATGAATGAGCGTCTTGCCGTCGAAACCCATTTCGAGTCCCTGCCGGCAGGCGAAGGCTAATCCCTCGTCGTCGGCGAGATCGAGATGCACGCCGTCGAGGATGGTCAGGTCGAAAGCCCTCGCCGCCAACAGACAGCGTCCCAGGGCATGGAGCATCGGCAGCCGATCGCGCGTATGGGCGCAGTGCAAGTCCTTGGCAAGATCCGAGGTGCCCATGATCAGTCCGGCCAGACGCGGAGTCGCGCCGGCGACCGCTTCCACCGCCAGCACGCCGCGGGGGGTCTCGATCATCGCCCACAAGGCGAGATCGGACGGCGCACCGGCCTCGACCATGATCCCCTCAACCTGGCGCATCATGTCGGGACTTTCGGTTTTGGGGACCAGAATGCCATCGGCGCCGGACTTGGCCGCGGCGATGATATCGTCGCGGCCCCATGGCGTGGCGAGACCGTTCACCCGAATGAGGATTTCACGCCGGCCGTAACCGCCCCCGGCCACGGCGGCAATCACGAGACGGCGGGCCTCTTCCTTGGCATCGGGCGCCACCGCATCCTCAAGATCGAAAATCAGACTGTCCGCGGCGAGGCTTTTGGCCTTTTCCAGAGCCCGGGCGTTCGAACCCGGCATATAAAGAACGCTACGGCGAGGACGAATCGGCATGCCCATGGCGGAAAATTTCCTTTGCGATTTTTTGCGCCGCAGCACAGTAACAACAGCAAGGGTGGGTGGCAAGAGCGCCGCGTAATAATCGGTCTAATTTGGTGCGATAATATGAATATTCTTTCGATACAATCTTCGGTCGCCTTCGGTCACGTGGGCAATTCGGCGGCCGTCTTCCCCTTGCAGCGCCTTGGCCATGAAGTCTGGCCGATCAACACGGTCCAATTTTCCAATCACACCGGCTATGGCAAATGGCGGGGCGAGGTCTTTCCAGCCAGCCATCTCGCCGACGTCCTGCAAGGCATGGACGATCGGGGCGCCCTTGCCGATTGCCAGGCCGTGCTGTCGGGCTATCTGGGCGACGCCGCCATCGGCAATGTGGTGCTCGACGCGGTCGAGCGGTTGCGCGCCGATAATTCGCGCGCCCTCTATTGCTGCGATCCGGTCATGGGCGACGAAGGCCGGGGCATTTTCGTCCGCCCCGATATTCCGGGATTTTTCACCGAAAAGGCTCTACCGGCTGCGGATATCGCCACGCCCAACCAGTTTGAGCTGGAATTGCTGACCGGTATTCCCATCCATTCTCTCGCCGACGCCGTCCGCGCCGCCCAGGCGTTGCGCGAGCGAGGCCCCTCGGTGGTGGCGATCACCAGCCTCAGGGCTCCGGCGGTGCCCGAGGGACACCTCGGGTCGATGGTGGTCAGCGGACAGGGGGCGTGGCTGGTCGATACGCCGCTGCTCGACTTCCCGATCCTGCCGAACGGCGCCGGCGACGTTTTCGCCGCGCTGCTGCTGGGACGGCTGATGACCGGCGAGGCTCCCGCCGCGGCGCTTGAAAAAACCGTGAGCGGTCTTTATGGATTGCTCACTTACACTCTCTCCATCGGAATGCGTGAATTGGCCTTGGTCGCAGCTCAAAACGAATTGGTTCATCCCTCGCAACTTTACCAGGCACGGCAGGTCGCCTCATGACGACCGGGCGCCGGCCTTCGGTCCCGTCGTCTCCCCTGGACCTCGGCTTCACCGGGAAACATCCTGTCGGCTCCCGATGACATTTTCCTTTCACGGGGTCCATGTCCTGCTGGTTGGCAACAATCAGCATATGCGTCGCCTGCTGCGAACCATTCTGGCCAGCAGTGGAGCCGACGAGATCCGCGAGGCCCGGGATGGACAAGAGGCGATCGAGGCGGCTCGCCTCGATCCGCCCGGTCTGATCATCGCGGAATGGAGCATGGGGCCGATGAACGGCCTGGAGATGACCCGCTATATCCGCAGATCGCAAAAGAGCCCGGCGCCACATGCCCCGATCATTCTGCTGACCGGGGCAGGTGTCGGCGGCGATCTGCAGGCGGTGGCCCGCGAAGCGGGCGTTTCGGAGACGATTGCGAAACCGCTGCACGCCGAAGTCCTGCTCGCTTCGATTGACCGTCTCCTTCCCACCTCTCGATAAGATCGCCCAATCGAGAGGTGGAAGGAGGCAATGAGCCCCTCGCCACCACCGCAAGCGGTCAACCGGGCATTTTTTGCTTGGCCTCAAGCTCCCTTGGCCCTATCACTTCCGCTCCAAAATGTGAACGGGGCCTCATGCCGTCATATCTTTTCCTGCGTGGGCTGGCCATCGGATTTGCCCTTGCCGCCCCCGTCGGTCCGGTGGGGGTTCTCTGTGTTCGCCGCGCTCTCGCCGACGGTCGGCATGCCGCCTTCGTCGCCGGGCTGGGAGCCGCTTTCGCCGACACTTTCTACGGAGCCGTCGCCGGTCTCGGCCTGACGGTCATCTCGTCCTTTCTGGTCAGCCACAATATTTTCCTGCGCGTCACCGGCGGACTGATCCTGATCATCCTCGGCATTCGCAGCCTGCGCATGCCGGCGGCCTTCGAAGCGGCCCCCGCCTGCGGCCCCGGCCTGCTGAAGGATTTCATTTCGACCTTCCTGATCACGCTCACCAATCCGGGCACCATCCTCGCCTCGATGGGCGTCTTCGCCGCCCTCGGAGCCTTCGGCCAGCATGATGGCGTCGGCGCGGCGGCCATCCTGATCCTGGGCGTCTTCAGTGGTTCGACCCTTTGGTGGCTGATCCTCTCCGCCGCCGCCAGCGCGGCCCGGTCGCGACTGTCGCCACGCGCGCTCAACCTGCTCAACAGCGGCTCGGGCGTCCTGCTGGTGCTGTTCGGGTTGGGCATCATCGGCAGCCTGGCGTTCAACTGTCTCTGAACGGCCGGATGCTCCGTAAAACGGCGGACCGCCCCGGGACCGCCCGTGAAACGGCGATCCCGGGGCGGTCCCCACGTCCTACTTCTTCAGATAGTCCCGGATCAGGACTTCGGCGATCTGCACGGCGTTGAGCGCCGCGCCCTTGCGCAAATTGTCGGAGACGCACCAGAAGGACAGGCCGTTCTTCACGGTCGGATCCTTCCGGATACGGCTGACATAGACGGCATCCTCGCCGGCCGCCTCGACCGGCGTCACATAGCCCTCGTTGGCCCGATGGTCGACGACGATGACGCCCGGCGCCCTCGACAGGGCTTCGCGCGCCGCGTCCTCATCGATCGGCTTGTCGAACTCCACATTGACCGCCTCGCCATGGCTGACGAACACCGGCACCCGCACGCAGGTGGCATGGACCGCGATATTGGGGTCGAGGATCTTCCGGGTCTCGACCGCCATCTTCCATTCCTCCTTGGTCGCGCCGTCATCCATGAAGACGTCGATGTGGGGAATGACGTTGAAGGCGATCTGCTTGGTGAACTTTTCAGGCTTCACCGGATCGTTCACATAGATGGCGCGCGTCTGGTTGAACAGCTCGTCCATCGCCTCCTTGCCGGCGCCCGACACCGACTGGTAGGTCGAAACGACGACACGCTTGATCTTCGCCAGCGTATGCAGCGGCTTCAGCGCCACGACCATCTGGATGGTCGAACAGTTCGGGTTGGCGATGATGCCCTTCTTCTTATAACCGGCGATGGCCTGGGGATTGACCTCGGGAACCACCAGCGGCACGTCCGGATCCATGCGGAAATGCGAGGTGTTGTCGATCACCACGCAGCCGGCGGCGGCGGCGCGGGGGCTGTGCACCGCCGAAACCTTGGCGCCCGGCGAGGACACGGCAATGTCGACACCCTTGAAGTCGAACTTGGACAGGTCCTTGACCTTCAGAACCTGATCGTCACCAAAGGAGACCTCCCTGCCCGCCGAACGTTCCGACGCCAGGGCGATCACCTCGTCGACCGGGAACTTCCGTTCGGCCAACGTCTGAAGCATCTCGCGGCCCACATTGCCCGTGGCGCCGATTACCGCAACCTTGTAACCCATCTTTCACTCTCCACTGGAGGCCGCCGTCTGCTCCGCCAGACCCCCTTGTAACGAAAAGGCCCGCCGGGCTGAACCCGCGGGCCTTTCGTCAAAACAAATTCCGACCAGCCCGCGCTTCAAGCCATGGTTTTCTTGGTAGTCAGGGTGGTGGTGGCAGAAATGACGGTAGCGTCCGCGGGCTTGAGAGCCACGGCCAGCAGATCGAAGCTGGAAACGCACAGAGACATCACGTCATTCCTTCCGTCGGGGAAAAGCATTACCCGAGCCCCCCCGGCAAGGCAAGGGAAATTGGCGCGATACCCGGGGCAATCGGCGACGCCGCTCGGCCCCGGGTATCGCGAAGGCTTTCAGCCCGCCAGCTTGTCCATTTCGCGAACGATGGATTCGCCCATCACCGTGGTCGACACCTTGGCCTTGCCGGCCTGCATGATGTCGCCGGTCCGCAGGCCGCCGTCCAACACGTTCTTCACCGCCTGCTCCAGCAGATCGGCTTCCGCCCGCATGTCGAAGCTGTAGCGCAGCATCATGGCGAAGGACAGCAGGGTGGCCAGCGGATTGGCGATATCCTTGCCGGCGATGTCGGGGGCCGAACCATGCACCGGCTCATAGACGGCGCGGCGGTTGCCCTTGGCGTCGGCCGCCCCGAGGCTGGCCGACGGCAGCATGCCGAGGCTGCCCGTCAGCATGGCCGCGCAGTCGGAGAGAATGTCGCCGAACAGATTGTCGGTGACGATGACGTCGAACTGCTTGGGCGCGCGCACCAACTGCATGGCGCAGTTGTCGGCGTACATATGCTGGAGTTCGACGGACGGATATTTGGCGTCGTGCAGCTTCTGCACCTCTTCCCGCCACAGAACGCCCGATTCCATGACATTGGCCTTCTCGACCGAATGCACCTTGTTGCCGCGCTTCTTGGCCAGATCGAAGGCGACATCGGCGATACGAACGATCTCGCTGGTGGTGTAGACCTGGGTGTTGACGCCGCGGCGTTCGCCGTTGGGCAGCGTCTCGATGCCGCGCGGCTGGCCGAAATAGACACCACCGGTCAGTTCGCGGACGATCATGATGTCCAGGCCCTTGACCAGGTCGGTCTTCAAGGACGAAGCCTCGGCCAGGGCGTCGAAGACGAAGGCCGGACGCAGGTTGGCGAACAGTTCGAGATCCTTCCTGAGACGCAGGAGCCCACGCTCCGGCTTGACGTCGAAGGAAAGATTGTCCCATTTCGGGCCGCCCACGGCGCCCAGCAGCACGGCATCGGCGGCAAAGGCGTCCTGCATGGTCTCGTCGGTCAGCGGATGGCCGAACTTGTCATAGGACGCGCCACCGATCAGCCCCTCGCTCACATCAAAGGCGATATGACGCTTCTTGGCCATCCAGTCGATGACCCGCCGGACTTGGGCCATGACTTCCGGACCGATGCCGTCACCGGCGAGAATGAGGAGTTTCTTGGTGGACATGAAAGGGATCTCCGAAGGAAGGAACAGTGGCGCCGGCCTCCCCGCCGGCGCTCTCGCCGGCGGGGACCGGCAACGCCGACAAGAAAAGCCGGCGCCCACTGAGCTCTTGTTACAGCCAGGGCTGCTCGCGGGTACGGCGGGTTTCGAACGCGTCGATCTTGTCCTGCTTCTGCAGGGTCAGGCCGATGTCGTCGAGACCGTTCAGCAGGCAGTGTTTGCGGAAGGGGTCGAGGTCGAAGGTGATGCGGCCGCCGTCGGGACCGGTGATCTCCTGCTTTTCGAGATCGACCGAGATGATCGCGTTGGCTCCCCGGCCGGCGTCGTCGAGCAGTTTGTCGACCTCGGCCTGCGGCAGCTTGATCGGCAGAATGCCGTTCTTGAAGCAGTTGTTGTAGAAAATGTCGGCGAAGCTCGAGGCGATCACGCAACGGATTCCGAAATCCAGCAACGCCCAGGGCGCATGCTCGCGCGAACTGCCGCAGCCGAAGTTCGGGCCGGCCACCAGAATGCTCGCCTTGCGATAGGCCGGCTTGTTCAGCACGAAGTCCGCAACCTCCTGGCCATCCTTGGTGTAGCGCATCTCGTCGAACAGATTCTTGCCGAGACCGGTACGCTTGATGGTCTTCAGGAACTGCTTGGGAATGATCATGTCGGTGTCGATGTTGATGATCGGCATCGGCGCCGCCACACCCGTCAGCTTGGTGAATTTGTCCATGTTCCGTCTTTCCTTGTCCCTGCCTCGTCACCCCCGGACGTGATCCGGGGGTCCATGGATTGCCGGATCACGTCCAGCAATGACGAAAAAGCAACGCCTTCGATTATTCTCAGGAACCCAATGTGCGCACGTCGGTCAGCTTGCCGGTCAGGGCCGCCGCCGCCGCCATCGCCGGACTGACCAGATGGGTCCGCCCGCCGCGCCCCTGCCGCCCTTCGAAATTGCGGTTGGACGTGGAGGCCGAACGCTCGCCCTCCGACAGCTTGTCGGCGTTCATCGCCAGGCACATGGAACAGCCGGGTTCCCGCCATTCGGCGCCGGCCTCGCGGAACACGACGTCGAGCCCTTCGGCCTCGGCCTGCTCCTTGACCAGACCGGACCCGGGCACCACCAGCACGCGGACGTCCGGCGCCACCTTCTTGCCCTTGAGCACGGCGGCGGCGGCCCGGAAATCCTCGATCCGGCCGTTGGTACAGGATCCGATGAACACGGTGTCGACCTTGACCTCGGTCAGCGGCGTGCCGGGCGTCAGCCCCATATAAGCCAGGGAACGCTCGACGGCGGCCCGCTTGGCGGGGTCGGCGACGGCGGCCGGATCGGGAACGTTGGCCGTGATCGGCAACACGTCTTCCGGGCTGGTGCCCCAGGTCACCATCGGCACCAGGGCCGTGGCGTCGATCACCACTTCCGCGTCGTAATGGGCGCCGGGATCGGAGGCCAGCGTCTTCCAATAGGCGACGGCGGCTTCCCAGACGGCGCCCTTCGGCGCCTTGGGCCGCCCCTGGACATAGGCGAAGGTGATCTCGTCGGGAGCGATCAGGCCGGCGCGCGCGCCGGCCTCGATGGTCATGTTGCAGACCGTCATGCGGCCTTCCATCGAAAGAGCGCGGATGGCCTCGCCCGCATATTCGATGACGTAGCCGGTGCCGCCGGCCGTGCCCAGACGGCCGATGATGGCCAGGACCAGATCCTTTGCCGTGACGCCGGCCGGCAGCGCGCCGTCGACCCGCACCAGCATGTTCTTGGCCGGCCGCTGCACCAGCGTCTGGGTGGCCAGCACATGCTCGACTTCCGAGGTCCCGATGCCGAAGGCGAGCGCGCCGAAGGCCCCATGGGTCGAGGTATGGGAATCGCCGCAGACGATGGTGGTGCCGGGCAGGGTGAAGCCCTGTTCGGGACCGACGATGTGCACGATGCCCTGGCGGATGTCGTCCATCGCCAGATATTCGACGCCGAAAGCCTTGGCATTGTCTTCGAGGGTCTGCACCTGGAGGCGCGATTCGCTGTCGCTGATGCCCTTGGACCGGTCGGTGGTCGGCACATTGTGATCGGCCACCGCCAAGGTCGCTTCCGGGTGGCGCACCTTCCGCCCGCTGCTGCTCAAGCCTTCGAAGGCCTGCGGGCTGGTCACCTCATGAACCAGGTGGCGGTCGATGTAGATGAGACAAGTGCCGTCGGCCTGGACATCGACCAGGTGACTGTCCCAGATCTTGTCGAACAGGGTACGGGATTTGGCCATGGCGTCCTACGCTGCTCCACGCTCGAGAGAGGCCGCAGGCAGAAAAGGAAGCCGAGACGGTTCCGTCCCGCCCTGCGCCGGAATGATCACTGCATATTCGAAGAACGGGACACGAAAACCCGTGTCCCGCCGGATGCGAAGGCCTGACTTTAAGCCTTCCCACCCTTCTTCTCGGCGGCGGCGGCTTCACGCTCGGCAGCGGCCAGCTTGGCGGAATAGCCAGTGGTCTGCTCGGCGATACGGGCCGACTTGCCGCGACGATCGCGCAGATAATAGAGCTTGGCGCGGCGGACGTCGCCACGACGAACCACCTCGATCTCCGCGACATTCGGGGAATAGAGCGGGAAAATACGCTCGACGCCCTCGCCGTAGGAAATCTTGCGCACGGTGAACGAGCTGTTGAGCCCGTCGTTCTTGCGCGCGATCACCACGCCTTCATAGGCCTGAAGACGCTCGCGGCTGCCTTCGACCACCTTGACGCTGACCTTGACGGTATCGCCGGCCGAGAAGTCCGGGATCGCCTTCGCGGCGGTCAGCTTGTCCATCTGCTCCTTTTCGAGCGCCTGAATAATGTCCATGGCTCAACCCTCTTTTGCCGTGTCGGCAGCGACATACCGGTCCCAAAGGTCCGGGCGACGCTGCCTGGTTACTTCCTCCGCCTGGCACTGTCGCCAAGCGCGAATCTTCTCATGGTGACCGGAAAGCAAAACCTCCGGCACCCCCCGCCCCGCCCAAATCTGGGGCCGGGTATAATGGGGATATTCCAACAATCCCCACTCGAAGCTCTCTTCCGTCAGCGACTCTTCCTTGCCCACAACACCGGGCAGAAGCCGCACGACGGCATCCATCAACATCAGCGCCGCCGGCTCGCCGCCGGACAACACGAAATCGCCAAGGCTGATCTCCTCGGCGGCATGGGCATCCAGCACACGCTGGTCCACGCCCTCGAAGCGACCGCACAGGATCGTCACCCGCGGCTCCGCGGCCAGTTCGCGCACCCGCGCCTGGTCGAGCAGGCGTCCTCGCGGCGTCAGATAGATCAAGGGCCCGCCGCGATGCGATGCGGCGATCGCCGCATCCACCACATCGGGGCGCATGACCATGCCTGCGCCGCCGCCAAAAGGCGTATCGTCGACGGAGCGGTGTTTATCGCGCGCGAATGCGCGAATGTCCACCGATTCCAACGCCCAGACACCCTCGGCGAGAGCCCGTCCGGCCAGGGAATGGCCGAGCGGACCGGGAAACATCTCGGGGAACAGGGAAAGTACAGTGGCCGTCCACACCGGTCCCGCCTCACTCTCCGTCATTCCCGCCGACCTCCTCCTCTTCATCCTCCGGAACGTCTCCGGGTCCCGCCTCGATCTCGATCGGCGGCTCGACCACCAGACGCCCCCCCGCGATATCCACCACCGGAACCGCGGCCTTGGTAAAGGGAAGCATCACCGTACCGTCCGGACCCGCGATCTCGATGACGTCGCCGCCGCCGAAATCGAAGACCCCCTTCACCTTGCCCATCGCCTTGCCGTCGGCCAGTTCCGCCTTCAGCCCGACGAGATCGGAATAATAAAATTCCTCCTCCTCGGGCGGCGGCAGGCTGGACTTGGCCACATAGAGCTTCAGACCCTTCAGGGCTTCGGCGGCGTTTCGCTCGTCGATTCCCTCGATCCGGGCCGTCACCGCCCCTTTGACCTCACCCAGCAACCGTAGCCGGAAGCGCCGCCCGCCCGCTTCGTCCTCCACCGCGCCATAGGCCGCCACATCGACGGCCCGCTCGGTGAAGCTCTTGATGCGAACGGCACCTTTGAGCCCGTGCGCGCCTAAAATCACACCCACGCACACGCGCTCGGACATGGCTTATTCGCCTGCGGGCGCCTCGGCGGCAGCGGCCTCGGCGGCCTTCTGCTGTTCCTTCAGACGCTCCTGGGCCTTGGCCTTGGGCTGCGGCTTCTTGCTCTGCTCGGGCTGCACGCGGGCGGCGATATAGCCGGCCGTGGCAAAGAACTTGGCGACGCGATCGGTCGGCTGAGCGCCCACCGACAGCCAATGCTTGATGCGCTCTTCCTTCAACACCAGGCGCTGCTCGTGATCGTGGGGCAGCATCGGGTTGTAGGTGCCCAGCTTCTCGATGAACTTGCCGTCGCGGGGGCTGCGCGAATCGGCGAGCACGATCTTGTAGAACGGGCGCTTCTTGGCACCACCGCGGGACAGTCTGATCTTCAGCGACATTGCGTTGATTCCTCGTGGTCAGTCAAATGGTCAGGATTTGAGGGCGGTGACACACCGCCTCGATACGATAGCCGTCAGGGTCGATGACGAAGGCGGCCAGGGAAAGATGATCGATCATCCGCCGAACCTTCCGCCACCGGGGGGAAGCAAACCGGGCAAGCCATGGCGCATCAGGCCCTTCTTGCCCATCTTGCTGACCTTTTTCATCATGTCGGCCATCTGCTGATGCTGTTTCAGCAGCTTGTTGACGTCCTGGATGGAGACGCCGGCGCCGGCGGCGATACGCCGTTTGCGGCTGGCCTTGATCAGGTCGGGATTCTTCCGTTCGCCCTTGGTCATGGACAGGATGATCGCCTCTTGCCGATTGATCATCCTGTTGTCGATATTGGCTTCGTCGATCTGCTTCTTGAGCTTGCCGATGCCGGGCAGCATGCCGATGATGCCCTTCAAGTCGCCCATCTTCTTGATCTGGCGGAACTGCGCGGCCATGTCGTCGAGGTCGAACTTGCCCTTGGCCATCTTGGCCGCGAGCTTTTCGGCTTCCTCTTCCTCGAAGCTGCCGATGGCCTTCTCGACCAGCGATACCACGTCGCCCATGCCGAGAATCCGGCCGGCCACGCGATCGGGATGGAAAACCTCCAGCGCGTCGAGCTTTTCGCCGGCGCCCAGGAATTTGATCGGGCGGCCGGTAACCGCGCGCATGGACAGCGCGGCGCCGCCCCTGGCGTCGCCGTCGACGCGGGTCAGCACCATGCCGGTGACGCCGATCTTCTCGTTGAATTCGCGGGCCAGGTTGACGGCGTCCTGGCCGGTCATGGCGTCGACCACCAGCAATGTCTCGGTCGGGGTCACCGCGTCGCGGACCTCGGCCACCTCGGCCATCAGGGCTTCGTCGATATGCAAACGGCCGGCGGTGTCCAGGATCACCACGTCGTAGCCTTCGCGGCGGCCCATCTCCATGGCGCGCCGGGCGATGGCCACCGGCTTTTCGCCCATCAGGATCGGCAGCGAGCCGACATCGGCCTGACGCGCGAGAATTTCCAACTGCTGCTGGGCGGCCGGACGATAAATGTCGAGCGACGCCAGCAGGACCTTTTTCTTATCCAGGGTCTTGAGGCGAAGGGCGATCTTCGCCGAGGTCGTGGTCTTGCCCGACCCCTGCAAACCGACCATCAGGACCGGCACCGGCGCGGCGGCGGCGAGGTTGATATCCTCGGCGGTGCCCAGGGTCTCGACCAGGCAGTCGTGGACGATCTTCACCACCATCTGGCCGGGGGTGATGCTGCGCACCACATCCTGGCCGACGGCCCGTTCCTTGACCGAAGCGATGAAGTCCTTGACCACGGGAAGCGCCACGTCGGCTTCCAGCAGGGCGACGCGCACTTCGCGCAACGCCTCCGAGACGTCGGTCTCGGACAGCGCGCCGCGCCGCTTCAACCGCTCGAAGACATCACCCAGACGTGAACTCAGACTTTCAAACATAACTCTTCGACCAGATCCTTCAGTCGCATATCCGCCATTCGGCCAAACGAAAACGGGCCGGTGCGCGAGCCTTCGCGAACCGGCCGGCCTCCTCGGAGGCAAACGGCGTCTCAGATCCCTGAGAGGGAGCGGTTGTACGCTGGAGTTCGAAGAGGAGTCAAGCGATTCAAACGGCGTTGACCCGTCCGGCGTTCCTTGTCATTGAAAGTCCGCAGGCCCCGTCGAACAAATTCTCAAAGGAGAGCTTCTCGTGCGCATCGCCTTCTGCGGCTCGGGTTTTCCCGATGCCCCCCGGATGTTACGGGACCGACTGCCCTCCGACGAGATCGTCATCTGCGCGGAGGACGCTCCGCCCCGGTCGGTGGCCGAGGCCGAGGTGGTGATCCCGGCGATGACCCGCATCGATGACGCCCTCATGGCAAAAAGCCGTATCCGCCTGATCCAGCAGTGGGGCGCCGGGGTGGAGGGCGTCGACCTCGAAGCGGCGAAGCGGCATGGCATCTGGGTCGCCAATGTGCCGTCGGGAGATACCTTCAACGCCGAGTCCGTCGCCGATCTGGCCCTGCTGTTCACCTTGGAACTGCTGCGCGACCTGCGCCAGGCCCAGGCCAATGTCCGCGCCGGCCGTCTCGGCGCGCCGCTGGGGCGGTCCCTTGCCCAATGCACGGTCTGCCTGTTCGGCCTCGGCAATATCGCGGCGGCCCTGGCCCCCCGGCTCAAGGCCTGCGGTGCCCGGATGATCGGCATCAGCCGCCGCCCCGACCCGGCGAAAAGCGCGCAACTCGGCCTGAGCGACTGCTTCGCCGTCGAGGACCGCCTGACAGCCCTGGCGAAAAGCGACGTGGCGGTCCTGTGCCTGCCGCTGACGAGCGAGACCCGCGGCATCGTCGGCGCCGCCGAACTGGCCGCCCTTCCCCGAGGCGCTTTGCTGATCAATGTCGGACGGGGCGCGCTGATCGATTATCCGGCCTTCCTGACGGCCCTGGAAAGCGGACATCTGGGCGGAGCCGGCCTCGACGTCTATTGGAAGGAGCCGATCGACCCCGCCGATCCCCTGCTGGCCTTTCCCAATGTCATCGCCACCCCGCATGTCGGAGGCGTCACCGAACAATCCTACGCGGCGATCATGGAAACGGTCGCCGGCAACATCGAGCGCCTCCGCCGGGGCGAGCCCCCCATCAACCGCGTCGCCTGACTGACAAACGCATCAGCCACCTGAGACGATGGCGAAATTCCGAGGCTCATCACAGGGTGTGGGCTGATGATATGAACCACCAAGACACCAAGACACCAAGGCGTTTCGGGAAATGTCGGGCGACGGTTAGGAGCATCAGCGCCGCAGGCATTCATTCCCCGTTTGCCCAATACCGAATCGGTGCCGGGAAGGCGAATGCCTGCGGCGCATTCCTCCGCCTTGGTGTCTTGGTGGTTCGAATAACCAGAGAGGCAATCCCCGCCACACGGCCGAGTTGGGCAAGGCGTCGCCTGACGAATCAGCCCAGCACCGGCCGGACCAGGGCGGCGGCCTGTCTGGCGCGGGTCCGCGCCTCGTCGATATCGACGCCGGTGGCCACCGCCACGCCCATCCGCCGCTTGAGAAAGCTCTCCGGCTTGCCGAACAGGCGGACGTCGCTTTCGGGGACGGCCAGGGCCTCGGCCACGCCTTCAAAGGCGATCGCCTTGGCCTCCAGCCCTCCGTAAATAACCGCCGAGGCGCCGGGGGCGCGCAGAGCGGTATCCACCGGCAAACCTAGGATCGCCCGGGCATGCAGGTCGAATTCCGACAGGCGCTGGGAGGCCAGCGTGACCAGGCCGGTATCATGCGGCCGGGGACTGACCTCGGAGAACCAGACCTGGTCGCCCTTGACGAACAGTTCCACGCCGAAAATGCCGCGTCCGCCCAGATCCCCGGTGATTTGCCGGGCGATATCCCGGGCCCGCAGGAGCGCCGTCTCGCTCATCGGCTGAGGCTGCCAGGACTCGACGTAATCGCCGTTCTTCTGAACATGGCCGATCGGCGCGCAAAGATAGGTCTCGACCTGTCCCGACGGACCGACGGCCCGCACGGTCAGTTGCGTGATCTCATAGTCGAAATCGACGAACCCCTCGACGATGACCCGGCTTTGCCGGACGCGCGAGCCCACCATCGCGTGGCTCCACGCCATCTCGACGTCGGCGGCGCTTTTGACCACGCTTTGCCCCTTCCCCGACGACGACATCACCGGCTTGATCACCGCGGGATAGCCGATGTTGCCGTCAAGGGCGGCCCGCACCTCTTCGAGGGAATCGGCGAAAGCGTAAGGCGACGTCGGCAGGTTCAAGGTTTCGGCGGCCAGGCGGCGGATGCCCTCGCGGTTCATCGTCAGCCGGGTGGCCCGCGCCGTCGGAATCACCTCGGCCAGCCCATCGGCCTCGATCTCGGCCAGCGCGTCGGTGGCGATGGCCTCGATTTCGGGGACCACCAGATGCGGCCGCTCCAGTTCGATCAGGCGGCGCAACTGGACGCCGTCGGTCATCGTCACCACGTGCGAGCGATGCGCCACCTGCATGCCCGGCGCGTCGGCATAGCGGTCCACCGCGATGACCTCGACGCCCAGGCGCTGCAGGGCGATGATGACCTCCTTGGCCAATTCGCCGGCCCCCAGCAACATGACGCGTACGGCCGAAGGGCTGAGCGGGGTCCCAAGTCTCATTGACGGCATCCTTATTATCTGACCCTTGGAGTGGCGTATGCCCGCAACCTTACGGCGTCGGGCCGGGTCTGTCACCGTCCGGCTTGCCTGAAACCTCGGAGCCCCTCGTCCGGCGCCGAACAGCCATTCGGCTATGAGAGGAGCCCTCGCGAGGGTAAGGATTGTCGTGATCCGCCGGGGAGCTTATTCTCCGGCATCGCAGCCTTCCCGGGATGGATCGGATCATCGATGAGCAGAGGAAAACGAATCGGGCTTGTCGCCCATGACGGCCGCAAGCCGGACCTCACCGAATGGGTCAAAATCAACGAGGAGAAGCTGGCCGGACATCGGCTCTACGCCACCGGCACCACCGGTGCCATGCTGATGCAGAAATGCCCCAGCCTGGAGATCACCTGTCTTAAATCCGGCCCCCTGGGCGGCGACCAGCAGTTGGGCGCCCTGATCGCCGAGGGCAAACTGGACATTCTCATTTTCTTCATCGATCCGATGACCAGCCAGCCGCACGACGTGGACGTCAAGGCGCTGACCCGATTGTCGACGGTCTATAACATCGTTCTGGCGATGACCCGCTCGACCGCCGATTTCGTCATCGGCAGTCCGCTGTTCGCCGATTCCGACTGGACCCCGATCAAAACCGACTACCACGCCTATGTGCAGCGCCTGAAACCGGGCGACGCAGCCTACTGATCCGGCGGCAAGGCCGGCCGCGCCTCCGTCACGCCGGCCGGCCTTGTCGTTTTTTCATAAAACCGAGCAAGAAGAAAAAACATGACCACATCACGTCTTGCGGAAGCCCCGCAAGCGCTTCACGCGGATCAATCGAACCAAATTCCAGGGGGGGACATGTCCTATAAGCGCATCACGCTATCGCAATTCCTGATGGACGGACAACACCGCCGAGGCGGCTCGGGACGGTTCACATCGCTGCTGACGGACATCCGCACCACCTGCAAGATGATCTCGCACGAAGTCAACCGGGGCGCCATGGCCGGTAATCTGGGCCTCGCCGGCACCGAGAACGTGCAAGGCGAAGACCAGAAGAAGCTCGACGTCCTGGCCAACGAGATCTTCCTGCATATGACCGCCCAAAGCGGCAACTATGCCGCCATGGCCTCGGAGGAACTGGAGGACGTGCACATCGTGCATGGCGCCTCTGGCCGCTATCTGCTGCTGTTCGATCCGTTGGACGGCTCATCGAACATCGACATCAACATCGCGGTGGGAAGCATCTTCTCGATCCTGCATCTGCCCGACGGGGTGGACTGCAGCGATCGCAGCGTCTTCCTGCAGCCTGGCGTCAAGCAGGTCGCCGCCGGATACGCCATCTACGGCTCCTCGACCATGCTGGTGCTGACCACCGGCGAAGGGGTGAACGGCTTCACCCTGGATCAGAACATCGGCGTCTTCGTGCTCACCCATCCCAACATGCGGATTTCCGAAGACGCCAGCGAGTTCGCCATCAACGCCTCGCGTTCACGCTTCTGGGAACCCCCGGTGAAACGCTATATCGACGAGGCCCTGGCCGGCACCGAGGGGCCGCGGGCCAAGGACTTCAACATGCGCTGGGTAGCCGCCATGGTGGCCGAGGTCCACCGCATCCTCTGCCGCGGCGGCGTCTTCATGTATCCCGTCGATGTCCGAAACGCCAAGCAGGGCGGCAAGCTGCGCCTGATGTACGAGGCCAATCCCATGGCCTTCATCGTCGAACAGGCCGGCGGCATGGCCATCACCGGCCGCGACCGCATCATGGACCTGCAGCCGCAAGGCCTGCATCAACGGGTCGGCGTGGTCTTGGGCTCGAAGAACGAAGTGGAGCGCATCCAGCGTTATCACCGGGAATATGACGCGAGCGCCGGAAAGAACTGAGAAGAATAACCGAAAGAGGCGGCATGGCCGGACTTGCTCCGGCCATGCCTCATGGACCGCCGTAGATCAAGCCCGGCGATGACGGGGGTTTGTGCTCACCCCAGGAACAAATCCGGCAGCAGCGGCTGTCCGGGGGCGACCGCGTAGGCGGAAAAATCCGTCGCCCCCTCCTCAGCCAGAACCTCCTCGTCGAGCAGGAAACGGCCGGTGCGGAAACGGCTGGGCCGGGTCAGGATGGCGTGCGCCGCATCGGCGACGATCTCCGGCTTGCGGCAGAAAGCCGGTTTCACCACGCCGCCCAGCATGGCCAGCGCCGCCGTCGCGATGACGCTCTTCGGCCATAGCGCGTTGACGGCGATACCGGCATCCCGCCATTCCTCGGCCAGACCCAGCACGCACATGCTCATGCCGAACTTGCTCATGGTATAGGCCAGATGCGGCGCGAACCAGCGCGGCTCCAGTGAAATCGGCGGCGACAACATCAGAATGTGGGGATTGTCGGCCCGCTTCAGATGGGGAATGCAGGCCTGGGCGCAGAAGAAGGTGCCCCGCATATTGACGCCCATCATCAGATCGAAGCGCTTCGCCGTGGTCTCCAGGGTGCCCGTCAGATTGATGGCGCTGGCGTTGTTGACCAGCACATCGATGCCGCCGAAGGCGTCGACCGCCTGGTCGACCGCCCGGGAGACCTGCTCCGGTTCGCGGATATCGACGGCCAGGGCCAGGGCCTTGCCGCCGGCGGCCTCGATCTCCGCCGCCGCGCTGAAGATGGTTCCGGGCAATTTGGGATGGGGCTCGGTGGTCTTGGCCGCGATGACGATATTGGCACCGTCGGCGGCGGCCCTGAGCGCGATGGCCTTGCCGATGCCCCGGCTGGCCCCGGTGATGAACAGCGTCTTTCCCTTCAATGAGCGCATGAGACTTCCCCTGTCGCGACAAGTGACGGTTGATGATCCAATCCGGCGTCGAAGTCCCGCCAGGTCTGTACCCAGGTCGGCGCCGACGGCGGCGTTCGTCCCGCACCGACGAGTTCGGCGATCCGGGCCGGCGGCACCGTGGCGCTGCCCCGCAGAAAGGCGGCCCGGACCTGGGCCGAGCAGATCAGCATTCCGTCGCTTTCGATGGTCTGTTCGAGATAGAGCCAGCGATCGTCCCAGGTGATCTGCCGGGTTTTGAGGACGAAGCGCCGGAAGGGCGGCAGCGGCCGGCGAAAACGAACGATGGCGCCGCCGATGACCGGTTGCAGCTTTTCTTTCAGCACATGCCGCCAAAGACCGCTGCGCAGGATGAAATCCCAACGGCCGAGATCCATCATGGCCAGATAACGGGCATTGTTCATATGCAGATTGATGTCGATGTCGGCCGGCATCACCCGGAAAGCCAGCGCCGAGCAGTCGAACGGCCCCAGCCTGTCGCGGAACAGGGAGGCGATGATCACCCGAAGAAGGCGAATCAATTGAGTCATTGGCTAAGACCTAAATTTCTTCGACACGCAGAGCACCCCGAAAAATTTGAACCACCAAGGCACCAAGACACCAAGGTGACGGATTGCGCCGCAGGCATTTCCCATCCTGTTCATCCACAAGCGGCCGGATAACAGAACGAAGGCCTGCGGCGCCAATTCATGCGATCTGCCGCCAGTGGCAAAAAGCGCCTTGGTGCCTTGGTGCCTTGGTGTCTTGGTGGTTCACCTTCGACGTTCATAACGGCATCAATCCACGGGCTTTTACCGAACTAAAACGCCGCTTCCTCGAAATCCATCATCGAGGCACCGCCGGCCATGATGGCCGAGAACAGGGCGCCGCTCTGCGGCAGCACCCGCTCCATGTAAAACCGCGCGGTGCCGAGCTTGGCCCGATAGAAGCCGTCGGAATCGGCATCCGTGCCGACCTTCGGCAGGGCCACCTCGACCATCCTGACCCACATATAGCCGACCGCCACCAGCCCCAGCAGACGCAGGTAATCGGCCGCCGCCGCCGCCGCTTCCTCGGGCTTGGAAAGACCGACGCGGGCGATCTGCCCGGTGGCCTGCTGGAGGCGCACGAAGGCCTTGGCCAAAGGCTGGACGAAAGCTCCCAGCTGTTCGTCCTCGACCTTGGCGGCGATCAGATCGGCCACCGGATGGAAGAAGCGGCGTAGATAACGCCCGGCATGCGCCGGCAGCTTGCGCCCGATGAGGTCGAGAGCCTGAATGCCGTTGGTGCCTTCGTAGATCTGCGCGATGCGGGCATCCCTGACATATTGTTCCATGCCGTTTTCCCGGATGTAACCATGGCCGCCATAAACCTGCATGCCGAGGTTGGCCGCCTCGAACCCCAGATCGGTGAACAGCGCCTTGACCACCGGGGTCAGCAGGACCACCAGGTCCTCGGCCTCCTGGCGCGCCGCCTCGTCCTCGCCATGGTGCTGAATGTCCAGCGACCGGGCCACCCAGCCGCCCAGGGCACGGCAGCCCTCGGTGGTGGCCCGCATGGTCAGCAGCATCCGGCGGATGTCGGGATGAACGATGATCGGGTCGGCCGATTTGTCCGGATGCTTGACCCCCGACAGCGATCGTCCCTGCAGGCGTTCGCGGGCATAGGCGACGGCGCCCTGGTAGGAGGCCTCGGCGAGCCCCAGTCCCTGGATGCCCACCGCCAGACGCTCGGTGTTCATCATGGTGAACATGGCGCGCATGCCCTTGTGCGCCTCGCCGACCAGCCAGCCGACGGCGTCGTCGAAGTTCAGCACGCAGGTGGCCGATCCCTTGATGCCCATCTTGTGCTCGATGGAGCCGCAGGTGACGCCGTTCGGATCGCCCAGGGATCCGTCGTCGCGGACTGCGATCTTCGGCACGACGAACAGGCTGATTCCCTTGATGCCCTTCGGCGCGTCGGGCAGCCGGGCCAGGACCAGATGGATGATGTTTTCGGTCAGGTCGTGATCGCCGGCCGAGATGAAGATCTTGGTCCCGGTAATCCGGTAACTGCCGTCGCCTTGCGGGACGGCCCTGGTCCGGCAGAGCCCCAGGTCGGTGCCGCAATGGGGCTCCGTCAGGCACATGGTGCCGGCCCAGGTGCCGTCGACGATCTTCGGCAGGAAACGATCCCGCAACTCATCCGAACCATGGGCATGCAGGGCCAGATAGGCGCCATGCGACAATCCCGGATACATGCCGAAGGACAGGTTGGAGGCGCAGATCATCTCCTCGACCAGGGCGTTGACCGATTTCGGCAATCCCTGGCCGCCATAGGCCGGGTCGCTGGCCAGCCCGGTCCAGCCGCCGTCCCGGAACAGATCGTAGGCCTGCTTGAAGCCGGACGGCGTGCGAACCACGCCGTTTTCCAGATGGCACCCCTCCTCGTCCCCCGTCCGGTTCAAGGGGGCCAGGACCTCCTCGCAGACCTTAGCCGCCTCGTCGAGGACCGGGTCGATGATATCCGGAGTGAAATCCTCCAGACCGGGCAGGGCCGACAGTCCGGCGCCCTGGTGCAGTTCGTAGAGAACGAAGCGCATGTCGCGCAGCGGAGCCTGATAGCTGGGCATGACCTTATTCCTTATACCTGGTCGTCACCCCCGGGCGTGACCCGGGCATGACGGAAGAGAACGGTTCAGTTCCGCAATGGTTTGCCGGTTTCGAGAATGCTTTCGATGCGCGCCAGCGTCGCCGGATAACGGATCAGCCGCATGAACTGGGCGCGCTCCACCTCCAGAACCTCCTCCTCCGTCACCGGCTTGGTAACGTCGGCGCCGTTGCCCGACAGCACGGTGGCCAGGGCACCGGCCACCACCAGATCGTGCGTGGTGGCGATGCCTCGGCGATGGAAACCCTCGGCCGCCATCTGCATGCCGACCTTGCCCGATTCGCCGGGAAGGGTGAGGTCTACCGGCTCGGGCGGCGTGTAGTCGCGCGCCAGCTCCAGCGCCTTGGCCTTGGCGTCGGCGAGCAACCGATAGCGGTTCATGGTGATGCCGTCTGAGGGACGAAGGAACAGCAGTTCCTTGGCCTCCGCCGCCGATTTGGCCACCGTGGCCGTGCTCACCGTCTCGAAGACCTTGGCCACCGCCGGCATCGGCCCCTTGGGCAGGCGGCCAGGGGCGCTCCAACGGGACAGCATCTCCTTGCAGCCGCCCCAGGCCGGCACCAGCCCGACACCGCATTCGACCAGACCGACATAGGTTTCGGCATGGGCCTGGACGGCGTCGCAATGCAGCAGGATTTCACAGCCGCCGCCGAGCGCCAGCCCGGAAGGCGCCCCCACCACCGGGAAGGGGGCGTATTTGAGCGCCCTGTAGGTCTCCTGTCCGGCCGCGACCAACTGCTCGATCTCCGTCCAGGCGGCGATGTTGGCGGCGAAGATGGCCAGGCCGAGATTGGCGCCGGCCGAGAAATTGCTGCCTTCGTTATAGATGACCAGCGCCTTGAACTGCTTGGCGACGGTTTTAATGCTCTTGCCCAGCAAGGCCATGGTGTCCGGATCGAGCGCATTCATCTTGCTGGTGAATTCGAAGCAGGCCACGCCGTCGCCGATGTCCCACAGGGCCGCCGAACCGTTCTTGAGCACCGGCTGGCGGTCGAGCTTGAGATCGGCCAGAAGCAGCACGCCCTCGGGGCGGACGAGGTCGTGATAGGCGCCGTCGGTGCCCAGATATTGCCGGCGGCCGGCCTCGATCCGATAGAATTTCCGGTCCCCGGCCAGGGTGAGCAGCGGCGGCACCGGCAGTCCCTCGGCGGCCAGATGTTCGGCCAGCCAGGGCGCCCCCAACTGATCGATCAGCTCGAAAGGTCCCCATTTCCAGTTGTAGCCGAGGCGCATCGCCTCATCGACGGCGGCGACGTCGTCAGCCGCCTCGGGTACCAGCGCGGCCGCATAGGCCAGGGTCTGCCCCAGAACGCGCAGCGCGTAGCGGCCGGCCGGATCGGGATGGGCAAGCAGGGCCTTGAGATCGCCCCTGGTGGTGGCAAGCGCTTCCAGGTCGGCCTTGCGTTGCGGCCGGTATTCGCCGGTGACGAGCGATATCGCCTCCTTGACCTTGCCGCCGCCGGCCCGGTTCAACCGGTAGAAGCCGCCCTTGCCCTTGCGCCCCGTGTAACCGTCGGCGATCATCCGTTCGATCAGCGGCTGCGGGCGATGGATGGCATGCAGCGGATCTTCGGGCGGCAACAGGCCGATCATGCTGTCCATGACATGCGGCATGAGGTCGAGCCCGACCAGATCGATCAGGCCGAACACGCCGGTTTTCGGGATGCCCATCGGCTTGCCGATCACCGCGTCGGCCTCCTCCACCTCCAATCCCTGTTCGATGGCCTCGATCACCGCGCATTGGATCCAGAAGACGCCCAGGCGGTTGGCGATGAAGCCGGGTCGATCCTTGGGCGTGATCACGCTTTTGCCCAACGCCGCGTCGGCGAAACGGCTGACGAGGGCGATCGCCTCGGGACGGGTGAGCTCGCCTTTCACCACTTCGAGCAGCCGCATATAGCGAGGCGGATTGAAGAAGTGGGTGATGCAGAAATCGCGGGCGAAGGTTTCGGGCAGCCCCGAGATCAGGCTCGCCAGGGGGATGGTCGAGGTGTTGGAGGAAACCACCGATCCGGCCTTGCGCACGCCCTCGATCTTGCGATAAAGCGCCTGCTTGACGTCGAGACGCTCGACGACCGCCTCGACGATCCAGTCGCAGTCGGCGAGCAATCCCAGATCGTCCTCGATATTGCCGGTGGCGACCAGCTTGGCCGCCGCCCTGCTCATGAAGGGAGCCGGGTCGGCCTTCAACAGGGCCGCGACGGCGCCCTCGGCGATGGCGCTGCGGCTGGCGGCGCCCTCCTTGACGATATCGAGGAGAACCACCGGCACACCGGCATTGGCGACCTGGGCGGCGATGCCGGCCCCCATCACCCCGGCGCCGATCACCGCGACCTTGCCGATCCCGCTCATCGCACGGCCTCCAGCAGGGTGGCGATGCCCTGGCCGCCGCCGATGCATTGCGTGGCCAGGCCATACCGTCCGCCGGTCCGCTTGAGGAGCGCCGCCGCCTTGCCGACGATGCGCGCGCCGGTGGCGCCCAGGGGATGGCCGATGGCGATGGCGCCACCGTCCAGGTTGACCTTCTCCTCGGACAGGCCGAGGTCCCGGATGCAGGCCAGGGACTGGGAGGCGAAGGCCTCGTTCAGTTCCACCACATCCAGTTGGTCGGCCCGCAGGCCGGCGCGCTCCAACGCCTTGCCGGAGGCCTTGACCGGACCGATGCCCATCACCTCGGGCGCGCAGCCGGAGATGGCGATGCTTCTGATCCCGGCCAGCGGGGTCAAACCATGGCTTTCCGCGTAGTCGAGGCTGCACACCAGCACCGCCGCCGCCCCGTCGGTCAGCGGCGAGGCGGTGCCGGCGGTCACCGTGCCCGTCTGGTCGAAGGCGGGCTTCAACTCGGCCAGGGCCTCCGCCGTGGTTTCGGGACGGATGCACCCATCGACTTCGATGCGGCGATTGCCGTCCGTGATGGCGACGATCTCATCCTTGAAGCGCCCTTCGGCCTGGGCGGACGACGCCTTCCGGTGACTGCGGACGGCGAACTCCTCCTGCGCGGCGCGCGGGATCTCCCACTGCCGCGCCACGTTCTCGGCGGTATCGCCCATGCCGATGTAGGACTCCGGGCGCTTGGCGTGGAGACCGGGATGGGGCAGCGGGTTGTAGCCCATCATCGGCACGCGGGTCATGCTCTCGACGCCGGCACAGATGAACACCTCGCCGGCGCCCATCCGGATGGCACCGGCGGCGTTGTGCACCGACTGCATGGAGGATCCGCAGAAGCGGTTGACGGTGACGCCGCCCACCGACAGCGGCAAATCGGCCAGAAGAACGACCAGCCGGGCCAGGTTCAGTCCCTGTTCGCCCTCGGGGAAGGCGCAGCCGAGAATCAGATCCTCGATATCCTCCGGCTTGACGCCGCTGCGTTCGATCAGCGCGCGCACCACCTGCGCGGCCAGTTCATCGGGACGGACTCGGGCCAGGTCGCCCTTCTTCGAGGGCGTGAACGGCGAACGGGCATAGCCCGCGATAACCACGGTCTTCATCGACGGGTCTCCATGGAGGTCTGGTTATGAAACGGGAATGCGGAAAACAGGCGGTGTCCGCCGCGCCGCGGCGGCGTCTTTCCCACCGGAAAGCCGGCCGGCGCCACGAGCGCTTGTCTTGGCGACCGAGGGACGAGGGAGTGTGGGTGAAGGGGCTGGCAAGGGACAGGGGTCGTATGCCCCTTCACCCACCCGCTCGCGCGGGCGTCGGTCCCGCCCGGGAAGGAGCGGGAAAACGCGAAAGAGGGAAAGATCAGGCCGGACGGGACTGCTTGAGCTTGGCGGTCAAGGCGTCGACGGTCATCCGCTCGACGTCCTTCAATTCGGTCAGGGTCTGTTCGACCGCGATCCGCTGTTCCTCGAGCATGGCGATGCGGGCGCGGACCTTGGTGGCAAGAAGCTGAAGCTGTTCCACCTGGGTGGTGTCGACGACGTAGAGATCGAGGAATTCCCTGATGTCGCGCAGCGAAAAGCCCAGCCTTTTCCCGCGCAGGATCAGGATCATCCGCGCCCGGTCCCGATAGGAATAAACCCGCGTATTGCCGGCCCGCTGCGGCGCGATCAGCCCCTGGTCCTCGTAGAAACGGATGGTCCGGGGCGTCACGCCGAGCTCCCGGGCCAGCTCGGTGACCGAATAGATCTTGTCCATCTGATGTATCCTCAGTCGCGTATGCAAGATGACGGTAGGAGCCGTTACATTCCCTATACGTCACCATGCTGTCGCGAAGAATACCCATCATCGTCACCTTTGGCAAAGCGGAATTGGAGTTCAGGAAGCTTTGTCGAGCGAACCGCTGGCGGCGGCTTTCATCTCTTCTTCGGCGACCAGTTCTTTTTTGGACAATTTGCCCACCATGGTCTTGGGCAGGGTGTCCCGGATCTCGATCATTTTCGGCAATTCGATGCGCGAGACATAGCCGGTCAGGAACTGCCGCAATTCGTCGGGAGTGGCCTGAAGCCCGTCGCGCAGGCGGACGAAGGCCTTGGGGGCCTGGCCGCGATATTGGTCGCGAACGGCGATGACCACGGCCTCGGCGACGGCCGGATGCTGATAGAGCGCCTCCTCGATCACCCGCGGATAGACGTTGTAGCCGCCGCTGATGATGACGTCCTTGATGCGATCGACCAGGAACAGATAGCCCTCCTCGTCGATATAGCCGATATCCCCGGTCCTGAGCGCCCCGTCGACGAAGACCTGCGCGGTGTCGCCGGGCTTTTGCCAATAGCCCGTCATCACCTGCGGCCCGCGCACGCAGATCTCGCCTTTTTCACCCTGGCCCAATACCGTTCCCGGATCGTGGGGCGCGCGGATCTCCACGGTCGTCCCCGGCAGCGGAATGCCGACCGACCCCGCCTTGACGGCCCGGAAGGGATTGCAGGTGACCACCGGCGACGCCTCGCTGAGGCCGTAGCCCTCGACCAGCATGCAGCCGGTCAAATTCTCGAACTCGGTCCGGACCTCTATCGGCAGGGGGGCGCCACCCGAAATACAGCAGCGGATCGAGGAGAGATCCCATCCCCCTTTCCCGGCGGCGCCGTTGATCGCCGTGTAGATGGTCGGCACGCCCGGAAAAAGCGTCGGACGCTTGCGGGCGACGCACTTCATCACCTGTTCAAGATCGAAACGCGGCAACAGGATCAGTTCGGCACCGAAGGCGATGCCGAGATTCATCCCCACCGTCATGGCGAAGACGTGAAACAGGGGCAAAACGCACAGCATGCGCTCCTGGCCCTTTTGAATATCGGGGACCCAGCGCGCCAATTGATCGGTGTTGCCGCTGATATTGGCGTGGGTCAGCACCGCCCCCTTGGGCAAACCGGTGGTCCCGCCGGTATATTGAAGCACGGCGACGTCGATCGCCGGATCGATCTCCACCGGCTTCAACTGACCGTCGTTATTGATCAGACGGGCGAAGGTGACATGGCGCAGGTCGGCGGGGGCGTCGGCGAGTTCGGAGCGTTTCAGCACCTGGAACAGCAGACTTTGCACCGAAGGCAGGATATCGGCCATGCGACAGATCACCACCTTTTCGAGACAGGTGCTGTCCAGCATGGCTTTGATCTTCGGATAAATCTGGCGAAGATCGAGGGTCACCATGATGGTGGTGCCGCTATCCTTGATCTGGTGGGCGATCTCCCGCTCGACATAGAGCGGGTTGAAGTTGACCACCGTTCCGCCCGCCTTGAGGACCGCGTAGTAACAGACGACGAAATAGGGCGTGTTGGGCAGACAGAGGCCGACCTTGACCCCCTTCCTCACCCCCAGTTGCTGAAACCCCCGCGCCGCCATGTCGACCATGCGGCCGAGTTCGCCGTAGCTGGTCCGGCGTCCGAGAAAATCGAGCGCCGGCCGGTCCGCGAAGCGTCGCACCGTCTCGTCGAGAACGGCGCTCACCGCCGTCGCGGCGATTGGGGATTGCCAATCGATGGTGTCTTGCATCGATAAACCTCATGATCCACTACCGGATCCTTAAGGGTTTTCCGTAACGCTTCCGCGCCGCGGGGGACGTACAAGGCCTGTTTCACTTAATTTATCAACAGGCCCTTGGAGCCCCCGCGGGGAAGAATCCGGCCCGATCCTCTCAACGGCCTCAGAAGCGCACGACGAAGCTGGTGCTGACGATATCGACGCTGTTGTCGTAGGTGCCCGTCAGGACGCCGGCGAAGCGGTTGGCGCTTTCCGAAATACTGGCCTTGTCGGCGAAGATATGGGTATAGCCCAGATGCACCTCGGCCGACGGAGTGATCGCGTAGGAAGCGCCGGCCGACAGCCAATAGCGGTTGGAGTCGGGGATCCGCGCCGTCCGGTCCTCGGTCTTCACCGGCGACTGGTCGAAGGCGACGCCGCCGCGCAACGTCCATTTGTCGTCGGCCTTGTAATGGGCGCCGAGAGAGACGAACCAGGTATCGTGCCAGTTTTCCGGCGTGCTGCTGATCAACTGGCCGTTCGCGCCGATGACGTTGAGCTGCTTGAACAGGCTCCAGTGCGTCCATTGCACGTCGGAGAGGATGGCCCAGCGGCTGTCGAGCTCGTGGTAACCGCCCAGATTGACACTGTCGGGCAAGGTGATCTTGGCCGTGGCGTCCTGATTGGTGAAGGAACTGGCGATGGACGAGGCCAATGTCGTCGGCGTCTGATTGGTCACAGTGCCGGAAAGGGTGTGGTTGGACCGCGACCGGTAATCGAGGCCGACGCGGGTTTGAGGATTGAAGACATAGAGCAGGCCGACATTATAACCGGCACCGATGTCGTCACCCTCGACCTTGCTGAGACCGTCTCCCCAGCTTGCCGCACCGGTGGCCAGAGACGTGGCCTGGGCCGCGTAAGCCGCGGCCAGCGCGGGTTGACTGGCGGCAGCGGCAGCCGTGGCCGCCGCTTGCGCCTGGGAGGCGGCGCCCAGGCCGATGGCCTTGAAATTGACCGCCTGGCTGAGACGCGCCTTCAGATAATCAATGCGCGGACCGCCACCGATGGACAGATGGTCATCGATCTTGTAGGCGGCGACGACGGAGACGTCGACGTCGGTCACGTCGGATGCCAAGGCCTGATAGCGGCCGACCCAGTCTCCCTTGTAATCCGAGCGCATTCCAAAGGGCGTCGCCACCGAAAGGCCGATCTTCAGATCGGGACTGGCGTTCCAGACACCGAAGACCGAGCCGATGGCCGCCGCCTTGATGGCGTTCACGTCGTCGCGCCCGGCGACGGTGCCGCCGACGACATTGGTGTTCGATCCCTTGAACTGGGAGACGGGAGAGATCCAGGTCGTCGTGCCGGCGACTTCGCTATCGTTGAGATTGGTCATGCCGGCGGGATTGTAGAAAACGGTGCTGGCATTGTAGGCCTTGGCCGTCTGGCCGGCGAAGGCGTCGCCCAACCCTTCGGCGCTTTGTTCGCGTAAGGCGAATCCCGAAGCCTGGGCGGCGCCGGACAATCCACAGAAGGCAAATAGTCCAAGACAAGAAACGAGCGTTGCGTGGCGCTTGCTGAAAGACATTTCCGACTCCCCATCCACCGGGCCGGTTATCCGATCCCCGTTGCCGCTAAGATTGACTCATTATAAACGCAGTCGTCAAGAGGTATACGTATACGTCAACGTGCATAGTTCTGTCATATTAGTCTCCGACTATTCCCTTATTATTTCGATGGGATAACCCCGCCGTTGGAACGCCGTTTTCAAGAGCAACCCGTCCTCGCCGTACCATAAGTCGCGTTCGACATCGCCGCCGATCCGGTAATGCTCGGCGGCGATGTCGCGACCATGCCAGGCGAGCCTGGCCATCCCCAAAGAGTCGATCGCCACGCGATAGAGCGCCGCGTCGGAAACCCCATACAGAACCTTACGATCAAGAATTGCCTTGCTCCAAAGGCTCAAAGGCAGGGCGCCGTCCGGCATCTCCCTGCCCGTGCCGTCCAGGGTCAGGCCCGGCCCGCTGGCTCCCGACTCCAGGACGATATGATGGACAGAACCATCGTCGTCGGTGTCGGCGACCATCCGCTCAAGACGTCCGGCCCGCCAAAACTCCTGGCGGTGATGGCGGTAATGAAAATCAAGAAACAGCACTTTGACGCGGGTTTCGGTGTTCACCTCGACCTTCGCGACATCGCCGTTCCGCTCGATGTCCACCGTCTCGTGACCGATCGGCTCCCCCTCCTTCAGAATGACGTAGGAAATCGGCTCCGCCGCCGCGAGGCGGGGGGCCAGCAGAACGCAGACGAGCGCCGCGACCGCGCGCAAGATCATTCCCATCCCCCTATCCGATCGCCGCGACCAGCTTCATGGCCACGCCCATGGACCCTTTGACTTTGATTTTTCCCAGCGTATAGGCCAGCATCGGGTCGAGTTTTCCATCCATCAGTTTCAGAAGGTTTTCCCCGCTGATCAGAATGGAGCAATCGGGATCATCATCTCCTTCCCCCTCCGACAGACGCGCCGGGCCCTCCCGCGCATCAATCATCCATACGCCATCCCCGCCCAGATCAAACCTGACTATGGCCCTCAGGTTTCTGATTTTTGGCAAGACCTCACTCAACCGTTCATCTACTTTTACCTCGGACATACAACCTCCAGCCATGGCTTCCGTTGCCAACGTTGACGTATACGTCATGCCATATTGCGGGAATGTTGCGCCGTCGTCCAGAGCTTCGAAAGGATGGGACCGATGTCCGTTCGGTCAATCTTCGGTGCGGGCCGGGTAGAGATATTCGGTGAGGTAGGCGTCGGCCTCGAGCTTGGCCTCGTCGAAGAAGAGAATTTCATATCCGTCCCCCAGCGCCACCTGTACCGCACGGGCGATGTCCAGCCCGACGGTGCTGAAGGCGGTCAGCACCAAGGTCCTGTGCGGATCGGCCTCATCTCTGGTCGCCTCGGTGAAGGAGCGGGACCATTGTCCCAGCCGGTCGGCCAAATCGGCGGGCAGATTCAATTCGGCGGTCGAAACGGCGCCACCGGCGGCCCGCCATAAACCGCCGTCGCTGCCACGCGCCATCACCACCAGAACATTGGGTGCGTATTCGGAAGGCTCCAGCTCTTCCTGTACTTGCCGCCCCTCCTCGGACACCATCCGTCACTGCCCCCTTTTCACCATTCGTCATAGAGACCAGAGGGAATACGCCCGGTTTCTCCTGATAACTGTCCGACGGACGACGAAAACTTACAATGGAAAAGCAACGAACAGTTGGAGCAATCGGTGAAGGCGCGGGCTTCGGAATCAGGACTCCAACGCCCTCAACAGCGCCTGGGCCGGATGGGGCAGGATCACGCCGCTGAAGCGCTTGGCCTGCGAGCGGCAGGAATAGCCGGTGGCCAGCACCTGCCCGCCGGCGCCATCGGCCTCGACATGCCGTTTCCAGCTGAGGTCGTAGATGCGCCGGGACATATCGCGGTTCTTCGCGGCATGACCGTAAGTTCCCGCCATGCCGCAGCAGCCGCAGGACAGGATGTCGAGCTTAAGGCCCAGCTTGGCGAAGATGGCAACCCAGTCCTTGGTCGATCCGGCGACGGTGCTGAATTCGGTGCAGTGCGGCAGCATGCGGAAAGTTTGAGCCCGCGCGCGCGGCCGCTCGGGCATGTGACGCAGGAGCCATTCCTGCAACAGCAGCACCTTCGGGGCGGCATCCTTGCCCAAGGCCTCACGGTATTCGTCGCGATAGGTCAGCGTCATCGCCGGATCGACGCCGACCAGGGGAACCCCGGTGGCCTCCAGCGCCCGCAGGCCCGCCGCGCCGTTGCGCGCCACCGTCTCGAAGGCGCTCAGGAAGCCATGGATGTGCAAGGCCTTGCCGTTCGGCCGATAGGGCGCCAGCCACGGCCTGAAGCCCAGCCGTTTCAGCAGGTCCAGCACGTCGAGCACCAGCCGGCTTTCGAAATAGCTGGTATAGGCGTCCTGGACGATCACCACCGAACGCGCCCGCTCGGCCGCGTCCAATGCGTCGAGCGCCGAGACCGTCGCCACCGCCACGCCCATCGCGCCCGCCTCTCCAATCAGATCAACGCCTGAGAGCAGCGGCGAATCCACCAGCCCGAGACGCGCCATCGCCGCCCGGCCGATCCGGCTGCCGACCGGCAAGTTGTAGAGAACATGGATCTTCGCCAGAACGGGAAGCATGTGTTCCAGGGCCGCGACCAGATAGTCCTTCGCCGGCCTCATGTAACGGCTGTGATAAAGCTCGAGGAATTTCGCCCGGAATCCCGGCACGTTCACCTTGATCGGACAGCCGCCCACGCAGGATTTGCAGGACAGGCAGCCATCCATCGCCTCTTTGACCGCATGGGAGAAATCCGCCTCCCCGCGCCATTTCGCCAGCGTGTTCAACGCCCGCCTCGGCCAGCACCGCCAGGAGGCCGAAGCCCGCCAGCGGCCGGCCTCGGCCAGCGGATCGACGCCCAGGGCGGCCAGCCGGGCCAGCCATTCCTTGGTCAGCATGGCGCGCCCCTTGGGCGAATGGCGCCGCTCCCGGGTGGCTTTCCAGGACGGGCACGTGGGCGTGTCGGGATTCCAGTCGTAGCAGGCGCCATTGCCGTTGCAGTTCATCGCCACGTCGTAATCGGCGCGCACCTCGGCCGGAATGGTCCGGTCCTGCTGGCCGCGCGTCGGAACCCCGTCGATGCGCAGCAAGGCCCCCTCTCCGGGAGTGGCGATCTTGCCGGGATTGAGCTGATTCCGGGGATCGAAGGCCGCCTTGACCGACTGCACCAGCGGATAGAGGCTGCCGAAAAACGCCGGGGAATATTCGGAGCGCACGCCCTTTCCATGTTCCCCCCACAGAAGGCCCCCGTATTTCTGCGTCAACGCCGCGACGGCGTCGGTGATCTCGCGGATCAGCGGTTCCTGCGCGGGGTCCTTCATGTCGATGGCCGGGCGCACATGCAGCACGCCGGCGTCGGCATGGCCGAACATGCCGTAATCGAGACCGCGCGCATCGAGCAGGGCGCGGAATTCGGCGATGTAATCGGCGAGGTTGTCGGGCGGCACCGCCGTATCCTCGACGAAGGGGATCGGCCGCTTGTCGCCTTCCATGTTGCCCAGCAGGCCGACGGCGCTCTTGCGCATGCCCCAGACCCGCCGCACCGCGGCCTCGCCGCGGGCGATGGTGAAACCGCCCCGCCCCGCGGTCCGGCCATCGGCGGTCAATTGCGCCGCCAGGCGGGAGAGCAGCGCCTCGACCTCCTCTTCCGTCTCGCCGACGAACTCGATCAGATTGACGCCCCGGACCGGCTGGCCGTCGTCGGGAAAGAACTCCCGGACGCCGTCCCAGACGATATCGTTCTGCGCCAGCGCCAGGACCTTGGAATCCACCGTCTCCATGGATGCCGCGCCGAAGGCCATGACCGCCCGGGCATCACGAAGCGCCGCGTCGAAGCTTTCGTAACGCAGATTGAGAAGCGCGCTGAATTTGGGAATGGGCAGTACATTGAGCCTGGCCTCGACCACCACGGCCAGCGATCCCTCCGCCCCGCACAGCACGGAATTGAGATTGAAGCGGCCTTCGCCGTCACGGATATGGGCCAGATCATACCCGGTCAGACAGCGGTTCAGCTTGGGAAAGCGCGCCGCGATCTCGGCGCCGTGGTCGCGCGCGATCGCCTCCACCGCGCGATGGACCTCGCCGACACGCCCGCCGCGCCGGATGGCCGCGCGCAGATCCTCTTCCTCCAGCGGACGGGACGTCCAGGTCTCGCCGTCCATCAGAACCGTCGACAGCTCCAGGACGTGGTCGCGCGTCTTGCCGTAGAGGCAGGACCCCTGCCCGCTTGCGTCGGTGTTGACCATGCCGCCGATGGTCGCCCGGCTTGACGTCGAAAGCTCGGGCGCGAAAAACAGGCCATGGGGCTTCAGGGCGGCGTTCAGCTGGTCCTTCACCACGCCGGCCTGCACCCGGACCCAGCGGCCGGCGGCATCGATCTCCAGCACCTTGTTCATATGGCGGGAAAGATCCAGGACCACGCCGCCGGTCAGGGACTGGCCGTTGGTGCCGGTTCCGCCGCCACGCGCCGTGATGCTGACGCCATGGAAGCGCTCCCGCCCCAGAAGCTCCATGACCTTGACCACGTCTTCCGCGGTCTTGGGAAAAATGATCGCCTGCGGAGGCAACCGGTAGATCGAATTGTCGGTGGCGAAGGTCACCCGATCCGCATCGGACGAGGAAAGATCGCCGGTGAACCCGGAGGCGCGAAGCGCTTCGAGAAAATCCAGCGTCAGGGGGGACGGCGGGGCCGCGGCGGGCAAACGGGGAATCATCGATCAGGCCTCGTCACTGGGAAGCGATTCCGGATGGACCCTACGTCTCGTCAGCTTATCTGACAAGTGGAAAGGCGGATCCTTTCAGGGTAATCGGGTTCACCCGGTTACCCTGCGGGCGTTTTTTCCGCCAACCCCAGCCGGTCGCGGGCATTGCTCAAATGGACCGTCATGGCTTGGCCGGCCTGCGCCGCCTCACCCCGCTCGATGGCCGCGAAAATGGCCTCATGCTCGGTTTGCACCAGGGCCGACATGCCGGGCAGGCGCGCCGAATTCCGCCGCGCCGTGCCGATCGCCGCCCGAAGGGCCTCGCCCAGGAACTCGACCAGCCGGGCGAAATAGCCGTTGGCGCTGGCCGCCGCGATGGCGGCATGGAACGCGGCATCGGCTGAGACCTTGTCGTCGCTTTCCAGAACGGGGGATTTCATGCCGGCCAGGGCGTCGGCCATGCGGCGCAGATCGTCGGACCGCCGATGCGCCGCCGCGAGTTCCGCCGCCCGGGCCTCGGTGCAGATCCTGAGATCGAACAGCGCCGCCAGATCGACGCCGCCCGGCGCCTCGAGGCGGAACACCTGGCCGCCGGGATTGGCGCTGACGAAAGCCCGCACGCCCTGACGGACTTCGATCAGCCCGTCATGCTTGAGCCTGGAAATCGCCTCGCGCACCACCGCCCGGCTGACGCCGAAGGTCTCGCCCAGTTCCTTTTCGCTCGGCATCTGCTGACCGGGCGACAACACGCCGGAGGCGATCCGCTCGGCGATAATCCGCGTCACTTCGTCGGTCAGCCGCACCGGCCGCGCCAGGATCTCGCTTCCCGCCATTCTCGGTCTCCCTGCAATTGCCCGCACTATAGGGAAAGGAGTCCGGAACCGCATCGTCTTCTTTCTTGTCAGACAAGAAGATATGTTTAGCACCTATTGCGCAGGAAGTCCCCTGAGGGCGGCATCCACGGCGGAGACGACGCTGTCCCAGTCCCGGGATCCGTCCTGGCGGAACAGGCTCGCCGTCGGATACCAAACGGACGCCGATCCCTCCCTCCCCCATTTCCAATCGCAAGGCCGGGGCAGCAGGATCCACACGGGCTTGCCCATGGCTCCGGCAAGATGGGCGACCGAGGTGTCGACGGAAATCACCAGATCGAGACCGGAGACGACGGCCGCCGTGTCGGCGAAATTCGCCAGACCGGGAGAGGGATCGCGCAGGCGTCCCGCCCACGGGGACCCGGCGATCTCGGCACGGGCCGGCCCCATCTGCAGAGCGATCCAATCGATATCCGGCAAAGTCGCCAATGGCGCGAGGCCTTCAAGCGGGATGCTGCGGACCCGGCCGTTGGGACTGTCGGAGCCCGCCGCCCAGACCAATCCGATCGATCGTCGGTAGGTGACGCGGCCCGCCGGCGCGGAGGCGGCGAAAAGGTAGGGCCCCGTCCAGGCGTCCGCCGGATCGGCTTCGCCCAGCAGATGGGGCAGACTGGCCAACGGCAATTGATAATCCACCTGGGGTATGGGCTGGCCGATCTCGGCGATCGCGTCCACGCCCGGAGCCGTCGCCGCCAGATCGGTCAGAACCGGCGGCAGGAACAGAACGATCCGCATCCCGCGCGACCGCAATCGCGGTAGGTAGCGCAGGAATAGCATGGCGTCCCCCAGGCCCTGATCGTTCCACAAAGCGACCGACGCCCCTTGCGGCGCCTGGGCGTTCCACAAGGGAAAACCGGCCAGGATTTTGGGAATTCGGCTCAGATTGGAGCGCCATTCGAATTCCGCGAATCCGTCCTGCCAGCGCTCCTCTTCCAGCAACAGGGTCGCCAGATTGAAATGCGCCGGCCCTTCGTCGGGAACCAGGGATACGGCCTTGCGAAAGCAGGCTTCGGCCTCCGCCGGGCGGCCGAGAAAACGCTCGGCCTGCCCAAGATTGGTCCAGGCTTTGACGGAGTGGGCGTCCGCCCGCAGGGCCTGGCGATAAAAACCGCGGGCCTGGGCGATCTCGCCGCCGCGATAGGCGATATTGCCCAGTTGCAGCAGGGCCGCTCCATAGCCGCGGGCGACTTCGGCGTTGGCCGGTAGAATCTCCCGCAGAGCGGCGAAACATTTCACCGCCAGCACCGGATCGCCGCTCTCCGACAACGCCTTTACCAGGGCGAGATAGCCGTCGTAATGCCCCTCCCCCTCCAGCATATCCTGCGCACGGCGCAAGGCGCCCAGCGTATCGCCGGATGAAACGGCGGCGACGATGGCCGCGCGCGCTGCCTGGTCCATCAAATTCCCGTCACCCATTTCAAGGAGAGCCCGATCCAGGCGACATCAGCCCGTTACAGGTGGGCAGCTTCACCGGAATCGGCGCCAGATATCACATCCATCTCAGCGATCATTGGGCCGCAGTCGCAATCATCATGATACGGGCGGACCAGCCAAGGAAATCGTAGAAGAAAAAGCATAAAGTGGAATGTTTTTGTATTCCATCCTTTCTTATCGCAAATCGCCTCGGCCTCTCGGAAGTTACGAACCTCCTTTGGCAGGGATACGAAAAGCATCTGCCTTAGTGGGCTGCTGCGTATTCTTCCCACACTCGCGACATCAACGGGCCAGCCGACAATGGATTCCTGCAAGCAAGCGGACGACTGCTCGTCGATCAAAAGAGCCTGCACCTGTCACGGCCTGTCCAGACCATGACGGATGAGGGCCAGGAGCCGCAGATCAGTCCAGCCAATCAAGGTCATTCATCGTCCATAATTATTTTATGGTTACTATCCTTGCCTTGGGAATATCGGCGAATTTACGATTGATGAATAATTGCCCCGTTAAACTAGTCATCCAAATTAGTGGACCGTGAAGACCCGAAGGAAACATGTAATGAAATCCTGGAAGTGGATGCACGGCATTCAGATGAAGATGCAAGGCGTTGTGGCCTTGGGCGTGCTGTCCGTATTCGCCGTGTCGGCTCTGTCGCTGAATGCACTGCAGACCACCATGCTGGCTGATCGCAAAATGGAGCTGCAAGCGGCGACCGGCGTTCTGCACAGCCAAATCGGTGTGATCAAGAACAGGCTCGACCGCGGTGAGATCACGGAAGCTCAGGCGAAAGATCAGTTGATCGAGCTGATCCATACGGCTCGGTACAACGGCACCGCCTATTTCGGCGTCTATAACCTCGCCGGCATCATGGTGGCGCACGGAACCACACCGGCCTTCGACGGTGCCGACATGCTGCACCACGAAAAGCAGGCGGTGCGTGACAGCACCAAGGCCATGCTTGACCTGAGTACCGGTGGCAAGAGTGGATTCCTTACACTTCTCGGCACGAAGTCAGGCCACGCCGACATCAATGTCGAGAAGCTATATTACGCTGCATCCTTTGCCCCTTGGGGGCTGGTGACCGTATCCAGCAGCGAACTCGACGACATCCAAGCTGCCTTCTGGCAGGAAGCTTGGTATGTCGGCTTGATCGGCCTTGGAGTGGCCGCCGTGGTTGGCGCCGCCGGGTTCTGGATCGGCCGCAACGTGTCGCGCGGTGTGCAAACTCTCGATGGAAAAATGCGCCAATTGGCGGAGGGCAGCTTGGATATCACGCTCCCCGAAGCTGACCGCATTGACGAGATCGGGACGATGGCGCGCTCTGTCGCGTTTTTCCGCGACCGCTTGGTCGAGGCCGAACAATTGCGAGCCGATCAGGACGCGGCCAAGCTTCGTGCCGAAGACGAAAAGCGTCGGACGATGAGCGAGCTGGCTGACCATTTCGAGGCGAGCGTCAAGGGTGTGGTGCAAACAGTGGCTTCGGCAGCCACCGAGATGCAGGGCACAGCCCAGTCCTTGTCTTCTGTGGCGAAAGAATCGAGCCGACAGGCGGCAGTCGTTGCCTCCGCCTCGGAAGAAGCCTCCAGTAACGTGCAAACGGTAGCCTCGGCGGCCGAGGAGCTCTCCTCGTCGATCCATGAGATCAGCCGCCAGGTCAATGCAGCGGCGGGGATTTCCAGCAATGCGGTGGTCCAAGCGGCGAAGACCGACGAGATCGTCAACGGTTTGGCTAATTCAGCCGACCTAATCGGCACCGTGGTCAAACTGATCAATGACATCGCCAGCCAGACCAATCTGCTGGCCCTCAATGCCACCATCGAAGCGGCCCGGGCCGGCGATGCCGGCAAGGGATTCGCCGTGGTGGCCAATGAGGTGAAAAGCCTGGCCAACCAAACCGCCAGGGCCACAGAGGATATTTCAAAGCACATCGCCGGCGTCCAGACAGCGACGGGAGAGGCGGTCACGGCAATCCACGCAATTACAGCGACGATCTCCGAGATCAACCAAATCTCCGCGGCCATTGCCTCGGCCGTCGAGGAGCAGGGTGCCGCAACCAAGGAAATAGCTCGCAATGTTGAGCGAGCGGCAGCCGGCACTCATGAAGTCTCACAGAATATCGCCGGAGTGACCGAGGCTGCGGCTGAAACCGGCGCAGGGGCCGGCCAAGTGCTTGACGCTGCCTCAGAATTGTCAGAACAGTCGGAAACGTTGAGCACCCAAGTCGATCAATTCATCGCCCGCATCCGCGCGGCGTGACCGATAGTGCCGCTCCGCCAGATCAAGCGGAACCTTGGCACGGAAGTAATACCGATTACCGATGTGATGGAGGTGGGTCTGTTTTGGCACGTCCGCCGTACCCCCAGCGTACAAGCAAGGTGTACAAGCGGAAGGCTGAACGTGACGAGGAAACCCTGGGAATACCTCAAAAACCAGAAGGCCCAGTCACTTGGACCGGGCCTTCCTGGGGTTTTGGTGGAGCCGAGGAGGATCGAACTCCTGACCTACGCATTGCGAACGCGTCGCTCTCCCAGCTGAGCTACGGCCCCACATGAGGAGGCGGATAATGAGGAAAGCCTTTCCCGCTGTCAAGCCCATGACGCGCCCCCCTTGCGGGAAAGACCCTCTGCGGCTAGGGTACGCCTCGTCCGCACTCCCACGGGGCTTTTGTCATGCAAGACGTCTTGATGCCGCTGATCATCGTGGTCAATTATGCCATCGAACTGCTGAAGCTGGTGGTTCTGGCGTCCATCGTGATGAGTTGGCTGATCGCCTTCAATGTGTTGAATACGCGCAACCGCGCCGTCTATATGATCATGGACACCTTGTACCGGATCACCGAACCGGTGCTTCGGCCGCTGCGCCGGATCATTCCCAGAACCGGAGCCGTCGATCTGTCGCCGATCGCGCTGTTCTTCATTCTCTGGCTGATCCAGATGTATCTGCCGTTGATCGCCCGTGGCCTCTGAGCATTTCACGGAAACCGGGATCCCGCCCAGTCCGCTGATCGCCGTCGAAGACGGTGTCCGTCTGGCCGTCAAGCTGACGCCGAAGGCGTCGCGCAATCGCATCGAAGGCCTGGCCGCCGATGGGCAGGGCCATGGGCTGTTGAAGGTGTCGGTGACCGCCGTGCCCGAGGATGGCAAGGCAAACAAGGCGCTGATCGACCTCATCGCCAAGGATTGGAAACTTGCCAAGCGATCCATTCAAATCGTTTCCGGCGCCACCGACCGGCGCAAAACCTTGTTCATCGAAGGCGACGCCCAGGAATTGCACCGCCTGCTGACCGACCGCGTGAGGAAAATATGAGCCAAGCCAAGATCATCGACGGCAACGCCGTCGCCGCCGACGTGCGGGCCGCCGTCGCCTCGCAAATCACCATCCTGCGCGCCGGTGGGGCGCCCCTGCCCGGCCTGGCGGTGGTTCTGGTCGGCGCCGACCCGGCCAGCCAGGTCTATGTCCGCAACAAGAACAAGCGGGCCGCCGAAGTCGGCATCAATTCCTTCGAGCATTATCTGCCCGCCGAAACCAGCGAGGCGGAGTTGCTGGGCCTGGTCGAACGTCTCAATCTCGATCCGCAGGTGCATGGCATTCTGGTGCAACTGCCCCTGCCCGCCCAGATCGACGCGCAGAAGATTCTCGAGGCCATCCATCCGGCCAAGGACGTCGACGGCTTCCACCCCTTCAATGTCGGCCGCCTGGTCACCGGCGGACCGGCCCTGGTGCCCTGCACGCCGCTCGGCTGTCTGCTGCTGGCCAAGCGGGAACTGGGAAGCCTGTCGGGCAAGCGGGCGATCGTCCTCGGCCGCTCCAACATCGTCGGCAAGCCAATGGCCCAATTGCTGCTGCGCGAATCGGCCACCGTCACCATCGCGCACTCGCGGACCCACGATCTGCCCGAGGAATGCCGGCGCGCCGACATCGTCGTCGCCGCCGTCGGGCGGCCTGAAATGGTGAAGGGCGACTGGATCAAGCCCGGCGCCCTCGTTCTCGATGTCGGCATCAATCGCATCCCGGCCGCCGAGCCAGGCAAGACCCGCCTGGTTGGCGACGTCGCCTTCGCCGAGGCGGTCACCGTGGCCGGCGCCATCACCCCGGTGCCCGGCGGTATCGGGCCGATGACCATCGCCATCCTGTTGCGCAACGTGCTGGAAGCCTGCTGCCGCCTGCACGATCTGCCTTTCGCCGAGGTTCTCTGAGCAAAAAGGAGGGCGGAACATGGCGGATTTCCTCTCGTTGATTCTGGCCGCCGCCGCCTTCCTCGGCAGCCATCTGGGCGTCTCCAGCACGCCGCTCAGGCCCTGGCTGGTCGCCCGCCTGGGCCGCCAGCGCTATCTGGGGCTCTATTCCCTGGTCTCGATCCTCTGCCTGGTCTGGATGATCCTGGCTTACGGCGACGCGCCCTTCCTGCCTTTATGGCCGGAAAGCTGCCCGGCCCGTTGCCTGGCCGTGATCGCCATGCCGGCGTCGATGATCCTCATCGTCGGCGCGCTGACGCCGGCCAACCCCACGCTCCTGATTCACCGAGCCGGAACATTCGACGCCTCGGGGCTGTTCGCCATCACCCGCCACCCGCTGATGTGGGGCATTGGACTGGCCTGCGCCGTCCATATCCTGGCGACCGGCGATCTGGCCTCGCTGATCCTGTTCGGCGCCGTCGGCGGCCTGGCGCTCGCCGGCACCGCCTGTCAGGACGCCCGCAAAAGGCGGGAGGATCCGGCGCTGTGGACGGCGCTGGCCGCCTCCACCTCCAATATTCCGTTTGCCGCCCTGCTCCGGGGTCGTGCCGGGCTTCGGGGAAAGGGCTTGCGCTGGCCGGTGATCGGCGGCCTGGCGGCTTACGCCCTGCTGCTGGCCGCCCACGGGACCCTGTTCGGCGTCTCTCCCCTTCCCTGATATGAAAATGGCGCCGGCATGACATCCGGCGCCATATGAAACGCGCAGAGCGTGATGCCTTAAATGTGCATCACGCTCCGGCTTGTTTTTCAAGCCCTCACGGGCGCACGCATCCGCGTGCTAGCCTCGGGCCATCTTGGCCAGACGCATGCGAAGCGCGTTCAGCTTGATGAAGCCTTCCGCGTCGCGCTGGTTGTAGACCGAGTCCTCCTCGAAGGTCACATAGTCGTGACGATAGAGGGACTTGTCCGACTTGCGGCCGACCACCGTGACATTGCCCTTGTAGAGCTTGAGGCGCACGGTGCCCGAGACGTTCTGGCTGACCTCATCGATCATCGTCTGGATGGCCTTGCGCTCCGGGCTCCACCAGAAGCCGTTGTAGATCAGCTCGGCGTAGCGGGGCATCAGCTCATCCTTCAGATGCGCCTCGCCACGATCGAGCGTCAGACTCTCGATGGCGCGATGGGCGACGATCAGGATGGAGCCGCCGGGGGTCTCGTAAACGCCGCGGCTCTTCATGCCGACGAACCGGTTCTCCACCAGATCGAGACGGCCGATGCCGTTGGCGCCGCCCAAGGCGTTCAACTTCGTCAGCAGGGAGGCCGGCGACAGCTTCTCCCCGTCGATGGCCACGGCATTGCCCTGCTCGAATTCGATTTCGACATAGGTCGCCTTGTCGGGGGCCTTTTCCGGGCTGACCGAGCGGGTGAACATGTCCTCGAAAGGCTCGACCCAGGGATCCTCCAGCGCCTTGCCCTCGTAGGAGATATGCAGAAGGTTGGCGTCGGTGGAATAAGGCGCCTCGCCCCGCTTGTCCTTGGAGATGGGGATTTGATGCTTCTCGGCGAAATCGAGCAGCTTGGTCCGCGAACCCAGGTCCCACAGACGCCAGGGGGCGATCACCTTGATATCGGGCTTCAAGGCGTAATAACCCAACTCGAAGCGCACCTGGTCGTTACCCTTGCCGGTGGCGCCGTGGGCGACGGCATCGGCGCCGGTCGCCTGGACGATCTCGATCTGGCGCTTGGCGATCAGCGGCCGGGCGATCGAGGTGCCGAGCAGATAAACCCCTTCGTAAAGGGCATTGGCGCGGAACATCGGGAAGACGAAATCGCGGACGAATTCCTCGCGCAGATCGTCGATATAGATGTTCTCCGGCTTGATGCCCATCAGCAGGGCTTTCTTGCGCGCCGGTTCCAGCTCCTCGCCTTGACCGAGGTCGGCGGTGAAGGTCACCACCTCGCATTGATATTGATCCTGCAGCCACCGCAGGATGATCGAGGTGTCCAGGCCACCGGAGTAGGCCAGAACGACTTTTTTGACTTCGCCTTTCATGGGATACGCGCCTTGTAACAGAAAGATGCTCTGGCGGCGCAGTATAGGGGATCGGTCCGGCGAGGCAAGGGGATGCCCAATTCCACCCGGGGCAATCGGATGAATCGGCCAGATCCCGATTTAAATATCGCCCCTTGAGCGCCAGATGGCACGGGCAGAAGCGGTCTTAAGCCGATAGGGCCGGCGATGGATTTTTAGGGCTTGTCGCGAAATAATCGCTCCAATCCCAATGTTCTATATGACGCTTCCGCTCCGCTTCAGCGGGCTCAAACGCCGCTCGGGCTCAAGGGCCTGTTGATTCGATAATTTATCAACAGTCCCTTACCGGGCACGGTTCAACGCCTTCAGAACGAAACCGTAATTCTGCACGACCTGCACCACTGTCCGGGCGTAGCCGAACGGAGGCAGACCATAAGCCCGACCGGAAGAGCCGACGATCTGCGACAGCGGCATCCCTTCGAAGTCGGGAAGATCGCCGAGGGATCGCCGGAAGGAGCCCCTCGCCGGGACCTCGGCGGCCGGACGGGACTGGGCGTTGTCGTTGGCCGACGCCGCCGCATTCTCCAGGGCATCGCCGGTGACGATCTGAGTCCCCCCTTCGCTCCCGCCGGACGAGGAACTCAGGGCCGATTTCCGGCCTTTGCCGGACACCGCTTGAAGCTGGAGCACCAGGGCCTGCAACCGGTCGGACAGCCGCTGGAACCCATTGGCGTAATCGCCGACGATCAGTTGCAGCTTCTGATCGTCGTAAGAGAAGGCACCGTCGATTTCGCCGTCGATTCCATCCGGCAGGCCGAATATGGCGTCCGAGGCCCACTTGCCCCGTACCAAACGTTTGCCATTGGCTGCTTGCCGCAGTTTGACGGACTCGGAGGAACTTTCGACGGAATAAGCCATGGCGATCTACCTCTTGGACAATCGAGAGATACCTGGCAAATTCCGCGCCAAAATAATTTATTATTTTAAATCAATGGATTATTAAAAATCCCCTGTCAGCGGCGCTCATTTTGGCCCGGCAATTCGTGCCGCCGACGGGCGCGTGCCGTCCTTCAGGTTCAAATTTTGCCCATGCCCGAACGGGCATCAAAGGACATATGCTCCCGCGATCGCGCTCGGGCGCGGCTCCGAACTTTGGTTAACGCCCTTTCTTAAACAGCAGACCCATCAGAAAGAAAAGAACCGCTGCGGCCACTGCCACCGAAAGTCGACGAAGATTGCCCGAGGGAAGGAATGGATAAACCAGATAGAGAATGACGCCCACGGAAATACTGATCACGAGAGAACGCAACAAAGACGCCATCGAAAAACCCCTGCTGATCTTCGGTTCGGCCGCCTTATCCCACCCGGGACAAGGCGGCGCAACCAGAATTTCAGCCGACGGCGCTGATGGCGGCTGATGGCCGGGAACCGGATGCTTCGGCGCTTGCCGCGCTGTAATTGCGCACCGCCCGCATCATGGCCTGGGCATAGCCATAGCTCATCTGGCCAAACGCGCTTCCCGCGACATCCCCGGAAGCGACCGGCGTCGCATTGTCGTTGGCGGTCGCGCCCGACGCCGCGGCGACCGGGGACACCGCCACGCCATCGACAAAGAAATCGCCATTGGCGACCTGGATGAAACCGTGCAGATCATTGATCATGGCGTCGGCATCGCTCTGCAAGGCCCGGTTTCCTCCGCTGGCGTGAAATCCACCGGTCGCCGGAGGATCGGCGATGGCGGTCTCGACGGCCGGTGGGTCGGACGACGTCCCGCCATTTCCCGCGATGGATTGCAATTGGACCATCAGGGCCTGCAAACCGGTGGACAATCGCTGAAAGACGGTGGCGTAGTCGCCGCTCGTCGTCTGCCCCGTATCGAAAAATGAGGTGCCTGCATCGGGCGAGGCGCTGGAACTTTCGCCGCTTTGACTCGTCATTGCGAAAACGGCGCTATCGGCCGATTTGGCCCATGGGGTGCGCGCGGCACCTCCCAACTGGAAAAGACTGAAGGAGTCGGCGGGACTCTCGACGGACTGGACCATGAGGGTTCTCCATAAGACAACCGTCATGCCCACAGCAAGAGCCGGGCCAATTAGAATAAGGTATTTAATTCAATATGTTGAATGGAAAATCAACGTCAGATGGAATATCCATCCCAGGCAAATCGTGCCGCCGGGAAAAACTCGCCCATCGGTAGAAAAAGCGGGCGGGCGCTCACGGCCGAGCGCCCGCCGCCAATTCAGGTCGAGCGAACCATATGGGAAACCGCCGCCGCCCGTCCCTTCACCAGAATAACGGCGCACAGGCTGATGGCCGCGGCAAGAGACAGCCACAGGGCCGGCGCTGCGCGGTTCCCGGAAACCTCGATCAGATAGGTGCAGACCGCCGGAGTGAAACCGCCAAAAAGGGCCGTGGCCAAACTGAAGGCGAGCGAAAAGCCGGCCGTGCGGACATCCGGCGGCATGATTTCGGCCAACAGGGGGATCATCGCCCCGTTGTAGGTGCCGAAGAAGAACGAAAACCACAATTCGACGATCAGAAGCCGGGTGAAGGACGGTTCCGAAACCAGCCACAGCATGGACGGGTAAGCCGTCAGCAAGGCCAGCGTGGGAATCAGGAGAAGCAGGGGCCGGCGGCCGATCTTGTCGGAAATGGCGCCACCGATGGGCAGCCAGATGAAATTCGACAAACCGACGCAGAGGGTGACGATCATGTTGCCGGTGGGGTCCAGCTTCAAGGCCTGCCGGGCGAAGGTCGGCGTATAGGCGGTAATCAGATAGAATGTCGTCGTCGTCATGATGGACAGCATCATGCCGAGGAGAATCAGCTTCCAGTTCGCTCCCAGGAGGTGAAGAACCTCCTTGCCGGTGGGCCGATGGGTCTTCTTCAGAAACTCGTCGGTCTCGGCCAGCGACCGGCGGAACAGATAGATCAGAGGGATGATCAGACAGCCGATGAACAGCGGAATGCGCCAGCCGAACGCGGCCATCTGCTCGGCCGCCAGAACTGCCGTCAACAGAACGCCCAGGACGGCGGTAAACATTACGGCGACCTGCTGGCTGCCCGACTGCCACGCGGTATAGAAGCCGCGGTGACCGGGGGTGGCGATTTCGGACAGATAGATCGAGACGCCCCCCAGTTCCACGCCGGCCGACAATCCCTGGAGCAAACGGCCCAACACCACGATGGTGGGGGCCAGCGGTCCGATGACCGCGTAGCCCGGCGTGCAGGCGATGGTCAGCGTCCCGATGGCCATCAGGGCGAGGGTGAGAATCAGTCCCTGGCGCCGCCCGTGCCGGTCGATATAGGCCCCCAGGACCAGGGCGCCCAGCGGACGCATCAGATAACCCGCGCCGAACGTCACCAGCGACAGCATCAGGGAGGCGAACTCGCTTCCGGCGGGGAAAAAAGTCTTGGCGATGTAATTGGCGTAGTAGCCATAGACGATGAAATCGTACATCTCCAGGAAATTGCCGCTCGAAACACGAACGACAGCGCCGATTTTCTTTCTGCGCTCTTCCGGTGAAAGCATTGATTCCTCCCTATTTCAGCCCCATTCGGCTTGAAAAGCCGCCCCCGGGCGCATCAACCATCTCGTCCCTTGAATAAACGTTCCATACGAGGATCGATTAGACCGCACAACCTTTAGCCGCAGGATGACCGATGAGGGGTCTCTTTGCACCAGTCGAGTGCATAAAAATGAAAGGAAAATAAACCTATGACCAGGGAATTACCACCTTAGCGGGAATATCCATTAGAAATAAAACTATTTTTTATTGAATTACATGAATACCCGGGTCATGCGCAGCCTTATCTTCGCGGCGCTTGATCCGGCGATCATTTTCATGGGGACAAGATCATGTCCCATCCCCAAGACAATCAAGTCACGGTATTTCCGAACCGGTTACTGAACCGGTTCGGAATGATGTTCGTCGGGAATGCCGGCATCGAGCCGGGCTTTCAGACGCGAGCAGCGGGTCCGTTCGCTGTCGCTTTTCAACTGGCCGCAAGCGGCCAGGATGTCGGTGCCGCGCGGCTGGCGGATCGGCGCCGAATAGCCGGCTTCGAACAGGAAGTCGGAAAAGCGCTTGATGTCCTTCATGTCCGAGCATTCGAAATCCGAACCCGGCCATTTGTTGAAGGGAATCAGGTTGAACTTGGCCGGGATGCCCTCGACCAGCCTGATCAGGCCGCGAGCGTCGGCCAGGGAATCGTTGACCCCCTTCAGCATGATATATTCGAAGGTGATGCGCCGGGCATTGTTGGTCTGATAATCGCGAAGCGACTGCATCAACTCGGCCAGCGGATATTTCTTGTTGATCGGCATGATGCGGTCGCGGATCTCGTCGGTCACCGCATGCAGGCTGACCGCCAGATTGACCCGCAACTCCTCGCCGCACCGGCGGATCATCGGCACCACGCCCGAGGTCGACAGGGTGATCCGCCGCTTTGACACGGCGATTCCCTCGCCATCCATGATGATCTTCAGGGCCTTCGCCACATTGTCGTAATTGAACAGGGGTTCGCCCATGCCCATCAGGACGATATTGGAAATCATCCGGCCGCCGTCGACCGTGCTCGGCCATTCATCGTATGAATCGCGGGCCACCATGAACTGGCCGACGATTTCGGCGGCCGTCAGGTTGCGCACCAGAAGCTGGGTCCCGGTATGACAGAACCGGCAGGTCAAGGTACAGCCCACCTGCGAGGAAACGCAGACGGCGCCGCGATCCTCCTCGGGAATGTAGACGGTCTCGGCCTCATTGCCGTCGGAAAAGCGCAACAGCCATTTGCGGGTACCGTCGGCGGAGGTCTGCACCCTGGAGGCTTCGGGACGGCGCACGAAATAATGATCGGCCAGTTTGTCGCGCAACGGTTTGGCAAGCGTGGTCATCGCCTGGAAGTCGGTGACCCCCCGGTTGTAAATCCAATGCCAAAGCTGCTTGGCGCGAAACGGCTTCTCACCGATCGCCGCCATTTCCTCGGCCAATTCCGCGCGGGACAGGCCGACCAGTTCCTTCGTGTCGCTCATGGGCGATACATATGGGCTCTGGCCCTCGCTACGCAAGGAAAACCGTCGGAAACACGCTCCTAGGAGCTGTGGACATTCATCACGGTCACGCGCCTTGAGGCTTCTCCTGTTGCCTCTGGTTCCCCAATGGCATGAAAGGAACCCCTGGATATTTTGAACCACCAAGGCACCAAGACACCAAGGCGTCTTTCGGATCATCCGGCGGCGGCCAATCTGCGCCGCAGGCATTCGCCCGACAGCCGATGACAGGATGGGAAAATGCCAGTGGTATACTCCGCCACCTTGGTGACTTGGTGTCTTGGTGGTTCATCAAAAGCTGGAGCGCACCGGAACGATCGAGAGAACGAACGACATCCGGCCAATCGCTAATTGTCCACAGGACCTAGTGCATTGATACAAAAAGAAAATTCAACAATTTCGTCAATGCACTCCAGCCCGCGCGGTTATTTGGCGCCGCAAGCCTTGCCGATATCGGCGTAGGCCTTGACGAAACCATCCAGGGAATAGGTGTCGGCGATGGCCTCCCCCTTGGCCGGCGTTCCATGAACGACCAGCGTTTTGCCCTTCAGCATGGCCTGAACGACCGCCTTGTCGTTACGCGCCCAGGCGCCGTCGCCGGTCGTATAAAGATCGAACTTGGCGCCACCGATGTCGATCTCGGCGGGAGCGTCCTTCTTGAAGGCGTAACCCGAAGTGACGCTGACCACGTCGAAACTCTTGTCGTTCGGCCGATGGGTGATCGAGAGATAGGTCTCGCCCCGTCCTTTCGGCGCGTTGAGGCTACGTTTCGGCAGACTGGCGGTATAGCAGACCTTGCCGGCCTTATCGCTATAGGTGAAGCTCTCCCAGTCGCCCGATTTGCCCAGCGGCTTTGCGCTGTCGGCCAGGACGGGAGTGGCGGCGATGGCGGCGAAGAAAACCAGGACGGAAACATGGGACAATTTAGCGAACATGGCGACGATGATACCTTGAAAGGCGCGGGATGAGGATCTCAGGAGTGCCCTGCGCAAGCCGGATTGTCAACCGATCGCAGCGGAAAAGAGCAGGATGCGGGGCCTGCCCGCCCTTCGAAAAGCGAGGATTGAAATGACGAGAAAGCCACGGCCGCCGGTTCATCACCCTGATCCGGTCCTTGTGGAGGCGACCCGGGGGCCGCTGGTGGAAAGCCTGCATCGCGGCGCGGTCGCGGTTTGCGATGCGGCCGGGGAGATTCTGGCCGGTTGGGGGGACATCGAACGCGCGGTCTTCCCGCGCTCGGCGGTAAAACCGCTCCAGGCCTTGCCGCTGATCGAAACGGGTGCCGCCGAGCGGTTCGCCCTGTCCGACCAGGAAATCGCGCTGGCTTGCGCGTCGCACGCCGGCAACGCCTTGCAGGTGGAACTTGTCGAAAAATGGCTTCTGCGGATTGGCCTGACCGAAACCGATCTGGAATGCGGCCCCCAGATCCCGTCCGATGCGGACACGGCCCGCGCCCTTCTCTGCGCCGATAAGGCGCCATCGGCGCTCCATAACAATTGTTCCGGCAAACATTGCGGCATGCTGACCACGGCGCGTCATTTGAACGAGCCGACGAAGGGATATGTCGGCGCCGACCATCCGGTGCAGCTCCGCATCACGGCGGTCCTCGGCGAAATGACCGGCACCGTGCCGCAACATACGCCTTTCGGCACGGATGGCTGCGGCATTCCCACCTATGCCTTGCCGCTCTCCGGCCTGGCCACGGCCATGGCCCGGTTGGCCGATCCGTCCCGTCAGGGCCCGACCCGCCGGAAGGCCGCCGCGCGAATATTGGCCGCCATGTCGGCCCATCCGGAGCTGATCGCGGGAAAGGGACGGCTGAGCACGGAAGTGATGCGCGCCGTCCCCTCGGTGATGATCAAGGGTGGGGCGGAGGGCGTTTATACCGCCATCCTGCCCGGCAAGGGGCTGGGCGTCGCCGTGAAGATCGACGACGGCGCCAATCGCGCCGCCGAAGTGGCGCTGCTCGCGGTGCTCCGCCATTTGCAGGCGTTCACCACTGAGGAGGAAGCAGCCCTCGCCGATCATCTCCAGCCCATCCTGCGCAACGCGGCCGGGCAAGCCATCGGCGTCCTGAGGCCGGCCCCCGACTGGCTGGGCTGAGCGTTTCAGGGTTCCTCGGTGCCAAGTCTCGATGAGATCACTCATCGAGACTTGGACTGGCCCATTGAGGGCCCGCGCGAGCGTTCGCGCGAAGCCTAGGGTTTCGGAGAAACCCGCCCGGCGATTGAGGGCAGAGGTGATCGGTTACGATCACCGAGAGTTGATCTCGGTGCGATAGAGGGCCATCCGTTCCGGCGTCCTGAAAACCGGCTCCCCGTGGCGATGCTCGGCCAGCATCTCGATTGGACCGCCGGCCCGCACCGGGCGCGGGGCGAACCGGGCCAGGCTGGTCACCCGGTCATACATCACGATGGCGCCGGCGATTCCCAGATTGATGCAGAACTGGGTGGGAATCTTCACCACGTGATCGCAGCGCGCCAGCATTTCCGGCGTCAGGGAGCCGCGCTCGCGCCCCAACACATAGGCAGCCTGCGCCGGATGGTGAAACGACGGCAGATCGATCGCCTCGTCGACCAGTTCGACACCGACCAGACGGCATCCTTTCGGCAATTGCAGGGCGGCGATGTCGGGAAAGGCGTAGAACGGCACCTGGGTCACCGCATCCGACGTGTCGGCACGACCGGCGGCGCGGCGCGTGTAATCGGCCGCCACGGTAAAGACGAAACTGGCCCCGAAGGCGTGCGCCGAGCGGAACAGACTGCCGACATTGGCTTGTTTGCTCACCCCTTCGACACCGATGCCGAAATAACCCCGCATATGCAATTTCGATCCTTTCCTCATGTTCGAGCCGACAGCCCCGTCGATGGCGGCGATCAGCTCGCCGCGTCCTCTTCCTTCTTCAAATAGACGACGCGTTGCGGCAGGGGAATGGAAATGCCGGCCGCCGCCAGGGCGCGCGCGATCAGCATGCGCAGTTCGCTGGCGATCAGGGAACCGTCGGCCCCGAGTGCATAATCGATCCAATATTGCAGCTTGAAGCAGACGGCATCGGGTCCGAAATCCTCAAGCAGGACCCTGGGCGGAGGATCGGTCACGACCGAGGGATGTTCCTGCGCCACCGACAGCAAAACCTCCGAGACCCGTTCCGGCGAAGCCGCGTAATCGACCCCGACAGTGACCGAACGCCTGACCTTGGCGTTCGAATAGGTCCAGTTGGTCACGTTGTTTTCCACGAAGGTCGAGTTGGGCACCAGGATCTCGATCCCGTCCGACGTGCGCACCGTCGAGGACCGGATACTGATGTTGGTCACCGTCCCCACCACCGAACCGACCTCGATCATGTCGCCGACCCGCAAGGGGCGCTCGATCAGCAACATGACGCCGCTGATCATGTTCTTCAGCAGGACCTGCGTGCCGAAACCGACGCCGATAGCCAGCGCGCCGCCCAGGAAGGCGAAAATGGTCAGGGGAATGTTGGCCATGTAGAGCGCGACGATGAACAGCATGGACAGCAAGATGAAATGCAGCCAGCGCAGCACGGTGTTGGTATGGCCGGCATTCAGTCCGAGTTGTCCGACCGCCAGCCGGCGGATGAACCGCAAGGCCCAGGCGCTCAGCAGATATCCGACCAGAAGCAGCAGGACGACGCCCAGGCTTTTGCCGATGGTGATGCTGCGCGTCGCCACCACCTTGCGGCCATCGATGTCCAGACTGTCCTCGGCGCTGAACAGCTCGAAATTCCAGAAGGCCTGGACAATTCCCCAGCCGGCGTTCGCGACCACCTCCGCCGTCCGCCTGACGGACCATTCCTTGGCGCCGCTTTCGAACTCGGCGCGCCAGACCGACAGGGTACGCCTGAAATTCTCCATCGCCTGCTGGACGGTCCGCGCCAATTCGGCCCGCTCGCGCTCGGCGGTGATGAAGCGCGCGGTCATCTCCGCCTCTTCGGCCGACTGCCCCGACTTCTGGCGCAGTTCGAATTCGCCGATCCGTCCGTTGGACAAGGCGATTTCCCGATCGACGTAACGGCTCCAGCTTTCCAGCCGGGAGATCCGTTCATCGAGGATGGAGCGGACTTCCGGAAGCTTGGTGCCATCGCTGCCGTTGACCAGATACCAGCGGAATTGCCAGCCGGTCCGTTCCCAATTCTGCAATTCGATCAGATGCTGGATGCCCTCGACGGCCATGGCGTGGGTGTCGGACTGGAACTGCCGCCAGGCAACCATCTGTTCCAGCAGAGCCAGGCGCGTTTTATGTTGCGCGGGCGTTTCCGAGGCCCCCGGCAATTGCGAGCGGGCGGCGGTCAAGGCCTCCTGGGCGCGCTGGACTTCGAGGCGGACGCCACTCGTCGTTTCGGCAAGCTTTTTCGCACGTTCCTCCAGATGATCCCGCTGCCTGTCGATGGCGGCCAATACGCCGTCGAGATCGGATTGAGTAAAGCGGACGCTTTTGCGGGCTGCGGCAAGCTGGGTTTTGAGCAGGTCGACGTCGGCCCGCTTCAGGGATTCGACGGCGCTGGCGACGGCCGCCTGGATTTGCGCTTCGGAAACATCCTCGGCGGCGGCACGGCTGCGCAACCGTGCCAAGTCATGCAGCCAGGTCTGACGATTACGCCCCTCCACCGTCGTCTCGACCGCCAGCCGCTCCTCGCTTTGCCGCGCCAGAACCTCGGCCGCCTTGAAACGTTTTTCCGCGTCGTCCGATTCCTCCCCGATCATCGTCTTCCGGGTGGTCGCTGCCTGGATCTCGACGGACGCCGTCTCCAGGGCCTCGCGCAACTGATCGACCAGCAGAAGCGAATAGGGCGGCTGCTGGAGGAACCCCGTCCAGGCTTTCGCCTCCTTCTGTCTTTCGTCGGCCCGGCGGCGGACTTCCGGCAACCGGGCCAGCGCGTCGCGATGACGAACCAGCGTATCGACGAGATGTTGCAGAAGATGGTCGCGTTCCAGAAGCTCCTCTTGCGTCGCCCCGTTCGGCAGCGCCCCTCCCGCCTCCGCCGCTTTGCGGACGTCGGCCTGGGCCGCCTCCAGGGCGGAAGCGAGAGCCGCGTCCTCGTTCTCTCCCGCCGGCTTGACCGAATCCTTGGCGGGCGCCGCCGGCACGGTCGGCACCGAGGGCAGGGACAATCCCTTCACCCCGTCGGCGGCAGCCGCGACGGGACAGCCGGCGGCCAACGCCAGGCACAGCGCCATACCGGCGATCAAGGATATGCGCATGCGAAATCGTCTCCCCAATACCGCCCTTTCCCCGCATCATGGCCGCTTCTCGATGTGGATCAAAGGAGATTGCCATGCGCGCCGTTCTCTGCCGGGCCTTGGGCGATGAAAGCGGGCTCACCGTCGTCGACCTGCCATCGCCGCCGCTGCGCGCCGGCGGCGTCCGCATCGCGGTGCAAGCGGCCGGGGTCAACTTCGCTGATGGCCTGCTGATCGCCGGAAAATACCAGGAAAAGCAGACGCCTCCCTTCATTCCGGGATTTGAAGTGTCCGGCCGGGTGATCGAGATCGCCCCGGATGTCGTCGGAGTGACGCCCGGCGAGAGGGTGCTGGCGGTTCTCGACGCCGGCGGCTTTGCCGAGGAGGTGGTCGCCCGTGTCGAGGACGTCCATCGCTTGCCGTCGACGATGGATTGGATCACCGCGGCCGGTTTTCCCATCGTTTACGGAACATCGCATCACAGCCTGACCGCCAAGGCCGGCCTGCGCGGCGGCGAGACCCTGGTGGTGCACGGGGCGGCGGGCGGCGTCGGTCTCAGCGCCGTGGAAATCGGACATGCGCAGGGGGCCACCGTCATCGCCATCGCCGGCGGTCCCGATAAGGTGGCGGTGGCGATGGAGCATGGTGCCCATCACGGCATCGATTATCGGACGGAGGATATCCGCGAGGCGGTCAAGGCATTGACCGGGGGACGCGGCGCCGATGTTGTCTATGACCCTGTCGGCGGAGCGGTGTTCGACGCCTCGCTCCGCGCCACGGCGCCCAATGGCCGAATTTTATCGATCGGCTTCGCCAGCGGCGTGGTGCCGCAAATCCCGGCCAACATCCTTCTCGTCAAAAATCTGACGGTGATCGGCTATCACTGGGGCGCGTTCCGCAGGCTTGACCCGGCCGCGTTGCGGCACAGCTTCGAAACCCTGTTCGACTGGTTCGAGGCAGGAAAACTGCGCCCCGTCGTCTCCCGGACCCTGCCCCTGGAGTCTGCCGCCGAGGCCATTTCCCTGCTGAAGGGCCGGCAGGCGACCGGCAAGCTGGTCTTGGCCGTCCGCTGATAATTTCCCGTAAAAGATGAATTTCTTATATAGTTCTTATATCTGGCTGGCCGAGAGAGTCCACTCTGGCCGAAACGGTCAATAACCCTTTAGTCGTGCCTAGTTTTTGTGCTTTCCTATGCCACCTTAAATGTGTGCTCAAGGAACGAGCATTTTCGTTGTTTATTTTTTTAACCATGGTTATCGTCTTTGTCTAGAGGAACGGGGGTGCTTGCCACCTGAAATCGTTGATGACCTGGGATGGTCGGAAGCGCGCGACGACGTCTTCGTGGGGGATTTGCCTGATGAATAAATCGATCGCCTCAATGGCTTTTTTCGGTGGGGTCCTGCTGTGTCTCGCCGGTGGGAGCGCCCTGGCCCGCGACCTGACCGTGGTGTCCTGGGGCGGAACTTATCAAGACGCTCAGAAGGTGGTGTTCTTCCAGCCCTTCCAGACCAAAACCGGGATCAAGATGGCCGACGAGCCGTGGGACGGCGGCGTCGGGGTGTTGCGGGCCAAGATCCAGGGCGGCAACGCCAACTGGGACGTGGTCCAGGTCGAATCCGAGGAATTGGCCATCGGCTGCGAGGAAGGGCTGTTCGAGAAGCTCGACTATTCGAAGATCGGCGGCAAGAACGCCTATCTGCCGACCGCCGTCAGCGACTGCGGGGTCGGCAGCATCGTCTACGACTTCATCCTGGCCTATGATGGGGACAAGCTGAAGGAGGGCCCGAAGAGCTGGGCCGACTTCTTCGACCCCAAGAAATTCCCGGGTAAAAGGGCGCTGCGCCAGGGGCCGAAGACCAACCTGGAAATCGCCCTGATCGCCGATGGGGTGAAGCCCCAGGACGTCTACAAGGTCCTGAAGACGGAGGCCGGAGTCGACCGGGCCTTCAAGAAGCTCGACGGCATCAAGTCCGAACTGATCTTCTGGAAGGCCGGCGCCCAGCCGGCGCAGCTTCTCGCCTCGGGCGAGGTGGCAATGACCTCGGCCTATAACGGACGCATCACGGCGGCCAACGAGAAGGACAAGAAGAACTTCAAGATCGTCTGGGATGGCGCGCTTTACACCATCGACAGCTGGGTGATCCTGAAGGGCAGCCCCAACCGGGACGCCGCCTACACGTTCCTCGATTTCGCCGGCCAGGCCGAGAATCAGAAGAACCTGCCCGCTCACGTCGCCTATGGGGTGACCAACAAGGCGGCCACCGCCCTGGTCGATCCCAAGCTTCTGCCCATCCTGCCGACGGCGCCGCAGAACATGGCCAATGTCGAACTCATCGACGACCAGTTCTGGCTCGAAAACCTCGACCGGCTCACCGAACGCTTCAACAAATGGGCCGCCAAATAACCGGTAACGGCAGGGCGCCGATCCTTGGTGGTCGGCAATTAAAATTACAGTCATAAGCGGAGGGTAAATTGAAACGCAACACAGCCAAACTTTTGTCTGCCCTGGCGATCGGGGTCGGTACTTCGGTCGCCGCCATACCGGCGCATGCCGATGACATGAGCGATCTGAAAGCCCTGATCGGCGAACTGAAGGCGCAGGTCAACGAGCAGAAGGCGCAAGTCCGCGACCTGAAGGCGCAGATCAATTCCCTGAACGCCCAGGTCAGCGATCAGAAGAAACAGGTGAGCGATCAGGGCGCGCAGGTGCAAAGCCAGACCGCCACCATCCAGAAGGTCGAGGCCCAGCAGCAGGCCATCGAGCAGAAGCAGGCCTCCGCCGCCCCGGTCGAAGCGAAGCCGGAAACCAAGGAGGGCTACATCGCCGTTCCCGGCACCAACACCCAGATCAAGATCGGCGGCTATGTGAAGCTGGACATGGTCGACGATGTCAGTTCCAAGATCGGCAAGGATACCGCCACCGACTTCACCGCCATCCCGCTCAGCGGAACAGCGGAATCGCATCGGAACGGCCAACTCAATTTCACGGCCAAGGAAACCCGCCTGGGCCTCACCGCCCTGACCCAGTCCAACGCCATCGGCGACATCAAGACGGTGGTCGAGGGAGACTTCTACAGTTCCGGTTCCGCCGCCAATGGCAGCAACAGCGTGGTTCGCCTCCGTCACGCCTATGTGAGCGCCGCCGGCTTCACCGCAGGTCAAACCTGGTCGACCTTCATGGATCTCGACACGGCCGGCCCGGAGACCCTCGACTTCAACGGTCCTGTGGGTTACGCCTTCGTTCGCCAGCCGCAACTCCGTTACACCGCTGCACTGCCCACTGGCAGCCTGGATGTCGCCGTCGAAAGCCCGAAGGGCGACTTGTCCCGGAACGATACAAAAAATACGGTCGATAATCACCTCGACAAGGCGCCCGACGTTATCGCCCGCTATACGGTCGACCCGTCATGGGGGCATTTCGCCATTGCCGGCCTGGGGCGCTATCTGTCCAACGACAGCGGTGTTTCCGGGCAGCATGCCAGCAAGTTCGTCTACGGCGTCATGGCCGGCCTCGGCATCAAGACCTTCGGCAAGGATGTTCTGGCCTTCCAGACCGTGGGCGGCGACGGCGTCGGCCGCTACATGAACCAGGGCGAGGGTATCTCCGCCATCATCATCGACGAGAGATATCTGAAGCCGATCAACATCTGGGGCGGCACGGCCAGCTATACCCACTTCTGGACCGAAACCCTGCGCAGCAATGTCGCCTACGGTTACGACCACTTCGGCACCCCGGCCGGCGACCCCTCTTCCGCGCCGATCAAAAGCCTCTCCTCGATACACGCCAACCTGATCTGGAGCCCGTGGGACGCGACCGACGTCGGTATCGAATACATCTACGGACATATCGATACCACCGCCCAGAGCACCAGCACCACTGGCACCTCCGGCTCGGCGAGCCGCGTGCAGGGAAGCGTGAAATACACCTTCTAACGAGAACCCGTTTCGGGGATTGCCGGGCCAGCCCCGGCAATCCCTTCGGGCAGTAGGCCAGAAGCCGGAAGTGAAGCCTCGAGGATCACCGCCACAAGGCGATCTCAGTCGCTCCGTGCTTGGATAAGTCCTCGCCCGCTTTGCGGGAGAGGGCGGCGAGCGTGAGCGAGCGGGTGAGGGGTGCTTAGCGTCGGCGCGACTTAAAGACTTGTTTGTTTCCGCACACTTTTCCGCGCTCCCGCGCGTAAGTCCCCTCACCCCACTCGCTTCGCTCGTCCCCTCTCCCGCAAGGGGCTACGGCATTCACACATCTTTTTTTCGGTGGAGAAAAATCTGTCGTTTGCGAGCCAAAGACGAAGCAATCCTTCAGTGGCACCGGCGTCCCTGCCGGTGTTCCGGCGGGAGCCGGAAAGGCTCCGCCTTCGGCGGATCACCGGCACGGAGGCCGGTGCCACTGTTTTATCCAAGGCTGGCAATGCACTGATAAAACTACGAAATTTGAGATATGTGAATCCGCTAGCCCGCAAGGGGCGAGGGGAGATTTTTCTTATCCGAGCGCTTATGGGCACGGAGGACCGGTGCTACTGTTTTAGGATAAGCTTCAGATTTAGAAGCGATAGCCCAATCCGGCTCCGACCAGGAAATGCCCCTGCATCGTGGCACCTTCCATGGAAAGGTTTCCGACGGGACGGCGGGCGGCGGCTGTGCCGATGACACTCAAATTAGGCGTCAGGGCGTGGTTGACCGTGAAGGTCAGATTGACGTCGGAGGTCGGAGCGACGACTTCGGACAACCCCAGGCCACTGGCCGGATTGACCGTGAAACGCTCACCCAGCCAAGCCGCGCCGAGACGCAAGCCATAACTCGTCCCGGGCTGGCCCGGCTTGGCGCCGACGGCGGCCCCCAAACCAGCGACGATGCTTCCGTCGAGAGACGGTGTCAAAGACGCGTCCACCCGATAGTCCTCGGCCTGCCAAGCCAGGAATCCCCCGGTCTGCATTCCTTTGGAGGTCATATCGTTGAAGGCGCCGCCGGTCAGCGGCGCCACTCCGGCGACCAGATTTCCGTTTCCCCATCCGGCCAGACGCGTGCCCCCGGCACTCGACGAAGCGGCACCGCCCAGGGTCAAGGTCGAAACTTTCGGCAGACTCCCCCCATCGGCCGCCGAGACGGCCGTTGCGGCCAGGAGGCCGACCAGCAGGGAGAGGTGGAAAAACGGCTTCATAACTCAATCACTAACCAAGCAATCCGAAGGCTGATAATAGTCTTTTCGCGCTGCGAAAAAAATCGGAATCATCGCAGATCGAATCGCTTTCGCAACGAAATCGCCGAAACGGCAGCGAAGCGAAAAGCGTTTCCTCCCCGATAAGGGTGGGGATAATCACATCCCGCGGATCTGTTGCCACTCCTGGGCGCGCTTCTTCGCCTGCTGAAGCGACGGCGCCGCCAGCGTCTTGCCCAGTTCGTCACGTTCGGGGCGCGCTTCCTCGGACCCCATCTCGACGGCCAGATCGAAATACATATAGGCCCGCGGCGAATCCTGCGCGACGACTGTTCCCAGAAAATAGATGCGGCCTAATTGATAAAGCGCCTCGGGATGCCCCTGATCGGCGGCGCGAAGCAGCCAGCGCACGGCGGCGGGACCGTCGAGAGGAGCCTCCAGGCCGTTCAAATGCGCCATGCCTAGGTAATACTCGGCCGGGGCGAAGCCTTGTTCGGCCGCCGCCCGCAGCCATTCGACACCCTCGACGGACGTCCGCGACGGACCATGTCCGATCTGATGGGCCGGGTCGCCACCCATCAGCAGCAGGGCCAGCAGATAGCGCCCCTCCGGGCTGCCCAGTTGCGCCGCCTTGCGAAACCATACGGCCGCATCATTGAGATTCTTGGGGACGCCGGCACCCTGCTGATAGAGCTTGCCCAAGGCCAATTGGCTGTCGACGTCGTTCTTGTCGGCGGCGGGGCGATACCACCGCGCGGCTTGCGCCTCGTCCTTGGGAACACCGTCACCGTTCCGGTAAAGCTCGCCCAACGCATACATGCCCGGGACATTGCCCTGCAAAGCGGCCTTCCGGTACCAATCGGCGGCCTCGGCGACGTTCTTTTCCGTCCCTTCGCCGTCCTCCTTCATCTGCCCGACCTCGAACTGGGCCTCGGCGAGATCCTGGTCGGCGGCCTGACGGATCCATTTGTAAGCCAGGTTGAGATCGCGTCCGATCCCCTTGCCGTCACGATAAGCCAGGCCGAGGTCGTATTGCGCCTGGCGATTTCCCGCCTTGGCGCCGACCTGCAGCTCCTTGACCGCGCGGGCATATTCACCGCGCGCCATGGCCTGGGCGCCGGCGGTTTCCGCCCGGACGGGCGTGGAAAAACCGAAACATCCGACGCCAACGACGATGGCGGCGGAAAAAAGGATGATGCGACGAAACATGAGAAGCTCAGCCAAGTACCCGAAACGAGCGGCGCGCATATTCCCACGGTCGAGGCCCCATGTAAATCGACTGGCGATGAGCCAGCCCGCTTTACATCCCGCGATCGCCGTACAGAGCGCCGATCTCCTGGGCCATGGAGACGTCCTTCCGCGACACCCCACCGCAGTCATGCGTCGATAGGATGACATCCACCTTGTTGTAAACATTGGACCATTCCGGATGATGCGCCATACGTTCGGCCAGCAGGGCAACCCTTGTCATGAAGCCGAAGGCCTGGGAAAAATCGTCAAACGAGAAGGATCGGGAAAGGGCGTCGCGATCGGGCACCATCCGCCAGTCCGGCAGCAGCTCGGGTAGAGACTCCCGTTCCCGGGATGAAAGGCGCTCAATCATGGCACACACCTCATGTTCGCCGCCCCTCACCAACAATGGGGTGGCTTGGCCCCGCCATCAAGACGCGCTAGTGTTTGGTTTCCGAAGTTCGAAGGGGTCTCGAATTTCACCGGGATCAAAAGCACCCCGATCGGCCGCAAGAGGGCGCCAGCCATGACCGTACGCCATACGACGCCCCCCGATATGACTGAACTGGAAGCGATCGCGACGGCGGAGTTGGACCGCATTCCCCCGGAACTTCGCGACCATCTGGGAAGCGTGGTTCTTAAAATCGAAGAGTTCCCGGACGAGGAAACCGAAGAGGAGATGGACCTCGAAAGTCCGTTCGACCTTTTGGGACTTTACCGCGGAATCGCCCTGCCTCACCGCTCGCTGCTCGACGTGCGGACCACACCCGACATGATTTTCCTCTATCGCCGGCCGCTACTCGATTTCTGGTGTGAAACCGGCCAGGATCTGCGGGCCGTCGTCCGCCATGTCCTGATTCATGAAATCGGACATCACTTCGGTTTCAGCGATGACGACATGGAGCGAATCGAGGAAACGTGACGCGGAGACGGCTTTCGCATGCTACTATCCTTAAGCCTGCCACTTGAGTTAATGTTTGTCCGCCATGTCAGACGAGGCTTCCGTCCCAGGCCCCGCCGGTAACGGTACGGGCGACAGCAATTCCGACACGATACCTCGTGTCGTCTTTGAGCATGCCTTTTTCGCAAAGCTCGAGGACGCCTTTTTTCAAAAGGCGGAACAGAGCGGTGAACCGGTCCTGACCATCCGCTTCGCCAAGAATCATTTCTCACTGCCCTTCAAAGGCATCCTGCGGGAATTCCGAATTGCGGAAGACGGCCCCGATGCCCAGATGCTGGCGCAAGTCACCAAAGCCTTGAAATATGTCAAGGGCTTGCGAATCGGCGACCCCCTACCGAAGGAAATCCTGACGCGCGAGGCGTCCTGGGAGCTTTCGGAGCGCCATGTCAAGATCGCCTATCAGCGCGTCACCGTGCAGTTGGTCAACTGGATGACCGGCGGCCAAGACGTGGTCACCGACCCCGAAGAATTGTTGCAACTCGCCGATGATCCGCAAATCAAGAAAACGGTGAACACTGCCTTCGGAGAGGCGGCGGAAAAACTGGGGCTCGGCCGGGATCACAAGGAGGAAGTGGTCAACCACGTCGAGACGCTCGCCCATGAACTGGCCTATATCGAGGCGCTGCGCGACCGTTTCCGCCATGTGGTGCGGATGGAAGCGAAGATTCAGGAGTTGCGCCGGCTTTACGGCCGGGAACGCAGCGTGCTGGAAATCGCCGATCAGGTGGCCCGACTGGGTGAACGGGCGGTTGACGACTTCAACTCCGCCTTTCTCGAAGTGGATGCCCAGACCGGTGAAATTCTATCGGTCCTGCGCAATCTGGATAGCCAGATCGCCTACATCCGCGATAAGCGCGACGAGATCTATGCCAAGCTGATGGCATGGGATGACGTCTTGGCCGAGTGGGACAAGGTTGAAATCAAGATGTCTCCGGATAAGCCCGAACTGTTGCGGCGGGCCTATCAATTTCTGGCGCCCCGTTTCATGGCGGTGAAGGAATGGGTCTTGATGAGCAAGCTGCAAAGCGCCGACGGCGGTTCCGCCGTCAGCCAGCTCGCCTCCGGCGACAAGAAGCCGAAAAAGCCCACGAATGTGATGCGGTGGTAGGAGTTCGCGGGATTGCGCTCGCCGCTTTCCTCGCCATTCTCTGCCTCGCCCGTCCGAGCATGGCCAAGCCGCCACTCGACTATCAGGATCCCCCCTCCGATCCGCCGTCATCGGGTAAAATCGAACAACCCGATGAAAACCACATGAAGGGCACCGTCCCGAATCGTCTGATCGCCCCGGGGCCGTTCCAAAGATTGCCGTCCATCGATGAAACCCCCTGGGTGGTCACGGCGATCAGCGATCGTCCCTACTGGACCGTCGGCAAAGCCGATCCCGTGCTGACCACCGCCTGCCGGTTACGCGATTTCGGCAGCCTTCCGCTCAACAGAATGGTGGTGCGCTTCAATGGCGAGGAGGGACGCGGCCTGTTGCAGGTGGTGCCCCCGACCCATCGATTCCTGCTTATCGACAAACGCAAACTGAGCCGAGCGGATGAAACCTACTATTTCCTCAATACCGGACTGGCCACCTGCGAGGTGTGGTTCACCGGAAAGGGGAATGCCCGCAAGCTCAATTCTCCTCAAAAATCGTCACTCCCCCCTCCGGATCCACGGGCCTTGGCCAAGAAAAAGGCCCTGATCAATAGTTGGCCAAAGAACTAAGGCCAAGATTGGCAAGTATCTTATGGCATACTCCCCCACTTTCGGAATGAGCCGCCCATACTTTAAAAAAGTCATAATTCCGCTTCTTCCATTCTACACGCATCGCACCATATTTTTTTAGGATGCTCGGTCCGATTTTGAGCATCGGGAGCACAACAGCGAATGCTGTACGATGAAAGCAGATGGAAGCCCATGATATCCGAAATTTTGGAACCCATCGTCTGGACGAATGCCCATCTCATCGGCAATAAAGCCATCGATGACGATCACCGGAAGCTCGTCCTGCTCTTCAACGAGCTGCTCGCCGTCTGCTCCGCCGGCGCCGACAGCGCCATCATCGGGCGGACCCTTGAGGCGGCCATCACCCTGACCCGCGAGCATTTCAATCGCGAGGAAGACGTGCTGCAGGCGAGCGGCTACCCCCGTTTACAGGCGCATCGGCAGGAACACCAGGTCCTGCTGAAGCAACTCGTCGCGTTCGGCGCCCAACTGACCGGGGGCGCGCCGATGAGTGTCGATCCCAACGTCGTCGGTTTTCTGAGGGAATGGGCGATTCGGCATATTCTGGGGCATGATCGGGAATATGCGGCTTACCTGCAGCAAAACAGCCTGGAGGAATCCGGGATCTAGGGCTTGTGGACATTTGGCAATCGGCCAGATTCTCTTCGTCCTCTTGATGGTTCCGGTGCGCTCCAGCTTTTGATTAACCACCAAGGCACCAAGACACCAAGGTGGCGGAGCGTGCCACAGGCATTTTCCCGTCCCGTCATCGGCTGTCGGCCGTATGCCTGCGGCGCAGATTGGCCGCCGCCGACTGATCCGAAAGACGCCTTGGTGTCTTGGTGCCTTGGTGGTTCAAAATATCCGGGGTTTCCTTTCATGCCATCGGGGGACCAGAGGCAACGTTAAAGCGCTCCCATCAAGAGGGCATGGCCGTCATGAATGTCCACGCGCCCCTAGTCCGGCTTCTCACCCCCCGTCGTTTGCGTAGTGCTTCTCGGCATCACGGATGATTTCGATCCCCTGAATCATGTCGGACATCATGAAATCGGCCCGCTTGATCGGACCTCCCGCCCCCGAATGGGGGAAAGCGTGGGCGAAGGCGTTCATCTTGACGGTCAGGCCGCAAAGAGCCGCGCCGATGGTGACGTGATGACGCTCCACCATGGCTTTGACCGCGCGGAACTCTTCCTGATTGATATTGCTCCACATCTGGTGAGTCCGTTTCTCAAAAGACTCCAGCGTTCCGGTGATCTTCGCCGTGACCGCGTTGATGACCTCCTCGATGAGATCGCAGGTCTTCATCAAATTGCCGTTTTGCCTCAACTGGAAATGTCGCCGGATCGGCCCCAGGGATTCGAGGCAGGCGGAGAAATAGGGCTCAAGCCGCTCCAGGCAATAGCGGAAATAGGAAAGCGCCATGAAGGTGTCGCCATAATTTTCCAGAAATATCGGAACATCCATGACATCGATGGACAGCGTCTTGGCCATATTGATGAGGCGTTCCCGCGCCTTGGCCACGTCGGGATCCCTGAACATCCGGATCAGGTCGTCATAGGTTTTGACGTCGCCCCCCTCCTCTCCATAAATGATCTGGGTAAGAGGCCGCGTGAACAAGATCATATATTCCGACAGCTCCTCGGATTTTTCCGGGCTGAGACGCAGGCTGGCGTGATCATTTACCGCGATGTGAAGCTGCCGCAACGAAATACGCAGAGAATAGACATCGTAACTGGGCAACAGGGCAAGTTGCCGGATAATGACGAGATCCTTATGCAACTCCCCCGGCGGCCATCCGCAAATCGCCGGAAGGGATTCGACATCAACCTGACCAGATCCGGTTTGATCGTCGTGAAATATCTCAACACTACTTTTTAGTTGAGAGTTTTTGATCAATTTTGCCGTTCGAATGCTTTTTGTCTCTATCGGCAAAATAGACAGCGGCAATATGAACATCGAGTCCATATCGGTGTCTTCGATCAGATCCAGCCTGTCTTCCAACCCGTCCTCGCTGTACGCGGGCCCGATCTCCAATCGATAATGTTTGGATGGGCATTATCGTAATAGGCTACGCGGCCTTCATTCGGACTGCAAGACGGGTCCATCTGTTCCCTGGAGTTCCGGAACCGATCCGGACAGGATTTCGCATATTTGAACCCCTGTCCGGCGACGTATCCGCGCTGTCCTCACATGGAGCCGTCGCCGCTACGCGGTTTTGGAAGAAATCTGGTCGCGGTTATCGCCGCGAGCACGATCAGGAACGGCTCAAGGGGCAGCCGATAACGCAATGAACCAACAGTCAGAGCGTGAATCACTGTAAAATAGGCAATAAGAGCATAAATCGGGAGGATTTTACGCCAAATATGACGATTAACAAAAATACCGATAATCGATAATATCAGCACCGGCCCAAATGAAATTGCTGAAATAATGGAAAAAATACCCGTACTGTATCCATCCGCATTTGGAATTATGCTCCAGAATCTCCTTATCTTATTTAGAGAGCGCTCGATAGTTTTCTCCGGATATTCCATCATGAATTTCTTGGCACGTTGTGCATAGGCAGCCTGCCGATCCAATTCTTGCGGCATCGCATTGATTTGCTCAACGACATCTTGTTCCGCATCCCTGCTCCAATCGCTGTCACCATGGAGATTGGCGGGATTATTCCCGAGATAAAGCACCGATGACGACGACGTGGCGAAGGGAACGAAAGCGTCGAACAGAAGGAAATTGCGAATCCACCACGGGGAGAGCATCCCGGCATAGACGGTGGCCCCGATCAGCAGGACCATCAGGCTGTGACGTGTCGAACATTTTTTTGACCATGCGACGACAACCGGAAGCAGTGGCGGCAAGATCGTCAGAGTGGCCCGCGCGTATGTGGCAATTCCCCCTAGAATCATCACCCCGATCAAGGCTCCGCCAATCCGGCATCCCCGTCTCCGCCAGACCAGGAGCATGGCAAAGAAAGCCAGCAGGGCGGTATCGAACAGCGTCTCGCTCAGGGCCAGCCCCTGGTAAAACAGAAAAAATGGATAAAAAGCGACAATCGCGCCGGCCAACCGGGCCGCCCTGTCATCTCCGCAAAGAGATCTGGTGATATGCAAGGCAAGCCATGACTGCAGAACGATTTGAACGCCTTGAAAACAGCGGATGGCATATATTTCGCGAACATCGTCGCCACCGACAAGCCAGCGCAGCGCAGCAAAAATCATCGATGGAAGCGGCATTTCCCAGGCTTTCCCACCGTTGGAGACGAATCCCCCGTCACTCAGCCAGTACGCCGCACTGGCCAAAAAACGTCGTTCATCGGGAAACGTCGGACGCGCGGGAAAATAAAAGCTATCGACAGCCAGACAGGCCAGAACACTGAATGTCCAGACGATCGGCATTCCGCCGCCGAGGCGTCGCTTCAAGAACAACGAACGAACAACCTCACCAACCATGTCTTGCGCCTGATCATCATTGCAATATGCACCCTCCGATCGCTTCCGACATTCTGTTTGTCTGGCGCGGAGATCATGCAGACTTTATCGGGCATCCCACGGTAAATCCCAATCGAAAATCGTCAGATTCTTCTCTACACTCCGCCTCCTCACGGAATGAAGCGGCGGTGTGTAGAGATCGAGCCCCGCTCAGCCGGTACGAGTCTGAGGAGCATGGCAGTGTTTCAGTCCCCTTACGTTTTGACCGGTAAAAGCCCCAAGATCATTTACGTCGCCAAACTTTCGTTTCGGCCGAAAGGCGCCGGTTTTTTCGGGGTTCCCTACAAGTTATCGAATGGACTGACCCGCGCCGGATGCAACGTCATCAATTTCAGCGATGACGACGTCGCCCGCGCCTCCAGCATTTTCCGCAACCGGAAAACCGGGGCGAAAGGGGCCAACCGTAAATTGGTGGCACTGGCCAAGGAAATCGGACCCGATATCATCATTCTCGGACACGCCGATACCATCCGCCCCTCGACCTTGGAGGAACTTCGTTCCGTTTGCCCGAACACCCGCCTGGCGCAATGGTCGGTCGACCCCTTGTTCCTCGACGAAGACCGCGAGCGTGTCGAACGCAAGATCGACCGGGTGGATTGGACCTTTTCCTCCACGGGCGGGGAGTATCTTCAGGCGCTCGGTCGGAACGGCCATGCGGTCGCCTTTCTGCCCAACCCCGTCGACCCAAGCATCGAGCGCGCTCGCAATTTCACCAAGAGCAGCCATGAGCTGCCGTTCGATCTGTTTTATGCGGCCGGATATTCCGAAATCCCCCGTTTCCATGGAGGAATCCAGACGACCTCCGGACGTATTGTCGAAAGAATCGTGGCGGAATGCCCGACATTGCGGGGACTTTTCCCGGGAGCCCGCGAGGGATCGCCCCATGCCTTCGGAGCGGCGTTCGAACAAGCCTTGGCCTCCGCGGCCATGGGGCTCAACATCAGCCGGCGCAACGATGTTCCCCTTTATTCCTCCGACCGTTTCGCCCAGTTGGCGGGAAGCGGCATCTTGACCTTTCTCGACCGGGCGACCGGCTATCCGGAGATCTTCGGCGAGGACGAGTTCGCCTTCTATTCGACGGAAGACGAGATGATCGACAAGATCCGTTACTTTCATGCCCACGACGATGAACGGCGATCGGTCGCGCGGAAGGGGTGGCAGGCTTATGTCGACGTCTTCGATACGACGAAAGTCGCCTCTTATATGGTTGGCGTGATCATGGGAGAGATTGACCCGGCAAAACATGTCTGGCATCGCTGACATGAATTATTTCCAGATTTCTTTTTTTATATTTGTAATACTTGGTTTTTTCGTCACTCCCAGCCCCGTCTGGGCCATGATATTTTATCTGGGGGCAGCCCCCCTCACCGCGCGGGAAGCCTGGCGCAAGCGGGATTTCGCCTGCTTGCGGGACCCGCTTGCCGGACTTTTTCTCGTCACCATTCTATGGTTCGGCCTGACTTTGCTGTGGGGCGTCAACCAACCGGCCCCTCGTATCGGGCAATATGCCGCCGCGACCGTCACCAACGCGCTTTTCGTCATCGGCGGGCTGTTGTTTTTCAGCGATACTGGCAATCCATGGCGGGAGCGGCTCTTCCGCTTTCTCCCCATCGCGGCGACCGTCAATATCGTCATCTCCGCGCTCCATTATTATGTTTTTCTGGCCCAGTCGTTCGACACCCGGCTGACCGGGTGGGCGGAAACCAGACATCAGATTCTCGGCTCGGACATTATCGCGGTAACCGCGGTCTTTGCCCTGCGGAATTTGTTCGAGCCCCAGGGGCCCGGCAATCCGCGCAGGGAGCGCGTTCTTCAGGGACTGAGCCTGTTCGCCGCCCTGATCTTCATCGTCCTTACGGGGAGCCGAGGATCCTTCGTCGCCCTGGCCTGGGCGGCCGGACTTTTCCTCTGGCTGGTTCGGCCCCGGTTGATGTTCCTGGTTTTCCTATGCCTGACCGTCTTGGCCGGCGGGCTCTTTTTCGCGTCCGAGCCCTTGCGGCATTTCATCATGGAGAACGTTCTCCGTGATCCCATGCGCTTGCGCATATGGGCGGCCACTCTCGATTATGTGGCGGAAAGACCGCTTCTCGGTTACGGCGTCGCCACGGTGGCGACCTTTACGGAAGATTGGATCACCTTCCCGCACAGCATGTATTTCTCAGCATTGTTTTATGGCGGCTGCGTCGGACTGGCCCTGGTGGCGATGCTGTTCTCCGCCGTGGTCTGGAGAATATTGAAAAGAGCCGAAAACCGGGATCGCGCCTTCCTGCTCGCCCTGATCAGCATTCCCTTGATCGCGGGGATCACCGATACCGGCCAGTTCATCAAGAACCCCTCCCCCCAGTGGTATATCGTCTGGCTGCCGATCATCATCGCCACGGCGATGACGGTGAAAGGCAAGGCGGCGGCCGACATCCCCAGAGCAGAATCGGCATCGCTCCGTCATTCCCTGTGATAAGCGCATCGGCGCTGACTTCCTCCACAGGGGGTAGGCACGCATCTCAAATTTTGTCGTTTCATCAGTGCATTGCCAGCCTTGAATAAAACAGTGGCACCGGCCTCCGTGCCGGTGATCCGCCGACAGGCGGACCCTTTCCGGCTCACGCCGGAACACCGGCAGGGACGCCGGTGCCACCCAAAAAGATGTGTGAATGCTATAGCCCCTCACGGAAGAATGAGGGGGAAAGTCGCACAAGACCTGAGTATTTCTTCCGCCTTTCGGTGGGATGCCCTGAACCTCACATAAGCAAACGGCCGGTATCGGAAACCCGATACCGGCCGTAAACCTTTTGCCTCTTTGGGGAAAGGCCCCGGAGAAAATCTCCGGGGCGCAAACCGTCTTAGAAGCCGATGATGGTGGAGAACTGGATGCGGTTGTCGTGCGCGGTCGTGCCCGAATAGGTGCGAGTCGCCCCAGTAGTAGTACCCAGGTAGAGAGGGGAACCGACATTGGTGTAGGCATAGATGTAAGCCGCACCGAAGGTCACGTATGGATTGACGGTCCAGAAGGCGTTGGCTTCCAATTCGCTGACCGTGTTCTGCAGGCCGTTGGCGACCTGAGAGCATCCCGCCGCGACCTGGGAAGCAGACAACGAGTTGCTACCAGTGACGGCGCAAGCATTCTTATTCCAGGTATGCTGCTGACCATAGATCAGGTTACCCTGAATGCTGTCGGTGAACCAATGCTGATAGTTGACGTTATAGCCGCCGACCAGTTGGGTCTGGAGCTTGCCTTGACCATTAACCACCGCCGAGGCCGACTGGATGTTCATGTACCGGCCGACACCCTCACCACCGCTCACGCGGAAGAGAATGGCATTCTTGGCGTTGCCAAGGCCCGTATAGATTTTCGGACCGGTCGAGAAGCCATAGCCGATCGTCGCATCATGAGCGTAAACATTCTTGGTGCCGCTGATGCCGTTTGGATAGGAAAGACCAGCAACGTCGTCGACCTCAAGGTAACGGGCCATGAGGGTGGTGCTCCACCGGCCCCACGATCCATTGATGGCATATTTGGCCAGGATATCGGGCGCCTTGGTGGTGTTGTCGATGGGCATGTTGCCACCGGCCGTGGTGAAGGCTTCCTTATCCGCGCCAACGTAATCGTTATAGGGGTTTTCCACACCGACATAGATCTGATTCTTCTGATCCTTGTCGAGGTCCCAGCGATATTGCAGAACCGCCTGGCGGACACCGCTTTCGGTGCCGGCCGGGCCGGTCAGATCGATGGAGTTCGGGATGGTGGCGCGGTCGGTCCACAGGGAATAGGTCTGGCCGGCGGTCAGATTGCCCAACGTTCCATAAGCCTGACGCAGACGCAGGGTCGAGGAGTTGGAGTTGGAGGAGTTTCCGTCGTAGTTGCTGCCGCGGAATTCGCTCTCGATGAAGAACTTGACCTCGCCATATTCGGTCGGCGTCCGGGTCTCGGCGATCAGACGGGACGTCCGGGCATCCATCTGGAAGCGGCCGGTTTGACGAGCCGCAGGCGTGCCAGCCAGGGCGAAGCCGGCGTTGCCGCCGGTCGCGGAACTTCCGTTACCCGTCGCGTTGGCCAACGCTGTCTTGTTGATGGCGTAGCTCTGCGCACCGGCGGCACCCAGATTGCCTTCGGCGTCATAGGTGACGTCCATCTTGGCGAAGCCGCCGATCTTCATCATGGTGTTGGTGCCGGGAATCTTGAAGGCGCCAAGGAAGCTGCCAGGTTGCTGCGTGCCAGCGGGAGGAGGAGCAGCGACCGGAATAGCCGCGGCGGCGGCCGGAGCGGGGGCCGCGGCCTGCTTGGCCTGCAAATCCTTGAGCTGCTGCTGGAGCTGGTTGATTTGCTGCTGAAGGCTCTGCAGATCGACGTCGGCCGCCTGGGCGACCGTGCCGGATGCCGCGAGCAGGGCGACGGCGGCTGCCATCGTTCCATACTTGTTAAGGCTACGCATTTTGCTCTGTTCTCCCCTAAAACTGTTTGTCGCCACCCACGCGAAATTTTCGGTCGATGCCCGACGCTACTGGAACAATAAAATCCCAAGTAGCGTGGACAATGAGCAAAAAAAGAGGGAGGGTCAAGCGGTAAGGCCACCGCTTTCGGATCGAAAGCAAACACTGTGTTATTTATGATACAGTTGTGTGCGGTGCACCCTTAAGAGCTTCATCCATTTGGAATTTGATCATTTCGCAATCAACAAATTTGTCACAGTCGGGAGGGCGCCGGCCCTCTCGCGAGGGGTGAGAGCGAGCGGAAACCGCACGGCCGGGAAGCGTCGCCAATCGTGATTTTCAGATGTCGCGAGGGGGCTCCCGATACCTGGGATTGGACGCGCTTGGGCGTATCGGATGAGGCGGGCAAACCCACGGCCGTGCCGGCGCCTATATTTGCCGCAACCAGATACCGTCATGCCCGGACTTGATCCGGGCACCCACCTGTCTGCCTCCAATGACGTCGGCAGACCAATGCAATCATGGATTGCCGGGTCAAGCCCGGCAATGACGGTATTTGGTTGTGATCACCATTCGAATAGAGGCAAGGCACGATCCGTACCGGACAACCGAGGGCTTTACCCTACCATCCACGCTATCGTTGTCGTCAGACCGACTTTGGGAAACAATCGTCCCCATGCCCGGAGGATGGGTTTATTTCATGACGAACCGGCCCAACGGGACGCTTTATGTCGGCGTCACAAGCGATCTGGCACGTCGTGTCTGGGAACACCGGGAGGGGCAGGCCGACGGCTTCACCAAGCGGTATGGCCTGAGACGGCTGGTCTATGTTGAGCGCCACGAAGATATTTCGACCGCGATCCAGCGGGAGAAAAACCTGAAGCATTGGTCGCGGGCCTGGGAGGTTGCTTTGATTTTGAAAGCAAACCCGAACTGGGATGACCTCTACGAACAACTGATGTGATCCGTGAACGGCCGGCTCAAGGCCACGGCTGTCCGGCACGGATGTGCCCGGTTTATCCACCAAAGGTCGTCATGCCCGTGCTTGACACGGGCATCCACGTGCCCGCTTCAAATGACGTCGGCGATCTATGCAGTCATGGATTGCCGGATCAAGTCCGGCAATGACGGCTTTTGGTCACGGGCAACACACAAACTGTGCCGGGCATGACGCTTTGGCTGTAAATCGCGAAGATATTTCCGCCCCCTCGAACAGAGGGGCCGAACTGTTTTCAGATCCAGTTCGGCCCCTCCCGGTTCCAACGGTTCGGGCGGCAGGCCTTAGGCGGACAGGAGATCCTGAATGGCCGCCTTGACGCCCTTGGCTTCGATCGCCGTCAGCGCCTGTCCGACCTGTTCGGCCAATCCCGGCACCTTGGTCAGATCCTCGCCCCACAGATGGGTGTTCCCCAGCAGCGGAGCAGCCACCGCGGCGGCCTGACCGGCCTTCGCCGCCTTCCAGGCGGCGGCGAGGGTCTCGATCACCGCGGCGTCGTCCTTGATGGGATAGGATCCGGCATCGCGCTTTCCGGTATAATCGCCTCCCACCAGGTCACCCTTGTAGAACCACAGGAGGGCGGCCAGCGAGAAGGCCAGTCCGGACGGAGCCTTTCCATTCTTGGCGGCGAAGTCCTTGACGGTCGGCAGCACGCGAACCTTCCATTTCGACACCGAATTCAGCGCGATGGAAATCAGTTCGTGACGGATATAGGGGTTGCCGAAGCGCTCGACGATGGTCGCCGCGTAGCTCTGGCGCTCGGCCTCGGGCAGGGGCACGAAGGGGACGATCTCTTCGAACATCACTTTTTTCAGAAACGCCGAGACCGTGGCGTCGTCCATCATCGACTTCACCGTGTCCAGGCCGGCACGATAGGCGGCCAGGGAGCTGGCGGTATGGGCGCCGTTGAGGATGCGGACCTTGCGGGTCCGGTAGGGCTGCATATCGTCGGTCCACACCACATTGAGGCCGGCCTTGTGCAGCGGGAATTCCTCGGCCAGGGCCTTCGGCCCTTGAATAACCCAGACGTGGAACGGCTCGGCGGCCACCACCAGCGGATCCTTGTATCCCCAGGCGTCATAGAGGGCCGGCGCTTCCGCCGCGGGATAGCCCGGGACGATGCGGTCGACCAGGGTGTCGAGGAAATGGTTGTGCTTCTCGACCCACTCGCTGAAGCCGGCCTCCAGCTTCCAGCGCTTGGCATGGGAGAGCACGATGCGCTTCAGATTGGTACCGTTGGCCTCGATCAATTCGCAAGGCAGGAAGATCAGGCCGCTTTCCTTGGTGCCGCCCAGCTTCTGATAGCGGGCATGCAGGAGTGCCGCGACCTTGGCCGGGAAATTGTTCTGGCATTTGCCGGGCGTATAGGCCTCGTCGGCATCGGCGATACCGGCCTCGGTCGTGTTGGAGACGACGAAGCGCAAAGCGGGGCTGGCCGCCAGGGTCAGCATGGCGTCCCATTGTTCATAAGGGTTGAGGGACTGGGAGACGCAACTGATCACGCGCCGGGCCTCGACCTCCTGGCCGCCCTCGATGCCGCGCAGCAGAACCGTGTAGAGCCCTTCCTGAGCATTCAACGGCTCGGCCAGACCCTTGGCCAAGGGCTGGGCGATGGCGACGCCGCCCTTGAACAGTCCCTGGCCATTGGCGGTATCGACCATCCAATCGACGAATCCCCGCAGAAAATTTCCGTCGCCGATTTGCAGAATATTGACGGGATAAACCGGTGCTCCGGGCGTATGGGCCACATTGAGCTTTCCGCTGGCGAGCAGATCGCGTCGCAAGGTTTGCATAATTTCTTCCTTAACAGATTCGGACCGGCCGGAACGTGCCCCGGCCGGCATCCAACAATATCGGATCCCACCCGTCATACCCGCGACTTGGCCGAGTATGACGGGGTCATTTTGTCCCAGGCCTTAAAGTTTGTAGGCGGCCTTGACCAGGCGGTAGGCCAGATCCTGGGCGACCTCCAATGCCTCGTCGATATCCAGGCGGTGTTCGGCCACCAGACGGCCCAGGAAGCCGCAATCGATGCGCCGGGCCACATCATGGCGGGCCGGGATCGACAGGAAGGCCCGGGTGTCGTCGTTGAAGCCGACGGTGTTGTAGAAGCCGGCGGTCTCGGTGACCTGCTCGCGGAAACGCCGCATGCCTTCAGGGCTGTCGTGGAACCACCAGGACGGACCCAGCTTGAGGGCCGGGAAGTGACCGGCCAGCGGGGCGAGCTCGCGGGAATAGCTGGTTTCGTCCAGGGTGAAGAGGATGATGGTGAGTTTGCGCTCGTTGCCGAAACGGTCGAGCAGCGGCTTCAGGGCGTGGACATAGTCGGTCTGCGTCGGGATATCGCAGCCCTTGTCCTTGCCGAACTTGTTGAAGACGACCGGATTGTAATCGCGGAACGACCCCGGATGGATCTGCATGGTCAGCCCGTCGTCCAGGCTCATGCGGGCCATTTCGGTCAGCATCTGGCCGCGGAACAGTTCAGCGTCCTCAGGCGTCGCGTTGCCCTTGGAGACGCGCGCGAACAAAGCCTCGGCCTCGGCCTTCGGCAAGTCGGCGGTGAAGGCCGTCGGATGGCCGTGATCGGTCGAGGTGCAGCCGCCGTTCTCGATAAAATAGCGGCGCCTCTCGAAGAGGGCGTCGAGATAGCCGGCCCAGCTCTTGGTGTCCTTGCCGGTGATCTTGCCCAGCTCGGCCAGATTGCCGACGAAATTGGTGAAATGGGGATCGACCACGGGGTCGGGGCGATAGGCGGTGACCACCCGGCCCTTCCAGCCGCTGGCCTTGATCTTCTTGTGATGGCGCAAATCGTCGAGCGGCGATTCGGTGGTGGCCATCACTTCGATGTTGAAGCGCTCGTAAAGGGCGCGCGGCCGGAATTCCGGCCGTTCCAGGCATTCCGCGATGTGGTCGAAAAGCTTGTCGGCGTTTTCGGCGCAAGGAAGTTCCTTGATGCCGAAAACATCATGGAAGGCATGGGTGAGCCACATGCGCGACGGCGTGCCGCGAAACAGATGGAAGTTCGAAGCCAGCAGCCGCCAGATCTTGCGCTTGTCGCTTTCCGTGGCCCCGCCGTCGATACGCGGCACCCCCAATTCCTCCGGCGCGATGCCCTGGCTGTAGAGCATGCGGAAGACATAGTGGTCGGGCACGATGAACAGGCTGGCCGGATCGGGAAAAGGCTCGTTATCGGCAAACCAGGCGGGATTGGTATGACCGTGCGGGCTGACGATCGGCAGCCCGGCGATGGACTTATAAAGCGTGCGCGCGGCGTCGCGCGATGCCGGATCGGCCGGAAACAGCCGGTCGGGATGAAGCGTGAGTGGGGCAGTCATGGCGGACAACATCCTTCGAATGGGTTGCTCTGCTCGCGGACGAATGCAGCAACGAGACATCTGGACAATTGTGCAAAAAACTGAAATGGTCAAGCGGTAAGGCCAATTGGCCGGACAGATCGTGGATGCCACGCCTTATCCATTTGCCTGAAAGGCGAGGGGAAAGGCGTCTTCCGATAACGTTGAAATCGGCTGGGCATCTTCGGCGAAACAGCCCTCGGTAACGGTGCGATTTTAAGGACCCGCGTTGGGAATGCGTCATGACGCCCGCCAGGGGCGGCTTGGGACATTTCCGAGGGGCAGGTGGGTAAGCCGGCGTCCTTAAGAAACCTTCGCGCCCGCCCACGAGGCGGGGGGCACGGCAAACGTGCAGTGTTGGAGTTTCAGGTGAAGAAAATCAAAGGTTTGCGGTGGCGTATGCTGGCCCTGATGCTATTGGGGACAGTGGTGATCTACATCGACCGGAACGTATTGGGGGTTCTGGCACCGGTGCTGAAGGAACAATTGCATTTTACCACCGAGCAATATTCCTACGTCGTGAGTTGCTTCCAGATCGTCTACAGCTTCAGTCAGCCCCTCGCCGGTTTTCTCACCGATCTGATCGGCCCGCGCATCGGCTACGGAATCGCCGCTTTCGTCTGGGGAACGGCCTGCGCTCTGCACGCTTTTTCCAGTGGATGGATTTCCATGGCGGGATTCCGCGGTCTGCTGGGATTGAGCGAAGCGGTGGCCATGCCGACCGGCACGAAAACCTCGACCTTATGGTTCCCGCCGAAGGAACGCTCGATTGCCACCGGCTGGTTCAATTCCGGCTCCTCGGTCGGCGCCGCCCTGACACCGCCGCTGGTCATCTGGATTTCGGTGACATGGGGCTGGCAGATGGCGTTCATCATCACCGGCCTGCTCGGCATCCTTCTGTCGATCGCCTGGTATACGCTTTATCGCAACCCTGAAAACCATCCCCGCCTGTCCGACGAGGAGCGCGATTACATCGCCGCCGGCGACACGCTCGAACCCTTGGCCAAGCCATCGATCAAGGCCGTGATCAGGCAGAAGAAATTCCTGGGCATCGTTCTCGCCCGCTTCCTGACCGAACCGGCCTGGCAGACGTTTTCCTTCTGGATTCCGCTTTACATGGTCACCGCGCGGGGCATGGACATCAAGCAGTTCGCCCTGTTCGCCTGGCTGCCCTTCTTCTTTTCGGACCTGGGCTGCATCGGCGGCGGTTATCTGGCGCCCTTCATCCACAAACGCTTCAAATTCACCCTGGTCAATTCGCGCCTGACGACGATTTCGATCGGCGCCCTGTGCATGGTCGGCCCCGCCTTGATCGGCATGGTCAGCAGCCCGATCACGGCGATCTTCTGCTTCGCGCTGGGCGGGTTCGCCCATCAGATGCTCTCCTCCATGCTCTATGCGGTGGTGGGCGACGTCTTTGCGAAGCAGGAAGTGGCGACCGCGACCGGCATCGCCGGCATGTTCGGCTATCTGGGCGGCGCCCTGTTCACCCTGGTGGTCGGCCAGTTGGCCAGTACGGTCGGTTACGAGCCCCTGTTCGCCCTGCTCTTCGCCTTCGATCTGGTGGCGGCCGTCGGGCTGTGGATCTTCATCGGCGAAAAGAAGGGACCTCAAGGACTTGGGACTAAATAATGTAAGAGGGGCAAAACCCCGGGCACGCAGGTGCAGCAATTATCAGTTTCGTCATGGCCGGACTTGTTCCGGCCATCCACGCCGGGGGATGGCACAGGCGCTTCCATTGAGGTCAGTCAATTGAATTAACATGATTTTTTAAACCGTTTAAGCCTGAGAGGTTGCACGGCGTGGATACCCGGCACAAGGCCGGGCATGACGATTTCGAGTTTTGCTGCACCTGCGTACCCGCCCTTTCGCCCCAGAGCCTAAGGCGATCCTGAAGCCGGCTGAATGAGGGAAGGTCGTGAAAAAGGCGCCGGATAAGGCGCCTTTTTAAAAAACGGAAACCGCAGGCGTCGGAGTGGACGGGGAGGCGACCACTCCGACGGTAACGCAATCGCGTTCTGCGGATCCTGGCGACCAACTGATGGCCCGCTCTGATCGAACCGGGGAGGAAGAAGGGCGCATCAGCCCGATCAGTCCATCAGCGTTGTCGCTGAGTTGGATATTTACTAATCTTTTGATCCGAATCAAGCCAAAAATGCATATGGTTGGGCTATCATCCGACGAAAGTAAGAGGTGGCGTGTAAATTTTCTACACGCCACTTGTCCTTATTGAAGACTCGCTCTAATATGGCATCATGCCCCGGAGAATAGCCACCCATCCCAGGGTAAACCCACGGCGGCGGCTCCTTTGAGATCCGCCACCTCGTGATCAACGAAACGGGCGGAATCGCCATGGCCGACCAGGCTTTACCGGATCTCATCACCACCCCCTCCCCCGTTCCCCCGGCAACGGCGGAGACGAAACGTGGTCCCACGGTCCCCCCCTTCGATTACGTCATTTTCGGCGGCACCGGCGATCTGACCTTCCGCAAGCTGTTGCCATCGCTTTATTCGACGTTCCGCGACGGACTGGTCGAACCTTCGAGCCGGATCATCGGCGCGTCCCGCGCGGCCATGTCCACGGAAACCTACCGGGCCCGGGTTTTGGAAGCCCTGGAACGCCATCTGCCGGCCGGCACGTTGGAGGAAGACTCCTGCCGCGCCTTCCTGGCCCAGATCGAATATGTCGAGCTGGACGCCCTGGGAGGCAGCGGCTGGAATACGCTGGCCGCCCTTCTCGACAGCGGCAACGACAATGTGCGGGTTTTTTATCTGGCCACCTCGCCGGACATTTTTGGACCGATTTGCCGGCAGTTGCAAAACGCCGGAATCATCAACGGGAAGTCGCGGGTCGTCCTGGAAAAGCCGATCGGCCATGATCTCGGCACGGCGCGGCAGATCAATCATGACGTCGGACAGGTTTTCCAAGAGCCGGCGATTTTCCGCATCGACCATTACCTGGGCAAGGAATCGGTCCAGAATCTCCTGGCGCTGCGGTTTGCCAATTCCCTGTTCGATCCGCTGTGGAACAGCCGCTATGTCGAGCATATCCAGATCACCGTCGCCGAGACGGTCGGCGTCGAAGGACGCGGCGGCTATTACGACCGGTCCGGCGCGTTGCGCGACATGGTGCAAAATCATCTGCTCCAGGTTCTTTGCCTGGTCGCCATGGAACCCCCCTCCCACCTCGCCACCGAATCCGTCCGCGATGAAAAGCTGAAGATCCTGCAAGCCCTGGCGCCGATCACCCGCGACGAGGTCGTCCAACGCACCGTGCGCGGTCAATATCGCGGCGGCGCCATCGACGGAAAGGCCGTGCCCGGCTATCTCGACGAACCCGGGATATCCGAGGATAGCCAGACGGAAACCTTCGTCAGCCTGAAGGCCGAGGTTCATAACTGGCGCTGGGCCGGCATGCCCTTCTACCTGCGCACCGGCAAACGGCTGGCCACCAAGACCTCGGAAATCGTCGTGCAGTTCCGCCCGGTTCCCCATTCCATTTTCCCGGGCTATTCCAGCAGCGATCTGATTCCCAACAAGCTGGTGCTGAGGGTTCAGCCCAACGAGGGCGTCCATTTGCATATGATGGCCAAGGAGCCCGGCCCGGGCGGGCTGCGGTTGCGGGGCGCCGTGCTGAATTTGAGTTTTTCCGATACCTTCAAACAGCGCTTTCCCGACGCCTATGAACGCCTGCTGCTCGACGTCGTCCGCGGCAATCCGACATTGTTCATGCGCCGCGACGAGGTCGAGGCGGCCTGGCGCTGGATCGAACCCATTCTGGAGGGCTGGCGTGAATTCGACCTGCGGCCCAAACCTTATGTCGCCGGTACCTGGGGCCCCTCGGCCTCGGTGGCGATGATCGAGCGGGACTTCCGTTCCTGGCATGACGAGGTGTCGCCGGAAGGCTGAAGCACCGACAAGCCCTCGATCCCCATGGCCGTCGCAGACAGACATGACGCGCTGTGGCAGGATGCGAGCCCCGCCGACATATATCGAGAAGACGTCTATAAAGATCTTTCGGGACCAAACGACCAAATCAGGTGACCGTATGACACATTTCGAGGGTTCCATTTTCGAGCGGATCCGCAGCTCGATGGAACAGATGCGCCCTTCCGAACGCAAAGTTGCCGACTACATCCTCAATCAACCCGAGAAAGCCATTTCCCAGGGTATTTCGGCGATGGCCGCCGACAGCGGCATCAGCGATCCGACGGTTCTCCGCTTCTGTCGCGCCATCGGCTATGACGGATTTCAAGATTTCAAGCTGGGCCTCGCCCAGTCCATCGCTATCGGCACGCCGGGCGTCCATCAGGGCATCGAACCCGACGACCGGGCCCCGACCCTGGCGGCAAAGATCTGCGCCCTTACCGTTAGCGCGGTCAACGATCTGGCCAAAAAAGTCGATTGGGACCAGGTCGACCGGGCCATCGATGTTCTCGCCGCCGCCGCGCGCATCGAATTTCACGGCGCCGGCGCCTCGGGCGCCGTGGCCATCGACGCCCAGCACAAATTCTTCCGCCTCAACGTGCCGGTGGTCGCCTATGTCGACCCCCACATGCAGATCATGTCGGCGGCCAGCCTCAACTGCGGCGACGCGCTGGTTTCCTTCTCCTACACCGGCCGCGCCCGGGAAGTGGTCAACGCCGCCCGGCTGGCCCGCGAACGGGAAGCCAGCGTCGTGGCCGTCACCACGGCGGGAACCGCCTTGGCCGAAATCGCCAGTCACCCCATCTGTCTGCCCCTCATCGAGGACACCGAGCAATACACGCCGATGACCTCGCGGTTGCTGCAATTGGTGATCGTCGACATTCTCGAGGCCGGCGTGGCGCTCCGGCGCGGCCCCAGCCTGTCGCCCCATCTGCGCCGACTGAAGGAGGCGCTGATGCATGCGCGTCTCGAAGTCTCGCCTGCCGGCGAAAGAGAGTAGTCGTCTCGCCCCCGCCGCCCTCCTCCACCCCGACGACAAGAAGGCTGAATGACGTGACCCCGCCAAACACCCCCTTCGAGACCGCACCCGCCGCCGATACCGCCGACAAGGACCGCCCCTTGCGTGACGACACCCGGCTGCTCGGCCGGCTGCTGGGAGATGTCCTGCGCGCGCAGGAAGGCGAGGCGATTTTTTCGGCCGTCGAGCGGGCCCGGCAGGCCGCGGTCCGCTACAACCGCCAAGGCGACGAATCCGCCCGCCAGGAGATGGCCGACATTCTGAACGGCCTGTCTCTCGACGCGGCCCATTCGGTGGTGCGGGCTTTTTCCTACTTCCTGCATCTGGCCAATCTGGCCGAGGACCAGCATCACATCCGCCGCAACCGCGACCATGCCATCGCCCATTCGAGACCGCGCGAAGGCAGCCTGGCGCGGGCGCTCGAACGCCTGGACGAGGCGGAGGTCACCGCCGACATGCTGAAAGGCTGTGTCGACAAGATGATTGTGAGCCCCGTGCTCACCGCCCACCCCACCGAAGTACAGCGGAAAAGCATCCTGTCGCTGCAGCGGCGGATCGCGCTCCTGCTCGATGAACGCGACCGCGCCCGCCTGACGCCGGAGGAGACCGAGGAAAAGGAGGAGGATCTTTACACCGCGATCCTCACGCTGTGGCAGACCCGTCTGCTGCGCCCGCAACGCCTGGCGGTCATCGACGAGGTGAAAAACGCCCTGTCCTTCTACGGCGACACCTTCTTCACGCAACTGCCGATTCTTTACGGCCAGTTGGAAGACCTGCTCAAGCGCCGCCACCCCAACCGCGACTGGCATCTGCCGCCCCTGCTCAAGATCGGCTCCTGGATCGGCGGCGACCGCGACGGCAATCCCTTCGTCACGGCGCCCATCCTCAAGGAGGCGATGCGCCTGCAATCGACGACGGCGCTGGGACAATATCTGACGGAAATCCACAACCTCGGCGCCGAGCTGCCCCTGTCGCAACTGCTCGTCGAGGTCTCTCCCGAGTTGGCCGCGTTGGCCCAGCGCTCTCCGGACCATTCACCGCATCGCCTCGACGAACCCTATCGCCGGGCGCTGACGGGGATCTATTCCCGCCTCGCGGCCAGCGCCTGGGCCCTTGATCATCAGGACTCGCCGCGTCACGCCATCGGCAAGGCGGAACCCTATGCCGACAGCGCGGAACTGGCGGCGGACCTGCAGATTCTGGCCTCGTCGCTGGCGGCCAACGGCAGTGCCCGACTGACGACGCGCAGGCTGCAAAGATTAATTCTGTCGGTCCAGGTGTTCGGCTTCCATCTGGCTCCGATCGATTTGCGCCAAAACTCCGATGTCCATGAACGCTCGGTGGCCGAACTGCTGCGCGCCGCGGGCCGGACCGCCGATTACGCCGCCTTGTCCGAAAACGAGAGAATAACCCTTCTCTCCGAAGAGCTGTCCAGCCCGCGCCCGCTTTATTCCGCGCATCTCGACTATTCGGAGGAAACCAATGGCGAGTTGGCGATCTTCCACACGGCCCGCGAGATCAAGCTGAAATATGGCGACGCCGCCATCACCAACAGCATCATCTCGAAAACCGACAGCGTTTCGGACCTGCTCGAACTGGCCTTGTTGCTCAAGGAAACCGGCCTGTTGAAGGTGGGGCCCACCCCCCGCCTGTCGGTCAATATCATCCCGCTGTTCGAAACCATCGAGGACTTGCGCCAGGCGCCCGTCATCATGGACCGCCTCCTGTCGCTGCCGATCTATCGCGATTTCCTGCAAAGCCGCGACGATGAACAGGAAGTCATGCTGGGCTATTCGGATTCGAACAAGGACGGCGGCTTCCTGACCTCGGGCTGGGAACTTTATAAGGCGGAGATCGGCCTGGCCGACGTCTTCGCCCGGCATCAGATCCGCCTCAGGCTGTTCCATGGCCGCGGCGGCTCGGTGGGCCGGGGCGGCGGCCCCAGCTATCAGGCCATTCTCGCCCAGCCGACGGGAGCCGTTTCCGGCCAGATCCGCATCACCGAACAAGGCGAGGTGATCGCCTCGAAATATTCCTCGCCGGAAGTGGGCCGCCGCAATCTGGAGGTGCTGGTCGCCGCCACCCTGGAGGCGACGCTGGTCGATCTGGAGAACAAGGTGGAGCCGTCCGGCGCCTTTCACGACACCATGTCGAAACTTTCCGAGCTGGCCTTCCACGCCTACCGCGACCTCGTCTATGAAACGCCGGGCTTCAAGGAATATTTCCGGCAGTCGACGCCCATTTCGGAAATTTTCGATCTCAATATCGGCTCACGTCCGGCATCGCGGACCAAATCCGACCGGATCGAGGATCTGCGCGCCATTCCCTGGGTGTTTTCCTGGGCCCAGTGCCGCCTGATGCTGCCGGGCTGGTTCGGTTTCGGCAGGGCGGTGGAAAATTGGCTGGCCGACAATCCCGGAGGCCTGGCTCTGCTGCAACGCATGCATCGGGATTGGCCGTTCTTCCGCACGCTGCTCTCCAACATGGACATGGTCCTGTCGAAAAGCGATCTGACCATCGCCCAGCGCTACGCCAAGCTGGTCGAGGACCCCGCCCTGGGGACGCGGATTTTCGAACGGATCAAGGAGGAATGGCTGCTGACCCGCCAACACCTTCTGGCCATTACCGGACAAGACGATTTCCTGGCCGACAATCCCCTGCTCGCCCGCTCGATGCAAAACCGCTTCCCTTATCTGGATCCGCTCAATCATCTCCAGATCGCCCTTTTGCGCCGGTACCGGGCCGGGGAAAGCGACGACCGCCTGAAACGCGGCATCCATCTCACCATCAACGGCGTCGCCGCCGGACTGCGCAACAGCGGTTGAGCGGCGATGAGCGCAAGAGTTCTTCCAAAAATAGCAGCCCCTTCCCATCCTTCCCGCATAAGCGGAGAATGGGTCGAAAGACCACAAAATGAAACGGTCTTACCGCTTGACCAATTTGGCGGGATGCACCATTGTCAGGCGCAATTTGGACGAGCTCGCCAATTCGTTGACGCGCCTCGCGCTTGGGCGCCCCTCCATCGGGGATCCTTACCGCCCCATGTCGCTCGCCGAAGCGAAAAGCGACGATCGCGGCGTATTGGCCGGATGATCTTCCGTCTTCATTCGCACGGTTCGATCCCCGATTTCATCGCCGGACTCCGGCTCTTATTGCAACCCCATGGCACCGCGTGAGCGGCGCCCAGTTTCTCAAGGAACCACCATGTCGCTCAGACGACTACGCAAAGCCAAGATCATCGCCACCCTCGGGCCGGCCAGTTCGACACCGGAAGCCATCGAGGGGCTGTTTACCGCCGGCGCGGACGTCTTCCGCTTCAATTTCAGCCATGGCACCCACGCCGATCATCAGGCGCGCTACGACATCGTGCGCGCCGTCGAGAAGAAGGTCGGCCGCCCGATCGGCGTCCTCGCCGATTTGCAGGGCCCCAAGCTGCGGGTCGGCAAGTTCGAAAGCAACAAGATCCATCTGGAGACCGGCGCCAGCTTCCGTCTCGACCTCGACGATTCGCCGGGCAACGCCAAGCGCGCCCCGCTGCTGCATCCGGAAGTGTTCGCCGCGCTGACCAACGATACCGATCTTCTCCTCGATGACGGCAAGCTGCGCCTGCGGGTGGTCAAGCATGGCCCCGATTTCGCCGAAACCAAGGTGATCACCGGCGGCGAGCTCTCCAACCACAAGGGGCTCAACGTTCCCAACGTCGTCCTGCCGATCTCGCCCCTGACCGCCAAGGACATCACCGACATGGAGTTCGCCCTGGACATGGGCGCGGACTGGATCGCGCTCTCCTTCGTGCAGCGGCCGGAAGATGTGGAACAGGCCCGCAAGCTCGTCTCGGCGCGAGTCGGAAACCGGGTGCGCATCCTTTCGAAATTGGAAAAGCCCTCGGCCATCGAATATCTGGAAGAGGTCATCGCCCTGTCCGACGCCGTCATGGTGGCGCGCGGCGATCTGGGTGTCGAATGTCCGCCCGAGACCGTGCCGATTCTGCAAAAGCGCATCGTCCGCTGCTGCCGCCGGGTCGGCAAGCCGGTGGTGGTCGCCACCCAGATGCTCGATTCCATGGTTCACGCCCCCGCCCCCACCCGCGCCGAGGCCTCCGACGTCGCCACGGCCGTCTATGACGGGGCCGATTGCCTGATGCTGTCGGCCGAATCGGCCAGCGGCGACTATCCCATCGAATCGGTGGTGATGATGGATCGCATCATCACGCAGGTCGAGCAGGACGAGCAATATCGCGTCAATCTCGACGCCTCGCGCCAGGACCCCGAGAACACCACCAACGACGCGATCAGCGCCGCCGCCCGCCAGGTTGCCCATACCATCGCGGCGCCGGCCATCGTCACCTACACCACCTCGGGCATGACCACCCTGCGGGTGGCTCGCGAACGCCCCGACCAGCCGATCATCAGCATCACGCCGGATATCGAAGTGGCCCGCCAGCAGGCGATCGTCTGGGGAGCGCACAGCGTGGTGACCGCCCGTCCGCGCGGCTTCTCCGAGATCGTCACCAAGGCCGAAGGCATCGCCCAGCGGGAAGGCTTCGCCGAACCGGGTGATCGCATCGTCATCACCGCCGGCGAACCTTTCGGCTGCGCTGGCAATACCAACATTCTGCGCGTCGCCGACATCGTCGACAGCAAGGCCTGAAGACGTTTCCGTCCTTGATTTACCCTCCGGCGCTTTTCTCGAAGCGCCGGAGGAAACGACGGAATAATTCTCTATTTTTGCTTAATCAGATCTAAATAATATATTTTACGGATAAGTTTTCTCCGCCGATAATCCCGTCTTCGTTTCGGCCGCGCCCGTCAGGCGCCGCCTCGGACCGACAACCCCGAACCGGAAGGAATGGGAGGCATGTCCTTAGAAGACGATCTGCGCATCGTCGCGCTCCAGGAACAACGTCTGCTCTTCGACCGCTTCGGCCCCGCCGAAGCCTGGGATCTGGGCCGCCGCCTCAAGGAAGCGGCCGAATCCCGCCGCGCCACCCTGGCGATCGATATTTCGACCCAGATGCAGCAGCTTTTCCATTTCGCCATGCCGGGCGCCGCCCCCAACAACGCCGACTGGATCCGGCGCAAGCGCAATACCGTCTTGCGGTTCTTTCGCAGTTCCTACGGCGTCGGCCTGCAGATGCAACAGCGCCAGACCACCTTGCAGGCCGCCTATGCCCTTGAAATGACCGATTACGCCGATCACGGGGGAAGCTTTCCCCTCGTCGTCAAAGGCATGGGCTGCATCGGCGCGGTCACCGTTTCCGGTCTGCCGCAGCGCGAGGATCACGGCCTGGTGGTGGAGGTTCTCGCCGACATGCTGGGCCAGGACAGGGACGGCATCACGCTTGCGCCTTAAGGCTTCTCCCGTTGCCTCCGGTTCTCCGATGGCATGAACGGAAACTCCGGATATTTTGAACCACCAAGGCACCAAGGCGTCTTTCGGACCATCCGGTGGCGGCCAATCCGCGCCGCAGGCATTCGGCCGACAGCCGATGACAGGACGGGAAAATGCCAGTGGCACACTCCGCCACCTTGGTATCTTGGTGCCTTGGTGCCTTGGTGGTTCATCAAAAGCCGGAGCGCACCGGAACGATCAAGAGGACGAAGTACATCCGGCCAATCCCACAGGCCTCAGGGCTTGGTGTCCGTTGATTCGATAATTTATCAACAGGCCCTTAAGGAGAACCCCATGAAGAACGCACGTCTTCGTCTTGGCATCGTCGGCCTGGGTATGGCCTCGCAGCCGCATGCCCTGGCGCTCGCCGAACTGACCGAGCGCATCGACGTTGCCGGAGCCTTCAGTCCGTCGCCCGAGCGCCGCGCCGCCTTCGCCGAAAAAACCGGATTTCCGGTGGTGGACACCCTGGAGGAGCTCCTGGCCGACGCCACCGTTCAGGCCATCCTGCTGCTCACCCCGCCCACCACCCATCTCGATCTGGTGGAGCGATGCGCCGCCGCCGGCAAGCATGTGCTGATGGAAAAACCCATCGAGGTCAGCCTCGCCCGGTCCGTCGCCCTGGTCGAACGGATGGAAAAGGCCGGCTTGCGGCTGGGCATCGTCTTCCAGCATCGCTTCCGCCCCGTCGTCCGGCGGCTGCGCGCCGCCCTGGCCGAGGGCGCGATCGGCGAGACCATCGCCGCTTCGGCGGAAATCCGCTGGTGGCGGCCGCCGGCCTATTACGCCCAGCCCGGACGCGGCATGAAGGCGCGCGACGGCGGCGGCGTTCTCATCACCCAGGCCATCCACAGTCTCGACGTTTTCTGCACCCTGACCGGCATTCCCGTCGTCGTCGGCTGCTTCGCCCGCACCAGCCCGATGCGCCATATCGATACCGAGGATACCGCCGCCGGCATGCTGCGGTTCGCCAATGGCGCCATCGGCACCATCGGCGCCACCACCGCCGCCTATCCCGGCTTTCCGGAACGAATCGAGCTGTCGGGAACCCTGGGCACCGCGACCCTGGAGGGGAACAGCCTTCGTCTTCTCTACCACGACGGCCGCCAGGACGTCATGGAAGGCGACGGTCCGACCGGTGGCGGCGCCGATCCCATGGCCTTCGATCACGGGCCGCATAAGGCCCTGATCGCCGATTTCGCCGCCGCGATCATCGAAGGGCGCGACCCCGACGCCAGTGGGCGATCGGCCTTGGCTGTGCACCGCCTGATCGACGCGCTGCTGCGCTCGTCCACCGAGGGCCGCCTGGTCCAGGTGGAAGGGGATTAAGACCAAATCCCGGTAATCGGAACCGATCACCGAGCAGTCAATGGCCCAGACCAAGTCTCGATGTCTAGCTAGAGCGGTTTGCGATCGTATTGAATCGTCGTTTTTTCCGTCACCCCCGGACTTGATCCACGGCTGTCCGGCACAGTTTGTGCGTCGCCTGTATCCGAGTGGTGAGCACACCCAAAAACCGTCATTGCCGGACTTGATCCGGCAATCCATGGTTGTACGGACCGACCGACGTCATTGGAAGCGGCACGTGGATGCCCGGATCAAGTCCGGGCATGACGACTTATAGTTGAACAGAAGCGTATAAATTTTCCCGAATATCGAGGGCAAAAGCCGTGCCGGACAGCCGTGGGTCAAGCCCGGCAATGACGAAAGGGTAAGTGACCCAACCTGGTCGCAAATCGCTCTAATCGGCCCCTTCCACGCCCGCGTCACTCCTGCGCCGGGGGCAACAGGGCGAGAAAGGCGCTGGCGGCGGCGCTCACCGGCTCATTGCGGCCGGCGTAGATGACGGCCATTTCCCAGCAGATCTCCGGTGGCGCCAGGCGGGCCAGCGCCAGACCTCCCGGAGCGTTGGAAAGGCTTTCCTGCGCCGATACCATCCGCTCGGGAAGCAGGGCGATTCCCAGACCGAAGGAGACCAGATCGAGCAGGCTCCGCATGTCGTTGACCTCGAAGGCGACGTGGCGCTCAACCTTGGCCTCGGCGAAGGCGTGATCGACCAGGGGACGGGTTCCCCACTCGGGTTGAAAATCGACGAAGGTGCTCTCGGCCAGGGAGGCCAGCGTCAGATCGTCCTTTCCGGCCAGGGGATGAGCCGGCGCGCAGGCGACGACCAGCGCTTCGCAGACATAGAGCTCACTGCTGACCCCGTCGAGGGATCCTCCGAACATCGGTACGAAGGCGACATCGAGACGGCCGTCACGCACCTTCGTGCAAAGGGCGGGAGAAGCCCCCTGGCAAAGCCGGATCTCGACGCCCGGATAATCGGCGTGGAAGCGCGACAACAAGGCGGGCAGATCGACGAAAGGAGATAGCGTCTGCGCCATGCCGATGGTCAGGCGGCCCCGCTGCAGGCCCTGGATGGCGAACACCGCCTCCTTCGCCTTGCGGGCGGCGCTCAAGACCCGTTGCGCCTCCAGAAACAGCACGCGGCCGGCGGCGGTAAGATCGACCCGCCGGGTACTGCGCAGGAACAGATCGGCGCCCAGTTCCTCCTCCAGGGTTCGGATCGATGTCGACAAGCCCGATTGAACGATGTTCAGGCGCCGCGCCGCGCGGGTGAAGTGCTGCTCTTCGGCAACCGTGACGAAATGTTCCAATTGCCGCAGATCCATGATCGCCGCCCCAAATATTCACTAAAATTGATGAATATTATTATAATATGTTATTTGACAGATCAATCCCCGCGTCTCACCCTTAAGCACCCTCTGTTCCGCTTCCGGCGGGCGAGAGGCGCCGCCCGGGCTTCCAGGGGCCCGGCCCACCAACCGGAGGAACCAAATGACGACAACAGCCCTGCCGACCCGCCAATTGGGCAGCACCGACATGCACATCACCCGCGTCGGATTCGGCGCCTGGGCCATCGGGGGAGCCGACTGGGCCTATGGCTGGGGTCGCCAGGAGGATGGCCAGTCCGTCGCCGCCATTCGCCATGCGCTGGAACGCGGCGTCAATTGGATCGACACCGCCGCCGTCTACGGGCTGGGCCATTCGGAGGAGATCGTCGCCGCCGCGCTGAAGGACCTGCCTTCCGACCGGCGCCCTTACGTTTTCACCAAATGCGGCCTGGTCTGGAACGAGACCGATCGTTCGGCACCGCCACGAAGGATCGGAGCCGCCGACAGCCTGCGCCGGGAAGTGGACAATTCCCTTCGGCGACTGGGTGTCGAGCGGATCGATCTTTATCAAATGCATTGGCCGACCGAAGACGGCACACCGCTCGATGATTACTGGCAGACGCTGCTGGACCTCAAAAAGGCCGGTAAGGTGCGCGCCGTCGGACTGTCCAACCACTCCGCCGCCCAATTGGCCATTGCCGAACGGCTTGGCCACGTCGATACCCTGCAGCCCCCCTTCTCGGCGATCCGCCGCGGCGTTGCCGCCGCCGAATTGCCCTGGTGCGCCGAACATCGGACCGGGGTGATCGTCTATTCGCCCATGCAGTCGGGCCTATTGACCGGCAGCTTCACCAAAGAGCGGGCCAAGGGCCTTCCCGCCGACGACTGGCGTTCGCGCAATCCGGAATTCACCGGCGAAAACCTGACCCGCAACCTCGCGCTGGTCGACGCCTTGCGCCCCATCGCCGCACGCCACGGCATTTCCGTCGGCGCCTTGGCGGTAAGCTGGACCCTGTCCTGGCCGGGCGTAACCGGAGCGATCGTCGGCGCGCGCAGTCCCGAACAAGTGGACGGCTGGCTGGCCGCCGCCAAGGTCACGCTGACGACCGCCGATCTGGAAGACATTTCCTGCGCCCTGCAAAGGACCGGCGCGGGTAGCGGCCCCGTGCTCCCTCCGTCCTGAGGGGGCCACGCGTTTCTCGACAGTAACAGTCTGTTTCAAAAAGTAATTGATAATGATTATCAATTACACTAGAAGGGGCGCTTCCTTCCCTTGGGGATTCCTGACGCACCATGACCAATTCGGCGCCGGCTCCGGAAACCAAACCCGCCCTCCCGCCGGCGGCGCCTCCGGTCCTTTCCAGCCTGGATCTGTTGGCCGGCCACCGGGAAATCATCATCCAACATGGTACGGAATTTTACCGGTTGCGGCTGACCAATAACAACAAACTCATCTTGTTCAAATAAACTGGGGCAATCGGTAAATAGACGTTGAACCCAGCAAGAGCCGAGCGTAAGCATTTCCGGTGGAGTTTTTACACCCCTCTCCCCTTTGAACAATTCATCCTTATCGCCTCCCGGATTCCGAGCGACATGCGTTTTTTTGATCTTCTTGGCCTGCTGCTCGTCCAGGTGCTATGGGGATTCCACTGGGCCGTCCTGAAATTCGGCCTCAAGGAATTCCCCACCCTCCTGCTCATGGGAATGCGCTTCGCCATCGTCGCCGCCCTGCTTTGCCCGTTTTTCCGGATATCACGCAAGCAGCTTCTTCCCGTTTTCGGCCTTTCCCTCACCTTCGGCACGCTGAACTTCGGCTTGATGTATGCCGGCGTCGCCCACCTCGACGCCAGTACCGCCGCGATCATCGGCCAGGCGCAGGTTCCCTTCGCCGCCATCCTGGCCGCCTATTTCTACAACGACCGCTTCGGTTGGCGGCGTCTCGCCGGGCTGGCCCTGTCTTTTCTCGGCATCATTCTGATCGTCGGCGAGCCGCGCATCGGCGGCAACTTCATCTGGGTGGCCTGCATCCTCGGTTCGGCGCTGGCGGCCGCCTTCGGCAATATCCAGATCAAGGCCCTGGGCCCCATCAACAGCTTCGCCCTCTCGGGCTGGATCGCCCTGTTCACCGCGCCGCAGATGCTGCTGGCCTCCTTCTGTCTGGAAAGCGGGCAATGGCAAGCCCTGGCCAATTCCACCTGGCGAGGGTGGAGTTCGCTCTGTTACACGGTCCTCGTCGTTTCCATCGGGACCTATTATTTGTGGTACCCCCTGATCCGCCGCTATCCCGTTAATCAGGTCATGCCGTTCACCCTGCTGGTGCCGGTCTTCGGCGTCGTTTCCGGCATCCTGATGCTGGGAGAGACATTGAACCTGCGGACGCTGCTGGGCAGCGTCGCAACCATCGCCGGCGTCGCAACCATCGTTCTGCGCCGGCCCGATGCCGGAAAACCATCACCCTCCGCTCGGACTTAACCGTTACGGATCTGACCGAGAAAACGGTTCACTTCCGTTCCCAGCGCTTCCGTGTCGGCCGACAGACGGGCCGCGGCGGTCCTTAAGGTGACCGCCGTCGTCTCGTTGGCGTGCGTGCTGTGATTGACCGTGTCCATTCCGCTATGCACGGCCGAAATCAGTTCGGCCATTTCCGTCATGCTGCGCGCGATCTCCTGGGTGGCGGCGGACTGCTGTTCCAATGAACCGGATGCCGACATATTGAGTTCGTTGACATGCTCGACCGCTTTCAGGATGGTTTCGATCGATTGCACCGAATCGCCGGTGGCGATCTGGATGGCCCCGACCTGGCGCTCGATTTCCTCGGTGGCCGACGCCGTTTGATTGGCGAGGTTGTTCACCTCGCCGGCGACGATGACGAAGCCTTTCCCCGCCTCTCCGGCCCGGGCCGCCTCGATGGTGGCGTTCAGCGCCAGGAGATGGGTCTTGGCGGCGATTCCGCGGATCAACTGGACGATGTCGCCGATTTTCTCGGCGGCCTCCTTCAAGCGGCCGACCTTATGCTGCGCGGTGCCGGCCTCGTCCCGGGCACTGCCGGAAGCCGAGGTCGATCCGGCGACATGGCGGGCGATCTCCTGGATGCAGGCCGCCATCTCCTGGGCCGCACCGGCCGCGGAATCGACCTTGATCGCCGCCTGATTGGTCGCCCCGGCCACGGAATCGGCTTCGCGGCTGGCCGCCTCGGCATTGCGCGACATGTCGCCCGCCGAGCCATCCAATTGGGCCGCCGCCTCGGCAACCTGCGACAGCAACCGGCCCGCCCCCGATTCCAGCGCGTCGGCCATCGAGAGAAGCGCCTGGCGGCGTTCCCGCTCGGCGGCCTGCCGGGCTTCCTCCTGCTGTTGCTGCAATTGCGCGATCTTGCGGGCGTTGTCGCGGAAAATCGCCAGCGCCTCGGCCATCGAGGCCAATTCGTCCTGGCCTTTCACAGCGACGCGATATTCCAGATCGCCGCCGGAAATCGCCCGCATGGCATCGCGCAGATGCAGGATCCGCCGGACCAGATTGCCGCGCACGTAGAACCAGCCGATCAACGCCGCGGTGGCCAACGCCAGGAAGGCCAGGATGGCCTGTACGCTCATCGCCGCGCGGATCTCGCCGACGGTATTGTCTATCGCCTGCCCGGTGGCCGCCGAACGGGTTTCGGCGAACTGTCCGAGAGCCTTGCTGAGCTGGTCGCCGGCCTGGGTATTGGCGGTCAGCGCGGCGTCGATGTCATGCTGGGCGGCCAGTTCCGCCGCCCGCGCCTCGACGATGCTGTCAGGCGGCGCGGTATATCCCACCAAAGCCTCCATCGAGGCCTCGAAGCCCGAGGTGAACGGCGTCTCGGGCAATCCGCTAGGCTCGCGCAGACGCGGTGTCGCCATGGCGATCTGCGCTTCGACGCCGCGCAAGGTCGCGTCGTCCTGGGCTCCCGCCGCCGCCGTCAGCATGCTGCGCAGATTTTCCGCTTCCGTCCGCAACCGTTGCACGTTGATCAGCCAGGCGACCTCGTTCTTGTCGATATCCTGGAGACGTCGCATGTCGCCGGCCGCCGCCAGGGAACCGATCCGCCCGGCCAGTTGCTCGCGCAGGGCCCGGGCCAGCGGCTCGGCCAGGGAACGGGCGGCGCGACTGGCGCTGTCCATATTCTCGACCAGTTCGTCACGCCGGGTCCGGGCCTCCAGCCGATGGCCGGTGGCCTTGTCCACGGCGGTCAGGCTGGCTTCGAAACGATCGATCAGCGGGCGCAGTTCGCTCGCCACCTCGCTCGCCCCGAGAGCCGGCAGGCGTTCGGACGACAGACTGCGCAGCTTCGTCAGCTGACCGCGCGCCGCCGCCTTGCGTTTGTCGAGATCTCCGGCTTCTTCCGTCTTGGCAAGGGCCCTGGTCTCTTCGATCAGGGCGCTTTTCGCGTCGAGCAGGCTTTGCGCCGCCACCATTTGCGGCAGCGTTCCCGATCCAAATCGCTGAATGGTGCCGGACAACAGGCTATCGGACACCAATGACGTTACCGCGCCAACGACGCTGACCGCCGCCACCGCTAAAAACGCCAACCACAGGCGCACCTGGATCGGCTGGAGAAAAGCAAAACGCACGGTCGCCCCCTTTGGCCTGGCTTAACGCCTGCCTTTATCGAAGTTTTATTTTTGGTATTGGAATTGGTCGGAGCGAAATTCTCTCCTGTACTGTCTAGCATCGGCACTTTGAACCGATGGTAGCGCAAATTCGGGGCTGCTGAGAATAAAAACCCTGGATCCAGGGCTGCCCCTTGCGTCCGACGCGGGAACGGATCCCGGCGTCGGACGGTTTCTTGAAGATCGATGGTTGGATCTGGTTACATGACGGCGCCGATTTGCCACGGTGCGAATTCGTCCGCGCCGACGCCCAATTCCTCGCTTTTCGTCTGCCGTCCCGAAGCCGTGGCCAGAATCGCCTCGAAAATGGCGCGGCCGCTCTCCTCGATGGAGGCTTCGCCCGTCGCGATCGGACCGCAATTGATGTCCATATCGTCGCGCATACGATTATAGAGCGGCGTGTTGGTGGCCAGCTTGAGGCTGGGAGCCGGCTTACAACCGTAAACCGATCCGCGTCCGGTGGTGAAGCAGATGATATTGGCGCCGCTGGCCACCTGACCGGTGGCCGACACCGGGTCGTAGCCGGGGCTGTCCATGAACACCAGGCCATGGGCGGGAATCGGCTCGGCGTATTTCACCACCTCCACCAGATTGGTGGTGCCGGCCTTGGCCACGGCGCCCAGGGATTTTTCAAGAATGGTGGTAAGGCCGCCCTTCTTGTTGCCCGGCGAGGGATTGTTGTTCATCTCATCACCGGTGCGCGCCGTATAGGCTTCCCACCATTTGATCCGCTCGACCAGCTTGGCGGCGATGTCCGGGCTGACGGCGCGGCGCGCCAGCAGATGCTCGGCCCCGTAGATTTCCGGGGTTTCGCTCAGGATGGCGGTCCCGCCGTTCCTGACCAGAAGATCGACCGCGGCGCCCAGCGCGGGGTTCGCGGTGATGCCCGAATAGCCGTCCGAACCGCCGCATTGCAGCCCGACGGTGATATGGCTGGCCGAAACGGTCTGGCGACGCACGTCGTTGACCTTCGGCAGGATCGCCTTGATCTTCGCCACGGCCGCCTCGACGGTGGCCTTGGTGCCGCCCATGTCCTGAATGATCAGCGGCTGCAGGAACTCACCGACCTCCAGATGTTCGACTTCCGCCAGGCGGGAGAACTGGTTGTTTTCGCAACCCAGGCCGAGTACGACGACGGCGGCGAAATTGGGGTGCCGCGCATAGCCGCCGATGGTACGGCGCAGAATGTCCATGCCGTCGCCTTCCTGGATGCCGCCACAACCCAGACCGTGGGTCAGCGCAACCACGCCGTCGACATTGGGATAGTCGGCCAGGGCGGAACCGCGGAACTGCTCAACGACCAGCCGGGCGGCGGTGGCCGAACAGTTCACCGTGGTCAGCACGCCGATATAGTTGCGGGTCGCCACGCGGCCGTCGGACCGAACGATCCCCTGGAACGTCGCCCGCTCGGCTTCCGGCAGCAGGGCCGTCGGCTTGGCGTCGGATCCCACCTCGAAGGCGCGGTCGAAAGTCTCACCCATGCCCATGTTATGCACGTGCACATGCTCGCCGGGAGCGATGGCCTGGGTGGCGAAACCGATGATCTGATCGAACTTGCGCACCGGCTGTCCGGCGGCGATGGCCTGGACGGCGACCTTGTGGCCGATCGGGATGGAATCCTTGCAGGTGACGTCGGTTCCGGGAAGCACGGTCCCCGGTGACAGATCCTCGATCGCGACGACCACGCTGTCATTGGGATGCAGCCGAATGAAAAGTGACGCCATCTAAACCTGTCCTTTGCTGGTCGAAAATTCACTGAATGCGCGGAATCCGCGCCGTTTCCATAGAATGGGTCATGGGATTGCCCTGGTCAAGTGGTCAGACCAATATGACGCAGCGGCAATCGATACAATAGAAATTTTGTAACCGGGCGAACCCGGCGCCTTCCATCGAAGGCGAAAAGATCTCCGGCCGGCGCGGCCCGAAGGCGGCCGGCCGGAGACTTTGGATCAGCGGATCACGCGGGCGCCCTTGCCCTTCATGATCGCTTCCACTTCCTTGACGTTGACCATCGAGGTGTCGCCCGGCGTGGTCATGGCCAATGCGCCATGCGCCGCGCCATATTCGACGGCGGCCTGCGGACCCTTGCCTTCGAGGAAGCCGTAAGCCAGACCGGAGGCGAACCCGTCGCCACCGCCGACGCGGTCATAGATCTCGAGGTTCTCGCGCATCGGCGCCTCGTAGAACTGGCCGCCGGCATAGATCACCGCGCCCCAGTCGTTGACGCTTGCCGTCTTGGCGTTCCGAAGGGTCGTCGCCGCCACCTTGAAGTTCGGGAACTCGGTGACCGCCTTGGCGATCATCTTCTTGAAGTTGGCGGGATCGATCTTCGAAATATGCTCGTCGAGACCTTCGACCTCGAAGCCGAGGCAGGCGGTGAAGTCTTCCTCGTTGCCGATCATCACGTCGACATGCTTGGCGATGGTGCGGTTGACCTTCTGCGCCCCTTCCTTGCCGCCCTGGCTCTTCCACAGGGAGGCGCGGTAGTTCAGGTCGTAGGAAACGATGGTGCCGTATTTGTGGGCGACCTCGACCGCCTCGATCACCGCCTCGGCGGTGTTGGTGGCGAGAGCGGCGAAGATGCCCCCGGTGTGGAACCAGCGGACGCCTTCCTCACCGAACAGCTTTTCCCAGTTCACTTCGCCGGGCTTGATCTGCGAGGCGGCGGAATGGCCACGGTCGGAGCAGCCGAGCGCGGCACGGACGCCGAAGCCCTTTTCGGTGAAGTTGAGGCCGACGCGGGTGTTCCGCCCCAGGCCGTCGAAGTCGCGCCAAATCAGATGCGAGGTATCGACGCCGCCCTGCCAGATCAGGTCCTGGACCAGCCAGCCCAGATCGTTCTGCGGAAGCGCGGTGACCACGGTGGAGCGCTTGCCCCAGCATTTGCGCATGGCGCGCGCGACGTTGTATTCGCCGCCGCCTTCCCAGACCTGGAAGCTGCGGGCATTGCGCACGCGGCCGAAGCCGGGGTCGAAGCGGAGCATCACCTCGCCGAAGGAGGCGCAATCCCACTTGGTCTCCGCCGCGGAACGGATTTTCAGAATATCGTCAGCCATTTACTTCCCCCGAATGGTACGGATGAGCGCGATGGTCTCGCGCACCTTCTTCTCGATGCCGGCATAATCCTGGGCGTCGAGCAGTTGCTTGGTGACCAGGTTGCTGCCCATGCCGACGCACACGACACCGGCCTTGAACCATTTGGTGAGGGATTCCTCGGTGCAGTCGACACCGCCCGTCGGCATGATACGGGTCCAGGGGCAGGGGCCGAGCACCGACTTCACGAAGTCCGGGCCACCCACCGAGCTGCCGGGGAACACCTTGACGATTTCGCAGCCGAGCTCTTCCGCGTAATTGATCTCGGAGGCCGAACCGCAGCCCGGGCTGTAGGCGATCTTGCGGCGGTTACAGACCTTGGCGACGTCCGCGTTCAGCAGCGGGCCAACGACGAACTTGGCGCCGTTGGCGATGTAGATGCCCGCGGTGGGCGCATCGACGATGGAGCCGACGCCCATGATCACGGATGGGTCCGCCTTGGCGAAATGCCGGGTGACGTCAAGGAAGACGTGGGGGGCGAAATCACCCCGGTTGGTGAATTCGATGCATTTGGCGCCACCGTTGGCGCAGGCCTGGATGACCTTTTTGCAAACCTCGACGTCGGGGTGATAGAACACAGGGATCACACCCTGGTCCATCATCGCAGACAATACCGTCATGCGGTCGACTGCCATTTCCTTAAACTCCTCAATCTTCAATTTTTGGAATCAGCACAGGACCACCCTCCTCCACGCCCGGCCCCGCCCCATAGGCATAACTCCACGCCGCGTCGAAGCCCACCAAAAATGAAGGCCTGACCCGATCAACGGGACGTAAGACCCGCCAAAGCCGCCGATGCCCGCCAGCGGGGAAGGGCAACGCCGATGCGGCCTTGTCACCGCGTCGGACGACGCGCCCTTTGGAAAATAGCGCCAAGACTTCTCTGCTCCTCGGTCGGACGACGCGCACGGCGTCTGGACAAGCCGCCACGAGACGGTCATCAAGCGACATCTTGACATCCGACAGGAAACGTTAAATGGTCAAGTGGTCCGACCAATTGGTGTCACAGCATTTTGGCTCTGTCAACCACCACGGGCCCGATGCCGCCAGGCCGTCGATAAAAGTCGATAAAACAGGCATCGGACGACCTCGTGTTGGTGATGTTTCCAGGCTTTGATAAGGTCGGCGGCAGGGTCGCACACGCATTTGGCCGAGGTAAGGAACAGATGACCACCGGAATAGAATTGACTCCAGCGGCGCCCGCTCCCGTCAGCACCGCGCCGGATCGGCCGCGCCGAATCGTCTCCATCGGCGAATGCATGATCGAGATGGCCGATCGCGGCAGCGGCACCATGACGATGGCTTATGCCGGCGACACATTGAATACCGCCGTCTATCTGGCGCGTCTCAACGGACCGGCCCTGGCGGTCGACTATGTGACGGCGCTGGGCGATGATCCCTATAGCGACGCCATGCTGGCCTTCTGGCGCCAGGAGGGTATCGGCACCGACTGGGTGGCCCGCCTTCCCGGCCAGTTGCCCGGCCTCTATCTCATCCGCACCGATGAGCGGGGCGAACGCAGCTTTTATTACTACCGGTCGGCGGCCCCGGCCCGCTCCCTCTTCGATCTGCCGGAAACCGTCGATCTTCTCGACCATCTGGCCGACGCCGACATGGTGCATTTCTCCGGCATCACCCTGTCGATCCTGTCCTATCCCGCCCGTGACCGCTTGGCTGAAGCCCTTGAGAAATTGCGCCGGGGCGGCACCCGCATCGTCTTCGACGGAAACTACCGCCCCTCCCTGTGGCCATCGGCCGACGTCGCCCGCCGGGTGGTTTCGCGCTTCCTGGCCTTCGTCGACCTGGCCCTGCCCTCCGCCGACGACGAGGAATTGCTGTTCGGCGACAAAAGCTGCGAGGCGGTCGCCAACCGCATGCACGGCCTGGGTGTCGAAGAGGTGCTGGTCAAGCATGGCGCCGAAGGCTGCTATATCTCGCAAGGGGATCTGCGCGTTCACGTGCCGGTCGGCGAACAGGTCACGCCCGTCGACACCACCGGCGCGGGCGACAGCTTCAACGCCGGCTATCTGAGCGGTCGCCTGGCCGGGCGGACTCCCGAAGAGGCCGCCCGCATCGGCGGACGGCTGGCGGCGACGGTCATCCGCCACCGCGGCGCCATCATCCCCCGCGACGCCATGGGCGATCTGATGGGGTGCCTGGCCTAGAGCCTGTCGTCAGCAGTTACCGCACTTCCGGTATTTTGGTTTCGCGATTCAATCAAAAGACGTCGTGCCCGGCCTTGAGCCGGGCATCCACGCCCCCGAACAAGTCACCGTCGTTCGCTCCCACCACGTGGATGGCCGTGTCGAGCACGGCCATGACGGTTTTGGGGCCATCAGCACGACATCCCGCTCACTGACGACAGGCTCTTATACCAAGTCTCGATGAGAATGACTCATCGAGACTTGGTCTGGCCCATTGAGGGCCCGCGCCATCGTTGGCGCGAAGCCAAGGGTTTCGGAGAAACCCGCCCGGCGATTGAGGGCTCGGTGATCGGGTCCGATCACCGAGAGTTGGTATTAAGGGGTCAGGTCGTCTCGTCGTCGCGCATCAGCACGGCCAGCACCTGCTCGAGATGGGCGTGCATGGCGGCGCGGGCGCTGGCCGGATCGCGCTGCATCAGCGCTTCGGCGATCCGTCCGTGGGAGGCCAGGGTGGCGGCCCGGTTCTCCGACAGGCCGGTCCTTTGGCTCAAGACGGAAAAGACCGGAGCGAACTGATTGGTCCACAAGCCTTCGACCAGTGTGGGCAGCACCGTGTTGTGGGTGGCCCGCGCGATCCGCTCGTGGAACTGGCGATCCAGATCCTGTGTCGCCTCTCCGGCCGCCATCTGCCGGGACATTTCCCGATGGATGGTGGCGATTTCCTTCAAGTCCTCGTCCGTCGCCTCTTTCGCCGCCAGGAAGGCCACTTCGCCTTCCAGAAGAACGCGGGCCGAAATGATGTCGAACGGGCTGGGCCCCACATCGTCGAGAATGATCGGCAGGGGGCGCGTCGCCGACGAATGGGCGCGCGCCTTGACATAGGTCCCCGAGCCGGTCCGCACCTCGACCAGACCGGCGATTTCCAACGCGATCATCGCTTCGCGGACCACCGGACGGCTGACCCCGAGCGCCTTCGCCAAATCACGCTCCGGCAACAGGCGATGCCCGACCGGAAATTCCCTGACGCGTATCAGCTCACTGATCTGGTCGGCCACTTGCTGATACAGCCGCTGGGTGTCAACGGGTTGGAATGGCATAAAATTCTACTTTGGTTCTCGGGGGAACGATCCCCTCATAATTACGGGGTCCTGCGCTTGATGTCAATACGGTGACCAGAACAAATAACGAACAAAAAGCGAAGATTAAATGCAATGTCGGATCGCCGACAATGCTGGACAGGGGAAACATTGATATCGCGAAGATTGTACCGAATTACCAACGCCCCCGCTTCAAAATAGATGCGGAGACGACGCTTACGACACTTTCCCCTGCAAGACCAGCTCGTCACCCCGGGGGAACGCCAAATCCCCAGGGGAATGCCAGCCCAATTCATGGGAAATCGCCGCCGCCGTGGCAAGAACCCGTGGCCGCAGCCGGGGCAGGCGCTCCAGCGGCATATAGGGCACGGCGCTGGCCACGCTGATGGCGGCGACGATGGCGCCGCCCGCGTCGCGAACGGGAGCCGCCACGCAGCGGATGCCCACCTCATTCTCCTCGAGATCGAAAGCGGCCCCGGCGGCGGCATAATCCTTCAGGCGAGTCAGATAGTCGTCGAGGGGCGGCACCGTCGCCGGTCCGCTGCCGGCCTGGGCGTGCCATCGCAATCCCGTCTCGTAGAGCCGGCGCCAATCGTCCGCGTCCATATCGAGCATCAGGGCCTTGCCGATGCCGGTGAAGGCGAGCGGCATCCGATAGCCGATGCGGGAACGCATCTGCAGGCCACGGTTGCCCGGCAATTTATCGAGATAGAACACCTCGTCGCCTTCGACCACGCCGAGATGCACGGTATCCTGCGTCTCCTCCGCCAATCCCTCGAGGGCGGGACGGGCGATGGCGGCGAGCGGCAACTGGTCGCGGGCCTGATAGCCCAGCGCGATCAGGCGCGAGCCCAGAACATAGCCCTCTCCGCCGATCTGCTTCAGAAAGCCCTCATGCACCAGGGCGGCGGCCAGCCGGTGGGTGGTGCTGCGCGTGCAGCCGATGGCCGTTCCGATGGCCGGCAGGCTCCGCGCCCCTTTCGCCACCGCGTCGATCACCGCCAACCCCCGCAGCAGAGTCTGCGTTCCCGCTGGCGATTCCGCCGGCACCGTCTTGGTCATTCCAGATTCCCTTCCAGATCCCCCGTCCCGTGCCGCACCGGGCGGCCAAGCGATGCTCCCAACATATGGGATGGGTGTCAAGCCGGCGGGCGGGGGATCGGAAACGCTATCGCGACCCGCGCCCGCATCGGCTACCATGCCGTCGAATTTTTTCGCCCATCATAGCCAGGGGATATTTCCCATGATACCGCGCACCGCTCTGACGCAGCTTGCCAAACTGCTCGCAGACGACTTGAGCGAGGGACATGTGGGCGGGGAACTCCGGAATATCGGCGAGGCGTTGGCGTCCGCGCCGGGCTCCATCCTCGACCTGCTTGACCTCATGGCAAAGGAGGCGAGGAAAAAGCGGCCGAACCAGGCCTTGCTCGACGCCTTCGCCTTCATGCTCGGCCAGTCCCTGGAGGTCCTGCGCTATGGCGTCGAAAGCAACGCGACCGAAGCGGTTGAAGCCGTATCGGCGGCCCGGGCGCATGTGCGGTCGCTGGCGCTTGAGGGCAAACTGGACACCGACATATTGCTTTTGATGCTTCGCCAGTTCACCGGCGCCAAACTGGAACTGGGCGACGACCTTCAGGAGGTGATGGCCGGCCTGCTCGACCAGGAGCAGGTTTCCGCTCTGCCCGGCGCGGTCGAAATCGGCGAGGTCCTGGCGGATATGGCGCGGGCATGCGGTGGCGACGTCTTCGCCCTGTATGCCGAACTGGCCGAACAGACCTCGGCCCTGCCGGAAAGCCACCGGGCGGGTATCGTCGCCGCCTTGTTGGCCGCCCCGGACCCGTCCCTGCGGGAGGCCGCGATCGGCTGGCTGCTGGATCCGGGCGCGGCGGCGCGGCGCGACACCGCCGGCCTGCTGCAACAGGCCGCCGCCGCCGGCCATGTCTCCGCCACCATGCTGCGCCGGATGATCGCCATCCGAAACTGGCTGCCCGACGACGAACGCCCGGCGGTCGACGCCGTCATCCGCGCCTGTCGTCAGAATGGCGTCGACTGCGCGCCATCGGCGGCGGCGCTGGTGCGTGACGTCCTCGCCACCGCGATCGACGGTTCGGGCGCACAAAGCCTGTTCCTGATGGTCAAGGACGGGCGCCGGCAGGCCGTCGCCGCGCTGCTGCTGAAGCGGGGTATCGGCGTGCGCGACGCCTGGGTCAACGGGGGCCTCGGCAAGGCCGATGCCGATATGTTCCTGTTCCAGGTGGAAACCCAGACCGATTGCTATGACGGCGATATCGACCATGTTCGTCTGCTGCTGGGGCATGCCTTGGCGGAGGCGGGCAAATCCGGCGTTCTGCCCCCGTTCGGATTGGTCGACGTCATCGAAAGGGCCGGGCTGACCACCGTGAACCCCGAAGCGATCACGCTCGACAGCCTGCTTGCCGGACTGTTGGCCGACATCCCGGCTGAGCGACGGACGCCGGCGATGGTCGCCGGGGCGATCAACGCCAGCGCGGCGTGGGAAGACTATTTTCCGTTCATGGACTCCTGGTTCGAGGACGATGGCGCCATCGCCGAATTGCTGAATGGGAAACGGATGTCGGCGAAAGGTCGCGTGGCCTTGCTGCTCGATAAATATCTTCCGGCACGCCGCGCCCGTTGGGCCGAACTGCTGGCATGGACGGCGCTGACCTTGCGGCAGGATGAATCGACCGAGGAGGATTGGATGAACTTCGCCCTGGTCGCTCACGAGATCCTCGGCGACCGGCCGCTGGCCGATATTCCGGTGATGACCAAGATCGCGGGGAAGACGGTGGAGGCGTGGCAATCCCGGCGGTAAGGACCATGGATTCAAAAATAACTTCCAGACAAAGGCTTGCCCGGAAGTTTGGTGGGTGGGACAGCTTCCATTCCAATCACGGCCGTGATTGTTCGACGGATCGATCCGAGCTTGTCGGCCTGAGATCGAAACCTTCCGCCCGCAGGTTCGTCGGAAATTCGAGCGCGATCAGGTGCGGGTCTTCTGATGGCACGCAGTGAATTGGAACGAATCGGAGATATCCTTTCCGCCATTGACGATATCCGGTCCGACACGGCAGGGGCCGTTACGCCCATCTGACCGCCGATCCGCTCAAGGCGGCGGCCGACCGCATCGCCGGAACCATCGCCCAAGCCATGAAGGGCGGTGCGGTTGGCGATGGCGCGGCGACACCCTCACAGGGTCAAAACTGATGCGTGCTGGCATATTTATTGTGGATACAGTAATATGACGTTGCGTCTGAGTTGGGACGAACCAAAACGGGCTGTGACTCTAGCCGCACGCGGTTTGGATTTCGCCGATGCCGGCAAGCTGTTCGCCGGTGATCACTTCACCCAGCTGGATGATCGGCGGGATTATGGCGAACCGAGGTACATCACGGCAGGATGGCTGGACGGCCGTTTCGTGGTGTTGGTGTGGACGCCCCGCGACGGCGGCCGGCGCATTATTTCGATGAGGTATGGACATGCCGACGAAGAAGCCGAGTTCCGAGAGAGAATGGGTTGACCCCGACGACGCGCCCCATTTGACCAAGGAATGGTTCGAGCGAGCCGATCTTTACCACGGCGATAAGCTGATCCGCCGGGGTCGGCCGAAAGCGGCGAACCCGAAGGAGGCCGTCAACATCCGCCTGGATACGGAGGTTCTAGAGCATTTCCGTAAGAGCGGCCCCGGTTGGCAAACCCGCATCAACGACGCGCTGCGCAAGGTGGTGGGGCTGTAGGCCGCGACTGAAAACAGCCTTCGGAAGAGTGATGTGGAAAGACCAATGACGAACGCCGACAGGCCCCTTTTCCCCTTACGTGGGATGCGGACTGGGCTGGGTGTTGCTGGCCAAGGGTTACACCGTTCACGAAACGTCCTACGGCCAGGGCCTTTCCATCCAGGATGCCGACGGGCTCCACACTTTGGTGCTGCGCGAGATCATTACCTCGCCACATCCGATCTGTGGGCAGGAACTGCGCTTCATCCGATCGATGCTCGATCTGTCGCAGGAAGGTATGGGCAAGATCATCGGCGTGCAACGCCTACAGGTCACGCGGATGGAAGCCAACCGCAAGAAGCCGATCACCCCTTCGGCCGACCGTGCGATCCGAATGTTTTCGCCCTGCAACAACATGACCGCGACTTGGCGGATCGCATTCTTGAATTGTTGAACGAATTCGACGACCAGCAGCATGAACAAACCACCTTCGCGCCTTCCGATCACGGATGGATGCGGGCGGCGTGATGGTTATGCATTTCCGGATCTGAGTAGCCCAGTGCGACCAGGATGTTGCGCTTTAGGGTTCTGACGCCACCAAAACTCGACGATGACGGGGATGCGCCACTTCTTCGCGAGACGATCCACTTCCTTCCAAGCATCCGACGCCGACTGACCTTGTACCGAAATGCCTAGGTCTGGGTAATACGTGAACCCTTCTTCTTCGTACCGCTTGGCCTTTGCGGGGATGCCCAGTTCGTGGGCCAGCTTGTCCCCCTCGAAGCCCTTTGCCTTCACCTGCGCGATCATCGTCAACAAAATTGAGGACCAGCGCGGACTATTGACCGACTTGCCGTTGATCGACGCCGACAGCGGTTTCGTGAACGCCAGGCCGGGTGCCGTATCGAACTCCATCGCGCCAGTGCCGATCACGCTCACGCCCTCCTTCGGCTCGTCGTCTCTCTCCATGCCAAGCTGCTCCATCGCCTCCTGCACAATGCGGTCGATAGTCTCGCTAGGCGTCTTGGTGCCGAACCAAGTCTTGAGGGTACTTAGATCGGCAAACGTCGCATCATTCACTCTCACAACGGGCATCGTCGCTTCCTCCATCTGACCGGACAGAGGATATGTTACATATTCTGAAATCGATTTTCAAGGAAATATGTAACATATCACCTGACAGTTGATGCATTGGTTACAGCCCCCCGTCGGCGTGCGGGCCAGGATGAGGCAGCCAGCTCTCATGCGGCGGCGGTGAGAAGCAACGGCATATTCGGAACAACGCTCGATTGGACGTCATTTTCGACCGAATCGCATTTCGCCTGGGCGTTTTCCCAGATGGCGTCATATTGGAGCCATAAAACGAATGCTTGGCTCCATAGAAAACGACGCGCAGACAAAGACTTAGACGCCGGTTGGCGCTATTCCTTTATCTTGCCTTGCTGGGGCATGCCGACCGACCACCGCTCCATCTACGCCGAAATACGCTCCACGAAATCAAAAGAATCCGTGGTTATTGCAACCAATTCCCAGATCTCTTGACCCGAGCTCTCAGCGCTATGCCGCTCGCGAGAACTCGCCGTTCATGGCTTGCTGCCAAACGAAGGCATAGACATTGCTCGCCACCAGCTTTTTCTCATCCGCGGTAAAGGGCGGCGTCGGGAGGCTGGCAAAAACCTCATCGAGGATAAACACCTCGACATCGGCCTTGGTTTGCTCTTTCTCCCAGAAGTGATCCAATTCGGCCAGACGTGCCTTGATCGCAGCGAGCAATTCCCTGCTGGCCTGCTTCACCCGTTCGCGTGCCGTTTTATCCAGACTGTCCTTTTGCAGCAAATCAAACAGGGCGAGTTCGTCTTCCTGAAGCCCTTCCCGTGCTGCCCGCTGTTGTTCCTCGTCGAGACCTTTTACAAGTTCCACCAATTGCCGGAAAATCTCTTCGATCGCTGTGCGATCCTTCTCGCGGTTGTACTCGGCAACGATGTCCTCGTATTTGCGCTGATAGTCCATGCGCATCGGGTTCCGTGCCAGCATCGCCGCCAGTTTCTCCTCGACGATATCCCGGATGTCCTGAATCACCGTTGCTTTATGCCTGACTTTCTTGGCGAACTCGTCGCGCAGCCGTTCCATGTCGATCTGGCTAAGATCAAAGGTCAGCCCCTCAGCCTGATCGTCGCCGACCGATTCGGTCCGGATCGCCTCGTTCACGATCCGGTGCAGTTCTTTCAGCAATTCGGTCACGTCGGCCGTATCGCGCCGTTCGCTCAGTTTTTTGTAGATGGCCTCGATATTGTCGTGGCGCTCGGCATAAGCGAACGCGGTCGGTTCCATCAGCAGGGCCTTGAAGCGGATAAAGACCTGTCGTGCCAGGATCTCGAACCGTCGCTTGGCTTCGTCGTTGGTGTAGACCGCCTCGACGGCATCGGCAAAGCCTTTGACGCGGGCAAAGCCCGTCGTACCGATCAACGTCGCCGGATCAAATCCGAGGCCCCGCAAATGGGCTTCGGTCGCCTCGATGGCTTCCAGAAGGGCCTGCACGCGCTCCTCGATCGGCGCGATGATTTCCTCTTCACCAGATCCGTCGTCGCCGAGCGCATATTGCGCCAACGCGGCCCGCAGGCTCGCCAGCATGCCGTTGTAATCGACGATCAGGCCGAAAGCCTTTCCGGGATAAACCCGGTTGGCCCTGGCGATGGCCTGCATCAGCGTGTGCGCCTTCATCGGCTTGTCGATATAGAGGGTGGACAGACATTCGACATCGAAACCGGTCAACCACATGGCGCAGACGATCGCCACGCGGAAAGGATGCTTCGGATTTTTAAAGGCGGTTTCGACATCGACTCGTTGACCGTCACTGGTCTCAAAACCTTTCTTCATCAACGCGCGATGCGGAATGATGTCGAAATCCCACTTCCGAAAGTCGGCGACCTCGTTCTGCGCCTCGCTAATGATGATTTCGACGATCGTCTCGTCAAGCCAGTTCGCTTGCGCGGCGAGTTTGTCGGCCGCCTCGACCAAGGAATTTCGTGCGGATTGGTCGGTCGTGACCGCCGCCTCCGATCGCTTGGCCTCCGACTCTGTCCGGACCTGCGCGGCCCTGGCCCGCCAACGCGGCATAATCCTTTGATGCATCCGGCCGCAGGTGATCTTGTCGATACAGACGAACAAAGCTTTGCCGGCTTCCCATCGGGTAGCGCAGTGCTCGACGAAGTCCGCCGCGATCTTGTCGAGTCGCTCGTCGGCGGTGATGACCTCATAGTCCTTGCCGAGGAGCTTTTCGAGGAGTGCCGCCTGATCGGGGTCGAGGTCCGCCTGTTCGACCTTTTCCGCGATCCGGTCATTCAGATCGGCCCGCGCCACGCCGAGTTTTTCGCCCCGGTTCTCGTAGACCAGCTTGACGGTCGCGCCGTCCTCCTCCGACCGCTTGAAATCGTAACACGAGACGTAATCGCCAAAGATGCGCTTGGTGATCTCGTCTTGCTTGAACAAAGGCGTCCCGGTGAAGCCGATGAACGCCGCGTTCGGCAAAGCGAGCCGCATGTTGCGGGCGAGTCGTCCGGCCTGCGTTCGGTGCGCCTCGTCAGAAATGACGATGATGTCGTCACGCTCGCTGTAGGGTTTCTTGGGGTTCACATCCTGATTGAACTTATGGATCAGACTGAAGATATAGCGATGGTTCTCTTTCAGCAGCCGTTCGAGGGCAACCCCGGATTCGGCGCGCGGCGTCTGGTCATCCGCGACACCACACCCTACGAAGGTCTTGTAAATCTGGCTATCGAGATCGTTGCGATCGGTCATCAGCAGGAAGGTGAAGTTTCCCGGCACTTTCCGGCGCACTTTCTCGGCGAAGAACGCCATGGAATAGGACTTGCCGCTGCCTTGAGTGTGCCAGAACACGCCGAGCCGGCCGAGATCCGGGTGCGCCCGCTCGACGATCTCCACCGGACCTTCGGGAACGAAAAAGGGCGTAGCGGCTTCCCTCAGTCCCGGCGGCACGCTGGACTCCCGGCGCGTTTGTTTGGCAACGACCCGGCTTTCCAGGGGCAATTCGATCATCCGGTACAGAAGCCGTCGTTCGACCGGAAATTCGCGTTTCAATTCTTCCTGGCGGGCGACCGACGCGACGGCGCGGTTGACGCCAAGCACCTGATGATTGCGGGCGACGATCTTGCGCGTCGCGCCGGCCTTGCTTTCGTCGAACAGAATGAAATTCTCAACAATATCGAGCAGCCGGTCCTGGGCCAGCATGCCGTTGAGCAGCACCTCCGCCTCGACGCTGCCCTTGTCGGTCTCATCCAGACGCTTCCATTCGGCGAAGTGATCCCACGCGCTGGTGATCGAGCCATAGCGGGCGTGGTCGCCGTTGCTGACAATCAGGAAGGCGTTGTGGTGGAAGGCATGGGCGATGACGTTCTCGTCCATATAGTCGCGCAGATTGCCGTCGAAACCGGCGCGGATGTTCTTGTAGACCGCCTTCAATTCGATGAAGACCAGCGGCAGGCCGTTGACGAAGCACACCAGATCGGCGCGGCGGTTATAATTAGGCGTGCGCAGGCCAGTCAGTTTCAATTCGCGGACGGCGAGGAAACGGTTGCTGCCCGGTCGGTTGTCGAAGTCGATCACCTGGGCGCGGGCCTCACGCAGGCGTCCCAAGGCGTCCCGGTAATGGACGGGAACGCCGCCCCGGATCAGGCGGAAGAAATCCTGGTTATGCTGGACCATCGAGCGGCTGAAATCCTGCACGGTCAGTGCCCGCAGGGTCTCGTCGATGGCGGCGGCCGGCAGATCGGGATTGAGCCGCGCCAAGGCGGCGCGCAGGTCGCGGGTGAGAACTGCTTCGTTGGTGCTGGTGCGCCCCAGCGTGCCGCCCGGCCCGAAGGTCTCGTCGTTGAAGGCGTATACGGACTCCCACCCCAGCACCTTTTCCAGGTGCTCGGCGAAAGTCGCCTGCACCAAGCGATCTTCGCTGTTGATGCCGGTCGCCGCCATGTCGTCAGTCCTTCGGCTTGGAGGTCATACCGCGATTTCTCCGTTCATCAGGCGCGGGAGAAGGAGGTCGCGGGCCTCCGCTGCCCGCCTACTGGCCGCTTCCAGTGTGCCAATTTGTGCCTCCATCGGAGCCGCTTGTTCTGCAAATTTCAGAACAAGCCGTTTGGGCGGAGCCACAACGGCGACCGTTATGAGCTTTTCGCGCGGAAGGTGCTTTATGGTTGTGCCTGTGAACAGCCCGGCCAACCGCCCGGACTTAGCCATGAATGACAGGCAATGGTATAGAAATCGCTGATCGAGTCCTTCGTGCGCTCGAATACGATGGAGAGCCTTTTGAAGCATCATTCCGGGGACCTGATCCTTCCAAATCGCGCAACGCCCTGGCTCGCCTCCTTCACACATTACGATATCGCCGGGCATAAGCCCGTATTTCTTAACTTCATGGGGTTCAAAACGCATCTTGCGAAGACTGTCGACCTCGAACCTGCCCCATCGAACGTTGACGTTTGCAAGGTAGGGCCTCAGCTCGCCACGATTCTTCTTTTCATCGAGCATCTTCCCAAGACGAACATCTGCAACTTCGCCCAGAGTCCGCCGTTCCCACCCCTCGGGGATGCCGTCGATGATCTTGGCGTGTTCGTGGCCGGGGAAGCGGAAGCGGACGAACCACTCGCGATAGAGCAATCGCGCCGCCTGCTCCAACAGCGCAATCCGTCGCCGGTTGTTCTCGATCAGGTCGTCGTAGCTGCCGACAATATCAACGATACGTTCCTGCACGGCCTTCGAAGGGCAAGGAACGACCATCCTCTCCAAGATCGCTTGGTTGAGGTTGTTTATGTTTGTTCCCTTCCCTTGAAGCGACAGGGTTCTTCGGAAAAGTGGCGTTCTAAAATACGACGACAGGAACTTTGAGTTTAAACTCGTGGCGGTCGGCCTGAAACGGATGCAGAAACCGGAGAAAGACACATCATCCAAGTCGTCTTCTATCAGCATCGATCTACCAACCAACTCTTTGTTCCCATTTGATCTAACAAAAAGGATATCGCCGGCACGCAGATCCGATTGTTCCACGCGAAGACCGGACGGATTTATCTCGTCGAGAATCGAGAGATCTGGCCGCCAGCGGTCACCAAAGTCTTTAACGCTAATGACCTTTAGTCCTCTGCCAAAGTTGGCGCTGGAATAGTTAAGGCCGTTGCGGAATTCTCCGAATTCACCAAGCCGACGCTGTCTGATGGTCACGCCCCCAACTCCTCGAAGTTCCGAGCAATCCGTACCGCCAGTTCTGTCGCCTCTTCATTGAGCCCCTTCAAGTCAATGTGGATGGCCCGCAGAGTCTCCTCAAAATCGAAGTCCTCGTCCACTTCTTCCGGGGAGACTCCGACGTAACGGCCGGGGGTCAGGCTCCAGTCGTGAGTGGCGATGGTCGCCCGATCGACCCGTTTCACCAGCCCCTCGACATCGCAAAGCACAGCGTCGGGGAAACGCTCTTGCAACCAGTCGGCCTGCTTGACGAAATAACGGGCCTGCCGCAGCGCTTCGACAGCTTTTACCCGCGCCTCGTCCAACGCCTTGCACGCTCGGTTCACCTCGGCATTGGCCCAGTCATCTGAGTCCCGCGCAGCAAGGTCTTTGACGGCAATGTCGATCACTCTAGCCGCCAGTTTCGTCACTAGATCGATCTGCTTGATCAGATCCCGGCAGCGCTCGGCCAACGGATGCAACGCCCTGAGCGCCGCGTGCAGACCCGCATTGTCGCGTCCGGCACCCTGCCAGTCCTTGGCCCTCGCCGCCACTTCCCCGACGAAGGCGTCGATGTCTGCCGTCAGGATTGCCTGGGCGCTGGTCAGGTCATCCCATGATCCGGCCAGCGGATCGTCTTGGCGCTCAGTCCTCGCGAACGGCTCCATCAGGTCAACCAGGGCACCCAGTGATTCCTCGTAGGCGGTAAGTACCGGCTTCGCCGCCTCGCCCTCGGTGATCGCCCGCGCCAGATAGGAGGCGACTAGCTTCAGGAAACGGCCCTGCTGGCCGCGATGGAGCCAGACGATGGCGGCGATGTTCTTCTGCTGCTCCGGGCTGAAGTCGCAGACCGCGCGCGAGACCTTGCGGAAGATGCTACGCGCATCGAGCATCAGCACATGGCCGCGGCGCGTCTCGTCCCGCTCCTTGGCCCGGTCGAAGAACCAAAGTTGGCAGGGCACGGTGCGCGTATAGAAGAAATTGCCGCGAATATCGATCATCACATCGACGGCACCGGTCTCGACCAGCTTCTGGCGTACCGTCGCCTCGTCCCGGCCGGCACTGGACGACTGCGACGACATCACCACACCGGCGCGGCCGTTGTCGTTCAGATAGCTGTAGAAGTAGGAAAGCCAAAGATAGTTGGCGTTCGAGACCTTTTTTCCCTTGTTGACGCCGGGCAGGCCGAAGGGCAGACGCGGATCCCCCTTGACCTTTTCGGCATCGACTTCGTCGACATTGAAGGGGGGATTGGCCATCACGAAGTCGCACTTCCCGACCAGTTCGTGCGGATCCTTGTAATAGGTGATGGCTTCGTTGCCGGCCCGGATGGTGCCTTGCAGGCCGTGAACGGCGAGGTTGATTTGGGCGATCTTGGCGGTCGTGTCATTCTTCTCATGGCCATAGAAGGTGACCCGCTTCATGGTGTCCTGGCCGGCATCCTCGATGAAATGGCTGGACTGCACGAACATCCCGCCGGAACCGCAGGCCGGATCAAGGATGATCCCGTGGTCGGGTTCGATGACATTGACGATGGTCTGCACGATCGAGGGGGGCGTGAAGAACTCGCCGTTGTCATGCGCGCCCTGCTTGGAGAATTCGGCCAGAAAATATTCGTAGATGCGGCCGAACACATCGCCCGAAGCCTGGCGCAGGCCTTCCGAATCGAACATGCGCATCATCTCTTCAAGGACACTGCCCTCGAACCGCTCATAATCCTTCGGCAATTGCCCTGCCAGCGGAGGAAAGGCGACCTCCACCGCCTCCATCGCCAATGTCAGAGCCGCGCCAAGGTTTCCATTCTTCGGAGTCTTGAGAATGACGTCGAAACGGGCGCTTTTCGGCAGATTCAAAGCACGACGACGGGCGAAGTCCGCTTCCACCAACGGACGATCCGGCATCTTGCCGGCGGCTTTGTCGGCCTCGATCGCCGCTTTGGCCTCGTAGTACCGGTTTGTCGCATGGCGCAGAAAAATCAAGCCCATGATCGGCATGAAATATTCATTCGACGCCAGATTGGAATTGGCTCGCAGATTGTCGGCTATTTTCCAGAGATCGGTTTCGAACTTCTCAATTCCCATCATGTGATCAGCGGTCATGTTTACTTTTCGTTTCCGTCTTGCAGTCGCTAAAGATCCGGGGCATCGGATTGGCACCCCGCACTATTGGTAAGGTATTAGTTTTTCATGGCGTTGGCGACCGACTGGATAGCGTTAACCGGATAGCGTTGAGAAATTTCCAGCCGACAAGGAGCCCGGCCGTGGCTACCCGGTGGCTTCCAGCCCGGATCGGGCTGTGCAGCGGCATCTCTATAAGTCTTTGAAAAGTTTGGTGCACCCGACGAGATTCGAACTCATGACCTCTGCCTTCGGAGGGCAGCGCTCTATCCAGCTGAGCTACGGGTGCACTGGATACGAACCGCGATAAATCGCGGTAGAAGGGACCGTATAGCGCATCTGCCCAAGAAAGGCAAAGGGGGAGATGGCGGCTAAGGCCCCCCGATCCAGGGACGAAACCCCTTGGCGATTTTTGCAATCTTTTTTTGGGGTAATCCAATGTTCCGGCCCATCACCTTATAAGCGAAATTCCCCGACGACACCTTAGCGAAGAGGAGGGGAATTCAGCTGACCGGATGCGCTGAGCACCGGCCAATGACACGAACGGGCGGTCACAACCGGGCCTTGCGATACCCGCAAGACGGCGATCGGAAAATGGCGGTTTTCCGGGGGTTGGCCGGGGCGACAGAGGGTCCCGGTGGGCTCGGGAAAGGATTGACATCCGGTCGGAGCTTCCTTTACGCAATGGGCCCTTGCTGGCCCAACCAACCCGATAACGCGCGCGATGAATACCCCTGGCGACCGAATAGCGATCATTTTGCTGGGACTGGGCCCCATGCTGCCCGGTCTGGCGGACGTGCCGCACGCGGATACGGACCGGATATGGGTTACCAGGGACGGCCGATATCTTCGTCTGGGCGAGATGTCGACGGACCATTTGCGCAATGCGATGACCATGCTGGAACGGAACGCCGACCAACGGCGGCGAATCGCCGTCGGTGACGGTCTGACGAAAGACGGCGGACGAGCGCCGGAGGGAACGGGTTTGCCCGATCCGGCAGAGGCCGTGCGGCGTGACGAGATGGCCGCCGCCATGAAACGGGTCATCGCCTCCCGGAGCGGACGTCCGTCGAAAGCGGGCTGGTTCCCCCGCCTGTCCTAAGGGTTCATATGACGCCGGCGGTCATTACGATTGCCAAGGAACTTTAACCGGCGAGCCGCCCCGCTTCTGCCATGATTGCTCTCTACCGGCGCCACAATGCCGGTGTCCAATCGTCTCATCCCGCGTTTCAACGCATGTGACGGAGCAGAGCATGACCTTTCACTATTACGTCGCCATCAGCGCCCAGGGCGTCACCGGACTTGCCGCGACCAAGCAGAGCGCCGTCGAGGAAGAGGCCGCCAAAAGCGGGGCGGAGGTGATCATGGTCGATTCCCCCAACGCTTTCCTGGCCCGCCGGAAGGCCGTGGCCTCGTGGAGCGCGCGGCAACCCAGCCACTGAGCCTGGAGCACGGCTGAGGACGTGCGTTCGACGCCCGCCGGGTGTAGCCTGCCGGAAACGAGCCCGCCGATTCTTTGATCGGAATGAAGGCGAGCCGGGGGCCACCCGGACCATGGGAAAGCACCCCCGGGGGGAGGCTGAACATGGATGGATCGTCGGCAACCGAAACCACGCGGCTCCAGGCGCTGGACAATCTTCGGGTCTTCGTCATCTTCCTGGTGGTCGTCCTGCATGGGTCGATCTGCTACATGGCCTATGCGCCCGAGTGGTGGTATGTCCTCGATCCCCACCGAAGCATGGCCTTCACCTATCTCGTGCTGCTGGTCGATGTTCCGATCATGCCCGCGATGTTCTTCCTGGCGGGATACTTCGCTTTCCCATCCCTGGCGAAACGCGGGGCGGTCCGGTTCGTGAAGGATAAGCTGGTCAGGATCGGCGTTCCCTGGGCGTTCGGCGCGCTCGTGCTGGCGCCGCCCACCGCCTATATGATCTATTATTCCCGAAATCTGCCCATGTCGCTGGCGACCTTCTGGCGCACCGATTTCTGGGGCAAGGCCTTCCAGCAATCGGTCTATTGGTTCCTGGGGGTGCTGCTTCTCCTTTTCCTGCTGACCGCGCTCGCCTTCGCCCTGAGCCGGCGCTTCGCCGCCTGGAAACCGGAGATACGGCGGCCGACGTGGCGGCTTTTCGCCCTGTTCGTCCTGACGATGTCGGCGGGATCGCTGCTCATCGGCGTCAATCACCCACTCGACCAATGGTCGCATGTCTATGTGCTGGTCTATCAGCCGGCGCGGGTTCCGCTTTACACCGGCTATTTCATCCTCGGCATCGTCGCTTGCCGGCAAGGCTGGTTCACCGGGCAGGGCTATCGGCCGGCGCCCTTCCGCTGGCTGGCCCTGTGCCTGGCCTTTGGCCTGCTCTATCTGACGGGTCGCATCGCCTTCCCCGCCACCGGACAGGCCATCGCCGTCACCGCCGCGACGGTCCTGCTGTTCAACCTGTTCTGCTTCTCATCCCTGATGGCGGGCGTCGCCCTGTTCCAGGCCCGGCTCGGCCCGGAGCGTTTCTTCCGGCGGAGCCGGGCCCGGAATTCCTACGGCATCTACTATCTGCATCCGCTGTTCCTCTATCCCCTGGCGCTGATCTTCGTGCCCCTGTCCCTGCCGCTTGCCGTGAAGGCCGCCGCCATCGTCCTCCTCGCCTATCTGGCGTCCTGGGGCGTCAGCGCGGCGATCCTGACCCGCCTGCCGGGGCTGCGGCGGATGTTTTGAGGCGGCGGGGGGGGGCCGCCGGTCATCGCCTCCGGCCGGTGAAAGGGATGGGGGTGTTGACCATCGTCAAAGACCGATCCACCCTGCCCGCCCAGACTGGGCTCGCCGGTCCGGACTGACCGACCGGAAGCATTAAGGAAACCAGACCGTGGACCAGGGCCATGCCGGCGGAACGTCCTTCATCCGCCGTGGACGCGAATTCAAGACCATCGTGGCGATGCTGCGCCTTTATTGCCGCGCCCGGCACCGCGCGGCCGGAGGGGAATTGTGCCCCGACTGCGCGGCCTTGCACGATTACGCGCTGCAACGGCTGCAACGCTGCCCCTTCGGCGAGGACAAACCGGCCTGCGGCAAATGCCGGGTGCATTGCTACAAGCCGGACAGGCGCGAACAGGTTCGCCAGGTGATGCGCTGGGCCGGTCCCCGCATGACCTGGCGCCACCCCGTTCTGGCACTACGCCACCTCATCGACGGGCGCAAGCCGGCGCCGACCCTGAAAAAACGCGAATAGCGCCGCCGCCATGGTTACGCGGGATTGGCCGGCGCGGCGTCCGGCCGGTCCCGCCGGCGCGCCATCTTCTCCAGGAATGTCTGCGCCAGGGCGCGGTAGAACGAGGTCGGGCAGACCATCTTCGAGACACCGAAACCGATCAGCGCCGTGGCCATCAGCGGAATGACCAGGGCCTGGTTGTCGGTCATCTCCATGACGATCACCACGGCGGTGATCGGCGCCTGCACCACCCCGGTGAAATAGCCGACCATGCCGAGGATCACCACCGCCCCGACGGGAACGCCGGGCAGGAAATGGGCGACGTCGGCGCCCAGCCCGGCACCGACCGCCAGCGAGGGAGCGAAGATGCCGCCCGGGATGCCGCTGGCGTAGGACAGCACGGTAGCGCCCAGCTTCATCAGACCGAAGCTGGCCGGCAGGCTGGTCCCGCCCTCGATCAGCCCCCTGGCCTCCTGATAACCGGTCCCGTAGACGGTATCGTTCGACCATTGGCCGAGCGCCGCCAGGGCCAGTCCGCAGACCGCCGCGAAGGCCACCGGATGGGCGCCGATCCACCGGCCCGCCCGGCCGGGCAGACCGCGTGAGAACCCGATCAGGACGCGGGCGAACAAGCCCCCCAGAAGCCCGCCGCCGATGCCGCAGGCCAGCACCGGCCGCCAGGCCTGCATCAGGTCGAGCACGGCGTCGGTGCGTCCGAAATAGGTGTAGTTGCCGAGCACCGCCATGGACCCGATGCCCGAGACGATGACCGCCGTCAGCACGGCGCCGCTGGTGCGCTCCTCGAAGGAACGCGACAATTCCTCGATGGCGAAGACCACCCCGGCCAGGGGCGTGTTGAAGGCGGCGGCGATGCCGGCGGCACCGCCGGCCAGCACCAGGGCGCGCTCCATTCCCTTGACCGGCAGATGCACCCAGCGTCCGAGGTTGTGCATGATGGCGGCGCCGATCTGCACCGTCGGCCCTTCCCGTCCGATCGACGCTCCGGCGCAGAGACCGAGGGTGGTCAGCAGGATCTTGCCGGCCGCCACCCGCAGGGAAAGAACGCTCCGCCGCTGGGCGAGGACGGGAAGCTGCAAGGCGGCGATGGTTTGCGGGATGCCGCTGCCCTCGGCCCCGGCGAACAGACTGCGGGTCAGCCATAGAATGGCGGCGAAGGCGGCCGGCGTGATCACATAGGCGAGCAGCGGGGATATCCGGACCGCCCTGCCGAAGAGATCGTTCCCCAGAACGCTGGTCCTGGCGAACAGGATGGCCGCCAGGGCGACGGCGATGGCACCGCTCCACAGCAGCAGACGATGGCGCAGGATCCGGAGGGAAAGAGCCGGATTGCGCAACAGGCGAAACGATTTGCGGGACATCGGCGTTATTCGCGCGGCGGCGCCATTCCCTTCTCACGCAAAAGCGCGGTGGCGATGTCGCCCTGCAGGAAATTCAGGAATTTTTCCGCCGCCTCGGGATTGGTCGCCGTGCTGCTGACGCCACCGGCGTAAAGGGTATAGTTCTGAATGGCGTCGGGCAACGGCCCGACCAGCCGGATCCCCTTGACGGCCATCAATTCGCTGATCTGCTGCAAGCCGACCGCCACGTCGCCATTGACCACACGGTCGCCGACGAGACCGCCCTGCACCAACACCGTTTTCGGCCGGAGCGCCTCGTCGATGCCCAACCTTTGGAAGAGCTGGGCGAGATAAACGCCGCTGGAGCCGCCGGACGCCGGATCGATATAGGCGATGGACGGCGCATCGAGCAAAGACTGACGGAAGGCCTCGACGTCTCCGATGGCCGGCGCTGGAGCCCCCTCCTTCACCGCGACGCCGATTCCCACCCGGGCCAGGCGGGCGGTCTTGCCGGCGACCAGTTTGCCATGCGCCGTCAGATCGGTGATCCCCGACAGGGTCAGGATGACGAGGTCGACCGGCTCGCCGTTCTCGATCCGGCGGAAAAGCGCGCCCGCCGTATCATGGGTCTCCGCCACCGTGTCGCCGCTGACGCGCTCGAAATCGGCGGCCAACGCCGCGATGACCGGCCGGAAGGCGCCGACGGTCGCCACCCTCACCTCGGCCGCGACGGCCGGCCGGCCGCCGAGAACCGTCAGGCCAACCAGCATTGCGAGGAAACCAGGACGCATCGGGAGCATCTCCATCGACGGGAAAGTATCGCTTCATGTAGCCCAAGCCGGCGACCGATGCAAAGCCGGCGGTTGGAATCGCGAAAACCGGCGCCGCCGGACGAATACCCAGGTATTTTAACCGTCCCCGCCACCCCGACCGGACTATCGCCGGCAACCCGGCCGGGATAGACTGCCGGGATCTCACAAGGGGAGCCTCGCCCTTCGGCGAAGCCGAGATGAAATGCACTTGATCACCAATCTAGCCGCCGTCATCGCGCCGGCCTTTCTGATTTCCCTGGCCGGCTATCTTTGGGCCCGGCGCGGCCTTCCCTTCGACCAGACCATGATCACCCATATGATCACGCTGATCGGCGCGCCCTGCCTGGTCTTCTCGATTTTCACCAAAATGCGGATGTCGGGCGCGGCCTTCGCCACGATGGGCGGCGCCTCGACGGCCTGCCTGGTGCTGTTCGGCGTCGCCGGAGCGATCGGATTGCGGGCCGCCGGCCTCTCCTCCAAGGTCTATCTGCCGTCGCTGATCTTTCCCAACGTCGGGAACATGGGCATTCCCATCTGCCTGTTCGCCTTCGGCGAACAGGGCATGGCCCTGGCCATGGTCTATTTCGCCGTAACCATCATCGGACAGTTCACCATCGGCGTGGCCCTGGCCTCCGGAGAATTCAGGATTGGCGCGCTGCTGAGGCTGCCGTTCATCTATGTGACCGTCATCGCGCTGGCTCTCAACGCGTTCGAGGTCCGCCCCCCGGCATGGCTGACCAATACCGCCGACGTGGCCGGGGGTTTGACCGTGCCCCTGATGTTGATGGCCCTGGGCGTCGCGCTGGCCCAGTTGAAGGTCGACAATGTCGGGCGCGCGGTGGCCATGTCCCTGGTCCGCCTGCTGCTGGGAGGGGCCGGCGGCTGGCTGGTGGCCAGGCTGTTCGGCCTGGAAGGCGCCGCCCTCGGCGTGCTGGTGGTGCAAAGCGCCATGCCGGTCGCCGTGTTCAATTACCTGTTCGCCAGCCTCTATCACAACGAACCGGAGGAAGTGGCGGGAATGGTCCTGGTCTCCACCGCCCTGGCCTATCTGGGGCTGCCCTTGCTGGTGGCCGCCCTGACCTGAAGCGCCATGAGATGCCGTCATCTTCCTCTTCGGGCAGGTCCGGCCACCCCACAATCTGTGACAAAAATGCTACAGAGTGAAAACTTCTTGAATCCGCTTGATCTGCATCAAAAGCCGGCTTGACCCCTCAAGGCGTGAAAGCGATGGTTTCAATTCAACCATTCATTTTGTGGGGGAAACTGTGAAATCAACGCATTTACTCGCTTTCACCTCGGCATTGGCTTTGTTCTCAGCGGTATCCGCAGCCAATGCCGATGATGCCAAGGTGGGCCTGGGCGCCGGCGACCTGCTGGTGCGCGTGCGCGCCCTGGGTGTTCTTCCCGATGTCAGCGGACGCGACAACGCGCTGCATGGCAAGATCGATATCGGCAATGATTTTATCCCCGAACTCGACGCCGCCTATTACTTCTCCGACACTTTTGCCGGCGAGCTCATCGCCGGAACCACCCAACACAAAGTGAAGGATAAACTGGCGAATTCCAGAATCGATCTGGGCAACGTCTGGTTGCTGCCTCCGACGCTTACCGGGCAATGGCATCCGCTTGGCCGTTCGGCGTTCGACCCTTATGTCGGCGCCGGCGTGAACTACACCATTTTCTACGATGCCGGCGGCGCGCAGACCATCGCTGCGGGCCAGCGTACCAAGGTCACCTACAAGAACAACTTCGGCGAGGCGCTGCAGTTCGGCGCCAATTATCAGGTAAACGGCTCCTGGTTCGTCAATGTCGACGTCAAGAAGATCTTCCTGTCGACGACGGCGGTGGTCAAGTTGAACGGAACGGAAGCCACCCGGGCCAACGTCCGTATCGATCCCTGGCTGGTCGGCGTCGGTGTCGGTTACCGGTTCTAGAGGTTCACCACAAGAGTGCGGCGGTTCGCAACCGAAGCGCTCTGAAGCTCAAATCCCCCTTGGCGATCATCCTGCGCCAAGGGGGACCTTTCCTTCGTTGAAGCATCGCCCTCCGGCATGCCAGCCTGAACGGATCTTTTCGTCAAAAAATAACAATAATTTTGTGTTTTATATATACATAACCACACATTGACGTCGTCATAATTTTATGGCGCAATGGTTTCCCTTCGGATTTCCCGTCTTGATGTCGTGAGGAAAGATTAATCGAGCCATCACAGGTGGAAGCAGGGCGGTGCATGTTTGAGATAGGCAAGCGATTTCCCGGTCATGAGCAGTCGATGCGATGTCGAGGGTCGTCCTTTTCGCCCGTAATGCGCGGAGGACGACTTTCATCAACTGTTCATATCGTTGGGGGAAATCTTGAAATCACTGCATTTACTCGCTTTCACCTCGGCCCTGGCTTTGTTCTCCGGGGTTTCCGCAGCCAATGCCGATGACGCCAAGGTGGGCCTGGGCGCCGGCGACCTGCTGGTCCGCCTACGCGCCCTGGGCGCCATTCCCGATGTCAGCGGACGCGACAACGGACTGCATGGCAAGGCCAGCATCAGCAACGACTATGTCCCCGAACTCGATGCCGCCTATTACTTCAGCGATCATTTCGCCGCTGAACTCATCGCGGGAACCACTCAGCATAGTGTGAAGGACAAAGGCAGCACCTTCGGCAAGACGATCGATCTCGGTAATGTCTGGCTGCTGCCGCCAACGCTTACCGGCCAATGGCATCCCCTTGCCCGCTCGGCTTTCGATCCCTATGTCGGCGCCGGCCTGAATTACTCCATCTTCTACGACGCCGGCGGCGCCCCGGCCCTCGGTGGCCAACGTACCAGGGTCTCCTACAAGAACAACTTCGGCGAGGCTCTGCAGGTCGGCGCCAATTACCAGGTCAACGGCTCCTGGTTCGTCAACGTCGACGTCAAGAAGATCTTCGTCTCGACGACGGCGGTGGTGAAGCTGAACGGAACGGAGGCCACCCGGGCCAATGTTCGCGTCGATCCCTGGCTGGTCGGCGTCGGTGTCGGTTACCGGTTCTAGACGGACGGAGAGGTTCGCTATCCGGAATCGCACGGGCTTCAAGGCGCGCGATTCCGGATATGCCGGTCTCAATACCGGCGAACGGGCCGGATCAAGGGTTCACCGGTATGACACCTCTACCGCCGAAGGACGCGCCCATAAGCAACACTATTTTTGTGTTATAATTAAGCTTAATAACACATTGACCGAGGAATAGTCTTGTGGCGCAATCATAGGTCTGCCCATGTTCGCCCATGCCGGCCTAAAGGGCAGCCCATCACTGTTAAATAAGTGGGGCAGTGCATGTCTGAAAAAGCTGAAACGATCTTCTGGTCCGAAAAAGCGGAAGCGATCTCCTGGATCAACGAGGACTGGCTCGCGCTGGGCATCGGATTTCTGATCTTCGCCGCGTCTCTCCTCGGATTGCTGGGTACCGATATCGTCGGCTGGGTGGTGACCACCTCGGTCTGGAACGATCCGGCCAAGGCGCTGGGGACCGCCTCGAAACTCTATGCCGGCCTGGGTGGAGCCGGCGCCTTGCTGGCCACCTATGCCGCGCTCCTGGTGATATTGACCGCCGCCGCCACCGCGCTGAAGGTCAATCCCAAGCGATTTGCCGTGACCTTCACGGTGTTCTTCGCCATCGCCTATGCCAGTTGGGTCGTCGGCAGTTATGCCTATGTGGCGGTGGTCACGCCGGCCGATCAGCAGAAATTCGGCATCGATTGGTCGCTGCGGCTGACCAACGAAGGGGGCTTCATCATCGCCCTGCTGGCGGGGCTGGTCATCGCCAACCTCTTTCCGCGCTTTGCCGATTGGTTGAAGGAGGCGATCCGCCCCGAGCTTTACATCAAGATCGCCATCGTCATCCTGGGCGGCTTCATCGCGGTCACGGCGGCCGGACGCCTCAATCTGGCATCCTCGCTTCTGTTGCGCGGCGTCGCGGCGATCGTCGAGGCCTATCTGATCTATTGGGCCGTGGTCTATTTCGTCGCCCGCAAATGGTTCGGCTTCAACCGCGAATGGGCCGTGCCCCTGGCTTCGGGCATTTCCATTTGCGGCGTGGCGGCGGCCATCGCCACCGGCGGTGCCATCCGCGCGCGCCCCGTGGTGCCGGTTCTGGTGTCGTCCCTGGTGGTGATCTTCGCCGTGGTCGAGGTGCTGGTGCTGCCCTTCCTGGCCCAGACCTTCCTTTCGCACGACCCCCTGGTCGCGGCGGCCTGGATCGGGCTTGCCGTCAAGACCGACGGCGCGGCGGTCGCCGGCGGCGGCATCACCGAAGCCTTGATCCTCGCCAAGTCGGCGGCCGAGGGCGTGCGCTATGAACCCGGCTGGATCGTCGGCACGACGGCCACCATCAAGGTCTTCATCGACGTCTTCATCGGCATCTGGGCCTTCATCCTCGGCTATATCTGGACCAATCACATCAACGCCGAGAAAACCGCCGACAAGACCAAGGCGATTGAAATCTGGCAGCGCTTTCCGAAGTTCATCCTGGGCTTCATCGTGACCTTCGCCCTCGGACTGATTCTCGCCCTGGCCGGCGGCCCGGAGCTGAAAGCCAAACTGCCGGCGGTGATCGGCGAGGCCAACACCTTCCGGGTGATCTTCTTCCTGCTGACCTTCTTCTCAATCGGCCTGCTCTCCAACTTCAAGAAACTATGGGCCGATGGGATCGCCAAACTGGCCGCCGTCTATGTGCTGACCCTGTTCGGTTTCGTGATCTGGGTAGGATTGCTGATCTCGTGGCTGTTCTTCCATGGGGTGACGCCGCCCCTGGCCAGTTGACACCCTTTCGGATAAGGAGAACTTTCATGTCCGACGTCAATATCAACGCGGAATTGCAAAAGGCTCCGGTGGAGCCCTTGCTGCCCATCGAGAAGAAGCTGATCGGCTGGAGCCTCGGCATCGGCGTTACGGCGTTGATCGCGCTGTCGGCCCTCAGCCACTTCATCGGATAAGCGGAGAAGGCCCCGGGGTCCTTCCCCGGGGCCTTTCTATTTGACGGCGTAGGGTTCGACCCCCAAATGCAGCGACGCCTGATGAACGACCAGTTTCATCAGCGCCATGGTTGCCCCGTCGAACCTCAAGGCGACGGAATCGCGATGGCGGACGACCACTTTTGCGCCGACCAGGACCCCCTTCCGCCGGTCCTTGCCGGCCGGGTAAAGCAGAAGAGTCACGGAATTCCCGATCACCAGGCCCGGTCCCTTGACCCGGACCCCTTCGAGCGAAATATCGGCGACGTCGAACAATCGACCGTCGATCTCAACCTTCAGGCCAATGGTGGGATAGCGCGGAAAAAGGCGGCGCTCATTGAACGGTGGCATCAAGCTTCCCCAGACTGCGAAAAATGGCGGGCCGGACAAAGGCGATCGGCCAATCGTCACGCAATGAATTTGAATACCATAGCATTCTATAGAGCGGTGGAAAAAATTCCCATGGTTGCCCCCGTCGCAAGATGGAACCTTCCATGGTTGAATATTCCGGGGACCACTGTGAGGGGATTTGCCGGGACCACCCATCCCCATACGGGGACAATGGATCAATAATCTCACCGGCGGCGGCTGAGCACCGCCGCCTTGCCTCGCGTCAGCGTTCCGCCGACGGCCGGCCCACGGGCGAGGGCCACGCCGACGGCCAGCACGTCACCGATGGTCAAATGAACGAGCCGGGAGGTCATCGGGGAAAAGACGTCGGTGTCCTCGGCGACGTCGGCCATCAGGGCCACCGTCGCCAACCGGGCCAACGGCGAATTGGAATGGGTGATGGCAATGACGGCGGCCCCCACCGACAGGACGTTTTCCGCCGCCTCCAAAATATCGTGGGTCCGCCCGGAATGGGAGATCAGCACCGCGACGTCCGTCCCACCCAGGGTCAAAGCCGACATGTTATAGACGTGCGGGTCGTTGTAGGCGACCGTCGGCATGCCGAGACGGAAAAATTTATGCTGCACGTCGGCCGCGACGATTCCCGAATTGCCCGATCCATAGAATTCGATGCGCCGGGCCCGGTCAAGCAGGCCGATGGCCCGTTCGACGGCGGCCGAAGACAAGGCGGCGCGGACCATCATCAGATTGGACAGGGCACGGTCGAAAACCTTGCCGATGATTCCCGCCGGCGATTCACCCGGCGCCACGTCCTGATGAATGAGGGCAACACCGCCGCCGCCGACCGCCTGGGCGAGCTTGATCTTGAATTCACGGAATCCCGAGCAGCCCACGGCTTGGCAGAAACGGGCGATAGTGGCCTGGCTGAGCCCGGTCCGCGCGGCGAGATCGTTCATCGAGAGACTGATGACCTCCTGCGGACGGCCAAGCATGAAATCGGCCAGTTTGCGCTCGGACGGACGCAGGGACGGACATAGAGTTTCGATCCGTGACAGCATGGACCACCCCTCTTTATGGAGAAAAACTACATAACGCCGAGCCCACCCATTTGGGCAAGCGCTTTCTCATGCTAAAGGGCACTTTCCCGTTTGCAGCCAAATTTCACCAGGCGAAACCGTTGTGATCGGTAAAGGGGAATGATAATATGTAGAAATTCTCCATATTTTTCTTGACCGCAAGAGGATGCCCCATGCCCCTCGACCCGCGTATCGCCAAGATCACCCAGCGCATCCGCGAGCGCAGCCGCGACAGCCGCGCCGCCTATCTGAGACGCACCGAGGCCGTGGCCGGGGCCTACCCGCCCGCCGAAACCCTGTCCTGCGCCAATTTCGCCCATGCCATCGCCGCCCTGAATACCGACGAGAAGGTCCGGCGAACCGGACGGGCGCCCAACATCGGCATCGTCACGGCCTATAACGACATGCTTTCGGCCCATCAGCCCTTCGCCGGCTTTCCCGAAATCATCAAGGATGCCGCCTGGAAGGCGGGTGGGGTCGCCCAGGTCGCCGGCGGCGTACCGGCCATGTGCGACGGCATCACCCAGGGCCAGCCGGGCATGGAACTGTCGCTGTTCTCACGCGACGCCATCGCCATGGGGACCGCCATCGCCCTGTCCCACAACAGCTTCGACGCCGCACTGATGCTGGGCGTGTGCGACAAGATCGTGCCCGGCCTGCTGATCGGCGCCCTGCAATTCGGCCATCTGCCGGTGATCTTCGTTCCCGCCGGCCCGATGAGCACGGGCCTTTCCAACGCCGAGAAATCGCGGGTTCGCCAGCTTTACGCGACGGGGAAGATCGGCCGCGACGCCCTGTTGGATTCCGAGACCAAGTCCTATCACGGTCCCGGGACCTGTACCTTCTACGGCACGGCCAACTCCAACCAGTTGCTGATGGAAGTGATGGGGCTGCATCTTCCGGGCTCGGCCTTCGTACATCCGGGCAGTCCCTTGCGCGAAGCCTTGACCCGGCACGCCGCCGAACGGGTGCTGTCGATCACCGCCCGGAGCGCCGACTACACCCCGATCGCGCGGGTCGTCGACGAACGGGCCATCGTCAACGGCATCGTCGCCCTGATGGCCACCGGCGGCTCGACCAACCATACCATCCATCTGGTGGCCATCGCCGCCGCCGCCGGCATCCGGGTCACCTGGGACGACTTCGACGAGATCTCGCGGACAACCCCCCTGCTCGCCCGCATCTATCCCAACGGTCCGGCCGACATCAACCTCTTCCATGCCGCCGGCGGCATGGGATTCCTGATCGGCCAACTGCTCGACGCCGGTCTGCTGGACGGCGAGGTGACGACCGTGGCCGGCGGCGGGCTCGGGGCCTATCGCCGGGATCCGCTGCTGCTCGACGGCGGACTCGCCTGGCGGGACGGGCCGGGCGCCAGCCTGGACACCACGGTTCTGCGCGGCCTCGGCGATCCCTTCGACGACGAGGGGGGCCTGCGCCTCCTCAAAGGCAATCTGGGACGCGGCGTCATGAAGATCTCGGCCGTTGCCGAGGCCAACCGGCGGGTCCGCGCCCCGGCGCTGCTGTTCGACAGCCAGGCCGAATTCGTCGCCGCCCACAAGGAGGGGCGGCTTGAGCGGGATTTCGTCGCGGTGCTGCGCTTCCAGGGACCGCGGGCCAACGGAATGCCGGAACTGCACGCCCTGACCCCCATCCTGGGCGCCCTGCAGGACGCCGGGCATCGGGTCGCCCTGATCACCGACGGGCGCATGTCGGGAGCGACCGGGAAAATTCCCATGGCCATTCATATCTCGCCGGAGGTGATCGCCGGCGGCCCCCTGGGCCGGGTCAGGGAAGGCGACATGATCCTGCTCGACGCCAACGCGGGGGTCATCGAAGCCGAGGTCGACTCCGCCCTTTGGGAAGCCCGCGCGGCGACGCCACCGGCCGCCCCGGTCAGCGAACTCGACGGCGGTTTCGGGCATGCCCTGTTCGGCCTCTTCCGCGCCCACGCACTGCCGGCGGAGGAAGGCGCCAGCAGTTTCGGCTGAGGGTCCGAGAGGGATAAAAGCCCACTCTTCGAGTGGGCTACAGCATTCGCGCATCTTTTTTTCGGTGGAGAAAAATCCGTCGTTTGCGAGCAGAAGACGGAGAAACCCTTGCCCCCTGCGGGCTAGCGGATTCACATATCTCAAATTTCGTAGTTTTATCAGTGCATTGCCAGCCTTGGATAAAACAGTGGCACCGGCCTCCGCGCCGGTGATCCGCCGAAGGCGGACCCTTTCCGGCTCCCGCCGGAACACCGGCAGGGACGCCGGTGCCACTCTTAGGATTGCTTCGTCTTTGGCTCGCAAACGACAGATTTTTCTCCACCGAAAAAAAGATATGTGAATCCGGTAGCCCCCTGTGGGAGAAGGTGGCCGCTTTAGCGGCCGGGTGAGGGGTGCTTAGCGTCCGCGCGACATAAAGACTTGTTTGTTTCTGCACGTTTTTTCCGCGCTCCCGCGCGTAAGTCCCCTCACCCGCTCGCTTACGCTCGCCGCCCTCTCCCACAGGGGGCGAGGGCTTATCCCAGCGCCTGTGGGCAGGGACGCAGGTGCCACTCTGTAGCAATAATAAGACAGCATTCCTGCCATAAATGTCAGACTTGAATTTTGTTATGTCTGACATATGATGCCTCCAATAAAAAATTCCGGGAGGCGCTGCGGGATGCCCAAGATGGATCCGCAGATACCAAGTGTCGATTTGGGCCGGCGTGCCGCGGATACGCTGGCGCGGGACATTATTGTCGGCCGCTTTCCGCCGGAAAGCATCCTGCCCAAGGAAATGGCGCTGGTCGAACATCTCGGCATCTCCCGCCCGACCCTGCGCAGCGGCCTGCAGATGCTGGAAACGGTCGGCATGATCACCCGCGTTTCCGGCCACGGAACCTTTGTCCGCCCCTATGCCGACTGGTCGTTCCTGAGCCCGCTGCTCAGCCGCTGGGTTGCCGACTATTCGCCGCCGCGGCCGCCATTCCTGCGCGATCTGTTCGCCTTCCGCCTGTCCATCGAGCCGGTCATCGCCATGGTCGCCGCCCGCAACGCCCGCGGCAAGGATCTCCAGGATATGGAGGAGGCCTTCGCCGGCATGACGGCGCATGGGCTCGACCCGCTGGATCCGGACTGCGTCTCCTCGCCCTTCGACGATTACGACCTGGCTTTCCACCAGGCCATCTACCGGGCGACCCGGAATCTGATCTGGACCCAGATGATTCCGGTCATCGAGCCGGCGCTAAGGCTGGTCATTCATCAATCGAACGCCGACGCCGGCGAACTGAAGGACAGCCTGGGCCGCCACGGCGCGCTGCTGACCTGCATCCGCCGGCAGGACGCCGCCGGGGCGCATGCCGCGGGCTTGTCCCTTCTGCTGCGCACGGCGAGCGATCTTGGAATTTCCTTGGAACCAATACCCACGACACAGGCCTATGTGCTGGTCAACAACGGATCGGATCCGCGTTAACGAACGCGGTCATACACACCATGCACGGTCATCGCCGACACTGGATCGGCGCCACCCGCAATTCAGGCAGATCGAAAAATGAGCAAAACCCCCGACCAGACGATCAACCCGGAATTTACCAGCCTGTTCATCGAGGAAGGATATAATCCCTATCGATCCTGCATCCAGGGATTGTCGAACGAGCCTATTACCGTGCGCGCCCTCCTGAAGCGCGCCGACGCCTTGCTGCAAGACGAGCCGGGCTACGCCGGTCTGGGTGATTTCTCGCTGCCGGTCATCGTCGGGCGGCTCTCCTCCAACCGGCCGCGCATTTGCATCATCCAGGGCTCGCCCGATCATCCGGCCCATCTTTACGACCATGAACATATGCTGCGCGCCGCCGCCCGCATCTGGCAGAACGGCGGGGTGCCCTTCACCTTCGGCATTCCGGTGATTTGCGACGGCACGGCGCAAAGCAATATCGGACAAAGCTATTCGCTGGCCTCGCGCAATCAGACGGCGATGGCGGTGAACATCAATTTCGAGGGACACAGCTACCACGCGGCCTATGTACTGGCGGGCTGCGACAAGACGCCCACCGGCATCCTGTCTGGCCTGGCCGCCGCCGACCGCGCGCGCCGCCATCCCGAACGCGGCACGGCGCCGGTCTGGGCGGTCTTCGTTCCCTCCCATGTGCTGGCCGGCGGCGTCATCCCCAAGGACACCCGCGCCAAACTGCAAAGGATCCAGGACGAGGCCCGGCGGATCGGCGATCCGCAACTGGCCGACGACATCGAGGAGAACTGTCACTACATCCTGCAATGTTCGTCCGACGAGGCCTTCCTGGGCCAACTCAACCGGGCGGTCGAGCATCGGATCATCGAGCGGGCCCAATCCGACCAGATCCTGAACGAACTGGCCGCCGCCACCTGCGGCGAAAAAGGCGGCATCTGCGCCTTCAACGGGACCGGCAATTCCTCGCGCACCCTGGTCTCCGCCCTCGGCTTCGTGCCGCGCGATTCCGAACTGCTGCTCGACGAGGCCGAGACCGAGATCGTCTTCCGCGGCATCGACAGCCTGTTCCGGCTTCTCAACAAGCCCGAATTCGCCGTCTGCGAGATCCTGGCCGGCAACTACGCCAACGCCATCCGCATCCACAACGCCACCGGCAGTTCGTCCAACCTGATGCTGCACATGCCCTGCGTGATGCGCCATGCCGGTTTCGACGTGACCCTGTTCGACTATGAGCGGGTGCGGGAGTCCCATCCCGTTCCCGACATCTTCGCCCACAGCCTGACCGAGGGCCGCGACACCCACGTCCTCGCCCAGCAGGCCAAGGCCGGCCTGCATCACGGCATGGAAAGCATCTACAAGGTCCTTGCCGATCTCGGCGTGCCGATGGATCTGGGCGCGCCCACCGTCACCGGCCGCACCTGGGGCGAGCGCATCGCCGGCATGGCGACGGCGGTTTCACCCGAGCTTCCGCCCGAACGCTCGGTGATCCGCACCACGCCGATCCGCGATATCTCGGGAACCGACATCATGCGGGGCAACTTCTTCTCGTCCTGCACGCTGAAGGTCGCCGGCATGTCCACCGAACAGTTCAACCGCTTCGACGGACGAGTCTTCCTGGTCCGCTACTACGAGAACGAGACCCTCTGCAATCACGAACTGCAATCGACCACCCTGGTGAAGACCCTGTGCGACAGCCTCGATCTGCCGCCGGAACTCCTGCGCCAGATGCGCCGGATCAACGGCGGCGACGACGGCGACAGCATGGAGGAGATGGTGGTCAAGGGAACCGTCGCCTTCGCCTTCGTCATCGCCGGGCAAGGCCCGAAAGCCTTCGGCATGCCCGAAATGTTCGCTCCCAGCGCCTATCTCCGGCATCAGGGCGTGCTGGAACGCACCTCCATCCTGATGACCGACGGACGCTATTCCGGCGTCACCAAGGGCGCCTGCGTCGGTCATGTCACGCCGGAAGCCTTCGAAGGCGGCGGCATCGGGACGTTGGTCAACGGCGATCTGCTCTGGGTCCGCCTGCGCGAGCAACGCATCGACCTGCTCGACATGGACGCTTTCCTGAAGGGCGAACTGGCCCCCACGACCGACGCGCCGCGCGAAAAACGAAGCGTCCTGGTCAAGGAACGCCAGGCCCGGATCGAAGCCCGCAAAACCCAGATCGCTGCCTGTAGCTGGCTCGATCACGTCACCACCGCGGAAAAGGGCGTGGTTCCCGATTCCGTCGATCGGCGCGCCGTTTTACCCTGGAACTTTCGCCAGTGACTAAAGTCTATATAAAAATAATTACAAATATAACAGAACACAATAGGTGGGATTCCGCGCTATAAATCGCACTCATAGCCAACCACCGCGCATCAGACGGTAGGAAATACTGAGAGGATACTCCAATGAACGAAGCAGACATTCGACGATATTCCGACGAAGCGACACAGATATTACTTAATAAACCGGGAACGGCATCAAGCAACGCCGGTGGCTGGATGATGATCGCCACCATCCTCATCGAGGCATGGGATCTGTACGCGATCGCCTTCGTGCTCATTTTCATCAAGGAGGAATACAACCCGACGGCGGCTCAGCTTGGGCTGGCCACGGCGGCCGTCCAGGGCGGCGCGCTGATCGGCGCCTTGCTGGGCGGTATCATCGCCGACCGGCTGGGACGCAAGCGGGTCTTCATCCTGACCATGGTCCTCTTCATCATCCTGGCTCTGGCGCAAGGCTTCTCCCAGAACATCTGGGATCTCATCATCATGCGCCTCCTGATCGGCATTCCGCTGGGCAGCGACATCTCCAACGGCTACGCCTACATCATGGAATCGATGTCCAAGGGCAAGCGCGAGGAAATGGGCAGCCGCTGGCAGTTCATGTTCGGCGCCGGCGAAGTGTTCTCCATCGTCGTCATCACCTTGATGTATTGGCTCGACATCCCCCACGATATCCTGTGGCGCGCCGCCCTGGCCCTGGGTGCCGTCCCCGCCATCATCCTGCTGATCGGGCGGCTGAACCTGCCGGAAACCCCGCTGTCGCTTCTGCAGCGCGGCCAGTTCGTCAAGGCCAAGCAGGTTTCCAAGCAGTTGTTCGACGATTCCCTCGACATGCTGCCCAACGAGGACGTGAAGATCCCGAAGCCGAGGCTCAGCGATTTCCTCAAGGTCATCTGGGCGGATCCGATCAAGCGCCGGGCGACGATCTTCGGCTGGATCTCCAATACCTGCCAGGGGGCGGAGTTCACCGCCTGGGGATTCTATCTGCCGGTCATCCTGATTCTGTCCGGCGTCGGCGTATCCGCCAGCGGCAATCTCATCGGCACCAATCTGGTAACGGCGCTGATCTTCTGCCTGGCGACCCTTTCCGGCTATGTCGCGCCCTTGATGCTTTCGAAGATCGGCCACCGCGGCGTTTCCATGTGGGGGTTCGGACTGGCCTTTTTCGGGCTGATCCTCGGCGGCTTCGCCATCATGTACGACTGGAAGATCCTTATCGTGGTCGGCGCCTGCATCCTGATGTGGGGCCATTATTGGGACGCCTCGAACGGCATGACCATCACCTCGATGGTGGCTCCGGCCCGATTCAAGGCGACCGCGTCCGGTTTTGGTTACGTCTTCGTCAAGGGGGCATCGTTCTTCGGCGCCTTCGTCTTCCCGCTGGTCAGCCAGTCGCTCGGCAAGGCCGGGGCGACCTTCGTGGTCGCCATCCTGTCCCTGATCGGCTTCCTGGCGGCGAAATTCATCCTGCCTGAAGTCTACAACTACGTGGAAACCGAGGAGGTCCAGCCGACCAAGGCGTCGCGCTGAACCTTGAAGACGAGACGGGTCCGGGGCTTTCCCGGACCCGCCTTCTCGCAACGACGCAACGCCCGGGCGATCTGCCGGGAACGACGGTCGGGACCGCCGGGCGTCAGGAGAAAAATCACATGTCCATCCAACTGTTCGATCTGACGGGCAAACGCGCCCTGATCACCGGCTCCAGCCAAGGTATCGGCCTGTCGCTGGCCGAGGGGCTCGGCAAAGCCGGCGCCTCGGTGATCTTGAACGCCCGCACCGCCTCCCGCCTCGACGAGGCGGTAACCGCCTTGCGGGCGGCCGGCATCGACGCCACCGGCGTGGCGTTCGACGTGACCGACCATGTCAAGGTGAGCGAGGCGGTGGCCAAGATCGAAGCGGAGATCGGTCCGATCGACATTCTGGTCAACAACGCCGGGATCCAGCGCCGCGGGCCCCTGGAAGACTACCCGATCGACACCTGGCACGAGATCGTGCGGGCCAACCTCGACAGCGTCTTCTTCGTGAGCCAGGCCGTCGGCAAATTCATGATCGGCCGCCAGCGCGGCAAGATCATCAACATCGGCTCGCTGATGAGCGAGCAGGCCCGTTATTCCATTGCCCCCTACACCGCCACCAAGGGCGCGGTGAAAAATCTCACCAAGGGCATGTGCACGGACTGGGCGCGCTACAATATCCAGATCAACGCCATCGGGCCCGGCTATTTCGCCACGCCGCTCAACAAGGCGCTGGTGGAGAACCCGGAATTCGACAGCTGGCTGAAGAAACGCACCCCGGCCGGCCGCTGGGGCCGCACCGAGGAATTGCAGGGAGCCGCCATCTTCCTCGCCTCCTCCGCCGCCGATTTCGTCAACGGTCAGATCATCTACGTCGACGGCGGCGTCCTGGCGACCATTTGATTCAGAAAGGACCAAGACCATGAAAGCCCTCGTCATCCATCCCCCGCATGAATTGCGGGTTGAGGAGGTCGCCAGCGATCCCGTCGGGGCGACGCAACTCCGGATCCAGGTCAAAGCCGGCGGCATCTGCGGTTCCGATCTTCACTACTACCATCACGGCGGCTTCGGAACGGTCCGCGTCAAGGAACCGATGATCCTCGGCCATGAAGTGTCGGGCACCGTCGTCGAGGTGGGCGCGGCGACAAGCGGCATCGCGGTCGGCCAGCGCATCGCCATCAGTCCCAGCCGCCCCTGCGGACATTGCCGCTATTGCCACGAGGGGCTGCAGAACCACTGTCTCAACATGCGCTTCTACGGCAGCGCCATGCCCACCCCGCACATTCACGGGGCGTTCCGCCAGGACATCGTCATCGAAGCCGCGCAGGCCCACGCCGTCGCCGACGAGATCAGCGACGGCGAGGCGGCGATGGCCGAACCGCTTTCCGTCGCCCTGCACGCCCTTCGCCGCGCCGGCCCCATTCTCGGCCGCCGCGTGCTGGTCACCGGATGCGGACCGATCGGCGCGCTGGTCATCATGGCGGCGAGGCGGGCCGGCGCCGTCGAGATCGTCGCCACCGACCTCAGCGCCAACGCCCTGGCCACCGCCCTGGCCTCGGGCGCCGACCGCGTCATCAACACGGCCGAGGATCCGTCCGCCCTGGCCGCCTATGGGGCCGACAAGGGCACCTTCGACATCCTGTTCGAAGCCAGCGGCTCGGAAAAAGCCTTGAGCGGCGCCCTGGTCGCCCTGCGGCCGGGTGGGATCATCATGCAGATCGGCATGGGCGGCGAGATGACCCTGCCGGTCAATGTGATCACCGCCAAGGAACTGGATCTGCGCGGGTCGTTCCGCTTCCACGAGGAATTCGCCCATGCGGTGTCCTTCCTCAACCGGCGGCTGATCGACGTGCGCCCCCTGATCACGGCGAGCTTCCCCTTCACCCGCTTCGAGGAAGCCTTCGCCATGGCCAGCGATCGCGGCCGGGCGATGAAGGTCCAATTGACCTTCGCTTAAAAAAAAGGATGAGCCCCTCCTTGATGACGGAGGGGCTCCGGCATCCCGCTCGGTGATCGGGTCCGATCACCGAGATCTGGTATTAAGCGGTTCGAGGAAACACCATGAAAATCACGCAAATCGAAACCTTGCGGACCGAGGAATTCTCCAACGTCCTGTGGGTTCGCGTGCATACCGATTCCGGGCTGTTCGGCCTTGGCGAAACCTTCTATGGCGCGGCCGCCGTCGAAGCCCACATTCATGACACCCTGGCCGGCCGGCTGTTGGGCCGCGACCCCTTGCGGATCGAGGCGCACAACAAGGAAATGGTCAATCTGCCGATGGCCCAGTCCTCGACCGGCGCCGAATACCGCGCCGCCTCGGCCATCGATCTGGCGCTGTGGGATCTGTTCGGCAAGGTCTGCGGCCAGCCGGTCCATCAGATGCTGGGCGGACTCTGTCACGACAAGGTCCGCGTCTACAACACCTGCGCCGGCTACGGCTATGTCCGCTCCAACAGGATCAAGCCCGTCGATACCTGGAACTTCTCCGACGCGGAAGGCCCCTACGAAGATCTCAAGGCCTTCATGACCGATGCCGGCGCCCTGGCCGAAAGCCTGCTCGAACAGGGCGTCAAGGGCATGAAGATCTGGCCGTTCGATCCGGCCGCCATCGAGAACAACGGCCTTTACATCACCGCCCCGCAGATGAAGAAGGCGGTGGAACCGTTCGAAAAGATCCGCAAGGCCGTCGGCGACAAGATGGAGATCATGGTGGAGTTCCATTGCCTGTGGAACCTGCCGGCCGCCAAGCAGATCGCCAGAACGCTGGAGGCCTACGCCCCCACCTGGTACGAGGATCCCATCCGCATGAATTCGCCGGCCGCCCTGGCCGACTATGCCCGCTCGACCAACGTCTGGGTCTGCGCCAGCGAGACGCTGGGATCTCGCTGGCCCTACAAGGATATGCTGGACCGCGACGCCACCGACGTGGTGATGGCCGATCTGTGCTGGACCGGCGGCCTGACCGAAGGCCGCAAGATCGCGGCCCTGGCCGAGACCTACCACCGTCCTTACGCTCCCCATGACTGCACCGGCCCGGTCGGCTTCGCGGCGGCCGTGCATTCAAGCTTCAGCGTGCCGAACACCTTGATCCAGGAATCGGTCCGCGCCTTCTATACCGGCTGGTACAAGGAACTGGTCACCGATGTGCCGCGCATCGAAAACGGCTTCGTCCTGCCCATGGAAGGCGTCGGCCTGTGCACCGACCTGTTGCCCGCGGTGTTCGAGCGTCCCGATCTGCACGTCCGGCGCAGCACTCTTTAAGAGGATGCGAGAGGGAGAAGGGTTGGGATGAGGGGGCGTCTCGCCGACAGGCGGAAGGAAATTCCCGGGTTTCAAGTGACTTTTCCCCCTCACCCTCCCTCAAAGCGGGCTACGGCATTCACACATCTTTTTTTCGGTGGAGAAAAATCTGACGTTTGCGAGCCAAAGACGAAGCAATCATTCAGTGGCACCGGCGTCCCTGCCGGTGTTCCGGCGGGAGCCGGAAAGGCTCCGCCTTTCGGCGGATCACCGGCACGGAGGCCGGTGCCACTGTTTTATCAAAGGCTGGCAATGCACTGATAAAACTACGAAATTTGAGATATGTGAATCCGCTAGCCCACTAGGGGAGAGGGATGAGGCGGTGAAGATCGCCGCTTTTGCCTCTCTTACGAGAGGATCGGCTAATTTATTGAAGCATCATGGCCCGGCCATGATGACAAGGGAGAGAGCAGTCATGTCCAATGCTTTGTTCGACCTGGCCGGACGGACGGCCCTGGTGACCGGTTCGACCCGGGGGCTGGGCCATAGTTTCGCCGAAGGCCTGGCCGAGGCCGGGGCGGCCATCGTCCTGAACGGCCGCGATCCAGCCTCGGTATCGGCGGCCGCCGCCGCCTTGCGCGACAAAGGCCATAGCGTTTACGAAGCCGCCTTCGACGTCACCGACGAAGCGGGTGTGGAAGCGGCCTTCGGCGCCCTCGACGCGCAAGGGATCGCCATCGACATCCTGGTCAACAACGCCGGCATCCAGTTGCGCAAGCCGATCGTCGATCTGTCGCTCGCCGAATGGCAAAAGGTCATCGACACCAATCTGACCAGCGCCTTCCTGGTCGGCCGTGAAACGGCACGGCGCATGATCGCCCGCGGCCAGGGCGGCAAGATCGTCAATATCGGCTCGCTGACCAGCGACCTGGCCCGCGCCACGGTGGCCCCCTATACGGCGGCCAAGGGCGGCATCAAATTGCTGACCAAGGCGATGACCGCCGAATGGGCGGAGCAGGGAATCACCGTCAATGCCATCGGGCCCGGCTATATGATCACCGAAATGACCCAGCCGCTGGTCGACACCCCCAGCTTCGACAATTGGGTCAAGCAGCGCACGCCGGCGCGCCGTTGGGGCAGGCCGGCCGATCTCGTCGGGACCGTCGTCTATCTGGCCTCCCCCGCCTCGGATTTCGTCAACGGCCAGATCATCTACGTCGATGGCGGGATCATGGCGGTGCTTTAACCGGTTTTCTCTGCCACAGCGGACTTTAAGGCTCTGGGACGAAACAATCGCCCCAGAGCCTAAGGGTTCACACGATGCCTGCGCCTCCGGCTTCGGCCAAGCTCAGGCGCCGCTCGGGCTTTAGGGCTTGGAGCGATAATTTCGCCCCAAGCCCTAAGGGCCTGTTTCTCTATTGATCGACAGGCCCTAATTTTCACAAACGGCGGGCGCCGGCGCTGACCCGGGCGACGAAAGCGTCGATATCGTTGTCCATCATCGTGGTGCGCCGCGCCAGATCACCGGCCGCCGTCAACACCTGTTCGGCGGCGCCGGTGGCCGTTTCCGCCACTTCGGCGACCTTGCCGATGGTCGCCGCCACCGTCTGCACGCCGTCGGCCACGCCATGCATGGTCCGGCTGATATCGGCCACGGCCGCGCTTTGCCGGTCGGTGGTCCCGACGACGTTTTCGGAATTTTCGTTGATCGAACGGATCATCTCGGCGATGTCGCGAACCGCCGTCACGGCATCGTCGGTCGCCTTGCGCATGCTGGCGATTTGCAGGGCGATCTCCTCCGTCGCCCGCGCGGTCTGATTGGCCAGGGTCTTGACCTCGCCGGCGACCACGGCAAATCCCTTGCCGGCATCGCCGGCCCGGGCCGCCTCGATGGTGGCGTTCAACGCCAGGAGGTTGGTCTGGCCGGCGATCGTCTCGATCAGGGTGATGACCTCGCCGATCTTCTGCGCGGCGGCGGCCAGTTCGGCGATGGCCATCTCGGTGTCGTTGGCGGCACCGGCGGTCCGGTTGGCCGTGACGGCGGACTGCTTTATCTGCGCCGCCACCTCATGGATGCCGGCGGCGACGCCCTCGATCGCCCGCGCCACCCGTTCGACATCTTCCGATGCCTGGCCGGCGGCCCGAGCCACGGTGGCCGACTGATGGGAGGTATCGCTGGCGATGGCCGACATCTGGCGGGCCGTCGCCTCCATTTCCGTGGCGGTGGCGGCCACCACGCCGCTTACCGTCTTGATCGACGTGCCGATATTCCCGGCTTCCGTGGCGAAAGCCTGGCTTTTCGCCTCCATCGAGGCCTGGGCCCGGTTGATCACCTGGGCATGTTCGGCGAACTCGCCCGACAGTCCATCGGTCAGGATATGGCGGAAATACCGGCCCTCGGCGGTATAAGACATGGCGGCGTCGGCCTCCTTGGTGAAGGCCTCGGTCAAATCGAGCAGATGGTTGATGTTGTGCAGCATGCGGGCCAGATCGCCATGCCGGGGCACGCCCAGAATACGGCGGTCGAGGTTACCCTTGGCCGCCGCCTCGACGGCAACCAGGGCTTTGTTGATGAAACCGTTGGCCCGTCGCAACCACCGCATCTGCTGGGCGGTGCAGGCCAGCATGGCCAGGGCAAGCCCCATGGAAAATCCGGACAGTCCCAGATAAGCGGCAAGCACGGCAAATAAGGAGAGCCCGGCCAGCAGCCAGGAACAGACGAAAGCCTTGGAAACGGAAGACAACCTCGTCATGCATCCCTCCACCATCGCCGAAATTCTTAATAGTTGTCGATCTTACGACGCTCTATGTATTTATAATTGATAGTATGCCGGCCGGCGCGGCGGAGGAAGCAGATATCGATGCGAAGGGGGACTTATACCAACTCTCGGTGATCGGAACCGATCACCGAGCTCTCAATCGCCGGGCGGGTTTCTCCGAAACCCTTGGCTTCGCGCCAACGATGGCGCGGGCGCGCTAATCGCGCCAGACCAAGTCTCGATGAGTCATCCTCATCAAGACTTGGTATTACTGCGGACCCGGCGGCAGATGTCCCTGCTCGACCATATCGGCGATCAGATCCTGAAGATGGCTCCACAACCGCTCCGAGGCATCGCCCACCACGCGGTTGCGGGCCAGCACGCGATCGGCGGTCACGCCATGCACCTTCCACCGAAGCCCTTGCGTCGCGACGTTGAGCAAAACCGGCTGGAACCGGTCGATCGCATGGGCGAAGCGGGCGTCGGACGTCGTCCGGGCTTCGAATTCGTCCCACAAGCCGCGGAGCTCCCTCCCCTGGTCTTCCGGCAACAAACCGAACACGCGGTCGGCGGCGCGTTGTTCACGCTCTTCCTTATCCTGGTTGGCGGCGACGTCATAAATGAAGGTGTCTCCGGCATCGATCTCCACCAGATCATGGATCAGGAGCATCTTCACCACGCGGGCGACATCCACCGCCTCGTCCGCATGTTCGGCCAGCAGCAGGGCCATCATCGCCAGATGCCAGGAATGCTCGGCATCGTTTTCCTGCCGGTGCGGTTCGGTGATCGGCACATTCTGACGAAGAATCGTCTTCATCTTGTCGATTTCCAGAATGAAAGCGATTTGTTGGGCCAGACGGTCGATCACGGCTGTTCTCCTTGGATATCCTTCATGATCCACCGAGGTTTAGACCTCTCCTCCCATCCCAGGCAAGCCCGGACCTCTCGTGAAAGGGACTTCCCGGCGAACGCGAAGAGTCACATATGTTGAACAAAGAGACGCGAAACAGGGGAGGAGACATCGCCATGAAGGACATCCTGGTGCATCTGGACGGCGGCGCGCAGATGCCGCACCGTCTCGATCTGTCCATCGATCTCGCCAAACGTGAAAACGCCCGCCTGATCGGCCTGTTCGCCCAAAGCGAGACGGACGCGCCCAGCATCGTCGCGCGGCGGCCGGGGAACCACCTGGAAGCGGCCGCCCAGCATGCCCGGGCGCTGTTCCGCGACAGGACGAACGAAGCCGGCCTGGACTCCAAATGGTGGCGTCTCGACCATGGCGAAGGCAATCACGTCGTCGCCGAGACGGTGTTTTGCGCCCGCTACGCCGATCTGACGATCCTCGGACAGTGGCGGGCGGAGACGGGGAAAGTCCCGGAAAATCTGGTGGAACAGGTGGTGCTGAACAGCGGCCGGCCGGTTCTGATCCTTCCCGAAACCGGACCGGTCACCCATCTGGGCGAAAGAATCGCCCTCGCCTGGAACGGCAGCCGCGAGGCCAGCCGGGCGCTGCACGACGCCATGCCCTTCCTCGAACGCGCCGTCCAGGTCGATGTGCTGTCCATCCGTGACGCGGGCGTCCACGACCAGGGCGAACCCGAGAACGGCCCTAAGGTCGACATCGTCGACCATCTGTTGCGCCACGGCGTCAAAGCCCGCTCGGAACGCCTTGTCTCCGAGGAGCTCGGCGTCATGGACGTCATCTTGTCGCGGGTCTTCGATCTGGGATCGGATCTGCTGGTGATGGGCGCCCACAGCGGATTGGGCTTGAGCTTCCTGCGCGGCGGCGGCACCCGGTTCATGCTGCGCCACCAGACCCTGCCGGTGCTGATGTCGAGCTGAAGAGGAACCGGCAGGGATATTATTTGACGCTCAGGGCTTGTCGCGAAATTATCGCTCCAAACCCTAAGATTCCATATGACGCCTACGCTCCGCTACGGCGGGCAAGAAGCGCCGCTCGGGCTTAAGGGCCCGTTGATTCGATAATTTATCAACGGGCCCTCAATGTGCCTCGGCCCAACTGGCGGCGACGCCGACCTCGACCAGAAGCGGCACGTCGAGGGAAGCGGCGGCCTCCATGACCCGCTTGACGACGGCCCTGGTTGCCTCGATCTCGGCCTCCGGGACCTCGAACACCAGTTCGTCATGCACCTGCAGCAGCATGCGAGCCGTCAACCCTTCGGCCGCCAGGGCATCCGGCAGGCGGATCATCGCCCGCTTGATGATATCGGCGGCCCCCCCCTGGATCGGCGCGTTGATGGCGGCGCGCTCGGCGAAGGCCCGCATCGCCGGATTGCGGTCGTTGATCCCCGGAACGAAGCATTTGCGGCCGAACAGCGTTTCGACCCATCCCTGCTTTTTGACCTGTTCCTTGGTGCGGTCCATATAGTGCCGGATTTCCGGATAGCGGGCGAAATAGGCATCGATATATTGCTTGGCCTCGCCGTTCGAAATTCCCAACTGCTGGGCCAGACCGAAGGCGCTGATGCCGTAGATGATGCCGAAATTGATCGCCTTGGCCTTGCGTCGGATGGACTGATCCATTCCTTCCACCGGCACGCCGAAAACCTGACTGGCGGTGATGGCGTGAATATCGGCGCCGTTTTTGAAAGCCTCGATCAGGCCCTGAATGCCGGCGACATGGGCGACCAGGCGCAGTTCGATCTGCGAATAGTCGGCCGAGAGCAGCTTGAAGCCCGGTTCGGCGATGAAGGCCCGGCGGATGCGACGCCCCTCCTCGGTCCGGATCGGAATATTCTGCAAATTGGGATCCGAGGACGACAGCCGCCCCGTGCTGGTGATCGCCATGGCATAGCTGGTATGGACGCGGCCCGTCGCCGGATTGATCTGATCGACCAGGGCGTCGGCATAGGTGCTCTTCAATTTGGCCAGTTGCCGCCAATCGAGAACCTTCCGCGGCAGCGGATGCAGCGGCGCCAATTGTTCCAGCACGTCGGCGCCGGTTCCCCAGGCACCGGTCTTGGCGCTTTTCTTGCCGCCCGGCAGGTTCAGCTTCTCGAACAGGATTTCGCCCAACTGCTTGGGCGAGCCGATATTGAACTCCACCCCGGCCAGAAGGCAGATATCGCGCTCGAAATCGCTCATCCGTCTGCCGAATTCCACGGACATGCTTTGCAGTTCGGCCTTGTCGACCTTGATCCCGGCGCGTTCCATGGCGGCCAGCACCGGAACCAGGGGACGTTCCAGCGTCTCGTAGACCGTCACCAGATGCTCGGCGACCAGCCGGGGCTTCAGCACGCCGTGCAGACGCAAGGTGATGTCCGCATCCTCGGCCGCGTAGGCCAAGGCCTTGTCCAGCGGGACCCGGTCGAAGGTGATCTGGGCCTTCCCGGTTCCGCAGACCTCGCCATAGGTGATGGTCTTATGGCCCAGATAAAGGGCCGACAGCTCGTCCATGCCATGGCCGTGGGCACCGCTTTCCAGCACATAGGACAACAGCATGGTGTCGTCGATCGGTGCCACCGCGAGCCCGCAGGAGCCCAGCACCTGCAGATCGAATTTGATGTTGTGGCCGACCTTGAGGACCGCCGGGTCCTCGAGCAACAGCTTGAGCCGCTTGACGATGTCGGCCTTGGGCAGCGGCTTCGGCCCATCGGCGCCGGGCTCCGGCCCGCCCAGATCGAGCGACCCTTGCGCGGCGCCGCCATTGTGCAGAACCGGAATATAGCAGGCCCGTCCCGGCGCGAGGGCCAGGGAAACCCCGACCAGATCACAGCGCAGCGGATCCAGGGAATTGGTCTCGGTGTCGACGGCGACGATACCGGCCTTGCGGCCGGCGGCAATCCACCGGTCGAGCGCGGCGATCTCGACCACCAGTTCATAGTCGGTCGCCACGGGGGCGGGTACCGGGCCGGGGGTCGCTTCCGGCATGACCACCGCCCCGGAAATCCGGGAATCGGGGGCACTCAGGGGTTTGCCCGCCGCCGGCGCCGGCTGTCCGTTGGTCAGGCGCGCGCGGATGCTGCGGAATCCCTGCTGATCGATGAACCCCAGCAGGACGTCCCGGTCGGGCTCCCTGACGGTGAAATTCTCCAGGGGTTCGGGAACCGGCACGTCATTTCTCAGACGGACCAGCTGCCTGGAGATCCTTGCCGCCTCGGCGTTGGATTGCAGGGTTTCACGGCGTTTCGGCTGTTTGATCTCGCCGGCGCGGGCCAGGAGGGTGTCCAGATCGCCATATTCGTTGATCAGCTGCGCGGCGGTCTTGACGCCGATTCCCGGTACGCCCGGCACATTGTCGGTGGGATCGCCGGCCAGGGCCTGGACGTCGACCACCTTGTCGGGTGAAACGGAGAATTTCTCGAAGACCTCGGCCGGCCCGATCTGCCGGTTCTTCATGGGATCGAACATGCCGACCCGGCCACCGACCAGTTGCATCAGATCCTTGTCCGAAGAGACGATGGTCACCTTGGCGCCCATCTCCGCCGCTTGCCGGGCATAGGTGGCGATCAGGTCGTCGGCTTCGAAACCCGGCATTTCGACGCAGGAGACGTTGAAGGCGCGCACCGCGTCGCGGATCAGGGAGAACTGGGGAATCAGCTCTTCCGGCGGATCGGGACGATGGGCCTTGTAGTCGGGGTAGATCTCGTTTCGGAAAGTGGCGCGCCCGGCGTCGAAGATCACCGCCAGACGATCGGCGTCCGATTCCGTCAGAAGCTTCATCAGCATGGTGATGAAGCCGAACACCGCATTGACCGGCACCCCGTCCGGATTGCTCATCGGCGGCAGGGCGTGGAACGCGCGGAAAATAAATCCGGAGCCGTCGACCAGATAGACGTGTTTGAACGGGGCTTCGCTCATCTCAATGACCGTGAGCGATCTTCGCCCCTTCCGCCAGGACGAATGTCCGGCTGCAATAGGGACAGACGACTTCGGAACCGCCGGCCTTGAACGTCAGATAGATCTTCGGATGGCCGGAGTCCGGGCCGCTGCCCTCGCAGGCGACGGTCGCGCTGTTCACCGTGATGACGTCCTTGGCCATGTCGATCATCCTTCGCTTTCAAAAGGGGAGTATCACCGCAAAACATTGCCCTGCGGTCCGCCGGATGATACCCATTGCGGCTGGCCAATCAATTCCCTTCTCGCTGGATCATGTCCGCAGCAACTCAACGGTCCTCCGTCAGCTCCCTGCCCGATTACGCCGTGGAAACCCGTCTGCTTTCCAAGACCTACGGCGCCCGGGGCCGCCAACCGGCCAAACTTGCCCTCGATTCGGTGAGTCTCGCCGTTCCGCGCGGCTCCTTCTTCGGGCTTCTGGGGCCGAACGGGGCCGGAAAATCGACCCTGATCAATATCCTGGCGGGATTGGTCGTCAAGTCCTCGGGCAGCGCCCGCATCTGGGGCTATGACACCGTCACCGACGAACGCTGGGCCAGGGCGGCCATCGGCGTGGTACCGCAGGAACTGAATCTCGACCCCTTTTTCACGCCCCGCGAAATGCTGGAAGTGCAGGCCGGACTCTACGGCGTTCCCGCCCATGAACGGCGCACCGACGAAATCCTCGAGGCCGTGGGCCTCGCCGACAAGGCGCACGCCTATGCGCGAACCCTGTCGGGCGGCATGCGCCGCCGGCTGCTGGTGGCCAAGGCGATGGTCCATACGCCGCCGGTACTGGTCCTCGACGAACCGACGGCCGGCGTCGACATCGAATTGCGCCAGCAGCTCTGGACCTATGTCAAGAGCCTGAACGCCGCCGGCACGACCATCCTCCTGACCACCCATTACCTGGAGGAGGCCGAGGAATTATGCGACCGCATCGCCATCATCGACCGGGGCCGGGTGGTCGCCAACGAGGAAAAGAAAACGTTGCTGCGCCGGCTGGACAGCAAGACGCTGACCGTCCTCGTCGACCACGACCTCACCGCCGTCCCCGCGGAATTGGCCCCCTTCGGACCGGAACTCAGGGACCGCCGCCGGCTGACCTTCCGCTATAAGCCCAGCCGCGTGCAGGTCGGCGCCATCCTCGCCGCTCTCGAGGCCGCCCGGCTTTCAGTGGTCGACCTTTCGACCGAGGAGACCGACCTGGAGGATATCTTCCTGCAATTGACCCGGCATACGCCGGATGACGCAGCCGGCCGATGACCATCCGGCGCGCCGCGGTCCTCATGATCGGTCTGTCCCTCGCCGCCTGCACGCCCACCGTCAAACTGGCCGGACCACCGGTCACGTCTCCGGCCCTGGCCGACGACGCCATCGTCACCGCCGACGAAATGCGTCTGCCGCTGCGGGCCTGGACACCGTCCTCCGAGCCATGGGCGGTGGTGATCGCACTGCATGGCTTCAACGACTACGGCTTCGCCTTCGACGAACCCGGCAAGGCCCTCGCCGAACACGGCATCGCCGTCTACGCCTATGACCAGCGCGGCTTCGGCGCCGCCCCGAATCGCGGATATTGGGCGGGCGAGACGACGATGAGCGCCGACCTGAGCGCCGCCGTCCGGCTGATCGGCGCGCGCCATCCGGGCAAACCTCTCTATTTGCTGGGCGAAAGCATGGGCGGCGCGGTGGTCATGGTCACCATGGCCCGCCCCGATGCCCCCCCGGTGGCCGGCATCATCCTGTCGGCGCCAGCCGTCTGGGGCCGCGACAGCATGGGTTTCCTCCAGCGCGGCGCCTTGTGGTTCACCTCTCACGCCATGCCCTGGCTGACCCTGACGGGACGCGGCCTCAACATCATGCCGTCGGACAATATCGAGATGCTCCGGCGTTTGAGCGCCGACCCCCTGATCATCAAGGAAACCCGCGTCGACGCCATCCACGGTTTGTGCGATCTGATGGATCACGCGGCGGAAGTCGGCCCCCTTCTGCATGTCCCGACGCTGGCGCTCTACGGCGACAAGGACGAGGTCGTGCCGGCCGAGCCGACCTTCCGGGTTTTCAAGGCCTTGCCGAAGGATCCCGTGCCGCCGGTCCGCGCCTTCTATCCGAACGGATACCATATGCTGCTGCGCGATCTGCAGGCCAAGGTCGTCCTGGACGACATCGCTTCCTGGATCCGCAATCGCCAGGCCCCCTTGCCCTCGGAAGCCGACCGCCACGCCCTCGACCGCTTGGCCGAGGCCGCAAAGGACTGACGCGGATTTAAGGCATAGCCCTGATATTAATAATAATATTATAACCGTCCATGTGACGTCGGTAATTTTAAAAAAGCACTGATAAATTAAGATGAACACCGATAAACACAGATAAGAAACATCATCTGTGTTTATCGGTGTTCATCTGTGTTCCATTATTATTTTATAATGTCGTCGCTCCCATATTGAACTTCAAAATGTTTTAAAGCGGCAGGACGACCAGCAGGGTGAAGGCGTCGATGGACAGCAGCGTGCCCAGGCCGCCCAGCGCGCCGGCCGCCTTGACCAGGAAGCGGGCTCCGGTGGTGACGCCGGCCGAGGCCAGAACGATGGCGATCTGCAGCAAGCCTTCGGCAAAGGCGAAATGCGCCTCCCGCACTTCGGCGGTCTCGCGTTCGTGCTCAAGCATCCGCGCCTTGGCCGCCAGTTCCTTGCGCCCGCTGCCGTCGCTCTCGGTATCGTAATGACGGACGGCCTCGCGGTAGCGGCTGAGCCTGGTCTCCAGCAGTTTGCGGACCTCGGGCGAGGTGACGGCGGGATCGGCCAGTTGCGTCTCCACTTCGTCGATGGCCAGATTGGTGGCGCTCTGCCGGATGCCCTTCGCCTGATAGTAGGCCCAGGTGTCGGAAGCCGAGATGGCGCTGCCGATCAGTTCCTTCGCCGTCTTGTTGGCCCCCAGCGCGGTAATCGCCAGAACCATCGCCAAGGCGGAAATCAACAGAGCGGTGCGGCGGCGAAATCCGTCCTCGCGTTCATCCTTCGCTTCCCGCTCGGCAATGGTTTCAGCGATTTCATTGATTTCCATGGTCTTTTTTATCTCCGTCTGTTTGACATGCATCATCGTCGCGACCGCCGGGGCGGCTCAAGCGTCTTTTTTGCGACAGACACCGGCAATCGGTTATAAGTGAGGGATGCCCTCCGACGCCCCTCCCGCCCCCGTTGCCGCCAGAGCGGCTCTCCGCTACCCCGATTTCCGCCGTTATCTGGCCGTCCGCTTTGCCGCCGGCGCCGGGCAGTTGATGCAGGGCGTCGCCGTCGGCTGGCAGGTCTATGCCCTCACCCATCGCCCGCTTTATCTCGGCCTGCTCGGGCTGGTGCTGTTCCTGCCGCAGATATTGCTGTCGCTGGTCGCCGGTCACGTCGCCGACCGCCTCGAACGGCGGAGCATCATGGCCGTCTGCCTGGCTGTCGAGGCGCTGTGCGCCGCGACGCTCTTCCTGGCGAGCCTGGATGGGCTCTCCGGCATTCTGCCGATTTTCCTGATCATGTCGGTTTTCGGCGTGGCGAGGGCTTTCCTCGGCCCGGCGATGGCGTCGCTGGTTCCCCTGCTGGTGCGGAAAGAACATTTTCCCAACGCCGTCGCCTGGAACGCCCAGGCCTTTCAGATAGCGGTGGTGTCCGGTCCGGCGTTGGGCGGCGTCCTTTACGGCTTCGGCGCCGAAACGGTTTACGGAGTGGTCACGGTTCTGCTGACGATCGCCCTGTTTTCGACGCTGCGCATAAAAAGTCGCCTGAAGCCGGCCGGCGAAGGCGGTGTGACATTGGACCGTCTGTTCGCCGGGGTGCGCTTCGTTCGCGACAATCCAATTTTGCTGGGCGCCATTTCGCTCGACCTGTTCGCCGTGCTGTTCGGCGGCGCCACCGCCCTGCTGCCGGTGTTCGCCAGCGATATCCTGGAGGTGGGCCCCTGGGGTCTCGGCCTGTTGCGCAGCGCGCCGGCCCTTGGCGCGGCGACCTGCGCCCTGTGGCTGGCCCATCACCCACCGAAGCGCCGCCTGGGACATCTGATGTTCGCCTGCGTCGGCGGCTTCGGGCTGGCCACCATCGTCTTCGGCCTGTCGTCCCATTTTCTGTTATCGCTGGCCGCCCTCATCTCCATCGGCGGCTGCGACATGGTCAGCGTCTATGTCCGCCAGTCGCTGATCCAGTTGGGGACGCCGGACGCCATGCGCGGGCGGGTGAGCGCCGTCAATCTGGTGTTCATCGGCGCGTCCAACGAATTGGGGGAATTCGAATCGGGCCTGACCGCAGCCTGGTTCGGCGCCGTCCCGGCCGTCGTTCTCGGTGGCCTGGGCACCCTGCTGGTGGTGGGAGTGTGGGCCTGGCGCTTCAAGGAACTGCGCCAGATCGATCGGCTGGAGGACATGGGGGGATAAACCCGACGCCGGTGCCGCCGCCTCTTTGACAGGTTTTTTAAGGCTCCGCCTGATCCATCATCCGCAAACGTTCCGGCAGGCGGGCAAGGATGGCTTCCTTTTCCTCATCGGAAGCCATCTTCCAGACCCTGATCTCCGCCACCGTCCGCCCGCACCCCCGGCAATGGCCGGTTCTCTGCACGATCTTGCAGATATCGACGCAGGGTGACGGGGCGGCCATGGGCAAGGGATCAGCTTTCCTTTTGGCGGCTGGCGCGCTTGCGTTCGTTGGGATCGAGCAGCCGCTTCCTCAGGCGGATGCTCTTCGGCGTCACTTCCACCAGTTCGTCATCGTCGATATAGGCGATGGCCTGTTCGAGGCTCATCCGGCGAGGTGGTGTCAGACGCACCGCCTCGTCCTTGCTGGTGGTGCGGATATTGGTGAGCTGCTTGGCCTTCAGGCAGTTGACCTCAAGGTCGTTGCCCCTGGAATGCTCGCCGATGATCATGCCTTCATAGACCTTGACCCCGGCGCCCAGGAACAGCGGACCGCGTTCCTCCAGATACCAGAGGCCATAGGCCACCGTCTCGCCCTGACCGTTGGAGATGAGGACGCCGTTGCGGCGGCCCTCGATCGGCCCCTTGTAGGGCACGTAGCCATGGAACATGCGGTTCATCAGGCCGGTGCCGCGGGTGTCGGTCAGGAATTCGCCGTGATAGCCGATCAGGCCGCGCGACGGCGCCAGGAAGGTCACGCGCAGCTTGCCGCCGCCCGACGGCTTCATTCCGGTCATCTCGGCTTTCCGCATGCTCATCTTTTCGACGACGACACCGGAATATTCCTCGTCGACGTCGATGAACACCTCTTCGACCGGCTCCAAACGTTCGCCCGTCGCCTCATCGATCTTGAACAGCACGCGGGGCCGGGAGATGGACAGTTCGAAGCCTTCGCGGCGCATCTGCTCGATCAGAACACCCAACTGCAGTTCGCCGCGGCCGGCAACCTCGAAGGCATCCTTGCTGTCGGTCTCCCGGATGTGGATGGCGACATTGCTTTCCGCCTCGCGCATCAGGCGGGTGCCGATGACGCGGCTGGTCACCTTGTCGCCTTCCTGGCCAGCCAGCGGGCTGTCGTTGACGGCGAAGGTCATGGCCAGCGTTGGCGGATCGATCGGCTGGGAATAGAGCGCTTCCGTCACTTCGGCCGCACAGATGGTATCGGCCACGGTGGTCTTGGTCATGCCCGAGACGGCAACGATGTCGCCGGCTTCGGCGACGTCGAGGGCCATCCGCTCGATACCGCGATAGGCCAGGATCTTGGCGATGCGGAACTGCTCGATCAGAACGCCGTCGCGCGACAGGGACTTGACCGACTGATTGAGCTTGACCGTACCGGAGTGGATGCGCCCCGTGAGCACGCGGCCCAGATAGGGATCGGCTTCCAGGGTCGTCGCCAGCATGCTGAAGGGCGCCGTGAGATCATGCTCGGGCTCCGGCACATGGCGGACGATGAGATCGAACAGTGTCGAAAGGTCCTTGCGCGGGCCTTCCAGACTGTCGTCGGCCCAACCGTCGCGACCGACGGCGAACAGGGTGGGAAAATCGAGCTGGTCGTCATCGGCATCCAAAGCCGCGAACAGATCGAACACCTCGTCATGCACCTGGTGCGGCCGGGCGTCGCCGCGGTCGACCTTGTTGATCACCACGATCGGCCGCAAGCCGAGCGCCAGGGCCTTGCCGGTGACGAATTTCGTCTGCGGCATCGGGCCTTCGGCGGCATCGACCAGAACAACCACGCCATCGACCATGGACAGGATGCGCTCCACCTCGCCGCCGAAATCGGCGTGGCCGGGGGTGTCGACGATATTGATGCGGGTATCCTTCCACTGCACCGAGGTGCATTTGGCCAGGATGGTGATCCCGCGCTCCTTTTCCAGATCGTTGGAATCCATCACCCGCTCGGCGACCTGCTGATTGGCGCGGAAGGTGCCGGACTGGCGGAGCATGGCATCGACCAGGGTGGTTTTACCGTGGTCGACGTGTGCGATGATGGCGATGTTGCGAAGATCCATGACTTAAACCGTATGCGAAAGCGTGTTGGCGACCAGTCGGGCGAGATCAACCGCCGGACGGGCGCCGATATGCCCGATGATCTCGGCGGCACAAATGCCGCCCAGGCGGGCGCATGTCCCCAGGTCACGGCCCTGGGTGAAGCCGTAGAGAAAGCCGGCGGCGTAAAGATCGCCGGCGCCCGTGGTGTCGACCACGGCCGAGACGGGCTCGGCCGAGCAACTCACCACGGTTTCCCCGTCTGTGACCACCGACCCCTGCGCTCCCCGGGTCAGGGCGGCCACGCCGACGTGATTTTTGAGCTGCCGGATGGCTCCGTCCAGATCAGTCCGGTAGAGCGCGGTGATCTCGGCCTCGTTGGCGAACAGAATGTCGATATGATCGGACATAAGTTCAAGGAACTCGGCACGGTGACGCTCGACACAAAACGGATCGGACAATGACAGGGCGACCTTCCGCCCGGCCGCGTGGGCCACGGTGGCAGCCTTGCGGAAGGCTTCCTTGGCCTGCGGCGGATCCCACAGATAACCTTCCAGATAGGTAACCTGCGCCCGGCCCAACAGCTCGGCGTCGATATCCTCAGGGCCCAATTCGATGCAGGCTCCCAGATAGGTCTGCATGGTGCGCTGGGCGTCCGGCGTGACCAGGATCATGCAGCGCGCGGTCGATGTCCCATCGGCGGCGGCCGGGGTATCGAAGACCACACCCTGAGTCCTGAGATCATGTCGGAACACGTTGCCGAGCTGGTCGTCCTTGACCTTGCCGATGAAGGCGGTCTTGCCACCCAGCGCGGCGATGCCGGCGATGGTATTGGCCGCGGAACCGCCCGAACATTCCACCGCCGGCGCCATGCCGGCATAGATGGAGTCCGCTCGATCCGCATCGATCAGCGTCATCACGCCCTTTTCCAGCCCCAGGGCTGTCAGAACTTTATCGTCGGCATGGGCGAGCACATCGACGATGGCGTTGCCGATACCGGCAACGTCAAACGAGCTCTCCGCCATGAATTCCTCCGGAAGGTTTGTCGCGGCGCAGTATAGCCAGGAAGGGGCGCAGAACAACAAAAAAGGGGTGAGGCCTCACGGGAAGGCCTCTCCCGCGTGGGCCGCTCAGCGAAGTTGAGCGCAGGCGTTGTCTCGCTGCGGGGTGCCGCGCTGGAACAAAACATAGCGGCGCAGGGCATAAACGGTGGCGAAACTGATGCCGACGGCCAGCACTTTGGCCACATGGATATTGTTCACGCCCATCCGCTCGCAGCCACTGACGACGCCGACGCTGACTGCCGTGCCGACGATGCCGGTAGCCGCATAGGCGGCGAATTCGCCCAGCCGGTTGTGACTAAGCAGACCAACGGTGAAGACATAGCGGGTCGCCAGGAGATAATTGACGACCAGACCGGTCAGATAGCCGGCGGCGGTGGCGAGAACGGGCGTGACGCCGAAAAGCCTGATCAGGACGACATAGAGCCCGTAGTCCACCCCCAGGCAGAGCGCGCTGACGACGATGTAACGCATGAACATGTCTTGAACAGTCTCCGGACTCGCGGATCGCCGTATCAGGCGCCCTTTATTTCCTCGTGATACTCGGCATCCTCGTTGACCAGCCAGACGTCATAGTCGTCATTGCCGTTGATGATGTTCTTGACGGTCAACATCGCCGTCATCATCGCATGATCCTGATTGTTGTATTTGTGCATGCCGTTCCGGCCGACGAAATGCAGGCCGGGATATTTGGCGACGAACTCGGTCTTGATGGACTCGACGATCTCCTTGTAGTCGGCGTCATAGACCGGATAGGCCTTTGGTTGACGCACCACCCTTCCGTCGATGACCTGATCCGGGGAGGCCAGGCCGAGGGCGCTCAGTTCCTTCACCGCCAGGGCGACCAGATCGGCATCGGCGGTCGTCCACAGCTCGTCGCCCTCGAAACAAAAATATTCGAGTCCCAGACAGCCGGATTGGCTGTCGGGCACCATTTCCGGCGACCAGGACGAGAAATTCTGCACCCGGCCCACCTTTACCGATGGGTCATGGATATAGATCCAGTTGTCATCGAACGCCGGGCGCCTGTTCAGCATGACGGCGACGGTGATGAAATCGCGGTAGCTCAGCTTGGCGGCGAGGCGCGCGCCGTCGGGCACCGGCTGGACGGCCTGGACCACATCTCGCAGCGGTGCCGAGGAGATGATCCGCCGGGTCCGATAGACACAGCGGCTGCCGTCGGCACGGACGGCACTCACGTCCCACAGATCCAATTCGGCCAGCCGGTGAAAACCGATGGCGGTCACGCCCATTTCGACCAGGCCGCCATTGGCCAGCACCTTTTGCCTCGCGGCCTCCCACATCATGCCGGGGCCCCGGCGTGGATAGCGGAAGCTTTCGATCAGCGTCTTGACCACGCATCCGCCCTTCCCGCAGGAAGCTCCCCGGCGGCCGATGGACTTGCCGATGGCCGACAAGATCGCCGTGGCCAGGTTCAGTCCCTTGATCCGTTGGGCCGCCCAGTCGGCCGACAGCGCGTCACAGGAAATTCCCCAGACTTTCTCGGTATAGGTCTTGAAGAAAATGCCGAACAGACGCTCGCCGAACTGGTTGGCCACCCACTGGTGGAAGCTGGTTGGATGCCGGTTGGGAAACGCCCTGGCCTTGGCGTAGGAACAGACGCAAAGGAAGCTTTGCAAAAGCCCGAGATTGGTCAATGCCTCGAAGGCACGCAGCGGATAGCTGTAGAATTTCCGTTTATAGAGGATACGCGACGAACGCGGCCGGTCGAGAAAGTCATCAGGCAGGATTTCCCGCCACAGCGCCTCGACCTCCTTCGATTTCGAGAAAAAGCGATGTCCGCCGATATCGAACAGATATCCCTTGTATTCCTCGGTCCGGCTGATGCCCCCGACATAAGTTGTATTGGATTCAATAACGGAAATGCTTAGGCCTTTTTGCTTGCTCAGCAGATAGGCCGCCGTCAGGCCGGCTGGACCGGCCCCGACCACCAGAACGTCGAGCACCCCCTCCATGGCCCGTCCCCCATTCACCTGGCTACACATGCGCTTTCTCTGAAAACTTACTCTGCTGGCCAAGCGACCGTTCCCACAAACGCCACCTTAGGCCAAGCCGCGCGCACCTGACCACAGAATGCCGCGGATGGCAATTTGAGACTTCATCCGGTCCAGAGATTTGGAGACGGATCCGCACTTCTGAGCGGGACAAGCCGTGGTTATCCGTGCTCCGTGCCCTTGGCAAATTTAAATACGGCGTGGCCAGGAGGACTGGATGACGAAATGATCGCCATCACGCCTCAGCAGATAGCTTGACCCGATCGCCAAATCCGTCCCCATGATAAGCGATGGTTCCGGTCCGCCGTCGGAAACCCAGGCGTAATCGACCTCCGGCGGAAAAGCCCGGAACTCCTTACTTTTGGGAGGAGATGCGGCGAGGGTAACCGATCGTGGCGGGGTGCCGGCCACCATATAGATCGAATCCGCCGGGGTTTCGGCCCGTAGCGCCAGATAGCGATAGTGCAGGGGAAAAATTTCCTGAATCGTCCCCGCGTCGGTATCCATCTCGACCATCGCGACATGGGCATGCGGAGGCAAACTGTTTGCCATCTCCTGCGCCATTTGCCGCAGGTCGACATAAACCGTGTGTTTGGGACGAGGGGCATCGACACGCAAAAACGGAAACGCCGCGCATTCGATCAGAATGACGGCCACCGGCAGATAGAGGGCGTAACGGTCTTTGAAAACCGATCGCAGCGGCAGCAAGGGCAAGGCGCAGAAAATCACCACGGGCGCGACATGTTGGGTGAAACGCCAGAATTCCGGCGCCACACGTGCCGCCTCGCCACCGGTATCGACGGCGAGATAGATGCCCACCATCGAAACAAGATGCCCCAGCCCCATCGCCGCGCCGAACAAAGCACTTTCACGCACAGCAGGAGCCAGTTTGCGATAAAAGAAGCCGCCGCCAACGATCGTGGCGGCCAGGGCCAGCGTATAGCCGCATTTATGGCCCAGCACCGCCAGAATCGAACCAAGAATTGCCGGCAGATCCCCCCAGTACCAGGCGGCCCAGGGCTGCACGCTGGCCACGCCCTCGGGAATTTGCTCGATTTGGTAATGCTGCCATAACCACCAGGTTATCAGCGGAAAGGGCAAGGACAGGAGCGGTCCCAGCAGGCTCGCGGGCGAAGGCCTGCCACGGGCACGCCAGAACAAAAGCAGAAGCCAGGCGATCAGCATGATGCCGAAGATGGAGAAGCTGTCTTGCCGGATGGACACCAATGAGGCCGCGGCCAAGCCAATCGCCAAACCATCGGACCTCCGCGCGAAGGCGATACCGCCAAGCAGGATCTCCCCGACCATGATCGCGGCCACCTGCCCGGTGATCGCGTCGCCATAGTTCGATAAATACATGGCAGGGACGAACGCCGGACTCAGAATTCCATTGGCGAGCAACCCGATGGCGGCCGAGCACCAGCGATTCGAGGTGACTGACCGGGCGAGAATCATTTCACTCGCCAGACCACCCACCGCGAGATTGAGCAGCGCGTTCCAATTGATCACCGCCGTTTCGGCCAGAATTCCGGTCAGACGCGATACCGCCAGTCCGACGAACGCCGAGGCGTGGGGATAGCCGGGATGAATCGAAATCGACGGATCGCCGCCCAGCGACGGGAAATGATCGTACCGCACCAAATAAAGAATATTAGGCAGCCATTGACTATATTCGTCATATCCCGCCGGTGTGATACTGGCGGCAATCGCCAAGTAAGGCAGCCCCAACACCAGGACCGGGAAGGCGGCGCGCCATTCGAGCCGACGCCAGCGGAACAACCCGCAGAGGCCCAGGACGGCGAGAGCGGCCAATACGGGGCTCAACGCCATTCCCCCCACCGTGCCGAGCAGGACCAATGTCAGCGTCGCAATGCCCCATCCGACGACCAACGCCATGGCTGGTCGGCGCACGCCGATGAGGGCCCCCAGCGACATCACGAGAATGGCGACAAGATAAGTCGCCGCGGCAACAATCAGGTGCTCGGACAAGTCTCGGTCTCTCCAGGAAAGCTATTCCGGAAATGATCATCGGGTCTGATGTCTTAACATTAATTTTATTATGGACTATTAACCGATTTTTTCCTCCCTGGATAGCCCATCCACCTCGGTATTCCGGGCAATCGGCCCCATTTATCTGGGATAAGATTTTCCTCTTATGCGGCATCTCAGTCACATATAGACCCGTTTTAGTTGTTCATTGTCCCTCAAGCGCCGGGCGGGCGCGGGCTCCGCCCGCTTGGCTTTATATATCGCCCTCAGGCGCCGGGCGCCGGCATCCGCCGGCTTGGCTCTCCTCGCTTCTGCCTCCGCTGGCGCTCCCGGCATAAGCTGCGGCGCGCTCAACGCGCTAGTCACCGGCTAAAGCCGGTTCCGGTCGGGTCACACAAAGGACGGGAGAGGAGAGGGACGGAGCGGGCTTGCCCGCGACTGGGCCATTGAGGCCCCGCGCCATCGTTGGCGCGTAAGCCAAGCCGGCGGATGCCGGCGCCCGGCGCTTGAGGGACAAAATATATAACCGGAGCGGGCATCGCCCGCGACTGGGCCGTTGAGGCCCCGCGCGAGCGTTCGCGCGTAAGCCAAGGGCGCGGATGCGCCCGCCCGGCGTTTGAGGGACAATGAACAACTCTTCCCTTTTGTTTGAGGGACACCCTCAAACAAAAGGGAGCGCCTTGCGGGCGCTCCCTCATTAACCAATCCCGGTGGGGATTGGTTAATGGATCACCTCGCCATGCAGGGTGATGTCGAGCCCCTCGGATTCCTCTTCCGGGGTGACCCGCAGGCCCATGACCAGGTCGATCACCTTGTAGAGGATGAAGGAAACCACGGCGCACCAGACGATGGTGAAGGCAACGCCTTCCGCCTGCAGAACCAGCTGGCCGGGATTGCCTTCCAGCAGACCCGAGGTGCCACCGATGTCCTTCACCGCGAACACGCCGGTCAGCAACGCTCCGGTGATCCCGCCCACGCCATGCACGCCAAAGGCGTCCAGGCTGTCGTCATAGCCCAGCATATGCTTCAGGCTCGTTGCCCCCCAGAAGCACACCACACCGGCAATCAGACCGATGAGAAGCCCGCCCGTCGGGCCGACGAAACCCGACGCCGGCGTGATCGCCACCAGACCCGCAACCGCGCCCGACGCGGCACCCAGGGCCGACGGCTTCTTGCGGACGATCCACTCGACGCCCATCCAGGTCAGCGTCGCCGCGCCCGTCGCCAGTTGCGTCACAACCATCGCCATGCCGGCCCGATGGTCCGAGGTCAAGGCCGAACCCGCATTGAAGCCGAACCAGCCAACCCACAGAAGCGACGCGCCGATCAGGGCATAGGCCAGGTTATGCGGGGAGAAGTTTTCCGTCCCGAAGCCCTTGCGCTTGCCGACGACCAGGGCCCCGACCAATCCGGCGACGCCCGCGTTGATATGCACCACCGTGCCGCCGGCAAAGTCCAGAACCCCCGCCTTTGCCAGAAAGCCCGAGCTCGCCCAAACCCAATGCGC
>NZ_PIUM01000059.1 GCF_002845745.1 Telmatospirillum siberiense | reverse complement strand
TCACCGACGACCCCGCAACACTCGTTACCAGGCGGGCGCTACCCCTTACCTGGGCCGGACTTCCACCGGCCGGATCGCGCCAGCTTTCCTGACGCACCGCTCAACGCGCCACCGCGGCGAGAATTGCTTTCGGAAGAACAGATTCGCGCGCGTTTACCCGATTACCCTGGCGATAAGCCCTTGGGAACTTGCGCGCGACACCGTAACGCGTTACAATGTCGCGCGTTACGGAATGGAGAGGCAGATGGCGACGGCGGGCGAACGAATGAAGGCGATGAGGGCACGGCGCCGCCAAAGTGGATTGCGGGAGATCCGTCTGATTGTCCCGGATGCCCGAGCCGCCGCCACACGGCAGAGAATAGCGCGTCAAGTCGAGCAACTTTCATCGGCGAACGAGTGCGAGACGCTGGATTGGATCGAAGAGGTTTCAGAATTCGATGCGTCGCGGTGATCTCGTCGTCGTAGCGGTGAACGGTGACTATGGCAAGCCTCGGCCTGCCGTCGTCGTGCAGTCCGACGTCTTTCCGGACACTCACGCATCCGTCATCATTTGTCCGACGACATCGGAACTGACTGATGCGCCGGACTTTCGAATCACGATCGAACCGGCCGACACGAACGGGCTTCGGGAAACGTCCCAGATCATGGTCGACAAACCTGTATCGATTAAGCGCGAACGGATCGGGCAAATCATCGGCCGATTGACCACGGACGAGATCCTCAAGCTGGACACCGTCCTGGCGTTTGTCATGGGGCTCGCGGACTGATCAGGGGGCAACATCTCGCCCATCTGATGCTCCTCAGCCCCGCTTCCCTACCCGAAACGCCGGGCGCCGAACAGATCGGGAGGATCGGCCGATTCGGCCGGCGCCAGATGGTCGACGCCGATGCCGATCAGGCGGAAGGCGCGGCCATCGGCTTCGCGTTCCAAAAGATGCATGGCGTGCTCCCGCAGCACATCCGCCCGCTGCGTCGGATAAGACAGGCGGCTTTGCCGGCTGAGACTTTGGAAATCGGCTGTTTTCAGCTTGAGAACGACGGTTTCGCCGGCAAGCCCCGCCCGCTTCAAACGTTTTTCCAAGGCGAAGGCCAAGACCTCCAAGGCCTTGGCGAGCGGCGGCAAGGCCGACAAATCCCGGGAAAAGGTGGTTTCCGTCGAAACGCTTTTGCAAGGGCGATCGGCGACGATCTGACGGGGATCGTCGCCTTGCACCAGATGGGACAGGGCCCGCCCGAATTTGCCGAAACGCGCCACCAGGGCCGCCTCGGGCAGGGATTGCAGTTGCTCGACCCTGGTAATACCGGCCTCGGCCATCCGCCGCGCCGTCGCCTTGCCGATACCATGAATGGCGGTCACCGGCAGTTCGGACAGGACGTGACGCGCCTCGGCCCGTCCGATGACGGCGAATCCGCGCGGTTTGTCACGGTCCGAGGCCAGCTTGGCCAAGGATTTGTTATAGCTGAGCCCGACCGACACATTGACCCCGACGTCGCGTTCGATGGCGCGGGCCAGACGCACCAGCAGAACGGCCGGCGTCCGGTCGATCAGCCGCACGCCGTCCGACAGATCGAGATAGGCCTCGTCCAGCGAAACCGGCTCGATCAGGGGCGTCGCCTTGGCGAACAAGGCGCGGATGGCGGCACTGACCTTCTTGTATTTGGCCATGTCGGGCGGAATAACCACCGCATCGGGACACAGGGCCAGGGCCTTGAACATCGGCATGGCCGAGCGGGGGCCGAACTTCCGGGCGACATAACAGGCGGTGGTGACCACGCCGCGCCCGCCCGGATGGCCGACGATCACCGGCAAATCGCGCAAGCCGGGATTATCACGCTTCTCGACGCTGGCATAAAAGGCGTCGCAGTCGATATGGGCGATCGACAGATCGAACAGTTCGGGATGGGAAAGCATCCGCCCCGACCCGCAATGCGGACAGACGGAACGATCGTCTTCGGCCGGTCGCGCGCAGTCGCGGCAGAGCGAGGGCATCAAGGCCCCCGATGGAAGACGGGGGAGCGAAGAAAGATCGACGGGGAAACGGCCGATATACCGGACATGCCGCCGAACATATCAGGAACATCGTCAGACGACAAGGCCGCCGCGAGCGTCCTCGCCACCGAACCCCCGCCTGACGGCGGACGTTCGGTGGCTTCCCTTGGACGTTTATTCGAACTCGACCAGCACCTGATGGGCCTTGACGCCGTCGCCCTGGGCCACGCTGACGGCTTTCACCTTGCCGGCAACCGGAGCGGTGACGCTGGTCTCCATCTTCATCGCTTCCAGCACCATGATCAGATCGTTCGGCTGCAACTGCTGACCGACCTGGACATTGATGCGGATGACCACACCCGATACCGGGCTGCGGCAGACCTTCGCCTCGTCCACCGAACCTTCCGCGGCGTCGGCGGGAGCCGAAGCAGGCGCGGCCGGAGCCGATGGCATGGTTGTCGGCGGGGCCGAATAAGGCGACAGATTCCCGCGAGGACGCGGTCCGTGATCTTCTTCGATCACCTCCACATCCAGTTCATAGGTCTTTCCGTCGATACCAATCTGTAGCTTCAAGGCCGAAACTCCCCTCGCTTCATGTTCCGCCCAATGATCCAAATTCATCGAAAGGCCGACCGTTGACGGGCGAAAGTCAAAAGTCGTGCCGGCCCCTCAAGCCGCGCGAGAAGGCTTCAACGCCCGCGCTGCAACTGATGCGACGCCTGAATGAAAACGCGACCGTGCTGTGCCCACGGATTGACGATCTCATAGGGCGTTTGCAGCATCTTGGCCGAACGGACCCGTACTTTTTTACCAAGGAAGGTGGTCGCGGCTGCCGCCAGCATGACCAGGACTTCCTCACTGACCTCTTGTGCCGCTCCGGCTTCGGCCGGGGTGGCGCCGGCCGAAGCCGGCGCCACCCCGTCACGAGCCTTGAGCGTTGCCACCTCGGCCTTCAACGCTCCGATTTCGCGTTTCAGGTCCTCGACGGCTGCCAACACATTTTCCAACGATAACACGGCCATGGGATCTCCCCTGCATTGCTCTGCTGCGCTGTTTCACCCCTTTTCAGAGGGGGATCAGCCCGTGTTTCTTCGGCGGCCGGGATTCCCGCTTGGTATGCAGGGCATCGAGAGCCTGGGCCAGATATTTCCGCGTTTCCGACGGCTCGATGATGTCGTCGACCATCCGGCGGCCCGCGGAAACATACGGGTTGGCGAAGGTCTCGCGATACATCTCGATCAGTTCCTTGCGCTTCGCCGCCTTGTCCTCGGCCGCTTCGATCTCCTTGCGGAAAACGATGCCGGCAGCGCCTTCCGCACCCATCACCGCCACTTCCGCCGTCGGCCAGGCGATAACCCGGTCGGCGCCCAGTTCCTTGCCGCACATGGCGAGGTAGGCACCGCCGAAGGCCTTGCGCATGACCACGGTGATCTTCGGCACCGACGCCGCGGAATAGGCGAACAGCATCTTCGCACCATGACGGATGATGCCGCCATATTCCTGTTCGACGCCGGGCATGAAGCCGGGGACGTCGACGAAGGTCACCAGCGGAATATTGAAGGCGTTGCAGAAGCGTACGAACCGCGCCGACTTGTCCGAAGCGTCGATGTTGAGCGCTCCGGCCATGGCGTTCGGCTGGTTGGCGATGATGCCGATCGGCCGTCCGGCGATACGGGCGAAGCCGATCACGATGTTCGGCGCGAAGCCTGGCTGGATTTCCATGAAATCCTGGTTGTCGACGATCCGCGTGATGATCGGACGGACGTCGTAGCCCTGCTTGGTGTCGACGGGAACCGCGTGATTGAGTTCCGGGTCGGACTCGAGCGCCTCATCGAACGGCAGGCGCGGCGGATCCTCGAGGTTATTCGGCGGCATGAAGGACAGCAGCCGGCGGCATTGATAAAGAGCGTCCTCGTCATCCTCGGCGATCAGATGGACAACACCCGAGTTGTTCATCTGAGCCACCGGACCGCCCAGGTCCTCGGCCGTGACCACTTCGCCGGTCACCTGCTTGATCACCTGCGGCCCGGTGATGAACATCTGGGCCCGCTTGGTCTGGATAATGAAGTCGGTCAGCGCCGGGCTATAGGCCGCGCCCCCGGCGCAGGGACCGCAAATCAGGGAGATCTGCGGAACCGAACCGGACAGCATGACGTTGTTGTAGAACACCTTGCCATAGCCGGACAGGCTGTCGATGCCTTCCTGGACGCGGGCCCCGCCCGAGTCGTTGATGAACACGAAAGGCGTGCCGGTCTTCAGCGACAGTTCCTGCATCGCGGCGACCTTGGTGCTGTGCACCTCGCCCGCCGCCCCGCCGGCAACCGTAAAATCCTGGCTGGCCAGGTGCAGGATCTTGCCGTCGACCTTGGCGACACCGGTCACCACGCCGTCGGCCGGCAATTCCTTTTCTTCCATGCCGAAATAAGTGCAGCGATGCTGGGCGAACAGGCCGATTTCCTGGAACGAGCCCTCATCGACGAATTTGGTGATGCGCTCGCGCGCGGTCAGCTTGCCGTTGGCATGCTGCTTGTCGATGCTGGCCTGCCCCCCACCCAGTTCGAGCTTCGCCCGCTTGGCGCGAAGATCCTCGATCTTCTCATCGATGGTCTTGTGTAGCGGAGCCTTGAAATCCTTGGACATCGATATTCCCTTCCTTCAATCCGATCACGGCGCCCAAAGGCGCTAGCGCTGTCCTTACGCTCCAGGTGCGACGGTAACCTTGTGCTCCCGGCCATGGATGGAAACCACGTAAGTCACCGGTGATTTCAACCCGCCATTGCCGTTGGCCGCGCCATCCGCCTTGCCCTCCGGCTTCGCCGGCGCGGCAGCCTCCTTCTTGACCGGATCCTTGCCCAGGTTCTTGGGGCCTTCCGACCGGCTCTTGAAGAATTTCGGCGCGACTTGCGGGAACATCGCATGGGTCAGCACGTCCTCGTCGCTGCCGTTGCACCCTTCGAGGGCCAACGCCGCCGAACGCAAATGCTCCCATTCCGGCTTCAGCAGATCGGCCGGACGGCCGGTGATCACCGGCTTTTTGGCCTGTGCCTCGGCCTGGGCCAGAACCTTCGGATCCTTCTTGCCGAGCGTGCTGCCGTAATAGCCCAGCATCAGGTCGGCGAATTCCGCGGTCATCGCCTTGTATTTGCCCATCAGCACATTGAACACGGCCTGCGTGCCGACGATCTGACTGGACGGCGTGACCAGCGGCGGGAAACCGGCATCGGCGCGCACCCGCGGCACTTCGGCCAGCACTTCCTGCAGACGATCGCCGGCGCCTTGGCCCTTGAGCTGGCTTTCCATGTTGGAAATCATGCCGCCGGGGATCTGGCTCTTGAAGATTTCGGTGTCGACGCCGGTGAAGTCGCTCATGAACTCGCGGTACCGCGGGCGGATCTTGGCGAAATAATCCTTCACCTTGAGCAGACGCGCCTTGTCGAGGCGGGTTTCAAAACCGGTGTCGCTCAGCATTTCGACCACGGCCTCGGTCGGATTGTGGCCCGACCCCAAAGCCAACGAGCTGATCGAGGTGTCGATGATGTCGCAACCGGCTTCGATGGCTTTCATGATCGAAACCATGGTGACGCCGGTGGTCGAATGCACATGCAGGTGGATCAGCGTGTCGGCCCCGCACTTCTCCTTGATGCCCTTGACCAGTTCATAAGCCTGCTGGGGCTTCAGGAGGGCGGCCATGTCCTTGATGCAGATCGAATCGGCGCCCATGTCCTTCAGATGTTGAGCCATCTCGACGAAGGCCTGGGTGGTGTGAACCGGACTGACCGTGTAGCTGATGGTTCCCTGAGCGTGTTTCCCGGTCTTCCTGACGGCGGCGATGGCCGTCTTCAGATTACGAAGATCGTTCAGCGCGTCGAAGACCCGGAAGACGTCCATGCCGTTTTCGGCGGCCTTGTCGACGAAGCGTTCGACCACGCCGTCCTCGTAATGGCGGTAACCGAGCAGGTTCTGGCCCCGCAACAACATCTGCAGCTTGGTTTTCGGCAACAGCTTACGGAATGTCCGCAGGCGTTCCCAAGGATCTTCGTTGAGAAAGCGGATGCAGGAGTCGTAAGTGGCCCCGCCCCAACATTCCAGTGACCAATAGCCCGCGTTGTCCAGATCCTCGCAGGCCGGGATCATATCTTCCATGGCCATACGGGTGGCCAGCAAGCTTTGGTGGGCATCCCTCAAGATCACATCAGTGATTTCCACTACGCGTCCCATGTGCGATTTCCTCTTGGATGTGATGACTTATGGCTCGCGAATTCCGTCAACGGTGGGGAGTTCGGCAAGCATGATCGGAAGCTCGTCTGCTACGGTTAGACTACCTTGCCCGGTGAGCCCCGTATAGAGTTCCGCGATGCTACGGTTGAACAGAGGGGCGGGAAATCCGCTTTGTATCCGTCCGCAGCCTTCCCTGCTCGTCGGCAACAAATTGGGTGTTGGAGAGCCTATCTCCTGGTCCGTACCTATCCGCATGACCCTTGCCATCCTTAAGACGCCCACAAGGTGAACCTTCCGGAAAAGAAAGTCCACAAAGAAAATAGGTGTTTTAAGTTTTCGCCGATTTTTGGCTCTGTCGCTGGGATTTCCAGGCCAGAAGCAAGGGAGGGAAGAATAGGAACGCTATTCCAATTTTGAAAATAGCTCAATCCATCTCATGCCCGTTCCCAAGGAATTTTCGTCAAGCAGGTCCAGGAATGAATGCCGGCGGGTGGGCTTGAGCCCCCGGAATCACAAAGCCTGGAACGCGATTTCAGAAACATGGAAGGCGGCTTTCGGCCCAGCGGCACGTAAAGCCGCGGCCAGCCGGCAATTCACCACCCGGCAAGCATGGAACTGCCATTCGGCGGGGTCGCTGCCATCCGGCCCCGGCGTACACAACCGCGGTGGGGAGAGAGCGAAAGCGAAGCCAGGCAGATCAGCCGACAGTCCCTGCCCGGTGGCCTTGACAGCCGCCTCCTTCAGGGTCCAGAGAGTGAAAAAGGCATCATTCCAGGCCTCCCCCGTCAGACCGCTCAACGAAGCCTGTTCCTTCGCGGAGAACGCCAGGCCGGCGACATCTTCCCGGCGCGGCCCGTCCGTCACCGTTTCAACGTCGACCCCCAGGGGGCCATACCAACCAACGGCGGCGGCCACCATCGAACGGGTATGCGAAAGACTGAAATGCGGCGCCCTCCCGCTTTCGCCGTCGAGGACCGGTTTTCCCCCGGGCATTTGCCGGAACCGCCAGGGACGGATACCGGCGATGCGATCAAGAGCATCGCGCAACAGGCCATGGGCGGCGATGAAGGCGTTGCGGTCCTCGTTAAAATGAAAGCGCGCCGCCCGTGCCTGTTCGTTCTCATCCAGCCGGGACAAGAGCTTCCCGAAATCGCCGTCCCGAGGCACCGCCGTCCAGAAGATGAAAACATCGACCCGCGGCGCGGCACGGCCGGCGCCCCCCCCTGGGAATGGGCTGATCATCGTCTCAGGCGTCCGGTCCCAGGGGCGGCAGACGCGCCCGCACATAGCCCCTCAGGATGTCAAGAAGCGCCCGCAGAAAGGGATCCGCCGACGTCAACACCGCTTTCAGGGCGTCCTCGTCCAGAAGCGTGCGCATCCGACGGTCGATCGGCCTTTCGACGATGTCGCCACCACGCAGCCTAGCCGGCAAAGTCGAGCGGATATAGGTCAGTATTTGTCCCATGGCGTCGGTGGTGGCCGGCCCGAAAGCCGCCAGCCGGACCATCAGTTGCGAGGCGGAGATGAAGGCGCATTCCGTGGGAACCAGGGCGCACGCCGTCGCCAGACGCCGCATGTTGCCGAACAACACCGATTCTCCGAAAACCATGAGTTCGGTCATGGTCGCGACCGAATGGCCGTTCTTCAGAATGGCCACTCGGCCCTTTCGAATGAAATAGGCGAAAACCGCCTCCTCGCCCTGCTGGAAGATGGTCTCTCCCGGGACAAAGGCGATTTCCTCGTAAGGTCCCGACATATCCTCTTTCTCGAAAAATGCCGCTGTCGGATGGAACTGAGCGCAAGTGTCCGTCATTCATTCCATCCAGACAATCTAAACGAGATAATGGTCAAATGTCGCATCAATCTTGACATGTCAGGCCATGTCGGCGTTTGCCCGACCTCCCCGGGCGGGGTAGCATCGCGGACATGCCATTTCACTATCACGCCCCATTCCCCGAAAACTGGTGCCAGTCCCGATGATTCCGGCCGAAACGCCTCCGATCGAACCTGTTGCCGCCGTCCTTCTGGCCGGCGGCCTCGCCCGTCGCATGGGAGGGGGCGACAAGATGCTGCTCGACGTCGCCGGAAAAACTCTGCTGCAACGGGCGATCGAGCGAATCCAACCGCAGGTCGGCCCCCTGCTGCTCAATGCCAATGGCGATCCGTCGCGCTTCGCCGGTTTCGGCCTGCCTGTCAGGGCCGACGTGGTCGCCGGCTATGCCGGCCCTCTGGCGGGAATTCTCACCGGAATGGAATGGCTGAGGGAAACGCGGCCCGACATTCGCTGGCTGCTCAGCCTGCCGACGGACACGCCGATGCTGCCGATGGATCTGGTGGTCCGCCTCCGGGCCGCCGTCGAAGAGGAGAAAGCCGAAATCGGCTGCGCCCGGTCGGGTGGAATGCTGCATCCGGTTTTCGGCCTGTGGCCGGTTCATTTGGCCGATGCGCTGCGTCACGCCCTGGTCGAGGAGGAAATCCGGAAAATCGGTTCGTGGATTCGCCGCTACAAGGTGGCTGAAGTCACCTGGTCGGACGACGGGGGGGATCCGTTCCTCAATCTCAACACGCCCGATGACCTCGACCGCTACGCCCGGCGGGAGCAACGAACGTCGACTTAGGCTCTGGGACGCAACAATCGCTCCAGAGCCTAAGGGTTTATATGATGCCTGCGCCTCCGGCAGGCTCATGCGCCGCTCGGACTTAAGGCCGACTTGACCAAATAAGGCCTCTTTCGAAGAAAACCTTGTCTTCTGACGGATAAGGACCGGTTTCATCCCGGCCAAGAGCCGCTTGGATCGATGATCCCCGGGGACAAGCCCGGGGATCATCGGGAGCATGCCATCCTCAGAACTTGACGGTCGTGCGGGCGCCGAGAACGAAGGCGTCCTTCATCGCCGAGGCCGGCAGGGAGGTGTCGGCCGTCGGGCTGGCGGCATAGCCGGCGGGATGGATGATGTATTGGATGTCCGGCTGGATGATCCACCAGGGAGCGGCTGCATATTGGTAGGTCAGTTCGATGACCGCCTCGTAGTCGCGCACCGGGCGGGTCGCCCCCGGATTGGCCCGGTTGTAGTCCTTGTCCCGATCGCTGGCGGCGTCGCTGACCTTGGCGAAGGAGAAGGCAATGCCGGCAATGTCCGAATCCCGTCCTTCGAACAGTCCTTTGTAATTGAGGCCGGTGTCGACATAGAACGAGACGAGATTGCGGTCGTCGGGAGCGCCGGCCATCCGCAGGAACCCGGACAGCCCCTGATCCTCGGTATCGGGCTTGGCGATCAGCATCTTGTCGATGACGCCATAGAGGCCGTAATTGTTGACGTTCCGGCGGGGATCGGCGCCGGTGGCGCCGATCTTGTCGCCATCGACGTCATAGCGGAGATCGTCGAAGCGCGCCGAGTGATACCAGCCGCCCAGCTTGACGGTGGCGGGAAGCTCGCCGGCCTGCCTGTCGGCCGGAAAGGCATAGGCGGCTTCGGTAATGGCGAACAGATCGCGGTTGGTGCTGAAGGTGGTGCCGGCGCGATTGCGGATCTGCGCGTTGTCGTTCCCCGCCTGACTGCCGGCGGGATCGCCGTTGAACAGCGCCGTCTGCCAGGACAGTTGCTCGTTCGGCGCATATTTGACGCGCACGCCCGGCGTGGCCAGCGGATAGGCCGGGCCGCCGCTCGGCAGGTCGGCGGCCATGATGCCGGCCCAGCCGAAGGTGCCATTGATGAAATTGGCGGCATATTGGCTGGTCAGGAATTCGTCGTCGGCGGCAATCTGGCCGATGCGGACCGACAGCGTGTCATCCAGCAGGGCCTGCTGGAAATAGGCGTCGAACAACCGGGTGGTGCGGGTCGCTTCGATATTGCTGGGATCGAGCATGTTGCCGCCCAGATTGTGGCCCGTCAGGCCCCGGCCATGGATCTGATAGCCGTTGGCGTGGATCAGGCTGCCGTGCCAGCCGAGCAGCTTCTCGAGGTCGAGATCGACGGCAAGTTCGGTCCGCCCCATATAATCGAAGCCCTGCCGCTGCCCGCCGGAGACGTTCCCCAGAAGCTCGCTGACCTCGGTCAGGCCGATGGTCACGCCGGAATCGACCAGGCGGGTGCGCAACCCGCCCCAGTCTCCCGTCAGCGTATCCTGCGACCACAAATCATCGGCCGGGGCCTCATTATCCCCATCGGCGGCGATTGCCGGGGCGGCGGCGAAAACCCCGACCATCGACATCGCAAATAACAGGCCCGCCGGCCCACGGTTTATCTTACGCGTCGCACTCATTTTCATCGGCATTGACTGCCTCCCTCCAACCTAAAACGAAACCAATACCATATCGGTTCACCGGCCTCCCCCGTGAAGGCGGGCGTCGACGACCGACGTCATCCCGACCGGAAAACATTCCAGCCCCCCAAACGGCACAGGTGAATCCCCACAAATTTGCTAATGAAAATCACACGCAACCAACTCCGTCAAGGTGAGAAAACGGTCTCATGGTCACACCTCCCCCGACCATCCGAGGTGAGCACGCGGGGGGAAGTAACACAATAACATTTTGATAAATATCACTTTTGTTAAAGATCATTCCGACGCCCCCGTCCCCACCGCCCCAACCGCGCATGGCCTGTAAAAAGTAAGGCTATTGACTATGCGAATGATTCGCAATATTAAAACCTCATCCGGAGCAAATAAGCTGTTCGTGACGGTTCCGGCGAGGAGCGATGGGATGAAAGCGATTCTGATGGCGTTTCTATTACTCGGCTGCCTGGCCGGCCAAGCCCAGGCAGCCGAAGAAAAACCAGACTATCGGGGAACGCTCGGCAGAATTGATGAAATGTTGAAGCAGGCGGCGTCCGATTATCGGGCCGGTTCTGTGGATGCCGCCAAGACGACGGTACAGAACTCCTATTTTCAGCTTTTCGAAGGGTTGGAAGGCCCCATCCGCATCAATATCTCGGCGAAACGCGGCTATCAGTTGGAAAGCGAATTCGCGGCCATCCGCAAACTGATGGTCGACGGCGCCAGCCCCGACGAGGTGGAACGGCGCATTTCAGCCCACATCGCGGCGCTGGAGGCGATCATGCCGGTCCTGGAAAAGGGAGCCGTTCTCGTCGCCCAGAAGAGCGAGGAGGGCAACGGCGCCTCGCCTGAGGCGGACCTGCCGGACTTGCCGAAAAAAGTCGAGCCTTATTGGGAAGAGGCCGTCGCCACCATCCACGACACCCTGATCGCCGCGGCGGACGCCCTGGACAAGGGCGATGCCGCTCAGGCAAAAGCCCTCATCACCAAGGCCCAGTTCGACGGATACAAAAATTCCGAACTGACGATCGCCATCCGCCGTTACGTCTCCCAGCAGCAAGACGGTGTTTTCGAGGCGGAATTCAGACGCATTCAGACGCTGGTCAGCGATGGCCGGCCCGCCAGCCTCATCCGCGGCTCGGCACGGGTGCTGACCGAGGAATTGACGGCCCGCCTGCCCGGTTTGCCGCTGGTCGGCGCCGCGGCAGAAGCGGCGAAGGAGGCCCCGGCCCCATCCGCCGACTGGAAAGTGGTGGCCGAACGCGTCAACACCGCCATCGCCAAGGCATCGGCCCTGATCGGCGACGGCAAGAGCACCGCCGCCATCGATCTTCTGCAGTCGACCTATTTCGACGTCTTCGAGGCCAGCGGCATGGAAGCCCGCATCGGCGTCCGCGACGATTCCCTGAAGACCGTTCTGGAAGCGCATTTCAGCAAACTGATGTCTCTGGCTGGAAACGCTTCCGCCTCCGCCGCATTCACCACCGAGGCCGGCGCCATGGCGGCCGACCTGGCGCGCGCCGTCACCCTTCTGGGGGGCGGAGACGACAACGATCCGCTCAGTCTTTTCGGCTATGCGCTGCTGATCATCCTCCGCGAGGGGTTCGAGGCGATGATCATCGTCACCGCCATCATCGCCTATCTGGTCAAAACCGGCCATGGCGACCAGCAGCGGATTATCGGCCATAGCGTTCTCGTCGCCCTGTTGGCCAGCGTGGCGACGGCGGTCCTGCTCAAACTGGCGTTCCGCGAGGCCGCCGCCAGCCAGGAAGTGCTGGAGGGCGCCACCATGCTGGTGGCCGCCGCCGTCCTGTTCTCGGTGAGCTACTGGCTGGTATCCAAGGCCGAAGCGCAGAAATGGTCTGATTATATCAAGGATAAGGTCGCCGGATCCCTCTCGTCGGGTTCGGTCAGGGCCCTGTGGTTCACCAGTTTCCTGGCCGTCTATCGGGAGGGCGCCGAAACCGTTCTGTTCTATCAGGCGCTGACCACCACGGCCTCCACCAGCGGCCTGCTGGCCATCGCCGGCGGCTTCGCCCTGGGCTGCCTGGGTCTGGCCGTCATCTATTGGGGCATGCGGGCCGGCGCGTTGAGATTGCCGATCCGTCCCTTCTTCCAGGCGACGAGCGCGCTGCTCTATCTGATGGCTTTCGTGTTCGCCGGAAAGGGCGTCATGGAACTCGTCGAAGGCAAGATATTCACGCCGACCCTCATCCCCTGGGCGCCCGAATTCCCGGCGCTCGGCCTTTACCCCTATTGGCAGAGCCTGGCGCCGCAGGCCGTTCTGGTGATCGCCGCCCTGGTCTCGCTGGCCGTCATTGTCCGGCAGCGCGGCACCGAGGCCGTGAATGGCCGGCAAAACTGAATTTCAAGGAACTACGCGAGTGACCGTAGCGACGACGGATCTGCCGTCTCGAATTTTAAGGAGTGTCCGAATGAGAACTGTGACTGGAATTGCCCTGGCTTTGGTGACGATGATGGCAACCGGGGCGATGGCGGCCGAAAAGAAGGGAACCGACAATCCGGAAACCCCGATCGGCGAAACGAAGGCCCTGAACGCGATGGACATCGCCGCGGTCTATCTGAACCCCATCGAGATGGAACCCCACGGGATCGACATGGCGGCGTCCCAGGCCGACGTCCATCTGGAGGTCGACGTCCATGCCGCCGAGGGCAATCCCAACGGCTTCGGCGCCGGGGAATGGATCCCCGCCCTGACCATCACCTATCGCCTGGAGAACAAGGATACCGGCAAGACGGAGAATGGCACGCTGATGCCGATGGTGGCCGCCGACGGGCCTCATTACGGCTCCAACGTCAAGATGCTGGGAACCGGGAACTATCATGTGAGCTTCCACATCGACAACCCCCAGCGCCAGGGATTCGGGCGCCACACCGACAAGGCCACCGGGGTGGGTCCGTGGTTCCAGCCGTTCAGCGTCGACTACGATTTCTCCTACGTACCGAAGAAAAAGTAACCCTCACGCAGGCATGGGAACGGCGCCGCCCCCCTTCGGCGGGAGCGGCGCCGAAACCCCCGGGAGACAGTCGATGGCTTTCTACATTGCCGCCTTGGCCCATGCGTTGGTCCCGGCGGTTCTGATCATAGTTCTCTGGACGGCGACGCTCCCCGCGCCGGACAAGCCCCGGCGATCCGGCCTCGCCCGGGGGGTCTGCGCCGGCGCCCTGGTCGGCGCTCTTGCCATTCTTTTAGCCATCGCCCGTACCGCCGAGACGGCCGGCAACACCGGCTTGCAGGTCGCCGGCTTCGTGACGAACGCCGCGACGCTGATGCTGCTTGCCCTCAATGTCCGCTCCCTCCGCCTGGTGGAAGAAACGGGCACCCCAATCCTGGCCCGGTTCACCCCGATATTGGCGGCCGTGGAGATCGCCCAGGGCCTGTTCGCCGCGTGGAACGCCACCGTCAATCACGGCCTGAGCGCGACCGACGTGGTCAATACGGATCTGATCGTCAATTGCACGGCCATCCTGTTCGGCGCCGCCCTGCTCGCCATTCTGGCCCTCCAACTGGCCAAGGTGGCGAGAATGGCCGGACGGGGCCCCGCGGCCACGGCACTCGCCGTCGTCCTGGTCCTGGCGCTGGCCGTCGGATCGGGCCAGACCATGCTGGGCCTGTTGCGGCTGGACCAGATCGGCGTCACGGCCGAGCGGATCACCTACGTCGCCCGGTTGTCGGTGATCGAACCCTGGCAGGTCTACATCGACCTCGGGCTTACCCTGCTCCTGATCCTCGTGGCCTTTCGCCGCCGGTTTCGCATCGGCGTCACCGAGGACCGGATCGAACGGCGCCTGCGGATCGCCCGGGCGCTGACCCAATCGCGTTGGCGCCGGGGCCTGGCCGGGGCGACGGCGCTTCTGCTGGCCATTCTGGCCTTTCAGGATCTTTACGCGTCACGGCCGCCGACCTTGTCCGAGGCGATTGGGATGCAAGCCGACGGGAAAGACGAGATCCGCATTCCCATCGAACGGGTGAAGGACGGCAACCTTCATCGTTTCGCCTACATCAGTTCGGCCGGGCATCGGGTGCGCTTTTTCCTGATCAATCGCTATGACGAGGCGCATATCGATATCGGCGTCGTCTTCGACGCCTGCATGGTCTGCGGCGACGGCGGCTATATCCAGCACGGCGACGAAGTCATCTGCGTTCCCTGCAATGTCCGGATGTTCCGGCCGTCGATCGGCAAATCCGGCGGCTGCAATCCCATCCCCCTGCCCCATACCGTCGAGGACGGCACCATCGTCATCGCCGCATCGAGTCTGGAGAAAGGCGCCCGTCATTTTACGGAAGTGGTGGATGTCGAGGTCACCGACCCGGTCACGGGGCAAAAGCTGACCAGCGGCAAGGCGCCGTTCCAACACGAAGCGGGCGGCCGCACCTACTTCTTCGGCGACAAGGACAGCTACGACAAATTCCGCGCCGACCCCGACGCCTATCTGCGGGGCGGAAAGCAACGGGAACACGGGTGAGATCATGGTTTTGAGAATGTTGTGGCGTTCGTTCTTCGAAGGCCGCCGCCGCAAGATACTGGCCGCGGCGACGGTGGCCCTGGCGGCGACGCTGATCACCACCTTGTTCGCCCTGTCCGTCGACGTCGGCGATAAAATGGCGAAGGAGATGACCTCCTACGGCTCCAACATCCGCGTCACGCCAAAGGCCGACGCCATGCCGCTGCTGATCGGCGGCGTCGATTACAACCCGCTCAAGGGACGCGATTACCTGAACGAGCGGGATCTGCCGAAAATCAAGGATATCTTCTGGCGCAACAATATCGTCGGATTGGTTCCCCGTCTCGCCCTGCCGGCGACGGCGGAGATCGACGGAACGGCCCTGCGAATCAGCGTCACCGGCACCTATTTCGACCATCTCCTGCCCTTGCCGAGCGACGAGGGCTATCGGACCGGCGTCCGGGACATCAACCGATTCTGGCAGGTCGAGGGGACCTGGCCGGACGACGCCTCGGAATCGCAAGCCCTGGTCGGCAGCCGTCTCGCCGCCCGCCTGGGCGTCGTCGCGGGCGGAACATTGCGACTGCGTACCGGCGACGGGGCCGACGGCCCTCTCCGGACCGTTGCCATCGCCGGCATTCTGACCACCGGCGGAGAGGAGGACGACGGCGTGACCGTACCTTTGGCGATGGCCCAGGCGATGGCCGGCCTGCCGGGGCGCATCCAGTCGATCGACGTCAGCGCCCTGACGGTTCCGGAAAACGACCTGGCCCGCAAGGCGCGGCGGGGACCGGAAGCTCTGTCCTCCGAGGAATATGACAAGTGGTATTGCACCGCCTATGTCGGTTCCATCGCCCATCAGATCGAGGAGGTCCTGGCCGATACCTCGGCACGGCCGATCTGGCAGGTCGCGGCGGGGGAAGGCGCCGTCATCACCCGAATCCAGATGCTGCTTCTGGTGGTCAGCGCGGCCGCCATCGCCGCCGCCGCCATGTGCGTCTCGGCCCTGATGAACACCACGGTCCTGGAACGCGCCCGGGAAATCGGCCTGATGAAGGCCCTCGGCGCGGCACCCTGGGAAATCCATCTTCTGTTCGTCGGCGAGGCCGTCATCGTCGGCCTGATCGGCGGCGCGCTCGGCATTCTGGCCGGTTACGCCGTCGCCCAGGGCGTCGGCTGGAGCGTCTTCCAGAGCGGCGTGGACGTCCGCCCGATCACCGTGCCCGTCGTCCTCGCCATTTCCGTGATCACCGTGTTGGCGGGCTCCATCCTGCCATCGCGCGCCATCGCGGCCCTGTTGCCGGTGGAGGTTCTTCATGGCCGACGCTAACCCCGGACGCCGCCGGAGCGATCGCTCGCTCCGCCTGCGGATGTTTTCAATGCTGGTTTTCCGCTCGCTGACCGTCAGGGGCAGTCGGATCGGCATCGCCCTGGGTGCCATTCTGGTCGGCGCGGCGGTGGTCTCGGCCCTGACCAGCCTCTATTTCGACATATCGATCAAGATGAGCGAGGAATTGCGGGCCTTCGGCGCCAATGTGATCGTCACCCCCCGCTCCGCCGGCCAGACCGGCGGCGAAGGAACCCATGGCATCGCGGCCGAAACGCTGCGGGCCGCCATCGGCGCCCTGCCGCAGGGTAAAATCGTCGGCGCCAGCCCCTTTCTTTACGGCGTGGTTCGCCTTGACGTGGCCAATGCCGTGCTGGCCGGGGTCGACTTCCAGGGACTGCGCGCGATCTCGCCCTATTGGCAGGTGGAGGGATCGTGGGTGACGGCGGATTTCGATGACCGCAATGTCATGGTGGGACGGCGGATCGCCCAGACGATGCAGATGAAGATCGGCAGCCCGGTGACGATCATCAACCGGGACCGCACCCATCAGGTCCAGGTCCGGGTGAAAGGCATCGTCGATACCGGCGGCGCCGAGGACGACCAGGTCTTCGTCAATCTGCCGCTCGCCCAAAGGCTTCTCGACAGACCCGACCAGGCCGATCTCGCCATGCTGAGCGTCATTGCCCGGGGTGGCGAGGCCGATGCTCTCGCCGCCGATCTCGCCCGTCGCTTTCCCGACATCGAAGTCCGCCCGATCCGCAAGGTCTCGCAGGCGGACGGAAAGATCCTCGACAAGATCGAAGGTTTGATGGCCCTGGTCGCCACCGTGGTCCTGATCATCACCATCCTTTGCGTCAACGCCACCTTGACCGCGATGGTCGCCGCCCGCACGCCCCAGATCGGCTTGCAAAAGGCCATTGGCGCCGGTAACGGCAGCATCGTCGCGCAGTTCATGGCGGAAACGACGGTCATCTGCGTGGTGGCCGTCGCTCTCGGCCTGGGGGTGGGATTCGCCCTGGCCCAGGTCCTGGGCCAGGCCGTGTTCGGCGCCTGGGTAACCTTCCGCCCGGTGGTGGTGCCGCTGACCTTCGGCCTGTCCTTCGCCGCCGCGCTGATCGCGGCGGTCCTGCCCGTACGCGGCGCCGTGCGGATCGTTCCCGCCCGTGTGCTTAAAGGAGAATGACCATGACGGTCTCGAACCAATTGACCTCCGACGCTACGTCGTCGCGCTTCGGTTCAACGGAACAAGGGCGGATGGTGATCGACATCCGGGGACTGGGCAAACGCTTCGGCGCGGTGGCCGCCCTCCAGGATGTGAGCTTCGATGTCCAACGGGGCGAATTCATCGCCATCATGGGACCGTCCGGCTCGGGCAAGACGACGCTTCTCAATATCCTGTCCCTGCTCGACCGGCCGACCGAGGGCGACTATCACCTCGACGGTATCGCCGTGGCCTCCCTGACCGAGCGGGAGCAGACGGTCATCCGGCGGGAAAAGATCGGCCTGGTCTTCCAGCAGTTTCATCTGATCCCCTATCTGTCAGCCCTTGAAAACGTGATGCTGGCCCAGCATTACCATTCCGTCGCCGACCGGGAGGAGGCGCTGGAGGCTTTGGAGCATGTCGGCCTCGCCCAGCGCCGAGATCACCTGCCCTCCCAGCTTTCGGGAGGCGAGCAGCAACGCGTCTGCATCGCCCGCGCCCTGATCAACGCCCCCGCCCTGATTCTGGCCGACGAGCCGACGGGCAATCTGGACGCCGATAACGAAGGTCTGGTCATGGGACTGCTGGAACGATTGCGCGACGAGGGACGGACCATCGTCCTCGTCACCCACAATCCGGATCTGGGCGAGAGAACCGACCGCATCGTGCGGCTGCAGCATGGAAGGCTGGCCTCGTGAAAACATACCTGTTTCGCAGGGGCTGCCTGGGTGCCATCGCCATCGCCGCCATCCTCGGCCTGACCGGCTGCAACGAGCCTCGCGCGGCTTCGGCAAGCGGCGGGACCCCCGCGCCCGAACTGGTGGCGACGACGCTCGACGGACGGGTGATCCGGCTGGCCGATCTGCGAGGCAAGGTCGTGCTGCTCGATTTCTGGCTTGGCGGATGCGGCCCCTGCCTGGCCGAAATGCCCGATCTCGACGCCTTCTACCGCAGCGAACGCGACAAGGGTCTGGAGATCCTGGCCATCAACATGGGACAATCGGAGGATGCCGTCGCCAAGGCGGCACGGCAGATGACGGTGTCCTTCCCGGTTCTGGCCGACCCGTTGAAAATCACCATCGCACGCTACAAGGTGGAGGCGGCCCCGACCTTCTTCATCATCGATGCGAAAGGCAATCTGGTCGAACGCATCGACGGCCCCCTCGATAAAAAACTGCTGGCCGAGAAGATCGCTTCCCGGCAGTGAGCGGGCAAAAGCCCGGACTTCATAGCCTTTTCCCTCGCCCCTTGTGGGAGAGAGAGGGGCCCGCGTCAGCGGGAGGGTGAGGGGAAATGCCCCCTCATCCCAACCCTTCTCCCACGAGGGGAGAAGGGCCTTTGTCCCGCCTTTCGCCGGACCGCTCGCTCAACCGGGGAGCATGCTGCCTGTGGTTCTGAAGCGATCATGCCAGGAGAAGGCTTTCTCCAGGACGTGGGGGGTCTGTCCGCCACGGATCAGGGCCTCGCGATAATAATCGCGGAG
>NZ_PIUM01000058.1 GCF_002845745.1 Telmatospirillum siberiense | reverse complement strand
TGAGCAACCAGTTCGACACCATCGATAACGGCGGCACGGCCGGGCTGCCCGCGGACGTGGCGGCGCTGGTGGCGCTGGCGGTGCAATTGCGGGCGGCGAAGGCCGACGAGGGCTTTCTGGCGGCGCGGCTGGGCCTGGGGGAGATGTCGGACAAATGGGCCGACATCGTCCTGGCGGCCGAGGACCCCACGCTGTTCGCCAGCGTCGACGCGGCGGTGGCGGCGGCCAACAATGTGGCGATGGCCGAGGGACGCCAACGCGCAGCCTGAGAAAAGCAGCCTATGACATAAAAATTTCTTCTTTTGGTTGTGTGGTTTTGGCGGTCTCGGAACGTCTATGGGGATAGAAGCCGAAAACGATCCCGGTGGGCGGGGCGGAGAAAGACTTCAGGGGCAGGGCTGCACCACGCAATAATCGAGCGATCGGACCGTTTCTCGCGGAAGGCGGAAAGGGTAGGCGAAGGTGATGTGTCGTCGAAAGGGGCAGGGGGAGCGCAGAGAGCTATGAACAGCGGTGAAGTGGGCGCCGAAGAGGCGTCTTCGGCGAGTAGGGTGAAGCGTCGGAAAAGGCCAAGAGCGTGAATCGAAAGCATTTTGCAGTTCTGGCGATGGCGTTGCTTTTCATCGCTCTCCCGGCGCACGGGCAGGAATCCATCCAACGCGGCGGGAATGGGTTGCCGCAGATCCCGGAGCACTTCGACCGCGAAGCGGACAAGGCGCCTTATGTCAAGGCGTTCGCCCAGCATTTCGGCCCCCTTGATCCCGACATGCTTCGCTATCCGGATGGGCAGAAGGACAAGGCGTTCTGCGAGCAGTTCCTGATCGATCTGAAGGCGATGCGGGGCATCACCTTTGTCGAGCCCATCGTCAAAGCCGATCGCGCCGATGATCCGAAGCTGCAAGATACGCTGGAGAAATATTGCCCCTACGGCGATGAGGCAAACAATCGGTGGGTCTATATTGAGGATGACTTTGCCTGGATGTCCCATGAACAACTTGATGAAACTGGTCATATCGTTTACGCAGAAAGTAATTTACGGATTTATTATATAAATATCTTAAATGACAAAGGCGGAGATAGCTTGATTACCTACGCAGATAGCGTATGCGCGAAAGATAAGAAATTCGGCTGTTCTGATCCTCACTACCATGTTCTTGACAGAGATATTTGTAGTCGTGGAGCACTTATTGTTCCACACGACAATAAGATTACACCAAATTTCAACGTGACGGATCCATTTGGGTTTCAGCACACAAAGAAGAAACCCGAGGCCATTAATGCAATAATTAAATATAAAAATAAATACTTTGTGATTAATATAAATAATACATACTATCTATGGCTTCATGGTGAAGTTAATAATGAATATGTTAAGTGTAACTTCCCTCATCCATCTATAATAAAACCACTGTCGCCCTCTGCTCGTGATCGGTAAAACGGAGAAAATTCATGCCCTCGGCCGATGTCATTTCCCAGACTTTTACGTTCCTGAAGCAGAGCGAGGGCTTAAGGCTCTATATTTATAATGATTCACGTGGCATCCCGACCATGGCGATCGGCGTTGCGCTGGTCGTCTATAGTGATGGCAAGTGGGGCACAGTAAAGAATCTGGATGCGCTTCTGACCGAGGCGGGGGTTCCGGCATCGAGTCTTGTCGCGGGGAACGATGCCAACGGACAGCCGACGGCCTATCAGCAACTTCTAAACGCACTCGACCAGCGGGCGGACGATCTCACTACCAATAACGGCACCATGACCCGTCAGTCAGGTTGGACCGTCGCCACCGACACGACCTTTGCCAACCCGAGCACGGGGGCCGGCAACCAATACGGCATCCAGTTGACGAACCCTGGTGCGCAAGCGGTCGCAACCGATGCGATCACGACCCTCTATAACAAATACAGTGCCGCGCCCAGCGCTACCAACCCTTACGGCTTCGGGGCCTCGTGGAACGCGCTCAATTCCGACCAACAGGTGTCGATCCTGCGTCTTGCCTACAACGTCGGCAGTCCCGGCGCCTCCCTCTACGCCGCGCTGACCCAGAAGGATGCTTCCGGCAATCCCGCACCGGATTTCCTGCGGGCCGGGCTGGAGGCGATGGTCAACAGCAACGGCGGCTTTGTCGGCAACACGGCGAATTCGGATTGGTCGATCGCCCAGCCGTTTCTGCAATCCTGGCTGACCAGCGGGGTAGGGGCATCGGCCACCGACCTCGCCACCCTGGCGCAGTTCGCGCCGCAGATCGATCGCTATCTGAGCGGCCTCATCGGAAAAGGCGCCGGCAGCGACGTCGTGACCGAGATCGCCAACAGCGTGGCCTCTCTTTACAATCAGGCGGCTCCCGCCGAGGGCCTGTCGGGCACGTTTCAGGTCAACAACGGGCAGATCGTCTATGTGGCCTCGGCGGCCGATACCAACATCGGCGCGATCGCCACGGCCCTGGGGGCCTCGGTTCTCGCCCTCGAAGTGGCCAATCCCGGCCTTTACGGCGGTGCGGGCGGTGTCGCCGGGCAGACGCTGCAATCGCCCACCAACGCCGCGCTCTTCGTCGCCGCCCTGTTGCAGCAGCAGGGGGTGGCCCCCGGCAGCGAGACGTCAAGCCAGTTCACCGCCCAAGTCTCGGCGCTGTCGCAGGAATGGGCCGGCAGTGTCGCCAACCTGCCGATCGGCACCGATCTCAAGGGCGCGGACCTCAGCCATATCACCCTGCTGGGCGATCCCGGCAATCCGAACCAGACCTTGACCCTTCCGGCCGGCTTCACCGGATGGGTGATCGAGGGGGCCGACGGCACCTTCGCCCTGGTTCCCCCTGCGGCCGGCGTGGCCAAGACCAACATTACCCTGCTGAAGCAGGACGGTTCGGCCTCGGCCATCGCTCTCGGCGGAAACAGCGTCGTCTCCTTTCAGAAGCTGCCGGGCACGGCCGACAAGGTGCAATTTACCCTGTCCAACCACCGGACCGTCACCGCCTATACCGATCCGACGCTTGGCGCGGTGACGGCGATCCAGCAGCAATTGCTCGCCCAGGCCTCGGTGCCGACCTCGGTTCCGAGCATCATCAGCGTCGAGGTGATCATTCCCGAGGACGGCGGGCCGTCTTCGGGAATGATCACCTATTCCGACGGAACGACGCAGACAGGGAGTTCGGGGAGTTTCGACGCGCAATCGGGCAGCCTGTCGGTCACCACATCGATTGCCGGAACCGGCGTAAGCGGTCAGCCGGTGCAGTTCACAATGGACGAAAATGGCGGCGGCACCGTCACGACGGCAGGCGGCGCGGCTTACAGCTTCGCCTCCGGTCTGACCCCGGTGATCAACGCCGACGGCACGGTATCGGTGAGCTCAAGCTTGGGCACCCTTTCGATCACGCCGTCGTCGGGGGCGGGAACATTCGCGGCGGCCGGCGGGACGACGGTGGCGCTGGACGGGACGCAGGCGGTCGACCTGACGGCGGCGGGATTGCGGGTGGGCGGTCTGTCGGTCAACGCCGACGGGTCGGGAACGATCGCCGCCGGCGGGGCCAGCCTGTCCTTCGGGGCGGGGTCGAGCCTTCGTCTTTCCGATGGCGGCGCGGTGGTGACCTCGGCGGACGGAACGAACGCGGCGTCGGTGACGTCGGACGGGGGCCTGTCGGTGGACGGGGTGACGGTGGCGGCCGGGTCGTGGACGGGCCTGACGCTGGAGGGCGAGGGGCGGTTCGACGTGAGCCTGTCCGGCGGGGCGGGGACGCTGTCCTTCGATGCCGACAGCGGGACGCTGGCCGGTCCGGGCGGCACGGCGCTGAGTTTGGGAAGCGCGCCGTCGGTCTCGGTGGCGGACGGGGCGGCGGTGATCGATCTGGGGGCGGAGTCCTCGGGCGTGTCGCGCCGGCTGGTGCTGGCCGGCGACGGCGGCCTGTCCTATCAGGTGGGCGGAGAGACGGTGGTCTCGGCGCCGGCGGGCAGCACGGTGACGGTCGATGGAACGGGTCTGGTCGCCATCACGACGCCGGCGGGTGCGCTGGACGGGACGACGCTGACCACGCTGATCGACGGGGACAACAATGTGGCGCTGATGGGGGTGTCCTCGGCGGGCAGTTGGGCGACCTCCTACGGGGCGGATGGGACGGTCGGGCTGATCATTGCCAAAAGCGCCGACGACAGCTTCGTCTTCGAAGGCGAGCGCGATCCGGTCAGCGGGACATTCTCCATCACCCAGGCGTCGCTGCTGGGGGCGAGCTACGGCGGGGAGGGGGATTTCAGCGGTTGGGTGGACCAGGTGATGGCCAGCGCCGACGGGCAGGAGGAAGCGGCGGCGGCCAGCGCCTATGGCCAGCTTCTGAGCAACCAGTTCGACACCATCGATAACGGCGGCACGGCCGGGCTGCCCGCGGACGTGGCGGCGCTGGTGGCGCTGGCGGTGCAATTGCGGGCGGCGAAGGCCGACGAGGTCTTTCTGGCGGCGCGGCTGGGCCTGGGGGGGATGTCGGACAAATGGGCCGACATCGTCCTGGCGGCCGAGGACCCCGGCCTGTTCGCCAGCGTCGACGCGGCGGCGGCGGCGGCCAACAACGTGGCGATGGCCGGGATCTATTCGCTGATCGCGCCGCAGATCCGCGAGATGCCCTCGATCATCACGGCGGAGGTGATCGGGTTCGGCGATCCCGAGGATCCGAACAATGCGCAGTGGAAGATCACATGGTCCTCGCTGGGCATTTCCTTTCCGCTGGTGCTCGACCTTTCCGGCACCGGCATCGATCTGGTGCCGGAGGCGACCAGCGGGGTCACCTTCGACGTCAACGACAGCGGCACGGCGGTGCCGGTGGGCTGGGTGGGCAAAAGCAACGGCATCCTGGTGTTCGACGCCAATCACAACGGCACCATCGACGACGCCGGCGAATGGTTCGGCCAGAAGTTCTCGGTGAATGGAAGCACCCCGCCGGCCGGCCAGACCGGGTTCCAGGCCCTGGCCACCTTGGCGACGGCGGGGGCGGACAGCTTCTCGGCGGCCACCTCGCTGATCGACGCCGCCACCGGCAAGCTCTATTTCGACGAGGTCGAGGTGTGGGTGGACGCCAACGGCAACGGCGTCACCGACGCGGGCGAGCTTCACACCCTTCAACAACTGGGCATCACCTCGATCTCCCTGAGTTCGACGACGGTGGACCAGGAGGTGAGCGGCAATGTGGTGCTGTCGACGGCACGCTACCAGACCAGCGACGGGACCAGCCACACCATCGACGACATCGGTCTGGCCACCACGGCGGGGGCGTCACGGACGGCCAGCGCCACCGATGGCCCGGCCATCCTGGCCTTCGGCGAGATCGTGGCCCAGGCCTTCCCCGGGGTGGCGGCCGGCCAGGCCCAGGCGGCGGCTGTCGCGGTCAAGGGCGTCTCCACCGATTTCAGCGCCGATATCACGTCCATGCGGCAGTACATGGGCACGGCGCGGGGCATGGAAATCGACGGCATCTATTCCAACAGGTTCTTCTATACCCCCGATCCGTCCAAAGTGTGGGCCTACAGCGGCGCCGGGCAGGAGTCGAACAACGCGCCGGCGGAGGTCATTTCAGTGTTGAGCGCCATCGGCGGCGGGGCGGCGAGCGTCGAGGCCGCGGCCCAAACGGTGGCCATCGGTGCCGATGCCCTCGGGACCGCCCAGGCTGCCGCGCTGGCGGCCGACACGGATCCCACCGCGGCGTCGCTGGCAGCCGCCAAGGCCTCGGCGGAGCAGGCGGGCAGCCAATGGGCGGCGGCCATCGACGGTTATCTTGCGGCCAACGCGTCGCTGGCCGGGGTGGGGGCCATGGTGGCCGCGGCCGAAAGCGATCTTGCCGCCCTGGTGCCGGTCGATTTCGAGGTCACCGGCCATTTGCCCAACGGCTTCACTTATTGGTCGATCGGCGACGTCGATCTGGCGGAAGCGGCGTTCGGTGGACTGGCCGACGGACTGGCCGCCTATGCGTCGCTCAAGGACGCGCTGGAAACCGTACTCGGGGCCACGGCCCAGGCCGGCGATTACGAAAAGGCGCTGGTCGGGGCCGACGGGCAACTCACCCAGGCGGGCCAGGGGCGCGATCTGCTGCTGGCGGCGGGCGGAACCGAGACCTTCGCGGCCGGCGGCGGCCACGACGACTTCGTCTTCACGCCGTCGTCCGGCAATGCCGTCATCAAGGGCTTCGTCGCCGGCGCCTCGGGCGATCAGCTTCAGTTTCTCGGGGTGGGCGCCGGTATCATCGTCGGCGACGACGGCGCGGGCGGCACGGTCATCACCTACGGCAACGGCGGCCGGGTCGATCTGGCCGGAGTGGCGCCGGGCCAGCTCGACCTGTTCGCCAATGTCGCCGGGGTCGACACGGTCTCATTCGCCGGGTCGGTGAACGCCGGGACGCGCAGCCTGGGCGGCGCGCCGCTGTTCATGGACGGGGAGGTCCATGTGCACGATCTGGTGGCCTCGGACCATGGCGACGTCCTGATCGGCGATCAGGGCGCCGACACGCTGACCGGCGGGGCCGGCAACGACACGCTGATCAGCGGTGGTGGGGACAACAGCTATGTGATCGATGCCGGCGGCGGGCGGGATCTGATCGTCAACGGGGCGGCGGGCAGCGGCACCCGGGAGGGCGAGCTTCTGCTGGATGCGGCTGCGACCACCGGCGGGATGTGGTTTTCCCGTTCGGGTAACGATCTGGTGGCGCAAGTGCTGGGCACGACGTCGACGGTCACCATCGCCGGCTGGTTCTCCGGCGGCGCGGCGCAGCTCGGAACCATCGCCGCCGCCGACGGGTCTTCGCTGTCGGCGGCGGCCGTCAATCGGTTGGAGCGGGCGATGGCCGCCTACCAGCAAAGCAATCCGGCGTTCAATCCCGGGACTGCGTCGTCGGCCCCCGATCTGCAGGCGTTTCTGACCTTCGACGCCGGCGACGGGGCGGTGGTGATCTCGGGTGGAGCCGGCGTTTCCCTGAAGCTTGGTCCCAGCCTCAATCCCGGCAATCTATGGTTTTTACAATCGGGTGACGATCTGGTCATTCAGGTCGGCAGCGGCACCGGACGGACGACGACACAGACGACCAACGGCACGGCCACAAATACGCTGGACACGCTGACCGTCAAGAACTGGTTCACCGGGGCGTCGGCGCAAGTGCAATCGCTGATCCTGTCCGACGGCTCGTCCATCGGCGCGGCGGCGATCACCGCCCTGGCCCAGGCGATGACGCCGTTCTATCAGGCGTGGATCGGCGATTACACGGCAGCCGGTCAGGAGATGACGCCGGCCGGTTTCGACTACGCCTACCACTTCACATCGGCGGCGGCACTCAATGAAGGGTGGTCGCGGACACTGGTCGCGGGAAGCGGTAATCAGTTCCTGGATACCTGGTTCGGCTACGACACCATCCTGGGCGGAGCCGGGGACCATACGCTGATCGGCGACGATGAGCGGATCGGCAGCACCGAGCTGATCTATGCCGGGGCGCCGGGGACGGTGACGGTCGATCTGTCCGCCGGCCTGGCACAAAACGGCTTCGGCGGCACCGATACGCTGATCGATATCGACGTCGTCACGTTGATCGGCAACGATGGAACCCTGATCGGCAGCGCCCCAGGCGGCAATTTTCCCACCCTGATCGCCAGGGGAGACGGCAATCTGCTGGAGGCCGGAGGCAATGCGGCGGCGCTGATCGAGACCGGGAACTCCAGCGTCCTCATCGGCTGGACTGGGAGCGGGAAAGGCGGCGCCGCCCTCATGGAGGCTGTCGGTACGGATGACACCTTGTTGGGGGGCGCGGGCGAGGTCACACTGACCACCGAGGGGGGCGGCAACACCCTGATCGGCGGCGTAGCCGCCTTCGTCCCCACCTTTCAAAACGGCGTGACCGCGACCGGTTATTATACGACCCAGATTCTCTCCGCTACCGGCGATCGCAACCTGCTGAGCGCCGGTAGCGGCGGCATGACGCTGACCGAGACCGGCAACGCCAGCACCCTGCTGGGGTCCTCTCAACCCTACGCCGGAGGCCCGGATCTTCTTATCGCCACCGGCAACGGCAATACACTGATCGCCGACACCGGCCGGAATACGCTGGTCGCGAGCGGCTATGGCAATACGTTGATCGGCGATACGGGTCGGATCTGGCCGGGACTGGCCTATGACGACACGCTGCTCGCCACCGGCGGGGGCAATGTGCTGATCGCCGGCATCGGCGATGATCTGCTCTGTGCGACCGGAGACGCCAGCACCCTGGTCGGCGGGACCGGGGACGATACCCTGACGGCCTCGGGGTCCGGCGAAACGCTGATCGCCGGGAAGGGGGCGGCCACCCTGTCGGCGCGCGGCGACGGTGATACGTTGCTCGGCGGGGCCGGCGAAGACCTGCTGATGGCCGACGGAACCCAGGAAATCCTGACGGGGGGCAGCGGCGACGCGACCTTGTCGGTAACCGGCGATGCCAATCTCCTGACCGGTGGGACCGGCACAGACACCCTGCTCGCCGCCGGCGCGGGCAATCTGTTGCGTGCCAAAGGCATAGCGGACGTCCTGTCGGCTGCCGGGCGGCGGAACACGCTGGTCGCCGGCGGCGGCACCGACACTCTTCTAGAGACGGGTGGTGCCAATACTCTGGTCGGCGGCGCCGGAACCTCCACCCTAGCGGCCTTCGACGACGGGAATCTGTTGACCGCCGGCAGCGGCACCAATTCCCTGTTGGCCGTCGGCCAGGCCAACACGCTGGTTGCCGGCAGCGGCACCGGCATTCTTTCGGTGACGGGCGACGTCAACACCCTGATCGGCGGAAGCGGGGCGGATTTCCTGTCGGCGACGGGCGATGCCAACACCCTGCTGGGTGGTGGTGGAGTTCAGTCGCTGGTGGCCATGGGCGGCGGCAATCTGCTGGCCGCCGGTTCCGGCCTCGACGTGCTGTCGGTCAACGGTTCGGCCAACACGCTGACGGGCGGCGCCGGCAGTGATCTCCTGACCGCCACCGGCGCGGGAAATACGCTCATCGGCGGGGCGGGCCTCGCCGTGCTGGAAAGCGATGCTTCCGGCAACACCCTGATCGCCGGCGGCGGGGTGACGGTCGCGGCCTATGGGGTCGGCAACCTGACGGTCGATCTGGGCAAGGGCGTCGCCCGGGTGAACGGCGCGGCCGGCGGCGATACGCTGCTGGGCGGCATCGCCACGCTGGAGTCTTACGGCAGCCACGACACCCTGACGGCCGGCGGCGGGAACGACTGGATCCTGCTGGCCGGTGCCGCCGACACGGCGATCGGTGGGGCCGGCGTCACCACCCTGGTCAGCGATCTGGCCGGCAATACCCTGATCGGCGGCACCGGCCGGACCGAGGTGTTCTATACGGGCGACCATGTGGCGGTGGACCTGAAGGCCGGCCTCGGCACCTCGTCGGGGGGCGTGGGCACCGGCGATAGGCTGATCGGCCTGACGGCGGCGGCGGTCTCGGGGAGCGCCGATACGCTGATCGGCACGGCCACCGGCGGCGCCCTGTTGCAGGCGCTGGGTGGAACCGGCGATACCCTGATGGCGTCGGGCGGCGGAAATACCCTGGTCGGCGGGATGGGCATGACGACGTTGGTCAGCGCCGCCGTCGGCGGCAACACGCTGATCGCCGGCAGCGGCGGGGCCGAGGCCATCTTTTCCGGCGCCGGCATCGCCGTCGATCTGGGGGCCGGGCGGGCGACGGCCAACGGCGCCGTCGCCGACACCCTGGCCGGAACCTTCGCGGTGGCGGCGGCGCTGGGCGCGGGCGATACGCTGATCGGCGGGGCTGGGACCTCGACCCTGGTCGGCGATCTGTCCGGTTCCACCTTGGTCGCCGGAACGGGCGTCACCTGGGGCTGGTACGGGGCCGACCACGCGGTGGTGGACCTGGGCGCCGGCGGAGCCGGTGTGACGGGCGGGGGACAGGACCGCCTGATCGGTCTCACCGACGCGGCGGTGGCCGGAGCGGACGACACGCTGATCGCCGGCGGGCATGACACCCTGGCGGCGCTGGGCAACGGGGATACGCTGGTCGCCAAGGGCGGCGGCAATGTGCTGCTGGGCGGCGCTTTCGTCTCCACCCTGGCCGGCGATCTGGCCGGCTCGACCCTGGTGGCGGGCAGCGGCCCGACGGTCGCCGTTTACGGCACGGCCGGAACGGTGGTCGACCTGGCCACCGGGCTGGCCACGGCGGGCGGCGCCAGCGACACCTTGGCCGGCATCACGGTGGCGGCGGCGTCCGGCGGCGGCGAAACGCTGATCGGCACGGCCGGCGGTTCCACCCTGATCGGCAGCGGTGCCGGCGATACGCTGATCGGCGGATCGACCCTGACCGAGGCCTATTACGCCGGTGGCGGCATGACCGTCGACTTGGGCGCCGGCACGGCGGAGCAAAACGGCGCCGACTGGGGCGACATCCTGATCGGCATCAAGCGCGCCGCGGTGAGCGACGACGGCAATGTGCTGGTCGCCGCCAATGGCGACGTGGCGATCGCCCTTTCCGGCCGGAACAATACCCTGATCGCCGAGGGCAGCGGCGACACGCTGGAGGCCGGCACCGGCACCACCACGCTGATCGGCGATGCCGCCGGCAACGTCATGCTGGGCGGCACGGGCCGGACGGTGGCCTATTACGCGGCCGACGATGTCGCCATAGATCTGACCGCCGGCACGGCGCGGGTAGCCGGTGCGGCGGTGGGCGATACGGTTCTTGGGCTCAAGAATGTGGTGCTGACCGGCAGCGATCAGACGCTGATCGGCACGGCGACGGGCGGTGACGTCCTGGTGGCGATGCAAGGGCAGGACGACACCCTGATCGCCGAAGGGGCGGGCAACACCCTGCTGGGTGGCGCCGGCACCTCGACGCTGATCGGCGACGGCCTGGGCAACACGCTGATCGCCGGGGCCGGGCTGACCCGGGCCTCCTTCGGCGGCAGCTTCGTCACTGTCGACTTGAACGCCGGCACGGCGCGGGTCAACGGTTCCACCACGTTCGATACCTTGATCGGCATCAAGGCGGTGCAGGTGTTCGGCTATGGCGACACGCTGATCGGCAGCGCCGCCGGCGGCGACGACCTGGAGATCACCGGCCTCAACGACACGCTGATCGCCAATGGCGGCGGCGACGTGCTGCGGGGCGGGACCAGTGCCGGCACTCTGGCCAGCAATGCCGCCGGCAACACGCTGATCGCCGGATCGGGCAAGGTCATCGCCTATTACGCCGCCGACGATGTGACGGTCGATCTGACCGCCGGCCGGGCCGGGGTGAACGGCGCAACGGCGGCCGACACCCTGGTCGGTATCTCGGCGGCCGAAGCGGCCGGCAGCGGCGATACGCTGATCGGCGGGACGGGGCGCTCGACCCTGGTGGGCGACCTGGAAGGGGGAACCCTGATCGCCGGGGCCGGCCGGGCGCTGGCGGTTTACCAGGCCGCCGGCTCCGTCGTCGATCTGGGCGCCGGGACGGCGCGTCCGGCGGCGGCCGGCCTGGGCGATACCCTGGTGGGCATCAGTGACGGCCTGATCGAGGGTGCCGGCGCCACCCTGATCGGCGCCGCCGGCGGCTCGACCCTGGTGGCGACCAGCGCCGGCGATACGCTGGTCAGCCGTGCCGCCAGTGACACGTTGATCGGCGCGGCCGGCGTCGCGGCGGACTATCTGGCCGCCGGCCTGGTGGTCAATTTGGCGGCGGGGACGGTCGCCGGCAACAGCGGGAATGGCGTGATCTCGGGACTCTCCAACGTCACCGTGGCCGGTAATAATGACACTCTGATCGGCAGCGGCATTGACACGCTGGTCGCGACGGGCAGCGGCGATGTGGTTTTCGACGGCGGTGGCGCCGGCACGCTGATTGCGGCGGGCAACCATGACACGCTGGTGGCGTCCGCTCCCTCGACGCTGATCGGTGATGGGGCCGGCAATACGTTGATCGGCAGCATCGAGAATATCCTGCGGATACAGGTGAGCTGGAACAATTGGTGTAATAGCTGGAGTAAGCTGAAAGCCGACGGCTTGGCTGCTTACGCCGCCGATGGCGCCGTTGTCCAACTGACCGCGACCTCGACCTGGGCCTACAATCCCTCCACCAGTAGCGAAACGGAGACGACGACGACATCGGGGACGGCGGCGGTCGCCGGTGTCGGCACGGGCGATGTGCTGGCAAACATCATCGCCGTCGAGGCGGCCGGTGACCATGACACCCTGATCGCCAATTCCGATCCGACCGGCCTGATCACCTTGATCGCCACGGGCAGCCACGACACGTTGGCTGCCGGCGGCACCTCGACGTTGATCAGCAATCTCGCCGACAACACCCTGATCGGCGGTGATGCCTTTTACACCACCGACGGCGTGACGATCAGTCTGGCCGGCGGCTGGGCGCGCGCCGCAGGCGCATCCTTGAGCGACAGCCTGATCGGGGTGACGATGGCGGAGGTGAGCGGCGATCGCGCCGCCCTAAGGGGCGGCGCGGGCGACACGCTTGTGGCCGCCGGCGATAACGACACACTGGTCGGTGGCGGGACGCTGGTCACCAGCGTCCAGACAACCACGTTGTTCGACAGTGGGGGCACGTTAATCACCAGCAGTGTCTATGAAAATACACTGGTCGGCAGCGATGGCACGTTGACGGCCAGTGGCACCAACGACACGCTGATCGGCTCGGGTGGCGGCACATTGTTCGCCGCCGGCACCAACGACACGCTGATCGGTTCGGGAAGCGATGTCCTGATCGCCACGGGCGATAATGAAACACTGATCGGTTCGGGAAACGGGACCTTGATCGCCACCGGCGCCAACGACGTGTTGATCGGTTCGTCAGGCGAAACGATCATCGCCAGCGGGGCCGGTGATACGGTGTGGGCAGAAGGATTCAAAGATACCATCGGTTCCGTCGTCTACGGGTATCGGGTGACTGGAGAATATCTGAATACGTTTGGTTCATATTACGAGAGGTATGAAGACGACGGCTATGTAAGCTCTACTTATCGTTATCTGCTTGCAAGCATCGTTGTCGATCCCGGAACGAACGACTTGCAATTGGATACCGTGGAAGGGTCTTTCCTGGAAAGCATCGGGGGACGGTCGGTGCTGGCCGCCGGATCCGGCTCTTTCCTCAATCTGAACCTCTGGTCGTGGGATAATATCGGGGTCGCGCAGGCCGTGGGCCATAGGGATGAGCTGATCGGCCTTTCCCAAGGTGCCAGCACGTTGATGACCGACGATTGGAGCAATACGCTTTTCGGGAACGGCTCCGGTCTGACGGAGGCCTATCTTTATACAGACGATGCCACCCTCAATTTTTCCAACAATGGAACCGGCCAGCCACTGGTCTGGCCTGGCGGATCTGATACCCTGATCGGCATCAATGTCGGCGTCGCTGGCGGCAACAACGATATTCTGGTCGCATATCTTCAAGATACCCTGGAAGGCGGGCTCGGTACTTCCACGCTGATCGGAAACGGCCAAGCCAATACGTTGATCGCCGGCGCGGGGCCAACGATCTGCTTTGGCGGCGGTTTCGTCGATCTCGGTCTGGGGGAGGAGTTTAAGAACGGGGGCTGGGATCAACTCATCGGCATCACCATCGCGGAGTCCGCAGGTTCCAATAGCACGCTGATCGGCGGCCTGGGTAGCACCACTCTGATCGATAACGTCAATGGTTCGTGGGGCAACAATACGCTGATCGCCGGCAGCGGCCCGACGGAAGTCTATTATTCCATGGACCGCGTCAGTTTGAATCTTGGCACGGGGATCGCGACGGCAGGCTTGTCGGACACTCTGATTGGCCGCTTCGCCATCGCCGTCGCCGCCGGGTGGCTCGACACCATCGTCGGTGGGTCCGCCAGCATGCTTCTCGAAGCGGCCGGGAACTATGACACTCTGGTCGGCGGCAGCGGTTCCTCCACTTTGGTGGGAAATGGAGACGCTAATGAATTGATAGCCGGAAGCGGCTCATCCGAGCTCTATTACAGCTCGAATTACATCTCGATTGATCTATGGGCAGGTACTGCCATGGCGCACGATCAATGGGGAAGCGATCTGTACCAGACGCCTCATTACTCCTATATAAATGCCTATCCCTATAGCTATATCGATTATTACATCCAGGACTATGACACGCTCTCGGGGACGTTCTCCTCCGTGGTGGTCGCCGGCAACAATGACACGGTGGTCGGTGGCCCCCTTTCCAATGTGCTGGTGGCCGCCGGCAATGGCGACACATTGACGAGTTGGGGCCAGAGCACCCTGATCGCCAGCGGAGACAACGATACGCTGATCGCCGGTGGCGGCGACACGCTGATCGCCAGCGGTCGGGGCGATCAGCTATTTGGATCGGGACTGGATACGCTGATCGCCACCGGCAATGGCGAGACGTTGGTCGGCGAGGCCGCTGATACGCTGGTGGCAGCCGGACGTGGAAACCTATTGGATGGTTCGGGGATCAGTGGCGGGACGATCGTCGGCAATCTCGGCGGAAATACTTTGGTGGGGGATGTCCGGTATTCTTTCTTCGGACAACCCATGGTCGACTACGCAGCAAACGGCTTAACGGTCGATTTGGACAATGGATCCCCTGTCTTCATTAACGATGGGATCGGCGGGATCCTCCAGGAAATCGATGGTTGGGCGGGCAGTTCCGGCGGTTCCGACACGCTGGTGAATATTTACGCCGTCGAGGTGACGGGAAATTTCGACACCTTGATCGGCGAGGAATTCGGAAATGCCACCCTGATCGCTGTTGGCGCGAACAATACGCTGATCGGTGCCGGTTCTGATAACACGCTGGCAATCATGGGGGGCATGAATGATGTCGTCATTGGCAGCGGTGACAGTCTGCGGGGAGATACGCTGATCACCGATGATGCCAACGGCAATACCCTGAACGCTAACAACGAATTTGGCGGTGCATTACTCTATTATAGCGAGGGCAACCTCACCATCGACCTGCGCGTCGGTAAGTCGATGGCTGCCACAACGGGTAAGAGCGATACCTTGATCGGCCTTTTCTCCTATGTGGAGGTGACCGGCGACCATGACACTTTGATCAATTCCGATGCTGGAAATGGAACGACGCTGGAGGCGAATGGCCACGACAATACCCTTATCGGCGGGGACGATTCGCCTACGTTGGTCAGTGACGCCGTCGGCGGCAATACGCTGATCGCCGGCCTCGGTCCGACGACCGTCGCTTATAATGCATCCGATGCAGTGATGGATCTCGGCAGCGGGACCGTATGGCAGAACGGAGGCCGTGCCGCGGATATGCTCGTAGGCGCCATCGCGGCAGCCCAGATTTCAGGCGATTACGACACTTTGATCGGGTCGAGAGCCGGCGGCAACACCTTGGAGGCGTTTGGAAGCGGCGATACCGTGATCGGATCAAGCGTCGGCGGCAACCTTCTGTCGGCATCCGGAAGCGGCCAAATCGTGATCGCCAATGGCGACGGCAATACTCTAAGGGGATACGGCTGGGGACAATATGTGACCCTGATCAGTAATATTGCCAATAATACGTTGTCCGCATGGAATACTAACGTAATCGCAGCCTATACTGGAAATGGTATTGTTGCCGACCTTGCCATCGGTACCGTCGGAGCCCGCAGTTCCAACATGCACGACTCGCTCGTCGGGGTGTCTATTGTTCAAGTGAACGGCGCTGATGACACTCTCATCGGTGGAAGTGCTGCCGACACGCTGATCAGCAATGGCGTCGGCAACACGTTGATCGCCGGAAGTGGCGCAACGACGGCGGGTTTCCTCGCCGACGATGTCGTCATCGATACGCGTGCTGGGATCGCGACGGTCAAGGGAAGCAACCTCATCGACACACTGGTGGGCGTGATGAGCGCCTATCTCGTTACTGGTAACGATGACACCTTAATCGGTTCTTCGACGGGCCATCAAACCTTGATAGCCTCTAGTGGGGTCGGTAATACGCTGATTGCGTCGGGCACCGCGAACACCCTAGAAGGGGGGAGAGGATCTTCGACTCTATTTAGCAGTCTTGGCAGTAACACATTAATCGGGGGTACTGGTTTGACTTCTGCCCTCTATGACGGCAGTGGCCTCGTTATCTATTGTAAATACGTGGATTATGCGACAGTTGGTCTTGCTGTGGATTGGACCGGTACGTCATTTTCCGGCGGTCCCGTCGATATTTTGTGGGATATATCGATCGCAGGAACGGCTGGTAGCAACAACACATTGATCGGGGGTGGGCAATATTCCACCCTAACCAGTAACTTGGGGGGGAATACCTTGATCAATGGCGCAGCTTATTATTCTAATAATTTCGCCGCCATCGATCTGGGGGCCGGCAAGGCGATGGCCAATGGTTCAAGCCTGGTGGCCGACAAGCTGATTGGTGTTTCCGTACTGGAGGTGGGCGGCAGCCACGACACCCTGATCTCGGCGGCGGGCGACACCCTGACGGCGAGCGGTCTGTTCGACACGCTGGTGGCGGGGACCGGGAGCAACCGGCTGATCGCCACGGGAGGTAATGACTTTTACGATTTCGGGCGGGGCAGCGGGCAGGCGTTCATCGTCAACGGTGCAGCCGGCAATGCCGGTCCTTCGAACGAACTGGATTTCGGTGCCGGGAGCAGTGACGACCAGCTCTGGTTCACGCAATCCGGCAACGACTTGCAAATCGACGTTATGGGAAGCAGCAGCGAGGTGACCGTCAGCAACTGGTTCGCCGGCACCGGCAACCAGCTTTCGGAAATCACCGCCGGCGGTCTGAAGATCGACGGCCAGATTGCTCAACTGGTGCAGGCGATGGCGGTCTATTCGGCCAATCATCCCGGCTTTGCGCCGGGCGCCCTGGCCAACACCCGGGCACCGAGCGATCCGGTGCTGCAGGGCGCCATCGCCGCCGCTTGGCATTGAGCATGAGACGGCCTGGATGAAGGCCGGCACCGGCATGCTGGTGTTCGAAGCGGGCGGCGTCGTCGCGCCGATCACCAACATCACCCAGACGGTGTCGGAGTTCCTGAACGCCGGGGCGACGCCGGGCAAATACGCCGATGGCCTGGCGGCCTTGGCGGCGCTGGCGCAAGCCGGGGCGACGGCCTTTTCCGCGCGGACGGCGCTGATCGACCCCAAGACCGGCTTGTCCTATTGGAACGAGATCATGGTGTGGAACGACGCCAATGGCAACGGCAGCATCGACGCGGCCAGAGAATGGAACATGCGGTCCTTCAAACGGGCAGCCTGAGCAAACCGGGTGCCGCCATAAAAATTTCATCTCATGGTTGTGCGGTTTTGGCGGTTTCAAAACGTCTATCGGAAGAGAAGCCGAAGACGATCCCGGTGGGCGGGGCGACGGCTTCAAGGTGCCAGTGGGGCGGATACGGTCAGTCGGACTAAACGGACGCAGTCATTTTTCGTGGAAAACGAGAGCGGCGAGGTGTCGACAGTTGTGGCGACTTTACAAAACTTTCATGGCGGCGGATCGGGTCGGGATATGGCGAGCAAGAGTGCAAGCAGCATGAACCTCGGCCAAGACCGACGGCACGCATATCGACGAATGGAAGCGCGTGGCCTAATCGCAATAGTTGTATTAGTAATAATAAGTTCATCTAATTATTGTTAGATTCCCGTCTTCGGAAAGTGTCTTATGAGGTGAATGGTAAATCGATCCAAGGTTGGGCGTCATCGGGTCGATCGCCGCCGGGGTGAGCCACACACGTCAGCCGATGATGAGATCCCGGGCAAGGGGAATGGGGAATTGTTGCCAGAGATGCAGAAGAATTGGTTTAAGGGCCTGAATGTGAGCCGGGAGAAATCGACTTTGCTCTCGTTTGTTCGGATTGATGTTGTCATAGCCGTTCTATTCGGCTTTGGGGCGGCTTTGATCTATGCCCCGGTGGCATCGGCTGCGGAGAGCGCCACGCCGTCGCAACAGCCTATGACGCTGGCCGAAATGCGCAAAGCTATACCAGGAACTTGGGAAGCTGACATTCGCGACCGCAACGGAACAACTTATCACGAAAGACTTGATCTTGGTCAAATATCGACCTTGGAAAAATTGAAAAATCTCAATATGGGGTCTGCTATTTCACGAATTTATAGTGACGACACGTCAAATAATATTATGACGAAAAATTGTGATGGGCTATGGCAGTTGATATCCGGAAAATCCTCACATACGGGTAGCCATCCTGAATTGAATTTAAAGATTTACAATACGGACAATGGAGGGCGCTGTGGTCGTGTTGGGAATATTTATCTCCTTTCATCGGATGAGTTTGTTGTCGAGTACGACAATCTATACTGGATTGTACCAGTGGGTGGGTTCGTTATTACCTATCATAGGACCGCTGCCGGGCACCCATCTTCCCGGTAACCTTAGTAGAGTACGATAAATATAGCGCTATAGTAATAATTGAGGGATGTCATGACAACACTTTCGAGCTTCGATGAGATGTATGATAGTGTTTCCGCCTATAATCTGGCGCGTGATAATCTTGTTAAACAACTAGAGAACTCAAAATTATATAATGGCGCTATTAACGCTGGAGAATATAACACAGGACAACTTTATACCGTGGGATACGGATACGACATCAGCAAACAAAGCGGGACGAACATCGTCGCCGATCTGAACACGGCGCTGAGCAATGTTGGTGGTTTGGCTCATTTTCTGAGCCAAGCTCAGATCAATCAAATTTCTTCATACGGAACGAAAAATGGCGCTTCTCTCGCGACCATCAATAGTATTTTTTTAAATGATTTCAGTGGTGGTGCTCTAACTCTGACCGAAACGCAAGCCAGTACTCTGCTTGACGCCGTGGCACCGCGCTATGAGGCGTCTCTTGAAAACTATCTTGCCAAGAATTCGGCCGACAGCACGGTCGCATCCGACCTTTCGAACACCCGCGTCCTGCTCTTCGGCGAGTGGTATAACGGCGGCAGCAACGTCGTCGGTAATACGCAACTCACCGCCCTGCGAACGGACAATTTCAACACGCTGGTCGTCGATCTGCTCACCGCCAATACAAAGGCGGACGGCCAACACCAAACGGGATTGGAAAACAGGGCGATACAGGCCTTGTACGCCTATCTCGGCTTGCCGATCCCCACGGATCTTCCGGGAAGCGGCAACGTCAGCTATTCGCCGATCACGGTCGACGATCCGCAGACGGCGGCGGCGCTGCTGGGGGCGCTGATCACCGGCGCCGGAACGATCCAGCAGAATCTGGCGACGATCCGTACCGATAATCCGTTGCTGGCCGCCGGGATCCAAAATCTCATCAACGACACCAAGACCGGTCTCGATTCGCTGCTGGGCGCGGCCAGTCTCGGCGTCATCCGCGCCGGAGAAACCATCGACCAATTCGCCGCCCGTGTCGGCGCCGATCCTGCCGTCGTCCGTGCCCTCAATCCGCAATACCAATCGGGGAGTCCCAGCGCCGGCCAGGAACTGGTCTTCGCCTCGGCCGCCCAGCCGATCGGCGATAGCAGCTACGACGTCAATGGCGCCTATGCGACGGCCTTCGCCTTCCTGATCAATCTTCAGGACCACACCATTTCGCGGGTGGGGGCGGATCCCGGCAATAGCAATTATCTCCCCGGTAATGTCTATGTGATGGATGGGGCGAAGAACATCGTCGGGGTCTATGCCGCCGGGACGATCTCCTCCCTGTCGACCGAGGACATGACCGGAGCGGTCAATATCGGGCTCGGCGCGGCCCGCGGCATCGACTATCAGTCCGATGGGACGGCGATCGTCACGCAAGGAACGAGTCAGCAGACATTCCAGGCGGGAACCTTCATCGGCGTCTCCCAGCAAGGCGCGACGGTCTTTTCGATCGGCGGCGCCGGGCAAAATCTGTGGCAGGACGGCGGGACATCCTCGCCCATAAGCTTCTATGAGTCCTACGGCGGTTATTCGAGTTATCTCACCTATGCCGTGTCCAAGTTTGGACTGTCGGGCGACCAGATCGTCGCCGTCAATAGCTATGAGACGACGGACGGGCAAGGAGTCACCTCGCGCTTCGAGACGGCGCAACTGCAAGACGCGAGCGGGAACGTCACGACGGTCACCTTGGAGATGCCCTTGACCGGCGGCTCCGAGGGTTCGGTGACCGTGGCAAAGGAATTCGGGGGCGAGTCCCTGCTGCAGACGAGTCTTGTCAATGCGGACGGGACGCTTGGCACTATCGCCAATTCCTTCACTTTCGACGAGGGGGTTTCGACCACGACGGCGGATGCCGGCAATATACTTTCGGCGATAAACACCATCGCCCCCACCGACGCTCCGGTGAGCGTCCCCACTTTCAGCAAGACCGCCCTCGGGGTCACGGTGACCGACCTGGCGACGGCGGCGCAGACCGCGGCCGGATCGGGCGGCGACGG
>NZ_PIUM01000057.1 GCF_002845745.1 Telmatospirillum siberiense | reverse complement strand
ATATTGCCTTCGCCATGAGCGACCGGCTCGGCCTCCGCAATGTACGCATTTCGTGGCTCAATCCCACACCCCGCACAATCACTGTGTACGCTTCGCGGCCGCCGTCACCGATGACCCCGCAACACTCGTTACCAGGCGGGCGCTACCCCTTACCTGAGCCGGACTTCCACCGGCCGGATCGCGCCAGCTTTCCTGACGCACCGCTCATCGCGCCAACGCGGCGAGAATTGCTTTCGGAAGAACAGATTCGCGCGCGTTTACCCGATTGTCCTGGTCGGAACCGCCTACGGTTTATGGATTGGTGCGCTGGACGCCGTCGCCTGGGGGGCGAGAAGGCTCAAGGCATGGGTGTAAAGTGCGCGGTCTTGGATCAGTTCCCGGCCGACGTCGACATCCAGGGCCGTGTCGGTGTGTTTGGCGGCGGGACAGACCGCGCGCAATTGCTTGCGCTGTTGCTGGTCATCGATCCCGGTCTGGCGCCACAGGGCGATGTTGGCCGCCACCGAGGGATGGTTGTCGCGCAAGGGGGCCGTCAGGGTTGCCACCTGGGCGCGCTCATCGACGGTGCAGACCGTCGGCAGCACGCCGAGGCCATGCAAGGCATAGCCGCTGGGGGTATGGAAGCGCGACCAGGTCAGGGTCATTTCGCCCTTGTTGGGCATGCGGACGACGGTCTGCACCGTCCCTTTGCCGAAACTGTTGGTGCCGACGATGACGGCGCGTCCCGAATCCTGGAGGGCGCCGGCGACGATTTCGGCGGCCGACGCGGTGCCGCCGTCGATCAGGGCGACCAGAGGCATATCCTCGCCAGGATCCCCGGACTTGGCGTCGTAGCTTTGTACCGAGGCGGGATGGCGTCCCTTCGCCGAGACGATGCGCCCGTGGGCGATGAACAGATCCGCCACCGCCACGCCCTGATCGAGAAGGCCGCCGGGATTGCCCCTGAGATCCAGGATGATTCCCCTGAAGCCGGGCGTCGCCCTGGCCTTCTTCAGCGCGCTGCCGACATTGAAGGCGGTGCCGCTGTTGAAGCTGGTGATGGCGAGGACGCCGATGCCGTCTTTTATCGCCAGGCGGACCGTGGGTGGGACGATGAGGCTGCGCTCCAGGCTGACCTGGGTGGGGGCGGCGCCGTTCTTGCGCACGCTCAGATTGACCGAGGTGCCGACGGGGCCGCGCAACCGCTTCGAGATGGCCGGCTGGGCGAGGCCGGCGACGCTTGTATTGTCGATGGCCGTCACATGGTCGCCGACTTTCAGGTCCGCTTCGGCCGCCGGCGTCTCGGGCATGACCTCGGTGAGGACGATATCCTCGGGATGCAATTCGTAACGGATGCCGATGCCACCGAAGCCGTTGCGCGCCGCCTGATGTTCCGCGGCCTCCTGGGCGCCCGCGTAACGCGAGAAGATGTCCAGCTTGGAGAGCGTCGCGTCGAAGACCGCCTCATAGAGCTTTTCGCGGTCGATCGCATGCAGCGCCGTCGAATGGGGGGTGGCGTCGGCCGCCACCTCGACGACCAGATGCGCCCATGCCCTGGGATCCTCGTTCGGCGGCATGGGATATTCGCCGATCGTTTCATCGCGGTAGCGCAGCCGGAGCCGGTGTCCGGCCTGGCGTTCCATGGTGAGGGACGGATCGATGGAGGAAAGGCCGCGCAAGCCTTCCTGAGCCAGGTTGGAGACGACGACGGGGGTCAGGTACCGTTCCCTGATGGCCTCGAATCCAAAGGCCAGAACGCGCTCCGCCTGCGGGCTGGCGATCGTCGTGTCGTTGGCGCTGACCGACGCTTCGCTGAAAGGCGTGCATGCCGCGGCAAGGAAGAAACTACCGGCGAGATACCAACGAAACATCGGGGACGGGGCACTCACTGCAGGAACTTGTCGGTGACGGAATGGTCATTGGAATTATGTGCGGGGCATCTCGCTTTGGTACAGAAAAAAGCGACGAGCGGTCGGCGTTTTTCGCATGGTGACTGAAGCAAAAGGTCAAAAAAGGTCTAAGCGGGAACAACGCTTAGACCTTGAAGAGACGCAATTTTTCCAGGGAATTCTAGTGTTTTCGCCTGGGCGGTGGGCGTTTGCCGCGCGGACGGGCGCGGTCCCGCGGATCGGCCCCGCGGGGAGGCACCTTGGAGCGGGGGGCCTCCTTGCCGTTCAGCAGTTGGAACAGCAGGCTGCCGGTCAGGGCGTTGGCTTCGGCCAGTTCCACCTCGACGATGTCGCCCAGGCTGAAGGTCAGGCCGAAACGCTTGCCGACCAGGCAATGGCGGGTCTCATCGTGGATGTAATAGTCCTCGGGCAGGGACGAGACCGGTATCAGCCCGTCGGCTCCCGTCTCGTCGAGCGTGACGAAGAGGCCGAAACGGGTGACGCCGTTGATGCGCCCGGCAAAGCGGGCTCCCACCCGGTCGGCCAGGAATAGCGTGGTGAAGCGGTTGAGCGCATCGCGCTCGGCCGCCGCGGCGCGTCGCTCGGTCAGGGAAATATGTTCGCCGATCTCGGCGAAGCGTTCGATGGAATCGGCCGGAAGCGCTCCTGCGCCGAGGTTGAGCCCGTCGATCAGGGCGCGATGGACCAAAAGATCGGAATAACGCCGGATCGGCGAGGTGAAATGCGCGTAGCGGGCCAGCCCCAGGCCGAAATGGCCGATGTTTTCGGGGCTGTAGACGGCCTGTGCCTGGCTGCGCAGAACCACCTCGTTGATGAGATGCGCCTCGGGCGTTTCCCGGGCGGCGGCGAGGATCTGATTGAAGGCGGAAGCCCGCATCACCTGCCCCTTGGGCAGGGACAGCCCGACGGTGGAGAGAAAGTCGCGCAGTCCTTCCAGCTTTTCCCGCGACGGCACGTCATGCACCCGGTACATGCAGGGGCGGTGGGTGGCTTCGATCTGTTCGGCTGCGGCGACATTGGCGGCGATCATATAGTCCTCGATCAGCCGGTGACTGTCGTAGCGTTCCCGCGGGATGACCTTCTCGATGCGTCCGTCGGCACCGATGACCACTTTGCGTTCCGGCAGGTCGAGGTCGAGGACGCCGCGCCGTTCCCGGGCGGCGAACAGTGCCCGCCAGGCGCCGTAGAGCGGCTTCAGCACTGGTTCGAGCAGGGGGGCGGTGCCCTCGTCGGGCGCCCCGTCGAGGGCCCTCTGGACCCGTTCGTAGGTCAATCTCGCCTTGGAACGCATCAGTCCCCGGACGAACTCGTGCCTCCGCTTGTGGCCGTCGGCGTCGAGCCAGATATGGACGGCCATGCAGGGGCGGTCTTCGTCGGGTTTCAGCGAGCACCAGCCGTTCGACAGCGCTTCGGGCAGCATGGGGACCACGCGGTCGGGAAAATAGACGGAGTTGCCGCGTTTAAAGGCTTCATGGTCGAGGGCGTCGCCGGGCCGGACATACCAGGCGACGTCGGCGATGGCCACCAGGATGTGCCAGCCGCCGTCCTCCAAGGCTTCCGCCCAAACGGCGTCGTCGAAGTCCCGCGCGTCCTCCCCGTCGATGGTGACCAGGGGGATCATGCGCAGATCCGTCCGATTTTCCAGTGGAGCCGCCAGAGCCGCGTCGGCCTGGGCGATCACCTCTTCGGTGAATTCGTTGGGGATGTCGTGGGTCTGGATGGCCACCAGGCTGACCGTCCGGGGATTGTCCATGGATCCCAGCCGTTCGACCACGCGGGCCGGGCGCAGGCCGTAGGGGCGGCCCCCCGGCAGAATCTCGGCCAGCACCAGTTCACCGGGCTGTGCCGCATGCGAATCGGCGTGCAGGACGGAATAATCGGCCTTCTGGCGGCGATCGGTCGGCCGCAGCCGGCCCGCGCCGTCGGCGGTGTGTTCGTAGACGCCCAGGACCTTGGCCGGGCCGGCGGTGATGCGGCGCACCGCGCGTGCCTCGTAGATGCCTTCGCGCATGCGGCGCAAGCGGGCCAGAACGCGGTCGCCCATGCCCAGGGGGGCCTCGCCCCGGCGGCCCGGGGCCATATAAATTTTTGGCGGCCGTCCGTCCTCGGTCCAGGTCAGGGGCTTGGCCAGAAGCTCTCCGTCGTCATCGATCGCCGAGATTTCCACCACCATGGTCTCGGGCAAGGCACCCGGCCCGGCGAAACGCCGGCCACGGCCGCGCTCTATTTCTCCTGATTTCTCAAGATCCTTGATCATCTGACGGAGAATATTGCGATTTTCTGCCGTCAGATGAAAGGCGCGGGCGATTTCGCGCTTCCCCACGCGGCCGGGCGATTCGCGAATGAATTCGAGCAATTGCTCGCGGGTGGGAAGGGGAACATGTTTGGGCGGCTTGCTCATGGGGAATCCCCGCTTTCGCGCTTAAAGTATTCCCTCTCCCCTCGTGGGAGAGGGCGGGGCCCGCGAAGCGGGAGGGTGAGGCATGAATATGTTGGAACAAACATTTGTCTTATTGTCGCGCCGACGCGCGCTCCCCTCACCCGGCCGCTAAGGCGGCCACCCTCTCCCACGAGGGGAGAGGGTTAAGTTAGTGCCTATGCGCCTCGCGCGGGGATGACGAAAAAGACGGACTTAACTTATGACTCTTTCGTCGTCGTTTTCGCTGTGGCCTTGGGTTTGGCCGGCGCTTTCTTTTTCGCCGCGGGCTTTTTCGCGGCAGGTTTCTTGACCGCGGCTTTCTTTTCCGCCGGCTCGGCCTTTTCCTTCGCGGGCGCCTTCGCTTTCGCCTTTGGCGCGGCCTTGGCGGTCTTGCCCTTCTTCGTGCCGCCCTTGGCCACCTTGGCGGCCAGAAGGGCGAGGGCCTCCTCGAAGGTCACGTCGTCCTTGCCTTTCGGCAGATTGGCGTAAACGCCGTCGTGGCTGACATAAGGGCCGAATCGCCCCGAATTCTGGACTACCGGCTTGCCGTCGTCGGGATGCTCGCCCAGGGTTTTCCCCGGCGTCCGGGTTTTTCCCTTGGCATTGGCGAGCAGTTCGACCGCCCGGTTGATGCCGATTTCCAGCACGTCGTCATCGCGTCCCAGCGACTTGTAGATGGAGCCGTGCTTGAGGTAGGGGCCGAATTTTCCGATACCGGCGGTGATCGGCTCGCCGCTTTCCGGATGGGTGCCGATGGGGCGGGGCAGGGCGAGCAGCTTCAACGCCTTGTCCAGGGTGACGTCGATCGGTTCCAATCCCTTGTAAAGACTGACCCGTTTCGGCTTGGCGCCTTTTTCCTCGGCTTCTCCCAACTGGACGTAATGACCGTAGGGGCCCTTTTTCAAGGTGACGGGCAGGTTGCTGACGGGATCGGTGCCCAACTGCTTGGGGCCGTCCAGCGCCTCTTCGGCGGGACCGTCGCCGTTGCTCGCCATGGTCAGGGGGCGCGTGTACCGGCATTCCGGATAATTGGAGCAGCCGATGAAGGCGCCGAATTTGCCCAGTTTGAGGCTGAGCCTGCCGGTATTGCAGGTCTTGCAGGTGCGGGGATCGTGGCCGCTGGCGTCCGGCGGGAAGAAATGCGGCCCCAGGGCCTCGTCCAGCGCGTCCAGGACCTGGGAGACGCGAAGCTCGCGGGTATCCTCGACCGCCGCCGAGAAATGCTGCCAGAAGGAACGCAGCACCGTCTTCCATTCCAGCCGGCCGCCGGAAACGTCGTCGAGCTGATCTTCCAGTTCGGCGGTGAAATTATATTGGACGTAGCGGTTGAAGAAATTTTCCAGGAAAGCGGTGACCACCCGGCCGCGATCCTCGGGAATGAAGCGTCGCGCGTCCAGCCGGACGTAACTGCGCTCCTGCAGCACCGAAATGATCGAGGCGTAGGTCGACGGCCTGCCGATGCCCAATTCCTCAAGCTTCTTCACCAGGCTGGCTTCCGAATAACGCGGCGGCGGCTGGGTGAAATGCTGAAGTTTGCGCAGGTCCTTGCGCTCCATCGCCTCGCCCTCGGCGACGTCGGGCAGCAGTTTGTCGCCGTCGTCCTCCTCGGAATCGTCGCGGTCTTCACGATAGAGGGTGAGGAAGCCATCGAACTTGACCACCGATCCGGTGGCGCGGAAGCCGATCTTTGCGTCTTCCGAGACGATATCGACCGCCACCTGGTCGAGGATGGCGCTTTCCATCTGGCTGGCCACCGTGCGCCGCCAGATCAGTTCGTAAAGCTTCATCTGCTCGCGATCGAGGTAGGCCGCGACGTCGGCCGGGCGCCGCGAGACGTCGGTCGGACGGATCGCCTCGTGCGCCTCCTGGGCGTTCTTGGCCTTGGTCTTGTATATGCGCGGCGCGGAGGGCAGATAGGCCGCGCCATATTGCTTCTCGATCAGAGAGCGGGCGGCGCCGATGGCCTCGGCCGCCATCTGTACGCCGTCGGTTCGCATGTAGGTGATCAGGCCGACCGTCTCGCCGCCGATATCGATGCCCTCATAGAGCCTTTGCGCCACCTGCATGGTGCGGCTGGCCGGCAGATAAAGCTTGCGGGAAGCCTCCTGCTGGAGGGTCGATGTGGTGAAGGGCGGGGAGGGATGGCGCTTGGCCTGCTTCCGCTCGACCGTGTCGATATGATAGCGGGCGGCCAGCGCCTTGGCTTCCGCCATTTTGGCGGAGGCCTCGTCCTTCAGATCGAATTTGTCGAGCTTGGCGCCGTCCAGCCGGGTCAGCCCCGCCGTGATCTGCGCCTTGCGGGTGGTGAGGAAATCGGCCTCGACGGTCCAATATTCCTGGGCCCTGAAATTCTCGATCTCGCCTTCGCGTTCGCAGATCAGGCGCAGCGCTACCGATTGCACCCGGCCGGCCGAACGGGAGCCGGGAAGCTTCCGCCACAGCACCGGCGACAGGGTGAAGCCGACCAGATAGTCGAGCGCCCGTCGGGCCAGATAGGCGTCGACCAGTTCCTGATCGAGATCGCGCGGATTGCGCATGGCCTCCAGAATGGCCGTCTTGGTGATCTCATTGAACACCACGCGTTTGACGTCAAGGCCCTTCAGCGCCTTGCGCTCTTCGAGAACGCGGCGGACATGCCAGGAGATCGCCTCGCCTTCGCGATCCGGATCGGTTGCGAGGATCAGACCTTCGGCGCCCTTGAGGGCCTGGGCAATGTCTCGGATGTGCTTTTCCGACTTCGGGTCGGTTTCCCAATCCATGGTGAAATCGTCGTCGGGACGGACAGAGCCGTCCTTGGCGGGCAGATCCCTTATGTGGCCGTAACTGGCCAATACCGTATAGCCGGAGCCCAGATATTTATTGATGGTTTTAGCCTTGGCAGGCGATTCGACGACGACGATTTTCATGGGATTCCAAAAATATTCTTGGCAGGAGTTTCTGTTTTTTCTCTTACGGCAGAAGCGAAATCCGGTTGTCGGAATGACGCTCTAACCGTCCCGCGAGTTCCAACTCGATGAGGACCATCGAGACCACGGCCGGTGACAATTGGCATTGACGGATGATTTCGTCAACCGTTACGGGGGCGAAACTCAGGGCCGGAATGACGATTTCACGTGCCTGAGACATCTCGCCTTCGGCCGGTTCCACCGTGCCGAGGGTCTCGGCGGGGGCTGATGAATGGCGGAATGCTCCGGGTGGAGAGAGCACATCGAGCACGTCGGCGGCCGTTTCAACCAGGATGGCGCCCTGTTTGATCAGACCGTTGGTTCCCTGGCAGCGCGGGTCGAAAGGCGAGCCGGGAACGGCGAAAACGTCGCGTCCCTGGTCCAACGCCATGCGGGCCGTGATCAGGGATCCGGATTTCGGAGCGGCCTCGACGACCACGATGCCCCGGGCCAATCCTGAAATCAGGCGGTTACGCCGGGGAAAGTGGGTGGCCTGGGGAACGGTGCCTGGGGCCATTTCCGATATCACGCAGCCTTCGGCGCAAAGTCTTTCGTAGAGGCCGCGGTTTTCCTGCGGATAGACGTTATCGACGCCGCCCGCGAGAACGGCAATGGTGCCAGTCGGCAGGGCGCCGTCGTGAGCGGCGGTGTCGATTCCCCGCGCCATGCCCGAGACCACGACAAAACCGTTGCCGCCGAGATCGATGGCCAGCCCCTTGGCCATCCTGCGCCCAAGTGCGGAGGCGTTGCGGGCTCCCACGATGGCGACGGCGTCCGTGTTTAACAGAGCGGCGCGGCCTCGCACGGTGATCAGGGGGGCGGTATCGAGAGGTTTCAGCGCCTTCGGGAAATCGCTTTCGACCGAGGCGATCAAGCGGGCGCCCAAACGTCTCAGCGCGTCGAGTTCGCGTTCGGCCTCGGACATGCCGCAGATTCGCAAGGGACGGTTTTGCCCGCCGCGCCGGGCGATCCCCGGCAACATTTCCAGCGCCTTGGCCGGCGTGCCGAAACGGTCCAGTAATCGAAAAAACGTCGCCGGTCCGACGTTTTCGCTGCGATAGAGGCGCAGCCAGTCGCGGCGTTCGGCGTCACTCAGGATGCGTTGTTGCTCCCCCATGCGGGAAATCCTTGAGACAGCGGAGCGAACAAGTCAAGAACATTATGGCTTTGTTCCGCCTTTCGAAAAGATGGACTTGACCATTATTCCCGATTGGCGGCAGGATCGATCTGCATGCAGAACATAAGTTCTGTATATAGAACAAATAAGGGCATGCCCTTCCGGTTCGAAATCCAATCACCAGGCCGGCCTCACGGTCGCCTTGGAGCAGGTCGCAAGGATGAAATGATGATCAATGTTCGGTTGAGCGGGGTGATTCCCCCGTTGGTGACGCCGGTCGATGCGCAGGGGAAATTTGATGCCGCCGCCATGCGGGCGTTGTTGAAGCGCCAGATCGCGGCGGGCGTCAACGGTGTCCTTGTTCTGGGAAGCACCGGCGAGTTCAGCCAGATGGATGTCGCCATGCGCAAGGACATCCTGGAGCAGGTGGTCGCCGAGGTCGGAGGGCGTGTTCCCGTGCTCGCTGGCGTGGGCACGCCAAGTACCCGGGAAACCATCGCGCTGGCCCGTCATGCGAAATCCGTCGGGGTCGCCGCCGCTCTGGTGGTCAATCCCTATTACACCCCGCTGTCGGAAACCCATCTCCTGGCCCATTACCGGGAGATCGCCGACGGCGTCGACATGCCGTTGTTCCTCTATAATTATCCCGGCATGACGGGGCAGGACGTCGGCCCCGCCCTGGTCAGGGAGGTTGCGCTCACCTGTCCGAACTTCGTCGGCATCAAGGATTCCGTCGAAGCGATGTCCCATACCCAGCAGATCCTTCTGGACGTCAAGCCGGAGCGTCCGGACTTCATGGTCTTTTCCGGATTCGACGACCATCTGTTGCCCAATCTGATCCTGGGCGGCGATGGAGCCATTCCGGGGACGGCCAACTTCGCGCCGGAAGTTACCTGCGGACTCTATCAGGCTTTCCTGCGTCGCGATTATCCGTCGATGTTCGCCGCCCACCGGCAAATCGCCGCCTTGATGGCGATCTATCGGGTCGATACGCCCGTCTATGGTCCCATCAAGGAGGCGATCCGGATGACCGGCGTCTCCATTCCCCGCGATGTTCTGGCCCCCGCCCGCGAACTGGACACGAAGGGGCGCGAACGCGTCGCCGCCATCCTGAAGGCGGCTTTGCCCGACTTCGCCGCCGGCCTCGCATTGTCCGCCAGTCACGTCTGATACCGGCGAAAAGGTCTAACCAACGGTTCGACGCCAAGAGATCGTCTGGCCATCTTTCAGCCAAAGGAAAATAATCATGGAGAAAAGCAGTCCCATCATCGTGTTGCACGCCAACGATGACGTTGCCATCGCGCGTCGCAAGATCGCCGCCGGAGAGGTGCTGGACGAGGCGGGCCTGACCGCCGCCGAGGACATTCCGCTCGGTCACAAGATCGCGCGGCGCGACGTCGCGGCCGGCAATATGGTCAAGCGCTACAACCAGGGTATCGGCCTCGCCACGCGGGCGATCCGGTCCGGCGAGCATGTCCATCTGCAAAACCTCGGGATGGGCGATTTTCAGAAGGATTACGCTTTTTGCGAGGAATATCGGCCGGTCCGGCGCGATTCCGAGATCGAGACGTTCCTCGGTTTCCGTCGTGAAAACGGCAAAGTCGGAACGCGCAACGATATTGGCATCCTGATCTCGGTGAATTGCGCCGCCACGGCGGCGCGGATGATCGCCGATCATTTCCGTATGACGGGATTGGCCGACTTTCCCAATGTCGGCCGTGTGGTGCCGCTTACGCACAGCCTGGGATGCGCCGTCGGCGGCGGCAGCGAGCATCTGGAGATGCTGCGCCGGACGCTGGCCGGCTACGTCCGGCAGCCCAATTTCGGCGGTGTCGTGATGATCGGCCTGGGCTGCGAAACCAATCAGATCGCCGATCTGATCAAAAGCGAGGGCTTGGAGGAAGGACCGCTGTTCCGCACCATGACCATCCAGGAGACGGGTGGCACCGGCAAGACCATCGCCAAGGGGATCGCGGCGATCGAAGAAATGCTGCCGCTGGTCAATCGGATCCGGCGGGAGCCGATTCCGCTCAGCGAACTCGTCGTCGCCTTGGAATGCGGCGGTTCGGACAGCTGTTCAGGCATTTCCGCCAATCCGGTCGTTGGATATGCCGTCGACAGGCTGGTTCGTCAGGGCGGGACGGCGATCCTGTCGGAAACCCCGGAAATCTATGGTGCCGAACATCTGTTGACCCGCCGCGCCGCCTCGCGCCAGGTCGGGGAGAAATTGCTCGAGCGGTTCCGCTGGTGGGAGGACTATTGCCAGCGCGGCCGTGCCGAGATGAACAATAATCCCTCGGCCGGCAACAAGGTCGGCGGTCTCACCACCATTCTGGAAAAGTCTCTGGGGGCGGTTTCCAAGGGCGGCAGCACGAGTCTGAACGCCGTCTACGAATATGCCGAGCCGGTCAAGGCCCACGGACTGGTCTTCATGGACACCCCTGGCTACGACCCCTATGCCGCCACCGGGCAAATCGCCGGCGGGGCCAATCTCATGTGTTTCACCACCGGACGCGGTTCGGCTTTCGGAAGCGCGCCGGTGCCGTCCATCAAATTGGCCAGCAACAACGCGCTGTGGCAGCGCCAGGGCGAAGACATGGATCTCAACTGCGGCGGCGTCATGGAGGGAACCGATTCCATCGAATCCCTGGGCGAGGAGTTGTTCCGTCTGATGTTGCGGGTCGCTTCCGGGGACGCCAGCAAAAGCGAGCGGTTTGGCTACGGCGACACCGAGTTTGCCCCCTGGAGTGTCGGCGCGATCATGTAATGGCGAAGAGGTTATAAAATAATAAAAACCTCTTTTTGGTGTGGAGGATAATCGTGTCTATAGAATCAACCGAAAAAAACAAACCGACGAATGTAAGGTGGAGGATATTCATCCTGATGATGGTGCTTGGGGCCATCAACTATATAGATCGCAGTTCCTTATCCATCGCGGTTCCCTATATCAGCCAGGACTACAATATTACCGATGCCCGGGTGATCGGGCTCCTGCAAAGCGCTTTTTTCTGGGCTTATGCGCTGATGCAACTTCCCTGTGGCGTTCTGGCCGACCGGTTCAGTCCGCGGACCCTGATCGGAACGGCGACGGTCGTCTGGGGGGCTTTCCAGGGACTGGGGGCGCTTTGCGGCAACTATGTGACGTTCGCCTTGACGCGCGTCGGGCTCGGCGTTTCGGAAGCCCCGATCATGCCCGCCGGGGCGAAACTGATGGGGGTCTGGCTGACCCCCAACGAACGCGGGCGCGGGTCGATGCTGCTTGATGGCGGCGCCGCTCTCGGCACCTCGGTGGGGGCAGTGATCATCACCGGTCTGATCGGCTTCTTCGGATCGTGGCGTGCGGCGTTCCTGATCGCCGGCCTGGGCACCGTCCTGGCCGGCGTGTTCGCCTTCTATTTCATCCGTAGCCGGCCTTCCGAGCATCGCGGCGTCAATGCCTTGGAACGGGCCTATATCGAGGCGACCAACCACAGCGCCGCCGTGAAGAGCGAATCCCGGCTCAGTTTCGCGACGGTGCGTCCCTATCTGCGCCAGCGCAATGTTCTTGCGTTGATCGGCGGGTGGTGTTGCTACAGCACCGTCTTCTATGGCCTGATGGTCTGGGCGCCTTCCTATCTGCAGGCGACCCACGGCTTCAATCTCAAGGAGATGGGAAGCGCCGTCGCCTTGATGTTCTTCCTTTGCTTCGTGGGGCAGCAACTGGGCGGGCTGATTGCCGACCGCTGGCGCAAGGCGGGCGGACGACCCAACGTCATCTATCATACGATGTTCTCCATTTCGGCCATCGTCTCGGGTGCCAGCGTCTTCGCGGTCACCAGGGTGAGCGATCCCGTCATGGTCATCGTTTTGCTGAGCACGGCGCTGTTTCCCTTGCGCTGGGCCAGCATGTACTGGTCCATCCCCGGACTGCTGGGAGCGCAGTCGGTGGCCGGCACCATTTGCGGCACGATGAACTTCTGCTCGAATCTGACGGCCGCGATCGTGCCCATCATCGTCGGCTTCATTGTCGAAGCGACGGGATCCTATTTCTTCGCCATGATGTTCTTCGGCGCCGCGGCTGTCGGCTATCTGTTCTGCTCGCTCAGCATCAATTTCGACCGGCCGATGTCCCTGGCGGAAAACCGGGATCGGGCCGGTGCGGGTTTGTCGGCCGCCGTCGAAGGCTGACCATCCCGACCGGAGCGTGATTCGATTTCAAAGTTCCAACTATAGAATATGCAAATGTTCCGGCGGTCCGCCCCAGGCGTGGCCGCCGGAATGGTCTTTTTTCGGGGCTGGCCGAGGGCTCCCGAAATCTTCCCGGCCATGGCGCAAGACCCGGGCGGCGTTTCTCGCCCGCCGTAGCGGAGCGTAGGCGTGCGATGGAATCAAGAGGGTTGGGAGCGATGATTTCGCGATAAGCCCTAAGTAAATTCCGATCCTTCCGCGCTTACCGGATTGGCCCCTATTCTGAACCTGACGTTATTGGTGAGAGCCTCCGCCCTCCTTTGGCTGCGGAGGCTTCTCAAAAAATCTGCCCGCAATGGCATTGGAAAGTGGAGAAACGGCAACATGGACAAAGATCGTATCGCCGGCGCCGCCAAACAGGCAAAGGGCGCCATCAAAGAAGCGACGGGCAAAGCCTTGGGCGACGCCAAACTGACCGCCAATGGCAAAAGGGACAAGGCGGAAGGACGCGTGCAGAACGCCATCGGAGGGGTGAAGGACGCCGTCCGGGGTTCACTGAAATCGTAATATCCATCAATCGTATGCCGGAAAGAATTTGGCGTACGGGGAGATTATAAATGCCTACGATCCTTGTAATTGTACTGTTGCTTCTCATATTCGGCGGCGGCGGTGGGTACTACGGATATGGACTTTACGGCGGCGCCGGACTGGGTGGAGCTCTTGGCTTCGTGCTGTTGATTGTCGCCGTACTCTGGTTCTTCGGTGTTCTCGGCGGTAGAAGTAGTCGTTCCTGAGCCAATGAGAGCCCGACACCGGCCGGAAGCTCCGGTAACGGCATTCGGCGATAGGGTCGGCTAAGCTTTTTCCTGCGCGATTCTCACTATTTCCCGAGCGATATTCTCGGGTGACAAAATGAAATCGACGCACCCGCTTGCGATGGCGCTTGCCGGCATCTCCGGTTGCCAAGCCGTGTCGGGCGTCTGTGCGATGGTAATACCCCCGACGTCCCTGATACCGCACAGTGCGGCGGAGCCGTCGCCGTCATACCCGGAGACAATGACGGCGATCAGCCTGCCATCCCAGTGATGGGCCAGGGAACGCAGAAAAACCGTGATCACGTCCGGCCATCCTCTGGGTTTCGAGATTGGTTTAAGACGAAATTCTCCGTCAAGAACATGCAAATCGCGCTGAGATGGGATGATGAACACATGGTCGGGCTGGATGGATAGTCCTTCCGTGATCAGCTCAACCGGCATCTCCGTATAACGGGGAAGAATCTCGTGGAGTTGCGTGGCAACGATTCTCAGATGATTAACAATAACGATGGCGACTCCCATATCCGCCGGCAAATCCCGGAGCAATCGAATATAGGCGTCGAGGCCACCGGCCGAACCGCCCACACAGACGATGGGAAAGTCCTTTTTCACGGTCTCCGCTTTCAGAGGCGGGCACGGACGAGAGCCGACCCGCCATCCAGGATCATGCAGTTGCTGTATTTGGACTCGGGAAAGCCGGCCAGCGAGTCCCTATTCTCGAAGACGCTCATGCGTTTCGCATAAGCAATTGCAACAACCGGCCGTGTCTCACGGCGTTGTGATTGACGATGTGTGTTTGTCGGTGGGATGAAAGCCCATGATGAAGAGGTCCGGGGCAAAAACCTGAATGCGCGCCGTGCCCTCGACCTCGGCTAACGTGACAATCTTGCCGACATGCGGAAGACGGGTTATCGCGTCGACCTGCCATTTGATGACTATGCGGCCGCATTTTTCAAAACGGTCACCAATCGCAAGGTCGTTGGGATCGGCTAATGCGTTTTTCGGGAACGCCTCCTCGGTTCTTGAAGGTGGCGAACGCATGTTTATCCCTCGTCCAACATTATCTTTTACTGGTTGCATGAGTTGCCTCTATCTCCAATGGAATTTCCGATAGTTACCTTGATATGCTTAGGTTATTCTTGGAAATAGCCGTAAATACGGCATGGATGCCCCGAATCGGGGAGGCGGACCTTATGCCGCGTTCTTCCCTTCATGGGCCAGCGGAACAGCCGCTTGCGGCGACAGCAGCCGAAAAGTGAAGCTCTCCTCGATATAGAGGCCAATTTTTTTCGCATCGTGGTCGAGATAGCCGATAGAGAAATCCCGCCCGACGACCAATTGGAAATCGCCTCCCCGCAGGGAGACGACGACCACACCGGTGAGGCCCGGCGCCCAGACAAGGGGGCCTTCGACGATGCGGCGGATATGATCGAGAACGGGATAGCCCCCGGTGGTCGTCTCGGTAAGACCGGTGTAACACCGCTCGCTCAATGCCACCGCATAAGGCCCGTCGACCCCGGCATCGCGAAGTTTGTTGATGGCGCCTGCAATGATCGTCGGATAGCTCTTAAAATCATCGCCGAGCGGCAAACCGTTGCCTGCCTTCGACTGGCAAATGCCCAGAATATTGGCCGCCGGATAACCGTGAAAGATGGCGACATCCTCGGCAATCGCTATTCGCCGCGCCGCGGCGATGACTGAATCAAGGTCCGCATCCGCAGCGCCACGGTCGATCGCCTCGATCTCGCTTCGCGGCAATTCGAATGGAACCCTGATCTCGACCAACGGCTGGACCTGCCGGAGATGCGCTTCGACGGCGCCGTGTGGCGGCGGGATCGATACGGCCCGTCCGGTTCCGACGGCGGAGACGGCAAACCCTTGAGGACCGACAAAGTCAACGATCCGTCTTCCGGCGAGCATGGTCTTGAGAGTGCGCTGCGCCTCCTTTTCTATCTCCAGCCAGGCCGGCGCGGAAACAGGAGCGAGTTCGCGATACAGATTATTCATGATGCCTCTCCGCGCAAACCGCCAATGCCCAGGGATTCATCGGCCGCGAGGTCGGGCGATGTGGTCGCGGTCTTCGCCGCGGCCTCCAGTCCGGTGATTTGACCATCGCTGAACAGATAGGTTTTCATGAAGCCGCTTAAGGCCGCGTCGCGACGGCGCAGCCATTCCAGCAGCATGGCGGCATGCTCTTTTTCCTCGTCACGATTGTGAACAAGGATCGCGCGCAATTCCTCGTCGTCGGTCGCCTGCACCCGCTGGTCGTACCAGTCGATCGCCTCGAGCTCCTCCATGATGGATACGATCGCCCGGTGGCGATCGATCGCTTCGGGCCCGAGTCGCGCCGGGTCCTCATGCAAAGATGCGCTGGATGCCGCCATGTTATCGTCTCCGGAGGTTGATCTTCAATTGATAAAGCGAGTTCTTCGTGTCGGGAACATTTCAGGGTGGTTGGCTCGCCGAGGACTTGTGAACGATCACATTCTCTTTCATGAGAACATCACTGTTGCCACGCGGCCAGCCTCGTCTGGTCGCCACATCAAAATCGTAGCTTCGCCGAAGCAGGAGAGGCAGAGTCGGAAACTACTCAATTCGAACAGTGCGATGATCGGTCTGACGTCGATAGACTCGGGGATGACTTGCTCGCCCTAACGGTCGAGCATCAGTTCTTCTCCTCGGCGATCACCCGGTTCACCTCCTCGATCGCCGTCAGCACGGCGCTCGGGTCGGCGGGCTTCGCCATCGCCGTCGCGTCACTGTCGACGCGATCTTGTACGTGTGGACTGTCTCGGCGCAACTCTTCCAAAAGTTCAATGATTTTCGCGCTCTTGCGCTCACCCAGGATAGCGAGTTCAAGGGTAAGTTGATCGCGATGCCGCGCGAGTCCATCTTCGCGGCGCTGCGTGGTCAGGATGAGCGCCGTAATATAAACGGCGGCGACGGAGGCTGCCGCCTCCAACCACTGAAAGGGGGGCGGATCGGGTGGATGGCCCCCCGTCCACAGGATGGCCAGATTGAGCGAGATCCAACCGATGATGGCCAAAGTCAACACCATCACCAAGGCGGGATGGCTTAGTTTCGCCACCGCGGAGTCGAGGAAGCGCTGAACCGGGGTCGCTTTCCGGTGGTAAGGCTGGCTGTGCAATTCGGAAACTGCCTGCACATGCTCGTCGGCCCGAATCGGGGAGCTCTGCGTACCGTCGTCCATCTTTTCGCTCTTTCGATGGGGTGAGGCTGGATCAGCCGTTGCGATGCCGACTGCCGAATAGCGGCCCCCATTCCGGCGCCATGCGCTCTTCGCGTTGAGCCTCTGCGATCGGCTTCCCGGAATCGCATGCTTGCCCGGTCACTCTGGTTTTCCCCGAGTGGGCTGACCGTTAAAACCGGTGGATATTAAAGGTTCCCGCACGCGTCGGGCACCCCGGGAATCTACTTAGAGAATCGTGAGCAAGATTTGACGAAACTGTAGGATATGCGGGTTCCGGAGGCCCCCCCCCCGCAAAAAAAACGTGGCCGCCTTTTCAGCGGTGGCCGAGGGCTGTCGAAATTTTCTCAGCCGTGGCGCAGACCTGGGCGGCGAGTTCGGGGAAGCGTTCGACGTCGATTTGCAAGATGGTGCCGACGGCGCTGATCGCCGCGATGACGTTGCCGCGCATGTCCCGGATGGGAGCGGAGACGCATCGGATGTTCGGGACGTCCTCCTCGTCGTCGGTCGCCCATCCCCGGCTGCGGACCAGGGCCAGATGCTCCTTCAAGGCGCGGGCGTCGGGCAGTGTGTTCGGCGTGTTTATCCTCCAGTCGACATGTGTCAGGACCTGGTCCAGTTGCAGTTCGGGGAGCCAGGCCAGCAAGGCCTTGCCAAGCGAAGAACTGTAGAGCGAAACCCGCTTTCCGACCCAGGTGTTGACCTTGATCGGCAAGTTTCCGTCGACCTTGGCGAGATAGACCGCCTCATGCCCCTCCAGGACGCCCAGATGGCAGGTCAGTTGCACATCGTTGGTCAGGGCGCGCAGGTAGGGCAGCGCCTCGCGCTCGACGATGCGTTGGCTGGCGGCGATCGAGCCCAGTTCGAACAGCCGAAGTCCCAGCATATGCTTGCCGTCCGTCGAGACCTGGAGCAGACCCAACTGGCAGAGAGACGAAATAAGCTGATGCGTCGAGCTTTTGGCAAGGCCGCTGTTTTTCTGGATCTGGCTGAACGTGATTCCCGGTTCCCGCGCCACGATGTCGATGATGGACATCGCCTTGGCCAATGCGGGTACCAGGAGCGGTGGAGGGGGCATATCGGAGGGTGACGTCATGGTCGTATTTTTCATTCTTGCGCTTGAGCGGGGGCCGACAACGAGACGATGCCGCCGGATGACGAATGGTAATCACGCCACGCGTCGGTGTCTCGTCACAATTCGCCAAGCAGGCCGTTGGGTAAGGTCTCCCGTGGTTCCTGGAATGATGTTGCCACGTCGACTCCGCACCTCTCACTTCACGCCGAGGAGCGCCAGCATGATGCCGCCCGAGATGGCGGTGCCGAAGACGCCGGCCAGATTGGGGCCCATGGCGTGGTAGATCAGATAGTTTTCCTTGTTTTCGCGCAGCGCCACGATGTGCGAGACGCGCGCGGCGATCGGCACTGAGGCGATGCCGGCCGAACCCAGCAGCGGATTGATCTTTTCCTTGAGGAAGAGGTTCATGATCTTGGCGCCGACCACCCCCGACGCCGTGCCGAAGACGAAGGCGACCAGGCCGAGAACGACGATTTCGATAGTCTTGACGGTGAGGAACTTGTCGGCCGCCATGGTCGAGCCGATGGCCACCGTCAGGATGATGATGATGATGTTCATTACGTCGTTGGCCGCCGTCTTGGCCAGACGGTCGGTGACCAGCACCTCCTTGAACAGGTTTCCCAGCATCAGCATGGTGATCAGCGGCGCCACCGGCGGAAAGAACAAATTGACGATGACGCCGATGACGATGGGGAAGGCGATCTTTTCCAACCGGCTGATCGGGCGGGTCTGCTTCATGGTGATCAGCCGTTCCTCATGGGTGGTCAAAAGACGCATCACCGGCGGCTGAATGAGCGGCATCAGGGCCATGTAGGAATAGGCGGCGACGGAAACCTGGGGAAGCAGGTGAGGGGCCAGCTTCATGGTCACGAAGATGGCCATCGGACCGTCGGCGCCGCCGATGATGCCGATGGCGCCGGCTTCATGAATGGTGAAGCCCAGGGCCTTGGCGCCGATCAGGGCGACGAAGATGCCCAGATGGGCGGCGGCCCCCAAAATCACCAGTTTCGGATTGGCGATCATCGGACCGAAATCGGTCATGGCGCCGACGCCGAAGAAGATCAGGGGCGGGATGATCAGCAGGGCGACGCCCTGATAGGCGTAATGAAACAGGCCGCCGGGCAGGATCAGGTCGGATCCCGGAATGTTGGAGATGATGCAGGAGAAGCCGATGCCGACCAGCAGCAGCGGTTCATAGCCTTTGCTGACCGCCAGATAGATCATGCCGGCCCCGATGGCGATCATCACCACGTTGCCCCACCAGAACTGGCTCAATCCCGTCTGGGCTTCCAGCGCTCCCGCGAAGGAGATCAATTGTTCGAACACGGTTTATGCCCCCGGATCAGTGCTGGCCTTGGCGCAGCTTCGCTTCGTCGACTTTGCCCAGGCGGTTGAACAGGGGGAACAACGCCAGGATGAAGCCGATGCCTGAAATCATGACGATGCTCAAGGTGAAGTCGATGACGCTGAGCAGCACGGCGCCCTCGATGGAATCGGGAACAATCATCTTCGATACTCCTTCGTTCCCGGCATGATCCGCTTCGATCGGCCGGTCATCCGACGGTCAGCAGGACTTGGCCGGTCTCGACCCCCTCATGGGCGGATACGGCGATTCTCGTCACCGTGCCGCCATGCTTGGCGAAAACATCCGTTTTCATTTTCATCGCCTCGATGACGGCGATGCGGTCGCCGACCCGAACCTGGGCGCCCAGTCCCACTTCGATGGAGACGATGACGCCGGCCAGCGGGGCTACCTCGTCACCGGCCTGGGCCGGCGCGGACGCCACTGTCGCCGCCGGCGCTGGCGGGGCGCCAATGGCGGCAACCGGCGCCGGCGCTGCGGACAGTGCGGGGGCGGGAGAGGCGGCCGGCAGGGCAGGCGCAGGTTCGGTGGCGTCGCTCGACAACTCTTCTACGACGACGTTGTAGGGACGGCCTTCGACGGTGATGCGAAACTTCTTGAACATGAAGCGGCTCCTTGGCGTGCGAGCGGTACTTTAGTGAAGATTGTGCGAGGTCTGGTGCATCCACCGGCCTTCCGCCGACCAACTCGCGCCGCTGTGGGTGTCTTGGATATGAACTATGCGATGTCCGGACATCATGGCGCCCACCGCCGCGGCGATGACCACGATATCGTCATTGACCTGAGGGCCGACGCCGTTCGTCATAACGGGAACGGCTTGTCCTTCCGATGCGGTTTCCTCGGGCGGCGGCTGTATCCGGCGCAGGAATGCGGCAAGGATGCGAAAGATCCAGTAAAGGCACGTGCCCGCGCCGATGACGGCGAGAACGCCTTCGATCGTGGCCCCCGTCATGACAGGCCTCCGTGCGATGCGCGATGCCGAACCGATACCGTGCATGAGGCGCGGGAATCGGGGTCTGGATATTCGTGGAAATGAGTGCCTGACGTCATGATCTTATTGTCCCGGCAAGACGGATGAAGCTGTCGCCGCAACGATATTGCCATTTGTTTGGTGATATCTCGGATAGATCGATTATCACACGACCAATGGTAGGAATACGCCGGGGAAAGGGAAGTATTTTCTTTTGGAATGATTTGCGTAAGCGGCCGATCCTCGCGGAATCCCGAGATTGGAGGATCATGCCAATAAGTTATGCGCTATTCTAAATCGGCATTAGGTTCCAGGAATACCACGTTTCGATGAGCGGGGCTCATCGAAACGTGAGGGCATGCGAGCTTATGCGAGCGGTACCCCAGGGGCACCCGCCCAGGCGCAGAAAAAGAGAAACGATCCGCCCCCGGAGAGACGGATCGTTTTGTTGTCATGGTATAAAACGGGACGAGAGCTTTCCTCTGACGCCCGTGCCCCGTTTAGCGGGTTCTCAGCGTCATTGAGCCGCCGCCGGTTCGAAGCCGAGGTTGACCATGAGCTTGATGAGGACGTCCTTGGCGGCGTCCGAGATCATGGTTCCGGGCGGGAAGATGGATGCGGCGC
>NZ_PIUM01000056.1 GCF_002845745.1 Telmatospirillum siberiense | reverse complement strand
CGAGCACAACAAAAATTCAAAGCCATTCGTTTGGACAAAGCCGGCCGACGTCATCCTTGCAAAACTTCAGCGCCTGCCCGTTGTATCTTCTGTTTGAGTCAATGCACTAGCCCTTGATAAACAGTCCCATCTGCGGGACCTGGACGCGCCAAGTGCGAAAGAAATGAGTGTTCGCGATTACGAACTCTCCGATACCATGGGGCGAGTCCGCTGGGGTCCAGGGCGATCGTTCGATTTCGCCATCCTGGAGTTCCAGGGCATAGACTAAGGTGGTGCCATCATTGTATTGAATGCGCTCGAGCAGCGGCGTTTCGAGACCGAGCGCTTCGCGCGCGTGATCGTCGCGAACGAACACTTCTCCGCCATAGCGCAGCGACATGTAGCCCGCGGCTGCCCCATAGACGATACGGAAGAAGATCTTCGCGTCTAACGTCGTGGGGCGGCCGTTCCAGACCGGCCGGGACATATAGAGGCGCAGGCCGTCCGCCTCCGCGCTCACGATCTCGAGCGTAGGGCAGAAGGCGAAGCTGTCTTGCGCGAGCCTGCGGATTCCGATTTATCCGGCCAGGGATTCCGATCGCATTCCGGCCACCCATTCCGATCCGTTTCCGGCCATCTGTTCCGACGTGATGTCGGCCAGGGGGTGGCGCTTTCCCAGCAGGTCAGTGACGGTCATCTCATGATGACGGGTTTCAGGTCAAGAGCCTGCCCCTGCGAAGGCGGGGGTTGTGTTGATCGGGAGAGCTCGTCTCCGCTTCCCAGCGGGCTATCCATGGAAAGCGGCGACGAGCGCTTGTTCCTCCCGACGTTACGGCAGTTCGTGCTCGTCCGGACGCTTGCGCATGGATTCACCGTCGAGGTCGATGCGGTAGGCGGCATGAACGATGCGGTCGAGGATGGCGTCAGCCAGGGTGGGGTCGCCGATGATTTCATGCCAACGATCGACCGGGACCTGGCTGGTGATCAGCAGGGAACCGCGACCGTAACGGTCCTCGACAATTTCCATCAGATCGCGGCGATGGTCGGCGCTCATCACCTGGGGGCCCCAGTCGTCGAGGATCAACAGATCGATCCGAGCGAGGCTGGCCAGCAGCTTGGCGTATCGACCGTCACCACGCGCCAGGTCGAGGGCGGCGAAGAGGCGCGGCACCCGATGATAGAGGACGGAGAAGTCCTCGCGGCACGCCTTGTGACCGAGGGCACAAGCCAACCATGATTTTCCGAGGCCAGTCGGGCCGCAGAGGATCAGATGGCGGTGGTCTCGGATCCATTGGCAGGTCGCCAGCTTGAGAAAGAGGCTGCGATCGAGGCCACGAACGGCCCGATAATCGACATCTTCAACACAGGCGGATTGGCGCAGCTTGGCGCGTCCGGCCCGCGCCTCGAAGCGTTTCTGGCGACGGAGCGTCACCTCGTGTTCGAGGACCAGCGCCAGCCATTCGGCATGGCTGAGCGATGCAACCGCCGGATTGGCTTCGAGGTCTTTGAAGCCCTTGGCACAACCGTGCAAGCCGAGGGCGTGGAGAATGTCCAGGGTGGGATGGGTCAGCATGGATGTGTCCTCCTCAATGATAATAGCCGCCGCCACGGATGTTCGTGTGGAACAGCGGAAGATCGGCAGCCGACGGACGCTTCGTCTGGCGATCGAGGTTGTTGTCGAGGATGGAGCCGAGGCTTTTCGACGAGAGGGCGCCGATCTCCACGGCGCGGGCGCAAGCCGCTTCGGCACGATCGCGATCGACGCCACGCAGTCTTTTCAGAATGCCGAGGCAGGAGCGGAAGCCCTGCTCGGGATGCTTGCGGCGGGCCAGCACGGCGATGACGAGCGCTTCGGTGTTGGGACCGATGGCTGCGGCATCGCGCCGGAAGCGAGCCTCGCTCCATCCCGCGTAGAAGCGATGGCTGCTCGGCATGTGGTCGTCGTGGGTAACATGGCGGCCAACAGCGCCGTACAGGCGGACATGGGCGGCGACGCGGCTGCCGCGGTGGAACAACTCGACCGCGTTGACGGTGATGCGGGCCTCGACCTCTTCGCGGAGCAGGGTATAAGGCACCGAGTAATAAAAACCCAGGATCTCCACATGGTAGTCCTGGTTGACCCTGGCCCGCTTCCATTCGGTGTATTCGTAAGGCGTCTCGGGCAAGGGCTTCATCGCCGGGATCTCAAGCTGAAGAAAGAGATCGCGACGGCTGACGCCCAGTTTGCGCATGATGCTCCCGTTGAGGCGCTCTATCGCCAGGGCGATAGCCTGGTTGCATTCGATCAGCGAGAAGAAGGTCAGGTTGCGCAGACGACCCAGGATGTAAAACTGGGCCACTCTGACCCCGGCTTCGACCTTGGCTTTGTCGCGCGGCTTGTACGGACGCGCCGGGACGATGCCGACACCATAATGATCAGCCATCCGACCGTAGGTCTGGTTGGCCTCGGGATCGTAGAACGACGGGCGGTGGACGCCTGATTTCAAATTGTCCGGAATGATCAATCGGGTGACCTTGCCAAAATGCCCGAACATGCGGACATGGGCGCCGATCCAGTCCGGCAGCTTCTGGCTCCACGTCGCTTCGGCATAGGTATAATTCGACGCCCCAAGCACGGCGACGAACAGTTCCGCCGTTTTGACCTCGCCGGTGGTCGGGTCGATGACGGTGATCTTTTTGCCCGAATAATCGACGAACACCTTGTCGCCCGCCGCATGGTGCTGACGCATGGTCGGCGACAACTTCCGCTCGAACACGCCGTAGAGTTCGCAGAAACGACTGTAACCATAGCCATCCGGGTGGATCGCACGGTATTCCTCCCACAGAATCTGGAGGGTGACGCCCGGTCGCTTCAGTTCGCGGGCCAGAGCCGCCCAATCCGGTTCGACACGCCGCCGAAGCCCGGTCTGGGTGTTGGGGCGCCCGAACAGGCGCTGCTCGATCGCGTCATCGGAAAGATCGTCCGGCAGCGGCCAAGTCAGCCCCGCCTTGTCAACGCGGGCCAGGTAATCCTGGATGGTGCTGCGAGCGACACCGAGCTGAAGGGCGATCGCCCGGTCACTCTGTTTGCTGTCGCCGTACTTCAGTCTCAACAATTCGCGTATTTGCCTCATGGTCAGCCTCTTCTTCGGCATCATGCCTCTCCTTGGTGGAGCGCAGATGCTTGGTTGATACTGACCTCCCGGGCAAACGCTCATCCCTGATCGGGAGCCGCGCCACAACCAGAAGGGTGGCCGGAATGCGATCGGAATCGATGGCCGGAATCAAATCGGAATGGGTGGCCGGATTGGGGCCGGAATCAGTGGCCGGAACCAAATCGGATTAGGTGGCCGGAATGCATCGGATTTCGCACGAGCCCGTCGAGCATCTGGGCGGTGTCAGCGAGATTGTAGACATTGACCGAGATTTTCGCTTCGGGATCGCGCGCCGCGATCTCGTCGAGCAGCCGCGCCGCAACACCGCGCCACAGGGCGTTGCCCGCCAAAATGGCATCAAGATGGCGGCGGAACTCAGTCCATTGCTCGTCGAAGCGCGGTGTCGCCTGGGCGCACATCCAGAACTGGCTGGCGTCGTCGAAGTTGACGAGGCTGTCGAGGAGGTCGTCGTCGGTCAGGATCCCCTTGCTCTTCTCGAACCGCCCCGAGCGCGCAGCAACTTCCACGCGCCAGCCCGACTGCAGCATCTGCGCTAGACAGTCGCGACCGCCGCTTTCTGCGGTATCTCGGGGAACTTCGAGCTTTGTGAACTTCTGCCAGAGCCGGTCTTCTGCGGTGCCCCAGAAATGATCGTCGTCATCATCGTCGATGACCGGCTGGGTCGCTATTACCATATAGATGCCATAGGGAAAGATGATCTGTGGATTCGATCCCTGATAGTTGCACCGAATGAGCACATGATCAGAGGCGCCAACCGCGTTCATCGCGTCATAGGCGCGCGGGAGCGCATATTCCCGAACCGTCGGGCTTTCATAGAGATAGATCATTTGGGTTGGAGAGAATTCGATCGGGGCCGCCAGTGCGAGCGGCTTCAATCGCTCGGAATGGGTGATCTTTCCGGTCGGATCGACCCTGATCTTGTAGCCAGTGGTGTGGCACACTGGCCTCTCAAGATACTCGGAGAAGGGCTTCCTCAGTTCGTGCCAGTCCGTCGAGACGATGATGACGCGCAGATGGGTCGGCTTGATGCCCTGATCGCGCATGAGGATGGACGCGTATTTGATGACCTCGTGCAGGGCCTGCCGCGCGGCGGCGTCGCTCCGCTTGATCTCGATGATGACGAAGTTCTTGAACTCGTCCCGAGCGAGGACGTCGATGCGGCCGCCTGCCCCGTCTGGGTTCGAGAGCTGAAACTCCGTCGCGACTAGGGTGAGACCAGGCTCCAGCATCGACAAATCGGCGGCCAATCTGTCCCTGATGATCGTCTCCGGAATCTGCACCCCGCTCCCCTCCATGACTTGCCCCCACGATGCCTACGGTTCTCAGTATTTGTCTCACCTCATTGGGACATGGTCGAGGACGAATGACCTGAGGATTTGTCCGCCATCGACACCGTGACGCTCCAAAGCCGACCTTCTGGATAGACTGCAATCTCAGCTCCCCGCTTGCACCAAATTGATGTCCGCTTTCCGGAAGGCGGCGAACGAGGTGGAACGACCTACTTGGGCGCCGTGCGGTCCATGCGGAACTTCGTTGAATGTCTGTTGTCTTGGATCATCGACGGGCCGGCTATGCCCGTATTGGGTAATCTCAGGCCGATTTGTATTCATCGGCTCGGACAATCTTCCTCCCTATATGTAGTGGCTGTCTGTCTTAACCGGATAGGCAAGGGAGGTAGTTGAGGAAGGACAAGATTCAGAACTCGGCATTTGGTAACCCACCTATCCCCCAAAGACAACAGAACGGCTGAAATCCTCGAATCTATCCACAACCATTGAGGGTTCTGGCGTTTCGAGCGACGCGGCGCGATCATCGCCCTTGATGCCCTTCGCGGAGGGTTATTGCCTGTCCGTGACCTAGGCGTAGCGCACTTGATGTATGCCTATATTAGGCGCATATTAGGTGCGCCTAATATGGAGCGCCATATGAATCATTCCCAAAAACGTCCCGTGAACGTCAAGGCCAGAAGCGATCTCGTCTCCGAGGCTAAGGCCCTCAATATCAACCTCTCGGGTGTCTTTGACGCGGCATTGGAGACAGCGGTGAAGGCAGCTCGGATTGCCAAATGGCAAGAAGATAACCAGGAAGCGTTTGCCGCATATGACAAACGCATTGAGTCCAACGGCGTGTTTAGCGCTGGAAAACGGCGGTTTTAATGCAATTTCTCGATATCTGCCTCAATCCGTCCAACCCGTCTCCTGGCAACACGCCGTATCTGATCATCGTTCAGGGTGATTACGTCCAGGTGCATAGCACGCGAGTCGTCGTCCCTTTGATGAAACTGGAAGCTGTTTCTCCGATCATCAAAGGGGGCTTGATGCCCGAATTCACGGTCGAAGGGCATCATGTTGTGATGGTAACACCGGAATTGGCAGGCATCTCGATTTCGGAGATCGGACCGGTCGTGGCCAATGCGCTAGACCGGCACCATGATGTGCGTCGGGCGATTGATATCCTCACTGGTAACTTTTGACGAACACGCTCATTGCGAGAAATTTCCAAATTTGGTTTTTTTGGGGGATAGGTAGGTTTGGTAATGTCGAGAAAAGGCTCCCCTACATCGAAAGCGACTATGCGTCAGGAGCGATTCGATCAATTAGGCGCCGTTCGAAGACGAGAAGCTGGCGGTCGATGTCAGCGACAAAGTTCTTGACCGTAACGAGATCCTCGCTCGTCGGACCGTTAAGCTTCCTGTCGTCAGTCGATGTGACGCCCACCCAAGAGGAAAACGGTGAGACGACCATCTCTTCCGGACGCTGGACGATACGGTATTCCATGGTTTCCGGCAGAAGTACCTCAACGCCTATCTGGGCGAGTCAGACGGCTCGTCTTCTTTGGATGTCTCGGCAGAGAGTTGTTCCGCAATCGTTTTTGCGTGCCTCTTGAACGATCTGATCACTTTGTGGCGAGGCTCCATCCCTTCCCATAGGACACGCAGGATAATGGTGCCTGTCACGCCTGTACGCATTGCGCCTGTTGTGAAATAAAGACAATGAGCCGCGCCGCCATTTCTTCCCGCAGCGTGTTCCAGGTGGAAGAATCGGATTCCCGGCCCAAGTTCAGGACGATCGATGGAGCCGCCTCGCTCGGGATCGTCCCCGACCATGGCCAGACCCAAATCGATGATATTCGCATAGACGATGAGTTGATGGTCGCCGAACATCCTGTCGGTTTCGCGCAAAATCCCTTTGATATCGCGTTCGGCAAGTTCTGTCAGTTCGTATGCCATCAGCGACGATGTTCCCGCCTGACTTCATCAGCAAGTTCAAACACGGTCTTATCGGAGAAGCGTCCTGCGGCTGCGTCGGCAAGCCCGAGACCGACTTCACGTTTCAAGACAGCTCGTTTTTCGGCCTCAAGATCCTTGTCGTGTTGCAGCAGACGAATTGCTTCACGAACCACCTCACTCGAAGAGGTGTAGCCGCCGCTGTCAACCTCGCCTTCCACGAAATCGACCAGTTCGTCTGGAAGGCTGATATTCATTGTGGCCATTTGCTTTCTCCCGTTGCCGAGCACCGCCTAAGTTATGGAGATTGGCAAAGTTTGTCAATGTTCCGGCAGTTCAAGCAACTAGGGCAGCATCGACCGGGCCAGCGGCATGGTTTCCGGCGCCAGGCCGGCGTGCTCGGCGAAGGCGATGACGTCGGCATCGTTTCCGAGCAGGAAATCCAGCACGGCCCCCAGGAACGCCGGCTGGGCAAGGCGGAGCCGCACCTCGTCGGAGCCGCATCCGGTCAGCGCCACGAAGCGGTCCCGCAAGACGTCGTCGGCGAAGATCCATGCCACGGCCCGCAATGCGACGACCTCGGCGTCGGAGGCCGTCATCTTGACGGGCGCGCTTCTGAGTTTTGGTTCATATGGTTTGAACGGGTCCATGTTCGCCCTATTCCAAGGTCGAGCGACGGATGATGTCCTCGACGGTATCTGGATGTGGCCTATACCATTCACGCCAATTCGACCATGTGAATGTTCCTTGGCTCCTCGGCGGCGTGTTCGACGAGAGATTTGGTAAAACCACTCTTTCCATCGGCAGCCCATCGGGGACGAGCATTTGCCCGGCCGGTCAGCCGTCGGTGGAAACGGTGAGTTGCTCCCAGGTATCGATCTCTTGCGTCAAGCGGGCGAGTTTGTCGCGTACCAGCGCCAACGCGTCGCTGCCCATCAGGAGCTGCGGCGGCGGATTGCCGCTTTCGATCAGTGTCAAGACCGCGCGGGCCAGCTTCGCGGGATCACCCAGCTGCCTGCCGCTCTTCTCCAGGCGCGCCTTGCGGATCGGATCGAAGAGGTCGTCATAGTCGGCAATGCCGCGCTCGCTCCGTACCATCGAACGCCCCGCCCAGTCGGTGCGGAAGGAGCCGGGACAAAGGGCCGTCACATGAACGCCGAACGGCGCCATCTCCGCGCGCATAACCTCGGAAATGCCCTGGAGGGCGAATTTGCTGCCGCAGTAATAGGCGATGCCGGGCATGGTGATCAGACCGCCCATCGAAGTGACATTGACGATGAAACCGCGCCGCCGCTCACGGAACTTCGGTAAAAAGGATTTGGCCACCGCGACCGCGCCGAAGACGTTGACCTCGAACTGGCGACGCATTTCCTCAAGCGGCGATTCCTCCAGGATGCCTTCGTGGCCGTAGCCGGCGTTGTTGATGAGCACGTCGACCGGCCCGAATGCCGCCTCGACGGTCCCCACGACGGCCGGAATGGCGTCCATATCAGTGACGTCGAGAGTGACCGCATGAATGCGGCCGGTCGCCGCCGCTTCGATTTCATCGCCGGCCGCGCCGCTCCGCACCGTTCCGATGACCGTATGCCCCGCATCGGCCGCCGCCATCGCGATGGCGCGTCCGAAGCCGGAACTGGCGCCGGTGATGAAAAAAACCTTTCCGCTGCTCATCCCTTTCTCCTTCCGATGCCGCTCGATTTTGCCTGATATGCTTGATAGCATCCGATTATCATCTTCCATAGACCAGATACTGTCTTTTTGATGCCTGATCCTATGAATGACCTGGACGAGCTGGTCTTGTTGGCCGGACGGATCGCGGTGAGCGAGGGCTATACCGCGACGTCGTTGCCGGGATTGAGGCTGCTGCGGTCCAGCACCGATCTCAACGACGTCCCGGTGCTTTACCGGCCCGGAGCGGTCTTCGTCCTTCAGGGCGCCAAGCGCGGCTTTCTCGGCAAGGAGAGCTTCGTGTATGACGCCCAGCATTATCTGGCGGTGTCCGTTCCCGTGCCGTTCAGGATGGAATCGCGGGCCAGCCCCGAAGCGCCGCTGCTTGCCGTCTATATGGATTTCGACCTGAGCATCGCCGCCGAGCTGATCGAACTCATGCCGCCCCGCCATGGGCGACCACGGGACATGGCGCGCAGCCTGATATCCTCGCCCATGGAACCCGGGGTGAGAGGAACTTTGTCACGACTGCTCACCGCGCTTGCCGACCCGTTGGAGACCGCGGCTCTCGGCCAACAGTTGCTCCGCGAACTTCACTTCCGCGTCCTCACCGGCGCACAGAGGGCGGAACTGATCGCGGCGCTTCGCCAGGCGGGAGGCAGTGGAGGCATCGGGCGCAGCCTCGCCCATATCAGACGCTACTACCGTCATCAGATCGCCATCGCCGTGTTGGCGGCGGAAGCGGGAATGAGCGTCCCCTCGTTTCACAGCCGGTTCCGAGACCTGATCGGCACGACACCGCTCAACTATATCAAGTCAATTCGCCTGCATGAGGCGCGCCTTCTCATGGCGAGAGACGGCTGTTCGGTTGCTACGGCCGCCGCCGCCGTCGGCTATGTCAGCACATCCCAGTTCAGCCGGGAGTTCAAACGGCATTTCGGACGAACGGCCTCGGAGGAAGTTCTCTGGATGCGCGCCCACCTCGGCGAACTGGCTCAGCCGGTCGAGCCGGAGGCTGAACCGCCGACATGATTGCCGGGCACATGTCTCGATACGGAATGGATCCCCCCGCTCAGGATTCGGAATAGCGGGCTTCGGCGAGATCGGAAATCAGCCCCGGTCCCGATGGGTGCCATCCCAGCCGAGCCTGCGTCAGCGCGCTGGAGGCCGGGGCGTCGGCGCCGACGAACACCCCTAGCCAGCCGAAGTGCCCGCCGGCCTCCTCGGCGGACTTGGAGACGACCGGCACCTTCAGGCCCCGGCCGATGGCCTCGGCGATCTCCCGAAGCGGTACGCCTTCTTCCGCGACGGCATGATAACGGGCTCCCGCCGACCCCTTCTCCAGCACCAGCCTGTAGAGATGGGCGGCGTCAAGCCGATGCACCGCCGGCCATCGGTTGAGCCCGTCGCCGGCATAGGCCGAGACTCCCTTCTCGCGGGCCACGGCGATCAGATAGGTGATGAGGCCCTGTTTGACCGGGTCGTGGACTTGCGGCAGGCGCACCACCGAAACGCGCACGCCCCGGGCCTCCACGGAGGCGGCCGCCTCTTCCGAAGCCACACGGGGAATCGGAGAGTTCGGCGCGTCATCCTCGGTCGTGAGGCGGCCCGGCGTGAGGGCAATTCCCGTCCCGGAGGTGATGATCAAGGGGCGGTCGGAGCCAACCAGTGCGGAGCCGAGCGCTTGAATGACGTGCCTGTCCGCCTCGCAATTCGCCGCCCATTTCGAAAAGTCATGGTTGAAGGCCAGGTGGATGACCCCGTCAGCCGCGTCGGCGCCGCTTCTGAGACTGTCCGGATCATCGATCGAGCCGCGATGGACCTCGGCGCCGGCAGCGACAAGCGCCGCCGCGCCTTTATCCGAGCGGGTAAGGCCGAGCACCCGGTGACCTGCCGCAATCAACTCCCGGACGACGGCGGAACCGATGAATCCGGTCGCGCCCGTGACAAAAACACGCATGGGGAAAACCTCCAAATTTGCTTGGAGTAAAATGTCCACTTCCGTTCTATCCTGGTAAAGTAGTGATATTATAAGGGTATAATGGCTAACTGGATGGGCGGATCCACGACGAACGAGAACCGGCTCGGAACCTTTTTGAAGGATCGCCGCACCAAGCTCGATCCGGCCGCCCTGGGCTTTTCCGGAACACGCCGGCGCACGCCGGGCCTTCGCCGGGAGGAGGTCGCGCAGCGCGCAAACATCAGCCCGACCTGGTACACTTGGCTCGAACAGGGGCGAGGCGGCGCGCCGTCCGCGGATGTCCTTGACCGGATCGCTCGCGCCCTGATGCTGACGGATGTCGAGCGCGAGCACCTTTATCTGCTCGGCCTCGGCCGCTCACCGGAAGTTCGATACCGGGCGGCCGACGCCATCACGCCGCGGCTGCAGCGGGTGCTGGATGCGCTGGAGACAAGTCCGGCCCTGGTGCGAACCGCCACATGGGATGTTGTCGCCTGGAACCGCGCGGCGTCCGTCGTGTTGACCGACTATGGATCGCTCCCGCCAAGCCAACGCAACATCCTGCGCATGGTCTTCGGCGATCCCCGCGTGCGGGCCGCCCAACATGACTGGGAAGGCGTGGCCCGTTTCGTGGTCGGCGCTTTCAGGGCGGATGCCGCGCGCGCGGGGGCCGTATCGGAAATCAACGCTCTTGTGGACGAACTTTGCCGGCTAAGTCCCGAGTTCGAGGCATTGTGGCGCGACAACGACGTCCGCAGCTTTGGAGAAGGCGTCAAACATCTGAAGCATCCGATCCTCGGGCCGATCACATTCGAATATTCGGCATTCTCGGTGGACGGCAGGCCGGATCTCGGTATGGTCGTCTACAATCCGACGACGCCGCAAGATGCCGAGCGGATAAGATCGCTTGTGATGGCGAAAGCAGGCCCATCGACGGGATGACCGCCTTCTCCCATCCGGCCCCCGGCAGACGGTCCCCGCGCAATGGATTTTCCGGTTTGGCCGAGCCGTCCATCCGTGTAGCCTGCCCAGTACCATCGGAAGGAACGGGCATGAGCAACCGCAAGCCATCTCGCTACGAGACGCGTGACTATCGCAAGGCCCGGAGGCTGGCCGAGGAAATGGACGACAAGACCCTGGCGGCGACGATCGAGGTGCTGCGAACGATGCTGACCGCCTACGGCGATGTTCTGTTCAGCCGCCGCAGGACGGCCAACCCGGAAAAGCTGGCGGAGGTCTACCAGACACTGGCGGAACGGGAAAAAAAGAAGAAGGGTCTTTCCGGTGGGCCGGCCTGAATTGGATCAGGCAATGGCCTGCATCAACGACGTGAACATCTCCCTGGAGGTGCTGATCACCTGCGCCGCGGCCGAATAGGCCTGCTGCGTGACGATCATGTCGGCGAACTCCGTCGTGGTGCTGACGGTCGACGATTCCAAGGCGCCGCCTTCGATGGTTCCCGCGCTGCCGGTACCGGCGACGTTGTAGACCGCCGACCCGGATGAGGTCGACGCCTCGTAGACTCCATCGGAAAGCTCGGTCAGGCCGTTTTCGTTGGCGAACGTCACCACGGGAACGACATAGATTGTCGCGCTCTTGCCATTCGAGTAACTGGCGACGACATCGCCCGAGCTGTCGACGGCAACGCTCGACAACGTGCCTTCGGCATAGCCGTCCTGCGAGTAACTGTTCACCGTGATCGACACCGCCGTCGATGAGGAAGACGAATATTGCGACACGCCATCCGCTCCGCCGACGGTGCCCAAATCGATCGTCACGGCCGCCGTCCCGGTGGATGCCGAGGAACCGTCGGACCATATGGCGGAAATTTCAGCCTCTCCCAGGCTGGAAACGGGTGCCGAACCAGCCGTTCCCGATGCCGACGTTTCCCCTGTCGCCAATGACGTAACGCCGGCATATGTGCCGTCGGAATTGAAGCTCACTTCATAGGAGTAGGAACTGACCGACGAGCCGTTGGAATCGGTCAGTGTTTCTCCATCCGCCGATTTCAACGTCATCAGCCAGGTATTGTCGCCGAGCGCCGTCCAGGTGACGGTGACGGATTCGGCGGTCCCCAGCGAGTCATAGACGGTCATCGAGGTACTTGAGCTGAAGCCGGTTCCGATGGCGGTGGCGAAACTCGACCAGTCGGTATAATCGCTCGACAGCGACACCGACGACGAGGAATCGCTTGGCGTGATGTCCGGCAATGTCGTGCCCGAGTATGTATCGCCGCTCGTCAGGCTGTAGCAGCTCACGATCGACCCGCTCGAATCGACCGTCACCGAATACAACAACTGACTGCCCGAACCGGAGGCGTCGCTGATCGTCGTTCCGCTCGCGGCGTCGATGGCCACATCATAGGTGGTGGTTCCCGCGGTGCTGTCGGTCGAAATCTCCACATAGGTGGCGGACAAATCCTCCGTGGTGCCCGACGAGTTGGTGTAGCTCAACGTTCCCAATTCGTCCTGCGCCGTCGCCGGAAAATTGGCCGACAGGGAATAAGTCGTCGTCGCCTTCGGCTCGGAGATCTCCTGGCTGTCGATGTTCACCACCGAGAGCGTCGAAGACGTCACACCATCGACGACAGAATAGCCTTCCAGATAATAGTTGGTCCCGTACAGATAGAGATTGCCCGACGAATCCGACTCGAACTCGCCATCCCGCGTATAATAGGTTTGTCCGCCAGTCAGGCTGCTGGTTACCGCGAACATTCCGGCGCCGCTGATCGCCAGATCGGTGGAGACGCTGGTACTGGTGATCGTTCCCTGGGCCGTCACATTCTGCCTGGCCGTGGCCGTCACGCCGCCGGAGGTGGTGGTCCCCGACGTCTCGGTCAACAGGCTGCTGAATGTCGTCGACGAGGCCTTGTAGCCGGTCGTTTCCGAGTTCGCCAGATTATTCGAAATCGTTGATAATGCACTGCTTTCCGCGAGGAGGGCCGAAACGGCCGACGAGAGTGTCGCGTCCATGGACCCTACTCCCGGCTCATCATGACGGAGGCATTGCCGGTGTTGCCATCGGCGGCGTCCGAAGAGCCCAGGCGTGTTTTTCCGTAGCCCGATCGCCCGCTTTTGCGGCACGACCCATTCGCGATTGGCCGATATTGCGAAAGGAACAACGGACGAGGATCAGGCATAAAGCTCTCACGGCGTATCGTTCATCAAACCAGGAGGGGAAAACCTTGACTTGATGATTACACGCGCGCGAAAGGCCGGTCCGTGCACCGCGTTAAAAAAATATTAACGATAGCCCTTGGAGCCTGAGTTTCCCGACAGGCCAAGGCCGGATTAGCGCGGGGGAACGAGTTTCAGAAGTTCGGCGGCCACATTGTCGAGCACATAGTCCCAATCGCCCTCGACACGGGGACGAAATAACCGCGTCGAGGGATACCATGGACAATCGGTCCGATTGAGAAGCCAGAGCCAATGGGCCGAGTAGCCAAGCAGAACCCATACGGGGATGCCTAAGCCGCCAGCGAGGTGCGCAACCGCGCTGTCCGTCATGATCACCAAATCGAGACCAGAGACGGCGGCGGCGGTATCGGCAAAATCGCTCAACTCCGCGGCCAGATCGATAATGGGCCGTCTTCCCTGGGGCAAAGATGCCAGTTCTTGTTCCGGCAGCCCCTTTTGCAGGCTGTAAAGCTGTACGCCGGGAAAATCCAAGGCGAGCAGAAGCCGTTCCAGAGGCAGAGCACGGTCGGCGTTTCGGCCGAAGGTCATGCTTCCGGACCAAACGATCCCTATTTTCAGCCGGCCGGCCGCTTTTTCGAAATGGGGTTTGAATTTGTCTTTTCGATCGGTCGGCGGCGAGAGATAGGCCCGGGTCGAGAGGCGAGACAGATCCGGAGTAAAAAGACCGGGAAGACTGCATTGGTGACAGTGATATGCGGCATCCGGCAAAGGCTGGCCATGGGCAATGACCTGATCCGCAATTCCGAGAGACGCGACAAATGCGCAAAGCGCCGGCTGGCATTCGATGACAAGTTCGCCGCCCAGCCCTTTCACCGTCGATAAATAGCGCAGAATCCAAAGAGTATCGCCGAACCCTTGCTCCGTGAGGATGACAAGCCGTTCTCCGGGATAGGGCTCCCCCGACCATTTGCGGCCGGGCAACGGCCGCTTGGGTATCTGGCCACTGATCAGCCGGACCTCATAATCGGCCCAGCCCTGTCGATAATTTCCCAAAAAAAGAAAACTGCGGGCCCGGTCCCAGCGGGCGAGATGGTAGGTCGGCTGCAAAGCGAGCGCCCGGTTGAAGGCCATGATCGCCTCGCCATGCTGACCAGCCTCCGCATAACATAGACCGAGATTGTGATGGAGAAAGGGCTCCTCGCCGGAAAGATCGATCGCCCGCCGATGACAGGCGATCGCCGCGCTGAAATATTTCAGATGCTTGAACGCCGTTCCCAAGTTGCTCCAGAGCCCGGAACCGGTCGCGTTGAACTCCAGGGCGTCGCGATAACATTTCAAGGCGTCGCGCTGACGGCCCAAGGCGGAAAAGACGCATCCTTTCGCATTGATCAGATCCCCGTTGGTGGGATCCTTCGTCATGGCGTTCTGAATAAGGCCCAAGACCTCGTCATATTTCTTGGCCTGGATCAGTCCGGCAACCTGTCCCAGAATTTCACCGACCGAAAAATCCTGAGGCGGGGCGGATGTATCCACCCCGCCTTCCGCAAGCATATCGTTACGTGCTGGCATTGCGTTGACCGACTCCGCCTCAAGAATGCCAAGTCTGGTTTACAGCAATCGCCACACTGCTATCGGTGGGAATTTGGCTCACCGTTGTCGGATCGAAACTTGCATTGTTTTCCGAATAAGACGCCATCGCCTGAATAAGTGTCCCGATACCGGAAGTATCTATTTTTTGTCCCCCCGCCGCGATGTCCTGGGTTTCGTTACCCGCGCTGGTCCAATCGGTGACCGTTATTTGCTGATCCGTTCCCATGACGTCGATCACCAGATTATTCCCCGATAAGGCGAACCAAAGGTTGCTGCTTGACGTACTTCCTTGCAGATCGATTTCTCCGCTAGCCGATCCGGTCGTCGACGTATTGGATATGGTCGTATCGCCGGACCCGACGAGGTAAATATTCTGATTGCCCTCGCCGATCAGGGTGGTGGCAGCGGATCCGCCTTCCAGCGTATTCGCATCTCCAATGGCCGTCAGCGTATCATTCGACCCGGTCGCGGAGAGCACATTCGCCGCACCGGTAACCACCACCGAACTGCTCGCTCCCGTCACCGCTATCGAATCGCTGATCCCTGTCACGGTCGCGCTCGCCGAACTTGCGCTGAGCGTCATCGCCGTCATATCTGCGACAATTGCGTCCCCACTGCCGGCGACGGTGACGTTGGTCGCCGTCGTATCGCCGGTCAGAGTCAGGCTATCGCCGGAGCCCAGCGTCACCTGGTCGGCGGAACCGTCGGCATTCACCGTTGCCGCCACGCCATCCGCCAGCGTCAAGGCCGTCGACGCCGTGGTCGTCACCATGCTCCCGGTTCCGTTGAGGCTGACCGTGCCGCTCCCGACCGTCAGGGTGTCGTTCGCGCCGGTCACGGCGATCACATTTGAGGTACCGTTCACCACCAGGGAACTGCTGTCCCCCGTCAAAGTCACCGTCGCGGAATTGGCCGTCACCGTGTCCGACGCCCCCGACACCGTCACAGCGTCGTTAATTCCGCTCACCGCTATCGAATCGCTGATCCCTGTCACGGTCGCGGACGCCGAACTGGCGCTCAACGTCACCGCAACATTATCGGCGACGATAGAATCGCCGGTACCGGCGACGAGAATAGCCGTACCGGCCACAGCGTTGGTCAGCGTCAAGCTGTCGTAAGAACCCAATGTCACTTGATCGGCCGAGCCATTGGCGGCGACCACCGTTGCTGTCACGCCATCCGCCACCGTCAGAGCCGCCGCCGCCGTGGTCGTCACCACCGCCCCCGTCCCGTCGAGGGTGATCGTGCCGCCGCCCGCCGTCAGCGTGTCGTTCGTCCCCGTCACGGTGATCGCATTCGAGCTGCCGCTCACCACCGCGGAACTGCCGTCCCCCGTCAAGGTCACGGTCGAAGAACTGGCTGTCAGCGTATCCGAAGATCCGGATACCGTCACAACGTCATCCGTTCCCGTCACAATAATCGTGTCATTGGAACCGATAACGGTCACCGCAGCCGAGCTCGCGGACAAGGTTATCACCGCATTGTCGGCCGTTATCACATCGCCGCTGCCGGCAACCGTAATATTGCTTGCCGTCGCGTCGGTCAGCGTCAGGCTGTCATTGGAGCCCAGCGTCACCTGATCGGCGAAGCCGTCGGCATCCACCGTCGCCGCAACGCCATCCGCCAACGTCACGGCGGTCGCCGCCGTAGTCGTTACCACCGCGCCCGTCGCATCAAGGGCGATCGTGCCGCCGCCCGCCGTCAGCGTGTCGTTCGTCCCCGTCACGGTGATCGCGTCCGAAATGCCGCTCACCACGGCCGAACTGCTGACGCCGGTCAGCGTCACGGACGTGGAACTACCGGTCAGCGAGTTCGACGATCCGGACAGCGTCACCGTATCGTTCGTCCCGGTCACCACGACGGTATCGCTCGATCCGGTTACGGCAAGCTTGGCCGAACTGGCCGACAACGTCACCTGGACATTGTCAACGCTCAGGGTGTCTCCGGTACCATCGACGGTGACCTGGGCCCCCGTCGCGGCATTGATCAAAGTCAGGCTGTCGTTGGAGCCCAAGGTCACGCGATCGGCAAATCCACCGGCATCGAGCGTCGCTGCGATGTCATCTGCCAGGGCCACGTCCGTCACCGCCGTGGTCGTCACCATCGCCCCCGTCGCATCAAGGGCGATCGTGCCGCCGCCCGCCGTCAGCGTGTCGTTCGTCCCGGTCACGACGATCGCGTCGATTCCCGTAACCGTCGCCGAACTGCCGGTGCCCGTCAGGGTTACCGCCGTCCCACTCGCCGCCACCGAATCGGCCGTCCCCGACACCGTGACCGAATCGCCCGTACCGAGCACCGTCACCGTATCGCTCGAACCGACCACGGTGACCGACGACGTGGTGGCCAGCAATGTCACCGCCGTATCGTCGACATTGACCAGATCCCGGGTTCCGGTAACCTGCAACGTTCCGCTCGCCCCGCCGGCATTGATCGTCACCGTATCGTTGGTCCCGCTGACCAGAACCGAGCCGTAAGGTGTGCCATTGGCCACGATGATCTCATTATTGCCGGTCACCGCGATGATATCGTTCGTGCCGTTCAGCGTGCTGGCGACGTAACCGCCGTTGCCGCTGAAGGTGACATTCGCCGAGGCCGCATTGATCAGATCGCCGCCCCCCGTCGACGTAATAAACGACCAATCCGCCGCACCCTCGAGATTCAGCGTATCGTTATTATTCATCGTGACCTGGAGCAGATAGCCGTTGGCATCCACCGTGGCGTCGACGCCGTCGCCCAATGTCACGGCCGTCGCCGCCGTCGCCGTCACCACCGCGCCCACGCCGTACAACGCGATCGAGCCGTCGCCCGCCGTCAGCGTATCGTTCGCGCCGGTTACGGTGATGGTATCCGCATGCCCCGTCACCACGGCCGAACTGCTGGTCCCCGTCAGCACGACCGCCGTCGACGTCGCGGTCACCAGTTCCGACGATCCCGACAGCGTCACGGCGTCGCTGGTTCCCGTCACCGTCACGGTATTGCTCGATCCGTTGATGACGGCGCTGGCCGATGTCCCAGACAAGGTCACCGGCGTATTCGTCGCATTGAGCGTGTCATGCGCTCCCGTCACCACGTAGCCGTAAGCCGCGCCGCCGGCATTGACCGTCACCGTGTCGCTGGTCCCGCTGACCAGTACGGCGCCAACCGGCACGCCATTGACAATCACCACCTGACTTGTCCCGCTCACCGTCACCTGATCGCTCGATCCGCTCAGCGTACCGGCGATGCCCGAGCCGTTGCCGGCGAACGTCACCACCGCATTGCTGACGGCGATCACGTCGCCGCCGCCGGTCGCCGTGAGCGCTGTCCCGGTGGCGTTGTTGAGCAACGTCAAAGTATCGCTGGCCCCCAGGGTCACCGGGTCGGTGTACCCACCGGCATTGACAGTCGCCGACGCGCTGTTGCCCATCGTCACGGTGGTCGCCGCAGTGGTGGAAACCGTGGCGGCGGTCCCGTTGATCGTAATGGTACCACTTCCGGCCGTCAGCGTATCGTTCGCCCCAGAGACGACAATCGTGTCCGAAGTGCCCGTCACCACAGCCGAACTGCCGGTCCCGGCCAGGGTCAACGTCGTCGAACTGGCCATTACCGTTTCCGACGCCCCCGACAGTGTCACCGTGTCGCTGGTCCCGCTCACGGTGAGCGTGTTGCCCGATCCGGTCACGGCCAAAGCGGCCGCGCTGGCGGAAAGCGTGACCGCCGTGTTGGTCACATTGAGGCTGTCGCTCTTGCCGCTGACCACGACGATGCCGCTTGCTCCGCCGGCATTGATCGATACGCTATCGTTTGAGCCGCTGACCATCACGGCACCACTTGGCGCGCCGTTGATGGTCAGGAGCTGGCTGGTACCGCTGACCGTCACCTGATCGCTGCCTCCCGTCAACGTGGTCGCGGACCCCGAGCCATTACCACTGAACGTCACCGCGGCATTATTGGCAGCGATGATATCGCCCCCTCCGCTCACGGTGATCTTGGTCCCGGTGGCGGCTGTGTTCGTCAGCGTCAGGGTATCGTTCGAACCCAGGCTCACCTGGTCGGCGAACCCACCGGCGTTGACGGTGGCCACGACGTTATTCGCCAGCGTCAAGCTCGCCGCCGCGGTGTCGGTCACCACCGCCCCCGTCGCGTTGAGCGCGATGGTCCCGCTTCCGGCAGTCAACGTGTCATAGCTTCCCGTAACCACAATGGCATCCGAGGTTCCCGTAACCGTCGCCGAACTGCTGGTTCCCGCAAGAGTCACCGCCGTCGAGCTGGCGCTCACCGTATCGGCGGACCCCGACAGCGTCACCGTATCGCCCGTCCCCGTCACCGACACGGTGTCGCTGGATCCTGTCACGGTCACCGCCGCCGAACTGGCCGACAGGGTAATCGCCGCGTTGCTGGCGGAGAGCACATCGCCGGCGCCGGTGGCTTTGATCACCGTTCCCGTCGCATTGTTGCTCAGCGTCAGCCTGTCGCCGGCGCCCAAGGTCACGGTCTCGGCGAAACCGCCGGCATCAACCGTCGCCGCCACGCTGGACGCCAGTGTCAGGGTTGCCGCCGCCGTGGCGGTCACCACCGCCCCGGTCGCATTAAGGGCGATGGTCCCACTTCCCGTCGTCAAGGTGTCATTGACACCGGAGACGACGACGGCGTTCGACGCACCCGTCACCGACAATGAACTGCTGGTCCCCAGAAGAGTCACCGCCGCCGAGTTGGCCGTAACGACTTCGGATGTGCCCGTCAGTGTCACCGCGTCGCCGGTTCCGCTGACCGCCACCGTATTGGCGGCGCCGGTCACCGCGACCTTGGCAGAACTGCCCGTCAGGCTGACGGTGTTGGCCGCACCGGTCAATGTCGTGCTCGCCGAGGCCCCGCTCAGGGTCAGAGCGGCATTGCTGACCGAAATCACATCGCCACTGCCGGTCGCCTTGATCGTCGTGCCCGCGGCATTGTTGGTCAGCGTCAAGGTGTCGCTGGCAACCAGGGTCACCGCGTCGGCGAAGCCGCCGGCGTTGACCGTCGCCGCCACACTGGACGCCAAACTCACCGCCGTCGCCGCGGTCGTCGTCACCACGGCCCCGGTCGCGTTGATCGCGATGCTCCCGCTTCCCGCAGTCAGGGTGTCATTGGCCCCCGCCACCACGATGGCGTCCGAAGTTCCATTCACCACCGCCGAACTGCCGGCACCGGTCAAGGTGACCGACGACAAACTGGCGGTCACCGTATCCGCCGAACCCGATAAGGTCACCGCGTCGCTGGTGCCGCTCAGCACCACCGCATCGTTGTTTCCGGTTACGGCGATGCGGGACGAACTCGCCGACAACGTCACCGCGACATTGCTCGCCGTGACCGTATCGGCGCTGCCGGTGGCCGTAATCGCGGTTCCCGCGGTGTTGTTGCTCAGCGTCAGGCTATCACTGGCACCCAAGGTGATCGAATCGGTGAAACCGCCGGCATCGAGCGTTGCCGCGACACTGTTCGACAGGGTCAGCGCCGTCGCTGCCGTGGTGCTCACCACCGCGCCGGTCGCACTCAGGGTGATGGTACCGGTTCCCGCCGTCAGCGTGTCGTTCGCCCCGGCGACGACAATGGCGTTCGACGTACCGGTCACCACCGCCGAGGTGCTGGTTCCCGTCAGGGTAATGGTACTGCTGGTGGCATTCAAACTGAGATTCGCGCCGCTCAATGTGACATCGACCCCGATACCGCTGGTCGAAATGGTGTCACCCGTCCCGACGATCTTGGTTCCGGACGATCCCGATGCCAGCGTCACCGCCGTATTGGTGACATTGAGGGTGTCCTTCACGCCGCTGACCACGACCGCGCCGCTCGCGCCGCCGGCATTGACCGTCAGCGTATCGCTGGTCCCGCTGACCACGACCGCACCATTCGGCGCGCCGTTGACGGTCACCACCTGGCTGGCGCCGCTGATGGTCACCTGATCGCCGGTTCCGGTCAGCGTGCCGGCACTGTTGGCGCCACTACCCGAGTAGACCACCGCCACATTGCTGGCGGTGATCTTGTCGCCGCCGCCGGTAACCGTGACGGTGGTGTTTACCCCGCTGTCGGTCAATGTCACCGTATCGCTGCTCGAAACGGTCAGCTGATCGTCGAAGCCATTGGCATCCACCGTCGCCGAGGTGCTCGCCGCCATCGTAATCGCCGCCCCG
>NZ_PIUM01000055.1 GCF_002845745.1 Telmatospirillum siberiense | reverse complement strand
CACCGACGACCCCGCAACACTCGTTACCAGGCGGGCGCTACCCCTTACCTGGGCCGGACTTCCACCGGCCGGATCGCGCCAGCTTTCCTGACGCACCGCTCATCGCGCCAAGGCGACGAGAGTCACTCTCTGAGAAGCAATTCGCGCGCGTTCACCCGATTGCCCTGCAAGGGGCGTCGATATCCGGCGACGGTGACGGGGGGATTACCTTCCCGTCAGTCCCGACAGGGCGTCGTCGAGAACGGCATTGTCGAGGGCCATCAGGCGCGGCGCGTCGGTCCACAGAAGGGCGCAGCGGATGGTGCGGCCCGGATAGATGCAGGCCAGCGCGGCGCGGTAGGCCGCCATCTGGCGCAGATAGACCGCCGCCACGTCGGCGGGGCGGCGGGGCGGCGGGCGGTTGGTCTTGAAATCGACGATCAGGACGTCCTTTTCGGTGACCAGAAGCCGGTCGACCTGGCCCGAGAGAATGCGCTCGCCCACCTGGCCGACCACCGGCACTTCGGCCCGGCTGCCCGGTCCGAAGATCGGAGCGAACTCCGGATCGTTCAGGATGGCCACCACCTCGCCGGCCAGGGCCGCCTGCTCGGCGAAGCTCAAGGCCCAGCCCGGCCGTCCGAGGAAGCGGGCGGCGGCCTCGTTGCGTTTGGCCGTGGCAAGGTCGGGCAGCGATTGCAGCAACCGGTGGATCAGCCGGCCGCGCTGGAAACGCGCCGCATCGCCGCCGGTGCCATAGGGCGAGCGGACCTCGGGCTCGTCCTCGTCGGGGCGCGACGGGGCCAAGGGCCGGGGAGGCACCGGTTCGGGCGGTGCCGGCAGCCGCGCCCAGTCCGGCAGTGGCGCCGGGGACGGCGCCCTCGCGCCCTCGCGACCGGAGACGACGGCGGCCGTCTGGGGTGAGATCAGCCGGAGGACCCGGATGTCATCCATTCCGCGCTGGCTGTCGAGGAACGTGTCGGGTTCGGGTTCGCAGAGGGGACGCAATGCCCCCTCGATCAGGCGATACCAGCAATGTCCGGCCGCCGCCCGCCGGGTTTCCCAGCCGCAGACGTAAAGCCGGTCTTCGGCCCTGGTCATGGCGACATAGAGAAGCCGCCGGTATTCCTCATCGCGTCGCCGATTGGCGGCATCGCGCGCCGCCCGGCAGTTTTCGTCCTGGTCGTCGGCCCTGGGGGGCCAGGCCAGCAATTCGCTCTCCCCCTCGTCCAGCCATAGAAGGCGCGGCGGGCGGGTCGGCACCTGCAAGGTGTCCGGCAGGAAGACGATGGGGGCCTGCAATCCCTTGGCGCCATGCACGGTCATGATGCGGACGGCATCGACGTCGCCCTGTTCGAGATCGCGCTTGATTTCCACCGCGCCTTCCTCCAGCCAGCGCAGGAAGCCTTGCAGCGAAGGGGGATGGCCACGCTCGTAGGCCAGCGTCAGGGTGACGAATTCATCGAGCGGATCCTCGGCTTCCAGTCCCAGGCGGGCGAGCAGCCGGCTCTTGCCGCCTTCGGTCAATACCCGGGCGAAGAAATCGTGGGGCGGCATCTGGTCGGCCAGGCTCAGCCATTCGGAAAGCTGCCGCCAGGCGGCGGCGAAGGGCTCCTCGCCCGATCGTTCGCGCAAGGCCTCCCAAAGTCCGCCGCGCCGGCCCCAGGCCAGCCGGAACAGGTCCTCCTCGGACAATCCGATCAGCGGGCCCTTCAACACGGTGGCCAGGGTCAGGTCGTCGTCGGGCAGCAGCATGACATTGGCCAGGGCCATCAGGTCCATCACCGCCAACTGCTCGGTCAGCACCATGCGGTCGGCGCCGGCCACCGCGATGCCCAGGGTCTTCAATTCGCGGACCAGTTCCTCGACGAAGGCGTTGCGGCGGCGGACCAGCACCAGAACGTCGCCCGGCCGGATCGGCCGCCCCCGCGAGGCGAGAATCTCGCCACCCTTGACCATCGCCTCGATGCGCCGGGCGACCAGTTGCGCCAGGCGGGCGCGCGGACTGTCGCCCTTGACCCGTTCGACCGGCGGCTTCCAGGGCTCGGGCTCGTCGCGCGCCGCCGGCCGGATCGGCGGCCATATCTCGACCAGTCCGGCGGCTCCCTCGCGGAAGGCCAGGTGGGTTACCGTCTGACCGGGCGCCACCACTCCGTCGCCGCCCGCCGGGCTGTTGATTACCCGGTCGACGGCGTCCAGCACGGCCGGCGCCGAGCGAAACGAGACCGACAACGCCACTTCGGCCCAGCGGCCTTGGGCGGCCGGGACCTGGGCGGCGTAGCACCCGCGCATCGCCTCGAACTCCCGCGGGTCGGCCCGCTGGAAGCTGTAGATCGACTGTTTGGCGTCGCCAACGGCGAACACCGTGCGCTCGCCCGCCCGGCGTTGTCCCTCGCCGGCGAAGAATTCCCCGGTCAGCGCCCGGATCACCCGCCATTGGTCGGGGTTGGTGTCCTGTGCCTCGTCGATCAGCACATGGTCGATGCCGCCATCGAGCTTGTAGAGGACCCAGGCCGCCGATCCAGGTCGTTCCAAAAGCGTAACGGCTGCCAGGATGAGATCGTCGTAATCGAGCATGGCGCGGGCCGTCTTCTGGCGCTCATAGGATGCCAAAAGGCCCTCGCCCAGGGTTAGCAGCGAGGCGGTGGAGGCCAGCGTGACGGCGCTTCGGAGCCGGCCGGCGAGCCCGAACAATCGTTCGGCTTCGCTTTGCAAAATGGCCAAAGTGCCCGGAACCCGGGCTTCCACGTCCTTGGTGCAGAGCCGGGCGCGGATTTCGCCCTTGCCGGTGAGGAAGGCGCTCTGCCACAGGGCGAACCGGTCGAGGCGCTCATCCTCCGAGGCGGCCAGCCAGGCGTTCATCAGGCCGGCCCGTTCCTGGTCGCCCGCCTTGCCGCCCTGCAGCGCCCGCATCGCCGCCCTGCAGCCGCCGGCGTCGAAAGCTCCGTCGGATACCGCTCGCCGGACCAGGCCGTACGCCGTGTCATCCGCTTCCAATCCCAGGCGCCGGCGAAGGGCGTCGATCACCCCGTCCCGCCCGTCATGGTGGTCGATCAGCCGCCGCAGCCGGCCGCGCACGCCGGTCAGTTCGGCCATCAGATCGGGAAAAGCCGTTTCGTGGACGGCCCCGGTGATCACCGCCAGCGCCTCGGCCAGTTTTCCCCCAGGTCCATCTCCCGCCCCGTCGCGGGCGGCGGCCAGCACCTCCTCGCGGGCCTGGGCCAGCATTTCGCCGGCGTCGCGGTCGTCCATCACCTGGAAATGCGGGGCGAGGCCGGCTTCCAGGGGGAAGCGGCGCAGCAGCGACTGGCAGAAGGCGTGGATGGTTTCGATCCGCATGCCGCCGGGCGTGTCGAGCACCTGGGCGAACAGGCGCCGTGCCCGCGTCAGATCGGCTTCACCGGCCGGCCGGCCGGTCAGACGGGCAAGGTCGGCGGCCAGTCGGGTATCATCGTCGGTGGCCCAGCCGGCCAGCCTGAAGGAAATCCGGTTGGACATCTCGGCCGCCGCCGCCTTGGTGAAGGTCAGGCAAAGCAACCGCTCGGGTGCGTTTCCGGCAAGCAGCAGGCTCAGCACCCGGTCGGTCAGCACCTTGGTCTTGCCGGTCCCGGCGGAGGCCGCGACCCAGACCGAGGTGCCGGGATCGGCCGCCTGCCGCTGCGGAACTTCCGGATCGATGGCGATGCCGGCCATTCAGCGACCTCCGGAAAAGAATGAAAATGGCGCCCATGTCTCGCCGGGCCCTGTCGCGAGGCCGGCGGCGACGCGGGGGACCTGCGGCCGGGAAAACCACCAAGACACCAAGGCACCAAGGGGCCGGAGCGCGCCGCGGGCATTTCTGCCCGTCACCAGCCATCTCGCGCCGGACGAACGGAGGATTGCCTGCGGCGCGCTGGCATATCCCGTCGGTCGCCATTTCGGGAAACGCCTTGGTGCCTTGGTGCCTTGGTGGTTCCTCTTTTCCGCAGGCTGTCGAGATACGGCCGTCATTCCTCGCCCTCCTCGGCGCTCGACCATTCCTTGACCCGGGCCAGGTGCAGATAGTCGCTGTATTTTGGCGCCATCTCGGGGTGCGGGCGGGCGGCGTAGGGGGTCGATTCGTCATCGAAACGGGCGATCAGCTCGGCCAGGCCGACCAGCGCCTGTTCGGCCAGCGACAGAGCGTCGTCGCCGGCCGAGCGTTCCTCGCCGCCCGGCGGGCTTCCCGACAGGCGCCAATAAAGCAATTGTCCGACATCGGCCGCCGGAATTCCCGGAAAGCCGCCGTGGCGGGCGATCGCCGCCTCGATGGGCAATTGCGGGGCGTAACCGGCGGCCACCTCCTTGGCGGTCGGCGGGGCACCGGTCTTGTAGTCGATGATGGCGAGCGTGCCGTCGGCCATGCGGTCGATGCGGTCGGCCTTGGCGGTGACCCGGAACGGCCCGCCGGGGGCGGCGATCTCCAGGGCGCCGCTGATCTCGCTGGCCGCCTCGGTGAGGAGATGACGCCGGGCCGCCTCATGGAAGATGAACCAGCCGGCGACCCGTTCGAAGCGCGGCCACCAGAAGGCCCACAGGCCGGGCCGGGCCGCCGCCGCGGCGAAGTTGCCCCGTCCGAGCGCCAACAGTTCCTCCAGGGCGGTGGCCGGCAGGGCGCCTCGCGGATGGGCCTTGATGAAGGCGTCGAGCGCGCCATGGACCAGGGTGCCGTAATCGGCGGCGCCCGGATCGGCATCGATGGGGTCGAGGGCGTCGAGGCCCAGGATCTTGCGGGCATAGACGGCGTAGGGATCGCGCATCCAGGTTTCGATGGCGGTGGCCGACAGCTCGCGCGGGCGGGCCGCCACCGGTGGGGTCGGGGCGGGGGCCGCCGGCCGCGCGTAACGGTCGGGCCGGTCGCGGGCCTCCTGCCAGGACAGCCAGTCCCGGGCCGGCCGGGGCAGGGCGATGCCGGCGGCCTGCAGGACGGCATCAAGGCGGAGCAGCCAGCGGGACGGCACGGTGGGCGCGCCTTCGATACGGGCGGCGCGGGTCAGGATCACCTCGGGCGCGGCGAAGGCCTGGGCGAAGTCATGGGCGGCGAGACCGATGCGGCGTTCGGGCAGCGGCAGGCCGAAGCTTTTGCGCATCGGCCGGCTCATCCATGGGTCGGCGGCGGCGTCGGGCGGCCAGCATCCCTCGTTGAGGCCGCCCAGGATCAAGCGGTCGGCGTGCTGAAGCCGGGCTTCCAGGGGACCCCAAATGGCCAGGCGGGGATGGCCGCCCCAGGCCGGACGGACGACGATTCCCGTCATCAGGGCGGCCAGCAGTCCGGGATAGCCGCGGGGACCGATGGCCGGCAGCACGTCGGCGGCCAGAGCCAGGTCGGCGATGAAATCGGCGGCGGCTTCCCCCGCTTCGCCCTTCCACAGACGGGCCGCGCCGGTACGCTGGTCGTCGTCGGCCAGCCGTTCGGCGCAGGCGATATGGGCCCGCAGCAGGTCGGCCAGGGGGACCGCCGGACGGCCCATCAAGGTGGCGAAGTCGCCGGTCGCCTCGGCCAGGGTCGACAGCCAGGGGCGCAAATCGCTTTTCTCGGCCAGGGCGGCGATCAGTCCGGCCACGCCCGGCCCCGGCCGAGGCCCGCGCAGCACCTGGCGCTCCAGGCGGCGCACGCGCGTCCGGAAGGCTCCCGGGGACAGCCCGCCCATGGCCAGCGGATGCTTGAGCGCGGCCAGGGTGGCGTGGGGGGCGAAGTCGTCGGCGACCATCTGGGCGGACAGCGCGAGGAAGGCGCCCACCGGGGTGAGGCCCAGGGACGTTCCCGCCGAATCGTCTATTTCGATACCATAACGTCTGAGGTCGGCGGCGACCCGTCGCGCCAGGTCGCGATCCGGGGTGACCAGGGCGGCGGTCCGTTCGTCCGTTTCCAGCGTTTCGCGCATCATCAGGGCGATGGCGCCGGCCTCTTCCCGGGGACCGGCGCAGTCGAGCCGGGTGATGCCGGCAAGCGCGGCGGCGGTGATGTCCGGGCCGAGATGCCGCCACGCCTCGGTGGTGGCGGCCGGCCGCATGGTTTCGCTGATCAGCCGGTCGCGGGGCCCCGCCTTGCTTCCCGGCCACAAGGCGACCTTCTCGGGCGGCAGGTCGAGGCGATCGAGCAGATGGTAGAGACCGCTCTGCGGATGGGTCTGGTCGAGGGCGGCGCGGCTGGCCGGATCCATCGTCCGGTCGAGGCCGGGCAGGACCAGCCGTCCGGTGGGCAGGCCGGCGACCACCGTCAGCAGGCGGGCCGTCGCCGGGATGGATCCGGTCGACCCGGCGGCGAGCACCGGAAAGGTCGGAGGGGCGGCCAGCCAGCGGTCGGCCTGCAGATCGAGCAGCTGGTTGCGGCGGAGCGCCGCCTCCATCCATCCCTGTTCGGCCAGGATGGCCGGCCAATGGCTGGTCAGGATGGAGAGAAAGTCGAGGGTGAGCTGCCAGTGGGTCGCGTAATCCGCCGGAACCAGGCCGGCCAGCCCGCCGAAGTCCAGGCCTTCCGTATGCACCTGGTCGAGCAGGCGACCCAGTTCGCCGGCCAGTTCGACCGCCTGCTCCGGTCCCGGCGCCTGCCCGCCCCGGCCGCCGCCCATTCCCAGGATCAGACGGGCCAGCAGCAATTGTCGGCGCAGGGGCGGAACGGCGGGCGGCAGAGTGATGTCGCCGCCGTCGGAGAGGGCGAGTTCCTCCTCGTCGGCGTCGCCCAGCGGGCGCAGCCGGGGCAGGAGCAGCGGCCGGCCGGCCGAGCGGCGCAGGAAGGCCTCGCGCAGGGCCCGGCAGGCGCGGCGGGTCGGCAGCAGGATCAGCATGGCCGACAGGGCCAGGGGATCGCCCGCGGTCTCCTCCATCAGTCCGGCGGCCAGTGCGTCGACGAAACTCTCGCCCGGCGGGATGGTGAAGACCGAGGGGCTCATCGTCAGGTCACGGACGGGAGGAGGTCGGCCGGGGCCCCGGCCCCGGCCCCGGCCCCGATCAGGTCCTCGGCCTCGGCCAGGGCGTCGGGCGTGCCGATATGGTACCAGCCGCCGTCATGGACGATCCCATAGAGCCGCCCGTCGGCCTCGGCCCGGTCATAGAGCCGGTTGAGCGAGAACTTGCCGGGCGCCGCCTCGGAAAACAGCCGGGGATGCAGGATCTGCACGCCGGCGAACAAGGTGGGGCTGACCTCCTTCTCCCGCCGCCGCGTGGCCCGTCCGGCGGAATCGAGAAAGAAATCGCCGGGGCCGTCATAGCCAAAGGCCGTGGCGGTGCGCTGCATCAGCAGCAGAGCATCCATCTTCTCGCCGTCCCAGGCGTCGGCCAAGCGGCCGAGCGCCGGGGCGGGGCCGTTGGTCCAGACGATATCGGCGTTGCAGACGAAGAACGGATCCGCTCCCAAAAGCGGCAGCGCCTTCAGGACGCCGCCCCCGGTTTCCAGCAGTTCGGCCTCGTCGGAAAAGACGATGTCGATTCGCCCGGCCAGATGCCGGTGGAGCGTCTCCCCCAGCCAATGGGTGTTGACGACGCGTTGGCCGACCCCGGCCGCGTCCAGATGATCGAGAATGCGGTCCAGCATGGTCCGCCCGGCCACCGGAATCAGCGGTTTGGGCACTGTCAGGGTCAGGGGCCGCATGCGCAGGCCCAATCCGGCGGCCAGGAGCATCGCGTGGCTGGGCATCATGGCAGCGGCACTCCGCGTTTGCCTTCCGGAAGATACCGGTCGAACCAATTTTTCAGATCGGCCAGCCTGGGGTGGGCCAAAGCCCGCTCCAGCAGCCGCCAGAGCCGGGGAATGTGCCGCAGATAGATCGGCTTGCCGTCGCGCCGGCACAGCCTTGTGAAAATGCCGATGACCTTGGCGTGGCGCTGTGCCGCCAGCACCGCCCAGGAGGCGTCGAAGGCCTGCCGGTCGAGGTGGGGAAAGGCTTGCAGATAGTGGTTCCGCAAGGTGGCGATCAGGGCCGGATCGATATCGCGGCGGGCGTCTTCCAGCAGCGACATCAGATCGTAGGTGATCGGCCCGGCCACAGCGTCCTGGAAATCGAGCAGGCCGCAGGCGGCCACTCCCGGACGTCCGGCCAGGCGTAGCAGATTGTCGACGTGGAAATCGCGCAGCACCAGGGTTTCGGGCACGGCGCGCGCCGTCGGGAACAGGGCTCGCCAGAGGGTGGCGTAGTCGTCGCGGGCGCCGGCCGGCAAGGGATTCATTTCCGGCGCGTACCAATCGGTGAGCAAGAAGGCTTCCGTCAGCAGCCTCTCATCGTCGTAAGGAGCCAGACCCCGGGGAACGGCGGCTTCGCCCCGGCCATGCAGGTCGATCAACTGGTCGACGGCGAGACGGTAGAGATCGGCCTCGCGTTCGCCGGCGGCCAGCAGCAGGGTGAAGGTTTCGTCGCCCAGATCTTCGAGCAGCAGCAGGCCGGCTTGCGCATCGGCGGCGAACAGTCGGGGGGCACTGTAGCCCAGGGCCAGCAGATGGGCCTCGATGGCCATGAAGGGGCGCACGTCCTCCCGGGGCGGCGGGGCGTCCATCAGCACGGCCCGCCCTCCATCCGGCGCCACCAGCCGGTCATAGCGGCGGAACGAGGCATCTCCGGCCAATTTTCCGCGTTTCGCCTCACCCCAGCCGTGTCGGGTGAGAAAGGTTGCGATCAGCCTTTCGCGATCAGTCACCAAAAGTCTCCTGCAAGCGGGTGGTCCAGGCCGGGCCGCCGGTGAGCCGAACCCGGCGTGATCCGGCCCCGGTGCCGGATGAAAGTGCCACGGTCAGGCGGTCGGCCGGCAGCCAGCCGCCCAGCCGGTCGGGCCATTCGATCAGGCTGATGCCTTCGGCGAAAGCGTCCTCGATTCCCAGTTCCAAGGCGTCCTCGGGTTTTTCCAGCCGGTAAAGGTCGAAATGCCAGATCGTTGCGTTTTCGCAATCGTAGAGCTGCGCCAAGGTGAAGGTCGGGCTCGGCACCTCCTCCTCGGGTCCGGTCAGGGCGCGGATGAAGGCTCGGGCCAGCGCCGTCTTGCCGCTGCCCAGATCGCCTTCGAGCGCGATGACGTCGCCGGCGGCGGCAAGACCGGCCAGTGTCGCGCCGAGCCGGTGGGTGGCGGCTTCGTCCGCCAGATCGAGGATGATGACCATCAGACTTTGTAACGTGGCGGCAGGCCTGGCGCAATGACCCAGGATCATCGGAAATTTGCCATCACGTCACCAAAATTCCTTGGAAAACTCTTTGCAGCCGTCGGCGGAAAGATCGAAGCTTCCGCCTGCGTTGGATCAAGCCGCTGGAGAGTGAGCATGTTGAAAGTCTGGGGCCGTCGTAATTCCTTCAACGTCCAAAAGGTTCTGTGGCTGGTGGGCGAATTGGGACTCGACTACGAGCATATTCCCGCCGGCGGCAAGTTCGGCCGGCTCGACGAGCCGGCCTTCCGCGCGCTCAATCCGCATGGAAAGATTCCGGTTGTCGAAGATGGCGACGTCGCGGTGTGGGAATCTCATGCGATCCTGCGCTATCTCGCCGCGCGTTACGGCGAGGAATCCTTCTGGGGCCAGAATCCGGCAGCCAGGGCACCCGTCGACGGCTGGATGGACTGGGCCCAGAGCGCTTTGCAACCGACCTTCCTCAACGGCGTTTTCCTGGGTTACTTTCGGACTCCGGAAGCCGAGAGGAATTGGCCGGCCATCAACAAAAGCCTGGAACAGTGCGCGTCCCTGTTCGGCCTGGTCGACCGCATCCTGGCCGACCGGCCCTATCTGCTGGGCGATGAGCTTTCCCTGGCCGACATTCCGGCCGGGACGACCCTTTATCGCTATTTCGAACTCGATATCGAGCGGCCTTCCCTGCCCAATGTGGAAGGCTGGTATCGGCGTCTGCAGCAGCGCCCCGCCTATCGCGAGCATGTGATGGTTTCGTTCCAGGACATGCGCGCTTAAAGCCCGCTTGTCTTGGCTGCCTGCCCAGGGCAGTCGGGTGAACCCCCGCTTGCCCTGGTTTAAATTCTTGGCCCCTCGCGCGCGGTCACCCGATTTCCCCGGATGCCCGTCCTTGATTCGCCTCCGGCGGGTGCCCATTCTCTGGGCTCTTGTGCGATGAAAAATTTAGGGGTTTTCGAACGATGTCTTCTGGAATGCGCGCCGAAACCGATGCCATCGTCATCGGGGCCGGGCCGGTTGGTCTCTTCGCCGTTTTCGAGCTGGGCATGCTCAGGCTCAAATGCCATGTGGTCGACGCCCTGCCGGCCATCGGCGGGCAATTGACGGCGCTTTATCCGGAAAAGCCGATCTATGACATTCCCGGATTCCCGAAGATCGTCGCCACCGAGCTGGTTGATCGGCTGGCCGAGCAGGCGGCGCCTTTTCATCCGAAATTCCATCTGGAAGCCAGCGTTGAAACCCTGGCCCGCCTGCCCGACGGGCGATGGGAAGTGGAGCTGTCCGACGGGCGGGTGCTGATCGCCCCGGTGGTGGTGATCGCCGCCGGGGCCGGCGCCTTCGGTCCCAACCGGCCGCCGCTCGACGGTCTCGCCGCCTTCGAAGGCAAAAGCGTCTTCTATCTGGTCCAGAAGCGCGAAGCCTTCCGCGGCAAACGAGTCGTCATCGCTGGCGGCGGCGATTCCGCGGTGGATTGGGCGATCTCGCTCTCGGAAGTGGCGGAAAAAATCATGGTGGTGCACCGCCGGCCCAAATTCCGCGCCGCGCCCGAATCGGAAGCCAAACTGAAGGCCCTGGCCGATTCGGGGCGGATCGATCTGGTGGTGCCTTATCAGTTGGACGGGCTGGAGGGAAGCGACGGCCGCCTGGAAGCGGTGCGCGTCGCCACTTTGGACGGCCAGACCAAGAGCCTGCCGGCCGATATCCTGCTGCCGTTCTTCGGACTGGCCAGCCAGTTGGGTCCGATCGCCAAATGGGGTCTGGAAATGGACGGATCGCAAATCACCGTCGATCCGGCCAGCTTGTCGACCAATCTCAAAGGCGTTTTCGCCGTCGGCGACGTCGCCGGCTACAAGGGCAAGCTGAAGCTGATCCTGCAGGGTTTCTCGGAAGCCGCCATGGCGGCGCAGGCCGCCCATGCCATCGCCCGTCCCGACCAGTCCCTGCATTTCGAGCATTCCACCACCACCGGCGTGCCGGTCGCGTAATACCGTCCAGAGGCGGATTCAGACTTTAGCGTGAAGCCTTAAATCGGCATCACGCTCGGCTTGTTTTTCAAGCCCTTGGCCTTAGCGCACGCTCCGCGTGCTTGGCAGCGGCCTCAATGGCCGCTTCTAGAGTGTCGTGCGTCAGATTTGACGTTCGACCCTCTAGAGACCGAGCTCCCCGAGGCCCGGATGGTCGTCGGGGCGGCGGCCCAGGGGCCAGAAGAATTTTCGGTCCTCGGGGCGAATCGGCAGATCGTTGATCGAGGCGTGGCGCACCGCCATCAGGCCGGTGTCGGCGAATTCCCAATTCTCGTTGCCGTAAGAGCGGAACCAGTTGCCGGCATCGTCATGCCATTCATAAGCGAAGCGGACGGCGATCCGGGAACCGCCGAAGGCCCAGATTTCCTTGATCAGCCGGTAATCCAGCTCACGCGTCCATTTGCGGCGCAGCAGTTCGGCGATTTCCGTGCGGCCGTTGACGAATTCGGCCCGGTTGCGCCAACGGCTGTCGGGCGTATAAGCCAGGGCGACCCTGTCGGGATCACGGGAATTCCAGGCATCCTCAGCGGCGCGGACCTTCTGGATGGCGCTTTCCAGGGTGAACGGCGGCAGGGGGGGACGTCGCTCGGCGTCGGCTGACATAAGGGCCTCCTTGTTCAAGAATGAGGTAGACAGGTCTGTATCATCATTGACATCGAAAAGACCATCGGGCGCTGGCCGTCATCCGGTAGCTCATCCGTCAGTCGGCGAGCAGGAAATCCAGACGGGGGTCGGCGGCGCGCGGCGCCAGCTCGATCACCTCGTAATCGGCGAGCCGTCCCTTGTTGAAGGGGTCCTGGGCCAGACGGGCATCCAATTCGCCGCGGCTCAGTCCATGCGCCAGGATGGCCCCGCCGGTTCGCGGGTTTTGCGGGCCGGAGAGTAGAAAAACCCCGTCGGAGAATCCTTTTCCCACCCATTCGCGGTGGGCGTCGACCACCTTGTCGAGGTCGGCCAAGGGGGCGGTATAGCGCAGAATGACGATGAACATGGAAGCGTCCTTGCCTGTTGGGATGGGAATCAAAGTCGCGGGCGGCACCGTCAATTCGGTATTTTGTCGTCGTCGGTCAGATTTTCCAGCGACGACCCGACTTTATTTCGTTTTCGCAATGTAACCAGTGGCGGCGCCGTCTTCAGGGGATCGGCATTGCCGGACGGCAGATGGATGATGAAGGTGGTGCCCTCCGCCGGAACCGACGCCAGCTCGATGCGTCCGCCGTGCAATTCGACGAAGTTCTTCACCAGGGACAGCCCAAGCCCGGCGCCCGAGGGCATGATACCCGTGGGCGAGCCCTGGCCGGTGCCGCGCACGAAGCTGCCGAAGATCATTTGCTGTTCCTCGGGGGCGATGCCACGGCCGGTATCGGCGACGGTGAAAAGGATCTCCTCGCCGACCTCGCTCTTGGCCCGCATGGCGGCCAGAGTGATCTGGCCGTGGGGCGGCGTGAATTTGACGGCATTGGACAACAGGCTGAAGAGAACCTGCCGAATACGCCGTTCGTCGGCCACCATCCAGCCGACGTCGAGCGGGCAGTCGAAATTGAGCACCAATTGCTTTTCGCGCAGCCGTTCGCGGGTCAATTGCAGGACGGCGGTCAACATGGCATGGACGTCGACCGCGTTCAGCGACAGCGTCATCTGGCCGGCCTCGATGGTGGCCAGATCGAGAATGTCGGACAGGACCTGCAGCAGATAATTTCCGGCCTCGGTAATTCCCTTGGCATATTCGAGCTGCCGCGGATTGAGCGGCCCGAAATAACCGAGACCGAGGATTTCCGAAAAGCCGAGAATGGTGGTCAGCGGTGTGCGGACTTCGGCGCTGACATTGGCGATGAATTCGCTTTTCAGCCGGTCCGCCGCCGCCAAGGCTTCGTTGCGCTCCCGCAATGCTCTTTCCACCTGGGCGGAGTCGCTGACGTCGAGCCAGGTGGTCAGTACCGCCCCGTCGGGAAGCGGGACCGAGGCGTAATCCAGGATGGCGCCGTCGGAACGTTCGATACGGCCATGTCGCGCCTCGCGCTCGGAGGAGAGCGCCAGCATCCAGTCGCGCACCGCCGGCCAGTCGGTCGCGGTGGTGAAATAGTCATGGTGCCGCTCCACCAGTTCGCTGAGATGCGGCTCGGTGTTCAGATCCTCCGGCGACAGGTTCCAAATGCGTCCATAGGCCGGGTTGGACAGGCGCAACTTGCCATCCGAGGAGAAAACGGCGACGCCCTCATGCAGATTGTCCAGCGTCTCGCGGTGCACGGCGAGCGACGTCTTGTGTGAACGTTCGAGGGCGAGGGCATCGGTGACATCCTCGTAGGTGAACAGCAACCCGCCGAAAGGATGGGCCGATACCATGCGGCGCAGCGTGCGTTCGTCGGGAAGATGAAGAAGGTCCTCCTGCGCTTCCAAAAGGGAGGTGAAGCGGCGGAGTTCCTCCTCCTTGTAGGCGCGATAGTCGACGACCTCGGGCAGTCTGCGATGCTCGCGCAGGGTGTCGAGCAGATTGCCATAGGTCGGTTCGGTGCCCAGCCAGTCGGTTTCGAGCTGCCACAACATGGAAAAGGCGGTGTTGTAGAAGGACAGACGGGTGTCGCTGGAGAAGATCGCGATGGCGGTGCCGAGATTTTCCAGCACTTCGGCATGGGCGGCGACATGCCGGTCCATCTGGATCTGCAGTTCCTCCTGGCGGGTGCGGTCGATGGCGATCCCGACGGTCATCAGGCCGCCGTCGCCTTCCGCCGGAAAAGGCGTTTCCGTCAGCTCCACCAGACGCCGCGCCCCTTCCATCACCAGATGGAAGGATTCGCTGCGCAACAGGCCGGAAGCCCGGGCCCGGGCGGCCAGGGCCCGGGCTTCGCGCAGTGCGGCGCCCGGCACCAGTTCCACCCCCGCCTCGGCGGCGGCCTCCGGCGCTTCGGCATCCACCGCCCTGGCATAGGCCTGGTTGCAATAGACCAGGGCCAGGTCGCCGTCGCGCATCCAGACCGGCATGGGCAGCGCATCCAGCACGGCGCGCAGACGGTCCCGTTCGGCGCCCAGGTCGTGGCGCTCGTGGGACAGGTTTTCCACCGCCGCCGCTCCTTCGGTGACGTCGCGTACCCAAAGGACATCGGCGAGCGGGGTGCCTTGGGCGTCGGCGGCGCGGCTGCCGATCACCAAAACGCGCCGCCCCCCTTCGCGCAGGGGCAGTTCCAGGTCGAATCCGCGGCCCTGGCCATGCAAGGCGGCGACCGCCATATCCAGCGTCCCGGTCGCCTCCTCGTCGAAGTTTTCCAGAATGTCGGCATAGGTGGCGCTGGTGCCGCCGAAAAGGCCGAGCAGGACCGCCAGACGGCGAGAGCAATTCTCGGACTGGATGGTGCCGTCGGCGGCAAGGTTCCACCGATAGAAGCCGTCGGGGGTCGAGGCGAGGATTTCATCCAGGCGACTGCGCTCCACGTCCAGACTGCCGGTTTCGGCGATCGCCTGATGAAGTTGGCTGCGCAGCCACAGGGTGACCGGCAGAAACACCATCAGCAGCAGAATGATGGTGCCGATGGCCAACGGCATCACCTCGTCGGGGCGGAAGTCGAGGGTTTGCGCCTCTGCGGCGGCGGGCAAAAAAAACGCAAGGCCGGCGCAGATCAGACGCCGGAGGGAAGCGCGCATATCCGCGTATGAAAGGGTGGTTTCGGTGTGGCGATGGTCCGTCATACGGACGTCAGGCTCCTTGATTAATCCAAAGGTGCCCGCGAATGGCCGAAAACACAAGGGTCGGAGGTTATCGGGCAAGGGGTCCGGTCGGAATGACGCCGTCATTCCGACCGGACCCTGATTCAGCAAAGGACCTTAATAACGATAGGTATCCGGCTTGAACGGTCCTTCGACGGTCACGCCGATATACTCGGCTTGCGCAGGCGTCAGGGCGGTCAGCTTGACCCCGATCTTGCTGAGATGCAGCCGCGCCACCTTCTCGTCGAGGTGCTTGGGCAGCACATAGACCTGGCGTTCGTATTTGTCGGCGTGATTCCACAGTTCGATCTGCGCCAGCACCTGGTTGGTGAAGCTGGCCGACATGACGAAGCTGGGATGACCGGTGGCGCAGCCCAGATTGACCAGACGGCCCTCGGCGAGGACGATCAGGCGCTTGCCGTCGGGGAACTCCACCTCGTCGACCTGCGGCTTCACATTGTGCCAGCGGTAATTTCTGAGCGAGGCGATCTGAATTTCGCTATCGAAATGACCGATGTTGCAGACGATGGCCCGGTGTTTCATCTTGCGCATGTGATCTAGGGTGATCACGTCGACATTGCCGGTGCAGGTGACGAAGATGTCGCCCTGGGACGCGGCGTCGTCCATGGTCTCCACCTGATAGCCTTCCATTGCCGCCTGCAGGGCGCAAATCGGGTCGATCTCGGTGACCAGCACGCGCGCACCCTGGCTGCGCAAGCTCGCCGCGGAGCCCTTGCCGACGTCGCCGAAGCCGCAAACCACCGCCACCTTGCCGGCCACCATCACGTCGGTGGCGCGCTTGATGCCGTCGACCAGGGATTCCCGGCAGCCGTAAAGATTGTCGAACTTCGATTTGGTGACCGAATCGTTCACATTGATGGCCGGGACCAGAAGTTTGCCCTTCTTGGCCATTTCGTAAAGCCGGTGCACGCCGGTGGTGGTTTCTTCCGAGATGCCGCGCACGTCCTTCAGGGCGTCGGGATATTTCTCATGCATGATGGCGGTGACGTCGCCGCCATCGTCGAGAATCATGTTGGGCGTCCAGCCGTCCGGACCCTTCAGGGTCTGTTCGATGCACCACCAGAATTCCTCTTCCGTTTCGCCTTTCCAGGCGAACACCGGAATGCCGGCGGCGGCGATGGCGGCGGCGGCCTGATCCTGGGTTGAGAAGATGTTGCAGGAGCTCCAGCGCACCGAGGCGCCCAGCGCCGTCAGGGTTTCGATCAGAACGGCGGTCTGGATGGTCATGTGCAGGCAACCGATGATCCGGGCGCCCTTCAGCGGCTTGGAGGCGCCGAACTCCTCGCGGAGCGCCATCAGGCCGGGCATCTCGGTTTCCGCCATGTCGATCTCTTTGCGGCCCCACTCGGCCAGGGAGATGTCGGCGACCTTGTAATCGGCAAAGCTCATGGAATTGGCTCCTTGAATAAAATTTCTTGGCGTATAGCAGCCCGCTCGCCGCGGGGCAAGCTCGCTTCAGAGTCGAGAGTATCAAGATCCATCCGGCAACCCGGAGTTGAAGTCGTCAACCAGTCGGGCGATGCGGGTGGAATCCGACTGATCCATGATGACCCGGGCACGACCGGCGGCGGCCACCAGGTCAAGGCAGCGGACCCTTTGTTTGACCCGGGGAATATTGGTGGCCGCCATGGAAAGCTCGCGGATTCCCAAACCCAGGAGCAAGGCGGTATAGCGCGGGTCGCCGGCGATCTCGCCGCAAACACAGATGGGAATGCGGGCCCTGAGCGCCGCTTCGGCGGAGAACTGGACGAGTCGCAGCACGGCCGGATGAAGCGGGTTATAGAGATAGGCGACCGCCTCGTCGGCCCGGTCGATGGCCAACGTGTATTGGGTAAGGTCGTTGGTGCCGATGGCAAAGAAATCCGATTGCCAGGCCAGCGCGTCGGCGGCCAGCGCGGCGCCGGGAACCTCGATCATCGTGCCGATCGGCGGCAGGGGGCTGGCGATGGGAACATGGCGGCGCTTCAGCCGGCGGACGACCTGTTCCATGACGCCGCGCACCGCTTGCAACTCCTCGACCGCCGAGACCATCGGCAGCAGGATGCGCACCGGGCCAAGGGCGCCGACCCGCAGGATCGCCGCCAGTTGGGTCTCCAGGATCTCGGGATGCTTGAGCGACAGGCGGATGGCTCGAAGACCCAGGGCCGGGTTGGGACCGTCGCCGAAACCCAGCGATTCCGGCATTTTATCGCCGCCCGCATCCAGCGTGCGGATGGTCAGCGGCCGGCCTTCCAGACGGCGCACCAATTGCGCCATGATTTCATACTGTTCGTCCTCGCCGGGCAGGTCGCTGCGGTTCATGTAAAGGAACTCGCTGCGCAGGAGGCCGACACCGGCCGCCCCGGCCGCCAGCACACCGTCTATTTCCGCCGGTAATTCCAGATTGGCCTGAAGGCTGATGCTGGTTCCGTCCCGGGTGACGGCCGGCACCTTGTGCAGCCGGTGCAGTTGGCGGCGCTGTTTCAGAAAGTGGGCCCGCTTGCGGCGGTAGGCGACCAGGGTTTCCGCTGTCGGATTGAGGATGACCTTGCCCTCGGTGCCGTCGATGACGGCCACCGCCCCGTCCCCCGCCCGGTTGAGCAGGCCCGACATGCCGACGATGGCCGGCAGTCCCAGCGAACGAGCCATGATGGCGGTATGGCTGGCGCCGCCGCCCAGCACGGTGGCAAATCCGGCCACCTTGGCCGGATCGAGAAGCGCGGTATCGGCCGGGGTCAATTCCTCGGCCAGGATGACGGCGTTCCGGGGCAACAGGGCAAAAGGCTTGAAGGGCGTCTTGGTCAGATTGCGGATCAGTCGGCGCCCGACGTCCCTGATATCCTCGATGCGGGCCGCCAGATAGGCGTCGTCCATGGAGGCGAAGCCCTGGACGATCTGGTCGATTTCACATTGCACGGCGGCTTCGGCGTTGATCCGTTCCTCGCGGATCCGCCTGTCGACGCCACGCACCAGGCGCGAGCCCTTCAGCATCTGCTGATAGGCGTCGAGCAGATAGCCCAACTCCTCTCCGGTCGACCCCGGCATGCTGCGGGCCTTGCGCTGCAAAAGGCTGACTTGCCGGCTGGCCCGCGCCACCGCCTCGGCGAAACGGCTACGTTCGGCATCCAGGCCGTCCGGTGAAATCTTGAATTCGGGGACGTTGACCTTGCCGGAATCATGCAGATGGGCGACGCCGATGGCGACGCCGGGACTGACGCCCAGGCCGTGAAATATCTGCTCGTCCTGCGGCACGCTCACCGGAAGGACGGACGGTCGGTCGGGCGTGTCGGTCATCGGATTCGTCAGTCTTCGTCGAATTTGGCGTCGATCAGCGCGCCAAGCGCCTCCAGCGCTTCCGCCGCGTCGGCACCGGAACCCTTGAGTTCGATGTTCGAACCCGGCCCGGCGGCCAGCATCATCAGACCCATGATCGACAGGCCCGAAACCTCGATGCCACGGTTGGACACCAGAACCTGTGCCTGGAATTGGCTGGCCAGCTTGACGAATTTCGCGGCGGCGCGGGCGTGCAGGCCCCGTCGGTTGGTAATGGTGGCGCTGCGGGAGAGCTCTCCGGCAGCGGACTGTATTGCGGAATCTGTAGGCATATCCCTGAATCGATCGTTATCGGATTAATGATTGTCCTGGGCCAGGAGACGTGAGGCGACGTTGATGTATTTTCGTCCGGCCTCCTGGGCGCTGGCCACGGCGTCGGCCAGCTTTTCGTGGTGACGGACGCTGGCCAACTTGATCAGCATCGGCAGATTGACGCCGGCGATCACTTCGACTTTAGCCTTATCCATGATGGATATGGCCAGATTGGAGGGTGTACCGCCGAACATGTCGGTCAGCACCACCACGCCGGAGCCGTCGTCGACCTTGGCCGTCGACTGCAGGATGTCGCGCCGACGCTGCTCCATGTCGTCGTCCGGACCGATGCAGACGGTAGCCACGCTGGGCTGCGGTCCGACAACATGTTCAAGGGCGGCCACCAGCTCATCGGCAAGGCGTCCGTGGGTTACGAGGACCATTCCTATCATCGCTGAGCCTTCACTTTGCTTTCCCCTCCTCAAGCTCGCGGTGCCGCAGCTCGACCTGCTGATCTCGTTCGCGAAGCCAACCGGCTAGTTTTTCGGCGATCACCACGGATCGGTGACGCCCCCCCGTACAGCCGATGGCAATGGTTAAATAGCTTTTGCCCTCGGCGGCGAAACGCGGCAGCAGCGGGTCCAGGAGAGCCGTCAGCGCCGTGAAGAATTGTGGAAAACCGGGGTCCCCCTCGACATGCCGGACCACCGGCGCGTCGAGCCCGGTCAAGGGACGCAACGCCGCAACATAGTGGGGATTATCAAGGAAACGGGCGTCGAAAACCAGATCCGCTTCACGCGGCAGCCCCTGACGGTAGGAAAAAGAGGTGACGAATACCGCCAGGGACGGTTTGCGATCGAGGCCGAAATGGCCGGCCAGCAGGCGTTTCAGCTCGGCCGGCGGCAAGGCGCTGGTGTCGATGACCAGATCGGCGCGTTCCTCCAGCGGCGAAACCAGCTCGCGTTCATGGCGGATGCCGTCGAGCAGCGGCCGGTCGGGTGCCAGGGGGTGGCGGCGTCTGGTCTCGGTGAAGCGCCGACAGAGCACATCGTCATCGGCGACGACGAACAGCAGGCTCAGGTCGACATGGCTTTCCTGCATCAGGCGGTCCATTTCGGCCGCCATGGCGGAAACGGCGAAATCCCGCGTGCGGATGTCGATGCCGATGGCCAGCGGGCGGGCCAGGGCGCCCGGTCGGATCAGCGCGGCCAGCAGCGAAAGGGGCAGATTGTCGACGGCCTCGTAACCCAGGTCTTCCAGGGATTTGAGGGCATGGCTCTTGCCTGCGCCGGACAGGCCGGTGACCACGACAACCTTGCCGACCCTGCTATCGGCCGGGGAATCGATCCGTTCGCCGGGCGTTGGCCTTGGGCCGCCGCCGGCGTCGGTGCCGCCTTGGTTAGGCGATGCGTCGATGGAATCATGACCGGTCATCAGATCGACATTATATTCCCTGTCAGCGCCCGCACCGCAAGGCGAACCTTGGCCGCGGCCGAGGACTCCCAGGGACAGAGGGTCAGGCGCCGCCGGGCCAATCCGCAGATCTCCTCGGTTTCCGTCTGCGGCAGGCGTTCAACCATCTCCGCGGCGACCAGATCGACGATCAGATCGAGGGGGGCTGATGGCGCGTGATCGATCTTCAGAATCCCCACGCCGCGCACTTCGATCAGTCCGGCGATGGTGGTCGGCGCGCGGACCGACAGGCGATCGTCCTCGCGCTCGATCTCCATCTGGTCGTCGGCGACCAGACGCGCCCCGGTATCGATCAGGCGCAGCGCCAGGTCTGATTTGCCGGCGCCCGAGGGCCCGCGCAGCACAACCCCGCTTTCCCCCACTATCACGCATGTCCCATGCAAACGAATCATCGAATCAAGGTGCGTTGTCGGTAAGCGGGAGTCAAATAAATAGCCCTCAGACGCCGGGCGGGGGCGCGGGCTCTGCCCGCTTGGCTTTAAATGTCCCTCAAACGCCGGGCGGGCGCATCCGCGCCCTTGGCTCTCCTCGCTTATGCCTCCGCTGGCGCTCCCGGCATAAGCTGCGGCGCGCTCAACGCGCTAGTCACCGGCTAAAGCCGGTTCCGGTCGGGTTACACAAAAGACGGTGCCGGTGAGGAACGGAGCGGGCATCGCCCGCGACTGGGCCGTTGAGGCCCCGCGCGAGCGTTCGCGCGTAAGCCAAGGGCGCGGATGCGCCCGCCCGGCGCCTGAGGGACAAAATTTATAACCGGAGCGGGCATCGCCCGCGACTGGGCCGTTGAGGCCCCGCGCCATCGTTGGCGCGTAAGCCAAGGGCGCGGATGCGCCCGCCCGGCGCCTGAGGGACAAAATTTATAACCGGAGCGGGCATCGCCCGCGACTGGGCCGTTGAGGCCCCGCGCGAGCGTTCGCGCGTAAGCCAAGGGCGCGGATGCGCCCGCCCGGCGCCTGAGGGACAAAATTTATAACCGGAGCGGGCATCGCCCGCGACTGGGCCGTTGAGGCCCCGCGC
>NZ_PIUM01000054.1 GCF_002845745.1 Telmatospirillum siberiense | reverse complement strand
CAATCCCCCCCTCCCTGTCGACGAAACCACAATTGGCATGAGCGTTGCTTCTTGAGCATCCCGAGTAGAAGCGGTTAGCGGAGCTTCACGAAGGCCCGCGGGACATTGCTCCAATCGACGCCCATCGCGGCCCGATTGACAGAATCATGGTCTGTTGAGTGGCACCTGCCGATGAACCCGAGAGCTGGGCATCGCCCTGTCCAGCGTTGGAGACAGCACGAATGATCAATCCCTGGACCTTTCTGACACGTCGCATCGCCCCCGCCCTGGCCGGCATGGCCCTTCTCGCCGCACACCCCATCCAGGCGCGGGCGGATGAGGCCGTCGTCCTCGGCAGCAACTGGTTCGCCGAGGCCGAGCATGGCGGGTTCTATCAGGCACTGGCCACCGGCATTTACAAGAAATACGGCCTCGACGTGACCATCAAGATGGGCGGCCCGCAGATCAACGGCATCCAGTTGCTGGCCGGCGGCCTGATCGATATCTGGATGGGCTACGACTTCCAGACGCTGAAGGCGCTCGAACAGGGCGTTCCCGCGGTGACCATCGCCGGCTTCTTCCAGAAGGATCCGCAAGCCATCCTCGCCCATCCCGACGTCAAGACCTACGCCGACCTGAAGGGAAAGCCCATCTATCTGGCCAGCGCCTCGGACGTCACCTTCTGGCCCTGGCTGAAAGCGAAATACGGCTATACCGATGCGCAGAAAAAGCCCTACGCCTTCAGCGTCGCCCCCTTTCTGGCCGACAAGACCTCGGCCCAGCAGGGATATGTCACTTCCGAACCCTTCGCCATGATGCAGGGCGGCGTGACGCCGACGGCGCTGCTGATGGCCGATGACGGCTATCCGCCCTACGCCACCACGCTGGTGACGCTGCAGAAAACCATCGACGGCAAATCCGACGCGCTGGCCCGCTTCGTCAAGGCCTCGGCCGAGGGCTGGAAAAGCTATCTGGCCGATCCGGCTCCGGGCAACGCCCTGATCAAAAAAGACAACCCGAAGATGACCGACGAGCAGTTGGCCTTCGGCGTCGAGCAGATCAAAAAATTCGGCCTGGTCACCGGCGGCGACGCGGCCAAATCGGGAATCGGCGCGATGACCGACGCACGATGGAAACAGACCGATGACGTCATGGTGCAAAACAATCTTCTGCCCGCCGCCGTCGATTACAAGCGGGGCTACACGTTGAAGTTCGTCAAGGACCTGCCGCTTCCCTGAGGGGAGAAGGACTTTTGCACCGCGCGAAACGGAGTGCATCATGGTCGATTACCACGCCCCGAAACGGGGTCTTACCCCCGTGCTCGACATCACCGACTGGCGAAACGGCCGCGACAAGGCCGCCGTCGCCCGCGAATTCGATCGCATCTGCCGGACCATCGGCTTCTTCTATCTGACCGGCCATGGCATTCCCGCCGCCGCCATGGCGGGCATGCTGGAGCAGACGGCCCGGTTCTTCGCCCTTGACGATGCGATCAAGCGCACCCTGCTGGTCGATTGGCGGCGGCGCGGATACGAACCCTTCGGCCTGCAAAGCCTGGACGCCGCCGCCCCGCCGGACATCAAGGAATCGCTGCTGCTGGGGCTCGACCAGCCCGACGATCACCCTTACGTCAAGCGGGGCTTGGCCAATTACGGTCCCAATCTCTGGCCGGCCGAGGAGCATCTGCCCGGGTTCCGCGCCTTCTGCGAGGATTACTTCTCCCGGGTCTATACCGTGGGACGCTCCCTGATGGCGATCTTCGCCAGCGTGGCCGGACTGCCCGAGGATCATTTCGAACCGATCCTGGTCGATCCGATGGCCACCCTGCGGCTGATCCATTACCCCCCGCAACCCGGCGCCGTCGTCGACAACCAGATCGGCTGCGGCACCCATACCGACTGGGGGGCCGTCACCCTGCTCCTGCAGGACGAGACGGGCGGGCTGGAGGTCCGCGACAAAAACGGCGAATGGCTATACGCCAATCCCCTGCCCGGCGCCTATGTGGTCAATATCGGCGACATGATGCCGGTCTGGACCAACGGCGCCTATCACTCCAACGCCCATCGGGTGCGCAACGCCGACCCCGGGCGCCATCGCTATTCGGTGCCGCTGTTCATCGATCCGGACTACGACGCCCTGGTCTCCTGCCTCGACGCCTTCCTGCCGGCCGGAGAGACTCCGAAGATACCGGCGCGCACCGTCGGCGAGCATATCGACCTGATGTATGCGATCTCCTACGGGCAGGCGTCGCCGGAGGCGATGGCGAACCCCTGAGCGGCCAGTCGCCCAGGCAGATCGGGCGCCATCAGGGTCTCCCATTCGCTCTGCCGGGGATCGGTCAGGCTGTCGCAGGCCCGCAGGGCCTCATCGACGTGGCCGGGATGGACCATCAGCAGATGGCCGTCCCCGGCGTCGGCGAGCATGCCCTCCAACACGGCGCCCAGGGATTGGCGGCGAATGTCGTAGAACCCGGAGAACCCGCGATTCATGGCGATCTTCCTGGCCCGCGCCGCCTTGGACAGGGGACGTCCGACGGCCGCGATCACCCCGGCCTTGAAGGCGCCGCCGCGCTTCAGGATGGCCGAAGGCCGGTCGGTGCAGTCGCGCAGCCAGACATGCCGGGCATCCAGCCGCCGCTCGAACAGCGCCAGGATCGCCTGGCGGACGCCGGGCAGCAGATGCACATGCTGATGGCCGTCGATGAAATCGGGGGAGCGTCCGAAATTCGCCTCGAAGGCATCGAGCTGGCGCTCCAGTTCCGCCGCGACCTCTTCCTTCGGCAATCCGAAACCGAAGCTCAACTTGAACAGCCGTCCGATGCCCGGCAGGCGGCCATCCGGAGCCAGGCGCGGCATGGCCCCCAGCGGCCGCTGGTCGGTCAGGGTCACATGCAGGCCGACGGCGATGGCCGCGCCCAATGGGCGTAGCGCCGGCGCCTCGTCGGCCCAGGCCGGCATGCAGCTCATCACGCCGGTGGCCGACAGCCTTCCCGCCACCGCCAACTCGCGAATGCCCGCGCTGACCGCCGGCGAAATGGCGTAATCGTCGGCGCAAATCACCAGTTGCCTCGGCTGTCCGGAGTGAAGGATCATCGGCTTCTCCTCGTTTCCCGGGGCCTTCACGCGCCGCCCAAAAGATGCGACGCGCGAGGGCCACGCTGATCTCACGGGCAGTGGCTTAGTCCATTGGAGGCCAGGAGGCAATGCCCCGCGCTATTCCTCGCAGGGCAATCGGGTGAACCCGCTTGCCCTGGTTTAAATTCTTGCCGGGCGGCGGACATCCGTCCGCCGTGGCTTGCCCGCGCTATTCCTCGACGGCCCCGCGCAGCATCACCTCCACCGCCGCGACGGCGGCGTCGGCGTGGGGATGGAGCCGTGGCGGGATCTGCGAGGGATGCACCTCCGGCCCGATGATGCCGATGCCGATCGGCTTCATGAATTCCAGTTGCAATTGGATCAGGGCATCGCTCACCGACTGGCCCATGACCAGGCCATGCGCGGTTTCACCCCGCTCGATGATGCCCAGCACGACAACCGCCGCGACATCGTCGCGCAGCAGCAGCCGTTTCACCGCCAGCGGTTTTTCATAGGAGCCGGGCACCTTCACCACGGCCCGCAATTCCAGGCCGCGTTCCTTGATCGAGGCAACGGCCGTGGCGAGCATCCGCTCGGTTTCGGCCTTGTGAAAGGTTCCAACGACGATGGCGATGCCATTCATTTTCGACACTTGAGCTTTTCTCCATTTCCGGAAGCATCCCCGTTTGCGGGGAAACTCGCCGGTCCATACGGGCGTTGTCCGTCATCCTATCCGAGCGGCGGCCGCTTCGGTAGACTGCTCCGGCCAGCGGGAGGGATAGCCCATGTCCAAGCGGATCGACAAGTCCTGGGTCGTTTTCAGCAGCATCGAGAACCACGAGGGGAATCGATGCGTCGACCTCTTTCGCCGCCCCGACGGCACCTTCGGCTTCGAGGAGTTTCGCAGGGATCCCGAGGACGCCGGAGCATGGACGCCGGTACGCTACTATTCGGCCGCGATTTACGCTTCCGAAGACGAGACCCTGCGGGCGGCCGCCGGCGCGGTGCCCTGGTTCGGTAATTCCGTCCCAGGCCCTGGGGCGCGTGGACATTCATGACGGCCATGCCCCCTTGATGGGGCGCCTTAAGACTTCTCCGGTTGCCTCTGGTTCCCCAATGGCATGAAAGAAGCCCCGGATATTTTGAACCACCAAGGCACCAAGACACCAAGGCGTCTTTCGGATCAGTCGGCGGCGGCCGATCTGCGCCGCAGGCATTCGGCGGACAGCCGATGACGGGACGGGAAAATGCCGGTGCACTCCACGCCACCTTGGTGTCTTGGTGCCTTGGTGGTTCATCAAAAGCCAGAGCGCACCGGAACCATCAAGAGGACGAAGAGAACCAAATGTCCACACGCCCTAATGTCATCGGGAGGCATCTTGGCAAGAACCGATCCGCTGAACCGCGTCCGTTATTGGCGGGATGTCCGCATCCCGGGGCTCGCCCTGCTCGAGGCCGATTTCACCGGCCACGATTACGCGCCGCACAGCCACGACGCCTTCGTCATCGCCATGACCGAGGCGGGCGGATCGGAATTCAACAGCCGGGGCCGCACCGAGGAGGCCACGGCCGCCCGCCTGCTGGTCTTCAATCCCGACGAGCCCCATTCCGGCCGCATGGCGCGAAGCCCCCGCTGGCGCTATCGCTCCTTCTATCTCGACGAAAGGGCCATCGCCGGCCTCACGGCCCGGCTGGGACTGGCGGCGACGCCCTATTTCACCTCCAACCTCTTCACCGACCCCGATCTCATCGCCGTCTTCCTTGCCTTGCACCATGCCCACGACCGGGACAATGACGCCTTGCGGGAAAGCGAGCTGCTGTCCGCCGGCCTCGGCGGGTTGATCGCCCGTCACAGCGCCGCGGGCAGGCGCATGCCCCTGCCCCCCGGGGATCGGCGGCTTTTCCAACGGGTGAGCGATGTCATGCGGCAGCGCCACACCGAATCTCCGACCCTGGAGGACCTGGGACGGACGGAGGGACTGACCTGCTTCCAGCTCATCGGATTGTTCAAGCGCGTCGCAGGCATCACCCCGCACGCCTATCTGACGCAAATCCGTCTCGGCGCGGCGATGCGGCATCTGCGGGCCGGCGTACCGATCGCGCAGGCCGCCGTGATGGCCGGCTTTTACGATCAGGCGGCGCTGACCACCCACTTCAAACGAGCCTATGGCTTCACGCCCCGCCAGTTCGTCCGGGCGGAGCTGGGGCGGGCGGAGCTGGGGCGCCCCGAGGGCGGCAATTTCGGCCAATAGCGAAAACGGCATCGACGCCAGATTGGGACCATCGTTTCCCGGAAATGAAAGGATCCCGATATGTCCGCGTCCCCCTGCACCACCTCCCCGTTTCCTCCCCGTATGGCCGGCCGCGTCTGCCTGGTGACCGGCGGCGGCAGCGGCATCGGCCGCGCCGCCGCGCTCCGCATGGCCGAGGAGGGCGCCCTCGCCGTGGTCATCGCCGGGCGCCGGGCCACCGAAGGCGAGGCCGCCGCCCGGGAATGCCGCGACGCCGGCGCCCAATCGTTATTCATCAAAACCGACGTGACGCGGGAAGACGAGGTGGCGCGGATGGTCGAAGGAACGCTGACGCGGTTCGGACGTCTCGACGTCGCCTTCGACAACGCCGGGTTTCAGGAAAGGCGCGCCCCGCTCGAAAAGCAGGATCCGGCCGTCTATGACGCGGTATTCGATGCCAATGTCCGTTCCGTCTTCCTCTGCCTGCGCCACCAGATTCCGCCCATGCTGGCGGCCGGCGGCGGTGCCATCGTCGTCAACGCCTCGGTCAGCGGGCTGCGCAATCCCAATCCCGGCCTCGCCCTTTATTCGGCCTCCAAGGCGGCGGTGATTTCGCTGGTCCGCTCGACCGCGATGGAATGCGCGCCCAACGGGATCCGCATCAACGCCGTCGCCCCGGGACGGGTGGAGACCGACATGATGCGGGCCTCGGGGATCCCGCTGGCCTCGGTCGCCGGAGCCCTTCCCCTGCGCCGCCTCGGCCGGCCGCAGGAGGTGGCCGAGGCCGTGCTCTGGCTCGCCTCGGCTCAGGCGTCCTATGTGGTCGGCCACGTCTTGTGTACAGATGGTGGATTCTTGGCGTCGTGAGCAGCATCATGCCACCCCGATATCTTCCCCAGCATTCCCGGAGTCCCGCCATGTTCGATCTGATCCTGCGCCATGCCAATCTTCCCGACGGCCGGACCGATATCGACATCGGCATCTCCGGCGGACGGATCGCGGCCGTCGAACCGAACCTGGCCGGCGAGGCGGGAGACGCGATCGACGCCACCGGGCGCCTGGTCTCGCCGCCCTTCGTCGATGCGCATTTCCACATGGATTCGACGCTGTCCCTGGGCCTGCCCAGACTGAACCGATCGGGAACCCTGCTTGAGGGAATCGCCCTTTGGGGGGAATTGAAACCGCAGCTCACCAGGGAGGCGCTGGTCGACCGGGCGCTGCGTTATTGCGACCTGGCGGTGGCGCAAGGGCTGCTGGCCATTCGCAGCCATGTCGATGTCAGCGATCCCCGGCTGCTGACCGTCGAAGCCCTGCTGCATGTGAAGGAAAAGGTCCGGCCCTACATCGATCTTCAGCTCGTCGCCTTTCCCCAGGACGGCTATCTGCGCGGCCCGGGGATCGCCGAGCGGCTTGAGCGCGCGCTCGCCATGGGCGTCGACGTCGTCGGCGGCATTCCCCATTTCGAACGGACCATGGCCGACGGCGCCCTGTCGATCGAACGGCTGTGCCGGATCGCCGCCGACCGTGGCCTGCCGGTCGACATGCATTGCGACGAGAGCGACGATCCGCTGTCGCGCCACATCGAGACCCTGGCCGCCGAGACGATCCGCCACGGCCTGCAGGGCCGCGTCGCCGGATCCCATCTCACCTCCATGCATTCCATGGACAATTATTACGTCTCCAAACTGATCCCGCTGATCGCCGAGGCCGGCGTCCACGCCATTCCCAATCCCCTGATCAACATCACCCTGCAGGGCCGCCACGACAGCTATCCGAAGCGGCGCGGCATGACCCGCGTGCCCGAGCTGATGGCGGGGGGCGTCACTGTCGCCTTCGGCCACGACTGCGTGATGGACCCCTGGTATTCCATGGGGTCCGCCGACATGCTGGAGGTCGCCCACATGGCGGTCCATGTCGGACAGATGACCTCGCTCGCCGGTATGCGCTCCACCTTCGAGGCCATCACCGTCAATTCCGCCAGGGTGCTGGGATTGGAAGGCTACGGCATCGAGGTCGGCCGCCGCGCCGATCTGGTCGTCCTGCAGGCCCGCGATCCCATCGAGGCGATCCGCCTGAAAGCCACCCGCCTGGCCGTCGTCCGGCAGGGAAAAGTGATCGCCCGATCCGCTCCGCGGGTCAGCGAACTGATGCTCGACGGCCGCCCCGACCGGCTCGATCCGGCAAGCTACGCGCCGCCGCCGGGTGCTCTCTGAGGCAATGCAACCAACGGTAATTGCCTATTTTTTAACCTTGACAATTTATTAGGCAAACGATCAGGTTTGACCAGTTGGTCAAGAAATCGCGCGGTGCCGGAACAGCCCGCGCGGCAGGCTTTCCGAAGGGGGATCATCGGCTCATGGCTTACGAACTTTCACGACGGACATTTCTCATGACTTCGGCGGTCGGCGGCTTGACGCTCGCCGCGCCGGGCGTTTTCGCCCAGACGAAACTGAAGGTGGCGGGCATCCACGCCTCTCCCGTCGAGAACGCCTGGAACTCGCGCCTGCATGAGGCCCTGCAGGCGGCCGCCAAGGATGGCGCCATCGACTATGTCTTCTCCGAAAGCGTCTCGGCCACCGACTATCCGCGGGCCATGCGCGAATATGCCGAGCAGGGCTGCAAGCTGATCGTCGGCGAATCCTACGCGGTCGAGACGGCGGCGCGCCAGGTGGCGGCGGACTATCCGGCCACCACCTTCCTGATGGGATCGAGCGGCAAGCCGGCCGGCGACAATTTCGGCAAGTTCGGCACCTGGAACCACGAGGCGGCCTATCTCGCCGGCATGCTGGCGGCGCCGCTCAGCAAAACGGGCATCTTCGGCACCGTCGGCGCCATTCCGATCCCCGAGGTCAATATCCTGATCAACGCCTTTCGGGCCGGCGTGCGCGACGCCCGGCCGGAGGCGAAATTCCTCATCGGCTTCATCGGCACCTTCTTCGATCCACCGAAGGCCCGTGAATCCGGCCTGGCCCAGATCGACGCCGGCGCCGACATCCTGTTCGGCGAACGCATCGGCACCGCCGACGCCGCCAAGGAAAAGGGCGTCAAGTCGATCGGCTCCCTGCTCGACTACACGCCGCGCTATCCCAACACGGTGTTCGCCAACGCCATGTGGTATTTCCGCCCCAGCCTCGACGCGGTGATCGCCGACATCAAGGCGGGCGTGAAGACCGGCAAGGACTACAGCCCCTTCAGCTTCATGAAACAGGGCGGCAACGACATCGTCTATGCCAAGTCGCTGGTGCTGGCCGATTCGATCGCGCCGATGGAGGCCAAGCGCGCCGCCATCCGTTCCGGCGCCTTCACCGTCCCGGTCGACGCCGGCGAACCCAAATAGTCTGAGGAAGGGGCCATCTTGATTTTTCCGTGGAGGAGAAATCCTTCAGAACCTATGGGGGCGCCAGGACAGGAAAAATCTCCCCTCGCCCGCTTTGCGGGAGAGGGGGCTTACGCGCGGGAGCGCGGAAAAAGTGTGCGGGAACAAACGAGTCTTTAATGTCGCGTGGACACGCGCCCCTCACCCGGCCGCTAAAGCGGCCACCCTCTCCCGCAAAGCGGGCGAGGGTTTCTCCGAGCGCCCACAGGCGGCCCCCTTCCGGCTCACGCCGGAACACCGATGCCCCAATTACATCAATGGCGGATAACGCTTTGATAAAACGACAAAAGTTGAGATGAGTGAACGCCACTCCGCCCACGGGGTTAAGGACATCATGAACGAACCTCCCGACGGCCTTGCCCTCGCCGCGGCGATCAGGTCCGGCCGCACGACGGCGGCGGCGACGATGGAGGCGGCGCTGGCGCGAGCCGGGGACTGCCGCCCCCTGGGCGCCATCCGGCATCTGGCCGCCGAATTGGGACGGCGGCATGCCGCCGCCTGCGACGCCGGAGCGGATCGGGAAGAACCGTTCCGGGGCGTACCGTTCCTGATGAAGGATCTCGGCGCCGCCGCCGAAGGATTGCCCATCGTCTGTTCGTCCCGCGCCATTCCACCGCTCCCCGCCCCGGCCGATTCCGATCTGGCGCGGCGGTTCCGCGACGCCGGCCTGATTCCCTTCGGCGTCACCACGGTGCCCGAATTCGGCCTGTCGCTGGCCGCCGAGCCGGCCATCGGCCCCATCGCCCGCAATCCCCTCGACCCCACCCGCACGCCGGGCGGATCCTCGGGCGGAGCGGCGGCGGCGGTGGCCGCCGGAATCGTCGCCCTGGCCCATGCGACCGACGCCGGCGGGTCGATCCGGGTCCCCGCCGCCTGCTGCGGGCTGGTCGGGCTCAAGCCCACGCGCGGGGCGACTCCCGGCGGTCCGGCCTTCGGCAACCATCTGGGCGGCCTAGCCTGCGAACTGGTCGTCAGCCGTTCGCTCCGCGACACCGCCGCCACGCTCGACGCCTGCGCCGGCCGGGCCCATGGCCCCTTTCCCGATCCCGCTCTCGGCGCCCCCCTCCTCGCCCGGCTGGACCAGCCGCCGTCGCCGCTCAGGATCGGCGTCTGCCCCGATGCCGAAACGGCCGCCGGCATCGGAGCGGCCCAGCGCGAGGCGGTCCTGCATGCGGCCGATGTGTTCGCCCGGGCCGGCCATCGCCTCCAGCCCATCGCAACCGAACGCCTGACGTCGTTGCAGGAGGACTCCGCGCTGGTCTTCGACCGGATCATTTCCGTCAACCTGGCCCGGCTGCTGGGCGATCTCTCGGCGGTCGAACCCCTGTCGGCCGCCGTCGCCCGCCGAGGCATGGCCGTCACCGCGCGCGAGCTGCAGGAGGCCGAACTGACCGGTGTCCGCGTGGCCAACGGATTATGGACGCTGTTCGACGGGATCGACGTGCTGCTCACCCCGATGCTGAGCGGCCCGCCCCCGAAGCTGGGATCATTCCCCACCGACCACGGCGACGTCGCGCTGCATTGGCGGCGCATGGCCGAATGCGCCCCCTTCGCCACGCTGGCCAATGTCGCCGGCGTCCCGGCCCTGTCCATTCCCCATGGCCTGTCCGACGGCCTGCCCCTGTCCGTGCAGCTGATCGGCCCGATGTCCGGAGACGGGCTGCTGCTGCGCCTGGCCCGCCTGCTTCAGGCCGTCCTTCCCTGGCGTTTCGAGGCCACCATCGCGGGAATGCCCGAATGACCGGCGGCGAAGTCGTCCTGCGTCTGGAAAAAATCACCAAGCGTTTCGGCGACCTGGTGGCCAATGACGAGGTGACGCTGGAGTTGCGCCGGGGCGAACTGCTGGCGCTGCTGGGCGAGAACGGCGCCGGCAAGACCACCTTGATGAATATCCTGTTCGGTCATTACACGGCCGATTCGGGACAGGTCAGCGTCTTCGGGCGCCCCTTGCCGCCCGGCCAGCCGCGCGCCGCCATCGAGGCCGGCATCGGCATGGTCCATCAGCATTTCGCCCTGGCCAACAATCTGAGCGTCCTCGAGAACGTCATCGCCGGCACCGAAAGCATCCTGCGTCCGCGCTCCGACCGCGCCCACGCCCGCGCCAAGCTGGCCGGGATCGCCGAGCGCTTCGGACTGACCGTCGATCCCGACGCCCGGGTGGGCGAGCTTTCCGTCGGCGAACGCCAGCGCGTCGAAATCCTGAAGGCGCTCTATCGCGACGCCCGCATCCTCATTCTCGACGAACCCACCGCCGTGCTCACCCATCAGGAGGCGGAACGGCTTTACCGGACCTTGCGCGGCATGGCGGCGAAGGGGCTGTCGCTCATCTTCATCTCCCACAAGCTGCACGAGGTTCTGGCCGCCGCCGATCGCGTCACCGTTCTGCGCGGCGGCAAGGTGGTCGCCGAACGGCCGGCCGCCGGGACCAGCCGCGACGAACTGGCCGAACTGATGATCGGCCGACGGGTCGCCCGCCCCGTCCGCGATCAACGGGCGCCCGGCCCGGTGGTCATGACGGCCGACGGGGTCGACGTCGTCGGCGGCGGGGTCAAGCGCCTGTCCGGCATCTCCTTCACGCTCCGCGCCGGTGAGACCCTGGGCATCATCGGCGTGGCGGGAAACGGACAGGCCTTCCTGGGCGAGCTGGTTTCCGGACTGGCCCGTCCCGGCGCCGGACGCTTCGAACTGCTGGGCGAGGCGGTCACCGCGCCCGGACCCCGGCGCTTCGTCGCGGCCGGGGTGGGCCGGGTCCCCGAGGACCGCAACGCCAACGGCGCGGTGGCCGAAATGACCGTCTGGGAGAACGCCGTTCTCGAACGGATCCGCGAGCGCCGCTTTTCCGTCGCCGGGCTGGTCAAGCGGGCCGCCGGCCGGGCCTTCGCCCGGACGGTCGTCGAACGCTTCGACGTCCGCGGCGGCGGCCCCGACACGCCGATCCGCCTGCTGTCGGGCGGCAATATGCAAAAACTGATTCTCGGCCGCAGCCTGGAGACGGCGCCCCGCATCCTGATCGCCGCCCAGCCGACGCGCGGCCTGGACGAGGGGGCGGTGGTGGCCATTCACGCCGAGATCCTGGCGGCGCGGCGGGCGGGAACCGCCGTCCTGCTGATCTCCGAGGACCTCGACGAGATCCTCGAACTGGCCGACCGGGTCCAGGCCATCGTCAAGGGGCGCCTGTCGCCGGACATTCCGATCGAAGAGGCCGATCCCCGCCGCCTGGGCCTGATGATGGCCGGACTATGGAACGAGACGACCGATGCGGCTTGAACGACGCTCCGACACCCCGCTCGCCCTGACGCTGGCCGCCCCGGTCGGCGCCGTCGCCCTGTCCCTGGCCCTGGCCGGCATTCTGATCGCTATCGCCGGGGCGCCGGTTTTCGAAGCCTACCACCGGCTGTTCATCGGCGCCTTCGGATCCCGGCTGGCGATCACCGAGACGCTGACCCGCGCCACGCCGCTGATCCTGACCGGGCTGGCCGCCGCCGTGGCCTTTCGCGCCCGCCTGTGGAACATCGGCGCCGAAGGGCAATTCTATGTCGGCGCCCTGGCCGCGGCGGCGCTGGGTTCGGAAGCCGGCCTGCAGCTTCCCGGCTATGCGCTGATACCCGCCCTGCTGGTGGCCGCCGCCGTCGCCGGGGCCGTCCTGCTGCTGGTTCCGCTGCTGATGCGGCTGCGCTTCGGCGTCGACGAGGTGGTCACCACCCTTCTGCTCAATTTCGTCATCCTGCTTTTCGTCTCGATGATGATCGAGGGACCGTTGAAGGATCCGCTGGCTTTCGGCTGGCCGCAGTCGGTTCCCGTTGTCGCCGACGCCATGCTGCCCAGGCTGGTCGCCCGCTCGCGGCTGCATATCGGCCTGCCGATCGGCGTCGGCCTGGCCATGCTCACCTGGTTCGTCCAGTCGCGCACCACCTTCGGCCTGGAAAGCCGGGCGGCCGGGCTCAATCCGCGGGCGGCGGCCTTCGCCGGCGTGTCGCTGACCCGCATCCTGATCAGCGTGGCCTGTCTGTCCGGCGGAGTGGCAGGGCTGGCCGGCGCCATCGAGGTGATGGGCGTCAAGGGCTATGTCACCACCGATCTTTCGCCCTCCTTCGGCTACACCGGCATCGTCGTCGCCATGCTGGCCGGCCTGCATCCCATCGGGGTGATCGTCACCGCGCTGTTCGTCGCCACCATGTTCGTCGGCGCCGACGGCATGAGCCGGGCGCTGGGCGTGCCCAGTTTCATCGCCGACGTCATCGTCTCGCTGTCGCTGCTGACCATGCTGGTCGCCCTGCTGCTCTCCAACTATCGGATCCGCCGCTGATGGACATGCTTCACATCTTCCTGTCGGCCGGCCTGTGGGCGGCGGTCCTGCGGATTGCCACGCCGCTGATCTTCGGCACCCTGGGGGCGCTGCTTTCCGAGCGGGCCGGCGTGCTGCATCTGGGCATCGAGGGCATCATGACCTTCGGCGCGATGATCGGCTGGCTGACCGTCTATCACGGCGGCGATCTGTGGATCGGCTTGCTGGCGGCGGCCATCGGCGGCGGCATCTTCGGCCTGCTGCACGCCCTGCTCACCGTGCCGCTCGGGTTGTCGCAGCATGTGACCGGCCTCGGCATCACCCTGTTCGCCTCCAGCCTCGCCTATTTCATCTTCCGCCTCAGCGTGCCGGTCTCGGGCACGCCGCCCACCATCGTCGCCTTCCAGGTCCTCCACATTCCCGTGCTCTCCGCCCTGCCCTTCCTCGGCGAGGCGGTTTTTTCCCAAACGGCGCCCACCTATCTGGCCGTCCTGCTGGCCCTGGGGCTGGCCTATGTCCTGGCCCGCACGCCGCTCGGCCTGGCCATCCGCATCGTCGGCGAAAATCCCCACGCCGCCGAGGCGCAGGGCCTCGACCCCATCGCCATCCGCATCGGCGCGGTGGTGGCGGGCAGCGCCTTGATGGGCATGGGCGGCGCCTTCCTGACGCTGTCGGCCTTCAACAGCTTCTTCCCGACGATGGTCCAGGGACGGGGCTGGGTCTCCATCGCCCTGGTGGTCTTCGCCTCCTGGCGTCCCGAGCGGGCGCTGTTCGGCGCCCTGCTGTTCGCGCTGTTCGACGCCTACCAGCTTCGTCTCCAGCAGGTCGTCGGCAAGGCCGTTCCCTATCAGTTGTTCCTGATGATCCCCTATCTGATGTCCATCGCCGCGCTGCTGGTCATGGCCCGGCGGGCACGGGTGCCGCAGGCGCTGATGCAGCCCTTCCGGCGCGGGGAACGCTAACCCGTTTTACGCCGCTGGCGGCGGCGCCAAGCGCGCCACCTGGATCGCCCCGGCTCGTTGTTCAACCTGCCACAGATCGTAGTGCATCTGCATGCCCAGCCAGGTTTCCGGACTGCCGCCAAAAGCTTTGGTGAGACGAATGGCCATTTCCGGCGAGATGCCGGCATGGCCATTGAGCAATTCCGAGAGAGCCTTTCGCGACACGCCCAATGCGGCGGCGGCGGACGTCACCGACAGACCGAGTGGCGCCAGACATTCCTCGCGGACAATCTCGCCGGGGTGCGGAGGGTTAAACATCTTCATAATCAGCCTCAATGGTAATCGACCAAATCTATGTCAGTCGGTTCGCCGTCCGTGAAGAAAAAGACCACCCGCCAATTGCCCGTCACTGTCACCGCCCACTGGCCGTCCCGATCATGGTAAAGCGGGTGCAGCTTGAATCCAGGAAGATCCATATCTTCCGGTTTCCGTGCACTCTGCAGGGCGCCAAGAATTCGGCGAAGCTTGGGGATTGGCTGGCTGGACACACCACGTGTATCGCCTTCCTCAAATAATCGCCGCAAGCCCTTATGCCGAAATTCCATAGCGTCACCTATAACGTGATGGGTGACACTCGTCAAGTTCCAAGCGCCAGGGATCGAACGGCATGGTTTCCCCTGATACGGGGCGTAATCGGTGAGCGGATGCACTCCAAGAGGCAACGGAGTCGAGATGTACTCGCCCCTGGAGAAAAAGCCATCAGAGGAGAGCAGCCATGAGCCAGTATGTCGAATGTCCCTTGTCCGACGTCGACTGCCACGCCGCAGAGCTTTTCGAACTGGTCTGCGACAGATAGCTGCTGTCCGTCGCCGACAGCAGCGACAGCGTGCCACCGGCGCTCAACGACAGATCCCCGCCCGCCGTCACCTGCGCCGCCTGCAGGGTCAGATCCGTCCCCGACGTCAGCGTCACGGCGCCCCCGGCCGTCACCGACGCGCCGCCCTTGGCCGAAAGATCGGCGCCCGTCACCGTCACGTCGTTGCCGGCGCTGACCGTCAGGTTGCCGCCCGCCGTCACCGCGCCCTGCCCGACCCGCACCGTCCGGTCGTCCCCGGCGGCACCGCTCAGCGTCACCGTCCGCGTGGCGATGCTGACATCCTTGCCCGCCGTCAGGCTGACGTCGCCGCCCGCCTTCAAAAGCCCGCTGACGTCGGTGATCGTGTCCTTGGCCGACACCACGAGATTGGCGGCAACGACAGCAGCGTCGGAAACGCCGGTTTGACCAGCAGTGTCAAGGCGTCGGCGGCCACCTCGCTTGCGGACTCAACAAATGGTTATGGCTGCGGGCTCTCAGATAAGTACACTGTCACCGTAATTAGGTCTTGCTGGGTCGGGTCACTGACCTGGCCGAACAAGCCGCCATGGGACGGCTCGACGGCGAAGGCGAAAAGGTCCGCCGATATGGCGAGTTCCAATATGGCGCCAAAAGCTGGAAGAAAGTTGAGCGGCAGGTGATCGCCCGTGTCGAAGCATCGGCACAAGGCACAGACAGCCGCTTCATCGTGACCAATCTCGCCGGATCGCCCAAGACGCTCTATGAGAAAATCTACTGCGCACGCGGGCAGATGGAGAACCTGATCAAGGCCCACAAACGCCATCTCGCTTCCGACCGGACATCTTGCTCAAAGGCGACCGCCAACCAGTTCCGGCTGCTCATCCACACCGCCGCATACTGGATGATCCATACCCTGCGCGGTCTCGCGCCCAAGACCTCATTCTGGCGTGACGCTCAGTTCGACACCATCCGCTTGGCCCTGATCAAGATCGCCGCCCGCGTCACCGAGATGGTCACCCGCATCAAGGTCGCGCTGCCGTCGAGCTATCCCTATCAGGAAGGTCTGGCGCTGCTCGCCGCGCGAACCGTCAAGCTGCCGCCGTGAAAAATGGGGCGATGTGCCCCGCAGACAAACCCCGCCCCCTCAACCAGCATGACCAATCTACAGCGCCCTTGGTGCCATGGCTTCACGCTGCCAAAATCATGGCGGCGTCCCGGCCTGATGAATAATCCGGGCTAGGTAAATAGTCATGGCGACGGATTCTCAGACATAGAGTATCGTCACCGTAGTTTCATAATTTAATTGATGATATAATGTTTCGCCAATCTACCGATAAATATCAGCATAAGCATCATCGCGGATGAAATAAAAAACATAATAACATATTTGAAATGTTTTTTTCTTTTATCGGCACAAGATTCCGGCACGTCGCCCAGAAGAAAATTAACCGTATTTTTCGCTGGAGAAAACGGCACTCCCCTCGCCCTTTCCCATTCTTTTGTGAATTTACTGAATTCAATCGATGATTTTATCGAAAAAAATATGCTCGCAAAAAACAATAGAAGAAGAATATTAAATATTATTTTATCAAAAATCAATATTCAACTCCATTTTTCCAGGATGCCGTCGCCGTATATGTAGGCCCCACACTGTATCCAAATTTGTAGGCTGGAGCCCCCCAGGACAATCCATTTATATTACCGTATAAATCGCTACTTGCCGAAACACTTCCATAGATAGTACTTACACCAGCAGACCAACCAGGACCAGATATGCTTCCCGTAGAATCTGTCAATTGCGCCCCATACACCCATCCAGCCCCAATATTATTGCCGACTTGGGCGGGACTGGCCGTAACGTAAAATCCAATATTTGACTGACCCGGGACGATATACACCCCCCCCTTGAACGGCCGCGCCAGCGCCATTAACGGTTAATTCTCCTCCATATCCGACAGTTAACGCAATTTTATTATTTACGTCTGCAGTAATTTTATCTACTGATTGCGAGGCTGCATATCCTTCTGCGCCTTGACTCCATGCATAAGCTTGGGCGGCAGTAACCGCATCATTGTACAGATACCCGTATGCGCCGTTAATCGCTCCCTGCGAGAAGGTTCCGCCGGTGACGCTCGACGCCGTGCCACCGATAGCGCTGGAAAGCGCCAGACCGCTGCCAAAGCCCAGCCCCACGCTTACCGGCGTCGCCGTCGCCGACAGTCCCGAGGCCGCCGCCCCCGATGCGCAATCTCCCCCGCTCGCCGCCGCCTGCGCGCAGCCCACCGCCGCATGGCCGAGAACATTCTCGGCATAGTTGGCCGTGCCGAAATACTCACTCGGCGTCTGCTTGGCATTATTCAGATAGGAGGTCGTCCCGTCGGAGTTTTTCACCTCGCTGAAATGCCCATCGGTCAGATCGCCCACTTCCGCGAAGGCGCCCGCCGCCGCCATGGAGATGGCGATGCTCTTCACCGTGTCCAGCGAGCCCAACTGCTGGAACGTCTTGCCAAGGTCCCCCTGATTGTTGATCAGGCTGGTCGTCACCTGCGTCGCCAGCGTCGAGATCCCCGCCGTCGCCGCCGCCACGGCCACCGTGCTGCCGGCCATCCCCGCCGCCTCCGCCAGCATGGCGCCGAGACCCGCCCCACCGGTCACCGCCGCCAGGACGATGGCGATGATCGCCGAGGCCGCCGCCGACAGACCCTGGCTTTCGTGATCCCACTTCTTGTGCGCTTCCTGCACCGCCTGCCAGGTCACCGCGTCTTTCGTCGCCAGCTGCGCCACCCACGCCGTCTTCGGATCCGCCGCCAGCGCCGTCAGGCTGGCCTGAAGATCCCCCGTGCTCTTGTAATCCGCAACGATCTTCGCCGCGCTGACCGACAGGTTGCCCCCCGCCTGCAGCCCCGTCATCACCACCGTCGTGTCATTGTGCCCCTTGTCCGACGTCGACTGCCACGCCGCAGAGCTTTTCGAACTGGTTTGCGACAGATAGCTGCTGTCCGTCGCCGACAGCAGCGACAGCGTGCCACCGGCGCTCAACGACAGATCCCCGCCCGCCGTCACCTGCGCCGCCTGCAGGGTCAGATCCGTCCCCGACGTCAGCGTCACAGCGCCCCCGGCCGTCACCGACGCGCCGCGGTTGCTCACCGTCTGGCTTTCCGAACGGCTTTTCGAGCTGTTCATGAAGCCGCCGCTCTTGCTGCTGTTCGATTCCGCGTAATAGCTGTCCGTCACCGCAGAGTCGGTCGGCCAGAGAAAATTAGTGCACTGTCACCGTAATTTCAAAATAATTAATTACACTACATCCACAAATTTCTTCCTGATTATTCAAGGAAAAGACTCGGAACTTTTCTTTCGCTCAACAAGGGCTTCGCTTACGGAAGATGCAAAATCGTACGGAAGATAGGACACATTCACATAAATCGTCTCGTTTACCCTGCGCGTCCAGATGAAGCTATATTGATCTCTCTTTTTATCAAGCTCAATGCTTGGCCGCTCAGGCCCATGGAACGATCGGGGATCTAAATTATTGTTTTTACATATTTTATAAAAAATCGCCTCAGCGGCTTCCTGGGCCTTATCTTCGCTACGGTATATATATGCATAACCCTCCATTATGAAAAAATATAAGGAACACGCCAATAATGACAGAACAATTACCCCAATTAATAACTTCATCATCACGATGACAATCTTCATGTTATGGAGCTTTCGTTTGACCAACAAAAATTGTTCTGAAATCTTTTCCTGGCACCCCTCCTCCAAGGGTATCGTGCTGGACTTGAGTCATCCAATTTCGGAATGAGCGACCGTCTTCCATATTAAAATTAAACGTATCTGGTGCCAGTTGAACATATCCACTGCCTAGAGCCGTAACTTGCCCCAAGCTTCCATATATAAACGTATCAGTAAGTGCTCCTGGTGACAGCGTTCCGAGCTCCCAGTTTACGAGTGCTGCCGCAAGTGCGGCTGAACTCGGATAAACAGAAAAGACTTGTCCTTTTTGCACATCAAATTGTATTGGTGCATATTCTGCAAGATTTACGTCATCTCCAGACCGATAAACTGTCTCCCCAGTTCCTTCCTTATAATGCGCAGCATACTCATCGGCTGTAGGTTGTACGGCCCACAACTTTCCGTCAGATCCACGCCCCAACCAATTAAACAGATACCCGAACGCACCTGTCACCGCGCCTTGAGCGGCGGAGCCTCCGGTGATTGACGCCGTCGCCCCGCCGATGGCGGCGGACACTGCGGTGCCGGCGGTCAGGCCGGCGTTGCCGTAGGCGGGCGTCGCGGCGGCGGACACCGCCGCCGAGGCCGCTCCGGCTCCGCATGACCCGCCGCTCGCAGCCCCCATGGCACAGCCCACCGTCGCATGACCGGCGACATTCGCCGCATAGTTGAGCGGATCATCCAGCGCCTTGTCCATGGTTATTCCATGGAAATCCGTCGCCGAGCCCACCTCGGAAAAGGCCCCCGCGCTGGCCATGGAAATGGCGATATTCTTCACCGTGTCCAGCGAGCCAAGTTCCTGCAACGTCTTGCCCAAATCACCCTGATTGTTGATCAGGCTGGTCGTTGCCTGCGTCGCCAGCGTCGAGAAGCCCGCCGCACCCGCAGCCCCCACCGCCAGCGCCGCATCGCTGCCGGCCGCGACCAGACCGATGGACGCGGCCTCTTCCGCCACCATGGCGGCAAGTCCCGTTCCCGCCGTCACCGCCGCCACCACGATGGCGATGATCGCCGAGGCCGCCGCCGACAGACCCTGGCTTTCGTGGTCCCACTTCTTGTGCGCTTCCTGCACCGCCTGCCAGGTCACCGCGTCCTTGGTCGCCAGTTGCGCCACCCACGCCGTCTTCGGATCCGCCGCCAGCGCCGTCAGGCTGGCCTGAAGATCCCCCGTGCTCTTGTAATCCGCCACGACCTTGGCGGCGTTGACCGACAGGTTGCCGCCCGCCTGCAGCCCCGTCATCACCACCGTCGTGTCATTGTGCCCCTTGTCCGACGCCGACTGCCACGCCGCAGAGCTTTTCGAACTGGTCTGCGACAGATAGCTGCTGTCCGTCGCCGACAGCAGCGACAGCGTGCCGCCGGCGCTCAACGACAGATCTCCGCCCGCCGTCACCTGCGCCGCCTGCAGGGTCAGATCCGTCCCCGCTGTCAGCGTCACACTGCCCCCGGCCGTCACCGACGTGCCGCGGTTGCTCACCGTCTGGCTTTCTGAACGGCTCTTCGAGCTGTTCATGAAGCCGCCGCTCTTGCTGGTATTCGATTCCGCGTAATAGCTGTCCGTCACCGCAGAGTCGGTCGGCCAGAGAAAATTAGTGCACTGTCACCGTAATTCCGCCCGCCTTCAAAAGCCCGCTGACGTCGGGGATCGAGTCCTTCGCCGACACCACGAGATTGTCAGGGACGGCAGTAACCTACGATGAATTAGAGAAATCCCTGTCGTCACAATTCTATTCAGAAAAATTCTCTCGCTTAAAAATGTGGACGCCATCCTTTCTATAAGAAATTATATTTCCATTCCAAATAGATAAAGTCCAAAAATCGGCATCATCTGACGCATTTTCTGAAAAAAACACACGAATAACCCCCCTCATATCAAAATTAAACGCCATATAATTTCCCTCAGCATCGTGATAAACTGACAAAAGTATTTGACCAGCAAGCTCTCCGAGGCATTGATTAACATTCTCTATATTTTTTTCATTGTTATTTGCACTGTAATTATCGGTGGAAATTTCCCATTCTGCATCTTGAATACAAAATTGCCATTGACCAACGACAAAAACACGTCGTCTGCTGAGATTAAGCTTCACCTTTCGCGAATTTTGCGGAGATGGCACCACAGGCTCCCGGATCAGCAGATGCGGCTCGCCAAACTGCATATTTATAATGCTGCCATGCACTATCTGAGGCGACCAAACGATACATCCACTTAATGGGAAAAATACATCCAGCGCATTCATCGCATCACCACCATACACAACATTATTTTCCAAACATGTCTTTTGCTGTTTGCAATATCTCTTTATAACTGTAATTCTGCCCAGATATCTCCTGATGCAACAACTGACGCTGATCCGGAGTTAGCCGCAGAATTCTTACAATAGCAGAAACTTGCGCATTTTGGGCTTGATTGTTTCCTGGCGTACCATCTGTGCCTGCAATCTGGATTTTCCCTGTATCATTGTTATTTTGATTCTGCTCAGCCGACATAAATCCTTCCGACAGCCCAGCAGCATCACTGGCTACATTACCAGCTAAAGATTGTGTCTGGTCAGACCCAGGTACAGTCGGACCGGCATCTTGCACACTACTGGTCGCAGCCGCACCCACGCTATTATACAGATACCCGTATGCGCCGTTAATCGCCCCCTGGGAGAAGGTTCCGCCGGTGACGCTCGACGCCGCGCCACCGATAGCGCTGGAGAGCGCCAGCCCACTGCTAAAGCCCAACCCCACGCTTACCGGCGTCGCCGTCGCCGACAGTCCCGAGGCCGCCGCCCCCGATGCGCAATCTCCCCCGCTCGCCGCCGCCTGCGCGCAGCCCACCGCCGCATGGCCGAG
>NZ_PIUM01000053.1 GCF_002845745.1 Telmatospirillum siberiense | reverse complement strand
GGACGCCGTTTCCGACCCGATCCGCATGGAGGACGGCTGGCACATCATCAAGCTGCAAGATACCAAGCCGGCCGGCACCGCCCCGCTTGCCGACATCAAGCCGGCGCTGGTTGAGCGCCTTCGCCAGGCCAAGGCCCAGCAGTTGCGCCAGGCCTATCTCGGCCAGCTCCTGCAGAAGGACCCGCCGGCCATCAACGAACTCGCCCTTGCCAAGATCACGCTCAAGAAGTGAGGAGCAGACCGATGTCCACGACCCATCGCCATCTTTCCCCCGAGATCGTCACCGAGGCGCTGCAATCGGCCGGTTACCGGGTCCAGGCCGCCCCCGGCGCGGCCGGGGCGCCGGTGCTGGTTTCGGCTACCGGCGGGTTGCCCTTCGAAGTGCGCTTCTTCAATCCTTTGCCTCCGGCCGGCGCGACCGGCGCCGCCTGGGCCGATGCCGCCTTCCGCGCGGCGTTCCGGGTGCAGGGCGATCTGCCGCTCTCCCTGGTCAACAGCTGGAACGCCACCCACCGCTTCGCCAGGCTGCTGCTGGCCGGAGATACGGGCGCGTCGAACGCCTGGCTGATCCTGGAAATGGACGTGATCGCCCTGGGCGGCGTCCTGGCCGACAACCTGCGCGCCCATCTCGAAATCTGGGACCGCCTGATCCCCGAACTGGTCGCCTGGCTGCGTGCCGAACTGCCCAAGCTGGCCAAGGCGGCGCCCATCGCCGAGCCTGCGGCGCCGGACGCGCCGCAGGCGGTCGCGCCGGACGAGGCCGCCCAATGACCCTGTCGTCTCGGCCATCCCCTCACCCGCTCGCGTCCGCTCGCCGCATCGATTGCCGACGAACGCGCCACTGGCGCGTTCGCGCCGGACGTCCGGTGGACGTCCGGACGGCATCGATCCCACAAGGGGCGAGGGCTGGGATAGCCCTTCTCCCCTCGCGGGAGAAGGGTTGGGATGAGGGGGAGCCACGACATCCTCACTCTCGATTCCTCTCCTCCGATCCACTCACGCAGCGCCAAGAGTAGACAGCCATGACCCACGCCCCCGCTTCCCGTCATTCTCTCTCGACCTCGTCCGGCGCGCATCGTCGGCTGCTGCTGGCGGGGGTGTCGCTGGTGGCGCTTCTCGCCGCCGGCCCGGCCTTCGCCAGCAACCGGCTCCAGGCCTCCACCACGACGGCGACCAGCGGTTCGACCACGGGCACGACGGGCACCACCGGGTCATCCTCGTCCACCACCTCCACCTCGACCACCAGCGGCGATCTGGTCAAGACGGCCCATTCGTTCCAGGCGGCGCTGTCCGCCCAGGCCGCCGCCGCCAGGGCGGCGATGAACGCGGCTTCCAACAGCGTGACGCTGACCGACGGCACCAATGTCACCGTCACCGACGGTCTGTCGGCCAACGGCCTGGTGGTCGATCCCCGCGTCACCTTCAGCGGCACCACCAGCACCACCACCGGCCTGTGGTCCAACATCAGCGCGCCGGTGCAGACCACCAGCGACGGCAAGACCACGGTGACCCTGACCCAAAGCTCGGCGCAGGCCGTCGCCACCTGGTACAAGTTCAATGTCGGCAGGAACACCACGGTCTATTTCGACCAGAGCGCCGGCAACACCTCCAACGGCAACAGTTGGACGGTGCTGAACCGCATCGACGCCACCGGCACGCCGTCCGTCATCCTAGGCACCATCAAGGCCGAGGGCACGGTGCTGGTCATCAATCCCAACGGCATCGTTTTCGGGGCCGGCTCCCAGGTCAACGTCCATACGCTGATCGCCAGTTCGCTCGACATCAACAGCTATTCCGGCACCAATTACGGCGTCAACAATTCCACCGGCAGCTACACCAGCTACAATCTGACCGTCGACGGCGCCGTCTACGACTTCCTGGCGCCGGCCAACGAGACCAGCGGCAATAAAGCCTTCCTCGACAGCGGCCTTTACGCCAACGGCTATTCCAGCACCACCGGCTCGGGTACCCTGGTGCTGTCCGCCAACGGCAATGCCGGCACCAACTACGGCATCACGGTGGAGAAGGGCGCCACCATCTCGACGCTGGACTATGTCAGCGGCTACGACAACGGCGGCACCGTCGCCCTGGTTGGCACCAGCGTGACGAACCAGGGATTGATCGAGACCTCGGCCGGGCAGATCATCCTGGCTTCCGGCGCCTCGGTCCTCCTCACCAGTCCCATCACCGTCAGCAGCAGCACCACCAGCACCACCACCAATTTCACCGCCACCAATCTGACCACTCAAAGCCTGTACTACACGCCCGCGGCGATCTCCGGCGGGGCCATCACCATCAACGGCGCTGACGGCGTGCTGTACTCGGAACGCGGCAACATCACCCTGATGGGCGACAGCGTCTCGCAACTGGGGGTGGCCGAGGCGACCACCAGCATCACCCGGCCCGGCTCGATCACCATCACCGCCACCGGCACGCCCACCACCGCCAACCCCGATCTCGGTCTGGTGCTGTTCGGGACGGACAGCACCACCGCCATCGTCTCCGCCGAAAACGGCGAGACCATCGTCGAAAGCTCGATCGCATCCGGCTTCACCGCGCCCTCCATCACCATCCTTACCAACAATATGGACATGGAATCGGGCTCGCTGATCGTCGCCCCCTCCGCCACCATGACGGTGGACAACTATTCCGGGGCGACCAATACGACGGGCACGACGCTCGATCCCAGCGGGCGGGTGCTGCTGGAATCGGGCAGCGTCATCGATCTGGGCGGCATGGCGGCCACCGCCTCGGTCGGCGACTATCTCTATACCTTCAAGGTGACCGCCAACGACGTCGCCGATACGCCCCTGGCGCAAAGCCTGATCGGCCAGACGGTGACCATCGATCTGCGCCTGTCGGGGACCCGCTCCGACGGCGAAACCTGGGTCGGTTCGCCCTTGTTCGCCGCCACCGGCGCGGGCTATCTGGGCAATGTCGCCTATTCGCTGGACATGCTGCTGACCGGCGCCGGGTCCTTGAAGATCGGGTCCGGCGGCGCCTTCACCGACGTGCTGACGGCATCGGGCTCGACCGTCAATGTCTCGGGCGGCGCCATCACCTATGGCGGCGCCATGGTGACCACCACCAACGTCAAGACCGCTTATGGCGCCATCGTCAATATCGGTTCGGCCAATCCCTTCACCGAAATCGTCGGTCTGCCCGGCACCACCTCGGTGACCTCGGACCGCTGGAATGTCACCACCACCTATTCCAACCGCATGATCCCCACCACCAGCAGCTATTACGACGGTGGCTACACCGATGGTCTCTCCGCCGGGTCGATCAGCGTCGCCGCCGTCAACCCGATCCTGGAAGGGAGCATCATCGCCGATATCGTGACGGGATCGCGTCAGGCCTCGCTCTCCGTCACCTCGTCGGCGGCCTCGCTGACCACGCCCGACGACTTGCCCACCGGCGCGGCGCTGACCATTACGCTGAAGTCGTCAAACCCCGGCAATAACGTCGGCTCCGACGTCGTCGTGCTCGACGGCACCGCCACCGATGTGCTGGGGGGCGATTTCGCCCTGTCCTCGACCCTCAGTCTGCCGACCACCAGCCTGGGTGGCCAGACCCTGTCGGTGCTGACCTATGGCACCGATGCCCTGACGGCGGCGAATCTGGGTTCGATCACCATCACGGGCGCCAGCGCCCTGTCGATGACCCAAGGCGCCTCGCTGGCGGTCCGGGCCGGCGGCTCGATCACCCTGACCGGCGTCAGCGAGATCGACGGCACTCTGACCGCCCATGGCGGTAAAATCACGCTCACCGGCTTCGTGCCCACCAGCCTCTATTCCGAACCGTTGTACACCGGGGCGGTGACCATCGGGTCCTCTGCCCTGATCGATGTTTCCGGCTTGTGGGTCAACGATAGCGGCCTTGATTCCACCACCATGCAGGGCTCGGCCTGGATCAACGGCGGCTCGGTCATCCTCCAGACCGACATGGTGAGTACGAACGCGGCTCTCCTCAACAGCACGACCGTCACGGCCGAGGACGCCACCCAGTCGATCGTGGTGGCGGCGGGCAGCGTCATCGACCTGTCCTCGGGTGGCTATGTGACCACGGCGGGCAAGCTGAAAACCGGTTCTGACGGCCTGCCGTCGGGCAATGGCGGCTCGCTGTCGCTGATCACCTATGCGGCCTCCTCCTTGATCAACAGGTGGAGCTCCGACACGGTCACCAGCGGCTCTTTCCTCGGGGGCAATTTCTATGCCCCGACCACCGCCGATACCGCCACGGTGACATTCGCCGGGACCCTCTATGCCGGAGGTCTCAATACGGGCGGCACCTTTACCTTGCAGGCGCCGTCCGTGGTCATCGATGGCGCCGCCACCACGGTTTCGACCAATAGCGGCAGCGGCACGGTCACCCTGCCCACCAGCTTCTTCACGCAAGGCTTCTCTAAATACGACCTGAGAAGCACCTATGGCGGCGTGACCGTTACCGACGACACCACGCTCACGCTCAAACAGCCGAACTATCTGATCACCGGCGCCACCACCCTGCCGGCCACCGGCGCAGCGCTGCGCGATTTCGCCGGTTTGGGTTATGCGTTGGACGGCCTGCGCCAGGCGGTCGATCTGACCCTGATCCAGCAGGCCTTCGCCTTCGGCACCGATGCCACCAGCACCAGCGCCGGCATCGCCATCGGCCGGGGCGCCGCCATCGTCGCCGATCCGCTGGCCGCCATCACCCTGTCCGCCAATGGCGCGATCACCGTGCTGGGCAGCATCACGGCACCCGGCGGCACCATCACCCTGACCAGCCAGGACGCCACCCTGGCCTCCAGCGGTTATGGGGCGAACGGCACCTATCTGGCGGCGCAGGATGTGTGGATCGGCGCCGACGCGGTGCTCGACGTCTCCGGGACTTATGTCCCCGATCCGACCGAGACCGCCTATTCCACCGGCAAGGTGCTCGACGGCGGCACCATCACCATCAGCGGCAACGACATCGTCGTCTTGTCCGGCGCCACCCTCGACATCAGCGGCGCCGGCGCCACCATCCAGTTGCCCACCGGCGGCACCACCGGGCTTACCCGCTATGCCACCCGGCAGATCTGGAGCGACGGCGGCACGATCACGCTTGGCGGCAACAGCGTCTATTTCGCCGGAGCCATCGAAGCTGGTGGCGGAGCCTCTTTCGCTTCGGGGGGGACCCTCAACGTCACCGCCGGCAACATCAGCGGATCCTACGGCACCATCCTGATCGCTCAGAGCGGCGACGTCACCTCAGGCTTGTCGTCATCCAGCGCGCCGACCACGGCCGCCGAACTCACAGCCCTGGGGCTGGCCAGCGGCACCACTTTCATCACCGCCGACACCATCAACACCAGTCATTCAGGGCTGGATTCGGCGGCGCTGACCGGCACCACCATCGCCTTCGCCGGCGATGTGGCGATCAAGGTCCCCGATGCCCTTTATCTCAACGGGAACATCATGCTGCTGCCGGCCGGCGCCACCGGCACCGCCGCCGCCACCTCGACGGTCGCCACCACCGTCACCCTCGACGCCGGCTATATCCGCTGGCTGTCGGGCACCGAGGCGGTGCCCGCTTCCGGCGGCGGTACGCTTAATCTGAATGCCTCCGCCCAGATCGATCTGGCCGGAGTGGTCAGCGCTGCTTACACCGATACGGTCAATCTCACGGTGAGCGACGGCGACATCCGCTTCCTGCCCGCCAGCGACACCGACATCGCCGGCTATCTCACCGCCATCACCTATGGGGCGGGAACGGACAGCAGCCTGAGCAGCAGCAGCGGCGCTCTGCCTTCCGCCGGCGCTCTTATCGTGTCCGGCGACCTGACCATGACGGCGCGCGAGATCTATCCCGCCACCGACACCGCCTTCCTGTTGATGTCGCTGGCCGCGGACGGCACCATCGCCTTCAAATCCAACGGCCAGAGCACCATCACGCCCATTTCGGCGGGCGGCGCCATCCTGGTCGATGCCGCCAATATCAAGCAGGCCGGCGCGCTTTATGCCCCCTTGGGCACTATCCAACTGGGCTTCAGCGGCGATCAGACCCTGCCGGCCTTCCTGATCGGCAGCAATGCCGATACCGGCACCAACGCCTATGATCCGGTCAGCACCAGTTCCACCAGCGGCTTTACCGGCATTCTCAATTCCATCCTCACCGCGCTCAAGACCGCCACAGGCAGTAATTCCGCCACCATCGTCACCGACAGCGTCACCCTGGCCTCGGGCAGCGTTACCTCGACCTCGGCCAACGGTACTTATATTCCCTACGGCACCACCACCGACGGCACCGACTGGACCGTCAGCGGCACCCTGCTCTCCGGCCCCTCTTCCAAGCTGATCGTGCTGGCCGGCAAATCGGTGACCACCGCGTCGGGCGCCACCATCGATGAATCGGGCGGCGGCGACGTCTACGCCACCGAGTTCGTCGCCGGCACCGGCGGCAGCCGCAATGTGCTGACTGCCAGCATCGTCGTCAACGGCACCACCGAGGCCGTTTACGCCCTGGTGCCCAGCTACGAGGCCAAGGTTGCCGCCTACGACACCACCACCGGCACCACGGTGGCGCTGGGCAGCGCCGTCACCCTCACCGGCGGCAACGGTATCGCGGCGGGCACCTACGTCCTGATGCCGGCGGAATACGCCACCCTGGCCGGCGCCTATCGCGTCGTCGTCGTCTCCACCAACACCGGCAGCACCGCCACCACCAGCCGGGTGGCCGCCGACGGCTCGATCTACACCACCGGCACCCTCACCAATGCCATCACCGGGGCCAAGTCGTCCTCCACCGCGCTGTTCGAGATCCAGTCCAACTCCACTTGGACCAGGTATTCGGAGATCGACATCAATTACGGCGATGCCTATTTCACGGCGCTGGCCGCGACCAACGGCACGGCGGTGCCGCGCCTGGCCGAGGACGCCGGGCAAATGATCATCGCCGCCGCCACCAGGCTGTCCCTGGGCGCCACCAACGATTTCACCGCCGCCAGCGGCGGGCGCGGTGGCGAGGTCGACATCACCGGGGCTGACCTTTTGGTGACGGTCGATCCGAACTCCGTCGATACCACGAGCGGCACCTACGCCGGCTATATCGCGATCGGCGCCGACCAGATCAACGCTCTGGACGTCGAGAGCGTGCTGATCGGCGGCTATCGCACCACCTCCAACGCCGGCGTGGTGGTGACCACCACCGCCAAAACCGTCGAGGTGGAAACCGATGCCGCCCATCCCCTGAGCGGCCCCGAGATCCTGCTGGCCGCCCTCGGCGCCAGCTCGGGCGGTTCCGGCCTCACAATCGACCAGGGCAGCGTGATCAAGTCCTCGGGCACGGTGTCGTCCTCCGACGCCATCGTCCTCTCCGGCGACGGCGCCTTCGTCCGCGTTTCCAACGGCGGCGCGGTCACCGTGACCCGCAGCGGCGCCACCGCTTACGATGGCGTCCTTTCCATCCTGTCCGGCGCCATCCTGTCGGGCACCAGCATCGCGTTGAATTCCTCCGGCAATGTTACCATCGACGACAGCGCGACGCTGACCGCCCGCAATTACGATCTGGGCGCCCAACTCATCAATGTCGGCGGCGGCACCTCCGGCCTGGTGCTCTCCGAGGCGGTGATCGCCCAGATGGCCGGGGCCGACACCGTCCTCTTGCGCGGCCTTGCCGGCATCACCTTCTACGACGGCGTCGCCCTCGGCACGTCGGCCAATCCCATCGGCACCCTGACCCTGGACGCGCCGGTGCTGACCGCCGAAAACGGTACCGCCAATGCCAGCGTCACCGCCACCGATATCCTCCTCAAAAACACCAGCGCCACCACCGGCACCGCCGCCGGCGGGTCCGGCAGGCTGACGCTGGATGCCCTGGGCACGCTGACCTTCGGGAAGGGGACCAAGGTCACCTCCGGCTTCGGCGCCATCGCCGCCAGCGCCGGCACCGAGATCCTGTTCTCCGGCACGGGAAGCCTCGATGCCGGGTCGGCCAACATCAGCCTGACCGCGCCCTTTCTGGTGGTCGACACCAGCGCCAGCCAGAGCCTGACCACCAAGGGGACGCTGACCATCCTGCCGGGGGCGAACGGCACCCTGGCCCTGTCGGCCAGCGTCTACGGCGGTTCGCTCAGCCTGACCGGCGGTTCCATCGCGGATTCCGGCACCATCATCGCCCAAAGCGGCAAGGTGACCCTGGAGGCGACGACCGGCGACCTCGCCCTTTCCGGCAACGCCGCCATCAAGGCCGCCGGGACCGAGGTCATTCTGTCCGACCAGGCCGAGGACACGCCCGGCGGCACCGTCAAGCTGATCGCCGATCTCGGCAACATCACCCTGGGATCGGGCACCACCATCGACGTCTCCGCCGCCGGGGTTGGCTATGGCGGCACCGTCGGCATCAGCGCCGCCAAAGGCACCGCGACGCTGGACGGCACCCTGACCGGGGCCGCGTCCTCCAATGCCCTGGGCGGCACCTTCCTCCTCTCCGCCAACGCCCTGGCCGGCAGCTTGCCGCTTTCCGCCTTCACCGGCGAATTCGAGGTGGCGCTGACCACCGGCGATATCGCCATCGCCACCGGCCAGACCCTGACCGCGGCCACGGTGCTGCTGGAGGCCGACGGCGGCTTCGTCACCGTCAATGGCACCATCGACGCCAGCGGCACTGCCGGCGGCACCATCAGCCTTTACGGCACCAAGGGCGTGGATGTGGAGGGCAGCTTGCTGGCCAGGGGGTCTTCCGCGACCGAACTGGGCGGCACGGTGGAGATCGGCACGTCCGGCATCGCGACCGCCGGCAGCTACAACGGCACCTATGGCTACGAGAATGTCGCGGCGGCCAATTCGGGGGTCATCACCATCGGTTCGGGCGCCGTCATCGACGTCTCCGGCGGCACCAGCGAGGGCCTGACCGGCGGCACCATCCTGATCCGCGCGCCGCTGCTGGACGACGGCAGCGTCAATGTCAGGATCACCCCCGGCGCCACCTTCATCGGCTCGCGCGCCACCACGCTGGAAGCCTATGCGGTGTGGAGCACCAGTGATTCCACCACTGGAACCAAGCATTTCGACGCCATCATCGATCCCGCCGGCTGGTATTCCAGCGGCGGAACCCTGTTGGCCGGCGGTTTCGTCGATGGCAGCGGCACCACCGTCGCCAGTTGGAACGGCAGCAGCCTGACGGCGTCCTCCACCCTGACCTCCACCGGTACGGCGAGCAGTTCCACCGACTCCAGTGGCAATGTCACCAAAACCACCACGGCCTATCAGTGGGACGGCGCCACCCTGACCACCACCGTCACCGCGACGACGAGGAGCGGTGGCAGCGTGACGTCGATCACCACCACCATCACCACTGTCGCCACCGATGGCACGACCACCACCATCGCCACCACCCGGGATGGCAGCGGTAACGTTATCGGCACCCCCACCACCAAGGTCACTTCTGGCGACTACAATAGCGCCGTCGAGACTTATCTGCTGACCTACTATTACTTCACGCCGACCGCCGCCAACAGCGACCATCAGACCTTCTACGGCTACGTCAACGGCACCGAGGCCTCGGGCGCCGGCACCTTGATGAAATTCGTGCAATCACCGGGCTTCGCCGCTGTCGCCAATACCTCTGGCATCGCCAATTTTGCCGAAGTGGCCGGCATCGAACTGCGCAATCCCTCGGCCAGCGTCAATTCCGGCAATATCTCGGTGCTGACCAACTGGAACCTGGGGGCGGAGGATTCCAGCGGCGGCTTGCTCTATCGGACCACCGCCACCGGCAAGGCGCCCATTCTGACCCTGCGGGCCGAGAACAACATCGATATCAAGGCCAGCATTACCGACGGCTTTACTAGCAGCTCGACCGTCACGATAGGCTCATCGATCATGGGCACTTATGCCGATGCATCCAATGCCTATAATTCGGAATATAGTACGGCAGATTCCATAATAGGAAATATCAATTCTGGTGGTCTTGGTGGTCTGTCGTTCGATTCGGCGGCTGCAATAATAACAAGCCCGGTTATCACCGGATCAAGCAGCGATTATTATTATTATTTGTACAGCTCATATTCTAATAGTTATATTAAATTATATGCTTATTATGTTGGAGATGTTTTATCAGTTGGTTATAATGGCGGGTATTATGCTGGTGGTGGAGACACGCTCGAATCTTCATCCAATTCATATTATCAGTCTCTTGCCGACGTTGCGCGGTCCTATCTGAGCACGGCTAATATATATTATAATAAGATTTCAACAGATAGTACTTCGTATGAAAAACTCAGTGATTATCAGAAATATTTAGATAATTATAATTCGTATATAACGAGCTATTACTCATGGATGCAGGCTGACGTTAATTCTTTGTCGACGCTTCCTGTTGCACCAAAGGCCGTGCCGGCAGTATCGGTCACTGCTGGCACGACGGTCACCGTGTTGGGTGACACCAGCCCGTCGCCGGCCGCGAAATCATCCAATTACTCACCTATCTCCTCCATGGATCTGGCTGGCGAGGCGAGCAGCACCTCTTATCGCATCGTTGCCGGTGCCAATTTCACCAGTGCCAATCCGCTGGCCGTGGACAGCACCACCAGCGCCGACGTGGTCATCGATGACCACATCTCCTACACCAATCCGCAATACAGCTCCTCTAACGGCCTGACGCAGACCATCAGCGTTGGCACGGTGGTACGCACCGGCACCGGCTCCATCGACATCGCCGCTTCCGGTGATTTCGTCCTGGCCGATACCGTCGCCCCCGGCGCGGTCTATACCGCCGGCACCGCCGTCGACACCGGCACCATCAGCGACTTCACCGCCGTGACCCTGACCTCGGCCTATAGCAGCAATCCCAACGGTCTGGTCAGCACGCCGACCTGGGCGACCGGCGGCGGGTCGGTCACCGTCACGGTGGGCGGCGATATGGTCGGCGTCGAAAGCGCGACCCTCTACGGGGCGGAAAGCTGGGCCTCCTGGTATTACCACGCCATGGCGACCAACGGCACCAGCACGCCGTTCTCCAGCAGCGGCGACGTGCAGACCCAGGCCTGGGTCAATTACGCCACCTATGGCGACGGCATTGGCGCGTTGGGCGGCGGCAATGTCACCCTGAAGGCTGGCGGCACCATCAAGGACATCATCGTCTCGCTGCCGGAAACCCTGCTGGTGTCCGGCGGCACCAGCAGCACGCCGAGCGAGACCGAACATACCTATGGTGGCGGCAATCTGACGGTGACGGCGGGGAATATGGTCGGCAGCGCCTTTCTGGTCGGCGACGGCACCGGGGTTATCCGCATCAATGGGTCGGTGACGACGGACGGGGCCGGCAACGCCCTGGAACTGGCGGTGCAGAACGGCGTCATCGGCGTGGTCTCCGACGGGGCCATCACCCTGAGCGGCATCTACGATCCGGCGACGCTGTCGAACTATGCCGCGGCTACCGCCTATACCCCGGTGGCGGCGCTTCCCGGGACGACTGCATTGGGCACGGACCAGACCGGCTACTTCACCAGCTACAGCGCCGACAGTGGCGTGTCGCTGACCAGCGTGTCGGGCGACGTCACCATCACGGTCGCGGCCTCGGGCAACGCGCTGATGCCTCACACGGTGGCGGGAACCACCTATTCCACCATCCTGGCTCCGGCGTCTCTGACCATCGACGCCATCGGCGGCGACATCGTCACCAGCGGCAGTTATTCCTCAGGCGCCGGGATCGATCTGATCCCGTCCTCGTCCGGCAGCCTGACCCTGCTGGCCGGCGGCTCCATCGACCTGATCAACAGCGGCGGCGTCAACTACACCATCACCATGCTGGACGGCACCTACAGCGCTTCCAACCCCTACATCTCGCCACTCGGTACGAAGTTGCCTACCACGCTGTCGACGGCGCTGCATGCCGACGACGACGGCTCGGTGATCATCTATGCCGGCGGGGATCTCAAGGGCACCTATTCGGTGATCAAGCAGGCCAAGCTCTATGCCGGCAACGATATGGTCAATGTCGGCTTCACCGGCCAGAACAACAGCCCCGCCGACATCACCAGCATCATCGCCGGCCGCGACATCCTGGCCAAGGTGGTGGCCTATAATTCCGGCGTGCCGCTCGACGCCGTCAGCACCCTGCTGCTTTACGGTCCCGGCGATTTCCTGGTGCAGGCCGGGCGCAATCTGGGGCCGTTCACCACCTTTACCGCCAAGCGCATCGCCCAAAACTCCTCCCTGAACGACGGCGGCGGCATCTTCACCGTCGGCGACGGCAGCAACTGCACCTCGGCGGTCTGCGGCGGCACGGTCAGATCCTATCTGCCGGTGGCGGGGGCCGACCTCACTGTTCTCTATGGCGTGGGGGCCGGCGTCGATTACGCCGACTTCATCAACGATTACGTCAATCCTACCAACGCCCTGGCCAAGGGGTTCCTCTCGTTGTTCACCGTAACCGTCGATGGTCTGACCATCGACCTGACCAGCGACGCCGGATGGACCTGGTTCCAGGCGCAGTCCACGGACAGACAGCATCTTCTGGTGGACAAGGGATTCAGTTCGCTGCTGACGGCGGTGGCGACGGATTATTCCAACAGCTCCAGCGCTTATTACCAGCAATATGCGCGGGCCTATCAGGCCATCGCCACCCTGTTCCCGGCCAGTCTCGGTTATACCGACAATAGCAACGCCGGCGGCAGCAACGGCGCCTCCACCACCGTCACCACCGGCACCATGCGCATGGCCCATTCGCTGGTCGAGACCCAGACCGGCGGTACCATCAACATCCTGGGGCCGGGCGGCTCGCTCTATGTCGGCTCCAACTCCGACGACAGCCTGTCGCCCAGCCAGCAGGGCATCCTGACCCTGCAGGGCGGTTCGGTGAACATCTACACCGACCGGAACGTCATGGTGTATCAGAGCCGCATCTTCACCGAGCAGGGCGGCGACGTCGATATCTTCAGCGCCAACGGCGACATCAACGCCGGCAAGGGCAAGAAGAGCAAAACGTCTTACCCGAAGCTGAAGCTGGTCTGCGATACCGGCGGCTATTGTCGGGTCAGCCCGGTGGGGCTTGTCTCGGGCGCCGGCATCGGCGCCCTGGTGACCGTCCCCGGTCAGGACGCCGACGACAGCAACATGACGCTCTCCGCGCCGCACGGCACGGTGGACGCCGGGGCGGCGGGCATCCGCGTGGCCGGCAACCTCAACATCGTCGCGCTGCATGTACTGAACGCCTTCAACATCAGCGCCGGCGGCACGGCGACCGGCGTCCCGGTGGCGGTGGCGCCCACCGTCAATCTGGGCGCGCTGTCGGCCTCGGCCGCCGCCGGCACCGACGCCGCCGCCGCCGACGCGGCGTCACGGTCGTCCCGCCAGACCGGTCCCCGCGCCACCGACCTGCCGTCGATCATCACCATCGAGGTGATCGGTTATGGCGGCGGCGCCACCGACGAGCCGGGTCAGCCGCAGGAGGATCGTAACCGCAGGGCCCGCGACCGGCAAAGCCGGTACGACGCCGCCGATCCCGTCCGCGTGGTCGGCTACGGCCCGCTGACCCCCACCGAGGTCTCCGGCCTGACCGAGGAGGAAAGGCGCAAACTGGCCCAGCCGTGAGGTTATCCGGCCTGATCGTCATATCTAAAGGTCTCGATAAAATGCACGATCATCGCATGATCGACATCCGGACCCGACGGCCATGTACCGCCCCGGCGGGGGCAATGAACCTGCCGCCGTTACCCACAAGGATCGCATCCGCGTCGACGACCGGATGCCCCTGCTGGTCCATGAACAGGCAACCCGCCGTTTCCGCTTGAGTGGTGATTGCAACTAAAAACCGTCATTGCCGGACTTGATCCGTCAACCCATGATTGCATAGATCGGCCGACGTCATTTAACGCGGGCACGTGGATGCCCGTGTCAAGCACACGGCTGTCCGGCACAGGTTTTGCTCTCAATATTCGGGAAAAATTATACGATTCTATTCAACTATAAGTCGTCATGCCCGGACTTGATCCGGGCATCCACGTGCCACTTCCAATGACGTCGGTCGGTCCGGACAACCATGGATTGCCGGATCAAGTCCGGCAATGACGGTTTTAGTTGCAGCCATCGTTCAAATGCGAGCAAAGCACGATCCGTGCCGGACAGCCGTGTGTCAAGCACGGGCATGACGACTCTTGGGAGTGAGCCGGCAAATGACATTGTCGGCGCCAACCGTTTGTTAACTGGGATTCGGTGCCCCGGATCCCGCGTGGAATTCCTCTCCCACCAGGGGCTATCGGATTCACGTGTCTCTATTTTATTGTAATATCAATATATTAAACGTCATTTCTTAGCCTTTGCCGATCCGGGCTCGGAGATTGCGGTTCTCTGGTCCATCGTCGTCAAAAAGGAACCGGGCGCCCCTTCTAGGGGCGCCCGGCGGTGGATGTGGTTCAGATGGAACCGGATGTCACAGGGACATCAGGCGCCGGTTTTGCCCGAGCAAGCGGTGCTTCCACCGGACGTCGGCGAAATCCGGGTCGAGCTGGTGCTGTTCAGATACTGGTTGTAGATCGTTGCAGCCAGATTTTGAGTGCCACTTGAGTTCAACGCGTGGAAGCCGTTGTTCTCAAGCACGCTATTGACCGTGCTGTTGGCGGCGGTGCCGCCAGCATTGTAATACCAGCTCAGGAAACCGGTGACGTTGGTGGCGGCGTTGGCGAGGCAGCTATAGGTGTCGAGGAAGGTGGTCCCCGCCACCGGATAGGCGCCCGTGGTGTTGGGGATGCCGAGGATCGACTTCCCACTCAAGGAGCCCGAGGTATAGGTGTAGTTGTAGAGGTTCCAGTCGGCATAGGTGCCGGTGGAGGGAATGGTGGCGTTGGCGGTCAGGGCGCTGTAGGCGGCGTCCGCCGAGGCCGGGGTCGGGGTGATGAACGGTGTGGAGGTGTTTGTGCTCTGGTTATACGGATGATTGACACCCGCCGCGCGCTGGGCCTCGTTCTGCACGCTGGCCGAATGGGGCGCGCCGGAGATGACGCTGCTGTTGGCGTAAGGCGTGGTGAAATCGGCGCTCAAATAGCCGATGGCGCCCGAGGTGGTGGAGCCGGAAGCCGTGCCGATGGCGGTGGCGACGCCGCTGCTGCCGGTGGCCGACTGCCAATTGGCGACGGAATTGCCGGCGGCGGTGACGGCGCTGGCCAGGGTCGAGAAGCTGGTGCTGGGCAGGCCGGTGGCGCCGAAGATGGAGGCATATTTGTTGGCGGTGGTGGCCAGCGGCAGGCAGCTCGCCTTCAGATAGTTGGTGAAGATGAAGCTGGTGCCGCTGCCGTCGGCGCGGTAGGTGACGCGGATCGGCGTGCTGCTGCTGGCGTAAGGCTTCGTGTTTGCCGTGCTGGTGGCGGCCGTGGTGCTGACGTTGTCGGCGTAGAAGAGCTGGGTGGTCTGGGCGCCGGTGCTGTCGAGGGCGGTGATGGTGGCCGTCGAGTTCCAATCGGTCACCGTGCCGGAGAAGATGGCGCAAACCTGGGCGGTGGAAAGCTGGATGGCGCCGCCGGCGTTGGCGGGGGTGGCGGCGGCCGAAAGCAGTTGGTCAAGGCCGTTGGTGTTGACGGCGATGGCCACCGGCACTTCGAACAGCGGCAACTGGATCGCCGGGCCGAAATTGGTCGAGTCATAGCTGACCGAGACCGCCGTGCCGATGCTGACCGAACCGCTGGTGTTGCTGGTCGCCCAGCCGGTGGTCGACAGGCCGGTGAAGGTGAAGGCGCTGGTGGTCAGGGTGGCGGGCAGCGGATTGTCGCTGGCCGCGAAGGTCAGGCCCGGATAGGGATAGGTGTTGAAGTTGGTGCTGCCGCTGGCCGTATCGATGAAGTTCGGGGGCAGGGCCGGCAGGCCGGCGGCGGGAACGGCGCCGCCGTTCAGCAGTTGCAGTGCGTCGTGGGAGATGAAGGCCTGCTGGCCGCGGCCGCTGCCGACGGCGGCGAACAGACCTTCGACGGCGCTACGGCTGGCCGCCGAGGAGCAAGCGCTGGGCAGCAGGCCGGGGCTGGGCGGGCTGGAGGTAAAGGAGGAGGACGGCGTATAGCCGTCGCCGGACACTTGCGCGCCTTTATAGCAATCGAAGACCTGCCGCAAAGTCAGGGAGGACAGCGAGCTGCCGCCGCCCCACAGGCCGCCGGACGGCGTCGCGGCGGCGGCCGGCTGGATCATCGCGGTGGCGAGGATGGCGCCGGCGGACAGCGCCAGCATGGAAGTGGTGCCGAGCAGGCGGTGAGCGGAAAAACGAGAAGACATGGGTGACTCCCTTGGGTTGTGACTGATGCGTGGGGTTCAGGACCGGGGTGTCCGCCGTTATCTGCGATCATCATAAAATGTTACAAGTCAGTTACACCTTATTTCCCTCATAGTTCGCAAGATATAGGCGTCTATATTCCAATGAATAAGAAGACATGATATTGATATCATCCTATTCGTGCTTCATTGTTTTATGTGTTGTCTCGGGAAAACAGCGAAGCGAGAGTCGTATACTTGATGATGACAGGGTGAAACAATGCACAGTTTTGTGTATTGCCCCTCTTATTACATTCATGTGACGGGATTCCTGTTTGAAACAGGTGTGAAACCGCGCATATGGCCGAGTATGCGATTGGTGCATTGCTGATATGCGTTTGTGCCGCACATGCGGCGGCCGCGGTTCACGGCATGGAATAACGGAATCCCTCTTCCACCAGGGGTGAGAGGAAAACGCTACCGCGAGTACCGCTGCAACGGTGGTCTATATCGTGATATATTCTTGAGCATGATATAGACTTCGATCTCTACCAAGGTGGAGGAATGCGGCCATGAGTCAAATCGCCAAACTGTTCACCAATGGGCGCAGTCAGGCCGTGCGCCTGCCGGCCGCCTATCGTTTCGATGGCAAGGAAGTTTTCATCCGCCGGGATCCGGAAACCGGCGACGTGATCTTGTCGCGCAAGCCCGCGACCTGGGACGACTTCTTTTCCGCGCTCAAGGATGTCGATATCCCGGCCGATTTCCCGGATCGGGCGGAATGTGACCAGGCGGGACCGGGTCGCGACCCCTTCGAGGGGTGGACGGAATGAAGCGATATATGCTCGACACCAATATGATCAGCCATTTGATCAAGGCCCATCCCGCCGTCGCGCGGCGCGTGGTCGCGGAACCGATGGCATCCCTTTGCATCTCGGCCATCACCGAAGGCGAATTGCTGTTCGGTCTGGCGAAGCGGCCGGATGCGAAGCGGCTCCACGGGGTCGTGCGGGAACTCCTTCGTCGCGTCGATGTGTTGCCGTGGAGCAGTGCCATTGCGGAACGCTACGGGACGGTGCGGGCCGATTTGGAGCGCCGTGGTCGAATCCTTGCGCCGCTTGATCTTCTCATTGCCGCACATGCTCTCGGTGTCGGCGCCGTCCTGGTGACCAACGATAGCGCCTTCGGTCAGGTGGCAGATTTGTCCGTCGAAGACTGGACGGTCGTGACGGCATAAGACGGACGGGCAAAAACCCCTCGCCCCCGGTGGGCTACGGCATTCGCACATCTCGACTTTGCCGGGGAGAAATGCCGTCATTGCGAGTTCCGCAACCTTCTGGCGGACGCCCCGCCCTGGATGAAACAAAGTGGCACCGGCGTCCCTGCCGGTGTTCCGGTGTGAGCCGGAAATGGTCCGCCTGGGGGCGAATCACGGGCAGGGACGCCCATAAGCGCTAGCATAAGCCCTCGCCCCTTGTGGGAGAGGGCGGCGAGCGTGAGCGAGCGGGTGAGGGGTACTTAGCGTCCGCGCGACATAAAGACTTGCTTGTTTCTGCACGCTTTTTCCGCGCTCCCGCGCGTAACTCCCCTCACCCAACTCGCTTCGCTCGTCCCCTCTCCCGCAAGGGGCGAGGGGATATTTTTCTTAAGCTAGCGCATATGGGCAGGGACGCCGGTGCCACTAACAATTTGTTTCTTGTTAGCCTTCAGGCGACGCAATCCAGCCCTTCCGGCAGGCTGGACTATATCGTCGCTTCGCTTCTCGCAATGACGCTTAATACTATAAAAGATGGGTGAATCCCCGGTCTCGCAAGGGGTGGTGGATCATCGCCGCCAAAGCAGAAATATTAAAAATAGATGACAATTGATTGTTGCCCAATTTTACGGTGATATATCGGGATATCCATAGTGAACGTTATGATATGATATTGATATCATCCAATACATTTTGTTGTTGTTAAGAAAAACTTTTGTTAATGTCAGGAAAGTTTCAATTTATATTTTAATGTGTCTGTTGATAACAGTGTGCTTATTTGTGTATAAGGTCTGACGCATTTATCACTCGCGACGGGCCGGAGCACGAAATGGTCGACAGTCCCCTTGCCAGATCCGCCAGACAGCCGGTGCCGTATGCCGCCCCGTCCCCCTCCGGTCCGTCCACCCCCTCCGGACCGTCGGCGCGGCAGGCCTCGGCGCCGCTGCGCCGAGGCCGGAAATTTCATGAACAAGGCGTCGCCCTGGCCAAGCAGAATCGCTGGAAGCCGGCGCTGGAGGCCTTTCGTCAGGCGGCGCGGGTCCTGCCGGCCCATCCGGGATTCCATTACGCGGTGGGGGTGGCGCTCTGCCGTCTCGATCGTTTCGCCGAAGCGATCGAGGCCTTCCATCGGGAAATCGCCATCAATCCCGGCCATGGACCGGCGGTCGCCGAAATCGGCACCTGTCTCGCCCGGACGGGTCGGCCGCGGGAAGGCATTTCCTATCTGCGGGAGGGTTTGCGCCTGTTTCCCTCGATGCCGCTCGCCCAATACAGCCTGGGGCTGGCGCTGCTGACCGAGGATCGCCGGGCGGAGGCGATGGAGGCCCTCGACAAGGCGCTGGCGATGGATGGCGCCTATGCCCAGGCCTATCGCACCCGGGGCCTCGCCTATGCCATGGACGGGCAGTTCGAACGGTCCGTGGCCGATCTGCAGGCGGCCTCCGCCCTCGACAATTCCAATTACCAGGCGATCCTCGAACTGGGGGTCACCTTCGGCAAGGCCGAGCGCAATCTGCAGGCCGCGCAATTGTTCGAGATGGCGGCCAAGGCCGCCCCCGACGTCGCCTTGCCGCACTATATCTACGGCCAGTTCCTGATCAATCACCGCCAGTTCGAACGGGGCCTGCTCGCCATCGACCGGGCCCTGGAGCTCGATCCGCTGCACGCCGAAAGCCATGTCGGCCGGGGCTTCGGCTATCTGGGCCAGGGCCGCATCGAGGAGGCTGTCGCCGCCTTCCGCCGCGCCGGCGAATTGCGGCCGGGCGAGGCGGCCATCGCCGGCACGCTGTTGTTCGCCTTGCAGCACAAGCCGGGCGTGACCCGCGACGAGCTGCTGCGCGAACATCGTAAATGGGCGGCGCTTTACCGGCGTCCGCTGGTCACCGGCCGCCTCGCCTTCGCCAACGACGCCGATCCCGAACGGCTGCCCAGGATCGGCATCGTTTCGGCCGACATGCATCGCCACGCCGTGGCCTTTCTCACCGTCCGCGCCTTCGAGCAACTGGCCGCCCGGGGCTTTCCCATCGTCGGCTTCAGCACCGCCCGCCCGGACATCGACGACGACATGACCGACCGCTTCAAGGCGGCCTCGGTCGCCTGGCACGGTGTGAACGGCCGCGACGATGACGAGGTGATGCGCCTGATCGCCGAGGAGCGGATCGACATCCTGTTCGATCTGGCCGGGCATACCGCCGGCAACCGGCTGGGGATCTTCGCCCGCCGCGCCGCGCCGGTGCAGGTCGGCTGGGCCGGCTATGTGGGCACCGTCGGCCTCGACAGCTATGACGGACTGATCGCCGATGCCGTGGAAATTCCCCCGGATCACGACTCATCCTATGTCGAGCCGGTGATTCGCCTGCCCGACTGCTATGTCTGCTACCAGCCGCCGACCGATCCGCCCGAGGTGACGCCGCTGCCCGGCCCGACGACCGGCCATGTCACCTTCGGTTGCTTCAACCGGCCGGCCAAGCTCAATTCCCGCCTGGCCGGACTATGGGCGCGCATTCTGGAACAGGTGCCGAACTCGCGGCTGTTGCTGGTCTATGGCGGTCTGGGCGAGGGCGCCACCCAAAAGGCGCTGTCCGCCGTCCTGGGCGCGGGCGGCGTGCCCCTGGACCGGGTCGACATGGTGGGCGAAACCGAGCAGGCCAGGCTGCTCGACGCCTATGGGCGGGTCGACCTCGCCCTCGATCCCTCGCCCTATTCGGGTGGCGTGACGACGCTGGAGGCCATGTGGATGGGGGTGCCCACCGTCACCCTGGTGGGCGATACCTTCGCCGGCCGCCACGCGGCCAGCCATCTGACCGCCGCCGGACTGGCTGAATTCTGCGCGGCGACGGAGGACGACTATGTCGCCCTGGCGGTCGACTGGAGCCGCCGGCCGGAGGCTTTGGCGACCTTGCGCCGGACCTTGCGCGACCGCCTGGCGGCCTCGCCCTTGTGCGATGCGCCGGGCTTTGCCGGCAACTTGGGGCGCGAACTCACCCGCCTGTGGCGCGACTGGTGCGCCGGCAAGACGAAGGGATGACGAAAGAGGGGCGAAAGATAACCACCAAGACACCAAGGCACCAAGGCGTTTCGGGACATATCAGGCGATGGTTGACGGGAGATGCGCCGCTTAAGCATTCCCCAATCTTGTCCAAAGCCCGAATCGTTGCCGGAGGGTTTCGATGCCTATGGCGCGCTCCGTCGCCTTGGTGCCTTGGTGTCTTGGTGGTTCAAATTTTCCATGACCAACGGCGTCCCGGGAGCCGGGCTTTCCAGCCGGTTCCGGACCGCTATCGTATGAAACCGGCTTGATGGAGCCTGAAAGATGCTGACGACGGGAACGGTGGGGCGGACGCCCGATTTCCAGAATGCGGTCGTCCAGCGGGCGATGGCGCTTTATGGCGAAGGCCAGTTCAACAGCGCCGACATGCTTTTCTCCAGTCTGGCCGGCGAGCGGCATCTGGTGCCGCTGATCCGCCATATGCGGGGGCTGATCGCCCGGCAACTGGGGCGCAAGGAGGATGCGCTGCTGCTGCTGCGCCAGGCTATCGAGGCCGATCCGACGGTGGCCTCGGCGCACGCCAATCTGGGCATGCTGCTGCTCGAAGACGACCATTTCGCCGAGGCCGCCGCCGCCTTCGCCGCCGCTCTGGCTCTCAATCCGGCCTCGGCGCCAGCGCATTTCGGCCTGGCCCGGGCCTTCGGCGGGCTGGGTCTGGTCGATCTGGCCATCGACGCCGGCCGCGACGCCATCGCCTTGCAGGCGGATTTCACGGCGGCCGAATGCCATCTGTCCCATCTGCTGACCGGCGCCGGACGGGGTGGCGAAGCCCGCGAACGTCTGCGCGACGCGCTGTCCCGCCAGCCCGACCGGACGGATCTGCATATCGCCCTGGCCAGTTGTCTGTTGACCATGGGCGATTGGGCGGCGGCCTGGCCCGAACTGGAATGGCGCTGGTCCGATCCGCGCCTCGGGGGCGATCCGGCGCTGGCCGGTTTTATCCGCTGGCGGGGCGAGGAGGCCTCGGGCCGGACGATCCTCCTGCAGGCCGAGCGGGAAGACGCCGACACCCTGCAATTCGTCCGCTACGCGCCGCAGGTCAAGGCGCTGGGCGCCCGCGTGGGACTTCGCTGCCCGCCGTCCCTGGCGCCGCTGATGGAAGCCGTGCCGGGGATCGATTTCCTGGCCACCGACGACCAGCCGCTGCCCGCCTTCGATCTGTTCGCCCCCCTGCTGTCGTTGCCGGCGATTTTCGGCACGCTGCCCGAGACCGTGCCCGCCGCCGTTCCCTATCTGCATGTCGAGTCCGGGCGGATCGCGGCTTGGCGCGACCGCCTGGGGGCCTCCGTCGGCCTGACGGTCGGGGTGAGCCGGGCGGGGGCGGAGCAGGGGCCCGCCGTGGAAAGGTTGCGCGCCTTGTTCGACCAGTGTCCGGCGGTCCGTTTCGTCGACCTCGACGGTTCCGGTGGCGACGATCGCCTGTTCGATCCCGGCCTGGGGGGCTGGGGCGGGCCGGTCGGCGAAACCGCGGCTCTGCTGGGTGCCCTGGATCTGGTCATCGCCTGCGACGGGCCGATCGCCCACCTTGCCGGGGCGATTGGGCGGCCGGTGTGGATTCTGCTGCCCGCCGGCGGCAGTTGGCGTTGGCTGCGCGACCGAGCCGAAACCCCCTGGTATCCGCGTGCCCGGCTGTTCCGCCAGCGCTGTCCCGGCCATTGGGGCGAGGTGCTCGATCGTGTCGGCCGGCTATTGCAGGCGGTGGCGTCCGGCGACGAACCGCCGATGAGCGAGCCGGCGGAGGGGCCGTCGGCGCCGGAGGCGGTCGATCCGCTGGTCATCGACGCGCTGTTCGCCGAAGGGGCGCGGCATCAGCAGGCCGGCGACGCGGTCCGGGCCCGGCGGTTCTATGGGCGTGCCCTGTCCTTCGATCCCGATCACGTCAACAGCCTGTGCAATCTCGGCGCTCTGGAGCAGAGCCTGGGGGCGTGGGGCGATGCCCGCCGGAAGCTGGAGCGGGCGGTCGAACTGGCCCCCGCCTCGGCGCCGGCCGCTCGCGCCCTGGCCGATCTGCTGCGCGCCTCCGGCTCCTTCGAGGAGGCCGCCGGCCATTACCGGCGCGCCCTCGATGCCAGCCCGGGCGACGCCGCCGCCCATGCCGGACTGGCCATGACCTTGCGGGTGCTGGAGGATTATCCGGGGGCGATGGCGCATTTTCAGCGGGCGGTGGAACTCGATCGCGGCCATTCGGCGGCCTTTTTCCTCGAACTGGGGCAGACGCTGGTCGCTCTGGGCCGTCTCGACAGCGCCGCCGTCAGTCTGCTGCATGCGCTGGATCTCGATCCCGATCTGCTGCTGGGGCATTGCGTCTTGGGCCAGGTGCATCTCAAGGCCGGCCGGCCCGAGGCGGCGGCGGCCAGTTTCCGATGCGCCCTGGTGATCGATCCCGGGTGCGTCCTGGCCCGCAACGGGCTCGTCGACGTCGATGCAGCCGGTGCGGATCTATAATAATAAAGGAGACGGCATGGTCAGAATGAACGTCACTTTGTCGGACGCTCTCTACGAGAAGCTGGTGGCATTTTCCCGCGAGAGCAGTCAGAGCAAAAGCGAAATCCTGCGCAAGGCGATCACATTGTTCGCGCTTCTCCAGGAAGGCCAGGACGACGGCCGCAAAATCGCCCTGGTCGACCGGCATGGGCAGGTCACCACCGAGATCATCAGCTTGTGATCATCGTTATCGCAAGCGATCGGCGGTAAGGGCCTGTTGACGAATAACCACGTCATTGCCGCGTCGCTTCGCTCCTCGCGAACGACGGAAGTTACAATATAATCACCTTATGGCGATGTCGGGCGGGTCAGCGCATCCATGGGCAGGCCGTCTTCGGCGGCCCGCTTGTCTGCGGCGGGCAGGGCGGCGGCCGAAGACGGCCTGCCCATGGA